>NZ_CP149787.1:2558749-3838124 GCF_037914945.1 Haloterrigena sp. KLK7
ACTCCTCGGTGATGGTCGTCAACAGCAACTTCGGCTGTGGCTCCTCGCGCGAGCACGCGCCCCAGGCCCTGATGCGCTGGGGCATCGACGCGATCATCGGCGAGAGCTTCGCCGAGATCTTCGCCGGCAACTGTCTGGCCCTCGGCATCCCGACCGTCACGGCCGACAGCGAGACGATCCAGGACCTGCAGGACTGGGTCGACGAGCACCCCGACGGCGAGATCGACATCGACGTCGAGGCCGAGGAGGTCACCTACGGCGGGCAGACGATCGACGTCACCGTCGACGACGCCCAGCGCAAGGCCCTCGTTGAGGGCGTCTGGGACACGACGGCGCTGATGAAGTCCAACGCCGGCGCGGTCGCCGAGTTGGCCCGGGAACTGCCGTACGTCGACGACGCGGCGATCCCCGAAGCCGAGTAACGCGCTCGAGGCGCTCGTTCGCCGTTTTTCCGTTTACGAAAACCGGACAGAGACGTCTCGACCGTCCGTTCGTCCGGCAGGGGTCCTCGCTCGAGCGTCCGAAGTCGAGCGATTCGCTATCATACCGGAAGCGGCAGACCCGTGCCGGCACCGCTACCGCTTTCGGCGCCAGTCCGCAACGTCAGGTATGTCTCGGAACCGCGATATCGCGATGTTTCTGTCCTTGGCCGTCCTGTGGGGATTCTCCTTTCCGGCGATTTCGGTCGGCCTCGAGTCGCTCCCGCCGTTGCTCTTCGCGGCGGCTCGGTACGATATCGCAGCGGTCCTGCTGCTGGCCGCGGCCGTCGTCCGGGTCGAGCGGTGGCGCCCGACCGCACGGAACGATCTGGCGGCCGTCGCGGGCGGCGGCGTCTTCCTCATCGCCGGCAACGGCCTCCTCTTCCTGGGCCAGCAGACGGTCCCCAGCGGCGTCGCCGCGATCCTGCAGGGACTGGTCCCGATCCTGACCGCGCTGTGGGCGATTCCGCTGCTGGGCGAGCGGCTCACGGGGCTCGGAGCCGTCGGCGCCGCCGTGGGCTTTCTCGGCGTCGGACTGGTCGTTCAGCCCGATCCCGGTAATCTACTGGCGGGCGACACCGCCGCGCGGCTGCTCATCGTCGGCCAGGTGTGCAGCGTCGCGCTCGGCGGCGTCCTCATCCAGCGGGCCGGCCCGACGCTCGAGCAGCTCCCGCTGGTCGGCTGGTCGATGCTCGTCGGGGGCCTCGTCCTGCACACCGTGAGCCTCGGTACCGGCGAGTCGCTCGGCGCCGCCGTGATCGGTCCCGTCTCGCTGACCGCCCTGCTCTACCTCGGCGTCTTCGCGACCGCCCTCGCCTTCATGCTCTACTTCACGATCCTCGAGGAACACGGCGCGTTCGAGGCGGCGCTGATCGGCTACCTGGTGCCGATCGTCGCGACGATCGCCGGCGTCGTCCTGCTCGACGAGTCGGTCGGCTCGCTGACGGTCGCCGGCTTCGCGCTGGTCGCCGTCGGCTTCGCCCTGCTCAAGCGCCGAACCATCGCCGACGCGGTGGGGCTCTCGAGCGGCGTCGGCAGTCCGTGACGCGTCGTCGCGTAGGGGCTCGTCGAGCGGACTCGCGTCGCTGATGCCGTAGCGGCGCCGCCTATCGGTCGTCAGTGGCTCCCGCGTCGGCGTCCGCGACGAATCGCCCGGCAGTCAGTATTCCGCCGATCGTTCCCGCGATTCCGGCCGGGACGCCGAAGCCGGGGGTGCCGTCGTCTGCACCGGTATCGCCGCCGGCTTCGTCCGTCTCGTTCGTCTCGTCCGTCTCGTTTGAATCCTCCTCGTCATCCACGCCGTCCTCGTCGTCCGTCCCGTCCGTTTCGTTCTCGGTGACGATCGCCAACTCGTCGTCGACCTCGAAGGAGCCCTCGAGACGGAGATCGCGAGACGATCGGCCGACGGCGACGTCGAAGGCTCCGGGTTCGACGACCCACTCGCCGTCGTCCGCGTCGTAGAACGCGAGATCGTCGCGGTCGACGCGGAGCGTCACTCGCTCGCTCTCGCCGGCGGTCACGGAGACCTTCTCGATCGCGGCGAGCTCTCGCTGCGGGCGGTCGACGCTCGCGTCGACGTCACTGACGTACAGCTGGACGGCCTCTCTCCCGTCGCAGTCGCCGTCGTTTGCGACGGTGAGGGAGACGTCGAGGCCGTCGTCGTCCGCCGCCAGCTCGAGGTCCGAGTACGCGAACTCGGCGTACGACTCGCCGTGGCCGAAGGGGAACAGCGGCTCGATGTCGCGTTCGTCGAAGTGACGGTAGCCGACGAAGACGCCCTCGTCGTAGTGCACCGTCCCGTCGACGCCGGGGTACGCCCGCGCGTCGTTGGGGACGACGTCGATCTCGCCCGGAAGGTAGTCCTCGAGGTCACGCGCGAACGTTACGGGCGACTTTCCGGACGGCGTCACGCGTCCGAACAGGAGGTTCGCGACGGCCGTTCCGGCCTCCTGACCGGGGAACCAGAGCTGGAGGATCGACGGGACCGAATCGACCCACGGCATCGCGACCGGCGATTCGGTGTTGAGGAGGACGACGGTCTCGTCGTTCGCGTCGGCGACCCGCTCGACGAGCGCGTTCTGGTTGCTCGGGAGCGCGAACTGCACGCGGTCGTCGCCGTAGGTGGTGTTCGACTGCGCGAGAACGACGGCCACGTCCGCGTCGCCGGCGGCCGCGACCGCGTCGTCGAGGGCGGCGGGCGGGTTCCACTCGAGCCGGACGGGCGAGCCGCCGACCGCTTCGACGCGGACGTCGTATTCGACCCCTTCCTCGAGGTCGACCGCGGTCCGGACGGTGTTCGGACCGGCGAACCCGCCGCCCAGGTTCTCCGTCACGACGTCACCGTCGACGAAGAGGGTACTCTCCCCCTGGCTGGTGAGCGCGAATCCGAACGAGCCCGACTCGGGTGCGGTTACCGTCCCTTCCCAGACGGCGGCCCCGGCGTCGCCGTCGAAGTCGACGGCCGAGACCGATCCGGTCTCGGTCGGTTCGCCGTCGACGTCGTCGCCGTCGTAGTACTCGGAGGCGAACCCGTCGTCGGCTTCGATGAGCTCTCGACGGTCCGTCTCGACGGCCGTCACGTCGACCTCCGTCCCGACGACCTCCTCGATCCCCGCGACGGGCCCGCGACGGCGGATAGCTGGGACGGCGTCGCTCCCGCCGACGCTGTTCTCGAACTCCTCCGGGGACGGCCCGACGAGCGCGATGTCGTCGATCTCGGCCTCGTCCAGCGGGAGGACGTCGTCCTCGTTTTGCAGGAGCACCGTCCCCTCCTCGGCCATCCGCTCGGCGAGGTCGAAGTGCTCGTCGGTCCCGTGGGCGGGCTCGCTCCCGATCCGGTCGCCCTCGAGCGCGCCGATTTCGGCCTGCGACCGCAGCGTGCGACGGACCATCTGGTCAACGACGGACTCGTCGAGGTCGCCGGCTTCCACGGCCTCGGCTAGCGTCTCTCCGAAGTACTCCGCGCTCGGCATCTCCACGTCCAGACCGGCCTCGGCGGCGTCGACCGTGCTGTGGGTGCCTCCCCAGTCCGAAACGACGAACCCGTCGAATCCCCACTCGTCTCTGAGCACGTCGGTCAGCAGTTTCGGGTGTTCCGAGGAGAACGTCCCGTTGATCCGGTTGTACGCCGGCATGACCGCACCGGCGTCCCCCTCCGTGACGCCGGCCTCGAACGGCGGGAGGTAGATCTCGCGGAGCGCCCGTTCGCCGACGCGCACGTCGTGTTCCGACGTCGAATAGTAGTCGTAGACGTCCCCCGTCGACCGCGTCTGGTTGTACGCGACGAAGTGTTTCAGCGTCGCGACGACCCCCTCCGACTGCACGGCGCCGGTGTACGCCGCGGCCATCCTCGAGGCGAGGTACGGGTCCTCGCCGTAGGTCTCGCCGGCGCGGCTGTGCAGCGGGACTCTGAAGGTATCCATCGACGGCCCGAGGAGCACCGAGACGTCGAGGGCCTTCGCCTCGCGGGCGATCGCTCTCCCCTCCGATTCGATCAGCGTCGGATCGAACGTCGACGCCGCCGCGATCGGATGCGGAAAGTCCGTCGCGGGCTCGGCGGCGACGACCCCGGTCGGCGAGTCCGCCATCCCCATTCCCGGGACGTCGAGCCGTTCGACGCCCTGCAGATAGCCGGCGATCCCCTCCGGACCGCCGTCGGCGCCATGGGTCCGACTCACCTTCTCCTCGAGCGTCATCTCCTCGACGATCGATGCTGGGTCGTCCTCACCGGCCGCGACACTCCCTGCACCGACCGTCCCGAATAACAGGCTCGTCGATGCCAGGGCGCCGGTTTTCAGTGCGGTTCGTCGGGTAAGTCGCGCGTCCGAACGCGATCGATCATCCTCCATCATAGTTCAACCGCGATCGTTTACAAGGATGTTAATAAAAATTCATGGTGGGTTGAGCATAGTTGACAATAGTCGCGGAGATATCGATCCGCTGCCGACATGATTTAAGGTAGCCGGGGAGTTATTTGACGGAAATCGCGGGTATCGGCGGCGGCCGAACGTCCGATATTCCGCGGGCCGCGGGTCGGGCGCGCGGTGGCCGAGTCGGGGACGCCCGCCGGAGCACCGATCGCCGGCGGTCTCCCGGGTCGCGGTATCGATACCCTCTTTTCGGCCGGCCAGAGACTATCTGTCATGACTCACGAAATCGCCGTCATCCCGGGCGACGGAATCGGGCAGGAAGTCACCCCCGCCGCGGTCGAAGTCCTCGAGGCCCTCGAGATCGACTTCGAGTTCGTCGAGGCGGACGCGGGCGACGCAGTGAAGGAGGAGACGGGCGAGGCGCTCCCCCAGGAGACCTACGATCTGGCGGCGTCGGCCGACGCGACGCTGTTCGGCGCGGCCGGCGAGACCGCGGCCGACGTGATCCTGCCGCTCCGGACGGCGGTCGACTCGTTCGTCAACATTCGACCCGCCAAGGCGTACCCGGGTATCGACGCCGTCCGACCCGAGACGGATCTGGTCTTCCTCCGCGAGAACACGGAGGGCGTCTACTCGGGAATCGAGGACCGACTGACTCGGGACGTCTCGACGCTCACTCGCGTCGTCACCGAGTCCGCTTCGGAGCGACTCGCCGAGTTCGCCTGCGACTACGTCTCGGGCGACGAGCACGACGGCTTCACGATCGCCCACAAGGCCAACGTCATGCGCGAGACGGACGGCCTCTTCCGCGACACCGTCAAATCCGTCGCCGACGAGAACGGCGTCGAGACCGACGAGGTGCTGATGGACGCCTTCGCGACGCGGGTCTGTCTCGACCCCGAGCAGTTCGACGTCGTCGTCTGCCCGAACCTCGCGGGCGACGTGCTCTCCGATCTGGCCGCGGGCCTCGTCGGCGGTCTCGGCCTCCTGCCCTCGGCCAACGTCGGCCCCGAGCGCGGCCTGTTCGAACCCGTCCACGGCACCGCGCCCGACATCGCCGGCGAGGGCGTCGCGAACCCGGCCGCGACGATCATCTCCGCCGCGATGCTGCTCGAGTATCTCGGCTACGACGAGGAGAGCGAGGCCGTCCACGCTGCCGTCGAGGACACGCTCGAGAACGGCCCCCGGACGCCGGATCTGGGCGGCGACGCCTCGACCGAGGACGTGACCGAGGCGATCATCGAACGACTCTAGCGGCGACGCGGACGGATCCGATCGTCCCGACCGACAAATCGATCAGATTCGATCAGAGTCCGGCATATTCTTACTCGGGTGCGAATTAGTCGTTCGGAACTGGCGTCGATCAGGGATTTTTTGGCCGTACGATCGAGCTACCGGTCGCGATTCGAGGCCTAGGGCGATCCGAACTTCCGCCTTCGAGTTAAATACTCTCTATCTACGCAGAAACAAACGGCTATTACAGCATAAACAAATAAAACCGTGCAGAACGCAGAGAGATCCGAAGACCAGCCAGGCACATGTTACCCGAACAGCGCAAACGGACGATCGTCGAGCTCGTGTCGGACCGGGACGGCTGCTCCGTCGAGGAACTGGCCGCCGAACTCGACGTCTCGAAGGCGACGATCCGGCGGGACCTGGACGATCTCGAGGAGGAACGCCTCGTCGAGCGGTCCCACGGCGGCGCCGTCCCGGTGACGGCGGTCGGACGCGAGGAGACGTACGTCCAGAAGGAAGTCCAGAACCTCGAGGCGAAGGCCGCGATCGGCGAGCGCGCCGCGACCGAGATCCACGACGGCCAGGTCGTCTTCTTCGATTCGGGGACGACGACGATGCAGGTCGCGAAGCGATCGCCGGCCGACACGGCGTTCATTCCGGTGACGAACTCGCCGCTGCTGGCCCTCGAGCTCGGGAAGAACGCCGACGACGTCAAACTCACCGGCGGGACGCTTCGCCACCGGACGCGGGCGCTCGTCGGCCCGAGCGCGGAGGCGTTCATGGACCGGACGAACTTCGATCTGCTCTTTCTGGGGACCAACGGCGTCACCGGCGACGGGAGTCTGACGACGCCGAACGAGGACGAAGCCCGAATGAAGGAGCTGATGGTCGAGGGGGCCGAGCGGGTCGTCCTCGTCACGGACGAGACCAAGTTCGGCGAACAGAGCTTTATCCAGTTCGCGTCGCTCGACGACGTGGACGTGCTGGTGACCGACGCCGAGCCGACCGGCGAGGTCGCGGAGGCCTGTGCGGCGGCCGACGTGACCGTCGGCGTGGAGGTGCCGGATGATCGCTAGCGTGACGCTCAACCCCGCGGTCGACTACACGGTCGAACTCTCCGAACCGCTGACCGACGGGGCCGTCGCCCGCTCCGACGAGCACCGCTACGACGCGGGCGGGAAGGGGATCAACGTCTCGAAGTACCTGAGCGAACTCGGCATCGAGACCGTCGCGACCGGCGTCGCCGGCGGCTTCCTCGGTCGCTTCCTCCTCGAGCGACTCTCCGCGACGGCGATCGAGGCCGACTTCGTCGAGATCGACGGCGAGACGCGGCTCAACACCACGCTCCTCGGCCCCGACGGCGAGTACAAGATCAACCAGAACGGTCCCCGGATCGCCTCGCCGGCGATCGAGGAGATCGTCGACACGCTCCGGGAACACGACCCCGAGACGGTCGTGATCGCCGGCAGCCTGCCGCCGGGGACCGGTCCCGAGACGATCGACCGCGTGGCCGCGGCCGGCCCCTGGGAGACGGTCGTCGACGTCGGCGGAGCGACCCTCGCCGACCTCGAGGCCGAGTACGCGCTCTGCAAACCCAATCACGAGGAGCTCGCGGCGGCGACGGGATGGCGAGTGGACGACGTGCAATCGGCGATCGCGGCCGCTGAGGAGCTTCAGACGGCCGGGTTCGACCGCGTCGTCGCCTCGCTGGGCGCCGACGGCGCGATCATGGCGACGCCCGACCGGACGCTGCACGCGCCGGCGGCGGACGTCGAGGTGGTCGACACCGTGGGCGCGGGAGACGCCCTCCTGTCGGGCGTGCTCGCCGCTCGCGCCCGTCAGGAGTCGGACGCGGTCGCGCTCAGATCGGGCGTCGCCGTCGCCTCCCGCGTGGTCTCGGTGTCGGGGACGCGAGCGCCGCCGTTTACGGGATTCCGGGACGAACGCGAGTCGATCAGCGTCTCCGCGTACTGACTGCTACCCCGAATATCCGATCGTAACTATGTTTCGAATACGTTCGATCTAAAACAAACATATTCGAAACCACTTTTGCAGGCGCTGTCGAAGGACTTCGGCAGAGATAGCATGGAAAACGATGTAGAATCACGACTCCGCGCCCATCTCCTCTCGGTCAAGGAGGACCTGATGACGGGCGTGTCGTTCATGATCCCGTTCGTGACGATCGGCGGGATCTTCCTCGCGCTCGCGTTCATGGTCGCGGAATTACCGGGAACGGCCGGTAGTACCGAGACGGTGTTCGAGGAGACGGGCTCGCTCGCGTGGTACCTGGCCCAGATCGGCGACCTCGGGCTGACGATCATGATCCCCGTGCTGGGCGGTTACATCGCGTACGCGGTCGCGGACAAACCCGGACTCGCACCCGGCTTCATCCTCTCGTGGGTGATCCAGCAGGAAGCGGTCATCGAGGCCGCCGGGCTGGTCATCGGCTTCGAGGCCGACGGGGCGGTCGCCGGCTTCCTCGGGGCGATCGTCGCCGGCCTGCTCGCGGGCTACGTCGCCCGCTGGATGAAGGGCTGGTCGGTGCCGTCGGTCGTCGCACAGATGATGCCGATCCTCATCATCCCCGTCTTCACGACGCTACTGCTCGCCCCGGTCGTCATCCTCGGTCTCGGGGTCCCGATCGCCATCCTCGACGACGCGCTGACGTCCGCGCTCGAGGGCATGCAGGGGTCGAACGCCCTCCTGCTCGGGGCGATCCTCGGCGGGATGATGGCGGTCGACATGGGCGGCCCGATCAACAAGGTCGCCTACGTGTTCGGGACCGTCCTCGTCGCGGACCAGATCTTCGCGCCGATGGCCGCCGTGATGATCGGCGGGATGGTCCCACCGCTGGGCCTCGCGCTCTCGAACTTCATCGCGCCCGAGAAGTACTCCGCGGAGATGTACGAGAACGCGAAGGCGGCCGTTCCGCTCGGCCTCGCGTTCATCACGGAGGGGGCGATCCCCTACGCCGCCGCCGATCCGCTCCGGGTCATCCCGTCGGCCGTCCTCGGCAGCGCGACGGCCGGCGCGGCCGCGCTCTGGTTCGGCGTGACGATGCCGGCGCCCCACGGCGGTCTCTTCGTCGTGATCCTCTCGAACAGCGCGCTGCTGTTCCTCGCCTGCATCGCGCTCGGTACGATCGTCACGGCGACGGTCGCCACGCTGATCAAGCCCGACTACCACGAGCGCGTCGCCGGCGCCGAACCCGCGAAGTCCGCGACCGACGCGAGCCAGACGAACGCAGGACAGACGAACGACTGACTACCCGACGCGATCCCCACCGTTCAACACCATAGCGATCATACCATGACTGTGTCCGAACCCGCAATCGACGCCGTACTGACCCGCGAACTGATCACGCTCGAGGAACCGCCCGCAGAGAAGGCGGCCGCGATCGAGTTCCTGCTCGACCTCGCGGTCGACGCCGGCCGCGTCGACGACCGCGAGGCGGCCCTCGAGGCACTACTCGCCCGCGAGGAGGAGACGACGACCGGCGTCGGCATGGGAATCGGCATCCCGCACGCGAAGACCGACGCGGTCGCCGAGCCGACGATCGCCTTCGCCCGCTCCTCGGCCGGCATCGACTTCGACGCGATGGACGACCAGCCGGCGACGCTGCTGTTCATGCTGCTCGTCCCCGCCGAGGGCGGTGAGGACCACCTCGAACTCCTGAGTTCGCTCTCGCGGGCCCTGATGCACGACGACGTCCGCGAGCGCCTCCACGAGGCCGAGTCGAAGGCGGCGATCGAGGAGACGATCACGGAGGCGGTCGCGTGATGGAGCGCACCGTCACCGTGGTCCCCGAGGACGGGCTCCACGCGCGACCGGCCGCGAAGTTCGTCGAAACGGCGACCGAGTTCGACGCCGACGTGCGGGTCGCCCCGACCGACGGGGACGCGGTCGACGCGGCGAGCATGCTGGCCGTGACCAGCCTCGGCGTCGCCAGCGGCGAGGACGTCCGGCTGATCGCCGAGGGCGACGACGCCGAGGCGGCGCTCGACGACCTCGAGGAACTGCTCTCGACGCCCGAGACCGAGTCCGAAGCCGAACCGGAGACCTGAACCGATGGCCGCCAACGAGTCCGCACCGCGATCGCACGAGGGAACCGGCGTCACGCCGCTGTCCGGCGTCGGCAGCGCCGTCTGGTACGATCCGAACGCCGACCTCGAACT
This sequence comes from Haloterrigena sp. KLK7, assembly GCF_037914945.1. NCBI lineage: Archaea > Methanobacteriati > Methanobacteriota > Halobacteria > Halobacteriales > Natrialbaceae > Haloterrigena > Haloterrigena salinisoli. The sequence goes on from NZ_CP149787.1 coordinate 2,568,509, forward strand.
CGAGGCGCCGCCGGCGGCCGAGGCCGTCGATCCGGACGCCGAACGCGAGCGGTTCGCGGACGCCCGCGACCGCGCCCGAGCGGAACTCGAGCGCGAGCGCGAGCGGACCGCCGAGCGCGTCGGCGAGGAGGAGGCCGCGGTGTTCGACGCCCACAAGCAGTTCGTCGACGATCCGCAGATCACCGACGGCGTGGAGGCGGCCATCGACGACGGCCTGCCCGCCGAACACGCGGTCGAGGACGCCTTCGAGGACCCCATCGCGCAGTTCGAGGGGATGGACGGCCGGATGGCCGAGCGCGCCGACGATCTCCGCGACGTCCGGGACCGACTGCTGCGGCTGCTCACCGACGCGGATCGCGTCGACCTCGCCTCGCTGTCGACCGGCTCGATCCTGCTCGCCGAGCGGCTGACGCCCAGCGACACCGCCCAGCTCGATCCCGACCGCGTCGCCGGCTTCGCGACGGTCGAGGGCGGCCGGACCTCTCACGCCGCGATCTTCGCCCGTTCGCTGGGGATCCCCGCCGTCGTCGGCGTCGGCGACGACCTCGAGTCGATCGACGGCGGCGCCGACGTGCTGGTCGACGGGGAGGACGGCGCGGTGATCGCCGATCCGACGCCCGACCAGCGCGAACGCGCGGCCGGCGGCCGCGACGTCGACGTTCGCGAGGAGCCGGTCGAGACGGCCGACGGACGCTCCGTCGAGGTCGCCGCCAACGTCGGCACCCTCGCGGAACTCGAGGGCGCCGTCGCGCAGGGCGCGGACGGGATCGGCCTCTTCCGAACCGAGTTCCTCTTTCTCGACCGCGAGGCGCCGCCCGACGAGGACGAGCAGTTCGAGGTCTACCGCGAGGCGCTCGCGGCGTTTCCCGAGGGCCGAGTCGTCGTGCGGACGCTCGACGTCGGCGGCGACAAACCGATCCCCTACCTCGAGACCCCCGACGCGGAGAACCCGTTCCTCGGCCAGCGAGGGATCCGACGCTCGCTCGGCCCGGACGCCGACCTCTTCGAGACGCAGCTCCGTGCACTGTTGCGGGCGGCCGCCGCCGAGCCGGGGACCCTCTCGGTGATGTTCCCGATGGTGGCGACCGTGCCGGAGCTCGAGGCGGCCCTCGAGACGGTCGAGAGCGTCGCCGCCGACCTCGACTCGGCGGGCGTCGAGTACGAGACGCCGGAACTGGGCGTGATGATCGAGACGCCCAGCGCCGCCTTTACGGCCGAGGAACTGGCCGAGCGCGTCGACTTCCTCAGCATCGGCACGAACGACCTCACCCAGTACGTGATGGCCGCCGCCCGGGAGAACGAGCGCGTCGCCGACCTCCGCGATCCCTGCGAGCCGGCGGTCCTCCGCGCGATCGAGCGCACCGTCGCGGCCGCGGCGGCCGGCGACGCCTGGGTCGGCATGTGCGGCGAGATGGCCGGCGACCCCGACCTGACGCCGCTGCTGGTCGGGCTGGGGCTCGACGAACTCAGCATGAGCGCCGTGACGATCCCCGAAGTGAAGGCCGCGATCGCCGACCTCGAGACCGACGACGCCGAGTCGCTCGCGAACCGGGCGACGGACGCGGCCACGAGAACGACCGTTTCCGAGCACGTCAACACCACCACAGACCAATGAAATTCGTCGCAGTAACGTCCTGTCCGACGGGTATCGCACACAGCCAGATGGCGGCCGAAAACTTGGAACAGACCGCGACCGATCTCGGCCACGAGATCGACGTCGAGGTCCAGGGCGCCATGGGCCAGGAGAACGAGCTCTCGAGCGACGCGATCGCCGAGGCGGACGCGGTGATCATCGCCGCGGACACGTCGGTGAACCGGGACCGCTTCGAGGGCAAACCCCTCGTCAAGGCGCCGGTGAAAGACGCCGTCAACGACGTCGAGAGCCTCATCGAGCGAGCGATCGCGGAAGCCGACGGCGGGAGTGCGGCCTCGACCGCCGAATCGACCCAGCCGACGGCGTCGACCGACGCGAGCGATTCCGGCGCCGAGTCGACCGAGTCCGGGACCCCCCGTCGCGGCGGCGATCCCTCGAAGGGACTGTTCGCCAGACTCAAGCGACTCCTCTCCTGAGCGGGGCCGAGCTGTCGGTCAGTCGCCGTCGTTCGTTTCGACGATCCGCCGCGGGGACGGCTTCTGCAACACCGACACCTATCACACTCGCCGTGATATCCCGGCTCATGCCTCGAGACGACACCCTCACCGGTATCGAATCGCACGTCGCCGACACCGACCGCCTCGAGACCCACTACCTCGAGACGGCGACCCCGAACGGGGTCGCCGAGGCCGACGGAACCGTCGTCTTCATCCACGGGAACGTCTCCTCGTCGCGGTTCTTCGAGGACGTGATGACGGACCTACCGTCCGGATATCACGCCATCGCACCGGATCTGCGGGGGTACGGCGATTCGGAGGCGAAAGGGGTCGATGCGACTAACGGCCTCGGAGACTTCGAGGGGGACCTCCGCGCGCTGTTTTCGGAACTCGACCTCGCCGACCCCCTGACGCTGGTCGGCTGGTCGAACGGCGGCGGCGTCGCGATGCGATACGCGATCGATAACCCCGACGCGGTCGCGAACCTCGTCCTGGTCAACCCGCTCTCGCCGTACGGCTTCGGCGGGACGAGAGACGAGGAGGGAACGCCGTGTTTCGACGACTACGCCGGCTCCGGCGGCGGGCTGGGCAACGAGGAGTTCGTCGCCGGACTCGCCGAACGGGACCGCGGCGAGGAGGGACAGTCCTCGCCGCGGAAGGTCCTGCGGACGTTCTACGTCGATCCGAGCTACGTCTTCGACGAGGAGCGCGAGGAGTCGTATCTGACGGGGATGCTCGATACCGTCACCGGCGACGAGAACTACCCCGGCGACGCGACCGAGAGCGAGAACTGGCCCGGCGTCGCGCCCGGCGAGAACGGCGTGAACAACGCCATTTCGCCGAAGTACTGCTCACTCGAGGAGATCACCGACATCGATCCGGAGGAGAAACCGCCCGTCCTGTGGATCCGCGGCGACTCGGACCAGATCGTCTCCAACGAGTCCGTCTTCGACGTCGGGACGCTCGGCCGAATGGGGCAGATTCCCGACTGGCCCGGCGAGGACGTCTTCCCGCCCCAGCCGATGGTCGACCAGACCCGCGCCGTCCTCGAGGACTACGCCGATTCGGGCGGCGAGTTCGAGGAGGTCGTCTTCGGGAACACCGGGCACGCGCCCCACGTCGAAGTGCCCGGGGACTTCCGCGACGAACTCGAGGGCGTTCTGGAGGGGTAACGGCGGGGAGTCGAGCGGATCCGTCTAGGCTTCCGCCTCCGCTTCCACTCCGTCGGCTTCCGCTTCGTCCGCTTCCGCCTCGTCGCGTTCGCTGCGCATCGTCCGGAGCGTCGAGAGGCCGCGTTTTCGGGTGACCCCCTTCGAGAGGCGGACGCCGTCGAAGGTCCCCGCCCAGGATTCCTCGCTCACGCCGAGATGGTCCATGTAGTAGGCGAAGGCGCCGAGCCACGCCAGGACGGCCGAGAGGACGAGAAACGAGAGCACCGAGACGACCGTCGACGGGCCGACGGCGCCGGCGGTGATCCCGGCGGTAACGTAGACGAGCGCGGCGATCACCATGAGAACGGTGATCGTCGCGAACATGTCGTTGACGGCCGTCACTCGCGCGTTGTACTCGATCCAGCGGCCGTAGCTGCGGAGCAGGCGCTCCTCGAACGGCGCCGTCTCGGCTCGCGCCTCGGGGGCGACTCGAGCCGACGCGAGCCCGACCTCGACGGCGTCGGTGTCGATACCGCCCCGGAGGTTCGACGCGGTATAGGTCACCCCGGCGAGCCCCGTCGAGACCAGCAGGAGCACCCCGCCCGCGATCGTAAAGAGGTTCACGAAGGCCATGACGTGGATATCGGTCTGGAAGACGATCGAGCCGCCGGTGACGACGAGCCCGATCAACAGGAGGTTCGCCTTCAGGATCTCGATGGCCTTGGCGTCGATCTCCTGGAAGCGCTCGACCTGATAGTCGAAGGTCCGCTGGAGCTCCTCGCGGGCCACGGCGACCGTCTCCGCGTCCAGTTCCCCACCGTCGCGATTCGCATCGGTCGTCGGAACGCCGATCGCTCCCTCGGGCTCGTCCGATCCGTCCGTCCCCTCCCGACCGCTCATGGGACAGGGCATCCACCGGAACCCTAAATAGTCACGCGTTCCCGCTCGGTTCGTCTCGCACTCCCGCGATTCGTTCCGTCGGGCTCGAGAACGCAGTCAGACCGACGCGTTCTGACCGCGCTCGTCGACTCCAGCAGCGGCTAGGAAATTATGCTAAGTCGCGTATGTGTAGACAATACTAACGGATTACTATCATAAATGGGTGCCAGTATTCGATACCTCGAAGAACCTCTTGTGATTCCATTCACGCTCGAGCGCTCTGACCGATCCGTACCCGAATTGTGCGACGGAAAGCGGTTTGACGGCCGCAACGATGGCATAGCGGAACGGATAGATCTTCGGAACTCAGTCGCGATCGGTCGGTTCTGTTCGACTTGCTCGTCGTCGATTGAAACCGGAATAGAGGGGCTGGGGCGCCAGGTAAGGGCGTTCCGTCCGTTTTCGATTGCGGGGAGCTGAGAGTTTAGCCGCGACTGACGATCCCAGCGCTCGGCGAACCAGCGTCGAGTAATCTGAATAGATCGTATCGTATTCGAATGATAGTATAGGATCTATCATATCGTGCACTATTTGTCACTCAATCGGCCGATGCGTGATCGCGATGTGAACGCGAGCGACGCCACCGAAGACCGGAGAACGGACCGCGGTCGACCGTCGACCTCGCTGATTCCGGAATCAGTCGTTCGGCTGCGTCGCGGACGGCGCGTCCGGCGTCGCGCGCCGTCGCAACGCGACGAAAGCGAACAGGGCCATCAGCGCGAACCCGAGGACGCCGATCGCCAGCAGCGCCTGTCCGGTTCCCAGCCGCGAGATCAGCGGCTCGGCCGCGATCGGCGAGACGAACATACCGAGGAACTGCGTCGTCGTGACGCCGCTGAGGGCCCGTCCGCGGTACCGTTCGGTGACCCGCGCCGCCACCCAGTAGTTTATCGTCGGCGTGAGCAGTATGAGCCCGGCGCCCGCGATGACGATCCCGACGACGATGATCCAGTAACTCTCGGTCACGCTGGCGACGACGAACCCGATCCCGGCTGCGGCGAAGATACCGGCGATGATCCCGATGGGACTGAACCGCTCGCGGAGGCGATCGAAGTTCAGCGACACGAGGCCGGCGACGACCGAGACGATCGCGATCGCGATCCCGGTCATCGTGCCGCCGACCGACGTCACGGTCTGCAGGTAGAACGGGATCTCGACGTTGATCTGGTTGTATCCGATCATGCCGATGAACATTGTCAGGTAGACCCCGGTCAGGAACGCGAGCGGCAGTTCGGCGAGAATCTCCCGCAGTTCGGCGACCGACGGCAGCGAGGAATCGCTCGCGGTGTCGACCTCCGGTTCGTCGACGAAGCGGACGACGAGCGGAAGCATGAGGAGCGCGACGAGGTACGTGAGAAAGACGATCCGCCAGTTGAAGTCGGCCAGAACCCCGCCGGCGACCATGGCGACTGCGGCGCCGAACGGCATCATGGCTCCCTGCCAGCCCATCACGGTCTCCCGACGCTTGCCCGAGAAGTAGTCCGCGATGAGCGTCGTGACGCTGACCATGATCCCGGCGACGGCGATACCGAGGAAGACCCGGGTCCCGAGGATCAGGTACAGCGAATCGAGGAAGTAGGCCGAACTGGGCCCGATTCCGTAGATGATCATCGAGACGATCAGAACGCGCTTTCGCCCGTAGCGGTCGACGAGCACGCCGATGATCGGCGCGAAGATGGCGATGATCAGCCCGGTCAGCGTACTGACGAGCTGGGCGAGGACGCCGGCGTTAGACACCGACGAGAACGCCGCTTCGATCGCCGGTAACACCGGATTGACGATGCCACCGGAGAGCGCGGGCAACGTCGCCGCCAACAGGAGCGTCGCGATCGTCGCCCACGGCGTCGCATCTCGGTTCGTCATGACCGCATCACTCCGTCAGGTAGCGTCCAGCCGATCGATTGCGCGTCAGGTCGTTCCGAGTCGCTCCGACGGCGAACCGGTCGTCCGTTTGAACAGCTATTCGATCCGATAGCAATCGCTTCAGTAGTCGTATCTGACATTGTTGGATCCCCCGTGTGCCTGGTACTCTATCCCAGCGTGTAGAAAACAATTAACATTAACTATAGTAAAGCATTACGGTTGCGGAGAACCGATCCGTTAGCTGCGTGTCCCAGGCAGTGCCGTTCGATCCGTCCGTGCGCAGCCCCTCAGTCGTCGCGAACGAACGTGACCGGACACGGCGCCGAGAGCAAGACGTCCTGCGCGACGCTCCCGAAGACGACTTTGTCCGTCGGCGACCGGTGTCGGCCGCCGATAACGATCCGGCCGGCGTCGATTTCGGTCGCGAGCGTGACGATCGTGTCTCCGGGCTCACCGACGACACCGCGTACCTCGGCCGTGACGCCGGCGTTCTCGAGACGATCGACGGCGGCCCGGACGGTTCGGTGTCGGGCGACGACATCGTCGACGTCGCCCTCCGCGTCGCCGATTTCGGAGCGATTCAGGACGTCGTCGTACTCGTCGTCCGAGAGTACGTACGGTCGGTGTCGTCCGGCGATCGGGAACGCGCTCTCCGAGGTCGGCGTCGCTTCCTCCGGAATCGCGTGTGCGACCGTCACGGTCGCATCGGCCGGTTCGGCGATCTCGATTGCGGCGGCCGTCAACTGTTCGATGCGGGCCTCGTCGCGATCACTGACCGCGAGGAGTATCCGTTCCAGTGGCACGGACCGTCGTACTCAGTTCGACGGCAAAAGGGTACGCTTGGTCACAAACGATGCCGCAGAGAGGGATGTCGGATCAGTGCGGACGTCGCGTCGCGGAGAGCGACGCCGAACTGTGGCCGGGAGTCGGGACTCGAGACTACACGTCCACGTCGAACGTCGCCCGCACGTCCCGCGAGGAACGGCCGACGAGAACGGTGTTCGTTCCCTCCGCGACCGTCCAGCCGTCGCTCTCGTCGTAGTACGCGAAGTCGTCGCGCTCGACCGAGACGCGGACCGTCGTCTCCTCGTCGGCCTCGAGCGAGACCGTCTCGAAGCCGACGAGCTCGCGCTCGGGCGTCGGAACCGGTGCGGCCGATCTGTCGGCGTACACCTGAACGACCTCCGTGCCGGCTCGCTCGCTCGTATTGCGGAGGTCGACGGCGACCTCGAATCCGTCGGCGGTCTCGCTGAGAGTCGCGTCGTCGTACTCGACGGACGCGTACGACAGGCCGTGTCCGAACGGGAACAGCGGGTCGACGTCGTGCTCGTCGAAGTAGCGGTAGCCGACGAAGACGCCCTCGTCGTACCTGGCCACTCCGTCCACGCCGGGGAACGCTTCCGCCTCGGCCGTCGGGTAGTCCGCGGGCGAGCGACCGAACGTGACCGGGAGCCGACCGCCCGGATCGGCGTCGCCGTACAGGACGGCCGCCAGCGCCTCGCCGTCGGCCTGACCCGGATACCAGGTCTCGAGGACGGCGTCGACCGACTCGAGCCACGGCATCTCCACGGGACCGCTGGTTCGGAGGACGACGACGGTCCGGTCGGCGACGTCGGCGACGGCCGAGACGAGTTCGTTCTGGTCGCCGGGGAGTTCGATGTGCTCGCGGTCTTTGAACTCCGTGGCGTCGTCCTGGGCGACGATCACCGCGCAATCGGCGTCGTCGGCGGCCGCCACCGCGTCGTCGATGCTCGCGCTCGCGTCCGCGCCGTCGTCGCTCTGCCCGTCCCCGTCGTCGAAGAACGACGATTCGACGATCGGGGGCACGCCGCGTTCGAACGCGAGGTCGGCCGCTCGCTCGGCCAGCCCCTCGCGCGGACTGGTCTCGGTGATCGGCGTCACCTCCGAGGAGCCGCCGCCGCCCAGCTTGGCGGCGTCGGCGTTGGGACCGATCAGCGCGATCGAGTCGGACTCCTCGAGGGGCAACGCGCCGTCGTTGGTCAACATAACGGTCCCCTCGACCGCGATGTCGCGGGCCAGACGGCGATGTTCCGGCGTGTCGAGTTCGCCTTCGCGCGCGTCGTCGTCGAAGCGTCCGACCGACTCCATCAGCTTCAGGAGGCGCTCGATCTTCTCGTCGAGAACCGCCTCGTCGACCTCGCCGGCCTCGACTGCCTCTCGGAGCGGCTCGCCGAAGTAGGCCGGCACGTCCGGGAGGGGCGGCAGTTCTCCGCCCTCGTCGTCGGGCGCGTCTATCTCGTCCGCGGTCTCGCCCGGCAGATACGCCTCGAGTTCGACGCCCGGCATCTCGATGTCGAGGCCGGCCAGCGCCGCGTCGACGGTGCTCCGGGTGCCCCACCAGTCGGAGACGACCGCGCCGTCGAACTCCCACTCGTCTTTCAGCACGTCCGAGAGGAGTCGCTCGTGATCGCTCATGTGAACGCCGTTGACGCGATTGTACGCGGTCATCAGCGACGAGACGTCGGCCTCTTCGACCGCCGCCCGGAACGCCGGCAGGTAGATCTCGTGCAGCGCCCGCTCGCTCAGTTCGGCGCTCACCTCGTAGCGGTTCGTCTCCTGGTTGTTCGCGACGTAGTGTTTGACCATCGCCGCGACGCCCGCGGACTCGATTCCCTCGATGGTCCCGACGCCCATCCGGGCAGTGAGTCGCGGATCTTCGCTGTAGTATTCGAAGTTCCGGCCGCCCTGCGGCGTCCGAACGATGTTGACTCCCGGACCGAGCACGACGTCCTGATCGTGGGCGGCCGCTTCCCGACCGAGTGCGGTGCCGAACCGCCGGGCCAGGTCTGGGTTCCACGAGGACGCGAGTGCGATCGACGAGGGGAACGCGGTCGCCGCTTCGCCCATCGCTCGCACGCCGAGGGGGCCGTCGACCATCGTCAGCGGCGGGATGCCGACCCGGTCGTTGCCGGGCACGTAGCCGGTCGCCTTCCCGTCCGGATCGAGCGATCCGTGGACGAGTTCGATCTTCTCTTCGAGCGTGAGCTCGTCGACGAGTGACGTACGCTGAGACTCCATTCCTATCGCTCCTCCGTGTGGTGCATACAGTACGTACGGAATCGATTCATGATTTATAATACTACGTCCTCCGGGAAATATCTCCCGTTCGCTCCGGGACGCGATCGCGGACACCGAAGCGACACCGTTCACGCGTTGTTCCCCGTGGACGCAACCTATTTGGATCGTCACGATAACACTGTATTGATGGTACAACGAGCAGTACTCGAGTTCCGAGCGCGTTTCGGGCAGCGACGGGCCGACCGGAGAGGTGGGCGAGCGTGACTGACGACGATCCCGACCGATCGACCCCGGACGACGGTTCCGAGTCGACCGACGCGGAGTACGCGAAGTTCTGGGTGAACACGGAGGACGACGAGTACGAGCCCGTCGACGTCACCAACGTCAAAGAGGAGTGGGAGAACCTCACGATCTATCTGCCCGAGGAACTCCGCGACGAGATCGAACTGGCCTTTCGGGAGACCAGCTACGAGTGCATGCGCGCCGAGAACTACGATCTCCAGAAACTGCGCGACTTCTATCCGCTGTTGATGGTGCTCGGACTCGAGAGTCTCGAAGGTATTGAAGGTACTGACATCACCGATATCCTCGCCTACAGCGCCGCCGAATACGAGTTCGAGTGAACTCGAGCGGCTCCCGACGCGGCGTCGATCCCGGCCGTAGCGACACCGTCTCAGCTAGTCCCGCGATCCGCCACAGAGTCTTACGAGCGTATGTTTGTAAATTACAGTACGCTCGTCGTCGATGGGACACCGAGACGGATCTGTGAGTACTGAACGAAATACTCTCAATACCGCGGTGGTCAGCCCGATCTCGCGGCGGACCGTCGTCGAGGCTGTCCGATTATTATCTGATATACGCTTATATCGGGAAAGATATGATATCTAAACGTTATTTACTAGCTTAGATCCCAAAGCGGGGACAGATGGGAGTATACTCCGCAATAAGGAGATAATAGAAAGCACTCCCGTTTACTACCTGCGTATTTATATTTTCGATATAGAAGTGAAATAATAGTCTACTGGCGTCTGAACGATGATATATGCTCTTAGATCGGGTTTTAGTGGGCTCCATCAACTACAACTATTTGTATTCTGAGTATATCGATCTACTCTATCTTATCTTACTATTATTCACTGGGGTGGCACCGATGAAGCGCGGGTTCGCCACTTGCCCGTGGCTGGTGTCGGACCGACGACGTCGACGGGCCGGTATCGATCGCGATGAGTCAGCGGCGAGGGTGGTCCGCTCGGAACTGGCGAGACCGACCCTCCGCTTCGGGCTCATCGACGGACCGCGTCGGAGACTCTCGAGGACGCGCGACACTGCGTATCGTTCCACTGCGCCGGTAACGCGTGCCAACAACTGTTAATAGGCGACTCACGAACGTGCGCTCGAATGGTCGACGAGGGGACTCCGACGTACGAAGACAGCGACGCGTCCATCGACGAGCGAGTCACTGCGCTGCTCGAGCGGATGACGCTCGCGGAGAAGACGGGACAGTTGACCGGCGTCTTCTCTTCCGACGCGCGTGCCGACCCCTACGGGAGTCACACGCTCAAGGACCTCGAGTCGCTCGTGCGCGAGCGGGGAATCGGGTGGGTCACGCCGTTCGCGACCGGCTTCTCGAGGCACAACAGTCCGGCCGTCGTGCCGCGGATCGCGAACCGGTTGCAGCGGATCGCCCGCGAGGAGACCAGGCTCGGAATTCCGCTGCTCGTTCCGGTCGACGCGGTCCACGGGCACGCGAACGTGGCGGGGGCGACCGTCTTCCCGCACAACCTCGGCATGGCGGCGACGTGGAGCCCGGACCTGGTCCGGCGGGCCGCCCGCGTGACGGCGACCGAGATGCGCGCGACCGGCGCGACGGTCAACTACTCGCCCAACGCGGACGTCGCCAGGGAGCCGCGGTGGGGGCGCACCTACGAGACCTACGGCGAGGCTGCCCACCTCGTCGGCGACCTGGCGAGCGCGGAGATCGAGGGACTGCAGGGCGGCGACGGCGCCGGGCTCGCGGACCCGACGGCGGTCGCGGCGACCGCCAAGCACTTCCCGGCCTACAGCACTCCTCGGCGGGGCGAGGACGCGGCCCCGAACGACGTCTCGATGAGCACGCTCCGCCGCGTGTTCGTCCCGCCGTTCGAGCGCGCGATCGACGCCGGTGCGACCGCAGTGATGCCGTCGTACAGCTCCGTCGACGGCGAGCCGATCCACGGGTCGCGGCGCTTCCTGACGGGGCTGCTGCGCGAGGACCTCGGCTTCGACGGACTCGTCCTCTCGGACTGGCACGGCGTCGCCTTCCTCCACGGCCAACACGGGACCGCGCCGTCGCTGCGGGACGCGGTCGACCAGGCGACGCGGGCGGGGCTCGACGTGGCATCGATCGGCGGCCGGGAGTACGCGGACCTGCTGGTCGACCTGGTCGAGGACGGCGCGATCGACGAGGCGCGACTCGACGAGAGCGTCCGCCGAGTCCTCGAACTCAAGTTCCGGCTCGGGCTGTTCGACGACCCCTACGTGAACCCGAGCGAGGGCCGAACCGTGGTCGGGCGGGACGCCCACAGAGACCTGTCGCTGGCGTGTGCGCGCGAATCGATCGTCCTCCTGCAGAACGACGGTGAGACGTTGCCGTTCGGCGACGGCGTCGACGAACTGTTGGTGACGGGACCGAACGCCGACTCCCTCGACGCCCTCTGTGGCGGCTGGACCGTCGCCGGCCTCTCGGCCGACCACGGGACGACGGTCCGCGACGGTCTCGAGACGGTCACCGACGCGGCGACGACGGTCGAATTCGAGCGGGGCGCGTCGATCGGAGCGACCACTGATTCGGACCTCGACGCGGCAGCGGACGCCGCGTCGACCGCGGACGCGGCCGTCGTCGCGCTCGGCGAGAACTGGTACGTCCACGAGTTCGGGCCCGAATCCGTGACGGGGCCGACCGACGAGTTCCCGACGCGGAGCCGGCTCGAACTCCCGCGGGCGCAGACGCGACTGCTCGAGCGCGTCGCCGAGACGGGAACGCCGACCGCGCTGGTCGTCGTCGCCGGACGGCCCGTGGCGATTCCCGAGGAGTCACGGCTCGCCGACGCCGTAGTGATGGGGTTCTATCCGGGGTACGAAGGCGGCCGAGCGATCGCCGACGTCCTCGTCGGCGAGACGAACCCCGCCGGGAGACTGCCGATCTCGATGCCGAAATCGGTCGGCCACCTACCGACGGTTCACGACCACGCTCCGTCTCCGCGGCCGCTCGGCGAGGACGCCCACCCGCCCGCGTACGATCCGCTGTTCGCGTTCGGGCACGGACTGAGCTACACCGAGTTCGAGTACGAATCGATCTCCTGTGCGACCGATCGCCTCGACCCCGCGGACGATCTCGAGGTGTCGGTGACCGTCGCGAACCGCGGCGACCGCGCCGGCACGGAGGTCGTCCAGGTCTACCTCCGCGACGTCGTCAGCTCCCGGGTGACGCCGGTTCGAGAACTGGTCGGATTCGAACGACTCTCGATCGAACCCGGCGAGCGGCGGGACGCGACGGTGACGCTCACCCCGTCCGATCTGGGCGTCGTTCACTCGGACGGGACGACCGCCGTCGAACCGGGCCGATTCGAGGTGACGAGCGGGGGACGCTCGCTCGAGTTCACCGTCACGGACTGAGCCGAGCCGACCGCTCGCACCGACTCAGACGATCTCGAGCGCGTCTCGATCGGCGCCGGCGAGTTCGACCAGGGCGTCGGCCTCGAGCGGGTGACACTCGCCGGGAACGACGAGCAGGTGCAGCGGATCGCCGAACTCCCGCTCGGCGAGTTCCGACATGGTTCCGGCTGCGACGAGCGGGTCGGGGCTGCCCGCGCGGGCGACGACGACGCCGACGAGGTCCGGGTACTCCGCCGCGAGGAGTTCGGCGCCGACGTCGGCGGTCATGTACTCGTCCTCGTCGGTCAGTTCGTGTCCGACCTTGATATCGAGGTAAACGACCGTGTGGTGGCCGTCCTCCCGGTTCGCGTCGATGGTGTCCGTGACGCTGGCGGGGAGGCCGTCCGCGCCGTGGGCGTACGGGAACGGGAGGGTCGTCGCCTTCCCGAAGCGGTAGTTCTGGAGCCCGGTCAGGGAACTGGCGGCCGTCTGGGCCGTGACGCCGTGGACTACCCGCGTCTCGATCCCGCGGTCGTGGGCCCGCAGGCGCAGATCGACGTGGGTCGTCGAGATCATCGTATCGCCCGCGGTCAGAAAGACCACGTCCTCGCTCTCGGCGGCCTCGAGGATGTTGTCGGGGTGCTGTTCGACGCCCGCGCGGTCGCGGACCTCGATTTCGACGTCGTGGGCGGACTCGAGGTCGTCGACGGTCGCGCCGAGCAGCTTGCTGGTGTAGAACTCGGCGTAGGCGCGGTCGGCGTTCCGGAGGGCGTCCCGGCCCTCGACGGTGATCGACTGTTCGTCGTAGAGGCCGAGGCCGATGAAGGTGAGCATGGGCGCTCGTAGTATCAGCGTCCGGAATACGCTTTCGAGACGGCGATCGTCGATCGCGACGTCCGCTCAACGGAGCCGTCGGTACGCCCGCAGGAGCAGCGACGCGACCGTTCCGATGCCGGGGATCCGCGAGGAGAGGGCGGCCGCGACGAGGAGCACCAGGCCGCTCCCGCGGTGGCCCTTCGAGAACTCCCGTACCGCGTCTATCAGGGTCGTCACGACGCCGACCTTCTTCATCAGTCCCGATCGATCGCCTGTTGTCGACGACATGGTATCGGGCTGGACGACGCTCGCGACGGGGAAAATACGGCGGGTTGCGCCTGCCACGCAGCGGGCGGATGCGCTCCTACTGACTGGGCTTCAAAAGCCGATGTGGGACGTCGAGGCGGGACCATCGTCACCCTCGTTGTCGTCGATCCCGCCCTCGCCGACGAACGTGAACTCGTCGTCGGTGAGCACGACCCTGCCGTCGTCTCGCACCGAGATCTCGACCGACGGGAGCGTCGTGTCGGCGGCCTCGCCGTTGTCGCAGTAGCCCGAACAGGAATCGAACATCGAGCCGTGTTTCGGACAGATAATCTGGCCGTCGCGCATCGGGACGCCGCGACCCGTATCGAAGCGCTGGGCTTCGTGCGTACAGCGGTTGATCCACGCCTCGACGCCGCCGTCGGTCGCCGGCCGACCGCTCGTCGAGCCGTGCTCGCCGCTGTCCTCGCAGGGAACGAGAATCACTTCGTCCAGTTCGCCGTACCGGTCCCGCACCGTGAACAGCCACGATCCCTCCTCGCGGACCGTCTCCGCGGTCGTCAGCTCTCGCATACCGACCAGTACCGGCGGCGACCTGAAAACCTTCACTCCGACGGTCGCGGCTCGAGTCTCGATCGACGGCGTCCGGCGGCGCGGCGAAACGTCAGCGTTACGGCGACTCGTCGGCTTCGTCCGGGTATGGAAGTGCCGTGCGTCCGCGTGCCGCGCGAGGAGGGGGAAGCCACGCGTCAGCGACTCGCGGACGCGGACCTGATCGACGACGAGTACGAACTGACCGTCGACGACGGCAGTCTCTATCTCCCGGTCACCGATCCCGACGCGGTTCCCGAGGGGTTCGCGGTCGTCGCCCGACCGCTCGAGGAACGCGAGACGCAGACGACGCCCGCCGACCTGCTCGGCTTCGAGCCGTCCTACGAACGCCTGGGCCGCGCGGCGCTGCTCGACGAGGACGACGACGGGCGCGCACGCGAGATCGCCGACGCGATCGTCGCGTCGGATCTGCCCCTCGAGACGGTCCTGAACAAGCAGTCGAAGGTGAAAGGGGAGACGCGGATCCGCGACTGGGCCCTGCTGGCCGGCGAGAACACGGAGGTCGTCCACCGCGAGTACGGCTGCGAGTTCCTGCTGGACCTCGCGGAGGTGTACTTCTCGCCGCGACTCGCGACCGAGCGCAACCGAGTCGTCGAACAGGTGACCGCGGGCGAGCGCGCCTTCGACATGTTCGCCGGCGTCGGCCCGTTCGTGATCCCCGTCGCGAAACGCGGCGCGGACTGCGTCGGCGTCGACGTCAACGACGCGGCGATCGACTACCTGCGAGAGAACGCGCGCCGCAACGGCGTCGAAGACAGGGTGACGGCGATCCGTGATGACGTCCGCGAGGTAGCGCCCGAGTACGAGGGCTGGGCCGACCGTATCGTGATGAACCTCCCCCACAGCGCCGACGAGTTCCTCGAGGCCGCCGTCACCGTCGCGGGCGACGACTGCGTGCTCCACTACTACGACATCCAGCACGAGGACGACCCGTTCGGCCCGGGCGAGCGGGCGATCCGCGAGGCCGCCGAACCGGCGTACGACGTTTCAGTGGAGACGGAACGGGTCGTTCGCTCCTACGCGCCCCACGAACTGAACGTCTGTCTGGACGTTCGACTCGAGCGCTGACTCGAAGGTACGGGAGTCAGTCCCACGAGAAGATCGATTCGCAACCCTTATGGCTGGTATCGGCCCTACGAATAAACGCGCACTCCGAAGGTGTGCCGGTGTAGCTCAGACTGGCAGAGCGAATCCTTCGTAAGGATTAGGTCGAGGGTTCAAATCCCTCCACCGGCTTTTTGCTGCGAACAACACGTGAGCAGCAACAGCCGTCGAGGGATTTGAATCAGGGAGAGCTTCGCTCTCCCAGTGGTCCTCACAATCCCCCCACCGGCTTGTCTTCTGCGACGAGCGTCACGTGCGGAGCGACGCACGTCTTCTCCACTGGCTTTCTTCCTTCGGTTCAGTTCGGATTCCGATATCCACCACAGTCGAACCCTCGTCGGCGAACGTCTCGGCACTGCCAGTTGCTCCTCTCGAGTGCGCGGTACGTCCCGCATGCTGCGGTTTTGAGAATACGTTCAGCGAGTATCGCGACGAACGAACGCGGACTGACGCCGGAGAGTACGGTGGTCGGGATCGGGAGTTCTCAGAGGACCCCAATGATGAACGCCAGCCCCATGCTCACCAGCACCGTCGCTGTCAGCAACGGTAGGTACGGCGTGTATCGCTCGACCGTTTCGCGGTGGCGTTCATAGCCCGCGATCAAGAGGAGCGTCGGAATGAGGATTGCGATGATAACTACCAGCGAGTAAACCAGCATCAATTCCACGCAGTAGGCCGTCCCCGTACAGATCGCCAGAATTTGAATCGGCTCCTCGTGGGCAAAGCCCAGAAGGAGGGCGGTCGTCCCGAGGGCCATCAATCCCCGGTCAGCGTCTTCGTCGCTCAAATGGCGATGTCCGCCGCTGAACAGTCGCTCCCGTATCCGAGTCAGTATCCCGCGCTGGGAGGGGGCTCCCGAACGGCCGTAGTCGCGTGAACGATCGTGTTCGTGCGTGTGCGTATGGGCGTGCTCGCGGTGAGACCCGTCGTGAGCGTGATCGCGTGCCGTTCCGTGCCCGCCGGTCCGATACTCGTGAATTCCCAGTAGAACGAGTAGCGTTCCTGCGAGATATCGCATCCACGGGCCTTCGGCGAACGCAGCGAAGCGACTGAACCAAAAGTACGCCAGTACCAGTACGACGCTACTAATCAGATGTCCGACCCCGAGAATGAGGCCCGCTACCGTCCCGTAGAGCCACGTCGGCGAGCGATTCAACCCGTAGGTCGCAGCGATCGGCCACCCGTGGTCCGGGAGCACGCCGTGGACGAATCCGATCGTAACGACACCCGCAACGAGGCCGATATCCATACGGAATTCTCCGGAGAGACGGCACAAAAATGCTGTTAGCACCGATTGGCGGGAATCGTAATACCCAGTCAGCGTGACAAACCACAGCGCCCATTCGTTCACCCCGCTAACTCCGGTGTAAACAGATGCGTACCAGTTTCAATATTCCGGATGACTTGCTCGCGGAGTTCGATCAGACGTGGCAGACTGAGGGCTTCGACTCTCGCTCGCGAGCAGTCCGGGAAGCGATGCAGGAGTATATCGAGGCCCATATCGAACTCGAAACGGTCTCGGGTGACGTGACTGCTGCACTCGCGTTCGATTATCAGCACGAGCGCGTAATCCGCGAGCTCCACGACGTTCAACACGACTTTCAGGACGTGATTACGACGACAAGCCACACGCACGAAGGGGATTGGTGTCTGGAAACGGTTTTCTGTCGCGGCGAGGCGGCTCGAGTTCGCAAACTCGCGTATCGACTCCGCGATTTTGACGCTGTGGGGCAGGTGAAAGTCCTGTTACTTCGGTCTTGAATAGACCCGTCGTTCCCGTTCAGAGTGATCGGTCGCCGGTGTGAACGATCGCTCGATGGGATTTTCGGAACCGCTTCCACCGCGTCGTGAACGGCCAGAGTGAGGAGGTTGAACGCATTCCAGAGCGCTGACGGGGTCGGAAGCGGGTCGTCTCGGTCGAAGACGACGGAACCGGTATCGGACTCGCGTTCTGTGAGCGGATCGTCGAACCACACGAGGGGAAAGATGAGTCGAAAGCGAACCGAACAGCGGCTCGACGTTCACGGTTCCGCTGTCGCCGGCCGAGTGACACGCAAAGCCTCCAGATACTGCCGTCTCCGAACCCGGTACCCGTCGCATCCCGTGACAGCGACCGCGTTCGGACGGCGGACTCGAGGAATCCAAACCCGCGTGAAGGCAGAGACCACAAGGCACGTCGGATCGTTGCACGGTTTATGTGTGCGTCGTCGGAATACACCCCGCTCGACGAGACCGACCGCGAAATCCTCCAGATCCTGCAGCGTGACGCGCGCAACAAGACGGCGGTCGCGATCGGAGAGCAAATCGGCGTTTCGGACGGGACCGTTCGAAACCGGATCGGCAACCTCGAGCAGCGAGGGATCATCGAGGGCTACGTTCCGATCATCAACTACGAAGAAGCCGGCTATCAACTCGAGATCCGTATCACGTGTACGTCCCGGATCGTCAACCGGCAGGAATTGGCGGACGAGGCGCTCCAGATAGAGGGTGTGGTCGAAGTGCAAGAGTTGATGACCGGTCGAGAGAACATCGAGGTGACGGCGGTCGCCCCGAAACACGACGACGTAACGCGCGTCGCACAGACGCTCGACGAACTCGGCCTCCAGGTGGAGAGCGAAGAACTCATTCGACACCACTACTTTCGACCGTTCAACCACTTCGGGACCGAATCCGTAGTCGACGACGAAGGTGAGGCCGACGCAGACCACGAACTCTCCTGACCGACTCGCTCAGTGCCGGTTTTGATACGCGTAACCCAATGCGATTTAGATAACCGAATCCGAATGCGCTTAGATAATCGGAATGGATGGCCCAAATCGATGAGATAATAGAATCGTACAGAAAGAGTTTATAACGGCTGAACGGATTGATGGTGGTATGGAACGTCGCCAGCACTCGCTTATGCGGACCATCGTACATCCGGGCCACTCGGTTGCCGTCGAAAGCGACGAGGCTGTTCGGGCTTCCGAGGGGACTACCGACGAGTTCGCGGAGATCGAACCAGCGACGGCCGACTGATCGGTAGTCGTATGAACACGTACATCGAGTGTGACGAGTGCGGATTCGTGCTCCTCTCGGAAAGCGCTTCCAGTCCGCTCCCGAAGCGGGTCGATTCGTGCCCGGGCTGCGGTGGAACGAGTTTTCGATTCACCGCGGACTGAGCGCCAGTCCGGCGGCACCCGTGGCCGGAATACCGATACGATGCGACTCGAGTGAGTGTCTCTGTGCCTATTTGCGTCACGTTCGTGCGCCATCGAACACTAAACACCAAACTTGTTTGGGATTACAATCTTCCCGATCGGGGGTCTAGAAGTGATCGCCGGCGATCCGGACGGAAAATCCGGGTTCGCTCATCACGACTGGCCGCTCGCAGCGGTCACTCGTGGACATCATCCACTTCTGACCGATCAGTGACGCGACCCCTGCGTCGAGAGCGATCGCTCCCGTCTCGAGTCGTCGGTTCGTCTCCGGGTGTTCGTCTCCGATACCCCCTCTATCGCTCCATCAAGGTTTTGATAAATTAGCCGAACGCGCGAAATCATGTCACTTTCGAGATGGTGCCATTACCTGTGAATAATGATTAGAAATACCGCCGGCTGCGCCCGGTCTGTGGTGTGTGAGACCGCATCTCAATTACCTTTATATCTCGGTTCGTTGGCGTCGTCCATGGATGATGTCCACGAGCGAACACCAGCCGACAGTACCGGAGGAAATCGACGCGCCGCAGACTAAACTCGTCTATCTCTCACTTCTGGTACTCGAAGAGGCGACGGTGTCCGAACTCCAGCGACTGCTCGGATTATCGAAACTTACGCTCCTCCCGATTCTCCGATCGCTCGTCGCAGACGACCGCGTTCGGTCCACGGAGGTCGGATATGCCTGTCGGTGAGTTCGAATCCCCCTTCGCGCCGATCGTCGATACCGATCCGGACGCGAGTCTCCGGATCGACTGTTACGTCCGTGCGACCGTTCCGCCGGCCATCACGGCGACCATCGACGAGGTCGTCGAACGGCTCCGGACTCTCGACGAACGCGACGTGATCGACGACCATCGAGTGACCCACTGGCCGCCCGAGTACCGCTCGGCCACCGACTCGACCGGTGAAAACGGATCGTCCCGCGACGAACTCGTCGCCGAGTTCGAACGCTGGGCCGCCCGTAACGGCCACTCGCTCGAGCCGGCCTTCCGTCGGCAGGCGGTTCCGCCGTCACCGCTCGACGTCGGGGCCGACGAACCGCGGGAGCGAGTCCGGGTTCCGGTCATCGCACTGGCGATCACCGAGGACGACGCGGCGCCCGCGGACGCCGTCGAAGCGGACGCGGCGTCGCTTCGGGGCGTCGTCCCGTACACGGAACGGCCGTCGGCGGAGCGTTCGCGGACGTACACCGTCAACGATCTGCTCGCGACCGTCGAAACGAGCGCGGACGCCTCTCGCCCGGAGACGCGCCAGCGCGAGGGGCCGACACCGGTGGAGGGGCGCCAATGAGCGCGGAGACGACCAACCGGCCGGCCGACCTCGAACTCCCGGCCCGCCAGCCGCTCGCGGGGCGAACGTGTCTGGTGACCGGCGGCTCGCGCGGGATCGGACGCGGCATCGCTCGCGAGCTCGGTCGGTACGGCGCGACCGTGATCGTCAACTACCGGTCCTCGGAGGCCGACGCCCACGCGGTCGCCGACGCGATCACCGAGGCCGACACCGACGGGACGGCCCATCCGGTGCAGGCCGACGTCACCGATCGCGACGCGGTCGACGAGATGCGCGAGGCGGTCGTCGACGCGTTCGGCTCGATCGACGTCCTCGTCAACAACGCGGGAATCACCGCCGATCGCACGTTCGCGAACATGACCGCCGAGGACTGGCACCGCGTCGTCGACGTCTCGCTCAACGGCGCGTTCAACTGCACGAAGGCGTTCTACGACGACCTCGCGGCCACCGACGACGGCCGGATCATCAGCGTCTCGAGCGTGATCGGCAAACAGGGCAACGTCGGCCAGGCCAACTACGCCGCGGCCAAGAGCGGTCTCTTCGGCTTTACCCGGTCGCTCGCGCTCGAGCTGGCCGGGACTGGAACGACGGCGAACTGCATCGCGCCCGGCTTCACGCGGACGGAGATGGTCGAAGCGCTCCCCGAGGACGTTCGGGACGACCTGCGCGGGGACATCCCGCTCGAGCGGTTCGCGACCGTCGAGGAGATCGCCGGGCTCGTCCGCTATCTCGCTCGCGAGGAGTCCGGGTACATTACCGGCGAAGTGATCGACGTCAACGGCGGCATCGACCTCTGAGCGGCGGGTCGGTATCGGATCGGTTGCTCTGGTGGGTGGCCGTCCGATCCCGACGACCGATCGCCGACCGGACGGCGATCCCCGCGGCCCGTGCCTCGATGACCGCGGGGCAGTACCGCCGTTCCCGTTGCAACCCGGCGAACCGCGATGTCACCCCGCGACCGCGACGGCCGCACACCGGAGCTACCGGTGCAGTCGGAGCTAGCGCAGGCCCCTTCAAAGCGCTTGAGAGCGTGTGCACGAGGGCTGCACAGTCGCGGCGATCGGCCGTCCGAGCGCGAGTCTGCTGTCGAACTCCCGAGCACCGCTACTGGCGGGGACCGCTGTGGAGCGCGAGACGGGATTCATCGGCACTTATTACAACGCGGACGATGGTCTAGCGGTCCATGACGGACACCTTTGTGATCGTCGGCGGCGACGCGGCGGGAATGGCCGCGGCGAGCAAGGCTCGACGCGAGGACTCCGACCTCGAGATCGTCGTCTTCGAGAAGGGGGAGTGGGTCTCCTACGGCGCCTGCGGGCTGCCCTACTACGTCAAAGGCGAGATCCAGTCGCTCGAGGCGCTGGTCTCGGTCACGCCCGAGGAGTTCCGCGAGGAACGCGACATCGATCTCCGGACCGGTCACGAGGTCGTCGCGATCGATCCCGACGACCGGACGGTCACCGCCGTACGCGACGGCGACGAGGTCGTCCAGTCGTACGATCACCTGCTGCTCGCGACGGGCGCGGAGTCGATCGTCCCGCCGATCGACGGCGTCGATCTCGAGGGCGTCTACACGCTCGGGTCGATGAGCGACGGGAAGGAACTCCGGGAGTACGTCGCGCGAGCGCGGGACAGCGAGGACCTCCAGCAGGCCGACCGGGGGCCGGCCTGTCGGTACCTCGAGGACTGTACCGGCCCGGTCGGCGTCGTCGGCGGCGGCTATATCGGCATCGAGATGGCCGAGGCGCTGGCGGCGAACGGATTCGAGGTCCACCTGTTTCAGCGCAGCGACCGCGTCCTGACGGGGTTCAGCGAGGCGACCAGCGAGGCGGTGGCCGACCACCTCCGCGACCGCGAGGTCGTCGTCCACCTCGGCAGCGAGGTGCGGGAACTCGCGGACGACGGCGACGGTACCGTCGAGGCGGTCGTCACTGCGGCCGATCGAGTACCGGTCGAGGCGGCGTTGATCGGCACCGGCGTGCGACCGCGGACGGGTCTCGCCGAGGACGCCGGGATCGAACTGGGACCGACGGGCGCAATCGCGGCCGACGCCTATCGGGAGACGAACGTCCCCGACGTCTACGCCGCGGGCGACTGCGCGGAGGCGACCCACGTCGTGACGGGCGAATCGACCTACGTCCCGCTGGCGCTGACGGCCAACCGACACGGCCGCGCGGTGGGACAGACCGTCACCGGAACGCCAACGGAGGGCGGCGGCGTCGCCGGCACGGCCGCCGTCAAGGCCTTCGACGTCGAGGCGGCCCGGACCGGTATCCTCGATCGCGACGAGGCCCGCGAGGCCGGGTTCGATCCGGTCAGCGAGACGATCACGGCGAAGTCCCGCGCGGGCTACTATCCCGACGGCGGCGACGTGACCGTCACGCTGACCGCCGACCGCGATTCGGGGCGCGTGCTCGGCGCCAGCCTCGTCAGCGAGTACGGCGAGGGCGCCGTCCACCGGAGTCACGCGGTCGTCGGCGCCCTCGAGGCGAGTGCCACCGTCTTCGAACTGGAGAACTACGACCTCGCGTACGCCCCGCCGTTCAACACGACGTGGGATCCCGTGCTCGTCGCCGCGAAGGTCCTCGGCGGGGAACTGCGGTGACGCGCCGGAGAAGCGGCGGTGGTCGCCCGAGAGAGTCAGTAACAGTGAATCCGTGCCTTCGAGTGGCGGTCGTTCGCTGCCGTCGCGGAGACGTCACTCGTCTCCTTCGACGATGACCGGACCGCGATCGCTCTCGTCCGTTCCCCCGACCAGTCGCTCGATCTTGTCCTCGCTCAAGTCGTCGATGACGTCCACGGCGTCGCTCATCCACGTGTACAGCCCGAGTTTGAACTGTCGACGGACCGCGTCCGCCGATCGGTGCGAGTAGACGTTCACCCGGCCGCCGTTCGAGAGCACGCGGGAGCGCTTCTCGATCATCCCCAGATCGACCAGGTGGTTGAGGTGGCGGGTGACGACGCTTCGGTCTCGATCGACCAGCCCCGTGAGTTCGTCGACCGTGAGCTCGTCCTCGGACATCAGGTGTCGACAGACCTCGAGCTCCGTCTCGGAGATATCGAACACGGCCCGCATGAGATGCGTTTCGTCGGGCGATTCGACGGGAACCCTGTCCTCGACCTCGTCCATCGAATCCCCGCAACAGGTCGGCGCCGCCGACGCCAGCTGATACTCGCCGCACGACTGGCAGGTGTAGACGGCGGGTTCGGGCTCGGGAGATGCCATCGGTCTCGATACATCGCCCCCGAAGTAAAGCCTTTCAACCGCCGCTGAGTGGAGCGGCGGAACGTCGCTCCGACCGATACGTTCCGTCGATTCGCCCGTCTCATGCGGTCGGTATCGGTGACTGGCTCCCCGTTTTCAGCGAACGTTTGCTACCTGCCCACAGTCAACAGGGGATCGATAGAGCACGAGCGGTCTCAGAACGTGATGACCTCGTACCCGTCGTCGACGAGCGTTCGAACGCTCGGATGTCCCTCGTTCTCGTCGATGCGCACGACCCCGGCGTTTTCCACGGCCTCGTCGGCCCCGAACGCGCCGGCGCAGTAGTCGCAGACGGCCACTTCGTCGTGAACCGACCGATAGAGATCGTGGTAGTCGTGGTCCTCGTCCTCGAGCGCTTCGATCCACCGCGTACCGGCGCCATCGAAGATCAGCGCCAGATCGTCGCCGGCCGTCTCGGCGAACTCCCTGGCCGCCTCGAGGCCGTTGACCATCCGACCGGTGTCGGCGTGCGATTCGGTGCCCGCGAGGATGATTACTGCTGCGTCGACCATTTCCTCTCTGCCTATTGCGTGGCGGCATAAAACGGGACGGCGGGAGTGTGCGCGCGGTGCCGAACGGCCTGAACGTGACCGTCTCGAGGGACTTCACGGGATCCGCCGGCGACCGACTTCCGAGAGCGGTATCGCGCGTTCCGTCCGCGAGCCGTCGATCCGTCGGTGGTGCCGGGACTCGCCCTTCTCGACCGTCGATTCCGTCGTCCCGCGCCTCCTCATCTCGATGGGTCGTGGAGTCAGTACCGGTCGGTCTCCCTTCCGTTCGTAATCAAATACGCGACGATCGACCGGGATTAGTCTCTAAGTCCGGTGAAGAGGAGAGTCATCGCTACGATCGTATCGTGATCGTAGCGCCGTCCCGAAGACAGAGGCGGATTCAGCGCGGTTCGAGGCTTCGCTCTAGTGGTCTTCGGAGACGGAAATCGGAGCGGAGTTGTTCGTTATTCCGAGACACGCGTATTGACTTGCTCGGATACTCGTTCACCGGGACGGCGGAGAGCGCCGCTTTCGACTTCGTAGACGTACCCGTGGACGGCGACCTCGTCGGGGATGAGCGGATGGTCCTCGAGGTAGTCGATCTGGGCCCGGCACGCCTCGTCGATGTCGTCGGTCATCGAGACCCACTCGGCGATCGAGGCGTCGCCGATATCCAAACCGGGAAGTGCGGGATTGAGATCGATATCGTCGAGACTCCCGCCGGCGGCGGCCTCGAGCCCGTCGACGACGGCCTCGTCGGGTGCGCTCATCATGCCGCAATCGGTGTGATTGACGACGATGATCTCCGTCGTGTCGAAGAAGTTCGTCGTCAGCGCGGCGCTCCGGACGACGTCGTCGGTCACTTTCCCGCCGGCGTTTCGGAAGATCTGGGCGTCGCCGAGGGAAATTCCGAGCGCTTCTTCGATCGGAATTCGTTCGTCCATGCACGCGATGACCAGCAGCTGCTTGTCCGTGGGGATCCCGTGCCGGCGGCGGCGCGCCCAGTCGTCCCGCCGATCGACTCGCTCTTCGATCGATTCGAACACCTGTCCGGATTCCGGCTCGGAGCGGTCAATCGGGTCCCCATACGGTATGTGTTACACTATATCACCCATCACGGTTGGCGTTACGGCAACCACCGCCACCACATCACCGAGGGGAATGTCCCGCTGAGTGAACAGCGGTCGTTTCGGAGGCCCCAATCGGTCGCGATCCGCGTCCATCCGACCCTCCCGGAAGTCGTCACCTCCGCGGCAGGCGGAGCACACAATCCACCGATCACGTAATGTGCGACCGGTGCACGACCGGGACAGAACTTTGTGGCTCGTCGGTCGAGGTGAGTGCGATGCTCGTTATCCACGCGACGTTTCCGATCGATCCGGATCGACGCGACGAGGCCCTCGAACTCGTCGAAGAGTTGGCCGAAGACTCCCGTGAGGAAGACGGCGTCGTCGACTATCGGGTCGCGACGGACGTCGGGGATCCGAACGTGTTTCGATTCTTCGAACGATACGAGGACGAAGCCGCCTTCGGTTCGCACGCGGAGACCGACCACTTCGAGGCGTTCGAGGCGGCGCTCCCGGATCTGCTCTCGGGCGAACCGGACGTCACCCGATTCGACGTCGAGTCGGCGTCGTCAGTCGAACTGTGACCGCCGAGACGCGTCGCTCTCGCTCCCGATCGGGATCCGTAGCCGCGACGGACTCGTTACGCTCTCCCGGCCGTGACAGCGGCCAGGTTCCCGGATCGGGTTCCCGAACACCGGCACGGTCGTCGGCCGGATGAAAGCGGGATGCCGATCCTCGGCTGTTCCCGCGAGGATCGGCCGGCGTGCTCTTTTCCACCGGCCTCCGCCGCCCTCGAGTACGAACCCGAATTCGTTTGGTCGTTATCGAACAGTGTATTCAGGCATCGATCGAGCGTTTCACGCTATGCGCGGGCCGCTTTTTTCCCGCTAGTACCCGAACGATGCGGTATGTGCAACGGGTCACCTGTCGGTTCCGCCGCCGTCCGCACCGCGGGTGATATCGATGGCTGAACCTGACGCGTATCCGCCGATCGAATCCTACGGCGTCGTCGGAAACCTCGAGACCTGTGCGCTCGTCGGGCCGAACGGATCGATCGACTGGTTCCCGTTCCCCCACCTCGAGTCGCCGAGCGTCCTCGCGGCGGTCCTCGACGCCGAGCGCGGCGGGCGGTTCCGGATCGCCCCGACCGATTCGTTCGAGACGGACCGGCGGTACGTCGACGACACGAACGTCCTCGAGACGGCCTTCGACACCGACGACGGGATCGTGACGGTAACTGACTTCCTGCCGCCGGCCGGCCGAACCGACCACCCGAAGAAGGTCCTCTACCGCAAGCTCGCCTGCGCGGACGGAACCGTCGACCTCGAAGTCGACCTCGAGCCTCGATTCGATTACGGGCGCGCGGAGACGTCGATCGAGTCCGTCGAGAAGGGCGTCCTCGCCGAGGGCGACGAGGAACGGACGCTGCTCGAGAGCCCGATCGACCTCGAGATCGAAGAGGGCCGAATCACCGGCCAGCTCTCGCTCGAGGCCGGCGAGACGGCGTGGTTCCTGCTCCGGTGTACGGGCGCCGAAGAGGCGAACACGGACCCCGAGGCCGCGCTCGAGGAGACGCTCGAGTTCTGGACCGACTGGGCGCACAGCTGTGGTCCGGGAGACGACTGTGCCTTCGAGGGGCCGTGGCACGACGTCGTCGTTCGCTCCGAACTCGTCCTCAAACTCCTCACGCACGCCGAGTCGGGGGCCATCGCCGCCGCGCCGACGACCTCGCTGCCGGAGGACATCGGCGGCGTTCGGAACTGGGACTACCGATTCAACTGGCTGCGCGACGCCGGCTTCACCGTGCAGGCGCTGATGAACCTCGGCACCGTCGAGGAGGCCACCGACTACTTCGACTGGTTCATGGATCTCTGTCAGGCCGACGATCCGGCGGCGATCCAGCCGCTGTACGGCCTTCACGGCGATTCCGATCTCGAGGAGCGGGAACTGGAGCACTTCGAGGGCTATCGCGGCTCCCGTCCCGTCCGGATCGGGAACGAGGCCGCCGATCAGCGCCAACACGACACCTACGGGGAACTCCTGTTGGCCGTCGACGAGATGCACCGGCACGGGCGGGAACTGGACGCCGACGAGTGGGATCGGATCCGCGATATCGTCGAGTACGTCCGCGAGATCTGGGACGAACCCGATGCGGGCATCTGGGAGGTCCGCGGCGGGAACGACCACTTCGTCTTCTCGAAAGTGATGTGCTGGGCCGCCCTCGATCGGGGGATCGCCATCGCGACCGACGGCGACCACGACGCGCCGCTCGAGGACTGGCGGGAGGGCCGCGAGCGGATCAGGGACGACGTCCTCGAGAACGGCTACGACGAGGACGTCGGCGCGTTCGTCCAGTCCTACGGGTCGGACGCGCTCGACGCGACGGGACTGTTGCTTCCGCTCGTCGGCTTCCTCCCCTTCGACGACGATCGCGTGCGGGGAACGATCGACGCGACCGAGGCGACGCTGGTCGAGGACGAGGTGTTCGTCCGGCGGTACGACGGCGACGACGGGCTCCCGGGCGACGAGGGCGCGTTCGTCCTCTGCTCGTGCTGGCTCGTCGACGCGCTCGCGCTCTCCGGGCGCATCGAGGAGGCGCAGTCGCGGTTCGAGACGCTGCTCGAGTACCTGAACCCCCTCGGTCTGGTCGCCGAAGAAATCGATCCCGAAACGGGTGCCCACCTCGGGAACTTCCCGCAGGCGTTCAGTCACATCGGGATCGTCAACAGCGCCCTCTATCTCGGCTATATGCGAGGCCACGAGACGCCCGGTCCGGCGCCGATGGGGATTCGCCTCGGCGAGCCGATCGGGCTCCCGAGCGAGATCCCCTAGTCAGCCCTCGATTTCGATTCCGCCCCGCATGCTCCGGGGATGGACCTGACAGTAGTACTCGCTCATCTCCTCGCTGGCGGTGAACGTCACTGACTGCGTGGCCCCCTGTTCGCGGACGAGTTCGGACGCGAGGAGGTCCTCCCCGTTCGCGTCCTCGATCGCGAAGTTGTGCTGGAGCCCGTCGCCGTTCTCCCAGACGAGCGCGCACTCGGTTCCCGCCTCGAGTTGCAGCGTCGGGTTCGCCTCGCCCGCGATGGCGTCGGGCGCCGCGCCCTGCCACGCCGACGCCTCGCCGATCAACTGGAAGTCGGCGTCTCCGCCCGCTGATTCCGCGGCGTCCGACGCCTCCCCCTCGGCCTGTCCGGGGAACTCCCAGTCGTCGAACGGCCCCGCGACGATCTCGTCCTGTTCCCACATCGCGTGGATGAACGGCTGGGTCTCGCCGTTCGGCAGTTCCATCGCGGTCGGCACTGGGTCGTAGACGGGGCCATCGGGGGTCGGCCTGATCGGTAGGACGACGCCGTGGGTGTGGTGGACCTGCCCCGCGATCGTCCCGTCCGGCGCGAGCGGCAGCTCCTCGTCTACGGCCATGCGGTATCGCTCGTCGCGGACCGTCTGGGTCGTCATGAAGTGGATGACGCGGAACCCGTCCTCGGTGGCCAACTCACCGTTGACGTGGACGTTACCGACGCCCCACGACGCGCCGTAGGTGTACACTCG
This sequence comes from Haloterrigena sp. KLK7, assembly GCF_037914945.1. NCBI lineage: Archaea > Methanobacteriati > Methanobacteriota > Halobacteria > Halobacteriales > Natrialbaceae > Haloterrigena > Haloterrigena salinisoli. The sequence continues at coordinate 2,596,883 of NZ_CP149787.1, forward strand.
GGGAAACAGCGGCGATCCGGTCCCCGTGATCCCGTGGAGCCAGCCGCCCGACAGCACGCCACCGCCCGTCTCGTAGCCCGGAATCGGTGGTTGCACGACGTGGTCGTGGTCGATTTCGTACTCGTTGCCCGCCGGATCGGTGAACTGCGCCTCGATGGTGACCGCGTCGGACGTATCGCCCGGCTCCCCGGGGAGGTCGTACGGCTGTCGGTCCCCGTAGGTGACCTCGAACGCGCCGCTGGTCACCTCGGCCTCGTCGCTGTACAGCGTCGGTTCGGTGAACGTCTCCCGGGCGATTCCGTCGGACGCTTCGATCGGTTCGCGGGCCGCCTCGGGCGCCGCGACCAGCGGCGGGAGGTCCTGCAGGAGCTGCGGGATCGCCTCGTCGAGCGGTTCCGGCAGTCCCTTCGCCCGTTCGATGCGCGCCTCGAGCAGGTCAGTCCCTCGCCGCGGATTATCGGGCGTTCCGAACACCTGCGGGCTCAGTCGCCGCTCGCCAGGCAGCACCCAGTAGACGGCGTTGCCCGGCTCCTGTCGCACCGTGACGTCGCGACCCGTGTCGGCGGTTCCGTCGCTCTCAGTCTGCTGACCGACCGTCGATCTGTTCGATGCCGCCCCGACGCCGCTCACGAGCGCACCGAGGGTCGTCGCGCCGCCGGCCGCGAGCACCGATCGCCGCGCCACGCTATCGTTCGACGCGTTCTCTCTCGTCATTTGTTACCACACCTAGTCCGTGGGAATCGGCGGAATGAAAGGGACGAATCGTTGTGGCACGGCAAGCGCTCACTCCCGTAAGGCTTTAGACGGAGTTTCGCGCGAGCGGGCGACCTAAGTCGCGATTGGAACGACTAATCCGATCTTATCGGTTCGAACGTCGGTGGGATCGACGTTCCGGGAGACGGTTCAGAACGCGACGAACAGTGACGATGGCGTCGAACGAACGTCGATCCGCGCCCGTCGCGCTGGACCGAAGTGCGCCCCGAAAACGGTGCCCTCGATGGCGGCGTCAGTACGTGATGATCTCGTAGTCGTCGTCGACGAGCGACCGTATACTGGGATGGCCGTCGTTCTCGTCGATGCGCACGAGGCCCGCGTCCTCGACTGCGTCGTCGGCATCGAACGCACCGGCGCAGTAGTCACAGACGGCGGCTTCGTCCTGGACGGACTGATAGAGGTCGTGGTAGTCGTGGTCCTCGTCCTCGAGTTCTTCGACCCACTGCGTGCCGGCGCCGTCGAAGATGAGCTCGAGTTCGTCCGCCTCGTTGTCGGCGAACTCCTTGGCCGCCTCGAGGCCGTTGACCAGTCGACCGGTGTCCGAGTGCGATTCGGTGCCCGCGAGAATAACGATGGCTGCGTTTACCATTGCACCTGAACGCAGGCCACCTGCGCGTAAAACGGGCCGGCGACCGTGTGCGTGCAGTGCAATATCGCCGCCGGTACCGCGTACCGCTCCGTCTAGTGGTCGTGATTGTGATCGTGATCGTGACCGCCGCGGGTGAACTGCCCCGAGAACGCCCGCTGGACGACCTCCGAGAGCGCGGGGTGGATATGGACCGACTCGCGGATGTCGCGGACCGTCCCCGAGCCGGCCGTCATCGCGACGACGACCTCCTCGATCAGGTTCGACGCGTCGGGACCGACGATGTGACAGCCCAGGATCTCGCCCTCGAGGGAGACGAGCGGCTTGACGACCCCCTCCGCCTTCATCGCGCTCCCGCGTGCGGTGTCCCCGTATCGGTAGGTCCGCTTGGCGTACTCGCGGTCGGCGGCCCGCAGTTCCCGTTCGGTCGCACCGACGCCGGCCACCTCGGGCGAGGAGAAGACGGCGAAGGGAATCGCCGAGTAGTCGACCGGCTCGAGGTCGTCGCCGAAGAGATTGCGCGCGACGGCCTGCGCTTCGTGATTGGCGTTGTGTTTGAGGAGGTACTCGCCGACGATGTCACCCAGCGCCCAGACGCCCTCGGCGCTCGTCCGCAGGTACTCGTCGGTCTCGACGAACCCCAGGTCGTCGGTCTCGATCCCCGCCGCGTCGACGTTCAGCGTGTCGGTGTTCGGCACGCGCCCGGTGGCGACGAGCAGTTCGTCGCCGGTGACGGTGACGCGCTCGGCCGTCCCCTCCCCGCTCTCGGGCTCCGGATACGGGGTCGGCTCTGCTTCCGATTCCGGTTCGGCGTCGGGATACGGTCGCGCTTCGACGGTCACCTCGCCGTCCGATTCCGAGACCGCGGTCGCCTCGCACCCCGTGTACACGTCGAACCGATCGGCGAAGCGGTCGGTGAATTCGGCGGCCACCTCCTCGTCGGCGTCGGGCAACAGGTACGGTCGCCGCCCGATCACCGAGACGTCACTGCCGAACGTCCCGAAGAACTGGCCCAGTTCCGCGGCGATGTAGCCGCCGCCGATCACGACGAGGTGGTCGGGTCGCTCCTCGAGCTGCAGCGCCTCGCGGCTGGTGAGGTAGTCGACGTCCTCGAGGCCGTCGACCGCCGGGACGCCGGGCCGAGTCCCGGCCGCGACGAGGACCGTCTCCGCGGTCAGGCGCTGCCCACCGTGGTCGTCGCCCGAGAGTTCGATCGTTCGGTCGTCGACGAACCGACCCTCCGCCTGATAGAGATCGTGCCGCGAGGACGACTCGAGCCCCCGGCGGATCGATTCGGAACTCTCCTCCACGTCCTCGTTGACCTCGCGGACGATCTCCTCGAAGGCGACGTCCTCGACCGACGCCTCGATGCCGAACTCCTCGGCGCGCTCGACGGTCTCGAGGACCTCCGCGCGGTACAGCAGCTGCTTCGAGGGGATACAGCCGCGGTTGAGGCAGGTGCCCCCGAGCCGTCCCTTCTCGACGACGGCGACCGACTGCCCGCGCTGGGCGGCCGCGTTCGCGACGTCGAGTCCCGACCCCGAACCGATGACCAGGAAATCGTACTCCTCCATGTCTCGGAGTGGGGCTCCGGTCGTAATGAAGGGCCGGCCGGAATGCACGGAGAATGCACACGCAGTCGGACCTCGACTGAGCGTGCGTCGTGTCGCTAGCGCATCGAACCGGTCGCGGAGAGGGTCGCCGAGACCGAGGCCGACACGCTCGAGCACTACACCAGCGCCGAGAGCGCGAGGGCGACGGCGACGCCGAAGACGGGGTAGTCCAGCCGCGAGAGCGACAGCGCGGGCAGCGTCGGATTCCAGGCGAAACACCGCGCCTGCATGGCGAGCGCGAGGCGATCGGCCCGGTCGAACGCCCGCGAGAGACCGAGCAGTCCCAGCGTGCTCGCCCGCTCGGTCGCGCTGCGCTCGTCGCCCAGCCGCGCCGCCATCGCGTCGCGGATCGTCCGCAGGTCCGCCTGCAACACCGGGAGAAAGCGGAAGACGAGCGCGACGCCGACGCCGAGCAGCTGGCCGGGCTTCCCGGGGATCGTCCGCTGGATCGCGGCTCGAGAGTCCCGGACCGTCGTCGAGCGGACGTACGCCGCGCTGACGAGCAAGACGAGCAGGACGCGGTAGCTCGCCCGCGCGGAGGCGAGGCCGTCCGCGGGGTCGATCCAGGGCGGACCGAACGTGAGCGCCGCGAGCACCGGCGCGAGCGCGAGAAAGCCCAGTGCAAAGCGATAGGCGGAGAGCGTCTCGAGCAGCGGGACTCGAGCGGCGAGCAGGATCGCCGCGGTGACGGCGGTGAGCGCGACCAGCGCCCGTGGGCTCGTGTGGGCCAGCGCGGTCGCGGCGAACCCGAACTGGACGGCCAGCTTCGAGCGGGGATCGAGCCGGTGGGCGAGCGTGTCGTCGGGATCGTAGCTGAGCATCGTCGGTAGCGGTGGCGGTTGCGATGGCGGTGACGGCGACGGCGATCGTCGTCGATAGCGGTAGCAGTGGCAGTGGCGGTGATCGTCGCTCTGCGGGCGGTCAGACGTCCGGCACTCGAACCTCGAGGGCCGACAGCGCCTCGAGCGCGCGGTCGGGCGCGTCGTCGACGGCGACCGCGCCGTCCCGCATGGCGACGATGCGGTCGGCCGGGTCGAGCACGTCCCGGAGGTCGTGAGTCGCGAGCAGGATTCCGGTCCCTTCCCCGGACAGCGCCTCGAGTCGCGAGAGGACCGATCGTCGAGCGGGATCGTCGAGCCCGGTGAACGGTTCGTCCAGGACGAGATGGGTCGGTTCCATCGCGAGCGCGCCGGCGATGGCGACGCGGGACTGCTCGCCCCCCGAGAGCGCGTCGATCCGCTCGTCGCCGCGGCCGGTCATGTTCACGGCCTCGAGCGCGTCCGCCACGCGGCGGTCGATCTCGTCGCGCTCGAGGCCGAGGTTCTCCGGGCCGAAGGCGACGTCGGCGCCGATCGTCGCGGCGACGAACTGGTCGCGCGGGTGCTGGAAGACCATGCCGACGCGCGAGCGGGCGGCGACGAGGTCCTCGGTGACCGGTGTGCCGTCGACCAGCACCGCGCCCGAGTCGGGCGTCACCAGCCCGTTGCAGTGGCGCAGCAGGGTCGTCTTGCCGCTCCCGTTGGCGCCCGCGAGGACGACGAACTCGCCGTCGTCGATGGTCAGCGAGACGTCCTCGAGGACCGGGACCTCGTCGAAGGCGTAGGTGACGGACCGAAACTCGATCATCGCGCCCTCGCTGACGGGGTCGACGGCGTCGCTCGAGCGATCACGATCCGACCGGCTCGAGTCGCCCGCTCTTCACGATCGCGATCGCGGCGGCCATCTTGACCAGTTCGGCGGGGACGAACGAGAGCGCGTAGACGGTGATCGCCTCCCAGGGCTCGAGGGCCTGGAGCCAGGCCGCGTAGGCCGTCCCCATGGCGTAGATGAGGATCGTCCCGGCGACGAGCGCGCCGACGACGATCGGCAGGGGGACGTCGGCGGGGTTCTGGAGGTCGGTGCCCCGGTGAACGACGGCGCCGATCAGCGCCGCCGCGAGCGGGTACGACCAGAGGTAGCCCGCGGTGTTTCCGACGAGGGGGCCGAACCCAGCCTCCATCCCCGAGAAGATCGGGAGTCCGGCCGCACCGGCGGTCAGATAGCAGAGCATCGAGATCGCTCCCCAGACCGGCCCCAGCACGAGGCCGGCGAGGAAGACGAACAGCACTTGTAGCGTGATCGGCGCTGGCGAGAACGGGTACGGGATCGTCACGAATATCGACGCCCCGACCAGCGCCGCCAGCACCGCCGCGCGAGCGAACTGGCGGACGACGTCCCCCTCGACGAGATCGACGGACTCTCGGTTCGTTGCCATACCACACCGATTCTCGTAAACCAAGTTCAACACTTCGGTTTCCGAGACGGGGCCGATCCGCTGTCGTCTCCGCGGAGCGGGACGGATGCCGATCGGGCGGGAGGAGCCGAAACAGTCCGCTTCCTATTTGGAAACAGACACTCCGAGCTGGATCCGTCGCGATCGCGGGCGAAGCGCGTCCGAAATACCCGCCCCGTCGAGAGCGCCGCTCCGGCGGAATACGCCCCGCTCGAGGCGGAGTAATCGTGGATTGTATTCGATTCCTAACCGAAACGACCCGCGGGCCTTATGCGCTCTTTCGCTCCCGTGATAGAAAGCTGATGTCATCCGTACGTAGGCGGTTCGGACCACGGCGCGATCGGGAACCGAGACGAAGCCAGCGATCGACTCGCGAACGGTGGGGACGCGACGGTCGCACGGACCGTTCGAACCGCGATCGCCGCTCGGACCGGTGGGAGCGCAATCGCCGCTCGAGGGGACGGGGCGGCGGGAGCGTCGAGCCATGAATCGGCGTCGAGGAGCGGCCGTTGCAGTGCTCGCCGTCGCCGCGCTGCTGGTCACGAGCGCGGTGGCGCTGCCGCTGCTCGGCGGCGGTGTCGTCCCGTTCGAGGGCAGCGAGAGCGCTCCCGGCGGGGGAGACGGCGAAACGACGGATATCGCCGCTGCAGACAGTGTAGCCGCCAGCCAAGACGATGGCAGCGGAAGTACGGATTCCACCGCCGCGGACGCGGCGGATCGAGAACCCGTGCGTGCGAGCCAGTCGGCCGCGGACGGCGAGTTAGTGTCGTTCGACGCTGCGACGGAATCGGCCACGACCGACGCGGAGGCGACCGCCGACGCTGACGCGAGCGCCTCGCTCGCACAGGAACAGACGACGGCCGTCGAGGCCGGCGTCGACGAGGGGATGGAACTGGCCCAGCAGCAGGGCGTCGAGGTGACCCAGGAACAGCGCGCGGCGGCCGTCGAGGCCGCCAGTCAGTCGGTCGCCCAGCACCAAGCGGCCGACGCCGAGCAGATTCAGGCCGCGACGGCCGGCGCGGTCCACGGCTCGCTGATCCAGTCCCAGGACGCCGAGATCGAACAGCTCCAGTCCGCGATCGGCGGCGCGACCGACGGCGCGCTCGCCCAGTCGCAGACGGTCTCGGCGAGCCAGATGCAGAGCGCGACGTGGGGGGCGACCCACGGCGCCCTCGCGCAGAAACAGCACGCCGACGTCGACCAGATTCAGGTCGCCACGCGCGGGGCCGCAGCGGGGGCGTGCCGGGAAGCGGGCGATAGCGACGTTCGGGACCCCCCGAAGACCCAGGAGGCCGCGCAGGGGGCGGCCTACGGCGTCCTCGAGCAGTATCAGAAGATCACCGTCGAACAGCGCCAGCGGATCACGCTCGAGCACGTCCAGCACGCGGCGGCCGGCGCGTCCGCGGGCGCACTCGAGGGGAGCACCGCGGCGGCCCTCGAGGGCGAACAGGGCCAGGAGATCACCGTCGAACAGCGCCAGCGCGTGAACATCAAGCAGGTGCAGAAGGCCGCCACGGGCGCCGCGAAGGGCGCGCTCGTCCAGCGTCAGGAGGTCACCGTCGAGCAGACCCAGGCCGCGGCCCGCGGGGCGGGCAGGGGTTCGCTGACGCAGCTCCAGACCGTCAGCGTCGAACAGGTCCAGCGGATCTCGATCAGCCAGATCCAGGAGGCCTCCTTCGGCGCGGCCAAGGGCTCGATTTACCGGAGCCAGTCGGCCACGGTCGAGCAGATTCAGGCGGCGGCCGACGGGGCCGCGGGCGGCGTGCTGGTTCAGCACCAGGAGATTTCGATCAGCCAGATCCAGTACGCCGCGGTCGGCGCGTCCCAGGGAGCGATCGAGTCGGCGGTCCAGTACCAGATCGCCGATATTCAGCAGATTCAGGCCGCCGCGTTCGGCGCCGGCGAGGGGTCGGTGCTCCAGCAGCAGGTCGTCGATATCACGCAGGTCCAGCGGCTGGCGTCCGGCGGTGCCAGCGGCGCGCTGAGCCAGTATCAGTCGGCGACCGTCGAGCAGATCCAGATCGCCGCCAGCGGCGCCACGCAGGAGACGGCCCGCGTCGTCCAGTACCAGCGGATCAGCGTCACGCAACTGCAGGTCCTGACCCAGGAGACCGCGTCCGACGCCACCGCGTACGCGGTCCAGCAGGAGATCGACGATATCACCGAAATCAGGCAGTACGTCGAGGACGCGGCCGAGGATCGCGCCGACGAGATCGACGAACTCGAGGGAACGGCGTCGATTACGTTCGCCGACCGGGAAGGCGACGGCGAGACGGTCGCCGTCGACGAGGTCGACCTCTCGGAGGGCGGCTTTGTCGCGATCTACGCGGCCGACGCCGTCGCCGATCCGGGCGCCGTTCTCGGGACCTCGAGCGCCCTCGAGGCCGGGACCCACTCCGACGTCGAGATCGACCTCGAGGAGCCGATCGAGGAGGACCAGCCCCTCACCGCAGTGGTCCACCACGATACGAACGACGACGGAACGTTCGAGTACGGCGATACCGACGGGGCGGAGGACGTCCCGTACGTCACCGACGCCGGCGTGCCGGTGCTCGATACGGCGTTCGTCTCGGTCGGCGACGAAGTACAGGGACCGCAGGAACCGGCCGAGCCGAACGCGACGCTCTCAGTGAGCGATCAGACCGGCGACGGCGAGACCCTGACCGTCGACGAAGCGAGCGCGACCGTCGACTACACCGTAACGGCGACGGCCAATGAGTCGACGGCCGAGAGCCAGTCCTTCGAGGCCAACGAGACGGTGACGGACCTCGAACTCGACCTCGAGCCGCCGCTCGAGGCAAATGCGACGGTCGACGTGGCCGTCATCGACGAGAACGGGACACCTCTCGAGAACGAGACGGTCGAGTACGCGGTCGACGGGGCGGGCGACGATGTCGCCGACAACGCTGACGAGGCCGAGGGAATGCTCGCGGTCACGGACTACGAAATCGACGTCGGCGAGGGTAACGCCGGAGACGAATACGTCACGATACAGAATAACGGCGACATCGCGATCGATCTCTCCGGCTGGACCATGCAGGATCGCTTCGAAGACGGCGTCGTCGATTCGCTCGGCTGGGAGCCATTGACGTTCCCGGATGGCTTCGTCCTCGAGCCCGGTGAGGAAGTAACGATCGTAACAGGTCCAGGCAACGACACCGCTGATACGCTCTACTGGGGCCACGAGTCGCCAGTCTGGAATACCTCCAGCGACGAGGTCATCGTTCTCGACGAAGACGAAGATGTCGCCCTGCAGGAACAGATCGAAGCCGACCAGCCGAACGAATCGGCGGCCACGCTCAACGTGTCGGATCAGACGGGCGACGGCGAGACGCTCGTCGTCGACGAGGCGAACGCGACCGTCGACTACCGGGTCACCGCGACCGACGAGAACGGCACGCAACGCGGGGAGAGCGATCTCTTCGAGGCCAACGAGACCGCCGAACTCGAGTCGCTCGACCTCGAGCCGCCGCTCTCCGAGAACGCGACGCTCGAGGTCGCCGTCACTGACGAGAACGACACGGCACTGGCGAACGAATCCGTCGAGTACACGGTCGACGGCGATCCGGCGACGTTCGAGGCGACGTTCCCCAGTTGTTCGCAGGCCGAGGTGACCGGTTCCTTCGAGGAGGGCGACACGATCATCGTCGGGACCGCGTTCTACGAGAGCGGCGGCTTCGGCAACTCGATGGGCGAGTACGCCGTCACCGTCGGCGAGGACGTCCCGGCGCCGTTCGAGGGGACGCTCACCTACGAGACCGGTGACGACTTCACCGTCGCCGAGACGGCCGACGGCGCGACCGTCACGGTCCCCGAGGGCGATACGGGCGCCGTGATCACCGGCTTCGCGTCGCCCGACGCGACGCCGGGATCGATCGACCACCCGAACCCCAATGCGAGCGAGTGCCTCGAGGAGATCCGACCCGAACGGCCGAACGTCAGCGTCGCGGAGACGACGCCGACCGCGGACGGCATCGCGGTCACCTTCGCGTACGAGAACCCGAACAACGAATCGCTGGTGGTCGGCAGCGAGTTCGTCGAGGGGACGACCGCCGACGAGCCGCCGTCGGAACTCGAGCCCGGCAACGACTCGTTCACCGTCGACTGGACTCCCGAAAACGACAGCGAACGACTCGTCTGGGAGGTCGACATGAGCAACTACGACTACGAGGAGCCGCTGACTGCCGAAACGCCGCCGGCAGGCGAGATCGATTCGACCGAACCCGCCGCGTTCAACGTCTCGATCACGGAGGCGAACGGTTCGGTCGAAGCGGGCGAGCCCCTCGAGGTCGACGCCGCGATCGAGAACACCGGCGGAGAGAACGGCACGCAGGACGTTCAACTGGCGATCGACGGCTCGGTCGTCAACGAGACGCCCGTCTCGCTCGAGCCCGGCGCGTCGGAATCGGTCACGTTGACGGCCGACACGACCGACCTCGAGCCCGGCGACTACCCGGTCACGGTCTCGAGCGAGAACGAGACCGCTGAGACGACCGTGACGATCGAGGAAGCCGAGCCCGCGGAGACGCCGACCGGCACGGAGTCGACGACCGACGGACCAGCGGACGCGGAACCGACTGAGGAGGGGCCGTCGGAAGCGGAGCCAGCCGAGGAGGAACCAGCTGAGGAGGCGCCGACGGAAGCACCTGCCGAACCGTCAACGGAGGAACCGACCACGTCTGAAGACAACGTCTCGTCGGAATCGACGGATTCGGCCTCGACGACGAACGGTTCCGAGTCCGACCCGCTGGCACCCGAGACGTCGCCGGAAACGGACACAGCGGCGGAGGAATCATCGACAGAATCCGAACCGGAAGCGCCGACGGAACCGGAGACGACCGAATCGCCCGCCGGAGCGGACGAGCCGTCCGTCTCCGATGAATCCGGTTCGGGAGCCGACGCGAACGACTCCGCGGTCGCTACGGAGTAACGACGGCAGGACGGAAGCGGAGCGCTACCGATGCGTTCGTCGTCTTCGAAAAACACCTCGAGTCGATCGCGATCGATCGGCGACTCGAGCGCAGTGGTCGCGGTTAGTGCTGGTGGCCGGTCGCTTCGCCGTAGGTCACGCCGAAGCGCTCCTCGAACAGGTCCATGATGCGGGCTTCCTGGGCCTCGAGTTCCTCGTCCGCCTCCTCGCCGTGGTGGACGATGTGGTGTGCGCGGCTGGCGAAGGACAGCAGGGTGACGTCGCCGACCGTCTCGGCGTCGGTCTGGTCGCCTTCCGCGACGAGGTCGAGGAGTCCGCTGGGGACCGTGACTTCGTCTGTCGTGCCGTCGTCGGCGCTGATCTCGAAGGTCGTCGTGTCGACTTCCTCGGTCATACCCCTACCGTAGTGAACTGTCCCTAAAGATGCTGTGGCTTGTATCGCAGCGGGACGGGGCCTCATGCTCCGGGTCCCTCCCTACCCCGTGGCGTTTTTGCTGATCGCCGTCGAAGCGTCTCGTATGCCATCCGTCGAACTCGAGGAGGAGACGATCGAGCGACTGGATGCCCTGCGCGTCGACGACGAGTCCTACGACGAGCTCGTGAACGAACTCATCAACATCTACGAGACGAGCGAGTACACGCTCTTTCACGCCGGCGACTGATCGGGCCGCGACCGGCGCTCGATCCGATCGTCCCGCCGCTACTCGTCCGCGGCGGCCTTCCGAACCGACTGCCACCGTCCCTCGGACTCGAGGTGGGACTGGAGTTCCTCGGCGTACTCCTGGGCGAGCCGCTCGGCCGCGCGTCGCTTTTCGGCGTGGTCGTCACCGCCGTCGTCGCCCAGCCCGAGGGCGCCCATGATCGAGTCGAAGACGCCGCCGCTCGAGGAGCCGTCCTGATTGCCCGCGCCCGGACCCGGACCGCCCATTGCGCCCATGCCGCCGCTGGGAACGTTCTCGAGTTCGGGGATGACCTGCTCGACCTGCTCGGTATCGGCGACGAGCCGCGCGCTGTCGGGATCGTCGGGGTCTTCGATCTCGAACTCCGTGGCGGTCATGATCAGGCTCCACTGCTGGTTGGAAAACTGCGAGTCCGCGATCCGCGAGGAGAACTGCTGATCGACGGTCATGCGGGCACCGACGATCCGGTCCGTCCACGGTGAGTCGCTCATGGCTCTCGCTTGGGACGGCGGCTGTATCAGCGTTTTCATCGGGTTCGCGCTCGGGTCACCGGGAGACCTCGGACGACACCGTTCGTCGCCTGCGTCGTCCGTGGTCCCGCTCACGGCGAGCATCCGCTACGACGAGCGTCCAGTACGGAGATAGAACTATGGCGTGCGGGCGGCCACGTCAGGTGAAGAGCACGTAGCATGGATCAGCTCACAGCACACCGTCTCAAGTTGGCGGTCGGGATCGCGATCCTCGCCGGCGGATTGCTCTGGATTGCGGTCGACGGACGAACGACGAGGAACACCTTCGTGGTCATCTGCGGTATAGGAACGCTCGTCGAGGAGCAGTACCGGTGGAGCAAAGCTGGCTCGTAGCTGACTCTCGGGACGGACGGTCCTCGAGTCCGACCCGCTCAGTCGAGTCGCTCGGCCGTTTCGGCGTACCGCCGCGAGAGTTCGACGTATCGGTCGGCCGTCGCCTCGAGGTGGGGGTCGTCGATCTCGGTCTTCGGCTCGGCGGGCGCGCCGGCGACGAGCGTCGAGGGCGGAATCTCGGTCCCCTCGGTGACGACGCTGCCGGCCGCGACGACGGCGCCCTCGCCGACGCGGGCGCCGTCGAGGACGGTCGCGTTCATCCCGACCAGGGCGCGCTCGGCGACGGTCGCGTCGTGGACGATCGCGCTGTGACCGACCGTCGAGTAGGGCTCGAGTGCGGCGTCCTCGTGGAGCACGGCGTTGTCCTGGACGTTGGCGCCCTCGCCGACGACGATCCGTCCGTGATCGCCCCGCAGCGTCGTGTTCGGCCAGACGCTCGCCTCCGCCTCGACGACGACGTCGCCGATGACGACCGCGGCCTCGTCGACGTACGCCGAGTCGGCGACCCGCGGTTCCGTTCCGTCGAACGATCGTAACATGCTCGCGTCTGCTTCGAGCAGCGCCTTGAACCTACTCATCGGCGGGGAGACCGTATCGCGGCCCGCTCGTCAGGGGCGGACGAAGTACGATCACGACGTTCGGAACGTTCAGTCCCAACGTATTTTGGCGTCACTGCTATTTACAACTCGGATGAAGAGGTAACTGCAGCGGCATTCACTCCCGATCGAAGGCACCCCGCTGCTGTGTCATCCCACACATCCCGAACCACCAGTGGGGGTTTTCACCCCCGACACCTGCCTTCGTTCCATCTCTCCGACCACACTCACCCGAGAGCGCCGCGCTCGACTACTCGTCTGAGAGGCGCTCGGAGAGTCGATCGAATCGATCCTGCGCCTCGTTCCGTCGGTCCCGCTCGAGCGACGGGCGATAGCTCACCGACTCGAGGTCATCGCCTGCCTCGAAGCGGTCGTCGTCCGCCTCGAGACTGTTATCGTCGTCCGCCTCGAGACTGCCGTCGTCGTCCGCGAGTTCGACGTCGAAGACGGCGCCCTCGTGCCGGCCGTCCTCGGGGAGTCGCCCGACGTCGAGGACGCGCTCGTCGACCACCGTTCCGTCGTCCTCGAGCAGGAGCACGGCCGTCTCGCCGTCGACGATGCGGTCGAGGACCGCGGTGTAGTGCTCGGTCATCGCGCGGGGATACGCGGCGCGGCACTATCAACCACCGGTGCGGGCGGGTGTCCGAGCGACGCGTGCGGCTGGATCGATACCGGCTGCTCGGGCGACGACGATCGCTCGGACGGCGACGGCTGCCCGGGCGCCGCTTCCGACAGCGATTCGGCGTCCGACGTCGACTGAGCCCCCTTCTTTCGCTCGAGCAGCGCCGCCGGATCGGTCGGCCCCTCGGTCTCGGTCGTCACCGCGACGTCTTCGCCGTCGGTCTCGAGGACGACGTCGCCGTGGACGCCGGTCCAGTAGGTCTCGACGTCGCGGTCGGTGAGGGCCGCGAGCACCTCGTCGTGGGGATGGCCGTACTGGGAGTCGAGCGCGCTCGAGATCACCGCGATCTCGGGGTCGACGGCGTCGAGGAACGGCTCGCTCGAGGAGGTCGAGGAACCGTGATGACCGGCCTGATAGGCGTCGGCCGCGAGGGCGTCGCCGCGCTCGTCGACCAGTCGCCGCTCGGTCCCGTCCTCGATGTCACCTGTCGTCAGATACGAGAACTCCCCGTACTCGACGCTGAGAACGGTGCTGTAGGCGTCGATGTTGCCCTCGTCGTCGTCGGGCGGGTTCAGCACGGTCGCGTCGACCGACTCGTCCTCGAGGGGCAACCGATCGCCCGCGGCGACCTCGAAGAGCCTGACGTCGTGGTCCTCGATCGCGTCGAGGTAGCGCTCGTACGTGGCGCTCGTGGACGCGACGCCGGGATCGTAGACCGCGCCGACGCCCTCGCCGCGCTCCTCGAAGTGCTCGATGACGGCCGCGTGACCGCCGACGTGGTCGGCGTGGCCGTGGGTCGTGACGAGGTGGTCGATCCGGTCGATGCCCTCGTCCTCGAGGTGCTCGATGACGCCCCGTCCGTCGGCCTGCCAGGTGCCCGTATCGATCAGCACCGTCTCGCCGGCGGGCGTGACCAGCAGCGTCGAGTCGCCCTGTCCCACGTCGATGTGGTGGATCTCGAGGTCGCCGTCGACGTCGTCGGTGTCATCGCCGTCGCCGGGGTCCTCGGATCCGTCGCTCGGAACGAACCCGACGAGACACCCCGACAGAACGAGTAGTCCGACGACTGACACGGCTACGAGACCGCGGTGGCGTCGCATACCCGCTCCGACGACCCCGCGGCGTATGGTGGTTCGGATCGTTCGGCCGCCGCTACTATCGCTCTCGGAAACGTATCGCGTACACGAGGTGACACGCTGCGTCCCTCGAGCGGACGTCGTTTCGGATGTGAGTCGGAATCGACGTTCGAACGGTCGAACCGACAGAAGAATCGCGGATTCGATATCGAGACTGCTCGTTTCGCGGCCCGTTAGACGGCGTCGCCCTCGAAACTCGTCTCCGCGTGGAGACTGTCCTTCAGCGCGTCGTGGACCTTGCAGAGCTCGAAGGCGCGCTCGATGACCTCCTCGCCGGTGTCCTCGTCGACGTCGCCCTCGACGCGGATGTCGAACTGGACCGACTCGAGTTTGTCGTCGTCGTTCAGATCGCCGGTGATGTCGATCTCGATCTTGCCGAGGTCGCCGGCGTCGCGCTGTTGCGCGCCGACGCGCAGCGCCGGTACGTAACAGGAGCCGTACGCGGCCAGCAGCGCCTCGAGCGTGTCCGGCGCGTCCTCGCCGTTGGCGTCGATCGTCGTTTCGAAGTCGCGGATCTCGTTCGTCGCACTGTATCCCTCCTCGGAGACGGTGGTGACCTGCTTCGCCATAGCACTCGAGTCGTCCACGGGCGGTGCTGTAAACGTTTGGTGGTGCGATCGCCGGGACGGCGATCGCGAACCCGCGTTTCGAGCGCGGGCCGCCGATCGGACGGTCGCGTGGCGGTCGGGTCTCGGCACCCTGCGTTTGCAGCGCGATCCGATTTATCAGTTCCCGCGAAAGATTCGCGGACGAACGATGGTCAGTTCCGATACGCGACCGGCGAACGAGCACGACGGTATCGTCCCTCCGAGTACCGATGGTTGACGTCACCGGTCACTTCGGCATGGCGCTGCTGTTCGCCGCACCGGCGTGGATGCTCTGGGGCCGGCGAGGGGCGCTCGGATTCACGGCGTTTACGCTGGTGACGGCGATGCTCCCGGACGTCGATCTGGTCCTGCAGGGCTACCTCCCGATCACCCACCACGGCGTGACGCATACCCTGCTGTTCGTCGGGGTGACGAGCGCCCTCGTCGGGACGGTCGCCGCCCGGTATCTCACCGACTGGTTCAACGACTATCGCCGCATTCGGAGCACCCACATCACGGCCGAAACGGTGTTCGTCTTCGCGACGGCGGGACTGATCACCGGCGGCGTCAGCCATCTGTTCGCGGACGTCCTCTCCGCGCCCGATATCGCGGCGCCGCTCTCGCCGTTCTGGCCGGTCTATTCGGAACCGGTGATCGTCGACGTGATTTACTACGACTCGCCGGTCTGGAACTTCGGACTGCTCGCCGTCGCCGTCGGCCTCCATCTGGTGCTGGCCCGATACGAACGCTATCCGCTCGAGACGCGCTACCGAATCGGCGGCCGCTCCGAGGGCGATACCCAATACGGCGCGAGCGGTAACGATTGAAGGGCGCGGCACCGGTCACCGTCCCGAAAAGATCGATTCGCGGTGATCGACGGTCTCGTCGCCGGCCGACGCGCCGGCACTCACCTCAGATCTCGTACGTCTCGTCGCCCTCGAGCGCGACGACCTCGGCGTCGCTGCCGGTGCCCGCGACCTCGCTCTCGAACTCCTCGGGATCCTGCTCGATCGGCGGGAAGGTATCGTAGTGTTGGGGAAGGGCGACGTCGACGTCGAGCCAGTCGACGGCGATGGCGGCCTGCTGGGGCCCCATCGTGAAGTGGTCGCCGATCGGGACCGCGGCGACGTCGGGCTCGAGATACGGGCCGATGACCTCGCGCATCTCGGTCATCAGCGAGGTGTCACCGGCGTCGTAGAAGGCCGTCGACTCCTCGTCTTCGACCTGCGTCGGTTTCGTGTCCGAGACGACAAAGCCGGCGGGCATCCCGCCGCTTTTGTCGTTCTCGGTCATGATCCCGTTTGTGTGGTCGGCACGGACCATCGTGACGTACGCGTCGCCGCACTCGACGGTGCCGCCGAGGTTCATCCCCATCCCGCCGACGGCGTCCTCGAAGCCGAACTCGTCCTCGCAGTAGGAGACGAGCTCCGGCGTCGCGACCAGCGTCGCGTCGGAGAACTCGCCGGCGTGGGCGATGTGGTCGGCGTGGCCGTGCGTCAGCAACACGTAGTCGGGCGCGTCGATGTCGGCCGGCTCGAGGTCCGTCTTCGGATTGTCGAAGAACGGATCGATCAGCAGCTCCGTCTCCCCTACGGTGACGTGCCACGTCGAGTGGCCGTGCCAGGTGACTTGCATTGCGTGCGACCGATTGGGTCGAATGCAACTTAAAGGTGGTCGAGCCGGTCGGTTTCGGATCGTCGATCGGCGAATCGAACCGCCGAACACCGAACACCGCGCGACCGCGCCGCCGTTCAATGCCGTGCGGTTTTTTAGCCGGGGCTCGTACGGCGACTATGCTCTCACTGACGCTCGAGGACTTCATGGTAGAGCTGAACGACGGATCGATCAAGAACGTCGGTCCGGCGAACAAGTCGGCGACGGTCAAGATGTTCGACGTCGAGTCCGCCGAGGCGCGGGAGTTCGGCGACAAGCGCGTCAAACTCGTCTTCGAGGACGAGGACGGCAGCGAGGTGCAGGTCTCGCTGTTCCCCGAGGACGTTCGCAAGCTCGCGAGCGACATCGAAACGCTCGAGGAGGAGTCCCCGGCCTTCGACTGAGACCGGTCGGTAGCGGTCGCCGAGTACCGAACGCATTTCGACAACCGTTTTAGGACGAAACCGCTTGGTTCGAGTAGATGGGTAACTGTATCATCTGTGGCACAGCTGTCGACGGTGAAATCTGCGAGAGTCACGAGGAGGACGCGGTCTTCGAATTTCGCGGCACGTCCGCCTCGGAACTCACCCCCGGTCGCTACTACCGGGGCGTCGTCGACGGCTACGCCGACTTCGGTGTCTTCGTCGACATCGGAGACCACGTAACCGGTCTGTTGCATAGAAGCGAACTCGATCGACGACTGGAGAGCCTCGACTGGGAGTCCGGCGACGAGGTCTTCGTCCAGGTGCTCGACGTTCGAGACAACGGCAACGTCGACCTCGGCTGGTCGATCCGCCAGCGCGAACGCGAGTTCCGCGGGCACCTGATCGACACGGGCAGCGACGAGGTCCGTCCCGAGGAGCTCGAGGACGACACCGATTCCGGATCAGCCGCCGATTCCGGGTCCGAACCCGAGTCCGGGTCCGAATCCGACACCGACGCGGGAGCCGAATCCGGCACCGATACCGAATCGGAACCGAGCGAGGATCCCGCCGCCGGCGACCTGCAGGCGGCCGCCGACGACACGGGGCCGTCCGACGACACCGGCGCGCCGAACGCGAGCGAAACCGTCGCTGCCGGCAGCGGCGGCGTCGCTACCGAGACGGCCGCGACCGGCTCGACGGCGGCGACCGACGACGCGGCCGACGCCGAACCCGAGGCCGAACCGGCGCTCAAGCGCACGACGGTCGAGGCCATCGAGAACCAGGTCGGCAGCGTCGTTCGCCTCGAGGGCGAGATCACCGGCGTCCGCCAGACCAGCGGTCCGACCGTCTTCGAGCTCCGCGACGAGACGGCCACCGTCGAGTGCGCCGCGTTCGAGGAGGCCGGCGTCCGCGCCTACCCCGACGTCGACGTCGACGACGTCGTCGCGCTCGAGGGCGAAGTCGAGCGCCACCACGGCGACCTCCAGATCGAAACGGAGACCCTCGACGTCCTCGAGGGCGAGGACCGCGAGGCCGTTCGCGACCGCCTCGAGGAGTCCATCGAACGCGAGGCCCGACCGGCCGAGATCGACCTGCTGGCCGACCACGACGCCGTCGCCGCCGTCGAGGACGGACTCTCCGACGCCGCGACCGCGATCCGACGCGCCGTCGTCGAGGCCCGCCCGGTCGTCGTCCGTCACGGCGCGACCGCCGACGGCTACGTCGCCGGCGCCGCCATCGAACGGGCCGTCCTCCCGCTGATCCGCGAGAAGCACACCCGCGAGGACGCGGAGTACCACTACTTCGAGCGACGCCCGCTCGACGGCCGCGTCTACGACATGGACGCCGCCACCAGCGACGTCACCTCGATGCTCGAGGCCCGCGACCGCCACGGCGAGCAACTGCCGCTGGTGGTCGTCGTCGACGCCGGCTCGACCGAGGAGTCGATCGACGGCTACGACCTGCTCTCGCTGTACGACGCCGAGACGGTCGTCATCGACGACAGCCGCGCCGACGAGGAGATCACCGACGCCGTCTCGGTGGCCGTCGCGCCGTCGCTGACCGGTGCCGACGTCACCGACCTCACGTCGACGGCGCTCGCCGCGAACGTCGCCGCCCACGTCAACGGCGACGTCCGCGACGACCTCGTCCACCTCCCCGCGGTCAGCTACTGGGACGACACCCCCGAGGCGTACGTCGACCTCGCGACCGAGGCCGGTTACGACGAGACCGCGGTCTCGGACCGGCGGGAAGCCGTCGCCCTCGAGGCCTTCTACCAGTCGTACAAGGACAAGCGCGAACTCGTCATCGACCTGCTGTTCGGCGACGAGGAGACGGGTCGAAACGGCGATCTGGCCGCCCACGTCTCCGAGCAGTTCCGGGCGAAACTCGGAACCGAACTCGAGACGGCCCGGGAGAACTTAGAGACCGAGGACGTCGACGGTGTCACCGTCGCCGTGCTCGACACCGACGCGTTCACGCATCGGTACAACTTCCCGACGACGACGCTGCTGCTCGACGCGCTCCACCGTCGACAGCGCGACGAGGGGCCGTTCGTGACCCTCGGCGTCGGCGACGACGAACTGCACGTCCGCGCGACCGAGTCGCTGAACGTCCGCGCGCTCGGTGCCGCGATCGACGACGCGGTGCCCAACGCGGGGGTCAGCGTCGTCGGCGGTCAGGACGGTCACGTGGAGTTCCTGCCCGGTGAACGCGACGCCGTTCGCGAGGCCGCACTCGAGGCGCTCGGCGAGACGCTCGCGTAACACGCGCACTTCTCCGCTGTCTCCGACGGTCCGTAGCGGCGGCGCCGTTTCTGGCCCCAGTACTGTGAGAACAAGCGTTCTGCTATCGTGGCAACAGGGAATAGCCACACCCTCCCCAGCCGATTCGCTCACTCACTGCGTTCGTTCGCTCATCCCTCGCACGACGTCATCGACCGGCCTCGCGTTCGCTCGGCCGGTCGATAGCGCGCGCCATCGCATACGTTGTGTCACTCAGCCTCAGCCGGGAATCTCTCGGACCGATAACGTATTTCCGGTACCGATCGAATGGACGCGTATGGACGGGAGCGAGGGGACCACTCGCGGGCGTACCGGGGACGATCTGGGGACGCGACTCCGCGAGAACGCGGTCGGCATCGCGTCGATGCTCGTGACGGGGATCTGGCTCGCCGGGTTGCTCACCGGCCAATCGTGGTGGCTCCCCGTGCTGATCGTCGGCTACGCCGCCGTCATCCCGATCGTCGCGACCCTGTTCGGCGACGAGGAGGATCGCCGCGAGTGGGCCGACGAGTACACGACGGCCGAGACGAGCGCCGAATCGGCCGCGGACACTGCGGATACGGACGCTCGAGACGCCCTCGAGACCCTCCGCGAGCGCTACGCCGCCGGCGAGTTGACCGACGACCAGTTCGAGCGCAAACTCGAGCGGTTGCTGGAAACGGGAACGCTCGAGGACGCCGACGAGTGGGTCCGAGACCGCGAACGCGGCCACGACCGCGATCGAGGAACGGACAGAGAGAGCGACCTCGAATACGAGCGCTGATGCGACTCTCGCAGTGATATAGCACTCTCTTTATTCGGAAGAACACGCGAAATCCGATATCGGGGCGGGGAGAAGAATCACGAACGATCACAGACCCGCACCTTTGATCATCGTCTACTTTCATTCGCGCAGCGCTTATAAACAAGAGCAGCGAAGGACTGCTATGGGGAATCTCATCCAGCGTTCACAAACACAATTCGTTACCGAGATTGTGACGAGAGTGTCCGAGATGGAAGGGACCGACCCTCTGGACTTGCCACCGCTCTACGACAGTATCGATCCCGAGGCGCTCGACCGGCTCGCCGATTCGAGTGATATCCGATTCGAATACGCGGGA
This sequence comes from Haloterrigena sp. KLK7, assembly GCF_037914945.1. NCBI lineage: Archaea > Methanobacteriati > Methanobacteriota > Halobacteria > Halobacteriales > Natrialbaceae > Haloterrigena > Haloterrigena salinisoli. The sequence continues at coordinate 2,617,002 of NZ_CP149787.1, forward strand.
TACAGTATCGCGATTGAGAACGGAACGATCGCTATCGATCAATAAGCACACACAGTTACCGTTCAATACAGGGGGCACAGAGATCGTTCGTAATCGGAGGATCAAATCCTGATACGGAGAGAAGGTGGAGAGAGGCACCACACCTTTTCCGGCCGACCAGTAAAGTCCCAATCAACGAATGGACGACCGATTCAGTCGATGGTTGCTCCTCTCAGGGGATCGGTTCAGCGTCGCCACTGGGATACTCTTCGCCATGGCTGTGGTGGTGCTTATCCCTCTCTTCTCTCGGTTCGCCATCCGCAATCTCACGCCGGTGATCTATATCGCAAGCGCACTGGTCGGGGGGAATATCACGCTCATCACCCTTGTGGTCGCGATCAACCAAGTGATTCTCTCCCAGGAACTGAAGTCACCGGGGTCGCTCCGAGACGAGATCGACCAATCAGACGACTATCGGCAGGCAGCACTTGACCAGCCGGCACCACCGACCGATCCAGCCGACTTCCTGCAACAGCTCCTTCAGCAGACCCAAGAACGCGCCAGTTCGCTCGCGGACTTTCTCCCTGACTCGAGCAGTGAACCGGATACCCACCTTATCGATGAGCTACCGAAGGAATGTGACCAAATCGGCGAGGAACTCGGAACGGGATCGGATAAGCTCTCTTCGGTGATCGTTCCCCTCCTCGGTATCGAATACGCGACCCACATTCACGAATGTCATCAGCTTGAATCGGCTTACGAGGGGGATGAGCATGACCAGTTGCTCTCCACGCTCGATGCCTTGAGCGCGGATTTGAAGAATCTCGATATCGCTCGACAGTACTTTACGACCGCGTTCATGAAGGAGGAACTCGCACAGCTCTCTCGCTCGCTCCTGTATGTCGGTGTGCTGGCGATTTCGCTCCCAGTCGCGTTACTCATCCAGCTCGCTACCTTTCCCACGGCGGCTGCCCCTATGCCAATGCTACTCGTTTTCACACTCCTGACGGCTGTGGTTGGTCTCATCCCTCTTGCGCTCCTGATAGCGTTTATTCTCCGGGTAGCAACAGTGGCCCAGCATATCGCGTCAATCACCCCGTTCATGACGTAGCGACAACCGCGACTGGGATCGATTTCGTCGCCGTACGGGAGGACGAGGGAGTTGTATCACGCTTACCAAGAGAGAAGACATCAGATTGTTAATAGCACGGCTTTCGATCAGTAAGCAGGTGTAGTGATTTCCAATCTCGAGTTCCGAAACAACGTGGCGGGCACTACCATCATAATCGACGAGTCGATCGGCGACCAGCTGTCAGGCTCCTCGCGATAATTCTGGATCGACGTCTTCGTAGTGCACGCTAAACTCTGTCAGTGAGACGGCCTCGAGCAGGTTGTCGCGGCGATCGTTTAGAGGTATCACTGCCGCTGGTCGCGGCTTCCACTAAAAAGTCTCGGTGATCCTCTACAGGGGCACGTGAAAACGCCGGGGATGGCCGGCGTCGGAGCCCCCCTCCGACTGGTCAATGGGTGAATCGGGGAGGGGGTGGCGACCGAGGATGCAGTGTCAGATGGATGGGTGACGGTGGAACGATCCTCGATCAGTGGCGGGCGTTTCCGAATGTCTCAGTTCGGACGGAACGAGTGGGAACGGCTCTCTTCCGTTCGCCCGCCGACTGGTGCTTCCAACCATTGGCAATTAAGTCTGTTGGCTCATTGACTTGATCCCGCGCGGCCCTTTCCGAGACGGTCAATACGCGCGATTTCTGAACTCGAGTGTAATCCGTCACCATCCTACTCGCAATGCTGCGTAGGGATACTGCCCGATTCGATCACTCAGATTCGCACGTTCCCGTGAGAACAATCGGCAAAAGACGCCACTATCAGATTACGGGTATAGCATCTGTGGCCTCGAGTCGGTCGCAAGGAGAGGTACAGAGGCCGCTGCAGATATCGAACCGAACCGCTGCAGATATCGAACCGAACCGCTGCAGAGTTGCGTTCGGTGCCCGATTTAACCGGCATCCTTGAATGTGCAAGTGAAACCGGAAATACTACAACGCACTGAGACCACAAAATATTCAACAGATTGCGCAATTGGCATCATATGTATACTATAATGATAGGACTATTCAACAGAGGTGCGACCGGTGAACGCGAGACGACCGAAGTCATTGATGCTGGGGAACTCTCGTTCGATGAGGCTGGCCTCGAGACACCCGCTGAGTTCATCGGGTACGAAGGAAGTCTCGTCGTGAAACTGCCGTCATATCACAAACTGGTAACCGATATTGGAGCGATCGATGAAGAGACGAAACTTGCGAATACCTTCCCGGATACTCCCGACTTCGTGACGCGGCAGTATTGTCCAACCGGATACGTTCAGATCTATCCGAAAGGCGAACAACCGCGTCAATACCGTGTTCTCGATGAGCGAAACGGGGATGAGTGACGAGAGTACATGACTCCGATTCAATCGGATCGAGTTAATGGGGCGTTCTCTCTTTAAGTGGTTCTGATCACAAGGTGAAGCTATGACGGAAGGACGCCGTTCTCCTCCTCAGTATCCTTACCTCCGAGAGAGTTAGCTTAGCAGTAGTTGGAAAGACGATTTCTTTCTTCAAAGTTGGTCAGGAAACCCGCGCTCAGTACAGGTGAGGGATGTACCGCTCCGAATTGTAACCTCTCCGTTTTCTATCAGGAATAGTGTCCTGGATACAAATGCTAAATTCAGCGCGTATATCGAGTCGATTCGAAAATCAAGGATAAAATAATGGGTGGTGAAAACTTATTAGTTATGATACAATTGGATGTAATATGGACGCAGAAGGCGGTGGAATATCTGGACTCGGAAGCGAGAGTACGGAATACGAGTCGGAGTCTTCAGAGGAAGTCCTCCAGTCGATGGGATACAGACATAGTGAAGCCGAAATAGACAGGACGAATGGGAACTCTACAGGTTCTTGGACTGAAGTCCTCCAGCAAGTCATGATCCTGGCACTGGTAGGATTCCTCGGGGTTTCCTTCGCGTACTTCCTCCTAACAGGGATATTAGCTATCTTTGGTGTGAACGTCTAGTCGCCGTTCAGTACGTCGGTAATCTCGTCCCCGTCTCGATGAAGGTGACGCGCTCGTAGCTACCGCCTCCTGTTCATCCCATTGCATAGTCAGAGACGTTGTCTGCGCATCCCTAGTTACCGGGTCGAACGCTTCATTCTCACACCGAGTTCCGGATACCAAAACCGTGTGACAAACGACCGTTAATCGTCGGACTGCTCGGTGCGCTCGGATCGATCGGATCGGTCGACGGCACCGGGATCGGGCCAGGTGACGCTACCCTCGAAGAGGACGCCGATCTTCTCGGCGGCGCGGGCGATCATGTGGGCGCCGGTCGGGACCGTCAGGAAGAGGAAGACGATCCCGATGAGCGCGGTCAGCCCCTCGTTGCCGGGGCCGAACTGGACGAAGCCGGCGAGGAAGATCGCCGCCGTACCCAGCGTCGTCGGCTTGCTCGTCGCGTGCATTCGGTTGTAGACGTTCGGCAGGCGGAGCATGCCGATAGTGCCGACCGCCAGGAAGAAGACGCCGACGACGATCAGTCCGATGACCAGCCACGCTCGGATCATCATCAGTCGATCACCTCCCCCTCGGTGACGAACTTGGCGCCGGCGACCGTCGCGATGAAGCCGATGATCGCGAGCACCAGACTGACCGTGATGAAGAGGCCGCGGTCGGTCTGGACGGCGAAGAGGACGGCGATAGCGACGACGTTCGTCGCGATAGCGTCCAGCGCGACGACCCGGTCGGGGTTCGTCGGCCCGCGGATGACGCGGTAGCTACAGAGCACGCAGAGGGCGCTGACCACGATCAGCGCCCCGCGAACGACGGCGTCGAGCAGCGCCGGATCGGCGGCTTCACTCATCGTCCTCACCTCCGCGTTCGTGGCCGGGCCTCCTGTCTCTTTCCCCGCCGGAGACGACGATCCGCGGTGCCGGGTCGTCGGGCGAGGCGTCCTCGTCGAACATCTCGAGGGCGTAATCCTCCCACCGCCGGATCGGCGCGACGATCGCCTCGGGATCGCGGCCGTCGACGGCGTGGACGTACAGCGAGTTAGTCTCCTCGTCGTGGTCCAGCGTGACCGTCCCGGGCGTGATCGTGATGCTGTTGGCGATGGTCGTGACCGCCAGATCGGTTTCGACCCGCAGCGGCACGAGGATCACCTCCGGTTGGATCGGCATCCCGGGCGAGAGCACTCGGTAAGCGACGTCCAGGTTCGCGCGGACGATTTCCCAGAGGAAGGTCGCCAGATAGAGCCCGGCGGCGGGAAGCGCACGCACGCCTCGGGCGACGTCGACCCGCTCGATGTACAGCCGTCGGAAGACGAACGCCGTCGGGAGGCCGACGACCAGCCCGAAGAGGAACTGGCCGAAGAGCGCCGACGGCGACAGCGACGGTCCGCCGACGAAAATCCAGAGGACGGCGAAGACGACGCCGGCCAGCGGCCAGGTCTTGATCCGCATCAGTGCTCACCCCCCTCGAGTTCGCCCGGTTCGACGGGATCGACGGCCTCGATGTACGCCTCGCTGTCCAGCGCGGCCGACGCGGCGGCGTCGGCGAACTCGTAGACGGGTTCGAAGCCGACGCCGACCGCGACGATGGCCGTCGCGAGGGCGAGGACGACGCCGACCTGCACGGCGTCGACGGACGCCGCCTCGACGGCGTCGGTCTGGGCCCCCCAGAAGCTCCGGTTCCACGTCCGCGTCGCGTAGGCGATGGTCAACAGGGAGCCGACCAGCAGGAGGACGAGCAGCGGCGCCGACTCGGCTCGAGCCGCCGCGTCGAAGACGAGGAACTTGCCGAAGAAGCCCGACAGCGGCGGGATGCCGACGAGCGCGAGCGAGCCGACGAAGAAGCCGATCGCCAGCGGCGGGGACCGCCCCGCCAGCCCGCCGAGATCTGAGAGCCGGCTCGTTCCGGTCGCCGATCGGATGGCGCCGACCGCCAGGAACAGCAGTCCCTTCGCCAGCGTGTGGTTGAGCGCGTACACCAGCGTGGCGACGATCGCGAGGTGGCGCAACTCGGCGCTCGCGGTCGTCGCCGCGATGGCGACCGGGAGGGCGATGAAGCCGACTTGCCCGATGCTCGAGTAGGCGAAGACGCCCTCGATGGAGTCCCGGCCGACGGCGCCGATCCCGCCGACGAGGATGCTGGCTGCGGCCATGACGAACAGGACCGCGCCGATGAACGCGAGCGGAGAGTCGCCCGCGATGACGGTTCCGACGCCCGGCGCGGCGAGTTCGACCGGGACGTCCGCGTCGGCGAGGACGGTAAACGAGAGTCGGATGATCGCGTAAATGCCGACCTTCTTGGTCGCGCCGGCCAGCAGCGCGCTGATCTGTGGCGGTGCGGCCCGGTAGGCCGTCGGGATCCAGAACTGGAAGGGGACCAGCCCGGCCTTGATCGCGAACACCGACAGCAACAGGGCGAAGAGACCGACGACCGGCGCGGGCTCGAGCCCGTAGGCTCCGGGGTCGGCGAGTCGCTGCGAGAGATCGGCCATGTTCAGGGTCCCCGTCGTCGCGTAGATACCGCCGACGCCCAGCAGGAAGACGGCGCTCGCGAGCAGGTTCAACGCGACGTACCAGAAGGCCGCGCGGGTGTGCTGGGGGCCGCCGTAGTAGGCGACGAAGATGTAGCTGGCCATCAGCATCACCTCGAACCAGACGAACAGGTTGAACAGATCGCCGGTGAGGAAGGCACCGGTGACGCCCAGCGCCAGGAAGTGAAACAGCGGGAAGTAGTAGCTGCGCCGGTCGATCTCGGGCAGCACGCGCGTCGAGAAGACCAGCGACGCGATCCCGAGGATCGCGACCATCGTCAGCATGAACGCGGAGAGGCCGTCGACGACGAGCGTGATTCCGAACGGCGCCGGCCAGTCGCCGACCTGGTAAGTCGCGACTCCCGGCGCGTCGGGCGCGAGGACGACGTACCAGTCGATCGCCGCGACGACGACCGCGTAGGCCGCGCCGCCCGCGAGGCTCACGCCGATTCGGAGCCGCGGCCACCGGCCGAGCAGCAGGCTCCCGACGGCCGCGACGAGCACGACGAGCATCGGCGCGATCACCAGTTCCGATTCGGAGCCGACCGGCAGCGCCGCGAGCGGCGTCGTCGGCTCGATTCCCGCACCCGTTGCCAGCGTCGACTCGAGTCGCATCATTGTCGGTAGGAGCGGCGTCGTCATTCGCGATCACCCAGCTCGGAGACGTCGAGCGTGTCGTGTTCCTCGTAGACTCGATACGACAGCACGAGCGCGAAGGCGGTCATCCCGAACCCGATGACGATCGCGGTCAGCACGAGCGCCTGGACCAGCGGATCGGCCGTCTCGGGGACGTGGTCGCCGTGGCCCGCGAGGATCGGGACCGAGTCGGCGGTCCCCGCCGCGATGCCGCCCATCGACAGCAGGTAGACGTTCGCGGCCTGACTGATGATTGCCAGCCCCCAGACGACCCGGATCAGATCCCGTCGGAGCAACAGGAACGTCCCGAGCGCGAAGAGCGCGCCGACCACGGCCGCGAGGACGACGGCAGTCATTCGGCTCCCACCACCGAGAGGATCGTCAGGAGGCCACCGACCACGACGCAGTAGACCCCGAAGTCGAAGGCCAGCGCGCTGGCGATCTCGACGTGGCCGTAGATCGGGACGTGCTCGAAGATGACGAACGTCTGGGTCAGGAACGGCAGGCCGAACAGCAGCGGCACCAGGCCGCTCAGGACCGCGATCGCCAGCCCGTACTCGAAGAGCCGGCGGTAGGCCACGACGACGCGGTCCCTCGAGGGCTCCTTGCCGGGGTCGACGTCGCGACCGAGCACCCCGCGCTCTAAGAAGTCGAGTCCGAACGCGAGGTAGATGACCGCGAAGGCCGTCGTCGTGAGGACGCCGCCGATGAAGCCGCCGCCGGGGAGGTTGTGGCCCTCGACGAACAGCGAGATCGAGACGACGAGGATGATCGGGACGACCACGCGAGCGGTCGTGCGCATGACGACGGTCGTCACTCGTCGTCACCTCCCGACCGCATCACGATCAGCGTCAGGATCGAGATCGCGGCCATCGCGACCACGACGAGTTCGCCCATCGTGTCGAACCCGCGGAAGTCCACGAGGGTCACGTTGACGATGTTGGTTCCGCCGCCCTCCGGGACGGCCTGTTCGGCGTAGACGCGGGCGATATCCGTCCTCCCCTCGGGCCGGGCGTCGGTCGTGACGAGCACCGTGATGAAGGCGGTCGCGCCGACGGCCAGCGAGACGACGGCGTCGCGGGCGTACTTGCCGAGGCTGATCTCGTAGTACTCGGGGATCTCCTCGATCACCAGCAGGAAGATCAGCAGCACGAGCGTCTCGACGACCAGCTGGGTCAACGCGAGATCGGGCGCGCTCGCGAGGATGTAGAAGATGGCGATCATGAACCCGAGGATCGACAGCGTGAGGATGCCGGCGATGTGTGACTCCGAGCGTACGACCGCGAGTCCCGCGACGACCGCGACGAGCAGGACGAGCGCGACCGCGGGTGTGGCGTCGAAATCGATGAGCTCCGACGAGGCGACGGTGCCGGCCGCGGCGAAGCCCGCGAGCGCCAGTCCGCAGGTCCCCAGTAGCGTCCACGTCGCGTACGTCCGGAGCAGTCCGTTGTGGATTCGGTCGCCGATCCGGGCGCCGCCGCCGGTGAGGTTACCGACGACGGCGTCGTACCACCAGTTCGCGGCGATCGGCGGAGCCGCGGCCAGCGCCGCGTTAATTCCGCCGTGGATCCGGCCGTAGAACGGGTACGCGGCCAGTCCGAGCGCGATCGTGACCGCGCTCATTCCGACCGGAGTGGAGTAGCTAGTCGGAAGCTCGACGTGCATCTCGTGGTGCTCGAGAGCGGTCGCGTCGAGGCCCGACTGGACGATGACGTCGACGGCGAGCTGCGGTTCGACGCTGACGACGGCGGCCAGCACCGCCAGCACGCCCGGCGCGATGACCAGTGTGGTCGACGGGCGGTGGATGTGGCCGAGCTCTTCGGGTCGGTCGCCGAAGAACAGCGAGAGAAAGCGCAGCGAGTAGAGGACGGTGAAGACGCTCCCGAAGACGGCGACGGCGGGGTAGAGCCAACCCAGCGCGCCGATGTCGTGGTGGTGACTCGCCTCGACGGCCGCCTCGAACAGCAGTTCCTTCGAGTAGAAACCGTTGAACGGCGGAATACCGGCCATACTCAGCGCGACGATCACCGTGATGATCGCCGTGATCGGGAGGTCCTGCCGGAGGCCGCCGAGCTTGTCGATGTTGCGGGTGCCGGCCTCGTGGGCGACGATCCCGGCCACGAGGAAGAGCGTCGCTTTGAACAGCGCATGATTGAGGAGGTGGAAGACGCCGGTCTCGGCGCCGTAGATCGACGTGAAACCGAAACCGGCGACCATCAGCCCGAGGTGACTCGCCGTCGAGTAGGCCAGCAGTTCCTTGATATCCGTCGCGGCGACGGCCATGACCGCACAGACGGTCATCGTCGTCAGGCCGAGCGTCGCGAACAGGAACAGCCACTCCTCGCCGACGAGGATGGGCCGCATGCGGCCGATGAAGTAGACGCCGACCTTCACCATCGTCGCGGAGTGGAGGAAGGCCGAGACGGGCGTCGGCGCTGCCATCGCGTTGGGCAGCCAGAAGTGCAGGGGCACCTGCGCCGACTTGGTCCCCGCACCGATCGCGAGCAGGCCGAGGACCGGGAGGAACAGTCCCCGCTCGCGAAGCCCCTCGGCTATCGCCTCGGGGTTCTCGAGCATCGCGGCGAGGTTGAATGCGGCGTCGGTACCGACGACGTCGCCGGCGACGACCGACAGCAGGAGCAGCCCCACGAGCAGGAAGAGCCCGCCGCCGACGGTGATGAACATCGCCATCCGGGCGGCGTACTTCGAGGAGTCGTCGGCCGTGTAGTGGCCGATCAGGACGAACGAACAGAGGCTGGTGAGCTCCCAGAAGAGAAAGATCGCGATCAGGTCGGCCGCCAGCGCGACGCCGACGATCGATCCCATGAAGGCGAGCAACGCGGTGTAGAAACGGGTGAGATGGGGTTCCCCGTGCATGTACGCCGGCGAGTAGAGGAAGATGAGCGTCCCGATCCCGCAGGCTAACATCGCGAACAGCAGTCCCCAGCCGTCGAGATAGAAGCGCAGGGCGATATCGAGCGACGGGACCCACTCGAGGCCGACGGTCCCCTCGGTGCCGCGCTGGCTCGCCAGCAGGAGGAAACTCGCCAGCGCGACCGCTACGCCGGCGTAGCCGGTCCGCTCGCCGAGGAGGCGGTACAGGACGGGCGTACAGACAGCGGCGATAAATGGAAGGGCGACGGCAGCCAGCACTACCGACAACTCTGGCGGCATCTAGTTTTGATAATCTACCGAGACGGCGTACTTAAATCGTCGCCTTTCGGTTCCTATTCCGGCAGTCGGCAGTGGAATTGACGGCCGACGGGGCTGGAATCGCGAATCGGTCGGTGATAGCGAACCGATCGGCGAGCGAGAGTCGGTCGGCGAGCGGAACTGACCGGTAACAGGGTCGGTCGACGTGATCGCACGAGGCGACCGAGGTCCGTGGCGAGTCGACGGCAGTGGGAGCCGATTACCAGCGTTCGATGCGGTACGGCCCGTCGACCGTCTCGAACCGGTCGACGCCGAGCACTCGATCCGTTTCCCGAAGGGCCCGCCGCGTGGCCGCCGCGGCCGCGGTCGCGTCGTCGACGTGGAGCGTCAGTCGACAGTCGATCGCGACCGACAGTCCGTCGTCGCCCGCGTCGACCGCGCCGAGTTCCCTGACGTCGGCGTAGCGGACGATCGCGAGCGACTCGAGGACGTCCTGGGCGGCGACGGCCAGTTCGCCGCCGCGCTCGAGCGGGACGTCGACCCGGAGCCTCGCTTCCGCGATGAGTTCGGTGACGGTATCGCGCTCGATCATTGCTATCGGCGATTGGGTTGCCATCGATATGTTCGCAGCGGTCCCGGTGCTCCTCTCGGTCGCGTTCGCGGTCACAGCTCCCAGCCCTCACGGGTGTATGCCATCTCCCAGAATCGGTACTCGAGTTTGGCGCTCGTCAGGAACGCCTCGCGCATCGCGTCGCGTTCGCCCGGATACCGCTCGCCGCAGTCGTCGACGAACTCCCGACACCAGGCGGTGGCCTCGCGGAAGTCCTCGCCCGTGTACAACTCGATGAACGGCGTGTACCGGTGCTCCTCGTCGGCGAGGGCGGCCATGTGCTCCGCGACGTCGAGATACCCCTGCATGCACGGGTACAGCGCCGCGGCGATCTCGGCGATCGACCCTTGGTACGCGGTCCGCACGAGGAAGTCCGTGTAGGCGTGGCAGGTCGGCGCCTTCTCGACGGCCTCGAGTTCCTCACGAGAGATGCCGTAGTCGGCGGCGAACTCCCGGTGGAGGTCCATCTCGTGGTCCAGGACCTCGTGGGCGACGCCCAACAGGCGGGTCATCGTCGCCTCGTCGCGGGCTTTCGCGCCTGCGATCGAGAACACTCGCGCGTAATCGAGGAGATACCGGTAGTCCTGTCTTACCCAGTGTTCGAACGCCGCTTCGTCGAGGGTTCCCGCCGCGAGTTCGCGAACGAACGGGTGTGCTTTCTGTGCCGCCCAGACGTCCGCTCCCGCCTCGAGTAACCGATCGCTGAAAGCCATCTCGAGTCGTCGTTGACGGGCGGCAGATGTTTATAACTCTGTGGTACAAGCATCTGATATTCGTGGAGATCAGTTGGACTGTCCTCGTGCTCGATCGGTAGAACCGTCACGAGACGGTCGTCTCGAGGGGATGTCGAGAGGAAAAACACGCCGGCGATGGGTCGCTCGGTGGGGGACGAGCGGTTCGGGGAGCATCGCCGACGTGCCGGGTGAGAGGCAACTCGGTGTGCCGCTGTCGGTCTGGGGAGTGTTGACAACGGTGCCGACGATCGTCGGCATCTAATACTCCGTTGCGGGACATCATAAATTTTCTGTGTCAGTCGGATTATTTTATTGCGGTGCGGAACACGGCCCTCGGGGAGACGCGAGCGGTTCACCGACGGTATCGCATCCGAATCGCGAGTAACTGGGGGTAAAGGGAGTCGGGGATCGGTTTCAGAGCCGTTTGCTGACGTACGGACCGTCCTGATGGTAGCCGAGTTTCTCCCGGTAGTACTCCCGGGCGCCGATCCCGGAGATGACGCTGACCTTGTCGTAGCCGGCGTCGGCGGCGAGTTCCTCGGCCCGCTCCATGAGGCGGCGGCCGTAGCCCTTGTGCTGGTGTTGGTCCAGTTCGCCGTCGCTGCCCACCGAGACCTCGCTACCGTAGACGTGCAGTTCGCGGACGAGCGCGGCGTTCTCGAGTTCCGGCCGCACCGGATCGTTGGGGAAGCGCAGACGGCAGAAGCCGACGAGGAGGTCCCGCTCGAAGTCCTCGAAGGAGATGAAGTGTTCCGTGCCGCCGCAGGCGTCGTAGGTCATCACGTCGAGTTCGACGTTCTCGGGCGTCTCGTCGTTCATCCCGGCCTCGCGACAGCGGATGCACTCGCAGGACCAGTCGTGGTCCTCCATCCGCTTGCGGGCGAGCTGTCGGAGGTTGGACTTCCAGACGCCGGCGTCGATGAAGTCCGCCGGAATGTCCCGCTGGACGCGCTGGAGGCGCGTGTATCGCGGGATCATGTCCTTGATCTCGGCGACGAGTTCGGCGGCCTCCTCGTTGTCGAGCGGGTCGTACTCCCCTTTGTGCCACCAGTCGTAGGTCGCCGTCCCGCGGACGATCAGCGTCGGGTAGATCTTGAGGTAGTCGGGTTTCCACTCCTCCTGCTCGAAGATTCGTCGGAAGTCCTCGAGACACATCTCCTTGCTCATCCCGGGCTGGCCGGGCATCATGTGGAAGCCGACCTTGAACGCCGAGTCCCGCAGGCGCTGGTTGGCCTCCATCGACTCCTGGACGCCGTGGCCGCGGTGCATCTCCCGGTTGATCCGCTCGTAGGTGGTCTGGACGCCGACCTCGACCTTCGTCCCGCCGAGATCGAGCATGCGATCGATCTGCTCGGGGTCACACCAGTCGGGCTTGGTCTCGAACGTGGTGCCAATGTTGCGGACGTCCGCGGTCTCGTTTTCCGCGATGACGTCCTCGAGGTACTTCCACTCGTACTCCTCGGGGTCCTGTGCGAAGCTGACCCCCTCGGCGGGTTCGGGCTCCTTGTCGACGTCGTAGTCGTTCATCGCCTCGAGGGCGCGCTTGACGAACCACTCCTGGTAGTCGTGGCTCCGGGCGGTCATGGTGCCGCCCATCAGGATGAGTTCGACCTTGTCGACGGGGTGGCCGATCTCCCGCAACTGCTCCAAGCGCAGCCGAACCTGTCCGTAGGGGTCGTAATCGTTCTGGACCCCGCGGGCGGCCGCGGGCTCCTCGCCCGTGTAGCTCTGCGAGGAGGAGAACTCCGAGTCGGGGCCGCCGGGACAGTAGAGGCACTTCCCGTGGGGACACCGCTCGGGCGAGGTCATGATCGCGACCGGCGAGACGCCCGACGCGGTGCGGACGGGCTTGCGCTGGAGGACCGTCTCGAGATCCTCGCGGTACTCCTGGGGCGCGTAATCGAGCAGCTCGGAGTTCTTCGGCACCTTCGGCGCCGAATGTTCCGAACAGGCCTCGAGTTTGGCCTTCTCGACCTCGTCGCGCTCGATCTCGCCGTTGACGATCCGCTCGACGAGCGTCTCACAGACCCGCTCGAACGCTTCAGTTTCGGTCGGTTCGGGCGTCTCGGTACTCACTACACGCCTTTCGTCGCCGTTCGTGAATAAGCGTGTCGGACTCGCGAGTCTCCGCTCGAGCGCATCTCTCGCATCTCGGTCACCGATGTGCCTCGAGACGAGGTGAGCGATCGCTGGGGGGTGTGAAATACGCGAAAATCGGGACCGCCGATCAGAGCCGCCGCGTGGCGGCAGTGACGTCGGACTAGTTGTTGCGGACGACGTTCGTCGCGCGAGGGCCCTTGGGGGCCTGTTCGATATCGAATTCGATCTCCTCGCCTTCTTCCAGGTCCGGGCCGCCGACGTCTTCCATGTGGAAAAACACGTCATCGTCCGCGTCCTCAGTCGAGATGAAACCGTAGCCGCCTGTGTCGTTGAAGAAATCAACGTTACCGTTTGCCATTACAAACAACTGTAGGATCGAGACCCGGATAAGGGTTCCGAGGGTCGTGATATCACGGTCGCGGCTCGCTGTGCTTCCGCAACCGCCACGCTCGAGCCCATCGTCAACCGGTGTGCTCGAGTCCGTCGACGGAAGTCGACAGTCGATTTCGGTCGCTCGAAGAACGGCGGGTCGGTCGATTATCGACCGAACAGTCGTCTGAAGACGCTCCGTCCGCTCGGACGCTCCGCGAGCATCACCGAGCAGTCGACGTCGTTGACGACGTCCAGGTGGAGCGAACTGGTCACGAGCCGCGAGAGCAGGCCGCGCTCGGTCGCGCCGAGCAGGATCGTCGTGTGGTCTTCGGCCGCGCGACAGATCGCGCCCTCGACGTCGCCGGAGTCGTCGACGAGAATCTCGGCCTCGTGGAGGTCGTGGTCGATGGCCCACTCCTCTAAGAACTCCTCACCGGCCCGGCGCTCGTCGGGGCCGTCGACGACGTGCAGCAGCGAGACGTCGGCGCCGGCGGTGTCGCTGAGCGTCTTCGCGACCTCGGCGCTCAGGTCCGAGTCCGGACCGCCGGCCGTCGGCAGCAGGATCCGCGAGGTGTCCAGCCCGCGGTTCTTGACGACGAGGAAGTCACACGGGAGTTGGCTGGTCAACTCGCTGATGGGGCGCTCGGCGCGCGCGGCGTCCCACAGGTTGTTGTCGCCCCAGCCCATCACCACGAGGTCGGCGTGTTCGCGGACGGCGGTGTCGAAGATCTCCTCGAACGAGCGGTGCGTGACGATCGTCGAGATCTCGCTGTCGATGTCGTAGTCGTCGATGGAACCGGTGATGTCCTCGAGCAGCGCCTCGGATTCGTCGACGATCCGGGCGCGCTGTCTGTCGCTGCCGACCGCCGACGGTCGGTCGGGGGTCTGGACGACGTGGACGACGTGGAGGATCGCCGACTCGTGTCTGTTCGCCAGCGTCGCGGCGAGTTCGACGAGCCGCGACTCGGTCCGCGGGTTCGCGATCGGAACGACCACCCGGAACGTGTCGTCGTCGGCGGGTGCGGTCGTCTCGCCGGTATCGATCAGGGGGACGTACGATCGCCCGGCGAAGCTTCCGAACAGCCACTCCTGGATCGAGAGGCGCCGTTCGATCCCCTCGAAGCGGGCGGACTCGAGGCGCTCCTCGCTGGTCTGGAACCAGTTGACGACGGTGACCAGCAGGATGCCGCCGATGGTGTTGCCCAGCGCCACCGGGAGGACGAAATGGAACACACCGGTATAGAGGGAGAGTTCGCCGAGGAAGACGGCGAAGGCCATCTCCGTGAAGGAGGTGACGACGTGGAAGAGGTTCCCGATGGGGATCGCGAGGAAGGCCATGTAGACGATCAGAATTCTGGCGACCGTCTCGCGGGCGGCGTACTCCACCCAGACGACGCCGGCGACGATCAGGCCGGCGAAGGCCGCTTTGAAGAACAGGTCTAACCACGCGGTCTCCGGACCGTGGGTGCCGAGATACAGCGCAGCGTCGAACGCGTCGGCGGAGAGCACGCCGCCCCACGCGAGCACGGCGGCGCCGATCGCGCCGCCGGTGAAGTTGCCGGCGAGGACGATCGTCCAGTGACGCAGCAGTGCGGGGACGCTGGCGATCCGCTCTAACGTCAGCGCGACCGGCGGCAGCGTGTTCTCCGTGTAGAGCTGGTAGCCGCCGATGATGATGTAGATGAACCCGAGCGGGTACAGCAGCGCGCTCAGGATCGGATGGCCGCCGGTCGCCCCGTACAGCGAGGCGTACAGCAGGACCGTGATCGTGATCGCGAAGCCGGCGGCGATCCCGCTGAAGAACAGTTCGCGGCTGCCGGAGGTGACCTCCTCGTCGGCCGCCGCGACGATCCGCTGAAAGACTTCGTCGGAGGAGAACCGGTCGCGAACGACCGATCCGGCCGCCGGTGCTCCGCTTCGGGAGCGGTCGACGGCCTCGCGGACCCGCTCTGCCTCCTCGTCGCGATTAGGCGGTGGTGCCTCCTCCTGATCGGAGTGGTTCGTCTCCACCCGATCCGGACGGTCGTGATCGCTCATTGTCGGGACCGAATCACGGGATCAACTAAGCGTTTGGCTTTGAGACGCGGCGAGTCAGCAGGTGTCAAACGGGAGACCGAAACCGCGGGACCCTACATGGGTATGACCTACGTTTATCACCGTGCCGACACTCACGTTGGGGTATGCAATCGCTGGCCGGTGAGTCGGTCGTCGTGGTCGGGGCCGGGATCGGCGGCCTCGCGACGGCCTGTTACCTCGCCGACGCGGGCGCCGACGTGCGAGTCGTCGAGAAGAACGAGCAGGTCGGCGGTCGAGCGAGTCGCCTCGAGGTCGACGGCTTCCGGTTCGACATGGGGCCGTCGTGGTACCTGATGCCCGACGTCTTCGAGCGGTTCTTCGCCGACTTCGATCGGACGCCGTCGGACTACTACGAGCTGACGCATCTCGACCCACATTATCGTATTTACTTTAAAGACGGAGATCGGGTCGACGTCACGCCGGACCTCGAGCGAACGAAGGCCGTCTTCGACGAGTACGAGGCGGGTACGGGGGAAGCCCTAGAGCGCTACCTCGAGAAGTCGAAGGAGAACTACGAGGTCGGGATGGAACACTTCGTCTACGAGGATCGCACTCGCCTGCGCGACTACATCGATCCCGACGTGGCCCGACAGGCGCGCGGGCTGTCCCTGCTGGGGTCGATGCAGGGCCACGTCGAGGAGTACTTCGACCACCCGAAGCTCCAGCAGATCATGCAGTACACGCTGGTGTTCCTCGGCGGCTCGCCGACGAACACGCCGGCGCTCTATAATCTGATGAGCCACGTCGATTTCAACCTCGGCGTCTGGTATCCCGACGGCGGGATCGCCGCCGTCGTCGACGGCATCGCGCGACTCGGTCGGGAACTGGGCGTCGAGTACGACACCGATCGGCCGGTGACGGCGATCAAGGGCCGCGAGGGCGCGTTCCTCGTCGAGACGCCGGACGGTCCGATTCGATCGGATCTGGTCGTCAGCAACGCCGACTACGCCCACACCGAACAGGAGCTCTTACAGCCCGAACAGCGCGGCTACGACGCCGACTACTGGGAGAAGCGCACCTACGCTCCCTCCGCGTTCCTGCTGTACCTCGGCGTCGAGGGCGACGTCGACGAACTCGCCCACCACACGCTGGTCCTTCCGACGGACTGGCAGGACCACTTCGATCAGATCTTCGAGGATCCCCAGTGGCCAGACGACCCGGCGTACTACCTCTGTGTCCCCTCGAAGACGGACGAGGACGTCGCTCCCGACGGCCACAGCGCGCTGTTCGTCCTCGTCCCCATCGCGCCCGGCCTCGAGGACACCCCCGAAATCCGCGACGAGTACCGCGAGAGGATCCTCGCGGACATCGCCGACAACACCGGGACCGATCTGCGCGATCGGATCGTCCTCGAGGAGCGGTTCTGCATCGAGGACTTCGCCGACCGGTACAACAGCTACGATGGGACCGCGCTCGGCCTGGCTCACACGCTCCGGCAAACGGCGCTGTTCCGCCCGCCCCACCGCGCCAAGGGGGTCGACGGGCTCTACCTCGTCGGCGGCGACACGACGCCCGGGATCGGCGTCCCCATGTGTCTCATCAGCGGCGAACTGACCGCCGAAAAGGTCCTCGAGGACTACGGGCGGCCGGAGCGCCGGTGATCGTTTCGCAGCAATGACCGCGAACTCGGCGGCCGCGAGCGACGGACGCCGCCGCGATCAGTTCCGGTATCTGTTGACCCTCTCGCGGCCCCGGTTCTGGCTCTACCTCGCCGGGCCGGTGCTGGTTGGCGTCGCCTACGCCGCCGACAGCGTCGGCGAGCTACTCACACCCAGCGCAGTCGTCCTGTTCGCCTACTTCCTCCTCCCGGCGAACGTCTTCCTCTACGGGATCAACGACATCTACGACCGCGAGATCGACGCGGCGAATCCCAAGAAATCGGAGCAGGAGGCTCGGTACCGCGGCCAGCGGATCGTTCCCGTCGTCGTGACCGTCTGCGCTCTCTTGCCGCTGGCGATCCTCCCGCTCGTCCCGTCCGCGGCGTGGCCGTGGCTCGCGGTCTTCCTCGTCCTCGGGGCGGCCTACAGCGCGCCGCCGGTCCGGTTCAAGACGACGCCGCTGCTGGACTCGGTCTCGAACGGGCTCTACATCGCTCCGGGTGCGGCCGCCTACGCCGCCGTCGCGGGGAGTCAGCCGCCCGTTCTCGCCGTCCTCGGCGGTTGGCTGTGGGCGATGGGGATGCACACCTTCTCCGCGATTCCCGACATCGACCCCGACCGGGAGACCGGCATTCGGACGACCGCGACGGTGCTCGGCGAGCGCCGGACCTACGCCTACTGCGGCGCCTGTTGGCTCGCGGCCGCGGCCGCGTTCGCCGCGCTCGACCTCCGGTTGGGGGCGCTCATGCTCGTCTACCCCGGCCTCGTCGCGGCGATCGTCACCTCGAGCGTCGCGGTCGATCGCGCGTACTGGTGGTTCCCGGCGATCAACACGGTCGTCGGCGCGGCGCTGACGATGGGCGGGCTCTGGAGGCTGCTCTATGGGTGATTCGGACGCTCCGTCGGGCACGGAGACCGAGGCCGAGGCCGATGCCGATGCCGCTGCCGCCGAAACCGGCACCGATGCCACCGCCGTCGAGACCGCTGACCGCCGAGCAGCGATTCAGCGGCGACTCGAGTCGCTGATCCGCGAGAATCGATTCACGATCGCGGTCGTCTTCCCGGTCGTCGGCGCGGTGACGCTGGTCGCGAGCGCCGAGGGGCTGTTCCCGGACCCGCTCGCGTTCAACCCGCTGTTGATCCTGTTCGGGACGCTGGTGATGCGCTCGCCGCTGGTCGTCGGCCTGCTCCCGCGGGTCGACCGGCGAGCGCTGGGCTGTCTGGGACTCCTGACGGTCTACACGTACGCGATCGAACTGGTCGGCGTGCGAACCGACTGGCCGTACGGGGCCTTCGAGTACGGGATCCGACTCGGGCCGATGCTGTTCGACGAGATCCCGCTCGCGCTCCCGGTGTTTTTCGTCCCGCTGGTTCTGAACGCCTATCTGCTGACGCTGCTGGTCCTCGACGGCCGGGGCGCGAACCCGCTCGTCAGGCTCCCGACCGCGGTCGCCGCCGTGATCGCCGTCGACCTCGTCCTCGACCCGGCCGCCGTCGCCATCGGTTTCTGGGCGTACGTCCCGCCGGGCGGCTACTACGGCGTCCCCGCCTCGAACTACGTCGGATGGCTCCTCTCGGGGACCGTCGCCGTCGTCCTCGTCGATCTCGCGTTCGACCGCGCGGCGCTGCTCGAGCGCGTCCGCACCTGTGAGTTCCTCCTCGACGATCTGGTGAGTTTCGTCTTGCTCTGGGGGGCGATCAACGTCCTCTACGGGAACTGGCTGGCCGCCGGCGTCGCCGGCCTGTTCTGTCTCGGCCTGTTCCGGACCGACCGCTACGACCGCGAGCTGCTCCTGACGGCGCTCCCCGCGGGTGTCGGGGAGGATCGCAACTCGTGAGCCGCGGTGTTCGGACGACGTCCGTCGGCGCGAGAATCGCGCGACGGCCGGGACAGGCGACGACGGTCTTCCGTCCGCTGAGGTCGCCATATCACCACGCCCGACGGCAACTGAGAACGTCGTACGCCGATCGGCGTTGGCCGCTGCCGCCGGCCGCGGCGAGCCGTCGAGAGCGAACGCGCTTGCTCGAGGTTTTTCACTCGCGTGCCCGTACTGTCCGTATGGCGACCAAGGCGCCGGTCGAGTGTCCGCTCTGTCGAACCGAACTCGAGGGCGATCGGAACCTCGAGGACCATCTCGTCAGCGATCACACGAAACAGCGGTTAGCGCGGTTCGTCGTCGCTGAAACCGAGGCACTGAACGCGAAGGACGTCTCGGAGTGAGCGCCGACCGCGGCCGTTCGACGCCGATGCAAGTCAGACGAACAGGCCGGTAATGAAACTCCCGAACAGGAGCAACAGGAGGACCGCGGCCAACGTGAGCGTCAGCCAGATACCGAGACCGACCGCGGTCCGGCGAGCGTTCTCTCGGTCGATGTCGACGGGGTCGTGCGAGTCGGTGGTGGACATACGCGATTCCCTACGTCCCGATGGACAACAACGGGAAATCCATTATATCGAGGGCATTGAAAAGCGGCCGCCGAGTTCGGCGTCACTGCGTCGGGACGCGACCGCCGTGTCCGGACTCGCGTCGATCGCGATCGCGGACGGGGACGGCGGAGACGCGGCGGAAGACGGCCTCCGGATCGCGGTTCCGATGCCAGTGCCAGCGAGTCTTCACGAGACACCACAGCTTTCGCGCCGTCGAGAGCGACGGCTCTCGACCGAGCACGTCGTAGTCCTGCGCCCGAATGAGGGTGTGGTGTTCCGCGTAGAGGACGGCCGCGAGCAGGACGGGGAGTTGGCAGTCTGCGGGGAGATAGCGGATACCAGCGACGCCCTCGCGGTAGAGTTCCTCGGTCCGTTTGAGCTCCGCCGCCATCGCCGCTGCGAACGACTCGGAGTACTCGAGGCGTTCGATCTGGGCGTCCGAAACGCCGTGTTTGCGGAGCCTCTCCTGTGGCAGGTAGATCCGATCGCGCTCGACGACGTCCTCGCGGACGTCCCGCAGGAAGTTCGTCATCTGGAACGCCTCGCCGAGTTTGACGGCGTGAGGGAGCGCGGCCTCGCGCTCGTCGGGATCCATGATCGCCGTCATCATCACGCCGACGGCGGCCGCCGAACCGCGCATGTACGTCTCGAGGTCGTCGTAGGTCTCGTAGCGGTCGGTATCGATGTCCGACTGCATCGCGTCGACGAACGACTCGATCTCGTCGTCCGCGATGCCGTACTCCCGCCGGAGTTCGTCGAACGCCTCGAGAACGGGTCCGTCGGGATCGGCTTTCCCGAGGGCCTGGGCTCGGAGCGACTCGAGCTCGGCGCGCTGCTGGTCGGGCGGAACGCCGTCGGCGTCGTCGACGATCTCGTCGGCGATCCGGAAGAACCCGTAGAGGACGTGGGTCGCGTGGCGAACCCGTTCCGGGAGGAACTTCGTCGCCAGATAGAACGTCTTTCCCGTTCGCTGCTGGATCGCCTTTCCCGCGTCGATGTGTGCTTGCTGCATGCTCTCTCTTCTGACCCTCCCCGTCGTGGGATGTAACGGATACGACAGGAGCATATAAAATAGCTACCCCTACCTAGTGGGGTCGTCGTCTGCTCGCAGGCGAAGTCCGCTCGCATGGTCCGCGGAACTTCATTCCGCGCTATCGAACAGTTCGTCCAGCAGTTTCCGCTGTGCGGTCCGGAGGTGCTGGTGGAACGTCGACCGGGAGATCCCCATCGACTGGGCGAGTTCCTCGCCGGAGACGTTTCGCGGCCATTCGAAGTAGTCGGCGTAGTAAGCCTTCCGCAGCGCCGTCTGCTGGCGATCGGTCAGCGACGACTCCAGTCGCGCCATCACGTCTTCCGGCGTTCGTCTGGGGCGATCGGTCTCGCGGTAGCTGATCAACTCGACCGCGTCGTATCGCCGCTCGAGCAGGTCGTAGACCGAGCGTGCAACCTGCCCGTTCGGGAGGTCGGCGGTGAGATCGACGATCGCGTCGTCGGCAGCGGTCTGGCGATCGGTCTGCGTGACGCCGGCCCTGGTCTCGAACCGTCGAACCGTCGCCCCGTGATCGGAGAGCGTCCGCAGAATGCCGTCGTCGACGGCGGTCTCGAGGAGCGTCCCGCCGTCGTACGTCGAGAGGACTCTGACGTCGGAAACGCCGTCGATCGCCGCCGCGTCCGGGGCACCGTCGACGGCTCGGTCGGCGTGGAAAAACGCGATCGGCGTCCCGTCCTCGTCGTCGGTCAGTCCCCGATAGGTGACCGTCGCCTCGAGTTCGGTCGCCAGCGCCGCGACGAACAGTTCGGGGTCCGCGATCGCGAGCTCGAGTTCGACGACGGCGTCGGTCGTCAACATCCGCCGCACCTCGATCGCGTTCATCGCGGTCGAGATCGTTCCGGCCAGCGAGTCGAGAACGAGCAGTTCGCGCTCCACGAAGACGTCCGGGGCGTCGGCGAACACCACGAGGACGCCGTACGTGACGTCGCCGTAGGTAAGCGGCAGTGCGGCGACCGACTGGAACTGCTCCCCGGCGCCCGTCGGCCACCAGCGTCTCGCGTCGTCGAACGATTCGAGGTCTTGAACCACTTGTGCGTCACCGTCCGCAAGCGCCCGGACGGCGGGGTGGCTCTCGTCCGACCCGAGGACGAGATCACCGTCCTCGAGGGGGACGTCGTCGGCGCCGGCCCACTCGCGCGGCGAGAGGCGACGGTTCGTGACGTCGACGCGACCGATCCAGGCGAGCACGTACGGTTCGGTATCGGTGAGACGCGAACAGACCGCGCGTTCGATCTCCTCGCGGGTCGTCGCGCCGACGGCGGCGTCGGTGATGTCCCGGAGCAGGCCGTCGACGCGCTCGAGGACGTGCTCGAGCGTCCGGTGTTCCTCCCGGAGTTCCGCGGCGGTCTCCTCGGCGGCGATTTCGGCCAGTTTGCGCTCGGTGATCTCGAGGTGGACCACCGAGACGCGGAGCTCTCCGCCGATGTGAAATCGCTTCGCCCACATCAGGAACCACTGCTTTCGCTCGGGGGAGTGACAGGGGTACTCCATCGTGAAGGTCTCCCGCTCGCCGTCGATGAGCGCCTCGAGGCCTTCGACCGCCCGTCTGGCGTACTCGTCGGTATCCGCGTCTGTCCTCGCCGTCTCGATGTAGTTGACGCCGACGTGGTCCGTCCGATGATCGTCGGGACCGAACGCCTGCCAGGATTCGTTGGTCAGCAGGATCTCCCCGTCCTCGTCGAGGACCGCGACGGTGATGGGGAGCGTCTCGAGGGCGGCGTCGGCGAGTGTCTTCCCGGCGTCCATCGGATACCGATTCGGGCTTGAGCCCCAAATGAACTCGGGCCCGAGGAGACACCGCGATCGCGCGAAAAGTAATTGATTTCGGATCCGTCTCCGGGTTTAAATACGATCACGAGCCAGCAGCGGCTATGGACTGGGAAGCACCCGTCGACGCCTGGTACGTGTGGCTGGGCGCCAGTATCGTCAGCCTCGCCATCGCCGGCGTCGTCCTCGCCTTGCCGACGGGACCGCCGCCCGACGCCGAGGGCGCGACGAACGCGATCGAAGAGACGACCGCGAGCAGCTACGAAGCGGCGTCGACTCTTGACCACAACGCTGATACGATTAGAATCGACGGGAAGACGGTCGCGCTGCGCAACGAACACGGGACCAGTCGCTCGAGTCTCAGGTACGGACAGGTCGTCGTCGTCAACGGCGACGAGCGACTCGAGCGACTCGTCCACGGCGAATCGTTCGAGACGGTGTTCGAATCGGAACTCGAGGACGAAGGCACGAACGCGGCGGCCGCGTTCATGGATCGCGTCGCCGACGCCGACGAGAACAACTCCGGCGAGTGGCTGACCGCATCGGACGAGCTAACCGTTCGTCAGGTCGCCGTCGAACCCGACGAACGGGCGAAATTGCACGCCAGTGGAGTCGATCACGATCGATCGGTGAAAGCTGGACTGTATTACCGTCCGGAACAGTTGTCGATCGATCCTCGTGACGTCGACGAAGGGACGACGGTTACGTACACTGTCACAGGAGAAGTTCCCGTCGAAGCAACCGACCGAGTGCCTGCTGTGTATTCGACCGGCGGGTACGAGGCGGAGCGAACGGTTACTCACGGCGACTCCGGAACCGTACGAATAGACCTCGGTTCTCATATAACGGACGGGAGCGAACTGAATCGATCGCGGTTTTCCGATATCGACGGATCGAGCGAGGATTTCTGGGCCGGTGTCTATCCGCTCACCGTAACTGCCGAGCTCGACTCGCAAACGTGTGAAACGACCCTTCTCAACCGGTTCGATTCCGGGTATATTTGTTCGCCTGTTACCGCCACCGACGAGCGCGCGGCCGAACTGGACTGGGTCGAACGAAACGACGAGACGGAACAGTATCATGTCACGCTCGTGGTCGTCTAGAGGACAGACGGAGCCGGTGGCGGCGCTCATCGCTGTCACGGCGATGGTGATCGCGCTCGCGCTATACAGCGGGTTCCTCACCGAGGTCCTCACGGACCGTACCGACCGCTCGCCCGAGGAGGCCGCGATCGATCGCATCTGGGAGGACGTCTCCCACGGCGGCACCTTTGCAGCCCATCGGCCGACCGGCCTGGACGACGTCGAACCGGACTCGCTTCCGCAGGGACAGAACGCCTATGTCGAGGTCACTGCGGTGACCGACGACGGCGATCGAACGGTCGTCGCGACGGAACAGTTCGGAACGGACGGAACGCCGGTCGGCGACCCGGAGGGGCCGCCCGCCGACGACTCCGGGATCGAGATCGGCGTCGCGGAACGGCCCGTTCCCGTCGAAGTCGCCCCCGGTGACGTCCGCGGCGGCACCCTTCGCGTGGAGGTGTGGGCGCCGTGAGATCGGACCGCGCCGTCAGCACCGTGCTCGACGTCGCGTTCGCACTGCTACTGGTCAGCGCGAGCGTCCTGCTGGTCGGACTCTATCTCGCCGCCACCGACGACCCGCTCGAGGAAACGCGGGCGGACCGAACCGCCGAAACGCTCAGCGGGTCGACGGTCGCCGTCAGCTACGATCTCGAGGCGATCACGGAGAGCGACCGCTACGAGGAACCGGAGACCGTCGACGGCTACGAACGGACGACCTACGGCTCCGCGACCGGTCTGCTCGCTGACGCAGCGGTCACGAACGCGACGATCGGCGACGGCCGATTGATCCGGTACGCCGATTCGTTCGCCGATAGCGTCGCCGCCAGCGTCAACGGCCGGTTCACCGGTTCGAACCGCAACGTCCACGTCGTCGCCAGCTGGCGCCCCTACGAGGACGCCTCGATCGCGGGAGAGGTGACCGCCGGACAGCGGCCCCCGCCGACCGCGGATACGACCGCCGCGACGACGACCGCCTCGAGCGGAACGCCCGCTCTCGAGAGTTCGGAACTGGCGGCGGCGTACGCCGACGAGGGAGATATCGACGCGCTCGCCGAACCGATCGCCCGCTCGATCGTCCGCGGCTACTTCCCGCCCGAGCGAACGCAACTGGCTCTCGAGCGGCGGGGCCTCGATCGGGCCGTCGCGACGACGCACTACCTCGAACTGGCCGATCGTCTCGATCCGGATCACGACCTCGGGCGAGACGACGGTCCGCTGCGGCGATCTGACGCCCGGGCCGACGACGCCAACGAGGTGCTGATCGCGGGCCTCACCGAACTGATCGCCGACGACCTCGAGTCGGGACCGATCGGGTCGGAACTCGACGCGATCGGTGACGACGAGGCCGAACTGGAAGCGTTCTTCGAGGACACCATCGCCCCTGGCGACGTCTATATTACGACATATACGTGGGAAGCATGACAGGAAAACAGTCACGAACGGCAACGGTATCGATCGACGATCGCGCTCGCGTTCCCTTCGCGATAATCGGGGTGTTGATGCTGGTGACCAGCGTCATGATCGTCGGCGTCCTCCAGACGCGCGGCGGACCCGAGACGGAGATCGACGAAACGCTCGCGATGGACCGGACGGAAGCGGCCGTCCAGAGCGAACTCCGCGGTGCCGTCATCGATGCGACGCAGCAGGCCGCGGCCCAACCGGTAACGACGTCCGAACTCGACGCACTCCAAGGCAACCAGACCGAGACGTTCGAGACGTATCTCGAGTTGTTGATCTACCTCGAGGTCCAGGAGTCGCTCCCGTCTGCCGGGCAGACGACCGGCGACGTCGAGACGACGATTTCCATCGGCGGAGACGTTCCCGATGACCCCGACCGCGCGGTCAGCGTCGCCGACGACCGGATCGACGTCACGGAACGCACGGACGGCGACGGCCTGCTCGAGGTGACGCTCGATCGAGTGACGATCACGCTCGAGGAGGGCGACCGCGTCATCAGCGAGCGGACGGTGGACGACCTCACAGTTACCGTCGGGACGCCGATCCTCGAACTCCAGGAGAAGACCGAGGACTACGAGAACATGTTGAACGAGGGCTTTCTCGAGGGTGAGACCACCGAGTTCGAAAACCTGGCCCAGAAGACGGCCATGCGGCTCTACCCGATGGCGTATTTCAAGTCGTTCATCAATCGGATGGACGAAGGAATTGGTGACGAAGATTTGGGCCAAGGATGGACATTCGACGAAATCCTCGAGAACAACCATACGGAAGTGATGGCGAACGACGCCATCTTCGGCGTTCAGGAGGAAGTCTTCGGCGAGGACGCCGTTGACCCGTACGCGGACAGAGTGATGCGTCCGGCGTGGGGGTGTTTTGCGGCGGATATGATCGAGACGATGGCCGGTGACGACGGTAACGACGGTGACGAGCAGAACGACGACGGGTATCAGGCGACAGTGTCTGTCACGGATGGATCAGGTGATGGAATCCACGATGCGACCGTGTTCGTCGACGGAGCAAAGCGAGGAACGACAGCGCCCGGTAACGAGGTCTCGTTTGAACTCGCAGAGAACGGGACGCACTCGGTCGTCGTGATCGCGGATGACTACGAGCGATTCGAGCGGAGTATCCGCTTTTCCGAGCGGGATTCCCGGGAAACGGTCGTACTTCGGCGAGCCGCCGATCGAACGATCGACGTCTACGGCCCGTCAGGAAAGCCGATCGACGGAGCCGACGTCAACGTCTGGTCGGACGACGAACTCGTGTACGCGAAGACCGACGCCAGTGGAACGATCGATCTCGGTGCGCTCGATATCGACGATCGAGGGGAACTCACAGTCGAAATATTTGCGGACGGATACACGGACGCCTCGAAAACGGTTGAAATCGATCGATCCTACAACGCTGTCCTGACGACGGAAGACGCGTCAGCTGGCGAACTCGAGGACAGTGCGGGACTGCGCAGCTATTTCGGGGATAATTCGAGCCTCAAAGACACGGTTTGTAAGGACTTCCGTGAGTACCTCTTCGGCGATAGAGACGGTGACCTCCCCGACGCTCCTTCGACGACGGAAGTTATCGGCGGAATGTTCGGTGAGATGAGTCCGCTGACGCGGAATGAAGCGGTCGAACCGAACGATCTGGCCGATATCGCCTACTACGAGATGATCGGCATCGGGGACCTCTCGACGGTGTTGGACGACCTTCCCAGTGCGATGAATCCTGATGATATCGAGGAGCCGATCAGTTATACTGAGGCGTTCGATCCGAAAATCGGAAACGGTGATTTCATCGACGAGATCTACGATGTGGACGTCGATCGATCGACTGAGGTGTCGTTCGAGTCGCTTCCCGCGAACAGGAGCAACTCGTTTGCTGACTACGAGTACAATCGTTCGGAGTACGATTCCGGCGGGGTCACCGACATCGACGTCTCGTTGTCACAGGACTGGCGGTCTAGCAAGGGAGAGTTCGATGATCGAGATCTCCACAGTCTCACAATCGATGCCGATGTCGAAATTCAGGAGACATCGGTCTTCGAGAACGTGACGGAGAACGGAACCGATACGAAAACCATCACTCGATCTCCCGAAACGCTCTCGGTCTCGCTCGAGGTCGACATCGATGCGGATCTCGTCGACGATCTCAGGATCGATCGGAGCGATATCGAGGACGCTTTCGAGGCCGGGACGGGATACCCGGAACGGGGCGATATTACCGGCCTCTCTGATCCAGCCAACTTCGAGCACGTCGTGATCGATTCGCTCGAAACGGTACTCAAAGTGGATTCCCTCGATCCGGACGGTGATCTCGAGTCCCAACTCGAAGCCGATCTCAACGAGTCGATCTCCGTCTCGAGTATTCCGTCCACGAATGACAGTGGCGATGGGGCGGTATCCGTCGCATCGGATATTCGATTCGGAGTCAACGGGGCGGGCTCTGCAAGTTACGACTTCGAGGATCTCGAAGCCAGCTCCGATCTCGACAGAGCCGAACTCAAAGAGTGGCTCGAAGATGACCTCTATCTGGTCAACGCGTACGTCAAGAAAGAGACGAAGGCGATCGAGCAGCCGCGGGTCGAGTTTCTGCGCAGCCCATCGCCGTTCAGGAAGCTAAACGACGAGATCAAAGACGTCGAAGACGAACTCGTGGAAACGGAGTCGTACGACAACGTTCCGGACCTCGTTCGAATGGCGGTGCGAAAGGCGTACTTCGATACGCTCACCGGTCGTATCGATGAGATGGCCGACTTCCACGAGGAAACGGTCGGTGAGGTCGACGATGCCATGTCTACGAGCGATGGCGCGCTCGACGACTCCCTCGATGTCGTCCAGGAGGTTTTCGCTGGTGACGTCCAGACGGGAAGCGGAAACCTCGAGGGGTCGGACCTCATGGGCGACATGGAGTTCGACGTTTCCGGTTCGCCGACGTACATGGACCTCGAGACGGTCAACGACGACGAGGTACCGTCGGTTCGACCGCCGAATGCCACAGTTATGGACACCGATGTCGACGGTGAACACGCTGCACTTGGGGTCAAATACGGGCAGCGACTGCCGACACCGGGACTTCCGCTGGTTCCATGGCCACCGATGCTGTACGTCCTGCAGGTAAACAGCTACAACGTCGATATTCAGGGCGAGTACTCCCGCTTCGAAGTGAGTGCAACGGCGGGCGATCCAGTTGACGGCGAGGGAACGACGTACGTCCGTGATCAGATGGACGTCAAAGTCGACCTCGGCGGTAACGCTCCACAGAAGATCGGTGAGGTCGAACCGATCGAGTTCGATACCTCACTCGAGATTCTGATCGCCATGCCAGGAATGATGCCGATGAAATCGGGTGCGCCGCCGAACACCGGTGATCCGCCATTTGACGGACCACCGAGTTTTAGTAACCTGATCAAAAATCTCGGTGACAAGGATCTGATACTTGGATATACGGGCGAAAGTAGAAAATACGATGGTACTGGTCCTCTCAAAAGCTAGGTAGCATTCGTTTTCAGTTGGATCTACCATTTGTCGATAGATAGAGGGGAACTACCATCTAACTGAAAACCGTCAAACCGTTTCAAGGGCACCAATAACGCTATAGTTACCAGCAATACAATAGATAACAGAATCCTCAAGAACTGCATATCCCTGAATCATTCCTCGTGCCATATCTTGATGGGCACGAACATCAAAGGACCATCGTTGCTCTCCAGTTTCAGGGTCAACTGCGTTCAACTCCACATATCCATAGCCTCGCCAGACATAGAGTGTGTCTTCTGAAACAAATATTCGGCGTCCAGTCGGTCCAGAAGCAAGCATATCCGAATTCCACGTTGAGGGCTCTTTGCTTGTCGCTAATTCTCTTGTAAGTACTGCAGGTTGATCGAATACGCCTGCAGAGTAGATAATCCCATTTGCGATGGTCGGGGCACGACCAGCGACGACGGACTCATCATCGTCTTCGTTATAGACGACTATGGACTCTCCCTCTCCTGTCTCTCCGTCGATTGCCAGAACTGTATCGAGTTCGTGCGTATAAACCGTTCCATCACGTACGAGTAGCTCATTTCCGGAACTGACGTTCTCCGAGGGCGAATACGTCCACAGAATCTCACTTGTCTCGATGTCAGCAGCTATGATTTCGTAATCGTACCCATTGTTCGCCTCCTGGGATGCATACAGAATTCCATTATCTCCGATTGCGATATCTTGCGTAGAACTAGTATCTTTTTCCCAAATTGTCGCTTTCTCGTCAATATCGATGGCGTACAGTTTTCCACCGCTGTGAACGTATACAATACCGTCGTAAACTCGAATATCGCCGGAGGACAACGAATTGAGTTCGACCGTCCAGAGTACCTCTCCTCGGTCAGGATCGAGTGCATAGAAGGTCTCAGTGAGAAAATACACGGCATCATCGGTCACCGCTGGCGTCGTCGGCTCCCACTGGGGGTTCGGCGGTGTATCCGATGGAAGTTCCGCCTCGTAACTCCATTCGAGGTCACCACTTTCGAGATCAATCGCGTGTAGCGTTGACGTTTCGTCGGCGACGTACACGAAGCCGTGTCCGACAACGGGGCCCGAAACTGCTCCGTCGTCTATTTCGACCGTCCACCCTTCCTCGAGCGGCCCATCGGGACCGCTCCACTCGTCGGTAGCCATCCCATTGCTCGCGGAGAACCGCGCCATCGGCCACGATCCACCGCTCGAGGCGGTCTGAACACTTCCAGTCCCGTTTTCGTCAGCGGTTTCGCCGTTGCCGCTGGATTCAGTGGTTCCGTTCTCGTCGTCTGAATCGTTGCTACCCGTACAGCCGGACAGGCCGGTAATCCCGACCGATGCGCCGCCACAGGCTGCGAGCCATCGTCGACGCGTCGATGTCGATCGTCGATCCATCGTGTAATACTAATATATAATTCAACTAACTAAGTCTATCGAAATAGCTGTTAGTATTGACCGATAGTAACCCGATTCGATGAGAGTCTCACCAGTGGGCGTCATCGGCGGGTTATCGCCCGAGTTCGGATCGGCGGTCCGCGAGAACGAGCGACCGGTCGCGAATCACTCCACCAGTTCCTCGGCGAGCATCGGGATGAAGGTCCCGATGTCGGTGACCATGCCGATGGCCTGCGCGCTGCCCCGATCCAACAGCTGGGTGACGGTGGCGGGGTTGATGTCGACGCAGACGGTCTTGGTCGTCGAGGGCAGACAGTTGCCGACGGCGACCGAGTGCAGCAGCGTCGCGAGCATGAGCACGATATCGGCCTCCTGGGCCTGTTCGCGGATCGCGTTCTGTGCCTTGATCGAGTCGGTGATCGTGTCCGGCAGCGGGCCGTCGTCGCGGATCGACCCCGCGAGGACGTAGGGGACGTCGTTGCGCACGCACTCGTACATGACGCCGTCGTCGACGACGCCTTCGGCGACGGCTTCCTCGATCCCGCCGAGACGGGCGATCTCGCTGATCGTGTAGATGTGGTGTTTGTGGCCCTTTCGCGGGTGCTCGAGGCTCTCGGTGTCGACGCCCAGCGAGGTGCCGTAGAGGTCGCGCTCCAGGTCGTGGACGGCGAAGCCGTTGCCGGCCGAAAGCGCGTCGATATAGCCCGCGCGGACGAGCTCCGCGAGCGCGTCGCGACCCCCGGAGTGGACGATCGCCGGGCCGCAGACGACGAGGACGTTGCCGTCGTTCGCCCGGACCTCGCGCATCTCGTCGGCGATCTCCTCGATTAGCGACGCCGAGGGACGCTCGCTCGAGACGCCGCCCTGCATGAAGCCGAAGGAGCCGCTGCCGTTGCGGGGGCGTTCCGGCGGTTCGACGCGGATTCCGGTCTCGCCGGTGACGACGAGATCGCCCTCCTCGACGGCGTTCAGAACCTTCGTGTAGACGCGCGGATCCTCGCCGTTCTCGCCCGATTCCACCACGAGGGTACAATCCATCTCGACGTCCTCGACCTCGACCCACTCTCCGTCGACCCGGACGAACGTCGGGTGGTTGGTCGTCGAGTAGAAGTCGACGGGGACGACGCCGTCCTCGGGAGCCTCCTCGAGCGTCGCGTCGCGCGGATCGGCGACGGTCGCTCCCTGCTGGTTGAGTTCGTGGAGGATCGCCCGCAGATCCGCTTCGGTCTCGGCCATCACCCGCATCCGGCAGTACGTCTCCGCGTGTTTGTGGCGGCCGACTTCGAACTCCTCGACCTCGAACTCGCCGCCCATGTCCATCACGACCCCGAAACAGTGGCCCATCGTTCCCGAGTCGATGATGTGTCCCTCGAGTTCGACGGTTCGCGAAACGGTCATCGGTGCAGCGTTGGCAGTCGGGGACCGTGAATGTGTGCGTTCTGCCATCGGCCGGTCGACCGCGGCAGTCGGCAGTCTCCACAGCCGCCTCCGGCATTATTTCAGGGAAAGTGATGACTCAGACAATACTTTTGTGTATATCTGTGGACGAATCAGATACGTGTCGAACCCCACTACAACACCGACGACAATCGAACTTTGGATCCGATCGTTCGCCCCCGCGAGCGCCGGCCCGACGCAGGAACGCGCCCTCGAGCGACTCGCCGAACTCGAGTCGCACGCGCCGATCGAGTCGGTCGAGGTGAGCGTCTGGGGCAAGGAAGTCGAGGTCGATCGACCCGAGCGAGCGATGCGAATTCCCCAGCTCTGTCGGATCGAACGCCGCCTCGAGGCCTTCGAGAACTGGGCGGCCCGCACGGGACGCCGGCTCGAGCCGTTCTTTCGGAATACGCACGTCGAGTCGTCGATCACGGGCGAATCCCACGACGTCTGGCGGCTCCCGACCGTCGCGGTCGCGGAGTTCGACGGCGACGAACTCCTCCACGTCGCACCCTGCCGCGACGACGATCGGACGATCGACGTCGCCGACCGCCTCGAGGCGCTCCTCGACGACGCGGGGGCATCGCTGACCGTCGACGAGGGGTCGAGTGACGGGTTGACCGACCGATCGTCGGAGCGAGCGACCGACTACGGGCAGAGCCGCGTCGATCCGGAACTGTCCCGTTCCGACTGATTCCGCCGGCTGTCGAACCGGGTCGACTGGTCGCCGAACTGATCAGCTAAGCGCTGAACCGTGTCGAACACCGTCGCGATCGGCGCACGCTCGATACACGTTCGAATCAGGTGGGGGTCGAACGATACTGCTAGTCGTGTTCCGATCGGTGACTGTCAGCGCGACCGTGAACAACTTCTATGCTACCGTGTCGCATAGATCGATCCATGGCGAGTAACTCGACCACTCTCGGCCTGTCTCGGTGTCGCAACTGCGGGTTCGAAGCGCCCGGCGGCGACGACGCGTGGCGTCGCATCGAGGTCCCGAAACTGGGACGCATGACCCAGTGTCCCGACTGTGAGAGTACCGACGTCATCACGAGTCGGTGAACGGCGACCGACGAACCGCCAACGATGAACCGCGACCGATGAACCCGACTCGAGAGGCGCCGTCGGAACGCACAGACTCTTGGGTGTCTCTCCCCTAGTACGCCTATGGAACACGATACGAGCGATCAGCCTCGAGACGACGGTGCCGACGGCGATCTCCCCGACAGCGACGCCGAGTGGCGCGACCGCCTGAGCGAGGAGGAGTATCGCATCCTGCGCGAGGCCGGTACCGAACCGCCGTTCAGCGGCGAGTACGTCGACCACAAGGACGACGGCACGTACGCTTGTGCGGGCTGCGGCGCCGAACTGTTCGACGCCGACACGAAGTTCGAGTCCGGTTGCGGCTGGCCCAGCTTCTACGACGTCGACGACGACCGCGTCGAGACCCGGCAGGACAACAGCCACGGGATGCGCCGCACCGAGGTCCTGTGTGCCAACTGCGGCGGCCACCTCGGCCACGTCTTCGAGGACGGCCCCGACCCTACGGGTCAACGCTACTGCATCAATTCGGTGGCGCTCGAGTTCGAGGACGAGGACGAATAGCGAGCCGTCACGCACCACCGGTCGAACGGTCGCTGCGGGGGAGCGATGGGTGACTCGAGGCTAGTCGTCGGAGCCGGACGACGGTCGTTCGCGGTTCGTCTCGGTGTCGGCCATCGGCCCGCTTCGGTAGACCGCATAGAGGACGAGCACGGCGATCGTGAAGTCGAACCCGTGTTCGACGAGGTGATGGACCGTCATGGGGACCACGCCGAACACGGTCCCGAGCCCGACGACGGACCGCACCACGAGCAGTCCGAGCACGGCCGTGATCAACAGATACCGGGTCGAACGCCGCCTCGAGTACGCGACGATCCCGCAACAGAAGAGGACCGTCGTCCCGACGGCGGCCAGCACGATCACGACCAGCAGAACCGGCGCCAGTTGCGGATCCAGCCACGGGATGTCGAAGGGGCTCGTATGTTCCATCCGCGATACGCTAGCTGCGCGGGAGAGCTACCTATGCGCTTCGGTCGTTCACCGACTCGTCCGAGATCGGTCCACTGCGACTGACGGACACCGACGGGTCGTATGACCCGTTCTCACCTGCCGGGAACGAGCGGAAGGCGTTATCCGGTCTTGGTCGCTAGTCGAGGGTAGCAGCCCCGCTACCGGGGCATCGATCCACGACGACCACGTCCACAATGAGCGAGACACGACGACAGATCAGGGCACACGTCCGGGCCAACGCCGGAATTCACTTCAACGAACTCGTCCGGGAGTCGGCGTACGCGCCGGGACAGATCCAGTATCACGTCCGTCGGCTGATCGACGCCGACGAACTCGTCCGCGAGGAACTCTACGGGCAGACCCACTACTACCCCCCGCAGTACGACGAGTGGGAACGCGCCGCGCTGGCGCTGTTCCGGCGCGAGACGACCCGCGAGATCGTCCTCTTTCTGATCGAGCGCGGCTCGTGCCGACCGGCCGCGGTCGCGGACGCCCTCGACATCGCCCGGAGCACCCTCGAGTACCACCTCGACAACCTGGTCGAGTGCGACATCGTCGAGAAGGAGTACGGGGACCGGAACCGCGTCACGCTCTCGCTGGCCCGGCCCGACCGAACCGCGCCGCTGCTCTCGGAGATCTCGCCGACGGTTCCGGACCGGCTGGTCGACCGGTTCACCCGGCTCGTCGACGGCCTGCTCGAGGACGCCTCCGGATCGCGATAACCGGCGCGAAGTCGCGGGCGGGCGTCGACTCGCGGCCGCCGGCGATCACTTCCTCGAGCGAAGTTTGGTGCGGGACGGTCCGTCTCCTCTCGTCGATCGCCCCCGAAAATCGCGAACACTTAGTACGGTGGCTTCAAACACTCTCGATCATGGGATTCGACGAGATGGACGTCGATACGATCTGGATGGACGGCGAGTTCGTCGACTGGGACGACGCGCAGGTCCACGTGCTGACGCACGGACTTCACTACGGCAGCGGCGTCTTCGAGGGCGCACGGTGTTACGACACCGCTGAGGGCCCCGCGATCTTCCGCTGGGAGGAACACCTCGAGCGGCTCTTCCAGTCCGCCAAGCCCTACGAGATGGACATCGACTACACGAAGGAGGAGCTCACCGAGGCGACGAAGGAACTCATCCAGCGCCAGGACCTCGAGTCCTGTTACATCCGGCCGATCGCCTTCTACGGCTACAACTCGCTGGGCGTGAGTCCGAAGGACTGTCCGACCAAGACCGCCATCGCGGTCTGGCCGTGGGGCGCGTATCTGGGCGAGGAGGCCTTAGAGGAGGGGATCGAGGTCATGATCTCCTCGTGGCGGAAACACGCCTCGAGCCAGATCCCGACGAACGCGAAGACGACGGGACTGTACGTCAACAGCATGCTCGCCGGTGAGGAAGCCCGCCGGAACGGCTTCGCCGAGGCGATCGTCCTCAACAAGGAGGGCAACGTCGCCGAAGGCCCCGGCGAGAACATCTTCCTCGTGCGCGACGACGAGATCTACACGCCCGGACTCTCGGAGTCGATCCTCGACGGTATCACCCGCGACACCGTGATCGAGATCGCCGAGGACCTCGGCTACACGGTCCACGACAACGTCTCGATCTCCCGGGGCGAACTCAACACGGCCGACGAGCTGTTCTTCACCGGCTCCGCGGCCGAGGTCACGCCCATCCGGAAGGTCGACAACGTCGTCATCGGCGACGGCTCCCGCGGCCCCGTCACCGAGGACATTCAGTCGCGGTTCTTCGACGTCGTCGAACGAGAGACCGACGAGTACGACGAGTGGTTCGACTACGTTTGAACTGATCGGCTCCCCGCCGTTGCGGTCGTCTGCGGTCTCTCCGCTTTCCTCGAGTCTCTACTGTCGACCGCACCTCGAGCCCCCGCTGTCGAAGCCATATCGAAGCTGTATCGAAGCCGAACCCTCTTGCCGTCGGCCCGCCAGCACCGAGCTATGTGCGCTGAACGCGTCCGGTTCGAGTCGGTCGACGTCCGCGACGTCGGGTCACTCGTCTGTGAGGAGCTGGCGGTCTCGTCGGCGTTTCGATCGTGGCTGCTCGAGCGACTCGATCTCTCCCTGCTCGAGTCGGGGACGCTCGTTTGCGTGCGGGACGCGATCGACGATCACGAGACGACCGATCCGACGCGGGACCCGATCGGCGTCGAACTCGGCCTCGAGAGCGACGACGAGCGGCATCTGATCGTCGTTACGGCGGCACGTGGCGACGGTGACGCGCCACCGCTCTCGGCCGCCGTCCGCGAGCGAATTCGGGCCCGCCGTGACCGTGCCCTCGGAGCCGAGTGGGACGACTGTCGGACGGTCCTGCTCGCGCCCGCCGACGCCATCGAGACCGCAGACGACACGCAGTCGGCGGTCGACGCGACGCTCTCGCTCGAGTCGCTTCGTGACCGTCTGGCTGCACGCGATACCGACCGCGGCGACTACCGGGCGGCGCTGGTGGCGGCCGCGATCGAGGGAGGGGCCCGAGCGTCGGACGGTCGGGCCGCAGCCCACGATCGGACGCGAGCGGTCGTCGATCGGTACGAGTCGTTCGTGGCCGAGCGCGAACCGGCCCTCGAGATCGAAGCCGATCCGACTCTCGATCCCGATCTCGAGAGCGGCGGAGCCGAAACGTCGCCGACCGCCGCGACGCTGGCGATCGAGTCTCCGTCGTTCGGCGACGAGCACCGCCTCGTTCACGACCTCGAGGCCGGAACCGTCGAGCTCCGAATCCCCGGAGCGGCGGATCACCTCCGGTCGTTCGCCGCCCGGTACGCGTCCGTCCTCTCGCCGGCCACGAGCCTGCTCACGGACGGCGACGCGCTCGTGCTTCGGCGATCGGTGCCGGCGATCGATCTCGAGGGCGGGAGCGGCGACGGCAGCGTCGGGGGCGAGGGCAGCGGCGGAGACGAGGACGGCGATGCGTTCGCCGACGACGATTCGGCCGTCGACGGCGACGCGCTCGAGGGCGCCCTCGAGGCGATCCGCGACCTTCTGGCGGTCTCCGAACGGGTTCGGGACGGGCGAGCGTGAGTCCGACGGGGCCAGATCCGGAGAGCGGGCGTTTCGTAGCGTTTTTGCCGGTTGTCGGGAAACGACGCGGTATGACTACCTGCCCCTGGGACGACTGGAACCATATTCTCAAGATCGACCCGGACAAGGAGCTCCCCGAGGGCGTCACCTACGGAGACCTCTGTGCGACCGGTACCGACGCCATCGAGGTCGGCGGCACCATGGGAATCACCGAGGAGAACATGGAAGCCGTCGTCGACGCCTGCGCCGAACACGACGTGCCGCTCTATCAGGAGCCCTCGAGCCCCGACGTCGTCATCGACAACCGGGCGCTCGAGGGGTATCTCATCCCCACCGTCTTCAACGCCGGCTCGCCGTTCTGGATCACGGGCGCCCACAAGGAGTGGGTGCGGACCGACGACGACATGGACTGGGACCGGACCTGGACGGAGGCCTACATCGTGATGAACCCGGAGGCCGACGTCGCGGCGTACACCGAGGCCGACTGCGACCTCGGTCCGGACGACGTCGCCGCCTACGCCGAGGTCGCCGAACGGATGTTCGGTCAGGAGATCGTCTACCTCGAGTACTCCGGGACGTTCGGCGACGAGGACGTCGTCGAAGCGGCCGGCGAAGCGACCGACGAGACGACCCTGTTCTACGGCGGCGGTATCCACGACTACGACTCGGCCGCGACGATGGCCCGGCACGCCGACGTGATCGTCGTCGGTGACCTCGCTCACGAGGAAGGTGTCGAGGCCGTCCGCGAGACGGTCGAGGCAGCGCAGGACGTCTGATTCGGTTCGGTCCCGACTCGAACATCATTCTGCGACGAGTTCGCGAAGCCGCGGCAGCACCTCGGTCACGTCCTCGCGACGGACCACGTCGGCCGCGTCGTCGACCGGCGTCGACTCGAGGTTGACGATACCGAGAGTGGCTCCCGTCGACGCCGCCTGTCGAGGCAGCGAGGCGGCCGGCTCGACGACCAACGAGGAGCCGATCGCGAGGAACACGTCGCTCTCGCGGGCTAACGACCGCGCGCGCTGGATGACCGCGCCCGGAAGCTGTTCGCCGAAGAGGACGACGTCGGGTTTGAAGACGCCGCTGCACTCGCAGGTCGGCGGGAGTTCGCCGTCGGCGGCGCGCTCGAAGATCGGATCGCCGTCCCTTCGCCGCCCGCAGTCCGTACAGCGGACGCGCCGGGCGTTGCCGTGTAGCTCGAGGAGCGTCGTGTCGTCGGCCGCGGCCTCGGCGTTCGATTCCGCGGCTCCGTCCGTTCGATTGCCGCCGGTCCCGTCGGCGTCCTCGCTCGAGTCCCCGGAAACCGCGGCGGCGGCCTGCGCGTGTAACCCGTCGGTGTTCTGCGTGAGAATCGCCTCGAGGTGACCGTCCCGCCCCATCGCGGCCAGCGCCTCGTGGGCTGCGTTGGGCTCGTACTCCTCGTCGAACATCTCCCGCTGGAGGTCGACGCGGTCGTCCCAGAACCCCTCCGGATCGCTCCGAAACCGGCCGTAGGTGAACTGCCCCTCGTCGAACTGCTCCCAGACGCCGTCGTCGCCGCGGAACGTCGGCACGCCCGAGGGCGCGGAGATGCCCGCGCCGGTGAAGGCGACGACGGTGTCTGCGCTCCGGATCTCGTCGGCGAGTGACTCGAGGTCGTCCATATCGAACGATCGGGACGGATCGTGAAAATTCGTCGCGATGCGAACGACTGCAACCGCACGACTCGAGGGCGATCGGACCCGATCGTTCGCTCGAGGGGGCTTCGACGGCCCGTCCTCGAGCGAACGGACGAGCGTGAGAGTCCCGCGAACCGAACGGCCGCGAACGATTGCGCTTAAGTTGCGGCGACCGGAATCGAGGTGTATGCAGGACCGAACCTACACTGCTGACGCCGAGCCGGGCGACGACGTCACCGTCGCCGGCTGGGTCCACGAGATCCGCGACCTCGGCGGAATCGCCTTCCTGATTCTCCGCGATACGTCGGGCAAGATCCAGATCAAGTTCGAGAAGGACGAAATGGACGACGACCTCGTCGAGACGGGACTGGACGTCTCCCGCGAGAGCGTCGTCACGGTCTCGGGCGCCGTCGAAGAGGAGCCCCGCGCGCCGACGGGCGTCGAGGTCACGCCCGAGTCCGTCGAGGTCGTCGCCCCCGCCGACCCCGAACTGCCGCTGGACCCGTCGGGGAAGGTCGACGCTGACCTCTCGACGCGACTCGACAACCGGACGCTCGACCTCCGGAAGGAAGAGGTCCAGGCCATCTTCGAGATCCGCTCGGAGATCCTGCGCGCCGTCCGCGAGCAGTTCCGCGAGTTCCGCTGTACGGAGATCAACACGCCGAAGATCGTCGCCACCGGGACCGAGGGCGGGACCGAACTGTTCCCGATCACCTACTTCGGCGAGGAGGCCTTCATGAACCAGTCGCCGCAGCTGTTCAAGCAGCTCATCGCTGGCTCGAACGTCGAGCGCGTCTTCGAGATCGGCCCGATCTTCCGCGCGGAAGAGCACAACACGCCGCGGCACCTGAACGAGGCGACCTCGATCGACTTCGAGGGCGCGTTCTGCGACCATCAGGACGCCATGGACGTCGTCGAGGGCGTCGTCAAAGCCGCCTACGAAGCCATCGAGGAGAACTGCAGCGAGCAGCTCGAGGCGCTCGGCCTCGAGGACGAGTTCGCGGTGCCCGACGAGGCGTTCCCCCGCATCAGCTACGAGGAGGCCATCGAGCGCATCAACGCGACGGGCGAACTCGACGAGCAACTCGTCTGGGGCGACGACCTCTCGACGCCGGCCGAGGAGGCCCTCGGACAGGACGTCGGCGGCCACTACTTCATCACCGACTGGCCGAGCGAGATCAAGCCGTTCTACATCAAGGACCACGACGACGACCCCGAGCTCTCGACCGGTTTCGACCTGATGCACCCGCGGATGGAACTGGTCTCGGGCGGCCAGCGCGAACACCGCCACGAGAAGCTCATCGAGGGCTTCGAACAGCAGGGCCTCGACCCCGACCAGTTCGAGTACTACACGAAGATGTTCAAGTACGGCATGCCGCCCCACGCCGGCTTCGGCCTCGGCGGCGAGCGCCTGATCATGACGATTCTCGGACTGGACAACATCCGAGAAGCCGTTCTCTTCCCGCGAGACCGGCAGCGACTCAGTCCGTAGGACTGGTCGCTGTTCGTCGAGCGGGAGCTCGTGGGACCGTTAGTCCCACGGTGTTCCCGCGAGATCGTCAACGTCTGAGCCCGTAGGCGAAGACGTTGAGAGCCGGCGAGACTCGAGCGACACGAGAGTCTCGCGTGACCGACAGCGTCTGTCGCCGTAGGCGACGACGCAACTGTCGGGCAGGAACTCGTTGGGCGAGCAACTGCGTCCAACGGTGTTTGCAGGCATCGCCGACACTTATCGCCGTATGCGGCTACGTAACCCGGTAGTCACACCGCTATCGGATCGGAAACGAGTGGGTGGGCTATCGAGACGGGAACGGCGGTACGCCGCGAAAAAACGAGACGGGTGCTCGGAACCGCAGTTCACGGCGGGCGCTGTCAACCGTTAGAACCAGCCCCAGCCGTCGTCTCCGCCGTCGTCGCCGTCGTTATTATCGTTACAGGAACCACTGTTGATAGCGCCGGCGAGGTCGCTACCGACCATCGAGTCGCCCAGATACGAGAGGTGGCTGCCGACGCTGACGGTGACGTCGACGTCCGTGTAGTTCGGGGCGGGATCGCAGCCGGCTCCCTCGGTTCCGAGGGCCGTGTCACCGAAGCCGCCGTAGGCGCCGCCGACCGTCGAGTCGTTGTTCGAGTGGTAGTTGCGGACCTCGCAGGCGTTGTCCAGACCGGCGTTCCACGGACTGCCACAGACTTCCGAGCCGTCGGCGGCCGCGCCCAGCGGAGCGACGGTCTCGATCTGGTAGCCGCTGCTGAGTTTGGTCGCGGTCCAGAGGACACAGCGGCCGCCCAGCGAGTGGCCGACCAGTCGGACGTTGCCGCCGCCGCTATCGTAGAACTCCTCGATGAGACCAGCCGTGACCTCGCCGACGTTCTCGGTGTCGGCTTCCGCGCCGACGAAGTTGAAGCTCGTCGCGGGCCACTCGATGGCGACCGTCTCGTCGGGCGAATAGCCGCCCGACTCGAGGGAGCGCTCGACGCTCGAGGCCTGACTCGAGACGGTGGTGTCGCCGAACCAGCCGTGGACGAACACGAGCAGTTCGTCCGTGACCGGGAGGCTGCCGTCGGCGCTCCAACCGACCAGGCCGTCGTTGATTTCGATGACGTCGGGACCGAGGACCTGTGCCGACGCCGAACCGGACGCGGCGGCCAGTCCGGTGCCACCGACGACCGACGTTCCGGCCGCCTTCAGTAGCGTTCGGCGACTCGTAGCGGTCCGATCATCGGTCGATTGCGATCGTTCTAGAGTGGTGTCATCCGACATCGTCCATTCAGTACATTTTAGATGATATACTTAATTCTAACTTCTAGCACTAAACATAAATTACTGTAGGCAGTGTATTAGAGTCACGTTACTCGACGCGTTCGAGTTCGAAACGCCACGCGATAGCGGGACGGTTCGCTCTCGAGAACGGGCGACCGCCGCGTCCAGTAGCAGTTCGACGGCGAACGTGCGAGCGGTGCGACGAGGGTCCGCCGTCGAGTGACCGAGGCTCCGGATCCGAGTGGGGCCGTGGAAATGACCGAATCTACAACGTTATATCGTCCGAGTCGTAATCGGGGGGCAATGCGCGAGGAGGCGACGGCGTTCGTACCGGGGCACATCACGGGCTTTTTCAGCGCTCACCCAGACGACGATCCGACCGAAGCGGGCTCTCGAGGCGCGGGAGTGACGCTTACGGACGGCGTCGAGGTGACGGTCGAACCGACTGACGAGGGGGCGTCGACGATCGTCCTCGACGGGACGGAACTCGAGATCGAAGCCGTCGAGACCGTCCTCGAGACGCTCGAGGTCACCGCCCGCGTCGAGGCAGAGTCGGAGCTGCCGCTGGGATCGGGCTTCGGCGTCTCCGGCGCGATGGCGCTGGGGACGGCGCTGGCGGCCAATCGCGTGTTCGATCGCAAACTCTCCTGGAACGAACTCGTGACGATCGCCCACGGGGCGGAGGTACAGGCCGGGACGGGACTGGGCGACGTGGTCGCGCAGGCCCACGGCGGCGTCCCGATCCGACTCGAGCCGGGCGGGCCGCAGGTGAACGAGCTGGACGCGATCCCCTCGCGGGCGCGCGTCGAGTACGTGACGTTCGGGGAGCTCTCGACGGCCGACGTCCTCTCGGGCGAGACCGACCAGCTCTCGGCGGCCGGCACGCAGGCGCTCTCGAGGGTCGTCGAGGAGCCGACGCTGCTCTCCTTTATGTACGCCTCGCGGCTGTTCGCCCGCGAAGCGGAGCTGTTGACCGAGCGCGTCGCGCGGACGATCGGCGACGTCACGGCGGTCGACGGCCAGGCCTCGATGGCGATGCTCGGCGAGACCGTCTTCGCGTTCGGCACGGGGCTCTCCGACGCCGGGTACGAGCCGACCGTCTGTGCGACTCATCCGGCGGGCGCGATGCTGAAGTAACCGCTGTCGGTTAAGTATCGAACCGGTATCCCAGATAGCGGAAGGTTCTCCGGCGAGTCGCCGATCTCCGACGGCATCGACTCGAATCGGGATCCGTTCGTCGATAGCCGAGTACAGTCTGCTGTTCTGTCCGGAAATACGAGGAGATGTGGGCGTTCCTGGACGCTTTGCGCGGTAAGCGTCTGCAGTAGCGTATCGTTAGCGCTTCCGATGAGACTGTCGGACAGACACAACGTGTTTCGTTAGTAACGTATCAGTGATCGGTTTCATGGCCGGAGCTTTATTATGATGGGTTTCAGTTATCTGTTCAAGATTAAGAATGTCTTCAGCGAGTGAAATTC
Source organism: Haloterrigena sp. KLK7 (assembly GCF_037914945.1). NCBI lineage: Archaea > Methanobacteriati > Methanobacteriota > Halobacteria > Halobacteriales > Natrialbaceae > Haloterrigena > Haloterrigena salinisoli. Next base: position 2,658,951 of record NZ_CP149787.1, read on the forward strand.
ACCGAAGCTTGTTTCGGCTGTACGAACACTACGTCGGTGAACCCGACTCGAGCAAGGACGTCTACGGTTACTGGGTGTTCATCGCGGGCTACCTGCTCGGGGCGGCCGGCATTTTCACCTACGTCGTCGGCTACGCCGGCAGCGCGGGCTCCTATACCCTGATCAGGATCTCCGGCGTGACCGCGGCGACGGGGCTGGCGCTCTGTCTGTTCGGCATCGTTCTCATGCTCCCGGTACGCAGGATCGGGATCTACGCGAGCGCGCTCGGACTCCTCGTCGCGCTGGGCGGCGTCGTCTTCTTCGGCTGGGCCTACCCCTACAACTGGCGGGAACTCGGCACCGACTACAGCGTTCAGGTCATCTCCGTCTACACGCTCGGGATCGGCCTCATCGCGGGCGTCACCGCGCTCGTCCCGATTCTGACGGGCCAGAAGGGGATGTTCGTCGAGGAGGAGGGCGCGACCGACGATCCGGAGATCATGACCGGCGACGCGATGGAGGGCGCCCAGTTCGCCGTCTTCCGTGACGAGGACGGCGACTGGCAGTGGCACGTGCTCCACCTCGAGGCGCTGGCGGCGAGCAACGACAGCGCGGTCACGCGACCGGAGGCGACCGAGAGCATCGAGCGCGTCCAGTCCCAGATCAGTTCCGCGGGGCTGATGGAACTGACGACCTCCGCGTTCCGACTCTACGAGGACCGCGACGGCACCTGGCAGTGGACGCTGGCCCGCGACGACGGCAGCGTCGTCGGCGCCAGCACCGGCGAGTTCGCCGAGCGCGACGACGCCGAGAACTCGGTCAGCTTCCTCAAGGACCGCGGTCCCGAGGCGGACGTCATCGAGATCGAGGGCGCGGCCTTCACCTACGAGGAACGCCGCGACCGGTGGTACTGGCAACTGGTCGACGACGATCGGACGCCGCTGGCCTCGAGCGATACCGGCTACCGGAGCCAGGAGACCGCCGAGGAGGCCGCCCAGACGTTCGCCGAGCGGTTCGATCGGGCGCGGCTGCTCGACGTCGAGCACGTCGGCGTCGAACTCGTCGAGCGCGCCGGCGACTGGACGTGGCGGTTCGTCGACGACCGCGACGAGGTCGTCGCCACCGCCTCCGACGCCTACGACTCCCGACGGGACGCCGAGGCGGCCGCCGAAGCGCTGCTCCCCGCACTCGAGTCGGCCGCCGTCACGGTCGCCGGGGAGCCGACCTACGAGCTCTACCAGTCGGGCTCGCAGTGGCGCTGGCGGCTCGTCGACGAGTCCGAGCACGTCGTCGCTCGGAGCCCCGACGAGGCGACCGCCCGCGGAGCCGTCGAGGCGAGCGCCGATCGGTTCGGCGACCACGCTCGCGACGCCGACGTCGTGGAGATCGACGACGCGGAGTACGAGGTCTACCCCGCCGAGAGCGAGCCCGCTGCCGCCGAGGACGACGGGGACGACCTCCCGGCGACGGTCGACGAGGCGATGGCCGACGGGGGGACCGAGCTCGAGTTCGACGACGCAACCCGATCCGAGACCGGCCCCGACTGGAACTGGCGGCTCGTCACGGAGGACCGCGACGTCGTCGCGGCGAGCACCGAGCCCCATCCCGACGCGGAGTCGGCGACCGACGCCATCGAGCGCGTTCGCCAGCAGGCCAGCGAGGCCGACCTCATCGAGTTCGAACACGCCGCGTTCCAGGTCTACGAGGCCGACGACAGCGAGTGGCGCTGGCGGCTCATCGACGAGGACGGCAACGTGCTGGCCGACAGCGGCGAGGAGCACACCTCCCGCGGCGAGGCCGCCGAGGCGATGATGACGCTCAAGGAGCAGGCGCCCGACGCCGAACTGCTCGAGATCGAGACCGCGGCGTTCGAACTGTTCGTCAACGAGGACGACGAGTGGGGCTGGCGGCTCATCGACGAGGCCGGCAAACTCGTCGCCGAGGACCCCGCGACCCACCCCACCCGCGGCGCCGCCCGACAGGCGATGAACCGCCTGCTCGAGCACCTCGATTCGGACGTTCGGACGATGGATCGGGCGATGTTCCAGACCTACGCGGCCGAGGACTGGCAGTGGCGGTTCGTACTCTCGACGGGCGAGACCGTCGCGGAGGCCGGCGCGGCCCACCCGACCCGGGACGAACTCGTGGACGCTCTGGACGACGTCCGCGAGTCGGCCGCGACGGCCCAGCGCCACGCGATCGGCGAGGTCGCCGTCCAGCTCTACGATAGCGGCGGCTGGCACTGGCGACTGCTCGATCGCGACCGCGAGGAACTCGCCGACTCGAGGGTCACCTACGACGACCGCGACGGCGCGGTCGGCGGCGTCGAATCGCTGCAGGCCCACGTCGGCGACGCGCCGATCTTCGCCATCGAGGACGCCGCGATCCGGCTGGACCGCGACGACGGCTGGTCGTGGGAACTCGTCGACCGCGAGCGCGAGGTGATCGCGAGCGCGGTCGGTGCGGGTGCGTCCAAGGCCGCCGTCCTCGACGATATCGAGGCCGTGCGCCAGCTGGCGCCGATGGCCGGCCGCGTCGACTTCGACGTCGCCTCGTTCGAACTCGTCGCCGACGAGGACGACCACTGGCAGTGGCGGCTCATCGACGAGGACGGCCGCACCATCGCGACCGGCACCGAGAGCCACGACTCCACCGAGGCCGCCCGCGCGGCCCTCGAGGACGTCCGCGAGCTGATCGCCGACGCGAGCATCCTCGAGATCGACAGCGTCTCGTTCGAACTCCACACGGCCGACGACGGGGAGGGCTGGGTCTGGCAGCTCATCGACGAGTACGGGACGACGATGGCCGAGAGCACTCAGACCTACGAGAACCGCACCGAGGCCCGCGAGGCGATGAACGACGTGAAGGCCCACGCGCCCGAGGGCTGGATCACCTTCACGGAGTGACCGCCGCGCGGTCGATTCGATCCGCCCGCTGACCGCCGCTCGTTTTCGCCGCTTCGGATCCGATCTAGTGGCGCTCGGACGTTTATGTGCCCCGAGCGCGATCCTCGAGGCATGAAATCGATGGGGATCGAACTGGAATACGCCCTCGAGGCGCTCCCGCCGCTGCACGCGGGCATCTGCGAATCGCCCGACATCGATCGGGAGATCATCGTCGGGGGACGGGCGATCGACGGGATCGAGACGATCACGTCGTTCGTCTACGGGGATTCCGAGGCCTACGCGTCGCTGCTCGAGGACCTCGAGGCCGTCCGCGAGTACGATATCACGACCACGGACGACGGCTTCTTCTGCTATCTCCGGCGGGACCTCGGCGCGGACGGACTGTCGCTGTTGAACGCGCTCGCACAGGAGACCGTCGTGGTCGTACCGCCGATCGAGGTCGGGTCGGATCGAACGATTCGCCTGACCCTCGTCGGTCACCCATCCGCGCTCACCACCGTCGTTGAAGAGGTTCCCGACGGAATCCGACTGGACGTCCAGTGGGTGAGCGACGAGGTGACGGTCTCCGGGCCGGCCGTGACCGAGCGACAGACGGCGGCCCTGCGGACGGCCCGCGACGTCGGCTACTACGAGATCCCCCGGGAAGCGGGGATCGAGACCGTCGCCGCCGAACTCGACTGCGCCGTCTCGACGGCGTCGGAACTCCTCCGGCGCGGCGAAGCGAACGCGGTCGAGCGCGCCCTCGAGGGCGATCGGTCGTCGCGATAGGGTCGGAGAGTGAGCGGCCCGAAACGGGCTACTCGAGGGGTTGTAGTGGAACGGAAGCGTTCTGCTATCGCGGCAACAGGGTGTCGCCACGTCCTCCCCAGCCGATTTCTGCTCACGGGCGCGAAGCGCCCGTTCGTACGGTTCGCGGAACCTTCGGTTCCGCGCTAACGCTCACTCGTATCCTCGTTCGCTCATCCACTGGAAGACGTTCTGCGTCTTCCAACCCCTCGCACGGCCTCGTCGACTGGCCTCGCAGTCACTCGGCCAGTCGACAGCGCGCGCCACCGCACGACGGATGGGTGACTGGTGATGAGGGAACCGTGCGCTCACGTACTGATACCCGGGTCACGCAGCGTCGCGCTTCTCGCAGACGGCCGTGTAGGCGGTGCCAGCGAGGTGCGTGTCGACGATTTCGCAGCGATCGAAGACGGCCTCGAGCGATCCGACCACGTCGCCGTCGGGGTTCCAGTTCGCGTACCAGCGGAGGAACCGCCGGATGAGGGGATTCAGGACGCGGAGGGGACCGCTCGGGGCCGGTCGAACGTCGACGACGGCGAACCGCGTACCGGGGCGCAGCGACCGGGAGACCGTCTCCACGGTGCGGCGGACGTCGGGCATGACCGAGAGCGAGAGCGTCGCCAGCGCCGCGTCGAACGGCTCGTCGAACGCGGTCCTCGCGGCGTCGGCTCGACGCAGTTCGACGTTCTCCCAGCCGTGAGCCGCGATCCGATTCCGGGCGTTCTCGAGCATTTCCGGGCTGTAGTCGACGGCGACGAGTTCGCCCTCCGCGCCGATATCGCGTCGAACCCGCTCGAAGTTGACGCCCGGGCCGCAGCCGATCTCGAGGACGCGGTCGCCCGCCTGCAACTCGAGGAGATCGATCGCCGCCTCGCGGATCGGTTCGAAGTCCCGCTCGCTCATCCCGTACCAGTCGCTCCAGCGGTCCCAGACCGCGCGACTGCGCTCGAGGTGGGCTTCGTACTGGTCGTCCGCCGGCGTCGTCGCGTCGCGTCCGGAGTCGCGCCCGTCGCGTTCCGTGGCCATATTCGCAATTCGGCCGAGACGGGAGAGTAGCTTCACGCGAAACCTATCGCCCATTTATGACCCCTCAGTTGGCTCCGGCGGACCGACCGGCTCCGATCGCGCTCGTCGCGTCACGGCGAAAGCGCCGAGCGATCGGACCGTTTTTTATCGACTACCCCCAGTGACCGACCGTGACAGACTACGACACCGTCTCCGCGGAGGTCGACCACGAGGAGGAGATCCCGGAGGACCATCCGCGATACCAGGATCTGCTCACCCGCCACCGGATCGAGAAGGGCGTCGAGAAGGGCATCACCCACCTGCAGGGGATGCACGCCGAGGGCCGAGGCAGCGCCTTCGACTACTTACTCGGCGAGGAGACGATTCCCAGCGCCGACGCGGCCGAACGCGCCGCTGCGGCTCACCTGCTGCTGGCCGACCGACCCGTGCTCTCGATCAACGGGAACGTCGCCGCGCTCGTCCCCGAGGAGATGGCCGCCCTCGCCGACGCGACCGGCGCCGATCTCGAGGTCAACCTCTTCAACCGCACCGAGGAACGGATCGAAGCGATCGCCGACCATCTCCGCGACCACGGCGCCGGGGACGTCAAGGGGCTCGAGGCCGACGCGCGCATCCCGAATCTGGATCACCAGCGCGCGAAAGTCGACGAGGACGGGATCTACGCGGCCGACGTCGTGCTCGTCCCCCTCGAGGACGGCGACCGCGCCGAGGCGTTAGACGAGATGGGCAAGACCGAGATCGTGATCGACCTCAACCCGCTCTCGCGGTCGCCGCAGGTCGCCGACGTTCCGATCGTCGACAACATCATCCGTGCAGTTCCGAACATGACCGAACACGCCCGCGACCTCGCGGACGCCGACGAGTCGGAGCTCGAGGCGATCGTCGAGGCGTTCGACCGCGAGGCCGCTCTCGAGGAGGCGGAGGAGCGAATCCGGTCGGGCGAGTTGTGAGGTACGGGCTCAGAATTCGTCCGTTATCGCGGGTGAGACGGCGTCGCGTGCGTCGTCGCGGTCGATAACGTAGCTTCGCTCCGCACTGATACCGGGAAGTCGCGACTTCAGTTCGGCGATGCGTTCTTCGACGCGGTAGTACGACAGCGAGAGGTACTCGCTGGCCGCCCGCGACAGCGAGTCGTCGATCTCGTAGGCGATCCCGTCGGAGCCGTTGAGACACCGCCGCTCGTAGTCGACGAGCCACTTTCGGGCCATCGCGACGCCCGTCTCGGCGTCGTAGCCCCGGGCGACGTAGTGTTTGTAGGGATGGCGGATCCACGAGTACTCCCAGTGGGCGTAGACGTCGACCTTCTCGGCGTCCTCGATCGCGTGGAGCACGACGTGGAGCTGCTCGTCGGCCAGCGGCGACGGCCGCCAGACCCACGATCCCTCCGAGGTGTTGCCGTCGAATCGGACCTTCAGCGACGCGATCGGATTTCGCGAGAAGCCGAGCTCGGCGAGGAGCGACTCGAGGCGGGCCTCCGAACAGTGGGCCGTGAGCACGTACTCGTCGGCCGTGGTGTGGCTGACGGCGTAACCGCCGAACGTTCCCGCGAACAGGTAGTGGAGCTGCGGCAGGAGGCTCCGGCGAACGGCGTTGACAGCGTCCTCTTTGTACGTCATGCGATCGGACGGGCTACGCGAGCCAGCGGGAAGTGTATTCGGGACGGCAGCGGGTTCCACGCTCGGGCCTGCCACAGCCGGTAGAACTGTTACTATCGTTCCCATCGACGGTGGGACCGATGCCCGGCCCGACCGATCTACCCGACGACGACGTCGTCACGCGCCGAACCCTCGACACCACGCGAGACGCCCCAGCGATCGGACTCGTAGAGATCGTCGCCGACCTCGAGGAGACCGACGCGATGGAGCTCACGCCGATCTACGATCGGGCCGACGATCTGATCGACGACCTCTTCGGGACGCCGCCCGGCGCCGACGCCGACGCGAGACTCGAGTTCACCTACCAGGGATATCGGATCGCCGTCGAGCAGGACGGAACCGTCGTGATTCGAGAGCCATCGGCGTAACCGTCGCCGCGATTCGATAGCGACGCGATCGCACTCGTCGAACGACGGCCCCGAACGAGACCGTAGCTGACTCCCGATTTCCCGCCGATGCGACGGCCGGCCGTCTCGCAGGACGGCCCGCGACCGGGTCGAGACAGTCGTCGAGCCGTTCCGTCTCCCTCACTCGAGTCGGAGTTCGTTTCAGGGGGTATAAATTGCTCCTCCGATACCCTCCACACATGGATACCTACGACCTGATCACGCGAAACGCCGAGGAGGTCGTCACCGACGAGGAGGTCCGCGACCTCGCGGACGATCCCGCGGGCAAGCGCGCCTACGTCGGCTACGAGCCCTCCGGCGTGCTCCATCTCGGCCATCTGCTGACGGCGAACAAACTCATCGATCTCCAGGAGGCCGGCATGGAGGTCGTCGTCCTGCTGGCGGACGTCCACGCCTACCTCAACGGGAAGGGAACCTTCGAGGAGATCCGCGAGACCGCCGAGCGGATGAAAGCCCAGTTCGTCGCCTACGGGCTCGACGAGGACAACACCGAGTTCGTCTACGGCTCCGAGTTCCAACTCGACGAGGAGTACACCCTGGACCTCCACGAACTCGAGCTCTCGACCACGATGAACCGCGCTCAGCGCGCCATGGCCGAGATTCAGGGCGACGAGACGGCGAAGGTGAGTCACCTCGTCTACCCGCTGATGCAGACCTTGGACATCGAGTACCTCGATCTCGATCTCGCGGTCGGCGGGCTCGACCAGCGCAAGGTCCACATGCTCGCTCGCGAGAAGCTGCCCGAAGTCGACTACGAGGTCCGACCCGCCCTCCACACGCCCATCGTCGCCGACCTCACCAGCGGCGAGGGGAAGATGTCCTCGAGCGAGGGGATCACCATCTCGATGGAGGACTCGACCGAGGAGCTCGAGGAGAAGGTCAACTCGGCGTACTGCCCGCCGACCCGCGATCCGGAGCCGGACGACGACGGCACCGAGCGCGAGAACCCCGTCCTCGAGCTGTTCGAGTACCACGTCTTCCCGCGATTCGACGAGATCGTCGTCGAACGCCCCGAGAAGTACGGCGGCGACCTGACCTACGAGGCCTACGAGTCGCTGGCCGCGGACCTCGAGTCCGGCGAACTCCACCCCGCCGACGCGAAGGGAACGCTGGCGAGCTACCTGGACGAACTGATCGCGCCGGGCCGCGAGAAGCTCCGCGAGCTTCGAGAGTAGGCGGGTCGATCACGTCTCGAGTCCAGAGCTACTCGACGAACACGTTCTCGTCGTCGGTATCGAGGAGCGAACTGAAGATCTTTCCTTCGGCGGTCCGGAGATGCTGCGAGAAGGTGGCCGGCGCGATCCCCAGTTCGGCGGCGAGTTCGCTGGCCTCGTGCTTCCGCGGCCAGTCGTAGAAGCCGTTCATGTAGGCCGTCAGAAACACCTCTCGCTGCCTGTCGGTGAGCGTCTCGACGACTGACTGCGTGAAGTCGTGTCGCGTAAAGAGCGGCGTCGATCGCCCCCGATCGCGACGGTCGTCGACGGTCACCGTCGGATGCTCCCGTTCGAACCGGTCGACGAGTTCGGCGGCGGCCGACTGCGAGGCGACCTCCGCGACGACCCGCCCGTCACCGCCGTCGGCCTCGACGGTCCGCGGGATCGCGCCGAAATCGACGACGGTAGCCGCGACGCAGCCGTCGCGAAGGTGAAGCCGTACCCGTCCGCCGTCGTCGTGTCGGGCGACGAGGTCCGCGTCGACCGCCTCGGTGTCGTCGATCGGGTCCAGTATCCGCTCCGGCGGGGCGTCCTCGACGGTGAAGTACTCGACGTACCCGCCGTCCGAGTGAGGGAAGATCACCTCGAGCCCGAGCCGGCAGCTCGCCGCCCGCGACACGTCGACGAACGGATACGACGGATCGTCGACGCGGAACTCGACTTCGACGACCGGTTTCTCGCTGTGACTTCGGCTCATCTCCCGTGGGCATTCGCGGGCCTGGTACGGTTCCCTTTCGCAGTCCATAGCAGGGGCTTCTTTCGTCCGTCGCCGGCGTATTCGATACCGCTCGCCGCCTCCCTCACCGATGATTTGACGACCGTCGGCCTCGAGTACCGTGGTATGTCCTTCCATCTCGAGCCGGAGCGGGAAGCGATTCGCGACGCGGTCAGGGAGTTCGGCGAGAACGAGATCCGACCGATCGCCGCGGAGTACGAGGCCGAACAGCGGTATCCGGCGGAACTGCTCGCCGATGCCGCCGCCCTCGACTTCGTGGCACCCCACGTCCCCGAGGCGTACGGCGGCGCCGGAATGGACCCGATCTCGACCGCGATCGTCACCGAGGAACTGTGGCGGGCCGATCCCGGCGTCGGCGGCTCGATCGCCGCCGCGGACTTCGGCACCGGCATGCTCCTCGAGTACGGCGACGAGCGACTGTGCGAGGAGTGGCTGCCGGAGATCACCGCCGGCGAGACGCCGATCGCGACGGGCATCTCCGAGCCCGCCCACGGCTCGAACGTCGCGGGGATGGAGACGCGCGCGGAAAAAGACGGTGACGAGTGGGTCATCGACGGACAGAAGATGTGGATCACGAACGGCACGGTCGCCGACGTGGCGATCGTCATGGCCAAGACCTCGCCCGAGCGGGGTCACACCGGGATCACGGCGTTCCTGACGCCCACCGACGTCGACGGCTACGAGGCGACGCGCATCACGAACAAACTCGGGATTAAGGCTCAGGACACCGCCGAGATCGTCCTCGACGACATCCGCGTCCCCGAGGAAAACGTCGTCGGGGAGGTCGACCGCGGCTTCTACCAGTTGATGGAGTTCTTCGCGCCCGCCCGCGTCGACGTGGCCGCGCAGGCGACCGGTGTGGCGCAGGCCGCACTCGAGGAAGCGATCGACTACGCCACCGAGCGCGAGCAGTTCGACCGGAAGATCGCGGCGTTTCAGGCGATCCGGCACAAGATCGCGGAGATGGCGACGGGGATCGAGGCGGGACGGTCGCTCGCCTATCGCGCCGCGAGCGCCCTCGAGTCGGGCGACGACGCGACCGCGACGAGACTGGCCGCGATGGCGAAACTGTTCGCGAGCGAGACCGCCGTCGACGTCACCGACGAGGCGCTGCAGGTCCACGGAGGGGCGGGCTACGTCTCGGACCACCCGATCGAACGGTTCTATCGGGACGCTCGGATCACCAAGATCTACGACGGCACGAGCGAGATCCAGAAGAACGTCATCGCCGATCAGCTGCTGTAGTCCCGCCGGTCCGAAAAATCGGGATCAGAACTCGACCGACCCGATCGCTGTCTCGTCTCCGCACCGGCGACACTCGAAGGTCGTTCTGTATTCCTCGCACGGTTCGTGCACCTCCAGTCCACACGTCTCGCAGATCACGAGCTCCGCCTCCTCGACTCGGCGTCCGCAGGTCGTACAGCGCCGTCCGATTTTCATGGGTATTGTTAACTCACCACACTCCATTCGTAGCTCCGTGAACGGTCGGCAAAAGCCTACGGATTAGCCAGCGAGCCGGACTCTCATTCCACAGATACCGACGGTCGATCTCCCGCCGCAGCCGGCGTCGATCCCGCCGATTGAAGTGCGAGCGCGCCCCTCTCGAGGCCATGAACGAGACGCGACGGGCGATCCTCGAGGCGCTGTCCGACGGGCCGGTCTCCGGGCCGGAGCTGGCCGAGTCGCTGGACGTCTCGCGGGCGGCGGTCTGGAAACAGATCGACGGCCTCCGCGACGCCGGCTTCGAGATCGAGAGCGGACCGACCGGCTACGAACTGGTCGCCGTCGAGGCGTACACCGGGCCGGCCGTCGAGTTCGGGCTCGAGGCCCCGATTTCGGTCGACTACCACGAGACGATCGGGAGCACGAACGACCGCGCGCGCGAACTCGCCGCCGACGGGACCGCAGACGTGGCCGTACTGGCCGACGAGCAGACCGGCAGCCGCGGTCGACTGGAGCGCGAGTGGTCGTCACCGTCCGGTGGCGTCTGGATGAGCGTCGTCTCGCGGCCCGCGATCGCGCCCGCGCGAGCGCCGCTGTACACGCTCGCGGCCGCGGTCGCGACGGCGCGGGCGACCCGCGAGGTCGGCGTCGACGCCCGGATCAAGTGGCCCAACGACGTGGTCGTCCCGGTCGGAGACGAGGGCGACTACCGGAAGCTCGCGGGCGTCCTCACCGAGATGGAGGGCGAGACGGATCGGGTCGACTGGCTCGTCGTCGGTATCGGGGTCAACGCGAACGTCGACGCCGATCGGCTTCCGGAGGGAGCAACGAGTATTCGCGACGAGGCGGGCGACGTCGATCGCCGGCTGTTCGTCCAGCGACTCCTCGAGGAGTTCGACGACTATCGGAACGACCTCGAGGCCGTCGTCCCGGCGTGGCGGGACCTGACGCTGACGCTGGGCCAGCGCGTCAGGGTCGACCGGCCCGCGGGCGAAATCGTCGGCGAGGCGGTCGACGTCACCGATTCGGGGGCGCTCGTGGTCGAGACGGACGACGGGCGACGGACGGTCTCGGCGGGAGACTGCGAACACTTGCGGCCGGTCTGAGGGCCGCGTTCGGCCCGGAGTTTGCGGGTTGCTTCGAACTGCGGATCGCAGTCGCTCCGAGAATCGTGTCCGATCTGCGGGCCGTTCGACCGGTGTCCGCCGATCGAACTCGGTTCACTCGACGGCGACGCGTTTCCGGTCCCGGCGATCCCCCTCGTCGTCGGAGGGATCGACGTGAACCGCCAGTACCGGCACCGGCGCGCGGCGAACGACGCGTTCGGTGACGCTGCCCAGCAGGAGTCGGTCGATACCGGCCCGTCCGTGCGTTCCCATGACGACGAGGTCGCACTCCCCTGGCTGGGCCTGATCGACGATGACGCGGCTCGGCGATCCCTCGAGCACCGCCGTCTCGACATCGACGTCGGCCGGCGCGAGCTCCTCGACCCGACCGACCGCGCGCTCTCCGTCCTCGCGGAGGGCGCTGCCGATTCCCTCCAGTGCGGCTTCCATCGGGAGGCTTCCGTAGCCCGTGACGTCGACGACGTAGATCGCTCGCACCGTGGCGTCGTGGCTCCGGGCCAGATCGAACGCGTACTCGAGGGCGTGTTCGACCTCCGGCGAGCCGTCGGTCGGAACGAGGATACAGTCGTACATACGGTCTATGCTAACACACAACGAACCAGTATAATAGCGTTGTCGTGGTCCAGTCGAACGGTCACTCGAGTTGATAGCCGCGAGCGACGCGCGAAAACTGGAGTCAGCCGCGGTCGACGAGCGAAACGGCGAATCAGTCGTCTGCTGAACCGAAGACGACCTCACGAACGTCGTCGACGCCGGCCCGCCGGACCACGGCCCGGACCGGGTCGCGAGCGCCGGCGAGGTTGTGCGAGTCGCCGTCGAGGACCAGCAGTCGGGCCTCCCGTCCCGGTTCGACGAGTCCGCACTCGAGGTCGGCGATCTCGGCACCGTTGACCGTGGCCATCCGGAGGATCTCGGCGGCCGGCAGGTCGGAGAGTTTGGCGAGGAACTCCATCTCGCGGAACATCGACGGCGAGTTGAGCATCACGTTGTCCGTCCCGAGCGCGAGCGTCGTCCGCTCGTTCAGTTCCTCGTAGGGCGACAGCCCGACATCGGTGACGAGGTTCGAACGCGGACAGACGACGATCGGGACCTCCTGCTCGGCGACGCGCTCGAGATGGTCGGGCTCGGGGTGGACCATGTGGACAAGGAACTCCGGTTCCAGGTCGAGCGCGGGGTCGATGTCGCTGGCGTCGACCTCGCCCGCGTGGATGCCGAACGGTTTGCCCGCCTCGCGGGTCGCCTCCCGCTCTTCCGCGAAGTCGGCGTCGTTCGCCCCGCTGGCGCCGAAGCCGTCGCCGGCGTGCATCGCGTCGACCGTCTCGCGGCCGAAGGCGATCGGCTCGATTTCGAGCCCCTCCGCGGCCCGCTCTAAGGTCTCGACGCCCTCGACGCCGCCCTCGCGGAACTCGAGGCAGGCCGCGGTCCCCGCCTCCTGCATGAACTGCAGCGAGCGACGCATCGCCGCGGCGAGTTCGTCCTGCGAGGCCTGCCGCAGCAACCGGTGTTTCAGCCCGTCGGGCGGGGCGACCAGTTCCTCGAGCGAGAGGCCGCCGCCGGCCTCCTTCGCGATCGAGTCGCCGATGTGCGTGTGGGCGTTGACGAACGCCGGCAGGATGATGTCGTCGCTCTCGATGGCCGTCTCCTCGATCGCCTCGATCCGTCCCTCGTCGCCGATCACGACGCGTCCCTCGACGGGTTCGAACTCGGGCCCGCGAAGGATCGTCCCCGTTCGTTCCATAGGTACGTGTTCGCACCGCGCTCCTTCAACGGTTCGGGGTCGGCCGACTCGACCGCGAACGGTCACTGAACCCGACTGTCCGGCTCCGGGAACGTCCCATTTCCGCCGTTAGTACGGCTCAGACGGCTACTTTTCGTCCTAAATCGACCGTTCATTCGGACTCGGTAGAAATGTAAAGAAGAAATTCAAAATGTAATGTGTGAAACAGTATTAAGGGGGTAGATTCGGTCCTGTTATGCTATGACCTGGTCCAACCAAGACTGGTGGCCGGATCTGCTGAGAGTAGATATCCTCGACGATAACACCGTGGACGCCAGTCCGTACGGCGATGACTTCGACTACGCGGAGGCGTTCCAGCAACTCGATTACGAGGCGGTGAAAGCGGACATCGAGGACGTGATGACGACCTCTCGGGACTGGTGGCCGGCCGACTACGGACACTACGGGCCGCTGTTCATTCGGATGGCCTGGCACAGCGCGGGGACGTATCGCACGCTCGACGGCCGGGCTGGCGCGTCCGGCGGTCTCCAGCGCCTCCCGCCGGAGAGCAGTTGGCCGGACAACGTCAACCTCGACAAGGCCCGCCGCCTGCTCCAGCCGGTCAAGCGGAAGTACGGACGCAAGCTCTCGTGGGCCGACCTGATGGTCCTCGCCGGGAACGTCGCCCTCGAGTCGATGGGCTTCGAGACGTACGGCTTCGCCGGCGGCCGCGAGGACGCGTACAAGTCCAACGAGGCCGTCGAGTGGGGTCCCGAGACGGAGTGGGAGACGACCTCGCCCGAGCGCTACCGCGACGGAGAGGTCGGCGACCTCAAGGACCCGCTCGCGAACACCGTGATGGGGCTCATCTACGTGAACCCCGAGGGGCCGTACGGCGAACCGGACCTCGAGGGCTCCGCGAAGAACATCCGCGAGGAGTTCTCTCGCATGGCGATGACCGACGAGGAGACCGTGGCGCTCATCGCCGGCGGCCACACCTTCGGGAAGGTCCACGGCGCGGACGACCCCGACGAGAACCTCGGCCCCGAGCCCGAGGCGGCCCCCGTCGATCTGCAGGGCCTCGGCTGGCAACACGAAGGCAGCGAGGACAAGATCGGCGGACTCGACGTCATCTCGAGCGGTATCGAAGGGCCGTGGAACGCCTCGCCGATCCAGTGGGACACGGGCTACGTCGACAATCTGCTCGATCACGAGTGGGAGCCCCACAAGGGGCCCGGCAACGCGTGGCAGTGGCGGGCGAAAGACGAGGACGACCTCGAGGCCGCGCCGGACGCCCAGGACTCCTCGGACACCCAGCTACCGATGATGTTGACGACGGACGTCGCCCTGAAGCACGACCCCGACTACCGGGAGGTCCTAGAACGCTTCCAGGAGAACCCCAACGAGTTCCGGGAGTCGTTCGCGAAGGCGTGGTTCAAGCTCCTCCACCGCGACATGGGACCGCCCGAGCGGTACCTCGGGCCGGAGGTCCCCGAGGAGACGATGATCTGGCAGGATCCGGTCCCCGACGCCGACTACGAACTGATCGGCGAGGACGAGATCGACGAACTCGAGGCGGAGATCCTCGATTCGGACCTCACCGTCCCGCAACTGGTCAAGACCGCGTGGGCGTCGGCGTCGACGTACCGCGAGAGCGACAAGCGCGGCGGCGCGAACGGCGCGCGGATCCGCCTCGAACCCCAGAAGAACTGGGAGGTCAACGAGCCCGAGGAACTGGAGACGGTCCTTTTGACCTACGAGGACATTCAGGCCGAGTTCAAACTCTCCCGTGACGACGACGTACGGGTCTCGCTCGCCGACCTGATCGTGCTTGGGGGCAACGCGGCCATCGAGCAGGCAGCGGCCGAGGCCGGCTACGACGTGGACATTCCGTTCGACCCGGGCCGCACGGACGCCTCACAGGAGCAAACCGACGTCGAGTCCTTCGAGGCGCTCGAGCCGAAGGCCGAGGGCTTCCGGAACTACCTCGGTGGCGAGTACGACGACCTGTACGACTCGCCGGAGGCGCGGCTGGTAGACCACGCGCACCTCCTGACCCTGTCGGTACCCGAGATGACGGCGCTGGCCGGTGGCATGCGTTCGCTGGGTGCGACCTACGGGGATCGCAGCGCCTTTACCGACGAACCCGGCGTCCTGACGAACGATTTCTTCGCGAACCTGCTCGATATGGACTACGACTGGGAGCCGGTCTCGGAGGACAGGGAATACTTCGAAATCCGCGACCGCGACGGCGGCGACGTCGAGTGGGAGGCCACCCGCCTCGACCTCGTCTTCGGCTCGAACGCTCGGCTCCGAGCGCTCGCGGACGCCTACGGTGCCGACGACGGCGAGGAGGAGCTCGTCCATGATTTCGTGGACGCCTGGAAGAAGGTGATGACGCTCGATCGCTTCGACCTCGAGTGATTCCGGGTGCTACGGACTCGTCGTCCCAGGTGACCGGTGCTACCGACCCCAAAGCCGTCGATTTCGGGAAATAGTCCGTCCCGAAATTACCGGGGCGCCCGCCTCGAGGACCGCGCCCGCTTCGAACTGGTCGCGCCGCGGGTCTCCGAACTGGACGGCAGCCTGCCCGACGACAGCCGGGAGTTCGCCGATCGGGCGTCTTGTCCGGACGCCGAACTGCCGGTGCCCTACGAGACCGAGGGCCCGCGACTGGACGAGTTGACCGCCGAGAACGTCCTCGAGGTGCTGCACGAGGCCGAGCGCCGCGCGATTCGCACGTGGTCCGATATCCGCGACATGAGCCGCGGCGTCGATCCGCGCCCCTACGACATGGCCCAACGCGTCCTGCGAGAGGTGATCGAACACGAGGTCCGGTCCGTCGAACCCCTCTCGAAGGAACGGGACAACGAGATCGATCCGGCCGGCCACTTCGCCCGGGACGAACCCGGCGACGCGCCGTACTCGACGAACCGGCGGTTCACCGACAGCGCCTGGGCGGAGCGACTCGAGTCCGTCGCGAACGGTCCGCGCGGTCGCGTTTCCGCCGTTCGGAGCCGTCAGAACGCGTCGATGACCCGGCCAGCGACGGCGATACGGACATACTCCCTCGAGTGCTACTCGGTGGCATGAACCAGATCGAGGCGTTCGAGGAGATCGACGCCCCGCCCGACGTCGTCTGGGACGTCCTGATCGAGTTCGACGGCTATCCGGCGTTGAACCCGTTCGCCCGCGCCGTCGGAGGGTCGCTCCCGGGAGACGGCGGCCGGCGACTGCGGACCGACCCGTCGGACGGTCGCCGGACGACGCTCGGGCCCGCGATCGTCCGCGTCGAACCCGGACGGCGACTCGTCTGGCGCGACCGACTCGCCGTCCCCTTCGCCTTCGACGGCTACCGCGAGGTGCGTCTGGAGCCGACCGAGGACGGCCGGACCCTGCTACTCCACCGCGAGACGAACCGCGGCGCGCTCGTCCCGTTACTGTTCGATCGGGAGGCGCTCGAGCGCGGCTTCGAAGCGACGAACGCCGCCGTCAGGGACCGCGCCGAGCGTCGGGTCGCCGCCGTCGCGTAACGACCCGGGACCGTCTACGGGAACCGCCTACAGCAGCCGGGGAATCTCCTCGAGGCTCTCGATTTCGACCGTCGGCTCTCGCGGAAGCCCCACGCCCTCGACGTGGTCGCGCCGGAGGAACGCCGCGTCGATGCCGGCGGCGTCGGCCGCCTCCACGTCGACCCAGCTATCGCCGACGAACAGCGCCGTCTCGGCCCCGAGTTCCTCGAGCGCGAGTTCGAGGTAGTACGGCGTCGGCTTCTTGCGATCGATCCCCTTCACCGTCGGCTCGCGGCCGTACCAGACGTCGAACCAGTCGAGTTCGAAGTGGGAGACGATGTTGCCGATCGTCTCGTGCTGGTTGTTACTGACGATCGCCGTCGCGACCTCGAGGTCCCGGATCGCGTCGATATCGTCGTAGCACCGTTTCCGGCCGCCCTCGATCTCCTCGAGCTGGGCCGCGACGGCGGCGTGTTCGCGGGCCGTCCAGAGCTCGTCGGGGTCGACGTCGTGGGCGTCGGCGACCTCGCGCAGCGAGTCGACGCTCGGTCCCATCACGGTCCGGACGTGCTCGGACGGCGGGTCGACGACGCCGACCGCGGCGAAGGCGTCGTGCATCGCGTCGACGAGCACCTCGCGATCCGTCGGCGTCGTCAGGACGCCGTCGTTGTCGAAGACGACTGCATCGTAGGCTGGGTCCATTCGGGACCGTTCCGTACGGGCCGGCGGGATTTCGGTGTTGCGCTCGGGGTCGCCGTCTTCGATACGGCGCGCGAACGGTGCCCGGAGTGTGCGGAGATCGATATCCGCGAGCGCGGGAGCGTCGAGTTCAGGTCGGATCCGGACCGCAGGTTCAAGTACGGGCGGGCGACCAGCATCGGCGATGGGACTCCTGCTCACCGTCCCCAGTCGCTCGAGGCGCACAGACAGCCACTCGCCGCGCGGGCTCCCGGGGGCCGATGGGGCATAGAGCGCTCGTCGCCTACCGGCGACCGGACCGACGGTACGACCTCCGATACAGCCACTGGGGCGGCGAGGACGTCTCCCTCGGCGACCGGATCAGCGCCGAGACCCCGCTGGGCGACGGCGACGTCGACGGCGACCTGCTCGCGGAAGCGATCGACCGCGACCGGCTTCTGATCGAGTACCTCGATCCCTGCCGCTACGAGGCGCTCTACGTCGTCGAACCCGGCGGGGACTACCACGTCTCGGCCTATCGCGTCTGCTGGCTCGAGTGGCCCGGCGGGCGCGACGGGGATCGCGGCGCGATCGTCGCCGTCGAGAACGACGCCGCGGACCGCCGCGTGCGAACGTGGTTTCGCGCGACGAAGACGACGCTCGCCGACGTCGTCGAGATGGGCGTCCTCTCGTGGCGGGCGGCCCGCACCTACCTCGAGGCCAGGGTCTGTGAGGACGAGGACGGCGCGGTCTACACGTACGGCGCGTCGGACACCGACAGCGTCGACTACGCGCCGTCGTCCACCGAGTGGCTCGACGGAGACGGGCGTCGAGATTCCGCGCCTCGAGACGAGCGGTGGGGACCCGACGGTGGGCAAGAGCGAAACGAAGGGTGGAATCCGGACGAGGACGGCGAGGGGCGGGGCCGCTAGTCGCTCCCCGTCTCCGTCCAGCGGGCGTCGGCCAGCGTTCGCTGGACGACGTCGTTGCCGACCGCCTCCGCGAGCGTCTCGAAGCCCGCGCGTTCGCCGCGCTCGTCGGCGTTCGCGACGAGTCTCGAGACGATGAACTCCGGCGTCGACCGTCCGACCGTGTCGAAGCGGGGCTGGTAGTCGACCAGTAACTCGAGGTCGGGGTTCAGCCCCTCCGCGAAGATGCCGTCGACCCGTGCCGCCGGCGGCAGCGGCTCCAGGTCGTCCGCGAGGTGGGTGACGAACACGCCTAACGCCGCTCGGTCGACGGACAGCGTCACCAGGCCGTGCAGCAGGTCCGCCGCGCTGCCCGGCTCGGTGATCGCCTCGAACTCGTCGACCAGCATCAGGGTGCGGCCGCCGGCGGACAGCGGCGGCACGATCGACCGCAGCGTCGACTCGAGGACGCCCGCGTTGAAACTCGCGTGGCGGCGGTGGAAGACCAGCGAGTCGACGGGGGTCACCTCGGCCCGCTCGGCGGGAACGGGCAGCCCCATCATCGCCAGCAGGACGACCTGACACAGCGTCTCGAGCAGCGTCGTCTTCCCGCCGCTGTTGGCGCCGGTGAGCACCGAGACCCGCTCCTCGCCGGGGACCGCGTTCACGCCCGCCGGAACGTCGGTCACGCCGTGGTCGCCGAGCGCGTAGGTGACCGGCTGGACCGACTCGTCGTCGACGGCGGCGAGCGTGAGGTTTCGGGCGTTCACGACGGAGACGGCCGCGTCCGGAGTGTCGATAAAGGTCGGCCGCGTACAGTCGTACTCCAGGGCGAACCGCGCCAGCGAGAGGTGGAGAGCGATGTCGTCGACGGCGGAGACGGCCCGCTCGACGGCGTCGCCCGTCTCCTCGAGGGTCGCCTCGAGTTCGCTCGCGACCGTTCGCTCGCGTTCGTCGATCGCTTCGGTGAGGTCGCTCCGGAGGGTTCGCAGCGTGGCGCCGACGAAGTCCGTCGCGTCGGTCGCGTCCGTCGGCATCGCGTCGCGCACCCGGTCGACGGTCACCGCCGTCTCGGTCAGCAGGTGGTCCTCGAAGGCCTCGCGGAACCGGCCGACGTCGCGGACGCCGTCCGACCGCAGCTCCTCGATCAACTCGAGGGCGTTGGCGTCCATGTCCTCGACCGCGCCGAGCGCCTCCCGCAGGCGATCGAGCTCCTCGTCGGCGCCCTCGCGCACTCTCCCGCGGTCGTCGTCGAGCGCCGCGAGCGCCTCGGCGGCCTCCTCGAGTCGGTCCCGCTCGAGGTCGGCGATAGCGGCGAACGGTCCCGAGTCGACGCCGGCCTCGAGCAGGGCGAGCGCGGCCTCGACGGCGGCGCGCTCGCTCCCCGCGCGCTCGTCGTAGCGCTCGTAGGCCGCGAGAACGGCCTCGCGGTCGTCGGCCTCGAGTGCGGCCCAGGCGTCCCGGGCCGCGAGGACGTCGTCCAGTCGGTCCTCCATGGCCTCGCGGTCGGTCAGCGGTGTCAACACCCGAATCCGGTCGGCCGCGCGCTGCGTGACGGCGTGTTCGACCGCCAGATCGAGCAGCTCCTTGTACGCCGATCGGGCGTCGCTCGTCGCCAGCACGTCCATCCCATCGTCGCCCGTCGCCCGGCGAAGGATCCGCGTCGCCCGGCCGCGAGCGAGGCCGGCGTCCGCGAGCGCGCGCACGTCGCCGCTCTCGATCGCCTCGATCGCGCGCTCGTTGCCCAGTTCCTCGACCAGCGTTTCCCTCGTCTTCGGCCCGACGCCCCAGTACTCCTCGAGTCGCATACTCGTCGGATTCGAGGCGACCGTCTTGAACACTGTGCTGTGTCTCGAGTCGTCTCGCCGGTCCGAACCGGCGGGCCCTCGACTCGATCGCGGACCGTTCGTCGCCCGTCTCTAGTAGAAGAGGCTAAAGAGCCCGAACTGGACGGGGAGCAAGAGCAGGATCGTCGCGACCGAACAGGCGATCGTCGCGACGATCAACTCCCGCGTCCGGACGTCGCCCTCGTTCAGGATAACGATGAGGACCGCCGACTGGTAGGGGAAGAAGTACGAACTCAGCGCCATCGTTTCCGCGAGCAAGACGGGCGTGAACGGGAGTCCCGCCGCGTCGATATACGGGATCAGAATCGGCGTCAACACGCTCGCGACGGCCAGCCCCTCCATCAGGAAGGTCAGCGCGAACGTGATGAAGAAGACGGCGGCGAGGACGACTACGAGCGGCCCATCGGTCGGGACGAACTCGAGCAGCCGAGTCGCCGCGCTGTCGGTGAACCCGGTTCGGGTCAGCCCGTCGCCGATCGCGAACACCGCGGCGATGAAAAAGAGGATCGAGAAGTCGACGTCGCTCCCGACCGTCTCGAAGTCGGCGACGCCGAACTCCGGCAGGAACGCGAGGACGACGACGGCGACCGCGCCGACCACCGGATGGAAGCCGTGGACGAAGTCCGTCGCCCAGATCAGCGCACCGACGAGCAGGAACGCGAGCATCCGTCGCTGGGCCTCGGCGTCGGCCGCCCGCTCGTCTCCGGGCAGTTCGAAACTCGAGTCGGCCGCGGGCCGGAAGAGGGCGTAGACGATACCGATGACCAGTACCACGCGGAGAAACCCCATGACGGGGTACATGTGGAGCGACCACTCGGACCACGAGACGGTGTGGCCGGCGATCGACTCCGCGAACCCGGAAATGATGATGTTCGGCAGGTCCGCGGTCAGGATCCCCGCGGAGCCGTAGAACGTGGCGAACAGCGGACCGAGATAGAGGCCGACCCGCGCCCGCCGGGAGTCGAACAGTGAGCCGAGTTCCCGGAGGACGGGCGCGAGCGCGAGGATGCGAACGAGCGCCGACGGCACGAGGAAGGCAAGCGCGTGGGCACCGATCGAGAGCGCGAGCAACAGGCGACGGTACGCTCGGAGCGAGTCGCCGTCGGCCGCGTCGCCGATGCTTCTGGTCGCGATCCACCGTCCGACGCCGTTCGCGAGGCCGCTCCGGCGCGTCGCCTCGCCCATCAGTAACCCGAAACCGATGAGCCACGTCGCCGGCTTCTGGAACCCCGCGAGCGCGAGCTCCGTCGAGACGGTGACCGCGATCAGCCCGAGCGCGATCAGCCCCGTGTACGACGGCGGCACCGGCGTCAGGACCCAGAGGACGATACAGAAGAGCGTGATCGAGAGCATCGTCGCCGTCGACCCCGAGGCGAGCAGCCACGCCGCGACGGCGACGACGGCGGCGAGCGGGAACGCGACCGCCGGCGATCGCGCCACGTCGATCGCGTCCGATCCGTTCATTGAACAGTGTTCTCAGATGAGAGAGTAAAATTGCCGTGGTTTACTGACATCTCTACGTGCGAGTAGCATTCCCGTAGCGGAGACCGGTAGCCGATACGTCCTCCGGGGTCGCCCCGCCGCCTCGAGAACGCGTTACAGGGACGGGACGACTCGAGAACCCGCCTCACAGACGCGAGACCCACTCGAGCGTTCGAGAAACGCCGCCGTATCCGCCGACGACAGTGGAAGACCGTCACGTTCGTGGTGGCCGCCGCGGTCGCGGCCCGAGCGATCGTCGCGAACGGCCGAAACCGCCGTCGCTGACGGTCGGATCCCGGCCACCGCCCCGCGACACGATCGAGATGAGTCGTCGCCGTCGCATCGTTTCGCGAGAGGTATGCACGAATGTGCATATATTTTTGCCCGGTCGGGAGTCGATGAGGCACAAACACGGGGATTTTTATCGACTCGGCCCCCTACGGACGACCATGACTGATGGGCGGGGCGAGACTCCCCGGCGAACAGGGATGACCGAAAAGTGCGGCGTCGTCGGCGTCTCACTTGACGGTCGAGACGCGGCGCGACCGTTGTACTACGCGCTCTACGCACTCCAGCATCGCGGCCAGGAGTCTGCCGGAATCGTCACGCACGACGGCTTCCAGCAGCACAGCCACGTCGAAATGGGGCTCGTGGGGGACGTCTTCGACGAGGACGACCTCGACATGTTAAACGGCGCCGCGGGGATCGGTCACGTCCGGTATCCGACGGCCGGGTCGGTCGACTCCTGTTGCGCCCAGCCGTTCTCCGTCTCCTTCAAGAGCGGTTCGCTGGGCCTCTCGCACAACGGAAACCTCGTCAACGCCGACGAGATCCGCGACGAACTCGCCGGCGCGGGCCACGCCTTCACCAGCGACGGCGACACCGAGGTCATCGCTCACGATCTCGCGCGCAATCTCCTCGAGGAGGACCTCGTGCGCGCGGTCAAGCACACGATGCAGCGTATCCACGGCTCGTACTCGCTGACGATCAGCCACGACGACACCATTCTCGGCGTTCGCGACCCGCAGGGGAACCGGCCGCTCTGTATCGGGAAACTCGAGGACGGCTACATCCTCGCCTCGGAGTCGGCGGCGATCGACACGCTCGACGGCGAACTCGTCCGCGACGTGCGGCCGGGCGAACTCGTCGTCCTGCAGGACGACGGCCAGGGATTCGACAGTTACCAGCTCGTCGAGAAGGAGAACACGGCCCACTGCTTCTTCGAACACGTCTACTTCGCCCGGCCCGACAGCGTCATCGACGAGACGCTGGTCTACGAGGCCCGCCGGAACCTCGGGCGCAAGCTCTGGGCGGAGAGCGGCGTCGAGACCGACGTCGTGATGCCCGTTCCCGACTCCGGACGCGCCTTCGCCTCGGGCTACGCCGACGCCGCGAGCGAGACGACCGCCGACGGCGAGCCCCGCGATTCCGCGGACGAGGGCGTCGAGTTCGCCGAGGGGCTGATGAAGAACCGCTACGTCGGTCGGACGTTCATCATGCCCACTCAGGACGAGCGCGAACGAGCGGTCCGACTCAAGCTCAACCCCATCAAATCGACGATCGAGGGCAAGACCGTCACGGTCATCGACGACTCGATCGTCCGCGGGACGACCTCGACGCAACTGGTCCAACTGCTCAAGGACTGCGGCGCCGAGGAGGTCCACGTCCGGATCGGCGCCCCGGCGATCGTCGCCCCCTGTTACATGGGGATCGACATGGCCACCCGTGAGGAACTCATCGCGTCAGACAAGTCGACCGACGAGATCCGCGACGAGATCCAGGCCGACAGCCTCGCCTATCTCTCGACCGACGCCGTCGCCGACGTCCTCGGGAAAGAGCGACTCGACCTCTGTCTGGGCTGTGTCACCGGCGAGTACCCCTACGACATCGAGGGCGAGGAGACCGACCGCGACGTCTCCCGGCCGGATATCGGCGGCCAGCGGCTTCCAGCAGACGACTAGAACCAACCTTTTGCGCTGCGTGCGGTCGCTTCGCGACCGCACTCGGCAAAACGTTGATGAAAAGCACTCCTCCCTCCGTTCCGGTCCCTCTGGGACCTTCACATCGGTCGTCGGCCCGCTCGCTCGTTTCACTCGCTCGCGGATCTACCGGTGTCCTCGACCGATTCCTCGCCTATCGCTCTCTCAGTAGACCACGTGCAACAGCACGTAGACGACGATCCCCAGCGAGAAGGAGATCAGCCACAGGCTCGCAGCGACCCGGCCGACTCGAGCGTGGTTCGTCCGGTAGAGTTCGTCGATCGGATACGCGCCGGCGAGCAGCAGCGCGTAGTAGACCAGCGGCACGCAGACGATCGCGAGGAAGATGTGGATCGCGAGGACCGGATAGTAGACGAACTGTTTGATCGTTTCGGGACCGGGGAACGGCTGCGGGCCGCCGGTGGCGACCAGTCGGTAGAGGTAGAACGTCAGGAAGGCCGCGAACAGGAGGAACGAGGTGACCATAGCGACGCGGTGACGGCCGACGTTCCCGCGGCGGATCGCCCGCCAGCCGACCGTGATGGTCCCGATCGCCGTCACACTGATGAGCGCATTGAGTAGGGGGATCGACTCGAGGATCCACTCCGGCGCGGTCGGTACCGTCGACTGCGGGATGCGGCCGCCCGCGGCCGCGAAGACGATCGCGAGCGAGACGACGCTCAGGACGGCCGTCAGGATATTGACGCGCTCTCGAGGGACGTATTCCATATCTCGAGATTCGACTGTGCGGGGAAAGTGGTTACTGACTCTCGTTGGGGGCAGTGAATCTTGCGTCTGCGACGTCGTAGCACCTCACGAAGAGTCGCTCGTACACCTGTAGAACCGTCGGATAACGCTCTCGCTGTTTGGTGTAACGTTCCTCAGAAGTTATGCGTGGGTGATGTCCGCGAAGGGAAATCACCTGCATCGTTGCGCTCGGCGATTACATCGCCTCGCGTTTCGCGGCGCGGAGCGCCGCGCATGCGATGCGTGGGACCGGATTCGAACCGGCGGACCCCTACGGGACAGCGCCCTCAACGCTGCGCCGTTGGCCTGGCTTGGCTACCCACGCTCGCGGTGTCTTTGTCTTACTGCACTCAACCGTATCCATCGGTATTACAAAAGCCCTTTCTTTTTCTCCCGGCCTGCGCCGAGGTCACACGGGACTGAGTGCGTTCGAGGCGGTGATTTGAAATGCTCGAGTTGCCAAAAGGTACCATGGCTAAGTATTCGACCGGTTCGTCCTCCGGCGGCGGCGGGACGACCTGCGAACTCTGCGGTGCCGAGAGCGACTCGCTCCGACTGGCGACCGTCGCGGGCGCCGAACTCGAGGTCTGTCCGGACTGTGCGCCCCACGACGACACCCAGCAGCGCTCGGGGTCCAGTCGCGGCTCCCGAGACCAGGGGCAGAGCGACTCGAGCGACGAGCCGAATCGCAAGCAGAAGGCCGCCCAGAACGTCGCCAAGGCCAACCCGGTCTGGGACGGCGACTCCGAACACTGGGAGCGGGAGGGGACGAACTACGACGACGATCCGCTGCCGTATCTCGTCTCCGGCTACGGCGAGAAACTGGAGGCGGCGCGCCAGGACGCCGGCCTGCAGCGCGAGGAACTCGCCGAGGAACTCGGCGCGCGCGAGAAGGACCTCCTCGCAGTCGAACAGGGACGGGCGGCCCAGGACGGCGTCGGCGGCGGCCTGATCGAGGCCCTCGAGGAGCGACTGGACGTGACGCTGTCCGAGTGAGGCAGTCGCCGTTCGGAACGCGTACTCGCGATCCGGCAGACTATCTCGGCAAGCAGACTTTTCATAGCTGACGAGAGAGTGGACTCAATGACCGGACAACGGGCAGCCGGGGAGCCCTACACCACGCGGTTCGAAACCGAGGTGACGTCCATCGACGGTCGCACGGTCTGGCTCGAGACGAGCTACTTCTACGGCGCGAGCGACGGCCAGCCGGCCGACCGCGGCACCATCGGCGACGCAGCCGTCACCGACGTGCGACTGGTCGACGGCGAGCAGGTCCACGTGCTCGCCGAGGAGCCGTCGTTCAGGGTTGGCCAGCGGGTGCTCTGTTCGATCGACTGGTCGTTTCGCATGTACTGCATGCGCGCGCACACGGCCGGTCACGTCTGCTACGGCGCTGCCAGGCGTTGTCTCGAGTCCCCGGGGTACGCCGGCCTCGCGATCGGCGAGGAGACGGTCGGGGTCGACCTCGAGACGGCGCCGCTCGACGACGAGAAACTGATCGAACTCGACGAGTTGATCAATCGGACCGTCTGGGAGTCCAGGCCGGTCTCCTGGGAGAGCGTTCCCGTCGCGACGGCGCGCGAGCGCGGCGACGTCGTCTTCGACGAGGAGCGCTCCCGAACGGCCGTCGAAAAGGGCCGCGTCCGCGTCGTGACGATCGGCGACGAGAACGACACCGGCCACGGGATGACGAGCGGGAGCGCGGGAGAGCCCTGGGACGTCGCGGCCTGCGGCGGGACCCACGTCCGGAACACCCGCGAGGTCGGCCCCGTCACGGTGCTCGGCTGCTCGAGCCCCGCCGAGGGAATCCGCCGAATCGAGTTCGCCGTCGGCCCGCGGGCGATCGACCGACGGACCGCCGAGAAGCGGGCCGCCTTCGCCGCGACGTCGGCGCTGGACGTCGATCTCGAGGACGTCGGCGACGAACTCGAACGCGCCTGAGACCCGGCGACGCTTGCAGGCAGGGACGGGCGATCGTTGCAAGCACGGGCTTCTTTCCGCCGGATTTCGAATCGGTATGCAGTTACAACTCGCGGCTTGCTCACGGAAGGTAGAAACTATTACTATCTTCGAAGTGAATTTACAACCATGGGAGTCGATTACTCACAGCTACACGATCCGAACGCCGAGTACACGATGCGCGAACTCTCGGCAGAGACGATGGGTGTCACTCGCGAGCGCGGGGGCGGCCGCGACGTCGAGATCACGGACATCCAGACGACGATGGTCGACGGCAACTTCCCGTGGAACCTCGTGCGGATCTACACCGACGCGGGAATCGTCGGCACCGGCGAGGCCTACTGGGGCGCCGGCGTCCCGGAACTGATCGAGCGGATGACGCCGTTCCTCGTCGGCGAGAACCCGCTGGACATCGACCGCCTGACCGAGCACCTCGTCCAGAAGATGTCCGGCGAGGGCTCGATCGGCGGCGTCACCGTCACCGCGATCGCGGGCATCGAGGTCGCGCTGCACGATCTGGCGGGCAAGATCCTCGAGGTGCCGGCCTACCAGCTGCTGGGCGGGAAGTACCGCGACGAGATGCGGGTCTACTGCGACTGTCACACCGAGGACGAGGCCGATCCCGAGGCCTGCGCCGACGAGGCCGAACGCGTCGTCGAGGAGCTGGGCTACGACGCCCTGAAGTTCGACCTCGACGTCCCCTCGGGCCACGAGAAGGACCGCGCGAATCGCCACCTCCGCGAGCCCGAGATCGAGCACAAGGCCGAGATCGTCGAGCGGGTCACCGAGCGCGTCGGCGACCGCGCCGACGTCGCCTTCGACTGTCACTGGACGTTCTCCGGCGGCAGCGCGAAGCGCCTCGCGAAGCGCTTAGAGGACTACGACGTCTGGTGGCTCGAGGACCCCGTCCCGCCGGAGAACCACGACGTGCAGACGGAGGTCACGCAGTCGACGTCGACGCCGATCACCGTCGGCGAGAACGTCTACCGGAAACACGGCCAGCGCCGCCTGCTCGAGGAGCAGGCCGTCGATATCATCGCCCCGGACATGCCCAAGGTCGGTGGGATGCGCGAGACGCGAAAGATCGCCGATCTCGCGGACATGTACTACGTGCCCGTCGCGATGCACAACGTCTCCTCGCCCGTGGCGACGGTCGCCAGCGCCCACGTCGGCGCGGCGATCCCGAACTCGCTGGCCGTCGAGTACCACTCCTACGAGCTCGACTGGTGGGCGGACCTCGTCGAGGAAGACGTCATCGAGGACGGGTACATCGAGATCCCCGAGGAACCGGGGCTCGGC
Organism: Haloterrigena sp. KLK7; assembly: GCF_037914945.1. Lineage (NCBI taxonomy): Archaea > Methanobacteriati > Methanobacteriota > Halobacteria > Halobacteriales > Natrialbaceae > Haloterrigena > Haloterrigena salinisoli. The sequence continues at coordinate 2,686,358 of NZ_CP149787.1, forward strand.
GTGACGCTCGATATGGACGCCGTCGAGGAGCACATGGTCGAGGGCGAGGAGTTGTTCGACGAGGCGTAAGCCGCGTCGAGCTCGGAAGGCGAGCATCGCGAGTCTTCCGTTGTTCGACGAGGCGTAAGCCGATGTCAAGTCAGCAAATCTTCGATTTGCGTTGTTTGACGAAGCGTAAGCCGACGACCCTCCCGTCCCGACCTGTCCTCGAGAGTAGCGACCGACGACCGACCCCGCCGCAACCGTGGTGTGCTATCGCACCGCGAGTTCGTCCTCCGGCCCGGAAGACGGCCTCTGGGCCGTCGGTTCCCACAGCGGCGAACTCTCGTCGCGCTCGGCGGCCGAACGATCGGCTCACGCCGTATCGATCGCGACCGAATCGATCCTGTGACCGGACCGAGCATATTTCACACTGACCGCGCAATCCGTGACGTACTGAACACACATGGACGACGACGAGCTCGCGGACCTGCTCGAGCGATTCGGCCTCTCGGAGACGGAGACCGACACCTATCTCGCGATCCTCGAACGCGGGGAGTCGAAAGCGAGTACCATCGCCGACGCCGCCGACGTCTCCAAGCGCTACGTCTATAGCATCAGCGAGGAACTCGAGGAGCGCGGGTTCGTCGAGGTCGACGACCACGCGGTGCCGACGGTGATCCGACCCGTCGAGCCCGAGACGGTCGTCGAGCGGCTCACGCGCAGCGTCGAGGAGATCGAACCGGAACTCGAGTCGCGGTTCACGGCGACGGAGCGCTCCGGCGAGCAGTTCGAGGTGATCAAGTCCCGACAGACAGTGATCAAGCGGATCGAGGACCTGCTGGTCGGCGCGCAGACGGAGGTGACGCTCTCCCTGCCCGCGGAGGTCCTCCCGCGGATCCGCTCGACGCTCGAGGCGACGGTCGACCGAGGAGTGCTCGTCCTCCTCCTGCTGGGCGCGACCGAGGGCGATCAGGACATCGCGTCGCTGGCCGGGACGGCCAGTACGGTCCGCACCTGGGACGCGCTCGTGCCGACGATGGTGACGGTCGACGGCCGCCACGGGCTGCTCGCGCCGAGCCAGATCCTGACGTCGTCCGGGAGCGACACGCGGGCGATCGCCATCTCCCAGGAGCAACTCGCTCCCGTTCTCGCCGGCTCGTTCCTGGCGAACTACTGGCCGACCGCGGAGGAACGATACGTCACGACGCCGAACGGGCTCCCTCGTACCTACGAGGGGTTCCGGAACGCCGTCTTCCAGATCGCGCTCCACCGCGCGACGGACACGCGCATCGAGGCGACGGTCACCGGCTCGCCGGTCGGCGACCGGGACCTCCCGTCGTCGCTCTCCGGCGAGGTCGTCGACGTCCGACAGAGCCTCGTCCGGCCGGTCTCCTCGACGATTCCAATCGAGAACGCGTTCGAACTCGAGGTCGACGGCGACCGATACACCGTCGGCGGTACCGGCGCGTTCCTCGAGGACTACGAGGCGGAGTCGGTCACTATTCGCGCGCTCGAGGAGTGACCGTCGCTCGATCCCTCCCCTGTCCCTCTTGTTTCGATCGTGAGTAAATTTCTTGCATCCGCGGCACGCACGTCTCGCTGTGATGGACCGTCTCACTAGCGGACGGATCGCGACCGAGTATCGAACGGTGACCGCGACGGGAGGGCTGGGCCGATGACCGACGAGCGAACCGTCAGGGAACGGATCGTCGAGAGCGGCGTCGTCGCGGTCCTCCGCGGCGTCGACGAGGACCGGATCGTTCCGGTCGCACGGGCGATGCACGACGCCGGCGTCGATGCGCTCGAGATCACGGCGGACGGGACGCGCGCGGCCGAGAAGATCGCGGCCGTCGACCGGGAGCTCGGGGACGACGCGGTCGTCGGCGCGGGGACCGTCCTCGACGCGTCGACCGCCCAGTCCGCGATCGACGCGGGCGCGTCGTTCGTCGTCTCGCCCCACACCGACCCGGACGTGGTGCGGACCTGCAACCGGCGCGGCGTCCTCGTCGCCCCCGGCGTCATGACGCCGACGGAGGCCGTGACGGCGATGGAGGCCGGCGCGGACCTCCTCAAGATGTTCCCCGCGTCGACGGTCGGGCCGGGTCACATCGGTGCGCTCGCGGGACCGCTGGGCGACGTCGACATTATTCCGACGGGCGGCGTCTCCCGGGACAACGTCGCGGACTTCTTCGACGCCGGCGCGGTGGCCGTCGGCGCCGGCGGCGCCATCGTCGACGACGAGGCGATCGCCGACGGCGATATGGATCGGGTTCGCGAGACGGCCGCCTCGTTCGTCGAGGCGGTCGAGGCGGCGCGAAGCGAGTAATCGACCGCCGGCGGTCTCGGCACCCTCGGGAGTTCCGACGCCGTCGATCGCCACTCACGCGCGAGCGACCGTCGTGGACGGCTGCTGCTGGTGGCCGTTTTATCCCGTTCGTCGGGGTGGCAATGGGCGTGACGCCAGATCCAGATCAGTGTACTCGCAGACGGATACTCGGCGCCGTCGGCGCGGCCGGGGCCGCAGCGGCGATCGGTCTCGGCGGTACCGGTGGCGGCACTGCACAGAACGAAACCAACGAGTCGAACGCGACGGTCGGACAGGACGACGGTCCCGCCGTCGACAGTCCGTACACGGAGACGTATCGCAACACCATCGATTCCGTGGTTCTGGTCACCGTCTCCGGCACGGGCGGTCTCGGCGGCGGCGGTGGCGGCCTCGGCACGGGGTTCGTCGTCGACGATCAGCACATCGTGACCAACAACCACGTCGTCCAGAACGCGAGCGAGGGCGGGATCGAAATCCAGTTCAGCAACCAGGAGTGGCGGACCGCGTCGGTCGTCGGCACCGACGGCTACAGCGATCTCGCCGTCCTGCGCGTCGACGACATGCCCGACGTCGCCACCGGGCTCTCGCTCTCGGAGTCCGAGCCCGTGATCGGACAGGAGGTGCTCGCGATCGGCAACCCCCTCGGGTTCGACGCGTCGGTCTCGCAGGGGATCGTCAGCGGAATCAACCGTTCGCTCCCCAGCCCCACCGGGTTCTCGATTCCGGCCGCGATCCAGACCGACGCGCCGATCAACCCCGGGAACAGCGGCGGGCCGCTGGTGGGCCTCGAGGGAGAGGTGCTCGGCGTGGTCTTCGCCGGGGCCGGCCAGACCATCGGCTTCGCGATCTCCGCGCGCCTCGCGAACCGGGTCGTCCCCGCGCTCATCGAGGACGGGACGTACGAGCACCCCTACATGGGCGTCGGGGTCCTCCCGGTCGGACCGGAGATCGCCGACGAGATCGGCCTCGAGGAGGCGAACGGCGTGCTGGTCGGCGAGGTCGTTCCGGACTCGCCCGCAGACGGCGTTCTCATGCCGGCCAGCGGCGCCAGTCCGAGCAGCGGCGACGTGATCATCGCCATCGACGGCGAGGAGATCCCGAATCAGGATCAGCTCTCGGCGTATCTCTCCCTCGAGACCTCGCCCGGCGACACGATCGAACTCGAGATCGTCCGCGACGGCGAGGAGCAGACCGTGGACCTGACACTCGAGGAGCGGCCGGACATCGAACAGCCCCGGACCACAGCGCCGAGCGGCCCGAGCGAACGACCGCCGACGAGGAACCCGTGATCGACTGGCGACGGCAATCGATGACTGAACTCGGCTCGGTTCGGGCGGCGTTCGTCGGCTGCTACGAGGAATCCCGTTGGGTGTCGCCGCGGTGAACTGATCGATACCTCGAGCGACGATCGAGCGTGACCGCAGCTCGAGTCGGGTCGGCCGCCCCTCAGGTTTCGGTTTCTTCGGCCTCTTCGAGGTCCTCGAGGTCCTCCGCGTCCTCGCGGGGAGCGTTCTGTTTGCCGAGGTCGTCGTCGCCCTCGTCGACCTGGTCGGGGTCCTGATCGACGCGTTCCATCTCGTCCTCGATTTCGGCCTCTCGTTCCGCCTCGTACTCGTTCGCGCGGTCGGAGTCGTCTTCGGCCATGACACTCGGAGTTCGCGCTCGAGCGGTTTGGTCGCCGGGCCGTCGAGTGCAACGTCAGAAGCTATCAGCGAACCGAATAGTCGGGAGACACGAAAGACAGATAAAAGACGCCGCGCTGTGAACGCATAGATATGGACGTTCCGTACGACCTGACCTCGTACGTTCGGGTGTTGAAGATGGCGACGACACCCACGACTGAGGAATTCCTCCAGGTATCGAAGATCGCTGGTGCAGGTGTGTTGCTCATCGGGTTGATGGGCTTCATCATCGGTGCGATTATGCTGTTCCTGACCGGCGGCGGTGGTTTCTGATGGGCATCTACGCCGTCAAGACCACGGCCAGTCAGGAGCGCACCGTCGCGGACATGATCATCAACCGCGAGGAGCCGGAGATCCACGCCGCGCTCGCGCCCGACTCCTTGACCTCGTACGTAATGGTCGAGGCCGAGGGGAACGCGGTGCTGAACCGCGTCCTCGAGGACATCCCCCATGCGCGGAGTATCGTTCCCGGAACCTCCGACATCTCGGAGGTCGAGCACTTCCTCTCGCCGAAGCCGGACGTCGAGGGGATCGCCGAGGGCGACATCGTCGAGCTCATCGCCGGCCCGTTCAAAGGCGAGAAGGCGCAGGTCCAGCGCATCGACGAGGGCAAGGATCAGGTTACGGTCGAACTGTACGAGGCGACGGTTCCGATTCCGGTGACGGTTCGGGGCGACCAGATTCGCGTGCTCGATTCCGACGAGCGGTAGCGAGTCGGTTCGCTCGGCGCGAACCCCTGGGTGAGCGCCGAGGACGTTTTGTACTAAATTTTGCGAGGAGCGGTAGCCGAACGTGGAGAGGCCGACAATCGCTGGTGTCGTTACAAGGAGTACCGGCGGAATCGCCGTTTCGGCTCGACTACGACGGCGAGACGGACGGTGCTGTCGCTCGAGTCCGAACTCCGGATCGACTACCGTTTGAGTTCCGTCGCGATCGCCTGCATATTCGCGACGTCCTCGATCTCCTCTAAGAGTTCCTCGCGTTTGCGGACGTCCTCGGAACTCGCGCCGTAAGCGCGGACGTACTCGGCGCGACTGTGTTCGGTGAAGGCGTGTCGAATCGCGAGGTAGCCGTCGGGAACGACGGTCCCGCAGACCTTACACTCCCGTCGTTCGTGTTCCGTCGCCTGATGGACAACGGTCGACTCGACCTCCTCGAACACCGCCCCGCAGCCGTCGATTCCGCATTCCCAGGCCATTCACTATCACTGATGTATCGATCGGCCGGCCTAATGATCCTTTCGCAGCCGGCGTCTCGAGTCGCGAGCCGTCCGACAGGGCGTCACCACTGGACAGCGAGACTCGGCTCTGCCCGCGACGAATCGTTCGCGACTCCGTTCGTTCGACGCCGACCGCGTCCGGCAGCTCGTCCGGAACACGGTTTCCAGCCCCGCTACGCGTTCTGTGAGTACGATACCGCATCGTTTCGCCCGCTGTACGTCGCCGGCGAGACGATCGCGATGTACGAGAGCGGGGACGCCATCGAGGTGACCGTCGCGTGGCCGGAAAATCAGAATTCATAACTCGACCGTCTCGAAAGAGGGTGACGTGAGCGAGCGAGCACCAGCGGAGACGCGAATCGACTGTCACGTGAAGGTGCTCGACGACCGGGTCGTCGAGCGAGCCATCGACGCCGGGCTCGACGCGATCGTCTACGCGCCCCACTTCACGCGCGTTCCCGAGATCCGCCGGGAAGCGGCCACGTACTCCACTGACCGGCTCCGCGTCATCCCCGGCCGCGAGGTGTTCACCGGGTCGTGGCACGAGCGGAAACACGTTCTCGCGATCGGTCTCGAGGAGCCGGTGCCGGATTTCATCCCGCTCGAGACGGCGATGGACGAGTTCGAGCGCCAGGACGCCGCCGTGCTGGCGCCCCACCCCGAGTTCGCGACCGTGGGCCTGACCGAGGCGGACCTGCGACGGTACGGGGATATCGTCGACGCCGTCGAAATCTTCAATCCGAAGCACTTCCCGTCGCACAATCGACGCGCCCGAGAAATCGCCGAGACGCTCGATATCGCGCCGTTTACGTCGTCGTACGCACACCTCCCGGGATCGGTCGGCGTCGCCCACACCGCGTTCGACGCGGCGATCGACTCCGAGGCAGATCTCGTCGAGGCGCTCGCGGACGACGTCTCCAGACGGGTCGTCTACCGCAACGGCGGTCGGCGATGGAAGACGATGGCCGCCGAACTCGCCCATCTCTGTTACGAGAACACCTGGGAGAAGGTCGACCGACTCTTCCTCTCGGGGACGGAGCCGACCCATCCCCACCACATCGCCTACGACGGTCGGTTCGACGACGTGTCCGTCTATTGAGCGGCCGAGTGCGGACCGCGGGTATTGTGGTGTGGTAGCATTGTCACGCCGAACCACTACGCCGCTGGACGGGGTTTTCTCCGATGACCATGGGAGACACAGTAAAGGTGATTCAGCTGACCGGTAACTCGACCGAATCGTGGGAGGACGCCGCACAGAACGCCCTCGACGACGCCGACGAGACGCTCGAGAACATCAGCGGGATCGAGATCGAGTCGCAGACGGCGGAGGTCGAGGGCGGAACGATCGAGGAGTACCGGACGACGCTGGACGTCGCCTTCGTCCTCGAGGGACGGTAGGGCGCGGTCGACCTACCCGCCGTCGTCCGGGTTCCCGTCGCTCCCGTCGATTTCCGAGAGCGTTCGTTCGACGCGGTCCCAGTGACTCCCCTGCCAGAAGTGCTGGTCACAGTCCCGACAGCGCCAGACGTCGGTCTCGGTGGAGTCGGGCGCGTACTCGGGCGTCGACGCCGTCGAGTCGACGCGCTCGAGGCGCCCGTTACAGCGCCCGCAAAACCTGGGTTCGTCGGCGAGCGTCAGGTCGATCCCCGCGTCAGCGAGTTCCGCCAGCTGCTCCTCGACGTCGCGCGACTCGAGCAGGATCGAGTCCGCGGCGCGGGCCGCGAGGGCGACGTCCCGCGTGAGCAGGGTTCGGTCCTCGTCTCGGGCGAGGGCGAGCAGCGCGTCGTCGGCCTCGAGTCCGCGATCGCCGGCGTAGACGGTGTCGTGGTCGCACATCCGAAGATAGGCGTCGAGGCCGCCGCACATGACGTCGAGGAGCAGGCGCATCGTGGTATCCGTAGAGCGCAGTGAGCCACCGAGCGGTCAGTGCAGGAACTCGCGCAGGTCCGCGAGGTCCCAGGTGTTGATCACGTCCGCGGGCTCGGCCCAGCCGCGCCGGGCCGTGTGGACGCCCCAGCGCATGTACTCGAGCGTCGACGGCTGGTGGGCGTCGGTGTTGATGGAAATCGGCGCGCCCTCATCGATGGCGGCCTGTACGGCGCTCCCCCAGAGATCGAGCCGCCGCGGATTCGAGTTGACCTCGAGAGCGGTGCCGTGTTCGGCCGCCGCCTCGCCGAGCGCGGTCGCGTCGAAGTCCAGCCCCGAGCGCTCGTTGAGCAGGCGGCCGCTGGGGTGGCCCAGCACGTCGATCGCCGGGTTCTCGACGGCATGGAGGAGCCGCTCGGTGGCCGTCTCGGCGTCCTGGCTCAGGGCGCTGTGGGTCGAGGCGACGATCACGTCCAGCGCCTCGACGACCTCTTCGGAGAGATCGATCTCGCCGTCGGCGTCGACGTTGGCCTCGATGCCCGCGAAGACCGCGATATCGCTGGCCGCGTCGACCTCGCGGATCGCCTCGACCTGTTCGAGGATTTCGGTGTCCGAGAGCCCCATGCCGCCGACGATACCGGGGCCCTCGGCGTGGTCGGCGACCGTGTAGTAGTCGTAGCCCATCTCGGCGGCGGCGTCGACCATCGCCTCGATGGTGGTGTTCCCGTCGGACCACTCGGTGTGGGTATGGAGGTCGCCGCGGACGTCCTCGCGCTCGAGGAGATCCGGTAGGGCGCCGCTCTCGGCGGCGTCGATCTCCCCGCGGTCCTCGCGGAGTTCGGGCGGGATCCACGGGAGGCCCAGCGCCTCGTACATTCCCTCTTCAGTCTCGCCGGCGACGCGGTCGCCGACGCGTTGGCCCGCCTCGTGGTCCTCGACGTCCGAGACGTCGAAGGCGCCGTACTCGTTCAGCTTCATCCCGCGGTCGATCGCGTAGTTGCGCAGGGAGACGTTGTGGTCCTTGCTGCCCGTGAAGTACTGTAGCGCTGAGCCGAACTCCTCGGGGACGACCACGCGCAGATCGACTCGGATCTCGCCGACGCGGATGCTGGCCTTCTCGGGCCCGGACTCGATCTCGCTGTCGACCGAGTCCCAGTCGACGAACGCCTCGACCACGGCCTCGCCGTCCTCGGTCGCGACGAGGGCGTCCACGTCGCCGATCGTCTCTCGCCACCGCCGGATCGAGCCGGCGACCTCGCAGCGCTCGACCGCGTCGATCGACTCGAGGAACGCGAGCACGTCGTCGGCGAGCGGCCGGGCCTCGCCCAGTAGCTGGCGCTGGCCGACCTCCCGCGCGAAGTCGATGTTCTCGCGGATGTTCTGCTCGGTCTTCGGACCGAATCCCTTCACTTCCTGAATCTCGCCCGCCTCAGCGGCCTCCTCGAGGTCGTCGAGCGTCTCGATCCCCAGTTCGCGGTAGAGCTTCCCCGCGGTCTTGGGGCCGACGCCCTCGATGCGCGTGATGTCGGCGATGTCGATCGGCAGCTCCGCGCGCAGCTCCTCGAGCTCCTCGATCTGCCCGGTTTCGACGTACTCGACGACCTTCGAGGCGATGGCGTCGCCGACGCCGTCGATCTCCGCTAAGATCTCCTCGTCGCCGGCCTCGACGCGGTCGGCGATCGGAACGGGATGAGCGGCGATGTTCTCGGCCGCGCGCCGGTACGCGCGAGGCTTGTACTCGACGTCGTCGGCCTCGAGCAGGTCGGCGAACTCCTCGAAGCGGCCGGCGATTTCGGCGTTGGTCGCCATCTACCGCCCCCTCCGCGACGCCTCGCCCTCGTCCTGACCGAGCGCCTTCTTCAGGAACGACATCCAGCGCTTGCGGTCCTGAGCCTTCTTGGCCTGCTGTTCGCGCTCTAGGTCCGTCGGACCGAGGCTCTCGAGGGCGTTTAACGCGCGATCGATGCCGATGATGCTCCCCGCGAGCTCCTCGCCCTCCTCGCGGGTGATGTCGCCCTCCTCGATGGCCTCGAGGCGCTCGATGCGCTCGCGGCGGAGGTTCCGTTTGGCCTGCTCGACGCGGTCGCGCTCGCCGGCGGGCACCGTCTCGCGGCGCTTGATCTCGAAGACGAAGGTTCGGAGGTCGATCTCCTCGCCCTGGATCGTGATCGTCTCCGGAATGTCCGCGCCGACGGTCGCGCCCTCGCGCTCGACCCGCTCGAGCAACTGCTTGCGCTCGTACTCTTGCACGCCTCGATATGGGGGTTCCGGGAGCAAAAATGTACAGTCCGACGCTCGCCGAAATCGGCGGCGGTGATGGACGGTCACCCGCGACGACCTCGAGAACACGTCATCGATCGAAACGGTGTGTACGTCGTGACTACCGCTCGATAACTACTGGTCAACTGATCGAAATGCCGGCATATGGGAGCGGAATGACGACCACGGCGTCCGGCGTTCGGTACGAGGAACGAACCCCAAATCCCTTAGCGGTGCCACACATACCCCCGGTCAATGGCCAAGTGCGACGTGTGTGGGAAAGACGAAAGCATGCCCTACAACTGTCGGCACTGCGGGGGCACCTTCTGTGCCGACCACCGGCTGCCGGAGAACCACGACTGTACCGGGCTCCAGGACTGGAACGACCCGCAGGGGGTCTTCGACAGCGGATTCGACGACAGCGTTAACGGTGGGGGAAGTACCTCTCGGGCCTCGAGTCTCACCGACAAGCTCCCGATAAACACGGGGGCGGGCGGGCCGCTGGCGTACTTCCGCGGGAACATGACCTACGCGTTCCTCGCGCTGATGTGGCTGACCTTCCTCGGCCAGTTGCTCGCGAGTCTAATCGGCGGTCCCGCACTCGAGTATTCGCTATTCGTGTTAACGTCGTGGAACGTCGAGTACGTCTGGACGTGGGTCACGTCGGTCTTCGCCCACGGCGATATCATGCATATCGTCTTCAACAGCATCGTGATATTCTTCTTCGGCCCGCTGGTCGAGCGGTACGTCGGCTCGAGGGAGTTCGCGGTCCTGTTCATCGTGAGCGGCGTCCTCGCCGGTCTCAGCCAGGTCGGCCTCGGCATTCTACAGGGATCGACCACTGCCGTGCTCGGCGCCAGCGGGGCCGCGCTCGCGATTATGGGCGTCCTGACGGTCCTGAACCCGAATCTAACGGTATACCTCTACTTCATCCTCCCCGTCCCGATCTGGGCCCTGACCGGGTTGACCGCGATAGCCAGCGTGTTCTTCATCGGCGTCGGCGGCGGTATCGGCGGCGGCATCGCCCACATGGCCCATCTGGTCGGTCTCCTTATCGGGCTGGGATACGGCGAGTACGTCAAACGGACCCAGAACGTCCGCACGCCGAGTCAGTTCCAGCTCGGCGGCGGCGGTCCCGGCGGCCCGGGTGGCCCGGGCGGTCCCGGCGGTCGCCGTCGGTTCTAACCGTTCGCTCGCTTCACTCGCCGCTTCGCGTCGTGCAACCCGGACACTGATTTTCGCCCGCAGCCAACGTCCCCCCATCGATGCCCACGGCCCGCCCCGACCTCGTTCCCGACGGCACCCTCGAGCGCGACGACATGGAAGCCATGCAGCGCGAGATCGCCGACGCCGCGATCTTCGAAGACGACTTCGACTTCGATCCCGCGACGCTCGGCGATCCGCTCGCGGCGGCCTCGAGCCCCGACGACCCGCTGACGGTCGTCGGCGTGGACCAGTCGTTTCTCACGAACGAGGACGGCGATCAGGACCGGGCGCTGTCCGCTGCCGTCGCCATGCGCGGCGGCGAGGTGGTCGAACGCGTTCACGCGGTGACGCCCCTCGAGATCCCCTACATCCCCGGCCTCCTGTCGTTCCGCGAGGGACGGCCGATCCTCGCGGCGCTCGAGGAACTCTCCGTCGAGCCCGATCTGATACTCTTCGACGGCAGCGGCCGCATCCACTTCCGGCAGGCCGGCATCGCGACCCACATGGGCGTCGTCCGCGACGTGCCCAGCATCGGCGTCGCGAAGAGCCTGCTCTGTGGCACCCCGACGGACGATACTGAGGACCTCTCCGAAGGGACTCGCGTTCCGATCGAGGCGAACTCGAGGGTCGACTCGCCCGACGGCACGCTGCTGGGCTACGCGGTCCAGACGCGCCAGTACGACTCGCCGAACCGGTACATCAATCCGTTGTACGTCAGCCCCGGTCACCGCGTCGGCCCCGAGACCGCGGCCGACGTCGCGCTCGCGCTCGCCTCGTCGTACAAGCTCCCGGAACCGGTTCGACTGGCCGACAGCTACGCGGACGAAGCGAAACGCGGACTCGACGAGTGACGGCACGGTCACGGCGCCCGCGGGACGCGGCTCCGTCGGACGGGGCACTCGTCACGGAGCTGGCAAGAGCCGTCGGAGCTGCCGAATCACCGGCCCGCCGACGGCGTCTCCGTCCCGAGCGAGGATCACCGTGCGGTCGGTTCGGCGCGTCACCGTCCGCGGGATCGACCCGACGAGGCGGCGGTGAAGCGCCCCCTGACGGGTCGCTCCGAAGACGACGATGTCGTGGTCGGTCGCGGCCTCGAGGAGCGTCTCGACGACGTCGCCGCCGTCGTAGACCGTCGATTCCGTTCGGACGGGCGGCCCCGGCGCGTCCTCGAGGTACGTCATCGCCTGCTCGATCGAGTCGCCGGCCGTCCGCGAGTCCGTGTCGTCGTCGACGATCGAACAGAACGAGACGGTCGCGTCGTTACGGGCCGCGATCGCGTTCGCCACGTCGACCGCCGGCCGAACGTGCGGACCGCCCGCGACCGGGAGCAGGATCGAGTCGACGCCGTCGGCCTCGTGGCCGATGCGTTCGACGTAGAGGTCACAGGGGACGCGCTCGAGCAGCCGATCGATCGTCGAGCCGAGCACGGCGTCGGTTCGTCGGTCTCGGTCCTCCCAGCCGACGACGAGCGCCCGCGCGTCGGTCTCCTCGACCGCCGTCCGTACCCCGTCGGCGACCGACCGACTGACGACCAGCGCGTCGTCGACCCTGACGTCGTCCGGCGCGACGGCGAGCGCGCTGTCGAGGAGTTCACGGCTGTTTCCCGCGTACCGGTCGATGATGGTCTCGTCCGAGTAGACGGAAAACGGGGAGTCGTGGGACTTGATGACGACCGAGACGATCCGGACGAACCCGTCGCTCGCTCGAGCGAGATCGCTGGCCGTCCGGACGAGCTGGGGCGCGTGGTCGGGGTTCGCGACCGCGACCAGTATCGGTCGCTCCGTCGATGTGTTCGGCATGCGTGCTACTTGGTGCCAAGGTGACGAATAGTTCCCGGATAGGTCCCGTGAACGTCCGGTTCGGTGATCGGTGCGGGCGTTCAGCGGCGGCCAGACGGCGCCGTCCACCGCTCCCAGCGGCGGTCGGTTCTCGGTGCGCCCGGACAGTCCGTTCAGCGCGACAAACCGTCGATACTTAGGTATCGTCTCTCGAACCGGTCACGTATGGCCACCGCTGAGGACGTCGAGGGAACCGACGACGACGGGCCGGACGGCGCCGTCGTCGAGGAGGATCGAGAGACGGCACGGGACGGCGGCGACGCCGTCGGCGAGACCGTCGGCGACGAGGACGACCGCTACACTCGCAAGAAGTCCGTCCTGATCACCGGCTGCTCGTCGGGGATCGGACGCGCCACTGCCGCCGCGTTCCTGCGCGAGGACTGGCAGGTGTTCGCCACCGCGCGCGACCCCGAGGACATCGCGGACCTCGAGGACGCGGGCTGTACGACCTTCGCGTTGGACGTCACCGATCCCGACCAGGTCGCGCGGGCGGTCGAGCGGGTCGTCGACGTCGCCGGCGCGATCGACTGTCTGGTCAACAACGCGGGCTACGCCCAGATGGGACCGATGGAGGACGTCGCGACGTCGGACCTCCACCGCCAGTTCGACGTCAACGTCTACGGCCCCCACCGGCTCGCCCGCGCCGCCCTTCCCCACATGCGCGCCCAGGGCGCCGGCCGGATCATCAACGTCTCGAGCGTCGTCGGCCGGGTCTCGTTCCCCGGCTCCGGCGCGTACTCGGGATCGAAACACGCCCTCGAGGCGATGAGCGACTCGCTGCGCGCGGAGGTCGAGGAGTTCGGCATCGACGTCACCGTGATCGAGCCCGGCCCGGTCGACACGAACTTCAGCGACCGCGTCGACGAGGAGCTACCCGAGTCGGAGCGAACGCCCGCCTACGAGTCGCTGTACGAGATCTACGGCGAGATGCAACTGATCGGCGGCGGGAACGGCGGCCCGTTCGCCTCCAGCCCCGAAGACGTCGCCGCGGCGATCCTCGAGTCCGCCACGACGCCGGAACCGCCCGCGCGGTATCCGGTCGGGCCGCTGGCTCAGTACGGCGTCTACGCGCGGTTCCTTCCGGACCCGCTGCGCGACGCGGGCTACAAACTCCTCCGGAAACTCGTCTGAACGCCGGTTCGGTCGACGACACCGGTCGATCGCTCCGATCGTCTCTCCTCTCGTCGGCCGATACCGGGTCGGTCGACGAGCCACTGTCGCGACGCCGATCGAACAGTGACGACCGCGTCACTACTCGCGTCTCGAGTGCGGAAGAATCGAAGTGACGCGTGAGCCGGCAGCCAGTGACTGCGAGCGGAGCCGCAACCCGCGGGTCGGCCGAGCCGACGGACGACCGCTCGAGCGGCGGGACGCGGGATCGAGTACGGTCGATGAGCGACTGGATGCCACGGGGTTGAGCTATGAGCTATGGGACGGTCGCTCGCCGCTCGAGGGCGTCCGATCAGTCGGCGGGGTTCGTCGACCGCTGCTGGCCGACGGCCGCGTCGTCGGGCGTCGGCGCGCTCGGATCGGGGTCGGTCTCGACCAGCGCGTAGACGCCGCCCGTACAGCGGCGGACGTGTCCGGCCCGCTGGAGCGCCTGACAGTGACGCTCGACGGTCACTGGGTGTGTCTCGAGGGTCGTCGCCAGTTCGGTGGTCGACGCCTGATCGGTCTCCGCGAGCGTCTCGAGGATCGCGCGGGCCCGCTCCTGTCGTGGAAAGTCACGCTCTGGCATACCGTCTCACACGAACGAACCGTCGCCGATCGTATGAACCTCGCACCCGGTTCCCAGCCGCTCGGAATCCGATTACTATTGGAAATGGTGGGGTCGGACTATGCGTCCCAGGCTTCGACGAACTCGGTCGGCAGCGCCGTGAGGTCGATCCCCCAGGCGATGGGCAGCCACGCGAACGCGACGAGCGTGATCAGGACGATACCGATGACGTTGAGTCCGAACCCGATGCGGGCCATCTGGGGCAGCGAGATGTAGCCGCTGCCGAAGACGATCGCGTTCGGCGGCGTCGCGACGGGCAGCATGAACGCGAACGAGGCCGCGGTCGCGCCCGCGATCATCAGCCCGAAGGGGTGCACTTCGATACCGACCGCGACGCCGGCCAGAATGGGCATCAGCATCGCCGTCGTCGCCGTGTTCGACGTGACCTCGGTCAGGAAGATCGTCATGAAGACGACGGCGAACAGGACGAGGATCATCGAGACGCCCCCGAGGGCCTGCAGCTGTTCGCCGATCCAGGCCGCGAGGCCGGTGTCGCCGAAGCCGGAGGCGATCGCGAGGCCGCCGCCGAACAGGAGGATGACGCCCCACGGGATGTCGACGGCGTTCGTCCAGTCGAGCAGGAAGGTGTGGTCGCCGTCCGGCGTCGACGTCGGCAGCGTAAAGAGGACCATCGCGCCGCCGATCGCGACGATGGTGTCGGCGTCCTCCGGCGGCGCGATCCCGAAGAGCGGATCGATCAGGCTGGCGCCGATCCAGCTGACGGCCATGCCGGCGAAGACGACGGCGACCAGCTTCTCCTGTCTGTTCATCGGGCCGAGTCGCTCGAGTTCTCGATCGATCGTGTCCGCGCCGGCGGGGAGTTCCTCGAACTGGGGCGACACCGCTCGGGTGACGTAGGTGTAGACGGCGACGAGGCCGACGATCGAAATCGGCACGCCGTAGAGCATCCACTCGGCGAAGGAGACGGACTGGTCGAAGAGCGCGTCGGCCTGTCCCGCGAAGAGGACGTTCGGCGGCGTACCGATCAGCGTCGCGACGCCGCCGACCGAGGCCCCGTAGGCGATACAGAGCATCAGGGCGATGCCGAACGAGAAGTTCCCCTCGCTCGTGTCGACGTCGAGGCCGGTCTCGTCGACCAGGTCCGCGGTCTGGTAGATGACCGCCAGCGCGATGGGAACCATCATCATCACGGTCGCGCTGTTCGAGACCCACATCGAGAGGAACGCGGTCGCGAGCATGAACCCGAGAATGAGCCGCGAGGGCTCGGTGCCGACGGCCTTGATCGTCCGCAGGGCGATCCGGCGGTGGAGCCCCCACCGCTGCATCGCCATCGCGAGGAAGAAGCCGCCCATGAAGAGGAAGATCAGCGGATGGCCGTACGACGGCGTCGTGTCCGCGACCGGAAGCGCGCCGGTCAGCGGAAACAGGACGATCGGCAGCAGCGACGTGGCGGGGATCGGAATCGCCTCGGACATCCACCAGACGGCGACCCACGCGGTGACGGCGGCGACGGCCTTTCCCGCGGCCGAGAGGCCGTCGGGCGTCGGCGAGAGGAAGATCACCGCGAACAGGAGCGGCCCGAGGACGAACCCGATCCGCTGGCGGAGATCGTACGTCCCGCCGACGTCGAACGGGGAGCCCTCGTCGCCGCGGTCGCTGCCACCGTCGCCGGGCCCGTTGCCGCCGGCGTCGTCGGTACCTCGCCGGTCCGCGGCGGTCCGGGCGTCGGCCGCGGTGCCGTCGCTCGGATCGCGGCCGCCGTCCGGAAAGACCCGCCGCGCGAGTCGTTTCTCCTCCTCGGAGACGCCGTCCATGTCCTCGAGGATCATCGGTGCGTCGAGCGTGAGGTACGCTTTCGTCTGCGCGTTGAGTCTCCAGAGGAACACCCAGACCGCCCGAATGAACTTCTGAAGGGTTTGGCGAGAGTCGTGCACCATTTTTCTAGCGCTTCCAGATAGAGGGTGTAAACGGTACCGCTTCCGCCATCGCCCTACGAATGTCATGGGAACTGGACACTGGAATGGTTGCTCACACAACACCAAATGGGTTTATACCTACGGTCGTGACGCATCGAACTCGCGTTCGATCGCCATGCGTCCGGTCAACTGGACTCGCTACGCGGTCGTTACGCCGTCGCTCCGCCGTCGATCGCCGTCGCTGACGGGACCGGACGGAAGCGACAACTCTCTGGCCGCTCTACTCGAGGTATGCCCCTCTTACAGTTCGACACGACGCTGTCGCTCTCGGCCGAGGAGAAGACGGCGCTGGCCGAACGGGTGACGGCGCTCTATACGACGGAGATGGAGACGACCGCGGGTCACGTCGCGGTGACGATCCGCGAGCGCGACCCGGCCGACCTCCACCTCGGACGCGCGGACGACGGTCCGCTGGTCTTCCTCGACGCCGAGATCCGTCGCGGCCGACCGTTCGAGCGCAAGCGCGCGTTCGCGCTCGAGACGATGGCGTACGTCTGCGAGACGTTCGGCGTCCCCGAGGAGAACGCGAAGGTCGTCTTCACCGAACACCCCGGGGAGCACATGATGGGCGTCGACCGCGTGGGCGGCGAGTGGGACGGCGAGGAGTAGCGCGAGTGACGGCGCCCTCGTCGCGCGGGTAGGTGCCGACCTCGTCCGGTCGGCGCGACCCGGAATCCGTCTCCGCTACCGAGACAGTCAAGCGCGTCCTCGAGGAAGCCCGTGACGTCCGATGGACCGGTCGTACTGGCGGACGGTCTCGCTGGTGACGCTGTGGCAGGTGTCGGCGAGCGTCTGTTACTACACGGTCTTCGCGGCGACGCCGTTCTTCCGCGACGAGTTCGGCCTCTCCCGGTTCGGCGTCGGCCTCGTCGTGACGGCGCTCACCCTGGGGTACGCGGTCTGGCTCCTCCCGGTCGGAGCGGTGATCGACCGCTTCGGCGAGGGGCGGACGCTGACGCTCGGCCTCGTCGGGCTCGGGACCGGCGCTGCGCTGGTCGCCGGCGCACCCACGTACGCGCTACTGCTCGCGGCGGCGTTCTTCCTCGGATCGACGTACGCGACGGCGATTCCGGGGACGAACAAGGCGATCTACGACGCCATCGCGGCGGGCCGCCAGAACCTCGCGCTGGGGATCAAACAGGTCGGCGTCACCGCCGGCAGCGGCGTCAGCGCCCTCCTCGTGACCGGACTGGCGGGCGCGCTCTTCTGGCAGGCGGGCTTCCTGATCGCCGCCGGGCTCGCCCTCGTCGTCGCCGTCACCTTCGCCGTCTGCTACCGCAGCGCGGGCGGGGGCGGACAGGCGGAGTATCCGGACTTCCGGGCGCTGTCCCGCAACCGCCCCTATCGCGTGCTCGTCGCGGCCGGCTTCTTCCTCGGCGCGGCGCTGTTCACCACGACGGGCTACACGGTGCTCTACCTCGAGGAGTCGATCGGCGCTTCGATTGTCGGCGGCGGCGTCGTCCTCGCGCTCGTCCAGCTGTTCGGCAGCGTCGGTCGCCTCGTCGGCGGCTGGCTGAGCGACAATCTACCCGGCGAGCCCGACGTTCGGATCGGCGCGATCCTGATCGTGCAGGCGCTCGCGGGCGCCGTCCTGTTCGTCGTCGTCGCCGCGACCGATAGCCCACTGAACGCTGCCGTCGCCTTCTCGGTCCTCGGGTTCTTCGTCCTCGGGAACACCGGCGTCTACTACTCCTACATGGCGACGCTGGTCACCGCCGACGAGATGGGGGGCGCGACCGCCGGCGGCCAGCTCTCCCTGGTCGCCGGCTCCGTTGTCGCACCGCCGGCCTTCGGCTACCTCGCCGATACCGTCGGCTACCGGGCCTCGTGGTGGCTGCTCGCCGCCGGCACCGCCGTCGCCGCCGGCCTCCTAGCCTACGCCGTGCGCCTCGAGCCGCCGGTCGACGAGCCGGCGATGCAAGAATGACGGTTCGGTGGCGGCGCTCGGCCGCGAACCGGAGGACGACTTTAGGAGACGGGCGGCGTACGGTAGCACATGTACCGCGTCCTGCTCCCGGTCGATGAACACGAATCGCGAGCCCGCGCCCAGGCCGAGGCGGTCGGCGACCTGCCGGCGGCCGCCGCGGAGATCCGCGCCGACGTCCTCCACGTCCACGAGGAGGTGACGGCCCCGGACGCAGAGTGGGCGGCCGGCGGCTTCTCGGAGGAGTACGCCGAGGAGATGGCCGAAAACATCAGGAACGTCCAGCGGCTCCCCGACGCCGTCGAGACCGCCGCCGCCGTCCTCGAGTCGGCCGGCGTCGAGCACGCGATCCACGAGACGACGGGCGAAGCGCCCGCGATGATCCTCGAGGCCGCGTCGGAACTCGACAGCGACGCGATCGTCCTCGGCGTCGGCGAGCGCTCGCCGGTCGGCAAGGTCCTGTTCGGCAGCGTCGTGCAGGCGGTGATCCTCGAGAGTGATCGCCCGGTGACGGTCGTCTCCGCCGAGGAGGATGGCGACGGCGAGTCAGCGTAACGCCAGTGGATCGGCTTCACTGTCAGTAGATCGTGCACGATTTCGCTATTTAGAACGAGTTGTGGGCTCCTCGACTGCACGTTACGGAATTCGCTATCTGATCGCACTCAATACCTCAATGAAGAGACAACCATAGAAATGGCTGTGAGGACTAATATAGCTACTACCAAGTAATTGCTGATAGTGTACATATAGATACCAACTAGAAGGAGCGCTGTGACAGACATAACTAGCCCAACGCGATCTCTCCCTTCATAAAAATACATATATAAACCGATCGCAGAGGAGAGAAGAGCTAAAATTACCACGATATTTACCCTGTAGAGGAATTCAAATTGTCCCTCGCCTATACCTGTTTTGATGCCACTATGTTCTAAATATTTTTCTTTGGAGAGGCGATTAGAAGGTAGTCCGGACAGTTCCATTAGTGATTTTATATAACGAACGAGTTCACGAGGACTGCAAGCGATTCCAACGGACCGGTTGAAATCACTAAATCAACGCGCCAATCACCGCAGACAGGCCGCGACGACCTCGAGCATACCCTCACCTCGTACTTCGTCGGCGAACAGCGGGACGCGCCGCACCTCGGTCCCGCGGAAGAGTTCCTGGGCCTCGGCGAGGGCGCCCTGCTGGACGTCCCACCGACGTTGACAGAACTCGCAGTCCTCGAGGTTCGGCTGGAGGAACTCGCCCCGAACGTCGTCGGTGACGTCGGAGAGGGGCTCCATGACGCGGTTGACGACGACCGTGCCGACCGGGATCTCGAACTCCTCGAGCTGCTGGCGCAGGCGCTTGGACTCGAAGACGCTCATCTCCTCGGGGACCATGACGATCCGGAAGTCCGTCCGCGCGGGATCCTGCAGGGCCGCCCGCAGGCGCTCGATGCGCTCCCGGAGCTCGTCCAGGTCCTCGAGGTCGCCCTCCTCCTCGGGCGCTTCCTGACCGGGGAACATGCCCTTCATTCCCTCGAGCATGCCGCTGATGCGCTGGCGGAACTTCATCATGCGACCCATCATGGTGTCCATGAGTTCCGGGAGCTTCAGGAGCCGGAGGGTGTGTCCCGTCGGCGCGGTGTCGATGACGACGCGCTCGAACCGCGGGTCGTCCATGTACTCGAGCAGCAGTTGCATCGCGGCGGCCTCGTCGGAACCCGGCATCGCGCCGCCGAAGAGGGCGTCCATGGGCGACTCGCCACCGCCCCCGCCGAGCAGGTCACCCAGCCCGCCCATGCCGCCCATCTCGCCAGCGCCGGTGTCGCCACCGCCGCCGAAGGGACCCGCCTCGCCGTCGGTTCCGCCGCCGAACGGTCCCGCAGCGCCGTCGTCCGCGGTCGCCGCGGAGTCGTCGCCGGGACCGCCGGCGCCGCCGAGGAAGGCGGCTTTCCCGTCCTCCATGGCGGCCTCGGGATCGATCTCGGCCGCGTAGAGCGGGATGTCGTCGCGAATGCGGGTCGGTTCGGCCGGCACGTCGGTCTCGAAGGTGTCCGACAGCGAGTGGGCCGGGTCGGTCGAGACGACCAGCGTCGACGTGCCGCCGCGGGCGCTGTCCAGCGCGGTCGCGGCGGCCATCGTCGTCTTCCCGACGCCGCCCTTCCCGCCGTAGAGCACGTAGTCGGGGCCGTCGACGGGCTCGTCGGACGGTTCCACGTCGATCGTTTCCCGTTCGTCGTCCTCGAGGGAGTCCGTCGGCGTCACCTCGATGGTGTGTCCGTCGTCGGTGTCGTCCGCCGTCTCGGCCTCCTCGTCGACCCGCTCGACGTCGATTCCGCTCATGGCTACTCGATTAGCCACCCTGTCACGAGTATTCGTCGGTCTCGAGCGAACCGGTTCGGAGTGGAAACGATTCCCGGCGGCGTCGGCGCCTACCGATCGGACGGCGCGCGGGTCGCCGCGTCGCCCCGAGCGAGGTCGACGAGCCCCAGACAGATCGGGACCGCCCACAGCATCGCGTACAGCGCCTGCGAGAGCGGGTTCGCGAGGATCGAGTACGCGATTCGGTGGGGTCCCGATCGGAACGGAACCGCGTCCCAGGCCGCCCGGTAGGCCCGCAGGCCGTAGTACGCCCAGACGAGCGCGTTGAAGCCGACGAGCAGTCGCACCGTCAGCGGGAACGGGGCCGCCGACGTGCCACTCGCGGACAGCAGGGTAACGAACACTGCGGCGGGCACCCCGACGACGGTGAGCAGCGCCAGCGACTGTAACAGCAGCGTCCCGGACCAACACCGGAGGTCGTCGACGCCGTCCCAGCCGCGCGCGAAGATCCGACGATACAGATCGCGAGTCCACGCCCGCTTCCGGCCGAGCCACGCCTCGAGTCCCGGGGGACAGTCCAGGCGGACGTACCGATCGACGATACCGAGCGCGTTGCCCCGCCGGGAGGCGGCCAGTCCGAGCGGGACGTCGTCGCCCGCCCTGCGCCGCCACGCCGTGACGTCCTCGAGTACGCGTCCCTCCGTGAGGTAGCCCGAGCCCAGCAGGTGGTACGGCCCCGCGCTCGAGCGGTGTCCCAGATCCGACCACGCCGCCGTCGCCATCGACTCGAGCAGCGGGAGGATCCCCGCGTCGACGTCGCGGACCGTGTGCTTGGTCTGGACGACGTCGTACTCCTCGAGGCCCGCGACGGCGAGTTCGAACGTATCGACGGGGAGCCAGCTGCCGGCCTCGAAGACGGCGACGAGGTCGTCGGCCGCGACCGTGCGGGACTCGAACGCGGCAGTCAGCATGGTCGCCGCCGTCGGGGACGTTCCCGTTCCGGTGGCCCACCACGCGCGCTCACCGGCTTCACGCGCGCTTTCTCCCGCGTCGTCGAGCGCGACGGTCTCTACCTCGAGGCCCGGCGGCCGCTCGGCGTCGATCGCGCCCTCGAGCGCGGGCACGTCCGTCTCGCCGGGCTCGTAGACGACGGTGACCGAGACCAGCGACGCGGGATAGCTCTGGGCGGCGATACTCGCGAGCGTCGACTCGAGGCCCCGCCAGCGACCGCGAACAAGCGGCACGAAGACGTGGATCCGCCGCCGGAGGGCAGACGGCAGTCGACAGTCGGGCCCGGGATCGCGTTCGCGCTCGGGGCCGCCGCGTTCGTGCTCTGGAGAACCGCCGTCGGTCCGGGCGGCGATGCGGCCGGGCTGCTCGGCTTCGCGGCCGGTCTGGCCGCCGTGGGCCTCGAGGACCCGCCCGAGCGTCCGCTCGTCGACGACGTTCATCGGTCGGCGCAGGAACAGCGCCAGCAGGCCGCAGTTGACGGCGGCGTAACAGAGCTGCGTCAGGACAAACGCGGCGACGACCACCTCGAGAAGCATTGGTTCATTCCACCACTGTCGTCGCCTCGTATCTGTATTGCGGCCGGACGGCGGTCGGCGGTCGACGCCGTCCTCGATCGGCGGCGGCCGACGCGATTCTCACTCGAAGTACGCCGCCAGTCGCTCGGCCGCTTCCTCGACGCGGGGCGTGACGAGCGCGAAGCGGAGCCAGTCGGACCGCGAGTCGCCGAAGGCCTCGCCGGGCATCCCCGCGACGCCGGCCTCGTCGATCAGGCGTTCGACGTTCTCGAGCGTTCCCGGATAGCCGTCGAAGCGGGCCATGACGTAGAACGATCCCTTCGGCGTCGTGTACTCGGCGCCCGCGGCGTCTAAGGCGTCGGTGAAGGTCTCGACGCGCTCGCGGAGCAGTTCGCGGTTGGCCTCGTAGTACTCGGGCCCCGTTTCCCGCAGTGCCCGCAGGACCGCGTACTGACCGGGCCGGGTCGTGGAGACGTTGACCAGCATGTGGCGACTCTTGGCGTTCTCGACGAGTTCCGGCGGGAAGATCGCGTAGCCGACCCGAACGCCCGTGATCGCCATCGACTTCGAGAAGGCGTTGGTGACGATCCGGTGGCTCGAGTCGACCCCCAGTGCGCTGGCGAACTCGCCCGAGAGATCGTAGTGGTCGTAGACCTCGTCGCTGACCAGGATCGCGTCGTACTCCTCGGCGACGTCGACGAGGCCCGCCATCGTCGATTCGGGATAGACCGCCCCGGTCGGGTTGTTCGGCGAGTTGACCACGATGGCGGCGGTGTCCTCGCTCGCCGCCTCGCGGACGTCGGCCGGATCGAGTTGCCCATCCTCGTCCGTCGCGACGAACCGCTGCGTTCCGTCCAGCATCGTCGTCTTCCCCGGGTAGTAGGGGTAAACCGGGTCCGTCAGCACGATCTCGTCGCCGCGGTCGCGCTCGAGCGCGCGGGCCATCGCCAGGTAGTTGGCCTCGCCCGCGCCGTTCGTGACGACGATCTGGTCGGCGTCGACGCCCCGTCGGGCCGCGATCTCCTCGCGGAGCTCGAGGAGTCCCTCGCTGGGCGCGTACTGGAATCGGTCGGGCTCGAGGTCGGCGTAGTCGCGCAGCCCCTCGCGAAGCGCTTCGGGGGGCTCCCAGTCGGGGTTTCCGCTGACCATGTCGACGACGTCGCCGTCGGCGCGGTCGGCGTACTGCATGACGTGGAAGAACAGCGGCGTCTCGTACTCCATGCGGAAGCGTGGGGGTCCCCCGGCCGTGGTTCTTTCGTCACGGGCCGACGTCGAGGGTCGACTCACGCCGCTTCGGGGATCGTCGCGAAGCGAACAGTCATACGCCGCCGGCGCGTCAGTCGGGTATGTCAGTCGACCGCGACCCGCGATCCGTACTGGAATCGTATTACGAATACGTCGACGCCGGAGAGACCGACGCGCTCCTCGAGCTGTTCGCCGACGATATCCGGTACGAGCGCCCGGGTCAGGGCGCTATCGACGGTATCGAGGAACTGCGCGAGTTCTACGAGCGCGACCGTCCGCTCGAGGACGGGACCCACGAGGTCGACCGGATGATCGTCGTCGACGGCCACGCGGCCGTTCGGGGTCGGTTCTCCGGCGTTCAGGACGGCGACGACGTCACGTTCGGCTTCGCGGACCACCACGAGTTCGAGGACGGGCTGATCGTCGAACGGTGGTCGTACACCGACCGCGATACGGTCTGAGTTCGGACGGACGGGGCGCTGACGCCGACCGATCGTGCAGCCCGCGGTTTGACAAGGCGCCGCGCTCAGACTCTCAGTATGAACGACGACATCGACCGCGAGCTGCCGATGGACGTCGCCGACGCGCTCCGCGACCGCGAGGAGACGCTGGCCGTCGCCGAGTCCTGTACCGGCGGGTTGATCGGCGCCGCGATCACGGCCGTGCCGGGCGCGACCGACTACTTCGATTCGGGGCTGACGACCTACGCCTACGACGCCAAACGCCGCCACCTCGGCGTCAGTCGCGAGGCGCTGGACGAACACGGCGCGGTCTCGGAGCCCGTCGCCCGCGAGATGGCCCAGGGGGTCCGCGACGTCGCCGACGTCACCTGGGGGATCGCGACGACGGGTATCGCCGGTCCCACCGGCGGCACCGAGGAGAACCCCGTCGGGACCGTCTACATCGGGATTTCCTACGCCGGCCCGTGGGACAGCGAGTCGTCGTTCGCGTCCGTCTCGCGGTACGTCTTCGACGGCGACCGCGCGGACGTGCGAGCGAAGACCGTCGACCGAGCGCTCGAGGACTTGCTCGAGGCGCTCGAGACTCGAGACGCCTGAGTCCGCCGGTCCGTCGGTCCGTCGGGAACCGACTCGAGCGGGAGACAGTCGTCGAGAGTAAACTATTCGGGGGTCGCTTCCCCAGTAGCGGGTGGATGAACAAGAAGGGACACGTTCTCAACGCGATACTTCTGAGTCTGGGGCTGGGGTACATCCTCGAGCCGGCGGGGGACCTCGAGACGTTCCGCACGATCGTCGAGATCGGCGTGCCGGTGACGCTGGGGGCGCTGTTCCCGGACGTCGACACGGCCTTCGGCAAACACCGGAAGACGCTGCACAACCTCCCGGTGCTGCTCGGCTTTCTCGCCTTCCCGTACGTCTTCGGGAACCTCGAGTACGTCTGGCTCGGCGTCCTGACCCACTACGTCCTCGACGTCGCGGGCAGCAAGCGCGGCATCGCGCTGTTCTACCCGCTCTGGAAGGAGGAGTTCGGCCTCCCGATCGGTGTCGCGGTCAGCAGCAAGCACGCCGACGGGATGACCGTGGCCGTCACAGTCCTCGAACTGGCGCTGGTCGCCGTGCTCGTCTTCCAGTTCCCGCAGTGGGGTCTCGAGTTGAGCCAGCAGCTGTTCGGATTCTAGCGAGTCCCCGACCGGGGTTCCGACTCCGTCTCGGCCGCCCACTCGGAGCCGCCGCCGACCGAGTCGACGGTGCCGTCAGCGGTCGTGTCGTCAGCGGTCGCGTTGACGTACGCACGCGTGATGAGGGCCAGAACGAACACCTGACCGACGGCAGTGATCAGATCGGCAGCGATTGCGCCCGGAACTCCCGGGAGGACTCCGGTGAGACGCAGTCCGACAAACCAGCAGGCGACGAACGCGACGATACCGAGCACGCCGATCGCGAACGCGCCGAGGAGATTACTGCGGACGACGCCGTACGACGACCCGAACGCGCCGACGAACGACTCGTCGTCGATCACGATCGCGACCGTAAAGAACATCAGGACGAACGCCACCACCAGTCCCGGAACGATGAGCAGGGCGAACCCGATCGCGAACAGCACGCCGAACGCGATCCAGCCGAGCAACAGGTGGAGCGTCTTCCGCCCGACGCCCTCGGTCGGAATGCCCTCGAGACCGTCGCGCTCGGTCCCGAAGGTGTCGATCGCGACGGCGACGACAACCAGCGCGACCACGAACCCGACCAGCCAGAGAAGCGCCGCGGCGCCGGGGCTCAAGCCCAGCGCGAGCGGGAGTTCGCTGATATACGCGTTGATCTGCTCTTCGGCCGTTTCGAGTTCCGACGCGGTCAGTTCCGCGCTGACTTCGGGATCGTTCAGCAGTTCCACCGTCCACTCGAGAAACCCGCGAAGGATATCCTGTAGCGCGGCCGTCTGGAGGACGCCGACGACCGTCAGCGCGGCGATCAGCACCGCGGCCGCGCTCGTCGTCAGTCGTTCGACCGCCTCGGTCACCGTATCAATTACGTTGAACGTCATCAGTTATAGATAACCGTAAGTGACGATAAAATATGTGTTTCGTCGAAGGAATCGTTGCGGCCCGACGGCGGGGGACAGTCAGCGGTTCGGCGCCCACTCCTCGCAGGCGTCCATGTCGTCCATCGCGGTCTCGTGGCGCGCACAGTAGGGCGTCATCCCCTCCGAGGAGCGGACGTACTCGAAGTGCTCGCAGTTACCACAGTAGCGGTCCGTCGGCGCCTCGGGCCCGCTCTGGGACGTCGACGACTCGACGATCTCCGCGTCGCGGCTGTCGCCGTCTATCGGCGAAGTGACGTCCGAGGCGGCCGTTCCACCGTCGCTCGTCGCGGCGTCCCTGGCCCGCGTCTGCCCGCGAGCGGCCCCGCCCGTCCCGGACGACCCGGTCGCACTCGAGGTTTCGTCGAACGAGAGCGCCTCGCTGTCGTCGGTACTGGTCTGGGTTTCGACCTCACCGTCGGGGGTTACCCCGAGGAAGCCGATGCCTCCGAGTCCGCCGGCGTCGTCCTCGGACTCGGTGACCTCGACGACCGTCTTGTTCTGGCGGGTGACGTTCATCTCGAGGGCACCGCCGGGGTCGTTGCGCGTCTTGAAGTTGACGACGGCGGTGAACAGGCTCCAGAGGGCCAGGAAGAGTCCGAACAGGTAGACGGCCGAGACGTGCAGCGTGTAGTCGTTGCCGTAGCCCCGCCAGTCGTAGGGGTAGGCGCTCCAGAAGAGGACGACCCCGAGGAGACAGAGGCTGACGCTGATCGCGGCGGCGGCGTAGACGCGCTGGCCGGCGGGCAACACGAAGAAGACGCCGACCAGCGCGGTCGGGACGCCGAGACCGGCGAGCACGCCCGCGAGGCGGATGGACGCGTAGTGCGTCTCTATCCCCGGCGAGAGCACGGCCGCGTATCCGCCCAAGAGGTCGGTCGTCGCCATAATCACGGCCACGACCGCCAGGAGCGCGCCGATCAGGACGAGCGCCGTCCCCGCGTACAGCCGGTGGGGACTGGCCACCTCCCGCGCGGTCCCGTCGTAGACCTCCGTCAGGTTTGTCATGACCGATGGGTTCGACCTCCCGTCACAAAACGCTACGTCAGACACCTCTCGCGAGACAGAGAGATCGACTCGCGCGAGCGGTCGTCGACCCCCGGAAACGAAAGCTTGAATCGACGGGCACGCAAACGGCCGGCTATGAGCGACGAGGACGACGAGGAGCCGGCGGTCGAACTCGGCGAACGAACGCCCGTCGAGGGCGCCCCGCTCGCCCGCGTCACCTCCCGGCTGACCTGGCCGAAGGAAAAGAGCGAAATCGATCGTCTCGAGGGCGACAGCGTCATTCGAACGCCCGAGGGACCTCAGGAGCTGTCGACCGTCCTCGAGGCGATCGACGAGACCTACTTCCAGCGTCACCAGGAGTTCGAGAACCACGTCCGGGCGGTCGTCGGCACCGGCCCGGTCCCCACCGCGGACGAGTAACGAACCGTGGCGACGGAACGGACTCGAAGCGGCGGTCGCTGGCTTCGCGATCAGTTCGATCGCCTCTCGTGGGTCCAGAAGTCGCTGCTGGCCGGTGCGCTGCTGACGATCGTGTGGATGCACCTCGTGCCGCCCGGCCTCTCCCGGCGGTTCGTCGTCGACAGCGTCGTGCTCGTCGGCGGCCCGCTCGCGCTGGGACTGACCCACGGGAGACATCTCGGCTGGCACGTCGACCGCGTCGCCGTCCGGAACGCCGTCCTGCTCTCGCTGTTCGTGCTCCCCTTCTATCTGGTCGGCTCGACGCTGCCGACGATCCGGGCGTACTACCCGATGTGGGAGACGTCGGCGGCGCCCGGCGAGTTCGTCCCGCATGCGATCCAGCTGTTCGGGCTCGCGCTGGCCGCCGAGACCTACTACCGCGGCCTCCTCTGTGTCGGCGTCAAAGAGATCGGCCGCAAAGCGGTATTCATCAGCCCGGTCGTCTACATGCTCCACCACGCCGGCAAACCGCCGCTCGAGTTCCTGTTGTCGGGGCCGACGGACGTCCTCTTCGGCGCCGTCGACTACGAGTCGAACTCGATTCTCCCCTCCGTGATCGCCCACGGCGCGGGGCTCGTCCTGCTCGACTGGCTCGTCCTGCACGACCCGCTGTTCGATCCGACGCCGGTGGTGGAACTGCTCCGATGGCTTCCGGTGCCGATCTGAGCGCCGGGGAGTCGCCGACGCTCCCGCGGCGGGACCCTTTTGTGACGACCGGTAGATGACTCACGTATGAGTCTCCCGATCGACCCCGAAACGATCGATCCCGACGAGTTCGGTGAGAGGCAGGCCGTCCTCGAGATGGACCACGAGGAGGCGATCGAACACGTCCGCGAGGTCTGTACGGACGTCGGCTTCGGCATCCCCGTCGAGTTCTCCCCCTCGGAGTTGCTCAACGAGAAGGTAGATGCAGACCGCGACCCCTACTACGTTCTCGGGGCCTGTAACCCCGAGATCGCGGATCGTGCGCTCGACGAGACCCCGCGGATCGGCGGTCTCTTCCCGTGTAACATGATCGTCTGGCAGGAGGAACCGGGTCGCCAGCGGGTCTACCACGTCTCGATCATGAAGATCGCGCGCCTGCTCGGGATGGCCCCCGACAGCGACGAGTGGGCCGATATCGTCGACACCACCGGCGACCTCACCGCGGAGGCCTTCGAGCGGTTCGATTCGGTCGAGACCGACGCCACGGACTGAGTCGTCGTCGCATCCTGCCGCGTCGTTCGGCACCGCTGTCAGCTGCGTTCGTCTCGCTTGGCGCCATTGTTTGCCTATATAGAACTATCTAATTGCCTGCTGTAGGTGTCAACAACCTTTACGTACGTGACTGGTGATGTTTACGTATGGACCTCCGCACCGCGTTTTTCGCCCTCCTGCTCGCCGCCCTCGGGGTGATCTCGACCCTGATCATCGCCCCGCTACTGCAGTACGTGCTGGCCGCCGGGCTCCTCGCGTTCGTCCTCTACCCCGCCCACGAGCGCCTCGAGCCCAGGCTGGGATCGCGACCGTCGGCGATCCTGTTGACCGGAGTCGCCACCATGGCCGCTGTCGTCCCGCTGTTGGTCGTCTCGGCCGTCGTCCTGAGTACCGCCGCCTCCATCCTGAACGGTTTCGACGAAGCCGCGGTCGTCGAAACCGCGCGCGGCGTCGCGGAGACCGATCTCGGCCTCGAGGCCCAGCAGGTCGACGCCATCGAGACGGCGGTTCACACCGAGCTCGAGTCCTCGCTCCCGAGCGCGGCCGAACTCGCGCTGGGCGAACTGATTCGGCTGGTCAACGCCGGCCTCGAGACGGCGATCGGACTGGCCGTCTGCGTCTTCCTGCTCTATTACCTGCTCGTCGACGGAGCCGACCTCGTCGCCTGGCTCGGCGACGTCGTCCCGCTCGAACCACACGTCCGCGAGGAACTGTTCGAGGAGGTCCACGTCGTCACGTGGGCCGTGATCCACAGTCACGTCCTCGTCGCCCTCGTCCAGGGGATCCTCGGCGGACTCGGACTCGCCGTCCTCGGCGTCCCGAACGCGCTCTTCTGGACGGTGATCATGGTCCTGCTCTCGTTCCTGCCGGCGATCGGTGTCTGGCTCGTCTGGGGGCCCGCCGCGGGATATCTCGCAGTGGTCGGTGACTCGATCGGTGCCGTCCTCCTCCTCGCCTACGGCCTCACGGTCCTCGCGCTGGTCGACAACTACCTGCGGGCGATCTTCGTCGATCGGGGCTCCGGGCTCCACCCGGCGGCCGTCATCGTCGGCGTCATCGGCGGGATCTACCTGCTCGGCATCACGGGCCTGTTCCTCGGTCCCGTCCTGCTCGCGGTGTTCAAAGCGGGTGTGAACGTCTTCACCAGAGTCTCCCTCGAGGACGGCGACCAGTGGGCGGACCCCGAGCCCACAGCTGAATCCGACGCGAGTCCCGGGCCCGCCGCCGGGTCCGGCGCCGAGTAACCGCTCCCGGAATTCGACGGCGTGGACTGATCTCGCGGGGTCGATCGGTATCCGCTCGCAGAAAACGACCGAAAATCGTCGTCAGCGTCAGTCGGCGGTCTGGGCGCGCTCGGTTCGGTGGGTCGTCGGGATGCCGATCCCGCTCAGCGCCATCGCGAACAACACGAGCGGCGACAGGAACCCGAACAGGTAGAACGGCGCGTACTCGAGCGTCGGGACGCCGGTCGCGGTGGCCATGAAGACTCCGCCGGCGTGCCACGGGAGGAGCGCGCCGGTCGGCGTCCCGGCGGCCTCGACGGCCCGCGAGAGTTCGTCGCTGTCCAGCCCGAACTCCTCGTAGAGGTTTCGCAGCGTCATCCCGGGGAGAACGATGCTCATGTACTGCTGGGCCGTCAGCACGTTGATCGCGATCGCGGAGACGCCGGTGCCGGCGATCAACCCACCGGAGCTCCGGACGCCCTGAGAGAGGCGATGCGCGAGCACCGCGAGCACGCCGGTCCGCTCGAGCAGGCCGCCGAGCGTGAGCGCGGCGACGACCACCGTGATCGTCCAGGCGGAGCCGGTCAGTCCGCCGGTCGCGAGCAGTTCGTTCACGAGTTCGGTGCCGGTCTCGGGCGCGGTGCCGCTCATGAAGACCTCCCAGGCGGTGACGAAGCCGGTCCCCTGAACCGCGATCGTGGTACCGACGCCGGCGAAAACGCCGGCCACGAGCGTCGGGAGCGCGGAGTAGCCGTAGAGTGCGAGACCGAAGGTCACGACCAGCGGCAGGAACACGAGCAGCGAGAGGTCGTACGTGCTCGCGAGGGCGGTCTGGATCTCGGCGACGCGGTCGGTGGGAACGGTCCCGCTGGCCTGCAGGCCGAGGACAGCGAAGATCGCGACGGAGATCCCGAAGGCGATGGCCGTCCCGGTCCGCATCCGGCGAATGTGGTCGTACAGCGACGTGTTCGTCACGCCGGCCGCGAGGTTAGTCGTGTCCGACAGCGGCGACTGTTTGTCGCCCGCGTAGGCGCCCGAGAGGACCGCGCCGACGGTCATCGCCGACGGGACGCCCAGGCCCTCACCGATCCCGACGAAGGCGACGCCGAGCGTCCCGACGGTCGTCCACGAGGAGCCGATCGAGAACGCCACGATCGCCGCCAGCATCGCCGCGACCGGGAGGAACACCGACGGCGACAGCAACTCGAGGCCGTAGTACATCATCGCCGGGATCGTGCCGGCGTCGACCCAGGTCGCGATCAGCGCGTAGATGGTGAAGATGATCAACAGCGCCTGCAGTCCCATCAGGAGGCTGTTGGCGATTCCGTCGTAGAGGTCCTCCCACGAGTAGCCCAGATAGTAACCGAAGGCGCCCGTGAAGACGATACTCCACAGCAGCGGAACGTGGGGGTCCAGCCCGAGCACGGCCGACCCCACGCCGAGGAAGAGGACGACGGCGAGCACCGGCACGAGCGCGAGCGCGACGGACGGCCGTCGCTCGGGCTCGAGGTCCTCGATCGTCGTCGGAGTGAAATCCAATGCCATCACCCGCTGTATGCGGCAGAGGAATAAAAGCGGCGTGCCTTATTATCAATAATAATTCATCGGAGAATGTCGACGGCCAGCTAACAGGTCCTCTCAGTGGTATTTTCGGACGGTACAGCGACGAACAACGGTGTGTATCGACGGCTAGCAGCGAACGGAACCGTCCACTGTCGATCAGTAGTATGCAGTATCGACCGGCGGCTAGCAGCGGCCGGCGATGAAACGGGAATCCGCCGACCGTGACGACGCGGAGACGATCGATCGAATCGACCCGGTCAGCGGCGGTCGTCCGCCGAGTCTCCACCGTCGGCGGCCTCGAGTTCCTCGAGATACCGCTCGGCGTCGTACTGGACGTACCCCGTGACGACGGCGATGACCGCGAGAACGAACAGCGGGACGCCGACGAGAACGACGAGCAGTCCCACCGCGGTGAGAAATTCGGGACTGACGAGCGCCAGAGCCATACCGGTCGGAGGCGCTCGAGCGATTTAGGCGTGCGGGTTCGCTTCGCAGTAGCTAGTAACACGGCTCGTTGCGCGGTATGCTCGAGCGGGAGAGTACCGAAATGAAGCGTCCTGCTATCGTGGCAACGGGGAGTTGCCACTCCCTCCCCAGCCGATTCGCTCCCTTCGGTCGCTCATCCACTGGAAGACGCTTCGCGTCTTCCAAGCCTCTGTTCGCTATGCTCACAGAGACCTCGCACGATGGTATCGATCGATCCTCACTGTTGCTCACGGGTCACTTCGTTCCCCGTTCGCTTTTCGAGGTGCGAACGAAGTGAGCACCTCGCTTCGTTCGGACACGATCAACAGCGCGCGCCACCGTACGCCAGACCTGTCGTCTGACACGGACTGTAGATCGTCTGAGTAAACGATGTTCCGTAGCCGCTTAGTCTCGAGCGGAGAAGGCACTCAGGTTCGACTGTAGTCCCGCCGCGAGTTCGGACTTCCGTCGGAGGCGGTCGTGGGAGACCGGCAACTGCGTCGCGACCTCGGCGACCGCCTGATGGAAGGTCTCCGACTCGCCGTACTCGCCGTCGAAGGCGTTGCGCACGCTCTCGCGGACCTGCCAGACGCCGACGGGCGCCCAGTAGTCGTCGCTCACCTCCCGGAGGACCAGACACTTCGCCTGCCGGCCGATCGACTCGAGGTGCTCCAAGACGGCCAGTCGGGCGGCGTAGTAGGCGCCGGCGGTCTCCTCGACGTAGCCCGACCGGCCCTCGAACCCCTCGCTGGCGCTGGCCATCCAGGTGTTCCCCTCCGGATCGGGGTTCCAGATGCTGCCGGGCGCCTTCATCTCGACGAGTTCGAACTCCCAGTTGCCCGGCGCGAGGACGATCCAGTAGCGGTTGCCCATGTACTCGTTGGCCCAGACCTGCACCTCGTCGATGCTGGGCGCGTTCCGAATGCGGCCGCGCAGGAACTGGCCGACGGTGTCGTCGACCGCGGTGATCGACCACCGGGTCGGGACGAGCCGTCGCTGCTCGGTCTCGCCGAGCGCGCCGGCCGAGAGGATCGAGTTGATGTCGTAGACGTCGAAGCCCCGGCGATAGAGGTAGGTCATCGCGCCCTGGGCCTGCCAGTCGTCGTCCTCGAGGGTCTTCTTGACCGGCTTCGGGACGTAGGGGTTCTCCCGCAACTCGGCGTTGCGAGCGTTGGCGCGGGGGCCGCGGGGCGTCGCGACGTCCGTGCCGGTGTCGAGGCCCAGATCGGGCGTGTCGTCGAGCCCGATCTCGAGGTCGACCGGCCGATCCGCGATGGCGACCTCGCGCTGGACGCCGACGAAGCCCTCCCAGGCGTCGTGGACGTTGGGCGTCAGCCGACTCGCGATGGACGGCGAGTCCACGTTCGCGCGCTTGTTGGAGTTCAGCAGCCCCGTTCGACGCTGGAGGACGTCCGGGATGTCGTACCCCTGCTGGTACCACTTCCCGTCGGTGACGTACTCCTCGGCGGCGTCCTCGTCGCCGACCGGCGAGAGCACCCCCACGGGGATGTCCGGATAGTTCGACCGCCCGACGAAGATCGAGGGGGCCGTCGAGCCCACGAGGGAATCGCCGGACAGCGACCGCTCGAAGTTCCGCTCGAACTCCTCGAGGTGATCCGTGATCTCGTAGGACTTCTCCTTGGCGAGGCGCCGCCGCTTCGCCTCCTCATCGGGCTCTAACTCCTCGATGTAGTCGTCGAGGCGCATTCACTCGTCGTAGGGGCCGGGTTCGCTTGAATGTTGCATCTCGAGGGCGGATCGGCGGCAGAATGTCAGAGGCAGAGGTCCGGCCTGGCTTGGCACCCACCGAACCTCATCCCCTTCTTTCGCGGGGAACGTAAAGTATCCAGATGCGGATTTTCTGACTGCGAAAATACCCCGATCCCGCCGCGGCGGCGCCGCCCATATTCCTCCCCCGTTTCAGTGCGTTCCTCGAGAGCCCTCGAAAGACAACCGTTAAAAACGCCGGGCGGAAAGGAAGGGGTATGAGTACGACCGACGAAAGCCAGAGGCGCTCGTGCGTCTCCTGTGGGCTCAACATCGCCGGCACAAACGCCGCGGCGTTCAAGTGTCCCGACTGCGGCGCCCAGATCTACCGCTGTGCCAAGTGCCGCAAGCAGAGCAACCTCTACGAGTGTCCCGACTGCGGGTTCACCGGTCCGTAATAACCATGGGAAAGGTAGCTGCGAAAATCAAGGTCATGCCGAACAGCCCCGAAATCGACCTGGACGCCCTCCAGGAACGCCTCGAGAGCACGCTCCCCGAGGGCGCCAAGATCAACGGCGTCGAACGCGAGGAAGTCGCGTTCGGTCTCGTCGCGCTCTACCCGACCGTGATCGTCCCCGACGGCGCGGGCGGCACGGAGGCCGTCGAGGAAGGCTTCTCGGACGTCGAGGGCGTCGAGAGCGTCGGCGTCGAGAACGTCGGCCGTATCTGAACTGAACCGGCACTCGATCGAGTTCGACTTTTCGGAGCCGACACCGCGCTGAGCCGCTGGGCCGCCGATTCGGTGGCCCGATTCCGGCAGGGTGTCACAATCCTTACCACGGTGTCCGTGAAACGTGACGGTCGTGAACGCGCTGTCGGATCCCACCAGGCGGCGGTGGCTCGCGTGGGCCGCGCTGGCGACCGTCTTCCTGCTCGTCAATCTCCACCGGCTGTCGACGGCCGTCCTGTCGGACCGGCTGACCGACGCGTTCGGCACGACGGCGGCCCAGCTCGGGACGCTCCACGCCGCCTTCTTCCTCGTCTACGCGGTCGCCCAGATCCCGACCGGCGTGCTCGCCGACCGGTTCGGACCTCGATACGTCGGCTCGATCGGCGGGTTCGTCCTGAGCCTCGGCGCCGTCGGCTTCGCGCTGAGCGACAGCTACCTCGCGGCCGTCGCCTCGCGCGCGCTCATCGGTCTCGGTAGCGCCGTCATCTTCGTCACGATCCTCCGATTCTGCGCCAACTGGTACCGCGCCGACGAGTTCGCGACGATGACTGGACTGACTGGCAGCGTCGCCGGACTCGGTGCGATCCTCGCGACCGCGCCGCTGGCGGTCACCGTCGACGCGCTGGGGTGGCGGACCGTGCTGGCCGGCCTGGCCGCCGTCGGCTTCGTCGCCGCCGGGGCCGTCTTCGCCGTCGCGCGCCGGTCGCCGGCCGCGGCGGGCCTCGAGCCCATCGCCGGCGTCCCGGAGCAGCCGTCGGTCACGCTGGCGGAGACCGCTGCCCACCTGCGAACGCTCGCCCGCGATCCCGATCAGTGGCTGCTATCAGCGGTTTTCTTCGCGGGCAACGGCGCGATACTGACGCTGATCGGGCTGTGGGGCGTCCCCTATCTCGTGGTCGTCTACGATCTCGAGGTACCGACCGCCTCCTCCGTCACCCTCCTCGGCTCGGTCGGGATACTGGTCGGCCCGCCGGCGATCGGCTGGGTCTCCGACCGCCTCGAGCGTCGCGTGCTGCCGATGACGGTGGGCGTCGGTCTGTTGACGGTCGCGCTCAGCGCGGTTCCCGTCTTCGGGCGCCCCCCGCTGGCGGTCACCGCCGTCTCGTATCTGGCCTGCGGCGTCCTCTTCGGCGCCGCGATGCTGTCGCTGTCGACCGTCAAGGACCGGTATCCGCCCGCCGCCAGCGGCGTCGCGACGGCCACCGTGAACACGGCCGGGTTCGTCGGCGCGACGATTCTCCCGACGCTCATGGGACTGGTGTTAGACGCCTACCGGACCGGCGAGACCGTCGGCGGCACCGTCGCGTACACGCAGTACGGCTACCGGCTCGCCTTCGGCATTCTCGCGGGGACCGTCGCCGTCGCCTTCTGCTGTTCGTGCTGGCTGCTCGTCCGCGACCGCGCCGCCGCGGCGCCGTCCAATCCGGATCGCTCGAGCGCTCGGTGACCGCGAAAACGGAGAGAAACTGAATCGGACGGGCCGACCGCGGGGTCTCTTCGAGAGCCTTACTGGTCGGGCTGTCGATCCGGGTCGGCGCCGAGACCGGCCTCGGAGACGATCCGCGCGCCCGTCTCGGAGAGGTCGACCGTGACGTCGCCGGGAACGGCCTTGCTGATCTCGTCGACGTTGCCCGCGAGCACCGTCAGGATGTCGTCGGGGTTCGCGTACAGCAGCATGGTGCCGTCCTGGCCCTCCGCGACGAGTTGCGTGTCGTTGAGGACGATCTGGTCGTTCTGGATCGTCGCCGCGACGACCGGCAGCGCTTCGGGTTTCCCCTGCTCGTCGTCGCGAACCCGTCGGATGTGGACCTCCTCGAGGTCGATGACGTCCTTGTACTCCTGAATCACTTCGGCGCAGGCGACCATGTCCTGGAGCAGTTCGGACTTCTGTTCCCCCCCGTGGCCGGCGTCGCCGTTGAGGCAGTGCTGACAGACGCGAAGTTCGAGTCGCATTACACGGTCGTTGTCGCCGGAGCCCGATGAGAATTCCGTTTCGGGTCCCGGAAGGAGAGTCCCTCACTCCCCGGTCGGTTCCAGCGAGACGAACTCGAGGCCGTGGTCCCCGAGCAGTCGCTCGGCCCGATCGGTCACGGACGGGGCGACCAGGATCCCGCGGACGTCGGCGTCGGCGTGGAGATCGCGCTCGAGGGCGTCGACGTACCGTCGCAGCTGGCCGACCGCGTCCGGCCCGACGCGGCGGCGCTTGAGTTCGACGACGACCGTCCGGCCCGCCGAGTCCTCGCCGTAGATGTCGACGGCGCCGGCCGGCGTCGCGCGTTCGGTCGCCAGCGGCGTGAACCCGGGCTCGAGCAGGGTCGGCTCCTCGAGAATGCGCTGGCGGAGGTCCTCCTCGGTCCCGGAGAGGGCGAGTTCGTTCTCGTCGGTTCCCGAGAACGCCGACACCTGCAGGACCCGCTGGAACCGAACCAGCAGCCGCTCGTCGGGACTGGATCGCAGGCTCTCGAGGACGAGCGTCGTCCCGTCGTCGCTCTCGGCCGCGGTGGCGCCGCTCTCGGCCTCGCCCGCACCGTCAGCGTCCGTATCCGCGTCCGCGCGCTCGCAGTAGACGTCGTGCTCGCAGCCCGGAGGCTGCCAGTTGACCGGCTGCTGGCCCTCGTCGGTGTGGACCAGCGCCGCGCCGTCCGGTTTGAGCATGACGTGGCGGTCGCCCGCCTCGAGCGTGCTCGAGGCGCGGCCCTCGTAGTCGACGGTACAGCGGCCGAAGACGGTGACGAGCGCCTCGCGCTCGATGCCGTCGGCGATAGCCTCGCGGGCGGCCGACAGCGACGGTCGCTCGAGGGTCACTGCTCGCGACGACCGGGCGGTCGATGGCTCTGAGGTCACTGGCACGGCATAGCCGTCGGGCGAATAAAAGGAGCACGGACCGCGTACGGACGATTTCGTCGCGGCTTCCGTGACGACGCGACACCGCGCACGGCCGAGCGGCGCCGGCCGCAGCCAGTCGGGACGAGTACGGTCGTCGGCGCCGAACGTGGCCAGTATCGACGGGAAGAGGTCGTCGAGCTATCAAAAACCCTTATCTCCGCGGATCGATGGTCTCGAAACGAATGACAGACGGTCACCGCCGCCGCCAATTCCTCGGAATCGCCGGCACCGGCGCCGCCGCGTCGCTCGCCGGCTGTAGTCAACTCGAATCGCTGATGCAATCGGACGACGGGTCGAGCGACGCGGTCACGGTCGCGGTGTCGCCGGACCGAGAGAAGCTGCAACGCCTCAACGAGGAGATTCAGACGGCCGTCCAGAACGGCAACATCAGCCAGCAGGAGGCCCAACAGCGAGCGATGGAGGAACAACGCAATCTGACCGAGGAAGCCGTGAGCGACTTCGAGGAATCGGTCGGCGGCGAGCTCACGGTCGAGGAGTCCGCGCCCGAGTTCGGGCTCCTCCGCGTCACCGGCTCCGACGAAGCGATCATGAGCGCGCTTCGGGAGGGCGAGATCAGCGGCATCTATCCCGGCGACCAGTACGACGCGTTCGTCCAGCGACAGCAGCAACGGGCGCAACGACAGGAGATGCTCCGGCAACAGCAGGAACAGCGAGCGCAGCAGGAAAACGGGACCGCGAACGAGTCGGGTTCCGGAACCGAACTGAACGAGTCGGACGCCGGGAACGGAACTGACGAGTCCGACGGCGGAAACGAGAGCGCCTAATCGGACGACGACGACGAGATCGAGGCGTGACTCGAGACCCAGTTCCGACGTCGGGTCGTCGACTGGGTACCGCTCGAGGCCGGTTCGCCGGTCGGTCACCGCTCGACGGTCACCGCTCGAGGTCGAACGGACTCGAGCGCTCGGTCCAGTTCCAGCCCGGCAGCCGCTCCTGGAACCCGGCCGCCAGTGCCGCCTCGCAGTCGTCGATACCCGCATTTTCGTCGGCCTCGCCGTGGACCCGCAGGTCGGCGTAGTGGAACGTCGCCTCGCCGAGGGTCCGCAGCGGCTGGCGGCCGGCGATGGTCGCGGCCAGTTCCCGGCCGAGGATCTCGTCGACGACGAAGCCGGGATAGTCGCCCTCGACGTCGAGTTCGCGGAGGATCGCGACCATGGCGGCGACGTTGACCCCCAGATCGCCGTCGGCGAAGACGGCGTCGACGGCCTCGAGGTACTGCGCCTCGGTGACGTGATCGACGTCGGTGTCGAAGATCTCACCGAGGTCGTCCCGGACGTCGTTGATGAGCGGAACGACGGTTTCGGCCCGGTCTGCGACCCAGTTTCGCTCCGTCACGACGCGGTCGGCTGTCAGGTGCATACCGCCCGTACGTGACGGACGGCCCTGGTTTTTGCGAAGGCTTTTATACTACGCAAAGAATAGCGTCGGATAAGCGGGTTCTCCCTGGAATCTTCCCGCAACCCAGGACGACCGACCTGGGAGCGTATTCGTCACGGCAGGTGTCAACGGATGGTCCGGGATACGAGACGTACTGCGCCGTCCCCCGTGGACGGTGCGACGCAACGGTATCGCCGGTACGATACAGTGCGGGCGGTCGTTGGACCGCCGTCGCGTCCCGGTATCCGACAGCATCGACCTGATTGGTTCGCTCCCCGGCGGCGAGTTCACGCAAGCCACAATCGGCGATTATGAGTACTGTAGAGCAGCAACTCGACGATCTGAAAGCAGAGATCACGAGCGAGTTACCGAGCGATATCTCGGTCTCCTCGGTGAAATACGAAGGCCCCGAAGTGGTGGTCTACACGCGCGACCCGAAGAAGTTCGCCCAGCAGGGCGATCTCATCCGCCAGCTCGCGAGCAAGCTTCGCAAGCGCATCACCGTCCGTCCCGATCCGAGCGTCCTCTCGCGGCCCGAAGAGGCCCGCGAGGAGATCATGAGCGTTATTCCCGAAGAGGCCGGCGTCACGGACCTCGACTTCCACGCCGACACCGGCGAGGTCGTCATCGAGGCCGAAAAGCCGGGCATGGTCATCGGCCGCCACGGCTCGACGCTCCGCGAAATCACCAAAAACGTCGGCTGGACGCCCGAAGTCGTCCGCACGCCGCCGATCGAGTCCTCGACCGTCTCGAACGTCCGCAGCTTCCTCAAGCAGGAGCGCGACGAGCGACGGGACATCTTGGAGAAGGTCGGCCGACAGATCCACCGTGAGGAGATGTCCGACGACGAGTACGTCCGCATCACGACGCTGGGCTGTTGTCGCGAGGTCGGTCGGGCATCCTTCATCCTCTCGACGCCCGAAACCCGGATCCTCATCGACTGCGGCGACAAACCCGGTGCCGAGGGCGAAGTCCCCTATCTCCACGCGCCCGAGGCGCTCGGCGCCGGTCCGCAGACGATCGACGCCGTCGTCCTCACTCACGCCCACCTCGACCACTCCGCGCTGATTCCCCTCCTGTTCAAGTACGGCTACGACGGCCCGATCTACTGCACCGAGCCCACTCGTGACCTGATGGGACTACTGACGCTGGACTACCTGGACGTCGCCGCCAAGGAGGGACGCGCTCCGCCCTACGAGTCCGAGCAGGTCCGCGAAGCGATCAAGCACACCATCCCGCTCGAGTACGGCGACGTCACGGACATCGCGCCGGACGTCAAGCTCACCTTCCACAACGCCGGCCATATCCTCGGCTCGGCCGTCTCGCACTTCCACATCGGCGACGGCCTCTACAACGTCGCGTTCTCCGGCGACATCCACTACGAGGACACCCGCCTGTTCAACGGCGCGACGAACGACTTCCCGCGCGTCGAGACGCTGGTGATGGAGTCGACCTACGGCGGTCGCAACGACTATCAGACCGATCAGGAAGACTCCGAACGCAACCTGATAGAGGTCATCAACGACACCTACGATAAGGGCGGGAAGGTGCTCATTCCGGCGTTCGCCGTCGGTCGCTCCCAGGAGATCATGCTCGTCCTGGAGGAGGCGATGCGCAACGGCGACATCCCCTCGATGCCCGTTCACCTGGACGGCATGATCTGGGAGGCGACCGCCATCCACACGACCTACCCCGAGTACCTGCGCGACGACCTCCGGGACCGCATCTTCCACGAGGACGAGAACCCCTTCCTCGCTGACGAGTTCAACCACATCGACGGCGGCGAGGAGGAGCGACAGGACGTCGCCGACGGCGAACCCTGTATCATCCTCTCGACCTCGGGGATGGTCACAGGCGGTCCGATCATGTCCTGGCTCTCCCACATCGGCCCCGACCCGGACTCGTCGCTGGTCTTCGTCGGCTACCAGGCTCAGGGGACCCTCGGGCGGCGCATCCAGAACGGCTGGGACGAGATCCCCACCAGCGAGGTCGGCGCCATGGGCGGCTCCAACGGCCGCGGCACCCTCTCGCTGAACGTCAACGTCGAGACCGTCGACGGCTTCTCCGGCCACGCCGACCGCGCCGGCCTCGAGAACTTCGTCAAGACGATGAACCCGCGCCCCGAGAAGGTCCTCTGCGTCCACGGCGACGAGCGCTCCACGCAGGACCTCTCCTCGGCGCTGTACCACAACTACGACATGCGCACCTTCGCGCCGAAGAACCTCGAGACCTTCCGCTTCTTGTAAAGCCCTCGCGATCGCTTGGCAGCGATCGCTCGCCCTTTCAGTCCGCCAGGACCCACCACAAGGGCGCGGCGCGCGGATCCGCGCGCCGCGCGGTCAGCCTGCCCTTCCCCATCGACTCGAGCGCTTGCCTCGATAGAGAGGCAAGCGCTCGAGCAGGCCACCGCACTGTTCGGTCGATCTCGCGAACCTCCGGCGGCTGATTCGGTTCAGCGACGCCTCCTCGAGTCCGTCTGAATCGCGAGAAATCGTGAGCCGGTGGAGTCGATCAGGAGAGTTGTTTCGAGAGCCACTCGAGGTTCGTCGCGAGGGTCGCCACGACGATCGCGATAATCGAGATCAGGATGAGGAACGTCGAGACGACGCTCACCATCGGGTCCAGCGACTGTCGCAGCGCCGTCCACGCGACGACCGGAATGGTCTCCGTGCTGTGACTCGAGAGGAACAGCGCCATCACGAACTCCTGGAGGCTGACGATGAAGGCCAGCAGGGCGCCGACGAAGATCCCGTGTTTGACGTTCGGGAGGACGGCGTAGGCGAACGACTGGAGCGGCCCGGCGCCGAGGTCCTTCGCGGCGTCGAGCAGTTGCCAGTCGAACCGGCTGAACACCGACCGCATCACGAAGTAGACGAGCGGCGTCGCCCACAGCGTGTGCGCGAGGATGATGCTCAGGAACGAGGCGTTCAGCCCGGCTCTGACGAAGTAGACGCGCATCGAGATACCGAGGATGATCGGCGGGATCAGCAGCGGAACGAGGACGAGCGGCGCGAGGACCTGTCCCGTCCGGCCGTCGTCGAGTTCGTGGCCGAAGGCCGCGGTGACGCCGAGCGTCGTCGCGACGACCGTCGTCCCGGCGCCCACGAGGAGGCTGTTGTCGAAGGCGGACAGCCAGCGCGTCTCCTCGAAGAACGCGCGGTAGTGGACCAGCGAGTAGTTCTCCGGCGGGAAGAGGAGCTGTCCGGACGCCTCGAAGGAGGTCGCGACGACCACCGCGAGGGGCAACAGCATGAACGTCAGGATCGCCAGATAGCCCGCCCGGAAGGCGGCGTTCTCTACGGTCTCTCTATGCATACTCGAACTCACCTCCGAAGTAGTTGAGCGTGACCGTGAGAACCGCGATGCTCGCGACCATCAGGAGCAGCATGACCACGGCGTAGGCGGTCGCGATCTCCCACTGGAGGTTCGACAGCAATCGCTTCTCGACTTCGATCGCGAACGGCACCCGCTGGCTGGCGAGCAGCCCCGGCGCGGCGTAGGCGCCGACGCTCCAGGCGAAGGAGATCACCGTCGCGACGATGATCCCCGGCATCGCCTGCGGGACGACGATCTCGAGGACCGAGCGCGGACGGCTCGCCCCGAGGTCGCGGGCGGCCTCGACGATCCCCCAGTCCATCGTCGACAGCACGCTGTAGATCGCCAGCACGGCGTAGGGGAGGACGATGTAGACCTGTCCGACGATCACGCCGATCGTCCCGGGGACGAACTGGATCGGCTCCGAGACGAGGTTCAGCGACAGGAGCACGTCGTTGACCGTCCCGGTCGGCGAGAGCAGGGGTCTGAACGCGTACGTCTTGACGACGAGGGTCGTCAGCAAGGGCAGGATCACCGAGAACAGCAGCGCCGACTTGAGCGCGCCCTCGGCTCGCCAAATCGCGTACGCGTAGAACACCGCGATCGAGACGGTGATCGCCGTGGCGATCAGTCCCAGCTTGAACGAGTAGACGATCGCGTCCAAGAGGACGCCGGAGGTGAACACCTCCGCGTAGCCGTCCAGCGACCAGGTCCCCGCGGCGTATCGGAGGTCCGTCGAGCCCGACGTGAGGCTGATCCGCAGCAGGATCAGGAACGGCGCCACGAACAGCAGCAACTCGAACACGAGCAGCGGCGCCATCAGCAACAGCGCTCGCTTCGAGCGCGACCGCTTCCGAAGCGGCTCCCAGACGCGGGCGACCGGCGCCGGCAGCGGCGAGTGCGTTCCGGACATCGTTAGAGTTCGACCCTCGAGCCGTCGTCACGGAACGCGAGAACGTCCGCGCCGTCCCAGCGGATCGTGATCTCGTCGCCGGCCTCGAACTCGCCGGAATCCGAGACGGTGCGTTCGGCGAACACCGACGTGCCCTCGACCCCGACGGAGTAACGAACCGTCGAGCCCCGGTAGAGAACGCTTTCGACGGTCCCGACGACGGAGTTCGTCGTGCTGCCGTCGGTGCGAACGGGCTGGGCCGCCTCATCCGCCTCGAGGCCCGACTCGGCCGATTCGATCGAGAGGACCTCGGGACGGAGCGATAGCGTCACCGAGTCGCCCGCGGCGAGCGCGTCGGCGTTCGACGTCGGAAGCACGACCTCTCGTCCCAGCTCCGTTTCGACGCGGACGACGTCCGACGACGTCCGATCGACCGTGCCCTCGACGAAGTTCGTATCGCCGAGGAAGCCCTCGATAAACCGGTTCTTCGGGTTCTGGTAGACCTCGTTGGGCTCGCCGACCTGGACGAGGTTCCCGTCGGCCATGATACCGATCCGATCGGCGAGCGTGAAGGCCTCGTCCTGGTCGTGGGTGACGTGGACGAACGTCTCCTCGAGTTCCTCGTGGATCTCGCGGAGTTCGATCTGCATGTCCTCGCTGAGCCGCTTGTCGAGGTTCGACAGCGGCTCGTCGAGCAGCAAGACGTCGGGGTTGACCGCCAGCGACCGCGCGAGCGCGACCCGCTGTTTCTGCCCGCCGCTCAGGTTCATCGGGTCGTCGTCGGCGTGCTCGTCCATCCGAACGCGCTCGAGCATCGCCATCGCTCGCTCGCGGCGTTCGCCCTTCTCGACGCCCTGCATCTTGAGCCCGAACGCGACGTTCTCGAGGACAGTCTTGTGGGGGAACAGCGCCCAGTCCTGGAACACCGTCGCGGTAGTGCGTTCGTAGGCGGGCCGATCGGTCACGTCCTCGTCGTCGAT
This sequence comes from Haloterrigena sp. KLK7, assembly GCF_037914945.1. NCBI lineage: Archaea > Methanobacteriati > Methanobacteriota > Halobacteria > Halobacteriales > Natrialbaceae > Haloterrigena > Haloterrigena salinisoli. Next base: position 2,729,812 of record NZ_CP149787.1, read on the forward strand.
GCGGATCTCGCCGTCGGTCGGCGTCTCGAGGCCGGCGAGCATCCGCAGCGTGGTGGACTTGCCGCTGCCGCTGGGCCCGAGCAGGCACAGTAGTTCGCCGTCGTCGATCGTCACCGAGACGTCTTCGACGGCGAGTTCGTTGCCGTACCGCTTCTCGAGTCCGTCAAGCGTGATTTCAGACATAAGTGAAGTGCGATGAGGGGACCTCAGGAGTTCCGGATCGAAGAGAACTCGTCGGAGAGGTCGCCGCTGTGCTCCGCGAGGAACTCCCAGTCGGGGAAGGCGATGTTTTCCGCTTCTTCGCTGTCGCTCGGCAGGTCGTCCGCGAGATCGCCGGCGTATTCGGTGTTCTCGTTACAGAACAGGGTCGGCATCTCCTCGGACCAGGCCGTCTGCACCTCGGCGTCCATGAGGAAGTTGATGAACTCCTCGGCCCGGTCGCGCTTGTCGGTGCCCTTGACGACGCACCAGTGGTTCAGGTAGCCGGTCGTCTGTTCCGGCATCGTGTGGGTCAGGCCGTCGTAGTCGTCGATGTCGTACTCCGTCTGCTCGTAGTACCACTGGGCGACGTCGATGACGCCGTCGCCGAAGGCCTGCCAGACGTCCTGGCCGGAACTCGCCCAGCTCTCGATCGGCCAGTTCCGGACGGTCTCGAGGACGTCGTCGTGCAGGTCCGCGTCGTGCATCTCCTCGCCGAGTTCCGCCTCGTCCATCCCGACGGCGGCGGCGTACACCGGAAACCACCAGAAGCCGGTGTCGACGCCGATACCGTTGCTCTCCTCGACGGCCGAACCGGAGAGGTCGCTCCACGATTCGATCTCGGCGTCCATCTCCTCGCGGTGGACGATGGTACAGGGAGCGCCGTCGACCGGCATCCCGTACTCCGTGGTCCGGAAGTCCGCGTAGTAATCGATGAGTTCGTCGGCGTTGGGGACGTTCTCCGTCCTGATCTCGTGGAAGAGGTCGTCCTGCCGGCCGTAGTAGTAGAAGTTCCCCTCCGTGATGGTGACGTCGTACGGCGGGTCGTCGTCCGGCGCCGTCTGGATGTCGGTGAGGATGTCGTTCCAGCCGGGTTCGATCTGAATCTCCGCGTCGAACTCGTCCTCGTATCTCGGGACGACCGATTCCTCGAACCGTTCGGCGTAGTTCCCGCTCCAGACGCTGACTCGAAGCGGATCGCTACTTCCGCTCGAGAGGAGTTCGGTACAGCCGGCGAGGCCGGTCGCCGATCCGACCGCAGTCGCGGTAAGCAGGCGGCGGCGCGAGACAGAAGAAGCCGCGGCCGTAGTTGCTGATTCGCTTGTACTTTCGCTCGTCTCTGCAACCCGTTCAGGGTCTGCAGGCATTGGTACCCCGGTCATCTCTGGTGGCGACATAAAACCGTTGTGGACTCCAGTGAACGTCTCGACGAGCGACTAGTTCCGTCGCGTTCGGTTCGAAACGGGCGGGATCACCGACGCTCGCTCGGGGAGCCGTTTCCAGCGCCGTCGGCGCGATCGGACTCCGCTTCGGTATCGGCGCTGCCGTCGCAGTCATCGCTGTCGGCCCGATCGTCTCCGTCGGATTCCGTCTCCCCGTCTCCCTCCCAGACGCGACTCCGATAGCCGACGTAGACGGGAATCGACAGTATATAGTGGATCACGGCCAGCTGCGTCACCGTCGATCGACCGAAGACGGCGACCGCCGCCAGCAGAGCGACGCCGACCCCCAACAGGGCCTCGAAAGACAGGTTCGACGCCTCCTCGAACGGCGCCTCGAGGAACGGCTCGAGATCGACCACTCAGAACACCTCCTCGGCGATGAGTCGCGCCGAGACGACGACGGGGACGATCTCGAGGCGGCCGATCCACATCGCGAACACGAACGTGAGTTTGAGCGAGGCGGGATTCGTCGCGTCGACGATCGCGGCGCTCAGACCGACATTGCCCTGGACGCTCGCGACCTCGAAGAGGACGTTCGCGGTCGCGTACTCGGCCGGCAGCACCAGCAGGGCGACGACGCTCGTCACGAACAGCAGGACGAACCAGAGCACGGCGATGATCGCGGCGGTGTCGAACGCCGCCGACGCGCCGCCGGCGGTATCGGCCGTCGACTCGGAGGGATCGTAGACGTCCATCCCGCGTTCCGGCGCGTCGAGCAGGAGCCGGCGGACGCGGACGATCTTGACGCCGCCGCGGCCGAAGCCGGCGGCCGCGACCGCGGCGATCAGAAAGGCGGGGATCGCGTAGAACTCCCCCCAGCCGATGGCGACGAAGACCGAGAGCGCCGGTAGGAAGGCGTAGACCTTGACGAGCGTTCCGAGGTCGTATAGCGCGCGACGGAGGGTTTCGTCCGTCGTGATCGAGGATCGAGCGAAATTGCGTACGAGGAGTACGGAGACGACGCGAAAAAGGATTCGTCCGTGATACGCAGGCGGCGATCGACGCGGCGCTGACGAGAACGACGGGGCTCGAACTCAGTCGTCCGCTTCGGCCGCCTCCGGCGCGTCGGCCGGATCGACGACCTCACCCGTCGCGGGGTAGACCCCCACCTGATCGCAGATGTCGGCCATCGGACAGGCGTCCGGATCCTCGAGACACGCCGGCTTGCGCGCCGTGCAGTACTCGCGGCCGAACTGGATCGTCGCGGTGTGGCCGAACCCGCACTTGGCGGCGGGTACCTCGCGCTCGAGGACGGCGCGCACCGCTTCGTGGTCGGCGTCGGCCGGCGCGATACCCATGCGGCGGTAGATCCGATGCACGTGGGTGTCGACGGGGAAGACGCCGCCGCGACCGCCCGCGAACAGCAGGACGCAGTCGGCGGTCTTCGGGCCGACGCCGCGGACCGAGAGCAGCGTCTCGCGAACCGCGGCGGGGTCCTCGTCCTTGACGAACGCGTCGAAGGCTGTGGCGGAACCGAACTCCTCGAGGACCCACTCGGCGGTATCGATGAGCGTCTCGGACTTCTGGTTGTAGAGGCCGGCGCCGCTGATCGTTTCGGCCAGCTGCGACCGCTCGGCGGCGGCGAGCGATTCGGCGAGGTCCACGTCAGGGCCGTCGTATCGCTCTATCAACGCGTCGTGGGCCGGCTGGCTCGCCTTGTCGCTGGTGTTCTGGCTCAGAATCGTCCGGACGAGACAGGTGAAGGCGTCCTGACCGCCGTACGTCTTCTGCCAGTACAGCTCCCCGAGTCGATCGACGACCTCCTCCGCGCGGGTGTCGGCCGTCGCGGGATCGAACTCGGCCGCGGCGCCGCCGCCCTCGACGCCGCCGCTGATGTTCACGGCGGGTTCCTCGTCGCTCATGCGCGCGGCTACGTCCCGGCGATACGTGTGTATACCGGATTCGCATCGATCGAAATCCCGTCGCCGTCCATTCCGCCGTCGGCCGGCACTCCTGGTGACCCAAACGCGTATGCTCAGCGTACGCTGAAGCGCTCGTACCGCTATCGGGGACTATCGGCCGATTTGCGGGGCTCGATACCGCGAGCACACGAGCTGCGGTACTCTTTTCATCGTCGTTCTCCTCAACCCGCGTAATGAGCAGCATCCGGATAGTACCAGACGTCCGCGAGTATCTCGATTTCGCGGACGAGCTAACGCGTTCCGGGCGACCACGTGACTCCCGATGAGTAACCAGCTATCAGATCAGACCGATCAGCGCACCGCGCCCGGTCTCGGGGGCAGGTTCACCCCCTCGCGATCGCGTTCCGCGCTCCGGGGCCCCGTTGAGCCGCTCGATGGACACGAGGACACCGACCACCTCGCTCTTCTCTACGAGGATCGCGCCGAACAGTTCGAGGCGGTCGTCCCGTTCATCCGAGACGGTCTCGAACGCGGCGAGCGGTGTGTTTACGTCGCCGACGACAACACCGTGGACGAGGTGCTCGATGCGATGCGAGTCCGTGGCGTCGACGTCGACGCCGCGCTCGAATCAGGGGCACTCTCAGTGTACACGGAGGAAGACACCTACCGTCGGTCCGGCGAGTTCGACCGCGAAGCGATGATGGAGTTCTGGAGAGAGTCGCTCGCGGACGCGACCGCCGACGAGTTCACGGGGCTCAGAGCCGCCGCCGAGATGACGTGGGCACTCGAGGCCGACGAGACGGGCCTCGAGGAACTCTGTGAGTACGAAGAACTGCTCAACCCGCTCTACGACGGTGACGACTACGCGGTCCTCTGTCAGTACAATCGCGACCGGTTCCCAGCAGACGTCGTCCACGACGTTCTCAAGACCCATCCCTACCTCGTCTACGACGGCACTATCTGTCAGAACCTCTACTACACACCACCTGAGGAGTACTTCGGGCCCGACCGAGTATCGCGCGAGGTCGACCGGAAGTTAGAGACGCTGGTCGATCGGACCAACGCGCGGTTGACGATCGAGACCAGCGAACATTACCAGCGCGAGGTGTACGAGATCATGTCGGATCCCAATCGCGCGTTCGACGAGAAACTCGACGCGCTATTCGAGGTCGGGTGCGAACGGTTCGATCTCGACCTCGGCGGGCTGGCCCGGGTCGATCCGGAGAGCGATCTGTTCGAGGTCGAGGCAGTTAGCGGCGAGCACGACCACCTCGTTCCCGGGGCGCGACTCGACCTCTCGGAGACCTATTGCCGAGTCGTCGCCCACAGTGACGCGGGATCGGACGACGACATTCCGGACCCGGTCGAGATCACCAACCCCGTCGATAGCGGCTTCGAGAACGCGGCCTGTTTCGCCGAGTTCGACGTATGCACCTATCTCGGTACCCGTATCCCCGTCGACGGTGACCACGATCGGACGTTCTTTTTCGTCGCCGAGGAATCCCGCGACGCCTCGATCTCCGAGGAGGAGCACACGTTCCATCGACTGATGGGGCAGTGGGTGAAGTACGAACTCGAGCGCCAACAGCGCGAGCGGGAACTGCGCGAGCGAACGGAGCATCTGAACGCGCTCATCGAAACCACGCCCGAATGCATCAAGACCGTCGCTCCCGACGGGACCCTGCTTCAGATGAACCCCGCCGGACTCGACATGGTGGAAGCAGACGCCGCGTCGGACGTCATCGGCGAGTGTGTCTACGACCTGATCGCTCCCGAGGACCGCGAGCGGTTCCGCGAGTTCAACGAGCGGATCTGTCGGGGCGAACGCGGGACGCTAGAGTTCGATATCATCGGACTGGAGGGCACGCGTCGACAGATGGAATCGCACGCGGAGTCGCTCCAGCGCCCCGACGGGACGACCGTTCACGTGGCGCTGACGCGCGATATCACCGAGCAAAAGGAACGCCAGCAGGCGCTTCAAGAGAGCAAAAACCAACTCCAGGCGCTCATCGATGTGCTCCCGGTCGCCGTATTCGTCGCCGAAGGCGACGGGCAGATCGTCGAGTGGAACGAGGCCGCCGAAGACATCTGGGGCGGTGACGTCGCCGAATCCGACTCGGTCGCCGAGTACGAGGCGTACGACGGGTGGTGGGCGGACACGGGTGAACCGGTCGATCCCGACGAGTGGGCGCTCGCCCGAGCGCTCCGAGGCGAAGAGGTGGTCGATCCGGACGAGATCGAGATCGAAGGATTCGACGGGGAGCGGCGGACGGTCCTCAATCACGGAATGCCGGTCCGAGACGAGAACGGCGAGGTGCGTCGTGCAGTCGTCACCCTCGTCGACATCACCGAGCGCAAGGAGCGCGAGGCGGAACTCCGACAGACGAAGGATCGCTTCGAGACGGTGTTCGAGCAGAGCGACGACGGCATCTTCGTCATCGACCCCGAAACGGACGCATACGTTGACGCGAATTCGGCCGCCTGCGAGATGACCGGGTATACGCGCGATGAACTGTCGTCGATCGCCCCATCAGACCTGCATCCCGACGAACTGGAGCAGTTCCGCGCGTTCCTCGACGAGGTCCGCGAGACCGGATCTGCATGGACCGAGGATCTCCACTGTCGTCGCAAAAACGGTCACGATATTCCGGCAGAGATCACAGCCTCGTCAATCACACTGGACGGACGTGAACTCGTTCTCGCGAGCGTACGGAATATCGAACAGCGCAAGAAACACGAGCGATACCAGCGAGACCTCTACGAGATCACCGCCGATCCCGACCTCTCGTTCGACGAGAAACTCGAACGGCTGCTCGAGTTGGGTCGCGACCGATTCGGCCTCGAGATGGGCGGCCTGAACCACCTGCCGTCGTGGGACGGCGCGTTCCGACTCGAGAAGGGCGTCGGTCTCGGCCTCGACCCCGACGAGGAGTTGTGGACCGATCCCGACAGCGATTGTTTCTGCCGTCGAACCGTCTCCGAGGAGGACCCCGTCGAAATGGCCGACGTACGGGGTACCCACTGGACCGAGGATACGATCTACCGAGAGTTCGGGATGACGAGTTATCTCGGGACGAAGGTCACGAGCGGCTCGACGCCGTACGGCACGCTGTGGTTCGGGAGCACCGATCCGCGTGATAACCCGTTCTCGGCGGCCGAGCGCTCGTTCATCGAGTTGATGGGGCAGTGGGTGAGCTACGAGATCGAGCGCCGCGAGCACAACGAATCGCAGCGGGAACTGTACGACATCACCGCCAATGTGGATCTCGCCGCCGACGAGAAGATCGACCGCCTGCTGGAGGCGGGGTGTGACCGCCTCGATCTCCCCGTGGGGATGCTGACCTGCGAACGCACGAACGCGTTCGAGATCGAACACATGCACGGTTCCCACCCCGATCTCGACGAGGGAACGCTCACGCCGCCGCTGACGGACAACTACTGCCGTCGGGTCGTCGACACCGGCGACTCCATCAGCGTCGCCGATGCCGGTGCGGCCGGCTGGGACGGCGACGCCCTCTACCACGAGTTCGACCTCCAGTGTTACGCTGGAACGCAGGTGATCGTCGACGGCGACGTCTACGGCACCGTCTGTTTCACTGCCACTGCGCCGCGAGAGGAGTTCACCGAGACCGAGCGGGCGTTCCTCGATCTCCTGGGGCAGTGTATCGGCTACGAACTCGAGCGCCAGCAGTACGAGCGGGAGCTAGAGGAGACGGTCGACCGGCTCCAGCAGTCCAACGAGCGCCTCGAACACTTCGCGTACGCCGCCTCTCACGACTTACAGGAACCGCTCCGGATGGTGACGAGCTACCTCCAGTTGCTCGACAGTCGCTACGCCGACGCCTTCGACGAGGAGGGCGAAGAGTTCCTCGAGTTCGCCGTCGACGGGGCCGACCGGATGCGCGAGATGATCGACGGGTTGCTCGCGTACTCACGGGTCGAAACGCAAGGCGACCCGTTCGAACCAGTCGAATTGGACACAGTCGTGGACGAGGTGCTCACGGATCTACAGATTGAGATCGAAGAGACCGACGCCGAGATCACGACGGGCGAACTCCCTCGCGTAGCGGGCGACGATAGTCAACTCCGCCAACTCTTCCAGAACCTGCTGGACAACGCGCTCACGTACAGCGGCGACGAGCCGCCACAGATTCACATCGACGCGGAACGACGGCGACGAGAGTGGGTGGTTTCGGTCCACGATGACGGGATCGGTATCGAACCGGACGATCAGGACCGAATATTCACCGTCTTCGATCGGCTCCATAGTCGCGACGAGTACGACGGGACGGGACTCGGACTGGCGCTCTGTCAGCGGATCGTCGAGCGCCACAACGGCGATATTTGGGTCGAGTCCGAGCCCGGCGAGGGGTCGACCTTCTCGTTCACGCTCCCCGTTGCGTGAACAGCGGAAACGCTCCCCCCCTATCGAGATCGGTTCCGCTCCGATGTCTTCTGCCAGTCGTCCTTCGCGGGTGAAGTCTCCGAAAGGGAGTCCGGCACTCGCCCAGCTGCGATATCGTGTCAATTAGGTGCGAGAATCCGGTCCCGTCAGGACGCGCTATCGCGTACCTCTCACTCGACGCTGATCGTCACCGTCGCCTCGCTTCCCTCAGCCAGCGCGTCGACGAGGTCGCGGTCGAACCCTTCGGCCGCGAACTCGGCACCATTCAGGATCGTCCGGTCGTCGACGTACTCGCTCGTCCGGCCGACCGCGCTGCGCTCGTTGGTGAACTCGAGGTCGGGATCGCCCCGTCCCTCGACGGTCTCCGTGTGGCCGCCTGCTTCGATCGTGAACGCGATCGTCGCCTCCCGGTCCCGACAGGCCTCGACGAACGCGGGATCGAAGTCAGCGGGCGCACGGTCGGCCTCGATCGCGAGGATACAGTCCCCCGCGGGGGTGAGATAGTCGTCGGTCGTCACCTCGAACGTGCTCGCGTGCTCCGCGGAGACGTTCTCGTGACCTCGAGCGTGGATGACCTCTTCCATGCCCGCCGGTTCGTTGCCGGGCGGAAAACGGCCTCGAATTCCGATCGGATACTACACGTCTGTTCTCGAGCCAGAGCTATCGAGAGGTCGGTACTGTCTCCGCACGAAAGAACGGGAGCGCGTGTGAAACGGTCGTCCGTTCGACGATCCTAGAGCAGGCTCGCGCCGTCGAACTCGCCGCGGCCGTACTCGACGTCGAGCAGGTCGAGGATGGTCGGCGTGATGTCGAACAGGTCGGCGTCGCCGATCGTCGCTTCGGGGGAGTCGATGTACAGCGACGTGTTGTCGAAGCTGTGCATTCCGTTTCGCGGGCCGCTCGTGAAGATGTCCGAGTCGGCCTTGAAGCCGGACTTCAGATCGAAGCCCTTGTTCGGGATCGCGACCAGGTCCGGCGCGATGTCGTCGTGGTCGCCGCGGAAGGCTTCCTCCTTCTCGACGACCCGCTCGACGACTTTCTTGCCGTCCGGCCCCTCGAGGGCCTCGAGGTCGGCCTTGAGCTGATCGCGAACCTCGTCGTACTCGTCCTCGGGGACGGAGCCGCGGGGCTCCCGACCCTCGAGGTTGATGTAGAACCGACCCGGGATGAACGAGTAGGCCTTCGTGTCGTCGGCGATGTCGCCCAGTTCCTCGGGATCGTCGGTCTGGAACGAGAGCCAGCCCTCCTCTCGGAGCCACTCGTTGAAGTGGACCTCGTAGTCGAGGCTCGTGAAGCCGTGGTCGGAGGCGACGATCATGGTGACGTCATCGGGCAGCGCCTCGCGGAGGCGGCCGATGTAGTCGTCGACCTTCTTGTAGAACTCGAGGAACTCGTCCTTGTTCTCGCCGTCGCGCTCGTAGTCCTTGAACAGGAAGTGGTTGACTCGGTCGGTCGTCATGAAGACGCCGAAGAAGAGGTCCCAGTCGTCCTCCTCGATGTAGTGTTTAAAGGCCTCGAAGCGCGCGTCGACCGTGGCGTGGGCGTCCTCGATGAACTCCGATTTGTCCTCCTGGTGGCCGAGTTTCGGATTGACGTCGATCCGGTAATCGAGCGTCTCGAGGTAGTCGCGGACCTCGTCGGGGTAGGCCGCCTTCTCCAGCCCCGGCGAGAGGAAGCCCGAGACCATCCGCTGGACGTTGCGCTGCGGCGGGAAGGTGACGGGGACGTTCATCACCGTCGCCTTGCGACCGTCCTCCTGGACGCGGTCCCAGACGCGGTCGGCCTGGACCTCCCGTCCCATCGGGACGTAGGTGTCGTAGGTGCCGACCTCGCGGTCCTGAAAGCCGTAGACGCCGGTCTCGCCGGGGTTGACCCCGGTCGTCAGTGACGGCCAGCAGGCGCTGGACTCCGGCGGGACGATGCTCGAGATTTCCCCGGCCGTCCCCTCGTCGGCGATCGCGGCGAAGTTCGGAAACAGTTCTTCGTTCTCCGCGAGGAGACTATACGGCACGCCGTCAACTCCAATAAATGCGACACGGGGGGAGTCATCGCCCCGCAGTCGATCGAACAGACCCATGGTCGTGGGTAGTTCGACCGCATACAAGAACCTTCGTTTCGAGACACTGTATTGAGAAGACCTGACACTAATTCGCGTGGTGCTCGAACGGCGTCGACGGCGGGACGGCGTCCGAGACCGAAAGCAGCGATGCGACGGCCGCTCGAACGACTGACTCGAGGCCTGCGACGGGCGCCAACGGGATTACTCGTCCTCGGTCGGCTCGAAGTTCTCGGGAACGACCGTCAGGTGGGCCATACCGACGCCGGACTCGGGGATGTCGGCGTCGTCGTCGGACGTTCGGGCGGACGGGTTGGTGGCTGCCATGACGAATAGACGTACCGCTGCGAGGGGGATAAAATTACCCATGCTCATAATGCATGAGGCGTGCGGACGAGCATAACTCGCGGGAATCGAGCAGCGACTGACGGAGCGAACGGTCGACGGCCGTGCGAAAAAACGGTGTGACGATGCGGCGAGCCGCGAGAGCGGGCGCGCCTAGAAGTTCTCCTCGTAGAGCTCCTGTGCGTGCTCGATCGCGTCGTAGGCGGCCTGCTTGTCCTCCCAGCCCTGCGTCTCGACTTCCTTGCCTTCCTCTAAGTTCTTGTAGGTCGCGAAGAACTCGTCGATCTCGTCGAGTTGCTGCTGGGGAATGTCGTCGAGATCCTCGATGTGGTCGTAGCGCGGGTCCTCCGAGGGGACCGCGATGACCTTGTCGTCCTGCTCGCCGTCGTCGTCCATCTTCATCAGCGCGACGGGACGGGCTTCGATGACGCAGCCGGGGAACGTCTGGTCCTCGACGAGGACGAGCACGTCGAAGGGGTCCTCGTCGTCGTAGTACGACTGCGGGATGAAGCCGTAGTCGCTCGGGTAGTGGACGTTGCTGTGAAGCACGCGGTCGAGGACGACGCCCGGGATGTCCTTCTCGTACTCGTACTTGTTTCGCTCGCCCTTGAGACACTCGACGACGGCGTAGATCTCTTCGGGCGGGTTCGGTCCGGTCTCGAGGTCTTCCCAGAGGTTGACCATGTACCGGAGACTCCATCGGTGGATCAAAAAGTACTTTCGTAATCGAGTGTCACATTATAGACGACGGTTGCCAGATACACGACATGAGATCCGGACAGAACCCACCAGTGTCCGGCGGTCGCAGAGCTGGTCGGCTCGTCGCCGATCGCGCATGCGAGGGATTAGTTGACAAGTCTTAAATAGTCTGGTGACATTTGCACAAGTATGTCAGAGGCACAATCAATCACCGGCGAACAGAGTATTGCACGCGAACTCACCGCGTTCCAGACCAACATCCTCACGATCCTGGCCAAGGAGCCGATGTACGGCCTGGCGATCAAGCGAGAGCTCGAGGACTACTACGGAACGGAAGTCAACCACGGGCGTCTCTACCCGAACCTCGACGAACTCGTCGACCTCGGGCTGGTCGAGAAGAGCGAACTCGACAAGCGAACCAACCAGTACTCGCTGACCGACGACGGCTACGACGCCGTCCTCGACGGCGTCCAGTGGTCGCTCTCGAAGATCGTCACCGACGACGACCGCGCCGACGAGATCCGCGACATCGTCGAGAATAGCTACTAACGACCGCAACCGCGATTCCACCAGAACCACCCGTTGCGGTTATCGGCCCCGGCGGTCGGGGACCGACGAATCGGCCGTCTCGGAGATCAGCGCGATCGACTCCGCGATCGCCTCCCGCTGCCCGGCAGACGGCCACGCATTTCTCACGAAGTACTCGGTCCGAAACTCCCGGAGCTCCGCGTCCGTGAGGTCTTCGATCCGCTTCGCGTAGTGATTGCTCGCGAAGTCGGCCAGCGTCGCGGCGTTGTCGCCGTGGACGTCGCCGTGGCGCTCGCGGACGCGCTCGGCGAGGTCCCGGTTGTGCGCCGCGACGTCGTTCCAGTCGTCCGGATCGCCCGTCCCCTCGAGGGGGATTTCGACCGCGCGCGAGAGGTCGTCGATTCGATCGGTCCGGATGACGCTTCGGTCCTCGTCGCGCCACTCCGCGGGGTGGAGCACGAGCACGTCGTCGCCGTCGTCGTCCCGAACTCGGGCAGCAAAGCCGTAGTCGGCGAGGAGGGCCGCGCGCCGCTCTCTGCGGGCCTGCGCCTCGTTCTCGTCGGGCGTCTCGCGCGCGATTCGCGTGAGTCGTTCGGCCTCGTCGATGACGTCTGCAGGGAGTTCCGCGGTCTCGAGCCCGTCGGCCCCGCCGTCGGAGTCGGCACCGGTGCCGTCGAGCGATTCGTTCGAGTCAGTCATACCGATCCGTACGGGCTCGAGGGCATTTTCCCTTGCCGATCCGCGTCGATCGGTGTCGGTCACCGAATCGATCCGACTCATACGGATTCGTGTCATCAATTGCCGCTGATCGGCGACTCGCGAGGCCGATCGGCGGTAACTACGGACACGAATCCGTATCAGGCCTCGTCGAGGGCCTCGTTCACGAGACCGTCCGCGCGCTCGTTGACTTCGCGGGGGACGTACTCGAGGGTCCATTCGTCGAAGGCGGTGAGCAGTTCGTGGACGGTGACGCGCTTCTCCCGGAGTTCGGGGTTGTTGGTGTCGTACTCGCCGCGGACCTGCTTGACGATCAGTTCGGAGTCGCCGCGGACGTGGATCTCGTCGTAGCCGTAGTCGCGAGCGGCCTCGAGGCCCGCGATCAGCGCCTCGTACTCGGCCTGATTGTTGGTCGCCGTGCCGATCGTCTCGCCGTCTTCGGCGACGATTCCGTCGCCGGTGACGATCACCCAGCCGATCGCGGCCGGGCCGGGGTTCCCGCGCGAGCCGCCGTCGAAGTAGACGTGCGCGCGCCCGCCGCTCTCGCGCAGCAGCGCCTCGAGGTCCTGCGGGTTCGATCCCTGGATGACGACCTTGTCGTCGTAGGCGACGGCCGTCGCGGAGCCGCGGCTCGCCCGCCAACGCTCGTGATCCGTGTTTCCGGAGTCGACCGACACCCCTTCCTCCTCGAGTCGTGCTCGAGCCGTCTCGACGTCGCACTCGATGACCGGCATTCGTGGCTGTTGTCCGCCGGAATCGGATAAAGTCTTTCCGGTTTCAAATCGTAAACCTCGCGTTTGAAGCGCTGTAGTGTCCGATATCGGCCGATATCCTACAGTGGCGGGAAACCCTTCCCAAGGATTTATATGCGATAGTGATACTACTATAAAAGTGCGATGACACGGTCCACCCGCCAGCGGGAGCGAACGCGTGAGACGGACGAGACCGAGGATCAGGAAGGGGTACGCGCCTGCCCCGAGTGTGAATCGGACAATCTCGTAAAGGACTCCGACCGGGGTGAGCTCATCTGTGAAGACTGTGGGCTCGTCGTGGAGGAAGAAAAAATTGACCCCGGCCCGGAGTGGCGGGCGTTCAACCACCAGGAACGACAGGAGAAGTCCCGCGTCGGCGCGCCGACGACCCAGACGATGCACGACAAGGGGCTGACGACGACCATCGACTGGAAGGACAAAGACGCCTACGGTCGCTCGATCTCCTCGAAGAAGCGCAGCCAGATGCATCGGCTGCGCAAGTGGCAGGAACGCATCCGTACCAAAGACGCCGGGGAGCGGAATCTGCAGTTCGCGCTCAGCGAGATCGACCGAATGGCCTCCGCGCTCGGGGTCCCTCGGTCCGTCCGCGAGGTCGCCTCAGTCATCTATCGCCGCGCGCTGAAGGAAGACCTCATCCGTGGCCGCTCGATCGAAGGCGTGGCCACCTCCGCGCTGTACGCCGCCTGTCGGAAGGAAGGCATCCCGCGCTCCCTCGAGGAAATCTCGGAAGTCTCTCGCGTCGAACGCAAAGAGATCGGTCGCACGTATCGGTACATCTCGCAGGAACTCGGTCTCGAGATGCGCCCCGTCGACCCGAAAAAGTACGTCCCCCGTTTCTGTTCCGAACTCGAACTCTCCGAAGAAGTCCAGACCAAGGCCAACGAGATCATCGAGAAGACGGCCGAGGAAGGGCTCCTCTCGGGCAAGTCGCCGACCGGCTACGCCGCCGCCGCGATCTACGCCGCCTCGCTGCTCTGTAACGAGAAGAAGACCCAGCGAGAGGTCGCCGACGTCGCGCAGGTCACGGAAGTGACCATCCGGAATCGGTACCAGGAACAGATCGAAGCGATGGGAATCCACGGCTAACTCGTCCCCTCCGGTCCGTCTTTTTATCGGCGCTAGCAGTCGTCAGCGGCCGTACCGCGGCCAGAAGAACGGGGCTAAAAGAACGCGATTAGTCGTCGCTCGAGTCGCCGCCCTCGGATTCGTTTCCGGTTCCGCTCTCGGAGTCCGTTTCGTTTCCGTCCCCGCTTTCGTTCCCGCTCTCGGTCGCGTTCCCTCCGCCGTCGCCCTCGGTAACCGTGATCGAGATCTCGTCGGTCATCTCGTAGGCGTTGTGCTGGGCGTCACCGGCCTGGGCACAGAGCTCGTGCTCCCCCGGCTCGAGCTCGAGTTCGGTCTCGAGTTCGCCGTCCGAGAGGTGGTAAAAGCCGTCTTCCTGGGGAATCACGTACTCCGGTTCGACGCAACCCTCGTCGACGATTACGTGGAGGTGCCCGGCCCCGTCGTCGGGCGTCGCCTCCTCGTCGGCCGGCTGCAACTCGAAGTTCTCGACCTCCATCTCGATACTGACGGGACTCGAGACCTCGGCGCCGTCTTCCGGTTCGACGAACGCGAGTTCGCCGTCCGGATCCGTGTAGTTGACGTCCTCGACGGGTTCGTCGTCGGTCTCGTTCTCCTCGGGTCCGTCGTCTTCGGTGGAGTTATCGCCACAGCCGGCGAGGGCGGTGACTCCGGCAACAGCGCCTGCGGTGAGATACTGGCGTCGCGTCGGTGTTCGTGTCATGATAGATCGGTGACTCGGCGTGGGGTGATCGAGTTCGGACGATCATCGGTGTCCTCGGCGACCGTTCGACGACTGACCGGCAGCCGAGGCCGATGGAGCGCTCCGTTCGCTCACGGAAACGGTGATCTGTACCCTATCTGGCGGCCTCACGGCGAAAAGTCCACGCCCTGCGTTCGCTGCGGAATCGTCGATTCCTGACGGTCACGGAGTCGCACTCGCCGTCGCGTCCGAGCGCGACCGACGTCCGGCGGTTCGATACCGAACGGACACGCCGGTGCGGTCCGGTTCGGAACGTGGACGCGCACCTCGATGGCGTTATTCGTCGGTTTCGTTTCCGTCAGTCTCGTTCGTTTCGTTTTCGTCGGTTTCGTTGGTTTCGTTTCCGTCGGTCTCGTTCGTTTCGTTTCCGCCGGCCTCGAAGCCGTTCTCCTCCTCGCTCTCGTTTTCTTCCGGCGTCTCCGATTCGTTGTCTTCCGGCGCCGCCGGTGCGTCGTCCGTTCCCTCTTGGTCTTCGCCGTTACCGCCGCCGCCGTCGCCACAGCCGGCCAGCGCCGTGAGACCGACTGCGCCGCTCAGTGCGATCACTCGTCTGCGAGTTGGTCGTGTCGTCATTGTGGCCTCGCTAGACTGCCGGCGAGTGAGTACCAAGAGAATTCGGAGCCTAGCCGCGAGGCGTCGATGACAACGCGTGTTTACGCGGACCAGTTAGCTGCGTGACGGTCCGTCCGATATCGGTCGATCGAGACGGCCGTCCACGGGCGAACGAGGCGACCCGTTTCGGGCGGAATCCGGCGAATCGGTTC
This sequence comes from Haloterrigena sp. KLK7, assembly GCF_037914945.1. Lineage (NCBI taxonomy): Archaea > Methanobacteriati > Methanobacteriota > Halobacteria > Halobacteriales > Natrialbaceae > Haloterrigena > Haloterrigena salinisoli. The sequence goes on from NZ_CP149787.1 coordinate 2,745,207, forward strand.
GGCGAGGTGAACGGGAAAACGAAGCGTTACCGCCCGGTGATCGATACCCGGACCGTGCCGGCGCGACGACCGCGACCGGTCGGTTCGCTCACTCCTCCTTGCCGACGCTGATGACCTGCAGCAGCGAGTAGACGGGGACGCCCTCGAGTTCCTCGACGCCCTGCTTGTCCGCGAGGACGACGCAGGCCAGCGGCTCGCCGCCCTCCGCGCGGATGGCCTCGACGGTCTCGCGCATCGTCGTCCCGCTGGTGATCGTGTCGTCGACGATGTAACACTCGCGGTCGCGAATGCCCGCGAAGTTCCGGCTGAACGTGCCGCCGAGTTCGTCGATGTCTCCCTCCTCCCACTGGTGTTTCGCGGGCGTGTACGTCCCCAGATCGGTCTCGAGTTCCCGGGCGACCAGCGTCGCGATGGGGCCGCCGGCCTTCTCGATGCCGATCGTCAGGTCGACGTCCTCGCCGTGTTTGGCGAGCATGTCGGCCATCGCCTCCGCGATCGCGCTCATGCGCTTGCTGTCTCGGCCGATCGCCGACCAATCGACGTGGATGTCCTGGGGGCCGCTGGGGCTGACGGGTTCGGTCTGCGGTCGGTCGCTGGGCTGGGTCGTCGCGTCGCTGCGTTCGACGAGCCAGCTCGCCGTCTCTCGGGAGACGTTCAGTTCGTCCGCGATCTCTCCCTTCGAGAGACCCCGGGCTGCGAGCTCGGCCGCGCTCTCGATGAGGTCGTCGACGTTTTTCATATGTTACTGAATTCGACGGCCGTTTTTATAGTCGTGTCGTCGTCGGCAGTCGCGTCGTCGGTCGGGTCCGAAAACGCCCGTTCGTACTCTTCGAGACCGTAGACGCCGCTCACGACGTCCTCGAGGACCCACGATGGCAGGCCGGCGAGCGTGTCGACGGCCGACGCGAATTGGTCGCGGTTCGAGTTGACGCTGCCGACGATGGCCTTGTTGTGCAGGACCATCTCGCGGTGGAGGCGACCGCCGTCGACCTCGAAGGACCAGTCGTTGGGGACGCCCAGCAGGGCCGCGACGCCGTTGGGTGCGAGCGCTTCGATCGATTCGAAGGCGTGTTTCGCGTACCCGGTGGCCTCGTAGACGAGGTCCATCGGCTCGTAGACATCGGGAACCTCCGGCACCGACGTCTCGCGGGAGTCGATGTAGGTCACGCCGAGCTCGTCGAGGATGTCGATCGACGGGTGCGGTCGGTCGCGCCGGCCCAGACAGTAGACCCGATCGTAGCCCATCGTCGTCCGGAACATCGCCGCCGTCAACAGGCCCAGCGAGCCGTTCCCGAGCACGAAGACGGACTCGGGGCGCCAGTCGAACGCCGACCGCGCCGCGGCGGCGTGTTCGATGGCCTTCTCGGTGATGCTGATCGGTTCGACGAGGAATCCGACCGGCGCGAGGTCGGCGGAGATGGGAACGAGACAGTCCGCGGGACTCGTGAAGTATTCGGCCATGAAGCCGTGCGCGCCGACGATACCGCGCTCGACGTACTCCCCCTCGGGCGCCATGTCGGGCTCGCCGCGGTCGAAGTAGTCGTTGCTCTCGACGCCCGGCGGCGGTCGTCGCACCGTCGGAACGACGTACTGGCCCTCCTCGAGAGCGGTCCCGTTGGCGTCCTCGACGACGCCGACGGCCTCGTGACCGAGGACGAGTCGGTCGTCGCCGTCGGGCACGCCGCCGTGACTCCCGGCGATGACCTCGTCGTCGGTGCCGTCGACACCGACGCGGAGCGTCCGAACGAGGACCTCGCCGGAGGCTGGTTCGGGAACGGGAAGATCGATCAGCGCTGGCGTCCCCGCCCCGGGCTCGACTGCGATAGCTTTCATGTGAACTGCCTACGCACCGCAGGACTAAGTATTTATTCCTATTCGAGTAAAAACGCAGCTCGGGGTCTCGAGCGACGTCACCGGCGTTGCAACGATTCTCCGACCGCTCCTCACTGAAAACGATTATCTGGCTGCTCCTGTCAGTAGCTCCCATGGAACGATACGATCTCGTCTATCGGCTCTACGACGAGTACGATACGGACCGGTTGCGGGAGTATCAGGCGTTCGTCGACGTCTTCCCGGCGATCGACTCCCGGGTCGCCCTCGAGCACTGGCAGGGCGCCAACGAGGAACTCGAGCGACGGAAGGACGAGATTCGCGGCGACTTCGCGGCCGGCGAGACGTTCGCGGAGGTCGCCGCCCGCGCCGACCGCGATCAGGCCTTCACCGCGCTGGACCTCGAGGCCAAGTACGGCCGCGCGGTGAACGTCCTCGTGTTAGACGTCGACGAGACGCTGCGCTCCGCCGGCGGGACCGACAACGAGATCCCCCGCGACACGCTGCACGTCCTGACGGAGTTCCACGAGGAGGGGGTCCCGATCGTCATCTGTACGGGCCAGACCTTGGAGAACGTCAAGGGGTTCGCCATCCAGGGGCTGGGCAGCGAGATCGTCCACTCGGGGAACCTCTCGATCGTCTACGAGGCCGGGACGGGCGTGTTCACGCCCGGCCACGGCGCCGACACGAAACAACTGCTCTACGAGGAACTCGACCCCGAGATCCGGGACGTCTTCGACGACGTTCGCTCGCGGGTCCTTCCCGAGGCGCCCGAGGACCTCAGGCGGGGCTGTCACCTGCAGGGCAACGAGTTCAATATCACGATGAAACCCAACTACGAGACCGGCTCCTCGCAGGCGCGGGAGACCATCGACGCCGCGCTGGTCTACCTGATCGACCTGCTCGCCGACGCCGTCGGCGAGGCGCTCGAGACGGAGCGCGACGACGGGGACCTCGACCTCGAGGGCGAGACGGTCACCGACTGGACGCGGTCCTTCTACGCCGCACAGGACCCCGAGATCAGGGCCGTCCTGGAGAGCGAGGGCGCCTATCCCGACCTCGCGGTCGACGCCGTGCCCGAGGCGCTGACGGCCGTCCTCGACCGGATCGACGTCGCCTACTACGAGGCCGACGCGGCCGAGATCGGCAGCCTCGAGCTGAACAAGGTCGTCGGCGTGGAACGCGCGCTGGACGTGCTGGGCGTCGACGATCCGTTCTCGCTCGTGATGGGCGACTCGAAGAGCGACCTGCGCGTGATGAAGTGGGCCGACGAACACGACGCGGGGATCGCCGCCGCACCCGAACACGCCTCTCAGGACACGCTGGAGCACGTCCTCGAGACCGACGAACTCGTCTTCGACCGCGGGAAGAGCGTGGACGTCCTGCGGACGGTATACGCGATGAACAGACTGGCGCGACTCGACTGAGCGCCGGCACGGGTGTCGGCCTCATACGACTCGCGTGAGCACCGGCGCGGAAATCGGCTCGTGCGCCTCGAGTCGTCGCGTCGGCGGGGATGACGATCTCTTCTCGATCCGATAGCTCCGTCGTACTGACCGTCATCGGCGGTGAGAGGCTGTCTTAAACGGCTGGAAGACAAAAGCCTGCTCAACAACCGGGCGGGAGCGCTATCGAGTGGTAGCACGATCCGAGCGGGAGTGGCGCCGACGGTCACGCCGGCACCGCCGAGTGCCGACAGGCGCTCTCGCCACCCCTGACGTGGATCGGCGAGACAATTATGAGACGATTCGGGTCCCCACATGCGTACGACAGCGGCATCGTTCATCGACCGGACTCGATCCCCGCCGGGGTGATCTACCGATGACCACGATCGCAGAACTCACGCTCTCGACCGACGAGTTCGCGCTCGCAGAGACGTTCGAGCGACTGCCGGAGATGGAGGTCCGCGTCGAAAGCGTCGTCGCCGAAGGACCGGCTCGAACGATGCCTCTCGTCTGGTTCTCCAACGTCGATCCCGAGTCGATCGACGACGCGCTCGAGGCCGACCCCACCGTCGCCGACTACCAGCAACTCCTCGAGAACACCGACGACGACGAGTGGTTCTACCGGCTCCAGTACGGCGAGGACGTCGGCTCCGTCTGCAGCGCGGTCTACACCAACGGCGGCACGCTGCTCGACGCCCAGGTCACCGACGGCCAGTGGACGCTTCGCCTGCTCTTCCCCGAACGCGAGGGACTCTCGGACGCCGTCTCGGCCATCGAGGACCGCGGCGCCCGCGTCGACGTCCGCCGGATGGTCGAAGCCGGCCAGGACGAGGACCTCGAGACGACGGCGGCGCTGACCGAACCCCAGCAGGAAGCGATCGCCGAGGCCTACCGCCAGGGCTACTACGACGTCCCGCGCGAGATCTCGCTCGAGGAACTGGCCAACGAACTCGACATCTCCCATCAGGCGCTCTCCGAGCGACTCCGCCGGGCCAACCGCGTGCTCGCCAGCGAGCAACTCGACGAACCGACGGGCGAACTGGCGACCGAGTGAGCTGATACCCGACGGTCCACTGAGTACCCCGTAGCGGTTCTCCCGACAGCGTACCGCGCAGTCGACGGCTGTCTTTTATAGCCGTTCGTCCCGGAGGACCAGTCATGTCCTTCCACGATCCCGGCGCCGACGATCCGCTGGGCCTCCACGGTGTCGTCCCGCCGACGATCACCGCGTTCCACGGCGACGAATCGGTCGATTACGAGACGACGGCCGCGCACGCTCGCTTCGTCGTCGACCGGGGCGTCCACGGCGTCTTTCCGCTCGGAACCAACGGCGAGTTCCCGCTGCTGACCGGCGAGGAACGACAGGGCGTCGTCGAGGCCGTCGTCGACGAAGTCGGCGGCGAGGTGCCCGTCATCGCCGGCGTCGGCGCCCCGAGCACCTACGAGACCATCACTCACGCCGAACACGCCGAATCCGTCGGCGCCGACGGCATCGTCGTCGTCACCCCCTACTACTATCCGGTCGACCACGAGGCCGCGCTCACCCACTACCGGCGCGTCGCCGAGGCCGTCTCCCTGCCGGTCTACGTCTACCACATCCCCAGCAAGACCGGCAACGAACTCGCCCTCGAGACGCTCGACGAACTCGCCGAGATCGACACCATCGTCGGCGTGAAGGACTCGAGCAAGAACGTCCCCTGGCTCGCCCAGGCGATCGATGCCCATCCCGACATGACCTTCCTCGCCGGATCGGACTCGCTGCTGTTTACGGGCCTCGAGATCGGGTGTTCCGGCCTCGTCAGCGCCGTCGCGAACGTCTTCCCGGAACTCGTCGTCGACGTCTACGAGGCCTACGACGACGGCGACGAGGAACGCGCCCGCGAATTACAGAGTCAGGTGTTCGACGTCCGCGACGCGTTCAAACACGGCGGCGGGTACATGTCCGGCGTCAAGACCGCCCTCCGTCTCCGGGAGTTCGACGCCGGGCCGCTCCGAAGCCCGCTCCGGCTGAAAGACGATACTTCGGCGGACGAGATGCGCGAGGCGCTCGAGGAACTGGACGTTCTCTGATCGAACGCAGCGTTCGAACTCGAGGAGTGCCGGTTCGCGACAGCGGGGAACGCGTGAACCCGACCGTCGTGAGCCGATCGAAGTCAGTGAGAGTCACTACTGTACACCGACTCGCACGACAGCTTGCGGTCAGCGTGTGAACAGTTTCAGTGACTACTATGGAGCGTTCGCGTCCGCCGCACCCCGGTGAGAACCAGCGCGCGGCCCGCCTCGCTGATCGAGTACTCCTCGAGCGTGTCCCACTCCTGCCTGTAGTCGCGGTTGGCGTCGACGTGCTCGCTGAGCGCGTCGCTGTCGGTGTCGCCGTCGCTTTCGTACAGGAAGACCCCTTGAATATCGGTGGTGTCGCCGTCGATGTTCCAGGTCGTCGTCGTTCCGACGAGACCGGATTCCCAGTCGTCGATCGCCTCCTCGGCTTCCTCGCGTTCTTCCTCGCTGGCCTCGTCGGGATCGTCGTATCCGTTGTCTTCCAGCCGGGTTTCGACCGTTCTCGGCCGGTGGAGTTCCCCCGACACGTAGTCGCCCCGTTCGAGTTCCGACAGGAGTTTGTCCCCGTCGTCGCCCTCGGTCCAGCGGCCGGTCTCGTTCTCGTAGGCGTCGATCGCGGCCTCGACGACGGCGACCGCGTCCAGGCTCGTCTCGGCCTCGATCAGGTAGTCCTCGCTGACGCCGAACGCGAAATTCTCGACTTCGTAGAGGTCGAAGCCCGGTGCCGAACCGGCGTCCTCGAGTTCCGTCTCGTCGTCGGTCCCGTCGTCGCCGTACCCGCCGCCACCGGACCCGTTGTACTCGTCGTCGACCCACTTCTCGAGGTCGGTCTCGACGGCTCCCGCGTCGAAGTCGCCGGCGACGATCCGGACATCGGCGATCCCCGATCGGGGTCGAGAGTAGGACGACGAGTCCAGTTCGTACTCCCAGTCGATCGACTGCGTGATGATCCAGTCGGTGTCCACGGCCGCCACACCGGTTTTGTTTCGGAGGTCCGACCCGACAGAGAGCAGGTAGTGCGTGATGAGTTCGTCTTCGTTCTCGTAGACCGCCTCCGGAACCAGCGCGGTAAACTGCTTGTTCGTCTCCGTGACCTCCTGTGGGTCGGCGTCCTCGTCGTCGAAAACGTCGGAGAGCGAGGGCGTGAAGAGCCACGAGTCGAGTTCGATGTCGTCTCCACCGCCGATGAACGGAATACTGCTCGTACAGCCGGCGAGTCCAGCAATTCCGAGTGAGAGTGCGCCTGCACTGCCGTTTCGCAACACCGTTCGACGGGAAATTTCGTCGGACATTATCGAATCAGTGACAGTATCGGTAGATAACAGCTCTTATTCCATTTTATTCGTGAATGTATATTAAAAGTATATTTCACTGCAGACGTCAAATCTGGCGAGTCGAAACCAGAGTTGAACCTTTGTGTTCGGCCGTCGTGGGCCTCCGTATGGAACGGACCGACGAGCGAGCGGCGATCAGGGACGTCGTCCGCGAGTTCGCCACCGAAGAGATCCGACCCGTCGCGGCGGACGCCGACGAGAGCCAGTCGTTCCCCGAGGAGATCTGGGACGACCTCGCCGAACTGGACCTGACGGGACTGACGGTTCCCGAGGAGTACGGCGGCTACGACGCCGATCCGATCACCGCGGCGATCGTCAACGAGGAGGTCGCCTACGGCGCCCTGGCGGTGGCGACGGCGCTGTCGGTCCACTCGCTGGCGACCTCCTGTATCGCGGAGTTCGGCAGCGACGAGCAACGAGAGCGGTGGCTGCCCGAAATGGCCGACGGTCGTCCGGTCGGCGCGTTCGCGCTCTCGGAGCCCCACGCGGGATCGAATCCCGCGGAGATGTCCACGGTGGCCCGCAGGGAGGGCGACGAGTACGTCATCGACGGCGAGAAACAGTGGATCACGAACGGGAAGCGCGCGGGCGTTTACGTCCTCTTCGCGAAGACCGACCGCGACGACCCGGACTCGGTCACGCAGTTTCTGGTCCCCGGCGACGTCGACGGCCTCACCGTCGGCGAGACGGAGGACAAACTCGGTCTCCGCGCGAGCGACACCACGAGTCTGACCTTCGACGACGTCCGAATCCCGGTGGAAAACCGGCTCACCGAGGAGGGGCGGGGTCTCTCCGCCGCCTTCCACATCCTCACCGGCGGCCGGATCGCTATCGCCGCGCAATCGGTCGGCCTCGCCCAGTGCGCCCTCGACGAGGCGCTGGCCTACAGCCAGGAACGCGAGCAGTTCGGCGGCCCGATCGCGGACATCCAGTCGATCCGACACAAACTCGCCGAGATGGCGACCCGAACTAAGGCCGCACGGCTGCTGACGCGCGACGCCGCGCGGACGCGTCACGAAACCGACGGCACGGGTGCGCTCGAGGCCAGTATGGCCAAGTACTTCGCGAGCGAGACGGCGATGTTCGTCGCGAACGAGGCCGTCCAGATCCACGGCGGCTACGGCTACGTCACCGAGGGCGAGGTCGAACGCCTCTACCGCGACGCCAAGATCACCGAGATCTACGAGGGGACGACCGAGATCCAGAAGACCGTGATCGCTCGAGAGCTCCTCGACTAGAATCGACGGCCTCGTGGCATTGGTACGCGCTTCTGTGGTGTCTCGCGGCGTCTCGTTGTGGTCCTCGGACTCGCTCGAGGCGACTGTACATACGGACGGTCGCTGGAACCGTTCCGATCCCGGATTTGGCCTGCGGTGGCGCGCGCTGTCGGGTGGTCGAGCGAGAGCGAGGGGCTCCAACGGAACTGCGCGAGGGATGAGCGACCGGAGCGCGGCGCGACGCGCCGCGGTGAAGCGAACGGCGCGAGCCGTGCGCCTCGGAGGGAGCGTTAGCGCGGAACCGACGGTTCCGCGAACCACGCGAGTAGTGCGAGACCGAAGGTCTCGCATACCGTGCGAACGGCGGCGTTGCCGCCGTGAGCAGACGGGCCGGTAGCCCGCGAGCAGAAATCGGCTGGAGAGGACGTGGAAATCCCTGATGCCACGCCAGCAGAACGCTTCTTCCCGCCACAATTCCCCTCGAGCACACCAACGAGTAGTTTCCTGACCTGTGGATTCGGGAGGAGGAACGGTCGAAACGAAGCGACCTGCTATCATGGCAACGGGGATCGCCACACCCTCCCCAGCCGATTCGCTCGCTCCCTAGAGTCGCTCGCTCATCCCTCGCGCGGCGTCGCCGATCGCCCCTCACACTCGTTCGGACCGATCGACAGCGCGCGCCACTGCACGCCGGTTGCCCGGTTCCGAGTTCGCCGTTCTCAGTCGTAGTAAGTGCGAGCGGGAAGACGGGTCTCAGCCCCATACGTCGGTTCGCGGAGACCGAAGTCACTATTCGCCTCCCGAACCTATCTACGGACGTGACAGCCTACGACGCCGTCGTCTACGATCTCGATGGAACGCTCGCCGAGCTCGACGTCGACTGGGACGCCGTCGCCGTCGACGTCCTCGAGGTCTACGAGAACGCCGATATCGAGCCGCCGAGCCGGGAACTGTGGGACCTGCTCGACGCCGCGAGCGACGTCGGTCTCGGAGCCGACGTCGAGTCGACGATCGCCGCCCACGAGCGCGCGGGCGCCGAGACCGCCCCGCGGCTGGCCCACGCCGACGAACTCCTCGAGCGGACGGTCCCCGTCGGCGTCTGTTCGCTGAACTGCGAGGCGGCCTGTCGGATCGCCCTCGAGGAACACGGCCTGACAGAAGCGGTCGACGCGGTGGTCGGCCGGGACACGGTCGCGACCCGAAAGCCGGATCCGGAACCGCTGCTCGAGGCGGTCGGCGAACTCGGCGTCGACCCCGAGCGAGCGCTGTTCGTGGGCGATTCCGACCGAGACCGAGTGACGGCCGAGCGTGCGGGCGTCGCCTTCGAGTTCGTCGGCGACGGCCCCTCGGGCGTCTGAGGAGTCAGGTCTGGTTGCGCTTCGCGTACGCGAAGACGACGAGAGCCGTGCAGAACCAGATCGGCGCGCCGACGCGGACCGCGAACGCCGCGCGGGCGCCCCAGCTGGGCAGGTCGGCGTTCACCGAGAGGAAGGCGACGATCGGCGCGCCGACGAGGATCGTGGCGACGAAGGTGACCTGCATCACCCAGCCGTAGTCGACCCCCTCGGGATCGGTCGTTTCGACGCGTTCTGGCACGACCGACAGTGGCGGCCCGTCCCTCTTAATAACCGCGTATTGGCGCGCCGCGTCGATCGCCGGCCGTCACGCGTCGTTCCCGTCCGACTGCGAGCGCGGCCGAAACGGTGCCATTTACTCCTCGGCGACGAACCTGTGCGTATGCCTACCGTGCGGGACGTCAGGGAGAAGGCAGGCGAGGAACCGATCACGATGCTGACGGCCTACGACGCGCCGGCGGCCGAAATCGTCGACGACGCGGGCGTCGATATCGTTCTCGTCGGCGACAGCGTCGGGAACGCCGTGCTGGGGTACGAGACGACGGTTCCCGTCACCGTCGACGGGATCGCTCACCACGTCGGCGCCGTCTCGCGGGCGACCGAGGACGCGCTGGTCGTCGCCGACATGCCGTTCCTCTCCTTCGGCGTCGACGAGGCGGACAGCCTCGAGAACGCCGGCCGGATGCTCAAGGAGGAGGGCGCGCAGGCGGTCAAACTCGAGAGCGGCCCCCACACCGTCGACCTCACCGAGAAGATGGTCCAGCTGGGCATTCCGGTGATGGCCCACCTCGGGCTGACGCCCCAGCACGTCAACCAGTACGGCGGCTACCCTCGGCAGGGGACCGATCAGGCGGCCGCCGAGCGGATGCTCGAGCTCGCCGTCGAACACGAGGAGGCGGGCGCGTTCGCGCTGGTGCTCGAGCACGTGCCGTCGAACGTCGCGGCCGAGATCACCGACGCCCTCGATATTCCGACCATCGGGATCGGCGCCGGCCCGGACTGCGACGGTCAGGTGCTCGTGTTCGACGACGCCGTCGGTCTCAGCGAGTGGACACCTTCCTTCTCCGAGCAGTTCGGGAACGTCCGCGCGGAGATGGAGTCGGCCGTCGACGACTACGTCGAAGCGGTCGAGTCCGGCGAGTTCCCGGCCGCGGAACACAGCCACGAGGAGAGCGACCTCGAGGACCTCTACTGAACGATCGCGTCTCGGTTTCGGCCGAGCTCCGATTCGCTTCGTTTCGTGCGAGACCGGCGGTCAGGACGTTCGCCGGCGGTCAGGACGTTCACTCCTCCGTTTCGTCGCGCTCGAAGACGATATCCAGAAACTCGGTGAGGGCGGCGTTGAACGCCGTCGGTTGTTCGACCATCGCCAGGTGGGCCGCGTCCTCGAGCTCCGCGATCCAGGCGTCGTCGATCTCCTCGGCGAGGTACTCGTGGTACCACGGCGGCGTCAGCTGGTCGTGCTCGCCGTAGACCGCCAGCGTGGGGACGTCGATCGCTCCGAGGTCGTCCCGCACGTCGAACTCGTGGCAGGTCAGAAAGTCGCGGTGGGTGACGGCCTGCCCGGTCTCGCGGAGCTGGTCCTGCGACTCCTCCTCCAGCTCCGGCTCGGGGTCGTGAAAGAGTCGATCCGATCCGTGGAGGAACTCGACGGCGCGCTCGAAGTCGTTGGCCAGCCAGTCGAGCAGGTCCTCGAGGACGCCGAGTCGGGCGCCGGTGCCGACGAGCACCGCCGCGTCGAGATCGGTGTCGCGTTCGATCAGGAGCTGCAGGGCGACCGCGCCGCCCAGGGAGTTGCCCACCAGGACGCGGCTGTCGGTCGCCTCGAGCACGGCCAGCACGTCGTCGACGTACGCCGAAAGCGTCGCGTAGCCGGCGCGGGCGTCGATGTCCTCGGAGTCGCCGTGGCCGCTCAGATCGAGCGTCACGATCGGGTTGCGATCGGCGAGGCGGTGCTGTGCGGACCAGACGTCGCGAGAGCCGCCGCTCCCGTGGACGAAACAGATCGGTGGCCCGTCCCCGCCGCGATCGGCGACCTCGTAGGCCGTCTCTCGGCCGTGGTGTGATACCGTTTCCATACGTAGTCGAACGACCGGCGCAGGGATAAAGACTCGAGGCGAGACACGACGCTCCGATCGGATTCGAGTCACTGGCGATCGAAACCGAGCGATGGCGCCACTGTCGAGTCGATCGATTCGGGACGACTCGAGGTCGATCGGCGACGCCCAATTGCTGTGAACCACGAACAGCGATCTCTAACGTTACCACCGAGCCGTCACCGGGTTAACGGGCGAAAGGTATATATAGTTCTAGAGCTTACTTTGGGTTAGTTGAAGATGACACTCGAACAATTCACCCGCGAAGAGGGGCAGGTAGCCCGCCGGTACGAGTACGACGACGAGACGGTGCTGGCCGTCGACTTCGGTACCGAGAACGCCGACGCGACGGTCGATCTCGTCGATGAGACGGTCATCGTCGTCCTCGGCGACGAGCAGTACGACCTCGAGCTGCCGGACGGTGCAGACGACGCGCACACGTTTATCAAAAACGGGGTCCTGACTGTCGAACTGGAGGGCGATCTATGAAACTCACCGTTAAACCACTGAAACAGAAGGACGCCGGCCGCGGACTCGCCGCGATCGATCGCGTCTCGATGCGCGAGCTCGACCTCGAGAACGGCGACTACATCGTCATCGAGGGCGCGGGCGACAGCCAGGCCGTCGCGCGCGTCTGGCCGGGTTACCCGGAAGACGAGGGGCGGGGAATCATTCGAATCGACGGCCGCCTCCGCCAGGAGGCCGACGTCGGGATCGACGACAACGTCAGCGTCGAAGCCGCGGACGTCAACCCCGCCAAGTCGGTGACGGTCGCGCTGCCCCAGAACCTCCGCATTCGCGGAGACATCGGGCCGCTCGTCCGCGACAAGCTGTCCGGACAGGCCGTCACCGAGGGCCAGACGGTACCGTTCTCGCTCTCGTTCGGCCCGATGGCCAGCTCCGGCCAGTCGGTGCCGCTGAAGATCGCGAGCACCTCGCCGTCGGGCACGGTCGTCATCACGGACTCGACGAACATCGAGATCTCCGAGACGCCGGCCGAGCAGGTCAGCTCCGGTAGCGGCGCGTCCGCCGAGGGCGTCCCGAACGTCACCTACGAGGACATCGGCGGCCTGGACGACGAACTCGACCAGGTCCGCGAGATGATCGAGCTACCGATGCGGCATCCCGAACTGTTCCAGCAGTTAGGGATCGAGCCGCCGAAGGGCGTCCTGCTGCACGGCCCGCCGGGCACCGGGAAGACGCTGATGGCGAAAGCCGTCGCCAACGAGATCGACGCCCACTTCGAGACGATCTCCGGCCCGGAGATCATGTCGAAGTACTACGGCGAGAGCGAGGAGAAGCTCCGCGAGGTCTTCGAGGAGGCCGAGGAGAACGCGCCCGCGATCGTCTTCATCGACGAACTCGACTCGATCGCCGCCAAGCGCGAGGACGCCGGCGGTGACGTCGAACGCCGCGTCGTCGCCCAGCTCCTCTCGCTGATGGACGGTCTCGAGGAGCGGGGCCGCGTCACCGTCATCGCCGCGACCAACCGCGTCGACGACATCGACCCCGCGCTCCGGCGCGGCGGTCGCTTCGACCGCGAGATCGAGATCGGCGTCCCCGACAAGGACGGCCGCAAGGAGATCCTGCAGGTCCACACCCGCGGGATGCCGCTTCAGGAGGGGATCGACCTCGACCGGTACGCCGAGAACACCCACGGCTTCGTCGGAGCCGACCTCGAGAGCCTCGCCCGCGAGGGCGCGATGAACGCGCTGCGACGCATCCGTCCCGATCTCGACCTAGAGGAGGACGAGATCGACGCCGAGGTCCTCGAGACGCTCGAGGTCACCGAGAGCGACTTCAAGGAGGCGCTCAAGGGAATCCAACCCTCCGCGATGCGCGAGGTCTTCGTCGAGGTCCCCGACGTCACCTGGAACGACGTCGGCGGCTTAGAGGACACCAAGGAGCGCCTCCGCGAGAACGTCCAGTGGCCGCTGGACTACCCCGAGGTGTTCGACGAACTGGACATGCAGGCCGCGAAGGGCGTCCTCATGTACGGCCCGCCGGGCACCGGGAAGACGCTGCTCGCCAAGGCCGTCGCCAACGAGGCCCAGTCGAACTTCATCTCGATCAAGGGCCCCGAACTGCTGAACAAGTACGTCGGGGAGTCCGAGAAGGGCGTCCGCGAGGTCTTCGAGAAGGCGCGGTCGAACGCACCGACCGTGATCTTCTTCGACGAGATCGACTCGATCGCGGGCCAGCGCGGTCGCCAGCAGGGCGACTCCGGCGTCGGCGAACGCGTCGTCTCCCAGCTGCTGACCGAACTCGATGGCCTCGAGGAACTCGAGGACGTCGTCGTGATCGCCACGACCAACCGACCGGACCTGATCGACAACGCCCTGCTCCGTCCCGGACGGCTGGACCGCCACGTCCACGTGCCCGTCCCCGACGAGGACGGCCGCCGGAAGATCTTCGAGGTCCACACCCGCGACAAGCCCCTGGCCGACGCGGTCGACCTCGACTGGCTGGCCGCGGAGACGGAGGGCTACGTCGGTGCCGACATCGAAGCGGTCACGCGCGAGGCCTCGATGGCCGCCAGCCGCGAGTTCATCAACTCGGTCGATCCCGAGGAGATGGCCGACACCGTCGGCAACGTCCGCATCAGCAAGGAGCACTTCGAGCACGCCCTCGAGGAGGTCAACCCGAGCGTGACCCCCGAGACGCGCGAGCAGTACGAGGAGATCGAAGAGCAGTTCGACACCGCCGAACCGGCCCAGGAAGAGGACCAGCTCGGCCGCACCTTCCAGTAAGGTCGACCTCGTAGCGGTCTTCGGTCGCGGTTTTTCGTTTTTAAGTGAACGAGACTCTCGTCCGATAGCGGAGCGTCTCGGACGGTGTGCTCGAGGGAAGCGGTACCGAAATAACGCGTTCTGCTATCGTGGCAACAGGGATTTCCACATCTCTCCCCAGCCGATTCGCTCAGTCGCTTCGCTCCCTCACTCATCCGACGGAAGACGCGGAGCGTCTTCCGAGCCGTTCGCTCATTTCATCTGCTCACGGCGCTTCGCGCCGTTCGCACGGTATGCGAGACCTCCGGTTTCGCACTATTCGCGAAGACCTCGCGGGGTTTCGGACCCCGGTTCGTCAGTGACTCACCGGGATCCAGCGCGCGCCACCGCGCGCCGGATAATCGAGCAGGCAACGGTAACGCCTCAGCCCGCATGTAACGCAGTGCGTCTCCCCGAGATAGTCCGCGGCGAGGAGCGGTCGTTCGGTACCCGCACGTGCGAATCGGATGATGGAGATCATACCGAAACCTGCGTGAGAGTTCAGACCGCGGGGGAGTTCGAGACACTTGCACAGCTAAAAACTCAGATTAACTACTAGATAGGGCTATGACTGTTCTCGTTTGAAACAATTATGTGGCCAAAAAGTAATTTTAATTGATACATATGATTATGACTGGCATTCGTACTGACTCGTGTAATTATGTGGAAACGTCGATCTGTACTGGCGACTGGGGCAGCGCTGTCGATCGGGACCGGACTCGCTTCAGTGGGGGCCGGAGCCGCCGAGGCCGACGTCGACGAGCTTCCGGACCCGGATCGCGATCCGGGACCGGACGAAGACTGGCCGTCACACCGAGGCGACCCCGGTCACGCCAGATACGTCGCGGACGGCCACGAGTTCGACGGGGGAGCACTCGAGGCCGCGTGGTCCGTCGCGGGTGCGGGCGCGGGTTCCGTCGCCGTCGCCGACGGGACGGTCTACACGTCGACCGACGACGGCGTCGTCGCCCTCGATGCGACGGACGGCACCGTCCACTGGGAGAACACGGAAGTGGATGCGAGCGATCCGTCGGTCGGCGGCGAGACCGTCTTCTTCTCGGGTGACGAAATCGTGGCGCTCGACCGGTCGGACGGAAGCATCCGCTGGGAGAGCGACTTCGATCCCGACGAGTCAATTACGAGTCAGACGGTGGCGTACGATGGCGTCTACACCGTCGTCGATGGCACGTTGTACGCCCTCGAAACCGACGACGGATCCGTTCGATGGAAAAAAGAGACGGTGACGGTCAAGTTACCGTACAGCGACGACGAGGACGAGTTCGAATTTATCACCGGCACCGCTGCAGCGAACGGCGTGGTCTACAGCGTCACAGGTGCAGGGCCGATCGCTCTCGAACCCGAGACCGGCACCGAAATCTGGCTCCACGGGGAAAAAACTCAAGTCCGACGCGATACCGTCCACGCGACGTCAGCAGCGGTCGCTTATGACGTCCGTGGCTCCAACGAGTCGTCATTGCACGATGTTCAAACGGGCGAGCGTATTGGCCTTGGCCACGGGACCCGCGAACTAGCGTTCGGCGAGGAAATATACGTCGGCGGCGGCAACGACCACGGGTACGGCGGCGGTTCGATCCGCGGTGACGAATACAGTTGGAGTCTCGACGTTCTGTACACCTACGGACAAGCCGTCATCAGCGGAGAAACCGTGTTCGCGTATCTCACTCGGAGCGGGGGCCCCCCGAATCCCGAGTGGCGGGACTACGACGAGCACCTCGTCGCCTTGAACAAGTACGACGGGTCCGTGAAGTGGGCGCTCTCGAGGGACGAGGCGCCGGTCGGATCGGTCCGTGCGATCAGCGGCGAGACGATCTACGTCGACCACGACGGCGATCTCGTGGCGCTTCGCGAAGAAACCGATACGGACGATCAGCCCGACGAGAACGACGACACGGACGGCGGAAACGACGAGAACGACGACACGGACGGCGAGGACAACAGCGACACGGGAGAAGACGAGTGCCCCTGTCCGGACGACGATCCGGCTGACGACAACGGCGGATCCGGGAGCGATGACAGCGGAACCGGGAGTGATGACAGCGGATCCGGGAAAGACGACGGTGGATCCGGTAGCGACAACGGAGCGTCTGTCGATGACGATGACGGCGATGTCGTGAACGGAACCGCCGGAAATGGGGACGCTGGAAACGAGACGAACGCTGGAAACGAGACGAACGCCGAGAACGACACTGACGCCGACAACGTGCCCGGCTTCACGACCGGTAGCGGGCTTCTCGGCGGGGCGCTCGGCCTCGAGTGGCTGCGCCGGAAGGCCAGCGTCGACGAATCGACCGGCGTGAACGAACCGTCCGAGTAAGGGGACCCCGGGTCGGGCAAGTCAGGACGAGATCACTGAACAACGTATCGGGATCCTCGTCTTTCCGATTACGTTTTCACCGTGTCAGACGGCCCAGATTCCCGCTACTGGGCGTTTACCGGACTTCGAGCGAAGACGAACCAATTCGGCCGCTGACTCGAGTCGAGCCGACCGCGACGGCCTCGATCTCGCACCTAGTCAGTCGTCGGCAGCGGTCGTCGATTCCGTCGAGGCCGACTCGCTGCCCGGCTCCGGTCCGACCAGCAGTTTTAGCGCGATCGCGGCGCCGAGGAGCGCGATCGCCGCGAGCGTCGCGAACAGCGCCGCGATCGTGGCGTGGTCCAGCAGGAACCCGCCGAGGGCGATGCTGAGCGAGCCGAGCCCGAACATCCCGAGGTAGGTGTAGCCGTAGGAGAGCCCGCGGCCGTCCGGCGGCGTGTAGACCGCGACGGCCTCCTGATAGAACGGTTCGATCGCGAACAGCGCGAAGCCCAGGACGGTACAGTACAGCAGAACGGGCGCGAGTCCCATCGCGGACACCGGGACGAACGCGACGGCGAGTACCGCGAGACCGACGAAGACGACCACCAGCCCGCGGGCGACGGGGACGCGGCTGGTCAGTTTCCCGGCGACGTACTGGCCGGCCATCCCCGCGACGAGCAGCGCGACGTAGAAGTAGTCGCCCAGCGAGAGCTCCTCGAGCGCGGCCGGCGGTTCGATCCCCGCCATCGCCGGGAGGCCGTTCAGGAGCTCCGGCAGGTAGGTGAGGACGCCGCGGTAGTAGAGGCCGACGACCGTGACGACGGCGAAGACCAGCAGGAAGGGACCCGCGAACAGCGATCGAGAGTTCGAGACGAACTCTGTCGGGGAGAGCGAGTCGTTCGACGCGCCGGCGGCGGTCCCGTCGTCGTCCGCGACGGCCGCCGTCGGGTCGAACCGGGCTCGGAGCCCGTACAGCGTGGCGAACGCGCCGGGAACCGCCAGTGCGACGGCGACGATCCGCCAGTCCGTGACGAGCAACAGCGTCGCGGTCGCGAACGGGCCGAGCGCGATGCCGACGTTGCCGGCGATGCCGTGCCAGGCGAACACCGTCCCGCGCTCCTCGACGCCGGTGCTGATCAGCGCGAGGCCCGCGGGGTGGTAGATGCTTGCGAGGATCCCCCAGCAGAGCAGGCTGGCCGCGACGGCGTAGATCGACGGCGCGACCGCCAGCGTCGCGAAGGAGAGGCTCATCCCCGCGAGACAGACCAGCACGAGCCGTTTCGGGCCGTACCGGTCGGCGAGCAGTCCGGCCGGGAGCGCGCCGAGACCGAACGGCGCGTAGCCGATGGCGACGATGAGGCCGACCAGTGCCACGGAGACGTCGAACGCCTCGAGCCAGACGACCAGGAAGATCGGAATCGCCAGTTCGAACCAGTGGACGGTCGCGTGGGCGAGCATCGCGAAGGCCGCGATCGACCGGTCGTTGTCGTTCAGCGCCATTGGTCAGTCGATACTGGGCGGTTCGTGCCCGTCTACTTCAGCGCTCGGAAACGGCCGGCTCACGCGTCCGAAAAACGAAGAGAGCGTGATGGGGATGAGACCCAGTTGTGCCAGCTCAGCGTGCGCTGACGGGTGTGGTCCCGCTCAGGGCGTGACTTCGGCCGACGCGTCCTCGAGGTCCGCGAGGACGTCCTCGGCGTGTCCCTCCGGCGTGACGCCCTCGTAGACCGCCTCGACGCGGCCGTCGGGGCCGACGACGTAGGTGTTGCGGAAGACGCCGTCGAACGTGTTGCCGAACATCTGCTTTTCGCCGTAGGAGTCGTAGAGCGTCGCGACCTCGCCCATCTCGTCCGAGAGGAGGTCGAACTCGAGGTCGTAGTCGTCGGCGAACGACTCGAGGTCCGCGACGGGATCGTCGCTGATTCCGACGATGTTGACGCCGCGGTCGTCGAAGTCGGGTTTCGCGTCGTTGAACCCGCAGGCCTCGGTCGTGCAGCCGTCGGTGTTCGCCCGCGGATAGAAGTAGACGACGAGCCGCTCGCCCTCGAAATCGGAGCGCCGGACGGTCTCGCCGTGCTGGTTGGGCAGTTCGAACTCGGGTGCTTCGTCGCCGACGTCGAGCATGGGGGTGGGTTAGCGACGGCAGACGTATGCGTTGTGGTTTCGATCGGATTGGGTTCGTACACGGGAGAGATCGAGTAGCGCTCGGGTCCGAGAACCCGCTTCGGTGGCGTGCGCCGTCGGTGAGCCGAGCGATAGAACCAGGAATCGATCGAACGACATCCGGCGGCGGATTGACGGGGTGTTCGACTCCGTCTGGCGACTAGGGATCGCCACGCCCTCCCTGGCCGATTCGTTCGCTCGCGCTACTCGCTCACTCGTCTCTCGCACGTCAGTCTCGGTCGCCGCTCACTCGAGCGGTTCGGCGGCGTCCTGCTCGAGCAGCGGATCCGCGTTCTGCTCGGGGAGGGTGACGATATCGTCGCTCGAGAGGGAGTACTCGCGGTCGTCGACGCCGAGAATCGAGCCGACGTCGCGGGTGATCCGGACGGTGACGCGGTCGACGTCGTCCCCAGACGCGTCGTCGTCCGTCGCGTCGGGATCGGTCGGTGCGGTGTCCGGACTGTCCCCGGACAGGGCGTTTGGAGGCGCCTCCCCCGGTTCCGGCGGCGACTCTCCGGCGGCCTCGTCACCGAGGTCCGGTCCGTCCCCGCCCATGACGTCCGCGGGCGTCACGCCGCTCGAGTCGCCGGATCCGGACCCGGGAGCAGTAGTAGCGCCAGTGTCGGCGTCCGCGTCAGCAGGCGGTTCCTGTGGCGGCACCGGCGGTGCGTCGTCGTCGGCCGTCTCGGCTGGCGGCGAGTCGCGGTCGCTCGCGGTCCCGGGATCGGCCATCGGGTCGGCGGCCGTCGGATCCGTGCCGGGTGCGGGGCTCGAGTCGGCCCGCGTCGGATCGGTGGCGTTCCGGGGCCCACCGGCGGGTCCGGCTTCGGTCCCCTCACTCCCCGCTGGGGCTTCGGTCTCGCCGTCGCCCGCGGCGTCCTCGGTCTCGACGCCCTCGAGGACGTCGAGGACGCGGGACTTGTTCGAACCGATCCGATCGACGAGATCGTCGAAGAGGTCGGCCTCCTCGGCGGTGAGTCCGTCGTCGTCGGCCGGCATCCCGGCCGCGGCGAGGCTGGCCTGCTTGACGAGTTTGCCCATTCGGCGCTCGTAGATCGCCTCGACGACGTCCTTGGCGGTCTCGATCTCGTCGGTCAGCCGACCGACCTCGGGCGAGGAGAAGGGGTCGTCGCTCTCCTCGGCGACGCGGTCACGCTCGTCCTCTAAGTCGGCGATGTACTCGCCGACCTCCTGGTAGAACGAGGGGCGCAGATTCTGGAGGCTGTCCTTCTGGCGCTCCTTGCTCTGGACCGAACGTAACTCGTCTAGATTCATTCTTTCTCCTTCTCCGCGCGGCCGCGTGCCATCAGGAACACGGCGACGTACTCGGGTAGTGACTGGTCACCCTCGGTGACCGTAAAGCTGTCTCCTCCGAGCTCGACCTCGCCGGGGTCGGTCACGTCGACGGTGATCTCGTGGCCCCGGAACGTGTCGGGGACGGCGTCGACCAGCGGATCGAACGCGTCGATCTCGTCGCGCTCGAGGCGCACCGTTTTCAGGCCGCTGCCGCCGTGGAGACTGCCCGGCAGTCGGATCAGCCGGTTCGTGTCGGTCGTGACGGGTTCGTCGATCGGCGCGTTGTCGTCGTCGACCGCGCGCTCGGCGAAGCGTTCGGCCAACTGCGAGACCGCCGTGTGGACCGTGACGTTGCCCGCCGCGAGCTGCTCGCGGTTGTTGCGCGCGGCGTTGAGCGTCGCTTGGGCCTTTCCTTCTCCGATGCCGTCGAACGCCTGGAGGCGGTCGAGGGCGTCGTCGTCGTCCATCTCCAGGAGGCCGTCGACGAACGTCATCAGGTGCGCGTGCGTGCGGGCGCCCCACCCGCCGTCGATCTCGAGCGTTCGGCGCTCGGTCGGCGTCTTCCGGCCCAGCCCCGCGACGGTCTCGGTCTCGATCAGTTCCTCGTACTCGAGGCCGATCCCGCGGACGTAGTCGACGATCTCCCGGCGGTGTTCTCGGTCCAGGCCCAGGACGGTCTCGTCGCGCACGTGAACGTGGTACCCGCGGCCGCCGGAGAAGACGATCTCGAGGTCCTCGAAACCGAAATCGGTCTCGAGGAAGTCGAGCAGCCGAAACAGGGCCGCCTTGCACTTCGCGAGCATCTCGGCGTAGCTGTCCTCGCCGAGGGTGACGCTCGGCAGGTGGTCTGCGTCCAGATCGAAGACGAGGTCCGCGGACTGCCAGTCCTTGGCGTTCATCGAGCTCGCGCCGGGGTCGCGAAAGCGCCCGGCGGAGAAGTAGACGTGGCGCGGCCGCTTTCGGACGAGAAACTCCGAGAGGTCGCCCAGCTCGAGCAGCGAACGGTGGCGAACCATCGTCGTGTCGGGGCCCTCCGTCCAGGGAATGTAGCCCCACTCGCGCTCGTTGGCCGCAGGCGGCGGCGTGATCTCCGTCCGTCGGTAATGGTCGCGAAATCGCCCCCGCAGATAGGCCCTCGTTCGCTCCTCCATACGACTCGAGTAGTCGTGGGTGGGGGCGTATAATCTTGCCGAATGTTCGACCCGATGGGAGGGGATCTCGAGACCGGCTAGCGCGACTCAACTGCCGATTGAGATCGCGGTGCGTTCTCAGCGGTGGGAAATCGAGCGTTACTGGACGTTCCTCGAGGAGACGGTCGAATCTACCGTTGGCGGTACCTCGGCGTGCGTTCGTTGCGACCGTCGTCCGGGGAGACGACGGGACGAGATCAGAGCGGAGTATCGATCGACCGCGGTCAGCGCCGCATCAGTTCCGAGATCTTGTCGGCGATGCCGACGTCGGAGCCGAGTTTCAGGTAGTAGGCGTCGCCGCCGTCCTCGTAGTAGTCGTCGATGCGGCGCTTGATCTCGAACCCGAGGTGTTCGTAGAACTGGAGGGCGTTCTCGTTGCTCGTCCGGGCGTGACACGTGATCGTGTCGTGGTCCTCCGCGACGCGCGCGATCAGTTGTTTGCCAATCCCCTGCCCCCGCAGGTCTGGCGAGACCGCCAGAAAGAGGATGTACCCGTCGCGGCGAACGGCCGCGAAGCCGACCAGATCGTCCTCCTGTACGTAACAGTGAACCTTGGAGCGACGATACGCGTCGGTAAAGAAGTCGTATCGCTGCTTGAGCACGCCTTCCTGACGGTTGATCTCCTCCTTCAGTTGCCAGGCTTCGTCGACGAAGTCGTCGCTCCCCGGCGCGACGACTCGACTGTCGATGTTGACGCTCACTACCTGGGTCTATCACCGTCGCCAATATAATTCCACCGGCAGTCAACGATACGTAACGTCAGACGTTCGTACTATCCGTTCGCCGGTTCGCACCTTCGATCTCGACCGCCTCTACCGATTGCGCCCGGGATCGACAGCAGGTTCGCGTCCCGACAGAACGCGACCGTCGTCGCTGCAACCACGACCGTCGTCGCTGCGGCCACGACCGTCCCCCCGCTCGCAGCCGAAACCGACGAGCATACCACACCGCCCGTCCAACCCTCGAGAAGCGATGACCAGCCAGCAGGGCGGACGGTTCGAACTGCGGAATCACACGGCCGACGTCGCGGTCGCGGCCAGCGGCGACGCGCTCGAGTCGGTCTTCGCCGCGGTCGCCGACGGACTGGCGGCCGCCTCCTGTGACGAGATTCCCGCCGAGTCGGGCGATCGATTCTCGCTGTCCGTGACCGCGGAGAACCGCGAGGCCCTGCTGTTCGACTACCTGGACGAACTGATCTACCTCCGGGACGTCCGCGCGGAACTCCCCGTCGACCACCGCGTCGAGGCGATCGAGGGACCGGAGCGCGACGGCGGGAACGCCGAACGCGACGGATGGACCCTCGAGGCCAGCGCCCGCGGCGTCCCCCTCGCCGACGTCGACGCCCGCGAGGTGAAGGCCGTGACCTACTCGGAGATGCGCCTCGAGCGCCGCGAGAGCCCGGACGCGGACGGGAGCGGAGACGAGTGGGAGGCCTACGTCGTCTTCGACGTCTGATCGTCCGCCGCTCGGCGACGGACACCCCCTCGAACGGAAAGCGGAGCCACTCGAGCGGAAACCGGCGTCGCACGAACGGGAATCAGAGTCACGCGAGCGGGAATCGACTCGGCGGAGCGTCTTCCGGGGGACGCATTTTCACCGTGGCACTCGTAGAAACGGTGATGGACGCTCCCCCGCGTCGACGTTCGATCGCTCGGCTCGTCGGTCCGGCAGCGCTCGTCGCGGCAGTGCTATTCGGCGCGATCGGGACGGCACGCGCACACGAAGAGTACGTCGTCGACGAGGAACGCGAGGTCGCCGCCGGCGAGTTCCTCCGCGAGGCGCTGACGGACCCGCTCGTCGTCGGACCGCTGCTGGCGGGTGCACTCGTCGTCCTCGCGGCGATCGGGAGCTATCTCGCCGTTCGCCCCGCGCAGCGAGACGTCGCGGCGTTCCGGGCCGCCATGCGGGAGTACACCGCGTACGTGCCCTGGCTGCTGCGGATCTCGATCGGCATCCCGCTGATCGGGGCCGGCTTCGGCGGCTACTTCATCAGTCCCGCGCTCGGTCTCGAGGCGCGACTCCTGCAGGTCGCGCTCGGCTTCCTCTTGCTGTTCGGGCTGGCGACGCGGCTCGTCGCCCTGCTCACGCTCGCCGCCTACCTCGTCGGCCTCGCGATCGACTCGGTCCTGCTGTTGCAACTCGAGTTCGTGCCCGGAACGCTGGCGATCGCGCTGCTCGGCGGCGGGCGACCGAGCGGCGATCACGTCCTCCAGCGAGTCGCCGGCGCGTCGGGAACGGTCTACGGGCGGTTCGATCCGATCTACGACTACGCGCGCGACTTTCAGGAGCGGATCGAGCCCTATCGCGCGTTCCTGCCGACGATCGTCCGCGTCGGCCTCGGCTGTACGTTCGTCTCGCTGGGCCTGGGCCAGAAGCTCCTGCGACCCGGCATCGCGCTCGCGGTGGTCGACCGATACGATCTGACCGCGGTCGTCCCCGCCGGCCCGGAGCTGTGGGTCCTCGGCGCGGGCCTCTCAGAAGTCGGTCTCGGACTCGCGCTCCTCGTGGGCTTCTTCACGCGGGCGAGCGCGGCGACGGCGATCGGCGTCTTCACGCTCACGCTGTTCGCGCTGCCCGACGATCCGGTGCTCGCACACGTCAGCCTCTTCGGACTGGCGTCGGCGTTGCTCATCACCGGGAGCGGTCCCTACGCCGTCGACGGCTGGCTCGAGAGATACGGGGCCGACAGGGGGGCCGATGAGCCGGACGCGGACGTATCGGGTACGGCGTGACGTCGCGGGTTCACGGCCGTTCCGTCCGCCGGGACGGTCCGCCGACGACAGCGGTGACGGCTCGCGAAGCCGACCCGAGAGACGAACACCTTTCATCGATGGCGCCCGACTCTCGAGTATGACCACCTTCGACGCCAACGGGATCACGCTCGAGAAAGTGCGTGAGTACGTCTGGGAGATTCCACGAGAGGGCGACATGCGCGCGCCAGCGCGGGTACTGGCCAGCGAGGCGCTGCTCGAGGAGATCAAGGAGGACAAGACCCTCGAACAGATCACGAACACGACTCACCTGCCCGGAATCACCAACTACGCGATCTGTATGCCCGACGGCCACCAGGGATACGGCTTCCCGGTCGGTGGGGTCGGTGCGCTGGACGCCGAGAACGGCTGTATTTCGCCGGGAGCGGTCGGCTACGACATCAATTGCGGCGTCCGGATGATGCGGACGAACCTGACCTACGACGAGCTCCAGGGTCGCGAGGAAGAGCTCGTCGACTCGCTATTTACCAACGTTCCGTCGGGTCTCGGCGGCGGCGGCATCGTCGAAGCCGGCGTCGACACCGTCGAGGAGATCCTCGAGCGCGGCGTCGACTGGGCGCTCGAGAACGGTCACGCCGTCGAGGAGGACCTGCTCCACTGCGAGGACGAGGGAATGCGCGAGGGCGCCGACGCCGACAAGGTCAGCCAGAAAGCCAAGGACCGCGGGAAGAACCAGATCGGCTCGCTCGGGTCGGGCAACCACTTCCTCGAGGTCCAGCGCGTCACGGACGTCTTCGACGAGGGCGTGGGCGACGCGTACGGCCTCGAGGAGGACCAGATCGTCGTCCTGATCCACTGTGGTTCCCGCGGGCTGGGCCACCAGACGTGTAACGACTACCTGCGGAAGATCGAACAGCAACACCAGGGGCTGCTGAACCAGCTCCCGGACAAGGAACTCGCGGCCGCGCCCGCGGGCTCGCAACTCGCCGAGGACTACTACGCGGCGATGAACGCGGCGATCAACTTCGCGTGGGTCAATCGGCAACTGATCATGCACCGCACGCGGAAGGTGTTCGAGCGCGTGTTCGGTCGGTCCTGGGAGGAGATGGACATGCACCTGCTGTACGACGTGGCCCACAACATCGCGAAGAAGGAGACCCATACGGTGAACGACGATGGTGAGCAGCGGGAACTCTACGTCCACCGCAAGGGCGCCACGCGAGCGTTCCCCGCGGGCCACCCCGAGGTCCCGAAAGCGTACCGCGACGTCGGCCAGCCGGTCATCATTCCGGGCAGCATGGGCGCCGGCAGCTACGTCCTCCGGGGCGGCGAGAACTCCATGGACCTCACCTTCGGTTCGACGGCCCACGGCGCCGGACGGCTGATGAGCCGCACGCAGGCGAAGAGCGAGTACTGGGGCGGCGACGTCCAGCAGGAACTCGAGGAGCAGGATCAGATCTACGTCAAGGCCCAGTCGGGCGCGACGGTCGCCGAGGAGGCCCCAGGGGTCTACAAGGACGTCGACGAGGTCGTCCGCGTCTCCGACGAACTCGGCATCGGTGACAAGGTCGCGCGGACGTTCCCGGTGTGTAACATCAAGGGCTGACGCATTCACGGTTCGCCTTACCCTCGAGATGGATGGGAGAACCGTGGTCGAATGAAATCCCTGTCCTCTCATTAATCAGAACTTTCGGCGAATACACGGCTCATCGGCCAGAATATTGGGTTCAGCGAACAGACTCCACATAGTACAGCGCAGAAACCCATGACTGGAGCAGTCGGAGGAAGCACGTCACTCGGGAAACCGACCATGCATTTAGACACGGTAGTTTTCTACTGAGATTATAGTTTTAAATAACATGACCTTCGTGTTTGATTTGTGGCGATCGTCAGGAACATCCAGATCAAGCTCGACGTCGCAGAGGACGACCACTCCGTCCTCAATGAGGTGTTCGAACAATTCCGCTATGCTGCACAGTACGTAGCAGACTACGGCTGGTCTGACGATCCAACCCAGATAATCGACAGTAAGAGCAAACTCAACGACGCGACGTACGCCGACGTACGCGAGGAAACGAACCTCACCGCAAACCACGTCCAAGCTGCTCGCAGTCTCGCTGCGAACGCACTCGGCAATTGTAGAGATCGTATCCTTGAAGACGGTAAGAAAGCAAGCAAACCCAACTTTCGCGGTAGCGTCGTCGTCTACGACGCTCGTACGATAACATACAACGACGACCATTGCACGTTGTCCACTGTGGATGGGCGCATCACCGCGGACTATGTTCTTCCAGATGAATCGTATGGAACACCATTCGCGGAATACTGGGAGGACGATGACTGGAAACGAGGAGAGGCTACGCTTCACAAGCGCGATGGGACGTACTACTTGCACGTCTCGATGAAAAAGGAACGAGACGGAGAGGCGTCTGCGACCAAGTACGGAGCGGTACTCGGCGTAGACCTGAACGTTGACGGCTATCTCGCCGTCGCCTCAACAGGCGCGTTCCTCGGTAACGCCGACTACCTCAATCACAAGCGTGCAGAGTACGAACGACGTCGCGGGAGTTTGCAGCAGACAGGCACTCGGAGCGCCCACTTAACACTAATGTCGATCGGAAATCGCTTCTCGAATTGGAGCGAAGACTACCTGCATCGCGTCGCTCTTGCACTGGTTCTCGAGGCACGGCGATACGATTGTGACGCGATAGCGTTCGAGAATCTGAAGCACATCCGTAAGCGCATCTCGAACGGGAGCAAATTCCAGCAATGGGCGTTTAAGAAGCTCCAAGACTTCGTCGAGTACAAGGCCGAAGAATATGGTATTCTTGTGGCTACTGTGAAGCCGCAGTACACGTCGCAGCGGTGCAGTCATTCGGAATGCGGGTTCACACACGAGGATAACCGTACCGGTGACGAGTTCGAGTGCCTGAACTGCGGCAAAGAACTGCACGCGGATTATAACGCGGCGCGAAACATAGCGTGGCGGCTTGTCCAGCACTGGCTCAAGTCTGGTGCTGGACGGGCGAATTGTCAGGTCGTCCTGAAGTCAGGGACGCTGAACGCGAACGGCGAGTATTCGTCTGCCACATCTTGTGGTCAGAGCGGGAGTCCACTGACAAGCCCATCGCTTTAGCGGTGGGTACCTGACTTCGATAACGGTGTGATGGGGTTCTCTGTCAGAGAAGGATCTCCTCTTAGTGGAAGCGAGACTCGCAAACAAGACGACTCTATGCCGTCCGTCGGGTCGGCACTGCGTTACTTCAGCCGATACGGGTTATCATCGTCGCCGTCGTCCTCGTCACCCTCGCTCTCGTAGGGCTTCCGGGCCGTGATCGTCACCGTCGCCTCGGGGTCGTCCTCGTCGGCCCACGGGCTGTCGTAGGCCGAAATCTCGAGATCCGTCACGTCCCACCCCTCCTCCTCGATGAGTTCGACCAGTCGCCGCTGGTCCTCGAGCATGTCCTCGTCCATACGTCTCCGTTCGTCGGTGCGCCGGGTAGTTCTTCCGCCGGTGGGTCGGCACCACGGCCGCTCGAGCGGTTTCGGCCGCGAGATCCGGAACGACGGTCCGAACTACTCGTCCCCGTGACCGACCGCGATGGCTTCCTCGACCAGCGTCAGGTGGGCCCGCCGGAGCCGCTCCGAGAGCGCCTGGTGGGAGACGTCGAGCTCGTCCGACAGCCCGTCCATGTCCGTCTCGCGCGGAATCTCGTAGTAACCCTGCTCGAGGGCCGCGACCAGCGTCTCGTACTGGGCGTCGGTCAGTCCGTACCGGCCCCGACGGTCGTCCTCGAGCCGGTGGATCTTCCGAACCTCGAGCGTCAGCCCCCGCTCGGTCGCGAAGTCGTAGGTGCTCGAGAGCGACTCGCGCTCGGGAAAGAGCACGCGGAACCGCCACTGGCGGTCCTCGACGCTGGCGTCCATGACCGTCGCCTGCTCCTCGGTCAGCAGGTGGAGGATGACGGTGACGTCGTCGACCCACTGCATTCGGTAGAGGCGCTCGTCGTCGAGGTCCGTCAACCGTTCCGCCGCCTCGACGGTGGGGTCGTCCGCGAGGGCGTCCTCGAGTCCGTCGAAGGTGGCGTCGTCGTCGGCGAACCAGACGTACGGCATCACGTGGTCGGGATCGTAGGCGACGACGCGCTCGATCTCGACGTCGAGGTCGGCCGTGGCCTCGAGCGTCTCCCGGAGCGCGAACTCCCGAGCCGGAATAGTTAGTTCCGCAATAGTACTCATGGCCGTCACCACCACGGCCACCACCATGAGTACTCGACTCGACGGGACCGTCGAATCCGTGCCGAGAGTCGGGCGATATCGCAACCGAAATCGGTTACGGAGGGTGGAAATATCCAGCGTGCTTAAGCGGATCCGGCTGCAACTCAGTAGCATGCTCACCGACGACTTCGGGCGGGAGGTAACTGGGGTTCGGGTCTCTCTCACCGATCGGTGTAACTTCGATTGCGTCTACTGTCACAACGAGGGGCTGGGTGACACCCGCGGGCCGATGGATCCACAGGACGACGAGATGTCGACCGACGACGTCGTCCGATTCCTCGAGGTCGCCGCCGAGTTCGACGTCGACGCGGTGAAGTTCACCGGCGGCGAGCCGATGCTCCGCCAGGACTTAGCGGAGATCATCGAACGCACGCCCGATTCGATGGAGGTCTCCCTGACAACCAACGGCACCTTCCTCCCCGGCCGCGCCCCGGATCTCGTCGACGCCGGCCTCGAGCGGGTCAACGTCTCCCAGGACGCGCTGGACCCGCAGGACTTCGCCGAGATCACGAAGAGCGGCGCCTACGAGAAGGTCCTCGAGGGCGTCGAGGCCGCGCTCGAGGCGGGGCTGGACCCGGTGAAGCTCAACATGGTCGTCTTCGAGCACACGGCGGGCTACGTGCCGGAGATGGTCGATCACGTCGCGGAAAACGAGGGCCTCCAGCTCCAGTTGATCGAGTACATGCCCGAACTGACGGGCAAGCCCGAGTGGAACGTCGACATCCAGCGGGTTCACGACTGGTTGGCCGAGCGGGCCGACGAGATCGAACACCGCGAGATGCACGACCGCAAGCGCTACTGGGTCGGCGGCGAGGCCGGGAGCGAAGACGGCGGCATGGTCGAGATCGTCGACCCCGTCGAGAACCCCACCTTCTGCGCGAACTGCCACCGCGTCCGGGTCACCCACGAGGGCTACCTGAAGGGCTGTCTCAACCGCAACGACGACCTCAAGTCGATGGGCGAGATGTCCAAACCCGAGATCCGCGAGGCGTTCCGCGACGTCGTCGCGAATCGGGTCCCCTATTACGGCGAGTACATGGTTCAAAACGACGACGGCGAGTGGGAACTGAACGACGAGTACCTCGAGGTCGAGCCGCCGGCGGACTGATCGCTGCTCGAGCCGATCGACCGCGAACGGAATCGCTCAGTCCGAACTCGCTTCGATGTCGTCCTCGGTGTAGATGTCTTCGACGAGGGACTCATAGCGATCTTCAATCTTCGAGCGGCGCTTCTTCATCGTCGGCGTTACGAGGCCGTTCTCCTCGGTGAAGCCCTCGGGAGCCAGTCGGAACTCCTTGATCGTCTTGTAGGACTCGAAGTCCTCGTTGACCGCTTCGACGGCGGCTTCGACCTGCTCGAGCACCCACTCGTCCTCGACCAGCGCTTCGATATCGTCGGACAGCGAGACGCCCTCGTCCTCGGCCCGACCGGCGAGTCCCTCGACGTTCGGGACCAGCAGGGCGCCGACGAACTTCTCGCCGTCGCCGACGACCATCGCCTGCTCGACGACGTCGACGGACGCGAAGGCGTCCTCGAGCGGGCCCGGCGCGACGTTCTTCCCCGTCGAGAGCACGAGCAGTTGTTTCGTGCGCTCGCGGAACTCGAGGTAGCCGTCGGGCCGTTCGTGGACGATGTCGCCGGTTCGGAGCCATCCCGCATCCGTGAACGCGCGGTCCGTCGCGCCGGGCTTCTCCCAGTAGCCGTCGGTAACGTTTGCGCCCTTGACGAGGAGTTCGCCGACCGCGCCCTCGTCGTCGAAGGCCTCGTCCCTGACGACCGAGGTGTCGAGTTTCGTCTCGACGCCCGCGAGCGAGGGGCCGACGGTTCCGACGCGCGGATCGCTCGGCGGGTTCGTCGCGATGACCGGCGACGTCTCGGTCATCCCGTAGCCCTCGAAGATCGGCAAACCCATCGCGTGGAAGAGTTCGCAGAGCTCCGGGGAAAGGCTCCCGCCGCCGCTGACGAGGAACTCGACGTTGCCGCCCAGCTTCTCGCGGATCGTCGCGAAGACGAGTTCGTCGGCGTCCGCTAGCTCGGACTCGAGTTCCTCGTCGGGGTCGTCGGCCTCGTTGTAGCGCCGGGCGACGTCGATCGCCCACTCGAGGGCCTCCTGCTTGTCCTCGTCTTCGGCCGCGTTCTCGCGGATCCCGTCGTAGAGCTTCTCGTAGACCCGCGGGACGGCCGTCGTGCTGGTGGCGCCGACCGCGCCGAGATCCTCGGCGAAGGTCTCGGGGCTCTCGCCGTAGGCGATGCAGGCCCCGGCCGCGAACAGCATGAAGTGGCCCGCCGTCCGCTCGAAGACGTGGGCCAGCGGCAGGAACGAGAGCGCCCGCGACTCGGGCGTGATCGAGGGGTCGTCCTCGCCCTTGTCGTCGCGCGGGCCGTACCGCCGATAGAGCTGATTGACGTTCGACCGCAGGTTCCGGTGGGTCAGCTTCACGCCCTTCGGTTTGCCCGTCGTGCCGCTGGTGTAGATCAGGCTCGCGAGGTCGTCGACGTCGCGGGCCTCGAGCCACGACTCGTACTCACTGCGGTCGAACTCCTCGTCGCCGCGCCGGTAGAGGTCCCCGATCGTGATTACGTCCTCGCGATCCGCGTACGCGTCGTTCTCGAGGGCGTCGAAGACGACGTAGAACTCGAGATCCAGCTCGTCTTCGACCTCGAGGACGCGCTCGAGGAGGGTCTCGTTCTCGACGACGACGCCCGAGGCGCCGGGATCGGCGAGGAGGTACCGAATCTGATCCGGCGAGGAGCTCTCGTAGACGGTGGTCACGACCCCGCCGGCGGCGAGGATCCCGAAGTCAGAGAGGGCCCACTCCGTGCGCGTGTCCGCGAAGATCCCTACGCGTTCGCCGTCGGCGATCCCCAGGTCGCGGAAGCCGGCCGCGATCCGGCGGACGAGGTGGGCCATGTCGTCGTACGTGATCGACGTGAACTCGCCGTCGGGCGCGGGCTCGAGGGGGGTGTCGTCACCGTCGCCGGCGAGCGACCGCTCGTAGATACCGCCCTTGTACCGCTGAGCGTCGGTGTCACCGTTCCGTTCGACGCTCCGTTCGAACATCTCGGCCAGCGTATCGAGTTCCAGTACGGGATGCTCGAACGCGGCCTCGGTCTCGGACAAACTCATGAATAGTTTCGAGTTTCCATCGTAACGCTATAAATGATGAGAAAACGACTCGAGGGAGACCGCTGGCCCGATGGGGCGACG
The DNA here is from genome assembly GCF_037914945.1 of Haloterrigena sp. KLK7. NCBI lineage: Archaea > Methanobacteriati > Methanobacteriota > Halobacteria > Halobacteriales > Natrialbaceae > Haloterrigena > Haloterrigena salinisoli. Next base: position 2,776,473 of record NZ_CP149787.1, read on the forward strand.
ATTACGGGGTGGGACTCGATAGCGGGGCCGGGGCCTTTCGTTGCGCTTAAGTACCCGTCGCCGGTAGGTCCGGGTGCGATACGTGTAGGGGACGCAGTCCCCGAGTCCGGGAGGGCGACGATAGAGACTCGGTGTTGTGGTAGCCAAGCGGCCCAAGGCGCATGGTTGCTAACCATGTGGCGTCAAGCCTCCGGGGTTCGAATCCCCGCCACAACGTCGGATACGCTGACGACTCCTCGTCAGTAGAATTCCCTGGCGTTCTTTCGCCAGTCGTTTGCACCGCGCGCACACCAGACACAGATACACGACACATGAGTGAGGAAGCACCTCAAGAACAAGAGGACGACGAAGACCTCCAGTACTTCGTCCGCATCGGGCAAACGGACCTCGATGGGACGAAGACTGTCGAGCGTTCGCTGTCGGAGCTGAACGGGGTCGGTCGACGGACCGCCCGGCTCATCGCCGACGAAGCGGACGTCGATCGAACGGCGACGTTCGGTCGACTCGATGACGACGTCATCGACGAGGTCGTCGAGACCGTAGAGAACTACGCCGAGGAAGTGCCGGACTGGCTCAACAACCGCCAGTCGGACTTCTACACCGGCGAAACGACCCACGAGATCGGGAACGATCTCCAGCTGACGCGTCAGCACGACATCAACCGGATGAAGATGATCGACTCCTACAAGGGCGTCCGCCACAAGCGCGGACAGAAGGTTCGCGGCCAGCGAACCAAGTCCACCGGCCGAACGGAGGGCACCATCGGAGTCAACGTCGAAGAGATCCGCGAAGAACAGGCCGAAGAGGCCGCCGCCGACGAGGACGAGGGTGAATAATGCCACTCGGCACTGACACCAAACAATACGAGACGCCGAACCACCCATACCAGGGCGAACGTATCTCCACGGAGCACTCGCTGGTCGACCGCTACGGGCTCTCGAACAAGGAAGAGCTCTGGCGCGCCCAGTCCGAGCTTCGCTCCTACCGGCGCGAGGCCCGCGAACTGCTCGGCCAGGCCCAGGACGACGAGACCGTCCAGCGCCGCTCCGAGGAGTTCCTCGGTCGGCTCAAGCGCGTCGGCATTCTCGACGAGAGCGACGACCTCGGCGACATCCTGTCGCTGGAGATCGAGGACATCCTCGAGCGTCGCCTCCAGACGGTCGTCTACCGGAACGGACTCGCTAACACGACCCAGCAGGCCCGACAGTACATCACCCACGGGCACATCGTGATCGGCGACCAGCGCCACCGGGTTCCGTCGTACGTCGTCGACGTCGACGAGGAGGACCTCGTCGCGTTCGACGAGAACAGTCCCCTCGCGGACGAACTCCACCCCGAACGAGCGGAGGGTCAGTAAATCATGAGCCAGGACGACGAAAAGTGGGGCATCGCCCACGTGCACGCATCGTTCAACAACACCGTCATGACCGTGACCGACCTCACGGGCGCGGAGACGATCGCCAAGTCCTCCGGCGGAACGGCGGTCAAGCAGAACCGCGACGAGGCGTCGCCGTACGCGGCCATGCAGATGGCCGAGTCCGTCGCCGAAGAGGTCAAAGCGGCCGGCATCACGGGTCTGCACGTTCGCGTGCGCGGCCCCGGCGGCAACCTCCAGAAGTCCCCCGGACCGGGCGCGCAGGCGACGATCCGCGCGCTCGCTCGCTCCGGTATCGAGATCGGTCGCATCGAAGACGTCACGCCGATCCCGCACGACGGATCGCGCGCACCGAAGGGTAAGGGCGGCTACTAGATCCATGACTGAAGAGTACGACGTCGAGTTCGTCGAACGCGAGGATCGCGAAGCGCGGTTCCTCGTTCGGGGCGTGACCCCCGGGTTCGCCAACGGCATCCGTCGAGCGATGCTCGCCGACGTGCCGACGATGGCGATCGACACCGTCCGGTTCGTCGAGAACTCGTCGGTCATGTTCGACGAGCAACTCGCGCTCCGGCTCGGGCTCGTCCCGCTGACGACGCCGCCGGAAGGCGAGTTCGGCGAGGACGAGACCGTCACGCTCTCGATCGACGTCGAAGGGCCGGCCACGGCCTACTCGGGCGATCTCGTCTCGAGCGACGAGCTCGTCCAACCGGCGGACGAGAACGTCCCGATCATCGACCTCAAGGACGGCCAGCGTCTCGAGGCCGAGGCCGACGCCGTCATCGACTACGGGAAGGACCACGCCAAACATCAGGGCGGCGTGGCCGTCGGGTACCGACACCTCCAGCGCGTGGAGGTCGTCGGCGACCTCCCCGAGTTCGAAGAGGAGGAGTCCCGAATCGTTCGGGGCGTCATCGAGGACGACGGCGAGCTCGTTCCCACGAGCGAGTTCGACCACGACCTCTCGAACCGGTATCCGGGCAAGGAGGTCGAGGTCGAGGACGTGCCCAACGCCTTCGTCTTCCACGTGGAGACGGACGGCTCCTTTACCGTCGAGGAACTGGTCACGCGAGCCGCCGACTCGATCGAGTCGCGGGCGACCGCCCTCGAAGACGCAGTACAGCTATAGCAACAGATGATCCGCCCCAACTCCCACCGCGAGTCCACGTACGCCGGCGCCGTCAGCCACGAGACCGGCGCGGACTCGCTCGATGGAATCGAAAGGGGTTTGAAGGGGCGGCGGATACACAGAAGTGCGAGCAGGGATAGCCAAGTCAGGCCAACGGCGCAGCGTTCAGGGCGCTGTCTCGTAGGAGTCCGCAGGTTCAAATCCTGCTCCCTGCATCCACTTCTCACTCGTCGAACGTCCACCACCGAACAGCCGACCGTCCGCGATGGAGGCCGGACTGTGCGTGTCTCGGACCGTTCGACACGACAGCGATTCCACGACCGACGAGACGGTTCCTCGTCCCGTCGGTTCCGTATCTTTGGAGGAAACCAATGAGTAGCAAAACTAATCCGAGGCTCAACGATCTCATCGCCGAGCTGAAGTCGACGTCCCGCGAGACGGACGCCGACGTCTGGCGAGATGTCGCGGATCGACTCGAGAAGCCCCGGCGCACCCACGCAGAGGTGAACCTGGGCCGCATCGAGCGATACGCACGCGAAGAAGAGACCGTCGTCGTTCCCGGCAAAGTGCTGGGATCCGGCGCACTACAGAAATCGGTTACCGTCGCGGCCGTCGACTTCAGTTCCTCGGCCGAGACGAAGATCGAACAGGTCGGCGAATCAGTACCGCTCGAGCAGGCGCTCGAAGCAAACCCCGATGGATCTAACGTCCGGGTGATTCGATGAGTATCGCGGAATTCGACGCGGACGTCGTCGTCGACGCCCGAGACTGTATCCTCGGTCGCGTCGCCAGCGAAGTCGCACAGCGCGCCCTCGACGGCGAACGCATCGCCGTCGTCAACGCCGAGGAAGCGATCATCACCGGCGACAAGGAGGACGTCTTCGGCACCTACCGCAAGCGACTGCAGCTGCAGTCCGACAGCGGTCCCTACTACCCGAAGCGACCGGACACGATCTTCAAGCGCTCCGTTCGCGGCATGCTTCCGTACAAGAAGCCCCGCGGCCGCGAGGCGCTCGACAGCATCCGCATCTACGTCGGCAACCCCTACGAGAACGACGACGACAGCGAGGCGGAAGTGCTCGAGGGAACGTCGCTCGATCGGCTTTCGAACATCCGCTTCGTCCAGCTGGGCGAAGTCTCCGAACAGTTAGGTGCTAACGTCACATGGTAACGAACACGAGTGGAAAGAAAAAGACCGCCGTCGCCCGCGCGACCGTTCGCGAGGGCGAGGGTCGCGTCCGAATCAACTCCCAGCCAGTCGAACTGGTCGAACCGGAGATGTCCCGGCTCAAGATGCTCGAGCCGTTCCGCATCGCCGGCGAGGACCTGCGCAGTGAGATGGATATCGACATTCGAGTCGAAGGCGGTGGCATCAGCGGACAGGCCGACGCCGTCCGCACCGCCATCGCGCGCGGTATCGTCCAGTACACCAACGACGCCGAACTCCGCGACGCGTACATGGAGTTCGATCGGTCGCTGCTGGTCAACGACGTTCGCCAGTCCGAACCGAAGAAGTGGGGCGGCCCGGGCGCTCGGGCGCGCTACCAGAAGTCCTACCGCTAAGGTGATTCAAGCATGATGGTACCGGTCCGGTGTTTCACCTGTGGCAACGTCGTCGCCGAACACTGGGAGGAGTTCGACGAACGAGCCAACGAGGGCGACGAGGACCCCGAGAAGGTCCTCGACGAACTCGGCGTCGAGCGCTACTGCTGTCGGCGCATGCTCGTCAGTCACCGCGATCTCGTCGACGTCGTCTCCCCGTACCAGTAACAATGCAACAACAACAGCACAACCGCTACGAGAAAGCACGCATCCTCGGCGCTCGAGCGCTGCAGATCTCCTACGGTGCGCCGGTGCTGGTCGAAACCGACCAGTCGGAGCCGATCCTCATCGCCGCCGAGGAGTACGACGCCGGTGTGCTTCCGTTCACCGTCAAGCGGGGGTACGATCGGAAATGACGCGCATCACGGACGTACGGCTGCGTCGGATCCTCGACTCTCGAGGCAATCCGACCGTCGAGGCCGACGTGATGACCGAAAGCGGTGGCTTCGGCCGCGCCGCGGCACCGAGCGGTGCCAGCACGGGCGAGTACGAGGCCGTCGAGCGACCGCCGAGCGAGGCGATCGCCGCGGCCCGCGAGGACGCCGTCCCGCGGCTCGTCGGCGAAGCCTACGCGGGGAATCAGCGCGAGGTCGACGCCATTCTCCACGCCGCCGACGGGACCGACGACTTCTCGGAAATCGGTGCTAACAGCGCGGTCGCCATCTCGATGGCCGCCGCGAAGGCCGGTGCCGACGTGCTCGGCGCGCCGCTGTTCCAGCATCTCGGTGGCGCGTTCCGCGGCGAGAACTTCCCGATCCCGCTCGGTAACGTCGTCGGCGGCGGCGAACACGCCGCCGACGCGACCGACATTCAGGAGTTCCTCGTCGCGCCCGTCGGCGCACCCAGCGTCGAGGACGCCGTCTTCGCCAACGCCACCGTCCACGGCACCGTCGCCGACCTGCTCGAGGAACGCGACGTTCCCTGCGGCAAGGGCGACGAGGGCGCGTGGGCGCCGTCGATCGACGACAGCGAGGCCTTCGAGATCGTCGACGAAGCGGTCTCGATCGTCCAGGACGAGGTCGGCTTCAACATCGGCTTCGGACTGGACGTCGCCGGCGCGGAGCTGTACGACAGCGAGACCGGCACCTACGAGTACAGCGACCGGAGTCGCGACACCGCCGAACAGATCGAGTACATCGCCGACCTCGTCCGCGAGTACGATCTGGTCTACGTCGAGGACCCCCTCGACGAGGACGACTACGACGCCTTCGCCGACCTCACCGACGAGGTCGGCGATCAGACGCTGATCTGTGGCGACGATCTGTTCGTCACGAACACGGATCGGCTCGTCGAGGGCATCGACCGCGGTGCGGCCAACAGCATCCTGATCAAACCGAACCAGATCGGGACGCTGACCGACGCCTTCGACGCGATCGAACTCGCGGCCCAGAACGGCTACGACCCGGTCATCTCCCACCGCTCGGGCGAGACCGAGGACACGACGATCGCACACCTCGCCGTCGCGACGGACGCCCCCTTCATCAAGACGGGCGCCGTCGGTGGCGAGCGAACCGCCAAACTCAACGAGCTCATCAGAATCGCAGACGACGCGACATGACAGACAACGACGCAACCCAAGAAGGGCTCGACGCCGCCGAGGAGGAAATCGACGAGGAGCCGGCCGAGGGGCCGGGTCCCGCCGCCGAGGAGGACGTCGAGCCAGTAGACGAACAGCCCGCCGACGCCGAGGCCGCGGAGGCCGACGCCGACGCCGAACCAGCAGCCGAGGAGGAGCCCGAAGACGCCGGTCCCTCCCTCGACGACGACGTCATGAGCGACGAGGAGGCCGACCTCCTCATCCCCGTCGAGGACTACCTGGGCGCCGGTGTCCACATCGGGACCCAGCAGAAGACCTCGGACATGGAGCGGTTCATCCACCGCGTCCGGACCGACGGGCTCTACGTGCTGGACGTCTCGAAGACCGACGGCCGCATCCGCACGGCCGCGGACTTCCTCGCGAACTACGACCCAGAGCAGATCCTGGTCACCTCGAGTCGCCAGTACGGTCGGTTCCCGGCGGAGAAGTTCGCCGAGGCCGTGGGCGCTCGCGCCCGCACCGGCCGCTTCATCCCGGGCACGCTGACCAACCCCAAGTACGACGGCTACATCGAGCCGGACGTGCTGGTCGTCACCGACCCGATCGGCGACGCCCAGGCCGTCAAGGAAGCGATCACGGTCGGCATCCCGGTCATCGCGATGTGTGACTCGAACAACCAGGTCAGCAACGTCGACCTGGTCGTCCCGACGAACAACAAGGGTCGCAAGGCCCTCTCGGTCGTCTACTGGCTGCTCGCCAACGAGGTCCTCGATCGACGCGGCGCCGAGCCGTCCTACTCGCTCGACGACTTCGAGAGCGGCGTCTAATCCGTTCGAACCGATACTGATCGTTTTCAATATTGCGGGCGTCTCGCCGAGCGGCCGCGCCGTTCGTCCGGCGCGTATTCGAACGTCGTGCTCGAGTTCGTCCACGAGCACCGTCGAGTCCGAGCCGACGAGCAAAGGAGTTACGTAACCGCTCGCGCAACGAACGAGCATGCTCGATTCGATGTTTCACTTCGAGGAGGACGTCATCCCGCTGCCGGTCATGCTGGCCGCGGCGGCACTGATCGCGATTTTCGCCGTCGGCATTCCGTACCGCGTTTTCGTCGGTTTCTGAGCCGATCGGAACGGCCGAGCGATTCGGCTCGGAGGGGACGTCTGACGTCGCCCGCTCTTCGTTACGCTACGGTTTCGAGGCAGCGATCGTAAACGGCGCGCAAGCGGGCCCCCATCTCGTCGACGGTGTACCCGGAGACGTGCGCTCGCCCGTCCGATCGGCGATCGCCCGCGAGGACGTCGGCCAGTCGCGGCCGGAGCGCGTCGTCGTCGGCGGCCACGTGGGAGTCGGAGATGGGCTCGAGCACCTCGCGGGCGAAGCCGACGTCGCGCGAGACGACCGGGACGTTACAGGCCGCGGCCTCCTTGATCGTCATCGGCCCGCTCTCGTAGCGCGAGGTGATCAGGACGGCGTCGGCGGCGTTCAGGTAGTACGGTACCTCCTCGTAGGGCTGGTTGGCGACGGTCCGCAACTGTACGTCGTCGGGGAGTCCGTCCACGACCCGTTCGGCCAGCGGATAGTTCTTCTCCTCGCGCGAGGGGGCGTAGGGGAAGAGGACGATCCGATCGTCGGTCTCCCAGCCGACGCGCTCGCGCGCTTCGTCGCGGGGGATGGGGCGGAACTGCTCGGTATCGACCGGGAAGGGGACGACGTGACAGGGTCGATCGACGCGATCGGCCATCGCGTTCGAGGGAACGACGACGTGATCGGCGCGCGCGGTGAACTGCCTGATGACGTCGGCGAAGGGGTTGTCGAGATACTCGCCGCCCCAGAGCGTACAGACGACCGGGAGGTCGGTCCGCGGCAGCGCCGACGCCGCGACGGCGAACGGAAACGTGAGTCCGTAGTTGGCGTGGACGAGATCGTAGTCGTCGCGCGCCGCTCGGAGCACCTGCGGGAGGTAACGGGCGTAATCGAGCGGCGTCCGCCGCTCGACGTCGTCCTCGCGGGCCCGGTGCTCGCTGGGGACCGGCAGCGTCGTCACCTCGACGCCGGCGCGCTCGAGGGCCGTCATCTGGCTTTGATAGAAGCTGCGCCAGTCTGTGGTAGTGAGACTCAGGACGCGGATCATGGTGGCGTCACTGGGGGACCGGCTCGCCGTGCTCGTCCGCGTCGGACTCCGACTCGCCGCGCTCGTCCGCGTCGGGCTCCGACTCGCTCTCCGCCCGCGCGGACGCCTCCGGCGTCGGTTCGTCGATGCCCGGGAGGAGCTGGCTGAGCACGTACTCGGTGACGTCGATCTTCTCCTCGAGCATCGCCTCGCGTCGATCCGCCCAGGTCTCGTCGGCGATCGGATCGGTGACGATCCGCTCGAGGGTATCGACTGCGTCGCTCTCGCGGCTCGTGTGGAACGACCGGACGAGACCGTAGGCCTCGAGCTCATCGAACTTACCCATGTCGTCCGCGCCCGCGAACGGACTGATCCGAACGGTCGGCGTGCCGAGGAGGCCGGCCTCGAGGGTGGTCGTCGCGACCTCGCCGACGACGACGTCGGCGAACGCGAGCAGGTGGTGAAACGCCGCCGGCGGCACGGGAAGCGGTTCGGTGCCCTCCGGCAGCGAGCCGTCGCCCTCGTCGGAGACGAACACTCGTCCGTCATCGGCGAGGACGTCGACGATCCGGCGACGCGCCGAGGGAGAGATTCCCTCCTTCCCGACGTCGTGGTTGCCGTTCCACGCGCCGAACCGGATGACGGCGTACTGCTCGTCAGGGTCGACGTCGTTGCGTCGCAGGATCGACGGGTCCGGCTCGAACCGATCCGGATGGAGGTACGCGAGTTCGTGGTAGCCGGGATAGGTGACGTGACCGTCGCCGTAGCCCTCGCGGAAGTTGTCCGGCGTGTAGAGCACGTCCGCGAACGGGAGGGTGAGTCGGTTGCCGCCGTTGATCGCCGTCTCGGTGTCGATGTAGACGTGGCTCTCCGCGCCGACCAGTTTGGCGACGTGCGTCGCGGCGATCCCGTGGCTCGAGACGATGTAGTCCGGATCGATCGCCCGCGCCCGGCGGAGGAGCCGGTACTCGTAGCGCAACTGCGTCAGCCCCAGTCCGAGCCAGCCGTCGGGTTCCCCACAGAGCAGTTCGTGATCGATGTCGTAGGCGTCGAGGAGTTCCCCCGTAACCCCCTTCTCGCGGCCGAACACGTGGACGTCGTGACCCGCGATCTCGAGGTCGCGGACGACGTGCTTGAAGAGGTGGACGTTCGCCGCGTGCTGGATGGTAATAATGATATCCATCTGTCTTGTAATCGAGGCGACTCACGTCGGGTGTATTATTACAAATCTCTTAGCGGAGAATTACACGCCTCTTAGCGGAGAGATATTCTCGTCTCGGGATTTCACCGGCGAAACGGTCGCTCGCGAGCGGACCGGTGACATCGTAGCAGTTGCACGAATAACATGTGATCCGATACGGCGTCGCGATCGCGACGACTCGCGTCGAGCGCATTATTACACTCTCCTTAGCGAGGTGATATTCTCGCCCCGGGTTTCACCGGCGAAACAGTCTCTCGCGAGTGAAATGATGCTCTCGAAACAGTTTCACGCGTAACAAGTGTCCCGATACGGCATCGAGAGGGCGGTATCGGCCGGAATTCGATCGCGGTCTCGCGGTCGGCTCCCGACCGGCCGCGGCGTCGGTTACCGCGCCGTCAGGCCGACGCCTCCTCCAGCAGGTCGCCGACCAGTTCGGCCGCGTCGACGGCCGTCGGACCGAAGAGGTAGGTGATCGGTTCGATACCGAACGCGCCGCGGTGGTAGGCGACTCGCGGAACGCTCCCGCGGTCGGCGAACCGGTCGCGGAGGTGTTCGCCCCGGTCCTCGTAGTCGGCGTCGAACTCGAGGGGCTCGAACCCGAGCGCGCGAGCGGCCTCGAGGAGGGCGTCGTCGGTCGCGACGTTGACCGCGCCGCGGACCTCGGGATCGATCTCGCGGGCGGCGAGGACGGCCGTGGCGACGTGTTTAGAGGCGCCGAACTCCGGGTTGGCGGGGATCTCGATCCGGCGACCGATCTCGTAGATCCGGCCGGGAACCGCAGCGACGTCGGTCTCGTCGCGCGCGTCGGGCAGGGCCATTCCGACGTTAGTGCCGACGTTCGGGACGGCCGCGGCCATCTCCGGAATCGAGGCGAGGGTGCGAGCGGCCGTCCTGACGTTCGCGAGGACGTCGCGTTCGGCGCGGACCTCGGGATCGAGGCCGCGGACACACAGGTCACAGCCCAGTCCCCGCAGCGCGGGCATCTCCTCCTCGTGGAGCTCGCAGATCGGCCCGCGGTCCTCTAAGTCGCGGATCAACGCCAGGAGTTCCGCCAGCGCGTCGTAGCCGTCCATCTCGTCGCCGGCGAGGCCGTCGGCGATGCGGTCGACGGTGGCGACGGTCTCGGGGTGGTCGCGAAAGCGGTCGTCGCCGCCGCTCTCGCCGCTGACGTACTTGCTGACGGCGGCCTGCGTCACGCCGAGCTCGTCTGCGATCTCCTGTTGGGTCATACCGCGGTCGGCCAGGCGCGTCGCCAGCATCGCCCGCACCGTGGGAAGAAAGCGATCGACGACGAGTTCGCTCGGCAGTACCAGTGCCATCGCATCGGCGTTGGGTCGACGGGAGTATAAGTCCCCACTCCTCGAGCGTTCGGCTCCCGCTTGCGCCGCGGCCGAACACGAACGATCGGGTGAGCGGGAGCCTCCGGTGGTTCGAGAACAGGAGGTCCCTCTCCCGAGAAAGATAGCTATTAACCGTCGTCGAACGAACGGCGGGCTATGGCAGTCTCGAGCGCTCCCGGGAAGGTGTACTTGTTCGGGGAGCACGCAGTGGTCTACGGCGAGCCCGCGGTGCCGTGTGCGATCGAGTTGCGGGCGCGGGTCGGCGTCGAGCGACGGGCGGACAGCAAACTCAGGATCCACGCCGAGGACCTCAGTCTGGACGGCTTCACCGTCGAGTACGCCGGCGAGGCCGAGGGGCGACCCGACGTCGACGTCTCGGAGTCGCTGCTCAACGCCGCGATGGGGTACGTCGACAGCGCGATCGAGCAGGTCAGGGACGTCACGGGCGCCGAGGACGTCGGCTTCGACGTCACCATCGAGAGCGACATCCCGCTGGGCGCGGGACTGGGCTCCTCGGCGGCGGTCGCCGTCGCCGCCATCGACGCCGGCACTCGCGAACTCGGCACGACCCTCGAGATCGACGAACTGGCCGAACGCGCCTACCGAACGGAACACGAGGTCCAGGGGGGGCAGGCCTCCCGTGCCGACACGTTCTGCTCGGCCACGGGCGGGGCCGTCCGCGTCGAGGGCGACGACTGTCGCTCGCTCGAGGCGCCGGAGCTCCCGATCGTGATCGGCTTCGACGGCGGCGCGGGCGACACGGGCGAACTCGTCGCCGGCGTCCGCGACCTCCGCGAGGAGTACGACTTCGCGGCCGACACGGTCGAAGCCATCGGCGACGTCGTCCGGCGCGGCGAGGAAGCCCTCGCCGCGGGCGATATCGAGGAGGTCGGCCGCCTGATGGACTTCAACCACGGTCTCCTCTCGGCGCTCGGGGTCTCCTCCCGGACGCTCGACTCGATGGTCTGGGCGGCCCGCGACGCCGGTGCCCTGGGCGCGAAGCTGACGGGCGCCGGCGGCGGCGGCTGTATCGTCGGCCTCGACGACAGCGACGAGACCGAGACGGCGCTGTCGTACACGCCCGGCTGCGAGGACGCGTTCCGCGCCGAACTCGCCGAGACGGGGGTGCAGCGACTCGAATGATCGTCCTGAAGCTCGGCGGCAGCGTCATCACGGACAAGGAGCGCCCCGAGACCCTCGACGGCGAAGCCCTCGAGCGGGCCGCCGACGCGGTCGCGGCGGCGCTCGACGGCGGCGTCGACGACCTCGTGATCGTCCATGGCGGCGGCAGTTTCGGCCACCACAACGCCAGCGAGCACGGCGTCACCACGACCGAGGGAACCCGCGACGCCGGTGCCGCGCTCGAGATTCACGGGGCGATGAAGGCCCTGAACCAGTTCGTGCTGCGCCGGCTGCTCGAGCGCGACGTCGAGGCGGTGCCGGTCCACCCGTTCTCGGCCGCCCACCGGGACGCGGCGGGCGACCTCGAGTTGCCGACCGGACAGGTGGCGACGCTGCTCGGAGAGGGGTTCGTCCCCGTCCTCCACGGCGATATGGTCGCCCACGCGGGCTCGGGCGCGACCGTCGTCAGCGGCGACGAACTCGTGGCGGCACTGGCCCGCGACCTCGAGGCCGACCGGATCGGTCTCTGTTCGACGGTGCCGGGCGTGCTGGACGACGACGATGCGGTCATCGACCGGATCGCGGCCTACGAGGACGTCGCCGGCGTGCTGGGCGAGAGCGCGGCGACCGACGTCACCGGCGGCATGGCCGCGAAGGTGCGGGCGCTGCTCGCGCTCGAGGCCGAGGCCTCGGTCTTCGGTCTCGCGGAACTGGACGCGTTCCTCCGGGGCGAGTCCGCGGGGACGACGATCGAATCGTCGGAGTCGTAGTCGACTCCGGCGGTTTTGATCGGGGTATTCCCGGTTCGTGTCGCTCACGGTCGCTTCCCGGTTCGAGCGGAACTAGTTGTCAGCGTCAGTATTTCATACTGTACTGCCATCCGCCAGTATCGATTCAATACGCGTTTAATAGCGATTTTCCAAAACTCGTATTTTCAGCGATGGGACCGTACACCGGTTTCGAATCGTTCAGATGGGGGAACACGTGGGCCGGACCGTTTTTGTAACTCTTCGTATCATGTTCACGTATGGTTTCGATCGAAGAGGCGACCGCGGTGATCACGGGCGGTGGATCGGGAATCGGACGAACGACGGCGGTCGAGTTCGCACAGCGCGGAGCGAGCGTCGTCGTCGCGGATCTCGACGTCGATGGCGGCGAGGAAACGGTCACGACGATCGAGGACGACGGGGGTGACGCGATCTTCGTCGAGGCGGACGTAACCGATCCGGAATCGGCGCGGGCGATGGTCGATACCGCCGTCGAGGAGTACGGCCGACTCGACTACGCGTTCAACAACGCCGGCATCGGAGGCGAGGAGGCCACCGTCGACGAGTATCCCGCCGAGAGCTGGCACGGGGTCATCGACGTCAACCTGAACGGCGTCTTCAACTGCATGAGGGCCGAGATCGATCGGATGCGGGACCAGGAATCGGGCGGCGCGATCGTGAACAACGCCTCGGTCCTCGGGAAGGTCGGGTTCGAGACCTCCTCGGCGTACGCCGCGGCCAAACACGGCGTGCTCGGGCTCACGAAGAGCGCCGCCCTCGAGAACGGCGAGACCGGCGTCCGGATCAACAGCGTCTGTCCCGGCTTCATCGACACGCCCCTCCTCGAGGAGAACATGACCGAGGAAGAGCGCGAGCAGATCGCGGGCATGCACGCGATGAACCGGCTCGGAACGCCCGAAGAAGTCGCGAACGCCGTGGTGTGGCTGTGTAGCGACGAGGCGTCGTTCGTCACCGGGGAGGCGTTCGGCGTCGAGGGCGGCTACCTCAGTCAGTGAGGGCGGACGCGTCGCGTCCGAAAGGGATCCTCGACGGGCCGCCCCGTCGGATCGGGTCCGGTCCGGAGCGGCAGACGCGAAACCGGCCGGACGGTGAGAACGGACGACCGGTTCGTGCGCTTGGAAACGGCTCTCGCGACGGTTCTCGTCTCGGGTTCGCCGTTCGCGGAGAGCGGTGCTCGAGCGGACACCCAACCCACTGCGTTTTTAACACCCCGGCGTGTAGTGGCCAGTAGCGAAACCCGCGGGCAAGTGCGCTCGGGGTCGACGGTGTGACACCGTCGACCGATCGGAGGCGATTGCCTCCCCGTGCGCATAGCGGGATGGCCGACGCGCTGTAAGACGCCGGGGCCGCACAACCGGGAGTCCGCGGACCGTTTCGATGAGAGTCAATCGCGGCTTTCAGTACAACGAACTATGGAAATCGAAATCGCAACAATCGGCGGCTACGAAGAAGTCGGACGGCAGATGACTGCCGTTCGCGCCGGAGACGACGTCGTCATCTTCGACATGGGTCTGAACCTCTCGCAGGTCCTGATCCACGACAACGTCGAAACCGAGCGGATGCACAGCTTAGATCTGATCGACATGGGCGCTATCCCCGACGATCGGGTCATGAGCGACCTCGAGGGCGACGTGAAGGCCATCGTGCCGACCCACGGCCACCTCGACCACATCGGCGCTATCTCGAAACTCGCCCACCGGTACAACGCGCCGGTCGTCGCGACGCCGTTCACGATCGAACTCGTCAAACAGCAGATCGAGGGCGAGCAGAAGTTCGGCGTCGAGAACGACCTCGTGAAGATGGACGCCGGCGAGACGATGTCGATCGGCGACAGCGGCAAGGTCGAACTCGAGTTCGTCAACGTCACGCACTCGATCATCGACGCGATCAACCCGGTCCTGCACACGCCCGAAGGCGCGGTCGTCTACGGGCTGGACAAGCGGATGGACCACACGCCCGTCATCGGCGACCCGATCGACATGGAGCGGTTCCGCGAGATCGGTCGCGAGGGCAACGGCGTCCTCTGTTACATCGAAGACTGTACGAACGCCAACAAGAAGGGGCGGACGCCCTCGGAGAACGTCGCCCGGGAACACCTCCGGGACGTCCTCTACAGCATGGAGGACTACGACGGCGGCATCGTCGCCACCACCTTCTCGAGTCACATCTCGCGCGTGACGAGCCTCGTCGAGTTCGCCAAGGACATCGGCCGTCAACCCGTCCTGCTGGGTCGCTCGATGGAGAAGTACTCCGGCACGGCCGAACGGCTGGACTTCGTCGACTTCCCCGACGATCTGGGGATGTTCGGTCACCGCAAGTCCGTCGATCGGACCTTCAAGCGGATCATGAACGAGGGCAAGGAGAACTACCTGCCCGTCGTCACCGGCCACCAGGGCGAGCCCCGCGCGATGCTCACCCGAATGGCTCGCGGCGAGACCCCCTACGAACTGGACGACGGCGACAAGGTCGTCTTCTCGGCGCGAGTCATTCCGGAGCCGACCAACGAGGGCCAGCGCTACCAGGCCGAAAAGCTGCTCGGGATGCAGGGCGCCCGCGTCTACGACGACATCCACGTCTCGGGTCACCTCAACCAGGAGGGCCACTACGAGATGCTGAACGCGCTCCAGCCCCAGCACGTCATTCCCGCTCACCAGGATATGAGCGGCTACTCCAGCTACGTCAATCTCTGTGAGAGCGAGGGGTACAAACTCGGACGTGATCTCCACGTCACGCGCAACGGGAACCTCATCCAACTCGTCGACTGATATGACCAGTCCCGAGGCACGCGAGGAGGCGGTGCTCGAGGCGGTCCGCGAGCGCCGCGAGCGGGTCAACGAGGCCATCCCGGAGGAGCTCCCGATCCAGCGCCCCGAACGGCTCTACGAGGCGTCGCGGTACCTGCTCGACGCCGGCGGCAAGCGGCTGCGACCGACCGTCCTGCTGACGGCGGCCGAATCGCTGCTCGACGTCGAGCCGCTGAGCACCGACTACCGCGAGTTCCCGACCCTGAGCGGGAGCACCATCGACATCATGGACGCCGCGGTCAGCGTCGAGGTCATCCAGTCGTTCACCCTCATCCACGACGACATCATGGACGACGACGACCTCCGGCGGGGCGTCCCCGCGGTCCACAAGGAGTACGACCTCGAGACGGCCATTCTCGCCGGCGACACGCTCTACTCGAAGGCGTTCGAGATCATGCTCGAGACCGGCGCGAAACCCGACCGATCGGTCGAAGCGCTCAACGTGCTCGCGACGACCTGTACCAAGATCTGCGAGGGCCAGTCGCTGGACGTCACCTTCGAGGAGCGCCAGGACGTCTCCCCCGACGAGTACCTCGAGATGGTCGAGCAGAAGACCGCGGTGTTGTACGCCGCCTCGGCGTGTCTCCCGGCCGTCCTGCTGGAGGCCGACGAGGAGACGGTCGACGCGCTCTACGGCTACGGGCTCGACATCGGTCGGGCGTTCCAGATCCAGGACGACGTCCTCGACCTGACGGTTCCGAGCGAGAAGCTCGGCAAACAGCGAGGGAGCGACCTCGTCGAGAACAAGCAGACGCTGATCACGGTCCACGCCCGCGACCAGGGCGTCGACGTCGACAATCTGGTCGACACGGACGACGTCGAGGCCGTCACCGAACGCGAGATCGACGAGGCCGTTGCCGAACTCGAGGCCGCCGGCTCGATCGAGTACGCCAACACCACGGCCCAGGACCTCGTCGCCCAGGGCAAGGAGCGACTCGAGGTCCTGCCGGACAACGAGGCCCGCGAGTTGCTTCGGGATCTGGCGGATTACCTGATCGAACGCGGCTACTGAGACGCTCGGTGGCGTCGTTCGGTCGCCGCTTTTCGACGATATTTTTCGGCCGTGTGAGTGCGATCGCTCGAGTAGCGGCGGGACGTCGGTTCGGAAGAGGGACCACAGGGGTCGAGAACGGATCAGTACGGATCGAGGGCGTGAGGGGAGCGAGCGATTAACAGGAGTGAGCGAGTCGGCTGGAGAGGACGTGGCATCACTACTACGATAGCAGCGCACGAACCGTCCGCTCGGACGTGCGAACACGTACCCGTTCCGTTTAGACACGATCTGAATCGTGGTTTCACGGAGTGTCGATGAAAACGAGCGTCCTGCTACCGTGGCAACATGGAGTTGCCACTCCCTCCCCAGCCGATTCGCTCCCGTCGTCTGCTCACGGGCGCTTCGCGCCCGTTCGCATGGTATGCGGGACCTTCGGTCCCGCACTAGTCGCTCATCCCTCGCACGAATTTGCTGCCCGGCCTCGCGTTCGCTCGGCCGGTCGACAGCGCGCGCCACCGCATGCCGGACGACCGGTCCGCCGTCGGGACGAACCGAGCATCGTCGTCACCGCCGCGGAATTCGCGAGGGAGGACCCGCAAACGACGCATGAACATCGCGGACGTTTTGGTCCGGGCACGACTATCGCAGCGTAATGAACGACGAGTTGCGCGAGCGCATCGAGCGCGAGGCCGAGAAGCACGCGCTGTTGAACGCCGTCAAACACGAGAGCGACGCCGATGTCGGCGCGATCATGGGGCCGCTGATGGGCGACAACCCCGACTTCCGCGAGCACGGCGACGAGATCCCGGGCATCGCCGGCGGCGTCGTCGGCCGGGTCAACGACCTCGACTACGAGGAGAAACGCGAGCGCCTCGAGGACCTCGCCCCCGAGGAACTCGCCGAGATCGAGGCCGAAGAGGAGGAAGACGAGCACGACCTCCCGGACCTACCCAACGCCGAGGAGTACGACGAGATCCGGATGCGCGTCGCGCCCAACCCTAACGGGCCGTGGCACGTCGGCCACGCCCGGATGCCCGCCGTCATCGGCACGTACAAGGAACGGTACGACGGCTGGTTCTGCGTCCGATTCGACGACACCGACCCCGAGACGAAGCGACCCGATCTGGAGGCCTACGACGCCATCCTCGAGGACCTCGACTACCTCGGCTTCGAACCCGACGCGACCTACAGAGCCAGCGACCGCCTCGAGACCTACTACGAGCACGCCCGCGAACTGATCGAACTCGGCGGGGCCTACACCTGCTCGTGTTCGGGCGAGGAGTTCTCGGAGCTGAAGAACAGCGGCGAGCCGTGTCCCCACCGCGAGAAGGACGCCGAGACGGTCCGCGAGGAGTTCGAAGCCATGGTCGACGGCGAGTACAGCAGCGGCGAGATGGTCCTGCGGATCAAGACCGACATCGAGCACAAGAACCCCGCGCTCCGGGACTGGGTCGGGTTCCGGATGATCGACACCCCCCATCCCCGCGAGGCGGCCAGCGAGTACCGCTGCTGGCCCATGCTCGACTTCCAGTCGGGAGTCGACGACCACCTCCTCGAGATCAGCCACATCATCCGCGGGATCGACCTGCAGGACTCCGCGAAGCGCCAGCAGTTCGTCTACGACTACTTCGGATGGGACTATCCTGAAGTCGTCCACTGGGGCCACGTCCAGATCGACGCCTACGACGTGAAGATGAGCACGTCGACCATCGCCGAACTGATCGAGGAGGGCGAACTCGACGGCTGGGACGACCCGCGCGCGCCGACGCTCAAGAGCCTCCGCCGCCGGGGCATCCGCGGCGAGGCCATCGTCGAGGCGATGGCCGGGCTCGGCACCTCGACCAGCGACGTCGACCTCGCGATGAGTTCGATCTACGCGAACAACCGCGACCTGATCGACGAGGAGACCGACCGTCGCTTCTTCGTCCGCGAGGGCAACCAGCTGCCCATCTCCGGCGATCCGCCCGCGGAGGCGAACCCGCCGCTCCACCCCAACCACGAGGAGCGCGGTGTCCGCGAGATTCCCGTCAGCGACTCCGTGATGCTCGAGCCCGAGGACGTCCCCGAAGACGGCGAGCGGATCTGGCTCAAGGGACTGGGCTGTTTCCGGTACGCCGAGGGCGCGCTCGAGTACACGGCCGACGATATCGACGTGGTCCGCGAAGGCGCGGTCGACGTCGTCCACTGGGCCCCGGCGAGCGAGAGCGTCGACGTTCGGATGCGTACGCCCGACGGCGACGTTCGCGGCCACGCCGAGCCCGGCGTCGGCGACCTCGCACCCGACGAGATGGTGCAGTTCGAACGGGTCGGGTTCGCGAGGATTGACAGCGTGGCGCCACGCGCCACGGATGATTCGAGCGGACGAAGTCCGCGAGACCGTCACGACGATGAAGAAGACGAGACCGTCGTCTACTACGCGCATCCCTAGTTCGGCCCGGCGCCGACCGCACGTCGATCGGTCGGTCGGCCGGTGACGGTGGAACGTTACTGCGTCTCTGTCTCCGTTTCGGTTCCTGTTTCCGTCTCTGTACCCGTTTCCGGCTCCGTTCGGGCGCTCGTCTCCACGTCCGATTCGGTCGCCTCGGAGACGCGCTCGAGTTCGCTGCTGCCACACTCCGGACACGTCTCTTGCTCGCTGTGGAATCGGGTCTCGCAGTCGCGACAGCGGTAGGCAGCGCTGTCGTCGCGTGCGGCCACCGCCTCCTGCTTGAAGCGCTCGACTTTCTCGCCGAGCCGTTCGAACATGCTCATAGACGGAGTACGGTCCGTGGCCGGATAAGTTGCAGTCACGACGGCGCGAATACGAATCGGAGCGCTATCGTCTCGTCCCGACCGACGCGAGAACGGTAGCGTGCGAACGCGGCGATCAGAACACGAAGAGCGCGACGAGGAATCCCAGGAGGATCGTGAGGGTCAACAGCACCTGAATCGCCGTCGACGCGAGCATCCCGCCGGTCGCGTACGCCGCCGATCGGACGCTGCCGCCGGCGTCGCCACCTTGAACGAACTCGACGACGAAGACGGTCCCGAACAGCCCGGCGAGCAGCCCCAGCGGCCCGGTGACGATCATGAGGACGATGGCGACGACGGTGGCGATCGTGGTAGTGGTCCACGAGGCCCCGCCCGCCTTGGCGGCGATCGAGCCGCCGAACAGTTCCGCGACGATCGTCATGACGGCGAGGAGCGCGAGGACGGCGACCGTGAGGGTCCCGGGCTCGCTGAAGCCGGAGCCCCACCAGTAGAGCCCGAGTCCCGACAGCGAGAGCAGCCCGCCGGGGACCAGCGGGGCGACCGTTCCGACGACGCCGCCGACGAGCAGGGCGACCGCGATGATCGTGACTGCATCGACCATACGGGGACCGACGACGGGGCCGGCCAAAGGTGTACGGCCTTCGACCGGTCAGCGCTCGGCCACCGGTATCGTTACCTCCCGGCGTCCGAATCGACGGGTATGAGCGAGACGCGCGGGGCGATCATCGTCGGCGGCTCCTCCGGCATCGGCGAAGCGCTGGCTCGAGCGCTCGCCGACGAGGGATACGCGATCGGGCTGGCGGCCCGACGGACGGAACGCATGCAAGAGATCGGTGCCGCGTTGCCGACCGACGCCTCCGTCGCGACGATGGACGTCACCGATACCGCAGACGCCCGCGAGGGCTTCTTCGAACTCGCCGCGGCGATGCCGTCGGTCGACGTGGTCGTCATCAGCGCCGGCACCGCGGCGATGAACCCGGACCTCGAGTGGGAGTCCGAACGGGAGACGATCGACGTCAACGTCCGCGGGTTCACGGCGATCGCAACCGCCGCGATGGAGTACTTCGAGTCGACGCCCGACCACGCGCGAGCCGGAGACGGCCACCTCGTGGGCATCTCCTCGGTCGCGGCCCACTTCGGGGTCGGCGGCGTGCAGGCGTACAACGCCTCGAAAGCGTTCGTCTCGACGTACCTCGAGGGACTGCGGGCGCGACAGGCCGATCGCGACGCGGACGTGACGATCACGACCGTCGAACCGGGCTTCGTCGACACCGAACTCTCGATGGGCGGCTTCTGGGAGTGCTCGCCGGAAACGGCCGCCGCACAGATCGCCCGCGCGATCCGCGAGCGACGGACCCACGTCTACGTCACGCGGCGCTGGCGGCTCGTCGCGTGGGTCCTGAAAGCGACGCCCGAGTCGGTACTGCGGCGACTGCTCTCCTGACCCCTCGCAGAGAGTGCTCCCGACCGTTCGCGGCGAATCGTTCACCGCCACCGTAATCGGCTAAGGGACGCGGCGCGGAGAACGACCATGAAGTTCACGCCAGGACCGACGGCGGTTCCGCCGGCGGTCAGGGAGGCGATGGCCGAGGAACAGCCGAACCCAGACGTCGATCCCGCGTTCGCGGAGCGCTACCAGGCGCTCTGCGAGGACCTCGCCGACGTCTACGACACCGACCACGACGTCGTCGTCCCCGGCGGCGAGGGCATTCTGGGCCTCGAGGCGGCGATCGCCTCGCTGGTCGCGCCCGGCGACCGGGTGCTCTGTATTTCGAACGGGCTCTACGGCGACGGGTTCGCGGACTTCGTCGAGTCCTACGGCGGCGAGGCCGAACTCGTCTCGGCGCCCTTCGACGAACCGCTCGACCTCGAGGCCGTCGAACGTGCGCTCGAGGACGCCGAAAACGACGGCGAACCGTTCGAACTGGCGACGATGGTCCACTGCGAGACGCCGACGGGGACGCTCAACGATCTCGATCCCATTCTGGACCTGCTCGAGGAACACGACGTGCCGAGCGTCGTCGACGCCGTCTCGTCGCTCGGCGGGACGCCGGTCCCGACCGATCGGATCGACGTCTGTCTCGGGGCGTCCCAGAAGTGTTTCAGCGCGCCGCCGGGGCTGACCACCGCCGCGATCAGCGACCGGGCCTGGGAGCTGATGGACGACCGCGACCCGTCCTCGCTGTACACGAACTTCCTCCCGTGGCGGGACGTCTCCGAGGAGTTCCCCTACACGCACCTGAGCGCGAACGTGGCCGCCCTCGAGGAAGCGATCGATCGCCTGCTCGAGGAGGGCCTCGAGAGCGTCTACCGGCGCCACGAGGCCGCCGCCGAGCGCTGTCGCGAGCGCGGCGCCGAACTGGGACTCGAGGTCTATCCCGATCGGGAGCGGAGTTCCCCGACCGTGACGGCGTTTCACCTCCCGGGCGAGGCGAAGCAGGTTCAGCAGCGGGTCGCGGCGGAGGAGGACGTCGTGCTGGCGACCGGACTCGGCGAGATGGAGAACGATATCCTCCGATTCGGCCACATGGGGTACAACGCCGAGCTCGAAAAGGTCGATCGCGCGATGGACGCGCTCGAGGCCGTCCTGGAGTAGCTCGAACCGACGCCTCCGTCATTCCTCGCTGAACCGCTCTCGGACCTCGAGTGCCGCGTCCGTCCCGTAGCGGTCGACCAGCGGACAGACCGCGCCCCCGAGCGCGCGCATACACTGGCTCGTAGAGTGGTACTCGAGACGCTCCGCAACGGCAGCCCACGGTCGGCCCTGCAGGGCGCGCAGGACGAGCAGGCGCTCCTCGCGGCCGGTTAGATCGACGTCATCGGGATCCTCGACGAAGTATCGGACGACGAGGTCACGGAACGGGCCGGGATCGACGTCGAACAGGCCGGGGCCGTAGGCCGCGCCGGCGACGATGCGCCAGTCGTGAGCCGAGAGAGCGAGCTCCGGGGCCGCGTCGGCGTCGACCGACCGAAGCACCGCACGGGCGACGTCCGGCTCGAGGTCCGAGAGTGCGTCCGTACAGAGCGCGGGGAACCGGCGGGCGAACCAGTCGGCGTGGCGGTCGTGGAGTTCGGTTCCCGAATCGCTCGTCGGCGCGAGCATGAGCGCCGAGTACTCGCCGCTGGCGTCGTTTCGGGTCGTCGAGAGGTGGACCGCGCGGTAGCCGTTGTCGCGCCAGAACTCGAGGAGGCCAGGCGTGGCGCCGAAGCCGGTTCCCAGCCAATCGACCGCGGACTCGAATTCCTCGCGAACGCGCTCGAGCAGGTGCGAGCCCAATCCTCGAGAGCGGGCCGCGTGGTGGGTCGCGATGCGGACGACGCGGAGGCCCGCTGGCTCGCTGGCGGCCTCGTCGCGCAACTGACTGGTGAGGACGTCCGGAAGCATGTTCCCCCGGACCCGGCCGCCTTCGTACATCATCGCGCGCGTCTCGGGCGGGAGGGTCCCCTCGCGAGCCAGCAGTGCGACGCTGACGACGTGGCCGTCGTGAACCAGCGCGCGGGCCTCGAGGTTGGGCGCGTCGAGCAGTCGCGCGAGGTCGTTGGGCTCGGTGCGATAGTGAGCGAGGACGAGCAGGCCGAACGCCTCCCGGAGCAGCGTCTCGTCCGCGAGGAGGGCGTCGGGCTCGAGGGTGCGGTACTCGACCGTTTCGGGCGTCGCGTCGGCGACCAACGACTCGACCGGCGGGCGAGCGTCGAGCAAGAGGGCCCGAAACGCCCAGACCTCGACGGGGTCGCCCGCCGCGTAGCGGATCGGGTCGACGAGCGTGCGTTCGACCACCTCGTGGTCGCTCTCGGCGAGTCGGTCCCGGAATCGGACCGAGAAACCGCGACCGGCCCCCTCGTAGCCGTGGATCGTCGTCGCGAACGCGACGCGGTCGGCCGCGAGCAGCGACTCGAGCCTCGAGACCGGCAACGCGGCGGCCTCGTCGACGACGACGACGTCCGCGGCCCCGAGCCGGTCGCTCTCGACGGCGTCCGCTGGCTCGAGGAACCGAACCACGCCGCCGGCGGCCGTCTCGATCCGCCGGGAGTCGATCGTCGCCTCGATCTCGAGCGTCTCCAGCAGTTCGCCGACGCGGTCGAAGACCTCCGCGGCGTTTCGCCTTCGCGGGGCGGTGACGAGCACGTCCAGCCCGTCGGCAGCGAACGCACCAGCGGCCAGTCCCGCCGCGCTCGATTTGCCGCGGCCGCGGTCGGCCTCGAGGACGACGGCTCGCCTGCGGTCGTGGCGGTCCGGGTCGTCGCCCTCCCCGACGTTCGGTCCGTCTCCGCCGGCCTCGAGCAGCGATTCGAACGCGGCGACCGCCTCGACCTGATCGGCCGTGAGACAGGCCTCGTACGCGGCGGCCGGAAACCGGTGATCGGACGGCGGCGTCGGCGCAGCGGAGTCACGTATCCGCGGCGCGGGGTCCGTCAGTCCGTCGTCGACGATCCGGTCGGTCTCGCGGTCGAGGTCGACGATTCCGATTCCGCGATGTTCGCGGAGCGTCTCGACGAGTCGCCGTCGGAACCGGCCCGTCACGTCCGACAGCGAGAACGGGGGGACGGCGAGCGACTCGTCGAACGCGCCGCGACGGTCGGGCCAGTCCTCGAGCGACGGCGTCAGCAGGACCAACAGGCCGCCGCCGTCGACCGCACCGACCACCGCTCCGAGCGCGTTCGGCCGGAGCCCCTCGTGGGCGTCGAGCGCGATCACGTCTCGCGTCGTCCCGAGGAGTTCCCGTGCGTTCGCCTGCGGGAGGCGTTCACAGCGGAGGCGATCCTCGGGGCCGACGAGCGCGGTGCCGGTGATCGCGACGGGAAGGGCGTCGAGGATCGACTCGAGGGCGTCGTACCCGCGCTCTCGGTCACCGGCCAGGACGAGGACGCGTCGCTCGTCGACCGCCGTCGCCTCCTCGAACAGGGCTATCGCACCCCTCTCGACGATCATGGGTCTCGTTGGAACGCAGACCGTAATAGTGGCCGGGATCCGTCGAGGACGGCATCCCTGCGTCCCATCCGGCGGTTCGGTGGCGGGGCCGAGAACTGTCACCGTTCCGTTGCAATCAATGCAATCGTTGATGTCGCACCCGGTCGGACGCGACCGAACTGCGACTCTCCCATCGTAAACGCCGGACGGCGCCTCGATTGAGCGTCAGGAAACAATCCCAAAATTCGAACGGTCGCGTCTCAATTTATATCCGCCAATTACCTTTAAGAAGTATCGTCGACGTGGCGCCCATGGAGCGAAGAAAACTCCTCATTGGTAGCGGCGTCGGACTGGCAACCGTCCTCGCGGGCTGCAGCGGCGGGGATCTCATGAGCGGTGGCGAGAACGATTCCGACGAGAACGGAAACGGGAACGAAACGCCGAACGACTCCAACGAAAACGGCGAAAACGGCAAGGACGGCAAAAACGGTAAGGACGGCAAAAACGGTGAAAACGGCGAGGACGGCGACGAGAAAGGCGGTGACAAGAAGGGGAAACGAGACGTTCCCGGCCTCGATGTCGACGCGTTCGAATCCCTGCTGGAGCAACGGGGTATCACTATCGAGACGCTCCGCCGAAGCGGGTCGAATCTCACTCTCGAGGTGTCGGTCTCGGACATGAACACGGACGACCTGTCGGCCTCGGCTGACAGTGCCGAGGTACGACAGCGGCTCTCGGACATCGTTAGCGCCGCGACCGACGCGGTCACCGATCTGCAGGCGTTCATCGCCGAAATCGAGACCATCACCGTGTCCATCCTGGACGAGACCCACGGGAAGAACAAGAAAGGAAAGTCGGGCCTCACGATGAATGTTCGCGTCTCCTGGCTGGTCGAGTTCGTGCGCAACCAGCGCTCGGAAGAAGAACTCCTCGATCGGATCACCGAAACCGCTTCCGAAGGCGAGTAACGGCGGTCGTCGACGCGAGTCGGCGTCGACCGTTCGCGTTTCGAAAATCGATTTTCCGATAGTTCGAACGGCACGTTCACTACCGCACTCGACCGAGCGACGGCTCGAGGAATCGAACGCGACCAGCGGCACACGTCTCGATCGTCCGAGCGTCGATCGTCGCGTCGGCCGCGAGCGTCCCAGCAGTTCGCCGGCGCGGTCGAACAGCTCCGCCGCGTTCCGCAACCAGGGTGCGGTGACGAGCACGTCCGGACCCGCGGCGGTCGGGCCAGTCTTCGAGCGGCGGGGTTAGCAAGACGAGCAGGTCGCCGCTGCTCGCTCACTCGGACTCCCGTTCGCTCACGCAGAACCCGTTCCCCTCGGGATCCTCCATCACCGTCCACTCCTGGGTACGATCGCCGAAGCGTTCGAGTTTCGTTTCGACCGCGCTCGCGCCGAGGGACTCGAACCGTTCGACCGACGCTCCCCTGTCCGCGACCGCCAGATCGAGGTGGATGGGGATGTCCTCGGTGGTGCTCTTCGGCATTCGTTTGAACAGCAGGTCCGGTGTTCGATCCTCGGGATCGGTGAGCACGACGTGGTCGGGGTCGCCCGTCTCGCCACCGGCCAGTTCCCGCGGCAGATTCACTCGCTCGCGCTCGAGCGCGCTCGCCCAGAACGCCGCGAGTCGGTCCGGCGAGTCACAAGCGAAGGTAATTTTTTCTATCGAAGCCATGCGTTTCGTGCATATTTCAATGCCTGAGAAGTTACTTAAAGTCGGAACCAATTGACAGTATTTCCACTATCGGCGGGTTCGGGCGGCGTGGTCGACGGCTGCTATCCCGCGGCCTACTCGATCCGGGACAGCGCGGTCTCCTTCGCGGTGTCGGCGTCCGGAAACGGCGTTTCACCGACGCGAATTTCTGAGACCCACTTCACGCTCTCCCAGCAGTCGCGGTTGGGACCGATCGGGACGAGTCGGGCCGGCCCGCCGTGTTCGACCGGCAGGGGCTCACCGTCGAGTTCGACCGCGAGCAACGCGTCCGAGAGCGCCTCGAGCGGGAACGAACAGGCGTAGTCGCCGTCCATCGCGCGGGCGAGGGCGTGCTCGGCCTCGGCCGACGGACCGGCACGCTCGAGGAGATCTCCGACGCGAACCCGCGCCACGCGAGTCCGTCGGCGACCCACCCCTCGGCACAGGCGAAGTCGTCCGTGATCGTCTCGAGCGGGAGCGACTCGAGAGCCGCCGCGGAGAGGCGAAGCGATCGGTCGACGGCGCCTGTCACGCGGAGCGTCCAGTCATCGGGCTCGACCGCGTCCGGGACCGCGTGGGTTCTGAGATCGTTCATAGAGTGCGATACGGTGCCGAGCGAGTAACCTGTCGATACACACATGTTCGGGACCACCTTCTCGAGCGCTCGAGCGAAACGGACGCCCGATATGAGCGACGAGACCGAGTACGACGACCTGCCGCTGGTCTACTCCTGTTCGGGCTGTTCGAGCGCCGCACAGCTGGCGAACGAGCTGGCCGTCTCCCTCGACCGGGACGGCGTCGCCGAGATGTCGTGTATCGCCGGCGTCGGCGGCGGCGTGGCGCCGCTGGTCGACACCGCGACGTCCGGACGCCCGATCGTCGCGATCGACGGCTGCCCGCTCGAGTGCACGAAGCAGTGTCTCGATCGCCACGACGTTACGCCAGACCGCCACTACATGCTCGCGGAACACGGCGTGGCGAAGGAGTATCACACCGACTACGACGACGAGGACGCCGAACGACTGCGTCAGGAACTGGTCGAGGAAATCGAGGCCCTTCGACTCGAGGCCGAGGGCGCGACCTGAGTCTCGATCGAACTGTCGATTTAGTGATGTTAGGGTGACGAAGGTGAGACGACGTGGTACTCTCCTGTGCGGACGCGTCGCACGGCTCCGTGCGTTTGAACACGCTTTTAAGGGGGGCAACGCTACAGACGTAGTACACCCTACGCGGGGTTGATGATGCTCCTAGCCTCACAGGACTTCCGCCGATTTTGATTCGGCCCGGGGTGCCCAGCGTCCCGGACGGCAGGGGAGCGCGAGCCCACGTGTAGGAGAGGTGAACAACCAATGTCAGTCTACGTCAACACCGACATCCCAGCCGACCTCGCAGAGGACGCCCTCGAGGCCCTCGAGGTCGCACGAGACACCGGACGCGTAAAGAAAGGAACGAACGAAACCACGAAGGCGATCGAGCGCGGCAACGCCGAGCTCGTCTACGTCGCCGAGGACGTCTCCCCCGAGGAGATCGTCATGCACCTGCCCGACCTCGCCGAGGAGAAGGGCATCCCCGTCGTCTTCGTCGAGACCCAGGACGACGTCGGCCACGCAGCCGGCCTCGAGGTCGGCTCGGCCGCCGCGGCGATCGTCGACGCCGGCGAGGCCTCCGACGACGTCGAAGATATCGCCGACAAGCTCGAGGACCTCGACTGAGGTGATCAGAGATGAGTGCTGAAGAGGAAGAAACTGGATCCACGCCCGCCGAGGTCATCGAGATCGTCGGCAAGACCGGCATGCACGGCGAGGCCATGCAGGTCAAGTGCCGTATTCAGGAGGGCGAGAACCAGGGACGTATCATCACCCGGAACTGCCTCGGGCCGGTCCGCGAAGGGGACGTACTCCAGCTTCGCGAGACCGCCCGCGAGGCGGACTCCATCGGAGGACAATAACCAATGGTCGAGAAACGAACCTGCGACTACACGGGCGAAGAGATCGAGCCCGGCACGGGCATCATGTACGTCAAGAACGACGGCAGCGTGCTCCACTTCGTCGACTCGAAGGCGGAGAAAAACTACAAGCTCGGTCGCGAACCGCGCGATCTCGAGTGGACCGAAGAGGGTCGTCGCGGCAAGAGCCCCGCGCAGGCCGACACGCCTGCCGACGAGGAAGGCGACCAGACCGAGGAAGTCGACGCCGCCGAGGACGAGGACCTCGAGACCGAGGCCGACACCGTCGACGAGGGTGAAGACGACGTACCCGCCGGCGACGAAGCGGTCGACGAGACCGAGGAAGCCGAAGTCGAGGCCGAGGAGAGTGAGGCCTAATGAGTGACCACGAGCGGACCTTCGTGATGGTCAAGCCCGACGCCTTCGCGCGCGGGCTCGTGGGCGAGGTCGTCTCTCGACTCGAGGACCGCGGGCTCAAGCTCGTCGGTATCAAGGTCGAGAACATGCCCCGCGAACGGGCCGAGGAACACTACAGCGAACACGAGGACAAGCCGTTCTACGACGACCTCGTGGACTTCATCACCTCGGGACCGGTCGTCCCGATGGTCTGGGAGGGCCAGGACGCGACGCGCCAGGTTCGCCAGATGATCGGCGAGACCGATCCCCTCGAGGCCGAACCCGGCACGATCCGGGGCGACTACGCGCTCGATCTCGGTCGGAACGTCGTTCACGCCGCCGACCACGAGGACGAGGGCGCCAACGAACGCGAGATCGCGATCCACTTCGACGACGACGAGCTGATCGACTACGATCAGCACGACGCCGAGTGGCTCTACGAGTAACGCGTTCACTGCGAACACCGCGGTCGCCGTTTTCGTCGTCAGTTATCACTTCCCAGCAGCCAGCGAACTGGCGTTAGCGGGCTCGAAACGGCATTCTACTACCGACCGAGTCCGGAATGGAATACATGTATTTTTCTAGGTAGACGTAACATCTAATGTGACGGCTGCAGTAGGGGCGAGTGGTGGTTTCGAATGGTAACATACGGTAGGTGGTTCGTGGATGCGTGAAACGGAGGGAGAGTCGACGGAGCTCACGGCAGAGGTAACGCCGTCGCTGGATCTCATCTTCGAGTTGCTCTCGAATCGTCGCCGCCGATACGCGCTCTATCATCTCCACGACCAGTCCGATGGCGTCGCAACGATGGAGGAACTGACGGACGCCGTCGTTTCGCGACAGTATCTCGAGTCGAACGCGGACCGCACGGCGGAGACGGATCGGCCCGAAGCCGACGCTGACGCCGACGCCGATTGCGACCTCGAGAACCGCCGACGACGGGTTCGGATGGAACTCCAGCACACGCACCTGCCGAAGCTCGAGGACGCGGGCGTTCTCGAACACGACCATCGCAGCGAGATGGTCCGCTACTGGAACCAGCCGTCGCTCGAGGAGTGGCTCGAGCACGCCCGTCACAAGGAACTCGCCTGAGGGAACACCGATAACCGCGCGGGAAGCGGACGACCCAGACGGGCGCGACTCCATGTCACGCTGCCATCGATAGCGCAAACCACGTGACGGTACTCGGTTGTGTTCCATGGTAGCGTTTCCCTCCTCAAAGCTTAACACGCGAGATGTGGATATGAACTTATAGGTGAGCGCCAATGACTGACCACGAACTTCCACCACTTCCGTACGACTACGACGCGCTGGAACCGGCACTTTCCGAGCAGGTACTGACCTGGCATCACGATACCCACCACCAGGGCTACGTGAACGGGCTGAACTCGGCCGAAGAGACCCTCGCGGAGAACCGCGAGGAGGGCGACTTCGGTTCGACGCCCGGCGCCCTCAAGGACGTCACCCACAACGGCTGTGGCCACTATCTCCACACGCTGTTCTGGGAGAACATGTCCCCCGACGGCGGCGGCGAGCCCGAGGGCGAGCTCGCCGACCGCATCGAGGAGGACTTCGGCTCCTACGAGGGCTGGAAGGGCGAGTTCCAGAAGGCAGCCGGCGCCGCCGGCGGCTGGGCGCTGCTGGTGTACGATCCGGTCGCCAAGCAGCTGCGTAACCTCGCGGTCGACAAGCACGACCAGGGCGCGCTCTGGGGCGCACATCCCGTGCTCGCGCTGGACGTCTGGGAACACTCCTACTACTACGACTACGGTCCGGACCGCGGCGAGTTCATCGACGCCTTCTTCGACGTCGTCAACTGGGAGAAGGCCGAAGAGGAGTACCAGACCTGCCTCGACCACTTCGAGTAAGTCGCCGGCCGCGACAGCGACGAGCCAGTCAATCTCGACTTTTTATCGCAGATCGGTCCGCCGATAGCGGCGCACCTGTGAGTGTCACTCGAGGGGAGAATGCAGCGCTCGCCGTTACGAATCGTCTTCGACGCCGGCCGCTCGCAGATACTCCTCGAGCAGCGTCGGGAACTGCCCGCCGCGGACGTACCGGAGGCCGAACTCGTCGGCCCAGGAGATGATGCCACGGTCCTCGGTGACCACGCCGGCGTCGAGCTCGCGGGCGAGGATCAGCAGGTCGAAGTCCTCGCGGGAGTCGAGCACGCCCTGTCTGAGCGCGCGTCGATACTTGTCTCGCATGTCCGAGAGGATCCGATCGGCGTCGGTCATGTACTCCTCGCGCCCGTCGTCGTTCGAAGCGCTCGCGAGCGCCTCGGGGTCGAGCTGCTCGACCTCGCGGATCGCCTTCTCGGAGACGCGGAGGCCGCGGTCGACGCGATCGCTCATCTCGTCGATGAAGTTGTAGACGATGTTCGC
Source organism: Haloterrigena sp. KLK7 (assembly GCF_037914945.1). Taxonomy (NCBI): domain Archaea; kingdom Methanobacteriati; phylum Methanobacteriota; class Halobacteria; order Halobacteriales; family Natrialbaceae; genus Haloterrigena; species Haloterrigena salinisoli. Next base: position 2,806,561 of record NZ_CP149787.1, read on the forward strand.
CGGAATCGTCACGCCGTACCGGTCTGGACTCTTGCGGACGACCCACGTATCGAGCCGCGAGAACACCGCCTCGTCGACGTCGCGCTCGCGCAACATCGTCGCGAGTTCGTCGTGGATCGACGGCGGCACGTAACAGGAGATGTTGAGCTCGAGGCGCGCGGTCGCGACGAGGCCCAGCAGGCGGACGACGGCCGTCTCGAGCGATTCGTCCTCTCGCCGGATCTCCTCGGTGATGAACAGCGACGTGTCGAGAACGAACTGTTGGCGCGGCAGTTCGCCGGGCATAGCCGCCACTTCGACGGTGCGCTACAAAGGTCTCCCCCCGAGTTCGATCGTCCGGGCGCGGTCGATCGGTCGACGATCCGCGGACCGCTGATCGCCGGCCGCCGACCGACCGGGTGTTTTTCACGAGGTGTGGTGACAAACAACGCATGGACCGCGACGAGTACCTCGAGCGCCTCGAGGCCACCACGGAAGCGTCAGCCGACCTCTTCGAGCACTTCGAGGAACGGGCGACCGCGGGCCGAACGCACTACGTCCTCACGGCCGCTCGCCACGGCGTCGAGCGGGGGACGGTCATCGTCGAGGAGACGGAGACGATCGTTCGCGGCTATCCGAGCATTCCCCGGATTCTCGTGCTCGATCCCGGCGTCCCCTCGTTCTTCGAGGAAAGCGAGACCGTCGCGATCGAGGAGAAACTCGACGGCTTCAACGTTCGAATCGCGGCCGTCGACGACGGCGACCCCCTCGCGTTCACCAGAAGCGGGTACGTCTGTCCGTACACGACGGCGCGGGCCCGCGACCGCCTCCCGCTCGAGGAGTTCTTCGCGAGCCACTCGGAGAAGACCCTCTGTGCCGAACTCGTCGGGCCGGAGACGCCCTATTCGACCCACGAGTACGAGGGGGTCGACACCCACGAGTTCCGCGTCTTCGACGTCCGCGACCGCGAGTCGGGGGAGCCACTCGCCGTCGCCGACCGACGACGGCTCTGCGAGGAGTACGGCCTCACCCAGCCGCGACTCTTCGACCGAGCGGCGCCCTCCGACGCCGTTCGACCGACTCGAGCGGCGATCGAGGAGCTCGACGCGGCCGGGCGCGAGGGAGTCGTCCTGAAATCGGCGGACGGCGAGCGGCTGGTCAAGTACACGACGGAGGCTCAACACCACGAGGAACTCGCCTACGCGTTCTCGCTGCCCTTCGATCACGGCCGCGACTTCGTCTTTTCGCGGATCGTCCGGGACGCGTTTCAGGCCGCCGAATCGGACGCGGACGAGGATCGACTCGAGGAGCGGGCGCGCGACCTGGGCGAGTCGATCCTCCGGCCGATGGTCTCGACGATTCGGGACGTGGAAGCGGGGGAGACCGTCGGCGAACGGCACACGGTCAGGGGCGATCCGGAGACGATCGAGGCGCTCCTCGAACACCTTCGCGGGCAGTCGCTGACGATCGACCTCGAGTCGGACCGCCGCGAGGACGGCGAGCGCGTCCTCGAGTTCGTGAAGGTGGCCGAGTCGAGTCGGGACCGGATCCGGTACTACCTGAACGGTGGCACGCGGGACGAATGAGGGCAGCGCTCGCGTTCGGACCGCTCGCCGACTCGACGAGCGGCTCAGGGTTGAGACGGGTCAGGCCTGGGCGGTGACTCGTTCGGTTCGACGTCGGCGTCCGCGGGAGTCGCGTCGCCGGCTGGTTCGACGCCGCGGAACTCGAACCTGGCGCCGCCGGTGTCGCTCTCCGCGACGGCGCTGGTCCAGCCGTGGGCCGTCGCGATCTCGGCGACGATCGCGAGTCCGAACCCGGTTCCGTCCTCGTCGGTCGTGTACCCCCTCTCGAAGACCCGACCACGCTGAGCGGGCGGGATTCCGATGCCGTTGTCCGCAACGTAAAACCCCGCTTCGAGTCCGTCGCCGGAGTCGCCGAGCGTTCCCACCGTAATCTCGAGGGCGGTGCCGTCCGAACGTTCGGACCCGTGCTCGAGGGAATTGTGAAACAGGTTCTCGAGCAGCCGCTGCAACCTGTCGGGATCGGCCGGTATTGGCGCGCTCGAGTCGATCACGAGGGTCGCGTCGCCGGTATCGACGCTCGCCCACGCGCGGTCCGCGAGCGCCGCGAGGTCGACGGGTTCGGCATCGGTCACGTCCCGTCCCTCGCGGGCGAGCGCGAGGACGTCCTCGATGATCGTCTCCATGCGATCGTGGGAGCGCTCGATCTCGTCGAGGTGCGGGTCGGGGTCGTCGGCCTCGCGGGCCAGTTGCAGGTGGCCGCCGGCGACCGTCAGCGGGTTCCGGAGGTCGTGGGAAACGATGTTTGCGAACTCCTCTAAGCGCTCGTTTTGCCGCTCGAGTCGGGTCTCGCGGCGTTTCCGGTCGGTGATCTCGCGAGCGACGAATAGCCGGCCGGCGTGGCGGTCGCGGCCGTCCTCAATGGGCGTCGTTCGCACGAGGTAGTAGTCGTCGCCGACCGCGAGTTCGCGTTTCGCGGGGTCGCGAGTCGCGGTCAGCGCGCGGATCTCCTCGCGCAACGCGGGCCGGTCGGCGAGCAGCGAGTCGACGCTCGCGCCGATCGGCGAGCCGTCGACGCACGCGAGCAGGCGCCGACCGACGGGGTTGGCGTCGATCAGTCGGTCCTCGTCGTCGACGACGAAGACCGCGTCGGTGACGGTGTCGAGCACCCGATCGCGGGCGATCGGGACGACGTCGACCAGTCGGTAGCGAAGGATCGCGACCGCGTACAGGATCCCGGTGACGGCGAACCCGATCGGCGAGACGTCGACGTCGGTCGGCCCGAAGACGTAGGCGGCGTTCCCGAGCCAGGTCGCGAGCGTGCCGGCGAGCAGCGCCGCGCTCTGTCCCCGGTACAGCGACCGCGAGCGAACCAGAAACTCGGCGATCAGCACCGTCACGACGGCGAGGACGGCGTAGGAGTACGCCGTGTGGATCCAGAACGCGGGTCCCCACTCGACCGTTCCGCCGCTCATTGTGTAGACGAGGCCCCCCGGATTCGCGACCGTCATGAGGACGACCAGAACCGGTTCGATCGACAGCGCGGCCAGGATCGGCGGCCTGAGTAGTTCCTCTCGACCGGTGTACTCGAGCGTGAAGACGAGCAGCGCCATCGTTCCGACCCCTACACCGAAGAACAGGAGTGCGAGGAATGCGAGGGCGAGGGGGCCCGGATCGATCCGCATAAGGGCGAGCCCGCAGACGGTCCACAGCCCGGCCCCGAAGACGTTCCCGAGGAGCGGCCGCGCGCCGGGCCGATCGCGATGGCGCCACAGCACGCCGGCGAGGGCGACGCTGTTGAGGGCCGTGATCGCGTACATCGCCTGTACGATCGGGCTTCCCGGGGCCGCGGACATCGTCTTCACTCGAGCGCCGAGTACGTAAAGTGCACTGGCCGTTCGGTCGGCAGTCGAACCGACGCCGAGCGGAGGTCGACCGCCGCGACTCGAAGCCGGTCAGTCAGCAGTTGGAGCGGTCGCGTCCCGGTCGTCAGTCTCGATCCCGGTGAACTCGAATCGAGCGCCGCCAGCGTCGCTCTCGGCGGCCTCGATCGCCCACCCGTGGGCCGTCGCGATTTCCTCGACGATCGCGAGTCCGAACCCGGTTCCGTTCTCGTCGGTCGTGTAGCCGCCCTCGAAGACCCGACCACGCTGGGACGACGGGAGTCCGACGCCGTCGTCCGCGACGTAAAACCCCGCGTCGGAGCCGTCGCCGGAGTCGCCGAGCGTTCTCACCGCGACCTCGAGGTCGGCGCCGTCCCCGCGCTCGGCACCGTGCTCGAGGGAATTGCGAAACAGGTTCTCGAACAGTCGCGTGGTCCGCTCCGGATCGGCGAGGATCGAGGCGTCGGTATCGATCGCGAGCGACGCCGCGCCCGTATCGACGCCGTTCCACGCCCGTTCGGCGATGGCAGCGAGCGCGACCGGCTCCGGGTCGGTCACCTCCGCACCCTCGCGGGCGAGCGCGAGGACGTCGTCGATGATCGTCGCCATCCGCTCGTGGGACCGCTCGATCTCGTCGAGGTATTCCTCGTCGTCGGTCTCGCGGGCGAGCTCGAGGTAGCCGTCCGCGACGTTCAACGGATTGCGAAGATCGTGGGAGACGAGATCGGCGAACCGCTCGAGCCGTTCGTTCTGGCGCTGTAATTCGGCTTCCCGGCGCTTGCGGTCGGTGATGTCGCGGACGACGAACAGCCAGCCGACGTGGCGATCGCGGCCGTCCTCGATCGGCGTCGTCCGAACGTGAAAGTGTCCGCCGCGGAACGCCAGTTCGCGTTCGGTCTCGACGGAGCGATCCCTGAGACCGCGGAATTCGTCGCGTAATTCGGGGCGATCGGCGAACAGCGAGTCGAGGTCCGTGCCGATCGGCGACTCGTCGAATTCCTCGAGCCACGCTCTCCCGACGGAATTGACGTCGATGAGGCGATTCTGAGTATCGACGACGAAAACGCCGTCGGTGACGGTATCGAGGACCCGGTCGCGGGCGATCGGAGCGATATCGACCAGCCGGTAGCGGACGATCGCGACCGAATACAGCGCACCCCCGACGATGAAGCCGATCGGCGTCGTATCGATGTCGATCGACCCGAGGACGTCGAGGGTGTAGACCACGTTCGTCAGTAGCGGCGACGCGGACGCGCCGACCAGCATCGCGGCTTGGCCCCGGTATAGCGACCGAGAGTTGTGCAGGAACTCGAGGATGAGTATCGTTCCGGCGAGGGAGAGACAGTACGAGTAGACGAGGTGGACATCGAACGCGGGGCCCCACCGAAAGGCGATACCGCCGACGACCGTCGGATCGCGGGAGATCGATTCGAAAAAGAGGTTGCCGGGGTTCGCGAACGCGAACGCCACGAGGAGTACTGGCTCGATCGAGAGGAGCGCGACCGTCCGTCGCGTGAGGAGGCGCTCGCGGCCGGTGTACGCGAGGACGAACAGAAACGAACCGAGGACGCTGGCTCCGACACCGACGTAGAGAAATCGGAGGAAAAACACCGACAGCGAGACGTGATCGACCGCGGAGCGCGCGAACAGCGATCCCGCCCAGATCACTGCGCCGGCCATCGCCACCACCAGCGGCACGACCCCGGTTTTCTCCCGATGGCGCCAGATGGCACCGCCGAGAACGGCGGCGATCACCGTCGCAACTGCGTAGATGATCGGAACCAGGGCATTGGTAGATTCCACTCGAATTCGTCTCTCGCCGAAATTATAAAGATTTGTGGCTAATAGCTAGCGTATGCGCTATATATTGCGAGATCATCCCCATCCAACTTTGGATTTTACTACTCGCGACGGCACATCGAACGGTAGACGTGTTTGAGGGCCGGATACGTCTCGGTAGTCGTCTCGTCTCTCGAGTGCTGTCGTCCCTCGAACCGTCGTCGCGGCGACTGGATCGGGGACGGAATCGAGAACCGGGATCGGTGCGGTCTTGTGGCGCGCACGCGTACGGTCGGGTATGCCGGTTCCGAAATCCGAATTCGATCAGCTTCCACCGTGTGACTTCTACACGCCCGATGAGTTGCTCGAGGACGACCAGATGTACACCGTCTACGAGATCGCCCGCCTCCTGCAGGGGCTCGAGCCCGACGCCGAGATCGACGAGGGCACCGAGAGCGTCCTGCTCGACTGGGCGATCCCCTGGGTGATGATCAACGCGGACGATCTCGTCGTCGCCGAGCCCCGATCCGACGACGAACCCGGCTACTACGGTCTGAAAGAATGATCCTCCTCGTGGTCGGTGCCGATCGCGTCGACGCCGGCAAGACCACGTTCTCGGTCGGCCTGCTCGAGCGGACCGGCGCGGTCGGCTACAAGCCTCGGGCCGGCAACGACTACTGGTTCGACCACGACGACTGCCGGACGGCGCTGGCCGACGACCGACTCTACGGCAAGGACGCGAAGCGCCTCGCGGCCGCGGAGGGGCGCGACCGCGCCCCGGAATCGCTCAATCCCGTTCACCGACTCTGGCGGCCCACGCCCGGCGACGGGACCGGGCTCCTCGGGAAGTCGGATCGCGAGTTCCTCGTCGATCGCGTCGGGCGTCCGGGCGGCGACGGCGCCGGACCGACGTTCGTGCGCAACGCGACCGCTGATATTCCGGACGCGGTCGCCGACGCGCTCCCGCTCGAGGACGCCGTCCCCGTCGAGACCGTCGCGGAGTTCAACGAGATCGCCGAGCGGCGGTACGTCCCCGCCTTCGAGGACCTGGCCACCGAGATCGAGGCGCGGGAGGTCGCCGTCGTCGAGTCTTACAGCGACATCGCGCAGCCGCTCCAGTCGCTCGATCCCGCGTCGATCAGCGCCGTCGCGGCCGTCGAACCCGGACGCGCACGGATCTATCCGAGCGACCGCTACTGTCGCGCCTGCGAGATCGCCAGCTCGAGCCCGAGAGACGGCGCCATAGAGAAGCGCGTCCCCGACGTGCTCGAGTACCTCGACCCGATCGAGCGGGTTCGCCTGCCGCCGCTGGGGAGCGACGACCGGGCGGCGCCCGCGCGGATCGCTCGCGCGTATTCGGACGCCTACGACGCGCTGCTCGAGGCGGCCGGTGCGGTCTGACCGGAGAATCGAACGTCGTGATCGGCCGTCCCGGGATCGCGTCGTGATCGTCCGGGTCGGAGATTCCGAACCGATGAGGGTCAGTTTTGCACTCGTATATCCGTTCGAACGCACTCTCTACGGCACGTATTGCCGGAATACGCGATCAGAGGGATTAAGACCACTCAGTTGAACCACCGTGTAATGAAACGGCGTACGTTTCTCGGTACCGTCGGCGGGGGATCGGCACTCGGTCTGGCGGGCTGTCTGACTCGAGACGGAGAGGGCGGTGGAGACGGTGGGAACGGTGGAGACGGCAGCAGCGAGGGCGACGGAACGCTCACCGTCGTCACGTACGAGTCGATGATCGACACGGAGGAATCCGCCGGACCGTGGCTCAAAGACGCGTTCGAAGACGAGTTCGACGCCGAACTCGAGTGGAAGCAGCTTCCCGAGCAGGGGCTCAACCACTACATCGAGCGCGCCGACAGGGACGTCGAGATCGATGCCGACGTCTACCTCGGACTGAACGTCGACGATCTGGTAACGATCGACGACACGCTCGAGGACGGCGCCCTCTTCCGCGAGCTCGATCGCGGGCGACTCGAACGCGCCGACCGCGTCCGCGACGAGCTCGAACTGGGCGATCCGCACGGGCGCACGCTCACCTACGACACGGGCTACATCAGCCTCGTCTACGACGAGAGCGAGGTCGACGAACCCGAGACGCTCGAGGACCTGACCGCGCCCGCATACGAGGACACGTTGCTGGCACAGAACGCCCAGAAAGCCGATTCGGGACAGGCGTTCCTGCTGTGGACGATCGACGCCTTCGGCGAGGACGGCTACCTCGACTACTGGCGGCGACTCGAGGACAACGGCGTTCGCGTCCTCGACGGCTGGACCGAGTCCTACTCCGGCGCCTACATGGAGGGCGAGCGATCGATGGTCGTCTCCTACTCGACCGACCAGGTGTACGCCAACCGATTCGACTACGACTTCTCGCGCCACCAGGTCGCCTTCCCGAACGATCAGGGCTACGCCAATCCCGAGGGGATGGCGATCTTCGAGGGCGCCGGCGACGTCGACCTCGCCTACGACTTCTTCGACTTCGTCCTCTCGAGCGAGGCCCAGGCCGAGATCGCCACGCGAAACGTCCAGTTCCCGGCTGTCGCGGACGAACACGTCGATCTGGGCGAGGAGTTCGACGAGTACGCACACACGCCCGAGGAGACGGTCTCGTTCGGTTACGACGACCTCCGGGGCAACCTCGACGGCTGGGTCGAGGACTGGGCGCGCGAGTTCGTCGGCCAGTAACGGGGCAGCGTGTCCGTGTCTCTCGCAGATCGTCCCCTCGTCGATCGGCTCTCGTCCGGTGCCGTCAGCGCGTGGCTCGAGCGCCACGCCCTCTCGCTGATCACGCTCGGGACGGCGGCCGTCCTCGTCGTCATGCTCTACCTGCCCGTCGGCCTCGTCTTCGTCGAGGCGCTCCTCGAGGACGGGTCGCCGACGCTCGGCCATTTCGTCGAGGTGCTGACGGACCCGTTCTACTTCGGCGTCCTCGCGGATGTCTTCGCGGACCCGCTCGCGATCGGCACGCATCTCGGCTCGCTCGCGGGCTGGATCGCGGGGATTTCGGTCTCGCTGACGGTCGCGTCCCCGCTCCCCGGCGTCGACCTCTCCGTCCCGTGGCTCGCCGTCGACGCGCCGCCCGTCCGGAAGGGGCTGTTCGGCTTCACGGCCTATCAGGCCGCCCTGTCGACGGCCGGGAGCGTCGCGCTCGGCCTCCCGGCCGCCGCTATCCTCGCGAACTACGAGTTCTACGGCCGGCGAACCCTCCGGTCGCTGACGATTCTCCCGTTCGTGCTGCCCGGAATCATGGTCGCCGTCGGCTTCTACGCGATGTTCGGGCAAACGGGGACGCTCAACACCGTTCTCGGCCTCATCGGCGTCGGACCGTTCGCGTTCATCGAGACGAGCCCGCTCGCGATCGTGATCCTCGCCCACGCCTTCTACAACGCGCCGCTGGTCGCCCGCCTGACCGTCGCCGCCTGGGAGTCCGTCGACGCCCGGACCGTCGAGACCGCCCGCAGCCTCGGCGCGAGTCCGCGCCGGGCCTTCCGCGACGTCGTCGTCCCGCAGCTCGTTCCGGCGGTCCTCACCGGCGCCCTGCTGACCTTCATCTTCACGTTCATGACCTTCCCCATCGTGCTCGCGCTGGGCGGCCTCCGGCTGGCGACCGTCGAGGTCTGGATCTACGACCGCGTCCAGCGGCTGGCCTACGGCGAGGCGGCGACGCTCGCGATCCTCGAAACGACGCTCTCGCTGGGGTTGACCTACGCCTATCTCCGCTACGAGTCCGCCCGGTCCGGGTTCTCGCAGGCGCCGTCGCCACCGCCGAGGGAGCCGCTCTTCCCCGACGTTCGGACGGCGCTCTCGCCGCGACGGCTCGCCGTGCTCGGCTACGGTCTCGTCGCGCTCGTCCTCTTCGTCGGGCCGCTGGCGAGTCTCGTCGTCGGGAGTTTCACTGACGGCTCCGGACTCACCCTCCGGAACTACGCGTTCCTGCTCGAGCGCCAGCTCGAGGGGGCGAGCTTCCAGACGCGTCCGGTCCCCGCGATCCGGAACTCGCTGCTGTTCGGGCTCGCGACGCTGGCCGTCGCGGTCCCGATGGGCGTCGTAATCTCGGTACTGACGGCCCGGGCTGGCAGGAGCGGGCGGCTCGTCGACACGCTCGCGATGCTCCCGCTGGCCGTCAGCGGCGTCGTCTTCGGGCTCGGGCTCCTGCAGGGGCTGGTCTTCGGTATCCCGCTGCCCGGCGGCTGGCGCTTTCAGGTGACGGGCACGGTCGCCATCGTCGCCGCCCACGCGGTCGCGGCCTACCCGTTCGTGACGCGCAACGTCTCGCCGCTGCTCGCGACCCTCGATCCGGCGATGCTCGAGTCCGCCCGCGCGCTCGGCGCCTCGCGGGCCCGCGCGCTCGTCGATATCGAACTCCCGCTCGTCGCGAACGGGATCGTCGCCGGCGCGGCCTTCGCCTTCGCTATCTCGATCGGCGAGTTCTCTTCGACGGTCATTTTGGCCAGCGGGAGCGAGCACTACACGATGCCGGTCGCCGTCGAACGCTACCTCGGCCGTCGATCCGGTCCCGCGATCGCCATGGGAACCCTGCTGTTGCTCGTCACGGCGGCGAGTTTCGTCGTCGTCGACCGCGTCGGCGGGAGGTACGAGCTGTGACCGACCTCCGACTCGAGGGCGTCACCAAGCGCTACGGCGCGGACGGAACCGGCGTGGGGGACGGAGACGGCGGCACCGTCGCGCTGCGGGACGTCGACCTGACCGTCCGCGACGGCGAGTTCTTCACGCTCGTCGGGCCGTCGGGCTGCGGGAAGACGACCACGCTCCGGACCGTCGCGGGGTTCGAGGCGCCGACCGAGGGGACGGTTCGGTTCGACGGTGAGCCGGTCACCGACGCGGCGCCCGAGGAGCGCGACGTCGGCGTCGTCTTCCAGAGCTACGCGCTCTTTCCCCACATGAGCGTCGCCGAAAACGTCGGCTACGGGCTCCGGTACCGGGAACCGCCCGCGGGGACGAGCGCCGACGAACGCGTCCGAGAACTGCTCGAACTGGTCGACCTCGAGGGAATGGGCGATCGCGATCCCGACCAGCTATCGGGCGGGCAGCGCCAGCGGGTCGCGCTGGCCCGCGCGCTCGCGCCGGAACCCGACCTCCTCCTGCTCGACGAACCGATGAGCGCGCTCGACGCGCGGCTCCGGGAGTCGCTGCGCCGACAGCTCACGCGGATCCAGTCGACGCTCGGAATCACGACCGTCTACGTCACCCACGATCAGGCGGAGGCGCTGGCGATCTCGGACCGCCTCGCGGTGATGCGCGACGGGCGGATCGAACAGGTCGGTCGCCCTCGAGAGATCTACCGCGAGCCGTCGACGCGGTTCGTCGCCGAGTTCGTCGGCGACAACAACGTCTTCGACGCGACCGTGCGCGCCCGCGACGGCGACCGAGCGCGGGTCGCCGTCGACGGCAGCGACCGCGAGTTCGAGATCGCGGGCGTCCCGGCGGGCGCGGAGCGAGTGAGTTTCTGCGTCCGACCGGCCGCGCTGGCTCGAGCCGCCGACGCCAATCGGTTCGCCGTCGATATCGAGACCAGCGAGTTCCGCGGCGAGCACGTCCGAGCGTACGGGCAGTGGGACGGCCGGTCGGTCGTGCTCCAGTTCGACGCCGCGGAACGACCGGCGGCGGGAGCCGGCGGCCGCGAGGGGGTGGAGGCGACCACCGACGGTGGTGCGGACGCGGCGAGCAACGAGGGTCGTGACGCGGCGAGCGATGGCGCGCCGACCGACGGCGGTGCGGACGCGACGGTCGACGGCGACGTCACGGTGGGGTTCGCGCCGACGGCCGCTCGCGTGCTGGAGACGCGGTCGCAGTCGCGATAAGACGGAGTCGTCCCGTCCGTCTCAGGCCTGTCGCGCCATCTGCGCCGAGAGTTCGACGTGGTCGTACGGATCGGTCGTCACGCTCGGCCCGTGGCCCGTGTGCATCGCCTCGAGGTCCGGATCGATCCGCTCGAGGACGCGATCGATGCTCTCGATCAGCTGCGCTCGGTCGCCCTCCTCGAGGTCCGTCCGACCGAAACTCCCGTTCTGGAAGATCAGATCGCCGGCGAAGAGGACGCCGGCGTCCTCGGCGTAGAAGCAGAGGTGGTCGTTCTTGTGGCCGGGCGTGTGGAGCGCGACGTACTCGTGGTCGCCCAGTCGGACCGTCTCCTCGTCGGCGATGGCGCGGTCGACGCCGTCGATCGAGGGGGCGAACCCCCACGCGTCGACGTCGAAGGCGTCTTTCACCGCCTCGAGGTTGCCGACGTGGTCGCGGTGGGTGTGCGTGAGCACGACGGCGTCGATGTCGTCGACCCGCTCCCGAACGGCCGCGACGACGTCGAAGTTCGCTCCCGCGTCGATCAGCACGGTCCGCTCGCCGTCGACGAGAAAGACGTTGCTCGTAAACGCCTGGACGCCCTGTGCGAGGTTGTCGATCATAGCCCACGATACGCCGTCGACCGGTTTGTACGTATCGACATCTCGACACGCGCGTCGATCCCGGACGTGTTTGCGACTCGGTCCCGTCCCCGTCCGATCGCGATTCGGCCCCTGAACCCGGCTATTTCGGGTTCTCGATCGGGATATCGGCAAGTTGACTCGAGACTCTCGTATTCACAAGGATTTTTAGCTGCGGCACGTAGTGGTAGACGAATGAACCGGTCGGTCTCCGTCGTCGCCGTCGTTCTCGTCGTCCTCTGTGTCGCCGGTCTCGGCGTCCCGACGGCGATGGCCGGGACAGGTGCTGCACAGAGCGACCCGTCAACGGAGCGGCAGGTAATGGCGGCGTCACCGACGGAGACGCAGTCGCAGTTACAGTCGCCGGCGATCGCTCAGTCCCAGGACTTCGATCAGACGACCTTCGAGATCACCGTCCACGAGAACGGGAGCGCGACGTGGACGATCCGCCACGAACAGCAGTTCGATCGCGAGAACGAATCCGAGGAACGGACGGCGTTCGAGGAGTTCGCCGAGGAATTCGAGTCCGAAGAGACCCCGCTCTACGAGCGGTTTATCAACTCGTCTACGGCCATGACGGCGAGCGGTGCCGAGCAGACCGATCGAGAGATGGAGGCGACGAACTTCCGACGTTCCGCGGAAGTAGATCAGCCCGGTGGCAGGCGTGGCATCGTCGAAATGACGTTTACCTGGAAGGGATTCGCCCGGATCGACGACGGGACCGTCGAAGTCGGCGACGTCTTCGAGGACCTCTACATCGCGGAGGACCAGGCGATCGAGATCGAGGCCGGCGACGGGCTCACGTTCGACCGCATCGACCCCGAAGACGACGCCCGATACGGACGCGACTCGCTCGAGAACACGAATTCGGTCCGCTGGAGCGGCGAGCAGCAGTTCCTCGACGGGCAACCGCGAGCGGTGTTCGTTCGGGAGGGGACCGCGGGGAGCGCCGCCACGTGGCAACTCGCCGCCGGCGGCCTCTTCGCGTTGGCGATCGGCGGCGGCGCCATCTGGTATCACCGCCGGCGGACCGACGACACCGGCGGCGACGCGACACCGGACCCGGTCGGACAGTCGGACGACGCGGGGGCGGCCGCCTCGTCGCCGTCGGCCGCGGCCGCGACAGCGGCGACGGCCGATCGCGATCGCGACGACGAGCCGTCGTCGCGGGAGCCGGAGCCGGACCCGGAACCGGATCCGCTCCCCGACGAAGAACTGCTCACTGACGAGGACCGGGTCGTCAAACTCATCCGTGAGAACGGCGGCCGCATGAAACAGGTCAACATCGTCGACGAAACCGGCTGGTCGAAATCCAAGGTGAGCATGCTCCTGTCCGATATGGAGGAGGACGGTACGATCAGCAAACTCCGCGTCGGCCGCGAGAATATCATCAGCCTCGACGGGTTCGAACCCGAGGCAACCAAGTCGCCCTTCGAGGATTAACGAACTGTCCACGCCCGAACCCGTGTCACGGTGGGACACTCTCGGATCGAAACGGAATGCTTAAACATCGTACGCCGCAACGATTGAATGCAGACGGAGGACGTGAACGCTCCGTTGGTGTAGTCCGGCCAATCATATTGCCCTCTCACGGCAATGACCAGGGTTCGAATCCCTGACGGAGCACTTCTTCGCGAACAACTTCGTGAGCCGAGAATACGATCCTGAGTTTGAATTAGACAAGTCGAGCGCAGCGAAGCGAGTACGTCTGGGCGCGATTCGAATCTGACGGAACAGCTACGCACCGGTTTTCTCGAGTTTCAGTTATCTATCTGGAGAGCCAGAGAGCCGCGGGATCGCCTCGAGCGAGGGTATCGACACCGAACGAGTCGAGTCGAGCGGGAGCCGTGGATAGCGATTTCCGGAAAGGTGGAGATGGAAGGGGGTGCCGCGATAGGGCAGGAAACTGCCTCTGACACCGAGAGATGATAGGTGGGTACCTGCCCTACGACGACAGAGGAAACCCATCGGAATAATCGTATATCCAATACGATTTGGTATTACCCAGTGCGGTGCAGCGATCCCCGCTCGCGACGGACTCGTGACCTCACGGGCGAATGGTCGACGATCGGGGAGTGATCGGCGGTGGCAACGGAGCCCGCCGCGGCGTGTGCTACCGCCGGCTCGGACTTCAACGACCTGAACGTGTAACGCGATAGCAGAACCCCGGTCGGGACGGAAGGGGTCGTAGATGGGCCGTCGCAGAGCGGGGCTGGCGATTCTCGTCGCGATCCTCCTGACCGGCGGGACTGCAACGTACGGCGTGATCACGGCGGACCGGCCGCAGGTCGAATCAGTCGATACCGAGTGGGGGTCCGTGACCGACGAGCGGACCGAGGTCGAGACTCGGATCGGCGTCGACGATCCGCAGTTACTCCGCGCCGGCGACGCCGCGGCGGACGTCTCCTATACCGTCACGGTGAACGACATCGTGATCGCGTCGGAGCGGGAGAACCGCGTCCGACTCGACGGGACGGACACCGTCACCGTCTCGACGTGGTTCGACAACGACGAGATCCCGGCGTGGTGGGCGTCCCACGTCGACCGAAACGAGACGACGACGGTGCGCGTCGAACCGGACGTGGTGACCGACTACGGCGGCGTCCGACTCCCCGCGGAGGGGTGGACGCGGGAACGGACCGTCCGGACGGATCTGCTCGAGCCGTTACGGACGAACGAGAGCCAACGGTTCCGCGCGTACGATCGGACGGTGCTCGTCGTCGACGAAACGGACGCTCAGTGGGGCACCGCGACCGCGAACCGAACGCCGATCACCGCGTCGGCGACGGTGACCAACCCGACCGGGATCCCGGTACCGATCGCGGAGATCGGGTACACGATACGGCTGAACGGAATCGTCGTCGGCCAGGGCGTCGCCGCCAACCGGACCGTCGTCGCGCCCGACAGTACGGAGACGATCGAGGCCAGCGCGGCTATCGACAACTCCGAGCTCGACGACTGGTGGGTGACGCACGTCCGGAACGACGAGCGGTCGAATCTGACGGTCGAGTTCGACGCGACCCTCGAGTACGCCGGAATCGAGCGAACGGTCCCGCTGGACTTCCTCTCGTACGATCGCACGTTCCGGACGGACCTGATGGGGTCGACTGACGCGGACGCGGACGAGAACGGGAACGAGTCAGCGAGTTACCGGGACGGGCAGCGAGAACGGGTTCGGAAGGCGAACCAGCAGTCGATACGACCGGCAGCGCAGTCACGACGGGATCGTGCGAGCGCGGTCGGTTCGGGATAGCCCGTTCCTCGCAGCGAGGAACCGCGACGGCGTCACTCGCCGAGTTCGACGGTCGCGAACGCCCGCGGGTTCTCCCACGCTTCGTCGCTCTCGTCGAACCAGCCGAGCTTCGCGATTCGTTCGCCGTCTCCCCTGACGCCGATGTGGACGTCCAGTCCGAGGCGGGAGCCGACGATCGGCCGCACGTCGTATTCCTTCCACGGGACCGCGAATTCCACCCGCCAACCGCCGTCGGTCTCAGTCGTCGCGACCTCCGCAACCCGGGCGATCGGCGCCGAGTGTGGGCCTTGCCACGGGTATTCACCGCCTCGCTCGAAACCGAGGTGGTGATCGTTTTCCCCGTCGTACGTTTCCTCGCGGCTGTTATCGAGGTCGAGATAGAGCTCCGCGAAGGCGTCCGTCCACCCCTCGGGATCGGTGATATCGACGAGCGCGTACAGCGCGTTCTCGTCCCACAGTGCCCGCCACGTTGCCGTTACCTCGAGAGGGCGGTCGGTCCAGAGGATCGTATCGACGGGATGTGCCTCGGCGAGAGTCCACGCGTCGTCGACGTCGCCGTCGATCGCCGGCACCGAGTCCGTTCTGGGGATCGCGGCCTCGGGACTGGTCGGATCGAGCGTACTGAACCGAACCGACGCGGGGTCCGACTCGAGGCCGCGCTCGTCGACGGCCGTCACGCGCACCTCGTAGTCCCGACCCGGGCCGAGGTCGAACAGTTCCGTCACCCGTTCGACGCCACGCAGAACCGTCGGATCCCGGTCGTCGACGGTCACCCGGTACTGGAGAACGTCGTCGCCGTCCGGATCACGCGGTTGCTCCCATCGCACGGTCGCTTCCGTCTCGTGGACCTCGACGATCCTGACCGCCTCGGGAGGCGCCGGCGCCGATCCCTCGCCGGACGGGATCGGCGTCCGCTGACCGGGTCGGTGGTCGTCGCGTCTGTCGGCGAGCCAGTCGTTGACCAGCGCACCCATGTGGTCGTCGCCGTCGGGAAGGGTCCAGTCGGCGTCGAACACGGCGGGCCGTCGGCGAGCGTCGAACGTCGCCGCACACCAGTGGACGTTCTCGTGAGCGTCGACCCACTCGCGGAACGGCTCGCCCCAGTCCTCGGTAGTGCCGATCAGGTGGGTCTCCGACCCCGCCGCCTCGGCGGTTGTGTATCCCCACTCGGTCACGAACACCGGAACCTCGAGGGCGGGCGTGCCGAACGCCGCCTCCCAGGAGCGGGGCTCCCACGACGGATAGACGTGGGCCGAGTACAGCAGTCCGTCGCGGTCGAACGGCTCCTCGGCGGCGTAGGCCGTCATCGACGACCACGCCGGCGAGCCGACGACGATCGGCGTGTCCGGGGCGCGGTCGCGAACGAGGGACACCCACGGGCTCGCGCGGTCGCGCCAGGTCCGCCAGGCCTCGAGTCCGCCGGCCGCCGGCTCGGTCGGCGCGCCGAACAGTTCGTAGAGGACGTGCGAGTCGTCGGCGTACCGAGGGGCGACGCGATCCCAGAACGCGCGCAGTCGACGGTCGATCGACGGCGTGTCGTAGCGTTCGCTCGCGTGATAGTCGACGAGGAGGTAGACGCCCAGTTCGGCCGCGAGTTCGACCGCCCGATCGAGGTACTCGACGACGGCGTCCATCCCGGCCGCGCCGATCGAACGGGGCTCGACCGGGAGCCGGAGTATCCGCGCGTGCCACCCCGCGGCGTCGTCGGTCGCGAGTCGGAGCGTCTCCCAGTAGTCCGTTCCCCGCTCCGCCGCGTGCTCGATGCGCCACACCGGATCGGCGACGCTCACGCCGCGGAGGACGACCGGATTGCCGTCGGGATCGGTCAGCCATCGCCCCTCGACGCCGAGTCGCGGCGGACCGGCCGTCTCCGGACCGTCGGTTCGCCGGCTCGAGCAGCCGGCGATTCCGGCCAGCGACCCGGCCGAGAGCGATGCCAGATACCGGCGACGGTTCATTACCGGTGTACTCTCTCGGTAACGCTGATAACGCTGGTGGCCCCGGCGGGAGGACGGGTCGAACGCCGCTCGAGGACTCCTCGAGCAGCGCTGCTCACGCCCTCGGTTCACGGGGTCCGTGGAACAGGTCCCCTCCGAAGATCGGTGTGGACATCACGGACGCCGTCACTCTCGAGGCGGTCCGGTCACGTCCCGTCGACGTCCGAGACGACGAACTTCGCCCCGTCGTCGTAGCTCTCGTCGACGGCGATCGTCCAGTCGTGTGCGGAGACGATGCTCTCGACGATCGCCAGTCCGAACCCGGTCCCGTCCTCGGCCGTCGTCGCGCCGTACTGGAAGACGTCGTCGACGGCGTCCGTCGGAATGCCGGGGCCGTCGTCGGCGATGTAGAAGCCCGTCTCCGTGGGGCCGACCTCGAGGCTGACGCTCGACGCGTCCGGCCGTGAGACGGCGTGCCGAGTTTGCGCGGCGGAGCTCCCGGAACCGCGCTCCACGGCGTCGTCAGCGCGGTTCTCGCGCTGACTGCTTGTCGAACCGCGTTCGACAGCGTCCTCCTGAGCCTGCGAAGGAGGGCTCGTAGAGCCGTGCTCTACAGCGTTCCGAAAGAGGTTCTCGAACGCGCGCAGGAGCCGATCCCGATCGGCCTCGAGCGGTCGGCTCCCGACCACCGACAGCGTCGCGTCGTCGTGGTCGACGTTCGCCCACGCGTCGGTCGCGATCGACTCGAGGTCGATCGAAACGGTCTCGTCGATGGTGTCGTTCTCCTCCCGGGCGAGGGCCAGCACGTCGTCGATGATCGTCTCCATGCGTCCGTGGGACTCGTCGATCCGCGTCACGTACTCCCGGAGCTCCTCGAGGTCGATGTCCTCGGTCTCGGCGTCGGCGAGCGTCGCCGCGAGGAGGTCCCGGTAGCCGTCCGCGACGTTCAGCGGGTTGCGCAGGTCGTGGCTGACCGTACTCGCGAACTGGTCGAGGCGTTCGTTCTGGCGCGCGAGCCGCTGACTGGAGCGTTCGGCCCGTTCCCGCGCCGCTTCGGTCTCGCGGATCTGCGTCCGGAGGGCGTCCCGCATCGCCGCGAAGGAGGCGAACAACCGCCCGATCTCGTCTTCGCGGTCGGTCCGCAGGTCGACGTCGAACTCGCCGGCCTCGAGCGCTCGGGTCCGCTCGCGCAGTCGGATCAGCGGGAGGACGGTCCCGCGACCCAGGACGAGGCCGACGACGGCGAGGGCGCCGAGCGAGGTCGTCACCAGGAGGACCACGTTTCGACCGACGGTCTCGCTGGCCGCGTAGAGTCGCGTCTTGGGAGCCTCGGCGACGACGATCCAGTCGGTACCGTCGACGGGGGCGAGCGCGAACACGTCGGATTCGCGGTGGTGAATCGCCGTCTCCCCGTCCCGGGCGGTTTCGAACGCCGTCGAATCCGCGAGGAGCGTCGGTCGGGACTGGCGCGGAGCGGCCACCTCGCGGCCGTCGGCGGTCAGTACCCGCGTCGTCGTGATCGTCTCCGACCCGTAGAGTTGCTCGAAGCCCTGACGGACGTCGGCCACGACGACGAGAACGCCGTCGCCGACGCGAACCGGCCGGGCGAACGCCATCAGCAGGCGCCCGTTGCGCTCGTAGGCGCGGTCGGACGACGCGACGGCGCTCCCGTTCGATTCGGCGGTCGCCCGCTCGATCGGACCGCTCCAGGCCGGAGCCGTCGTCGCGACCGATCCGCCTTCGGAGCCCGGATCGGTGCTCGCGACGATTTCGCCGTTCTGCGGATCCACGTAATGGGCGCCCACGACGTCGTCACCGGCCAGCGCCTGCGAGTCGCGCAGGTGGTTCCGGATCGCCTCTCGGTCTCGAGTGCCGTAGACGTCCGACGACGCGATCCCGCGCGTCTGGCTCTCCCTCGCGTCGATCCACTCGCCGACGGTGTCGGACTGGGCCGTCGCAGCCGATCGGAGCGTGTCCTCCGCGTCCGCTTCGATGATGCCCTGAATCTGGACGTAGCTGACCACGCCGATGCCGGTGATCAGCAGAACGACGACGAAGAGCGCGAGCGCGAGTTTCAGCGCGTAGTTGCGCCGGACGACCCCCGGAACTATCGAGCGCGCGAGCCGCGAGCGGAGCGACCGCTCCGGGCCCCCGTCCCGTTCCCTCGTCGGCGGACCCGAATCTGCCATAGGTTCGCTTGTGAGTACGCCCTCTTGATTATTGTTGCCCAGTACCCGACACCGTTCGATCGAGATGTCACATCGACCGTGGCTTCGCTTGACATCGCTATGCATCGGATACAGCGGTCCGAACGCGGCGGTGAACTCGGGCGCGGTCGGTAATGGGCCCGTGGAAGACCTTCGTCTCAGATAATTCACTATTCTTGTAGTAATTTGAATGCCGCTCGCGTCAATGCGTGTCACTAATCGATGAACTCGGCACTGACGAGTCGCCGCTTGCGAGTCGAATCCGATCGAAATAGCGCTGGAGAGTCGACTACGACGGCGTCCGGATGAACGCGCTGGTATCGATCCTCCGTCAGAAGCGTCGCCGCTATCGACCGCCGTCGATAACTATCACGGAAAACGGTTCAAATCTGCGGTAGACCGGCTACACAGGGGTTTTTGGGGGAGAAGACACACCATACCAGTATGAGACTTCACAACAGGGAGATTCGACAGGACGTCCGAGAGCTCGGTGCGTTGCTCGGCGACGTCCTCGAGGACCAGACCTCCCGAAAGGGATTCGAGACGGTCGAGTCGTGTCGGCAAGCGGCGATCGACTACCGGTCGGGCGACCTCGAGTCGCGAGAGCCGCTGGTCTCGCGACTCGAGGGGCTCTCGCCCCACCAACAGCGGATCGTCGCGCGGGCGTTTACGACCTACTTCGAACTGATCAACCTCGCGGAGGAGCGCGAGCGGGTCCGGACGATCCGCACGGAATCCGACGAGGGAACGCTCGAGGACAGTCTCGAGATGGCGGCCGAGGAGCTCGGCGAGCGGGGCGTCGACACCGTCGCGGGGGTACTCGACGACGTCCTCATCGAGCCGACGTTCACGGCCCATCCGACCGAAGCCCGGCGCAAGACCGTCAAATCGAAGCTGCGGACGATCTCGACGCACCTCGAGACCTTAGACGAGCGGCTGCTGACCGAGAAGGAGGAGGAACAGGTCTGGCGGGACATCGACGCGGAGGTAACGAGCCTGTGGCAGACGCCGCAGGTGCGCAACCGCCAGCCCGAACCCGAAGACGAGGCGCGCAACGTCCAGTGGTATCTCGAGAACACGCTGTTCGACGTGGTCGGCGAGGTCTACGACGAACTCGCCGACGCGATCGATGCGGAGACCGACGGCGACCTCGAGATTCCGAAACTGTTCGAGTTCCGCTCGTGGGCGGGCAGCGACCGCGACGGCAACCCCTACGTCACGCCCGAGGTCACCGCCACCACGCTCGAACGCCAGCGCGAGGTCGTCCTCGAGAAGTACCGCGACGAGCTCAAGCGCCTTTCGGGCGTGTTGAGTCAGGACGGGAGCCGGATCGACCCGGGCGGCGAGTTCCAGGCCTCCCTCGAGGCGGACCGCGAGCGACTGCCGGGAAGCGCCCGCACGGCCGAGGAGCGATACCCGGGCGAGCCCTACCGTCAGAAGCTCAAACTCATGCGCGAGCGCCTCGCGCGCGTCGGCGACGTTCGGCCCGGCGGCTACGACGACGTCGAGGAACTGCTCGATGACCTCGCGGTCATCGCCCAGAGCCTGCGGAACAACGGTGGCGAGAGCGTCGTCGAGGCCCACGTCGATCCGATCCGCCGACAGGTCGCCACCTTCGGCTTCTCGCTGGCCAGCCTCGATCTGCGCGAACACCAGCAGAAACACACCGACGCCATCGCCGAAGCCCTCGAGCGCGAGGGGATCGACTACAAGTCGCTCTCGGAGGACGAACGCGTCGAACTGCTGACCGACGCGGTCCTGCAGGACGACCCCCTCATCGACCTCTCGGAGACGGGCGACCTCTCCGACGACTCGGCGCGAGTGCTCGAGTTGTTCGACAGCCTCGGGGACTGGCAGACCGAGTACGGCGTCGAGGCCATCGACACCTACGCCATCTCGATGACCGACGAGCCCAGCCACGTCCTCGAGGTGCTCTTCTTGGCGGACCAGGCCGGCGTCGTCTCCCTGCCCGAACACTCGGGGATCGACATCGTCCCCCTGCTCGAGACCGAGTACGCTCTCTCCGGCGCGCGCCGGATCATGGGCACTCTGTTCGAGAACGAGGCCTACAGTCAGGCCCTCGAGGCCCGCGGCCAGACCCAGGAGATCATGCTGGGCTACTCGGACTCGAACAAGGAGAACGGCTTCCTCGCGGCCAACTGGTCGTTGTTCAAGAACCAGCGCCGGCTGGGCGAGATCTGCGACGATTACGACGTCCAGATGCGGCTGTTCCACGGCCGCGGCGGCTCGATCTCACGTGGCGGCGGCCCGATGAACGAGGCGCTACTCGCGCTGCCCAACAACACGATCACCGGTCAGGTCAAGTTCACCGAACAGGGCGAGGCCATCGCCGAGAAGTACGCCAACCCCCGCATCGCCGAGCGCAACATCGAGCAGATGCTCAACGCCCAGCTCCGGGCGCGACTGTACGCGACCGAGGAGCCCGACGAGGAGGAGCTCCCCGAGGAGTGGTTCGAGGCGATGGAGACCATGGCCGACATCGCCCGGCGGGAGTACCGCGACCTCCTCGAGAGCGAGGGGTTCGTCCGGTACTTCGAGCAGGCGACGCCGATTACGGTCATCGAGGACCTGGATCTCGGCTCGCGACCGGCCTCCCGCAGCGGGGAACGATCCGTCGAGGACCTGCGGGCGATCCCGTGGGTGTTCTCCTGGACCCAGTCGCGGTGTATCCTCCCGGGCTGGTACGCGCTGGCGTCCGGCATCGACGCCTATTTAGACGACGGCGGCTCGATGGAGACCCTCCAGGAGATGTACGACGAGTGGCCGTTCTTCCGGACGACGCTCGACAACGCCGCCCTCTCGCTGTCCCGCACCGAACTCGAGATCGCCGAACAGTACGCCGACCTGGCGAAGCCGGACCTCCGCGAGCGGTTCTTCCCGCGGATAACCGACGAGTACCGGCGAGCGACGGAGTTGATCACGACCATCGGGCAGCGCGAGGACCTCCACACCCGCGACTGGCTCGGCGAGAACCTGGCGCGGCGCAACCCCTACGTCGACCCGCTGAACATCCTGCAGGTCTACCTGCTCCAGCAGACGCACCGCACCGACATCGAGGAGCGGACGCTGCGGCTGACGGTCAAGGGAATCGCCGCCGGCATGAAGAACACGGGCTGATCGGCCGACCCGACCGGCTCGGCGCCACGGCGCGGCCGACGCGGCCGTGATTCCGATCCCGTTAGTCGTCCTCGTCGTATCGCTCCGCGGCCGACTCGAATCCCAACTCCTCGCGTTCGCGACCGCGCCGTTGCTCGAGCGCGGCGATCGCGTCCGGGTCCGGCGCCGCGTCGTCGGTGATCCGCGCCCACGAGTTGTGGACCTTCGCGTGACACCACCGACAGAGGTAGATCGTGATCTCGTGGGAGAGGGTCTCCCCGTCGCGCGCGTACGAGAGGTGATGCTCCTCGAGCAGCGGCCGTTCGTCGTCGTGGGCCATGCGCTTTTCCTCGAGGCCGCAACGCACGCACTCTCGATCGCGATTGCGCGAGCGGAAGTGCGGGCAGTCGGCCCACGTCCAGTCGGCTTCGGGGTCGACGACGGGACACTCGTAGTCGTCGGCGGCGCGCTCGCGGGCGAACTCGGGGTCGTGCTCGTAGTGGTCGAAGGCGTACCGACAGCGACCCTCCCCGGTGAGGTGGTCGCAGACGCCGGCGAACTCGTAGGGGTCGTCGACGCCGACCGACGTGCCACGCGGCGTTTTCTCCATGCGTAGTTAGCGGCCATTCACGCGGCGAGCAGTTGAACGTCACGGGTCGGCGAGTCGGCTCCGGGCTCCGACCTCCGACCGCTCGCTCGAGTCGCGTCGGTTCCGCGGATCGTTCGCGCGGTGAGACGAAACGGTACCTTCGGTCGCAGGAACCGGCGCTGCGGAACGGCGTAGTACGACGTCGGGTCGGGAACGGAGTCCGGCGAATTTCGACGAGCAGAACCCGAACTCCGAGCGCCGGCCAGCGGTTCTTCTCCCCGGAGTCGGCAGTCTAATTACCGTCAGTGTCGTTGCCGCCGGTGCTTTCGTCGTCGGGGATCGTCTCTTGCTGATTCCGCCACCAGTCGTCCCCCTCGAGCAGTTGCGTTTCGATCTCCGTCTCGACCGGACTGAAGTTGATCGTGGTCAGCCGCGGATCGTCATCGAAGGGTGACCACTCCGGGCTAACCTCGTACACCAGCGGCCGGTCAGAGCCGTCTTTCAGGTTCGGGACATATCCGAGGCTCACATCGTACTGCCCGATGTCGGCCTCGTCCGCGACGAATAGCTGGACGTGTTCGCCAGTGTTGAGCCACCGAATCATGCGCGTGTTGTAGCCCGTGAACCAGCTATCGTCGATCCCGCCGTAATTCGGAGACCAGTCGATGGTGTCCGAGACGATCGCAAACCGCGCTTCCGGATGGAAGTTGTTCTGGAAAATCAATGCCTCCCACGCGCCCTCGAGGGGGCCGGGCCGCTCCTCGTCGTAGTCCTGTGCGTTCGCTACGCCCGATGCTGCGGCGCTCGCGCCGGCGGTTGCGACGACGCTCTTCTTGAGGAACGTCCGGCGTGATTCATCGGCAACGATTCTCTCAGGCCGGTGTTTGGTACTGTCAGTCATCGTTCTCTCGTCCCCGCGGACGCTCTCACGTAGAAACGGCATCCAATAAAAGACGGAAGTTCGTTCACGGTCGTAATCTTCGCGTGGCGCCGCCTACCCGAGCGTTTTCGGTCGCATCACTGCGGTTACGGTGATGAAGGGACGGTTAGCAACGAGAAAGATCGCGTTATAATCCAGCCGGTAGTACACGGAGCGTTTCCGTTGCGAATACGACGATGTTTTCGCAGATCTACACTCCTCGGATCGAGCACTGCTCGCACGGTATTCCGTAGAACCGATCTGCTCGGTCTCGTCGCAGTCGGCTCTCGGAGACGCCTCGAGCGAGAAGACTTTTGCTATCCGCCTCCCGACACGAGGGCGTGCAGTTGGTTCACGAACCGGTTTCGGGCGGCGATTCGACCGACGAGGGCGGCGACCGACGAGTGCTGGCGACGGACGTCGACCTCGCCGACTCGCTGGTGACCCAGACCCGCGGCCTGATGTTTCGCCGATCGCTGCCCGACGGCGCCGCGCTGGCCTTCCGATTCGATTCCGTCGCGGTTCGCGACGTCCACATGCTGTTCGTCTTCTTCCCGATCGACGCCGTCTGGATCGCCGACGGCGTCGTCCAGCGCGTCGAACGCCTGCGCCCGTGGCTGAGTTTCGCCCGCGCGGAGTGTGACCTGCTCGTCGAACTCCCGGCCGGGGCCGCGGACGGCGTCGAGGAAGGTGACCGGGTCGTGTTCGAGTCCTGATTACGGCTCCCGATCCCGCAACTGCCGCTCAGTCGACGACCTCGAGTTTCCCGTCTCGAACGCGGACGTCGAGGAGACTCGTCACGTCCCGGGAGACGTCCTCGTGGTCCGCGTCGACCCGCCGGAGGACGGTCACGACGTCGACGATTTCGGCGTCGACGGCCTCGAGGGCCTCGCAGACGGCCTCGATCGTTCCGCCCGAGGAGAGCACGTCGTCGATCAGGACGACGCGGTCGCCCGCGTCGACGCCGTTCAGGTAGAGGTCGCTCTCGCCGTAACTGGTCTCCTGGTGGACGGCCACCTCCTCGGGAAAGCCGTAGGCGCGTTTGCGGACGACGACCAGCGGGACGCGGGTGGCCAGCGACAGCGCCGTCCCGTGGTGAATCCCCATCGCTTCGGGCGCGACGAGCGCGTCGACGCCCTCGAGGTCGATCCGCTCGCGGATGCCGTCGGCGATCGCCTCTAACACCGCGGGTTCGATCGACGGCACCCCGTCGGTGACGCCGTGGACGAAGTACTCGTAGCCGTCGCGGTCGACGACCGGGGCCTCGCGAAGCGACCGCGCGAGCGGCTCCAGGGTCGGGTCCATGCTCGAGCGGGGATACCACGGGAGACTGGAAGGGTGTTCGGGTGGGTTCAGCGGCGTGAGAACGTTCGCTCGAGGAGTTCGGAGACGGGATCTTCGGTTCCGCACTGTTCGCTCGACCCTCGCGCGGCGTTGTCGGCTGGCCGAGCGACAGCGAGAGCAGTCGATAGCACGCGCCACCGCATATCGGGCGGACCGAGACGTCGAGCGGACGCGACCGGTCCCGAAACTCGGTTCCGCGATTCGGGACCGGCGGATTTAAGTCAGCACACTGTGATAGAGGCACATACATATGTCCGAGGATAGAGGAAGTCGGGGCGACCCGGCTGGGCGTGAAATTCTCCGATGAACAGACTGCTGTAACAACTGATTCACTTTTACCTGTGACGCACTCCGCCGACGACACGATCGCTCCAGACCGCACAGTCCGCCTTCTCGACACGACGCTTCGCGACGGCGAACAAGCCCCGGGCGTCTCCCTGACGCCCGACGAGAAAGTCGAGATCGCTCGCTCCCTCGAGCGGGCCGGCGTCTCGGTCGTCGAGGCGGGCAGCGCCTGTACCGGGGCGGGCGAACGGCAGGCCATCTCGCGGGTGACCGACCTCGATCTCGACGCCCGCGTCACGAGCTTCTGTCGCGGGATGGAGTCCGACATCGATCTGGCGCTCGACTGCGACGTCGACGGAGTCCACCTCGTCGTCCCCGCGAGCGACCGCCACATCGAGGGCAAGGTCGGCACCTCCCACGAGGACAACCTCGAGAAGACCGCCGAACTCGTCGCCTACGCGAAAGAACACGACCTCTGGGTCGAGGTCATCGGCGAGGACGGCTCGCGGGCCGATCTCGACTACCTGGTGGACCTGAACGCGACGGCCGTCGACGCGGGCGCCGATCGGATCTGCTTCGCCGACACCGTCGGTCACACCGGACCCGAACGCACCGCCGAAGCGGTGAGTCGGCTCGCCGACGTCGGGCCGGTCAGCGCCCACACCCACGACGACCTCGGGCTGGGCGTCGCGAACGCGCTGTCGGCCGTCTCGGCCGGCGCCGACCTCGTTCACTGCACGGTCAACGGGCTCGGCGAACGCGCCGGCAACGTCGCCCTCGAGGAGGTCGCGATCGCGCTCTCGCACGTCTACGACGTCGAAACGCTCGACCTCACGGAACTGTACGGCCTCGCCCAGACCGTCTCCCGGGCGACGGGCGTTCAGCTCCCGCCGAACAAGGCCGTCATCGGCGAGAACGCCTTCACCCACGAGAGCGGGATCCACACCGACGGGACGCTCAAGGACGACAAGATGTACGAGCCCTACGCGCCCGAGACCGTCGGCCGCGAACGGCGGCTCGCGCTCGGCAAGCACACCGGCCGCGCGGGCGTCGCGGCGACCCTCGAGGAACACGGCGTCGAGGCCGACGAGGAGGCGATCGCCGCGATCGCCGAGCGCGTGACCGAACTCGGCGACCGCGGGCGTCGCGTCACCGACGCCGATCTGCTGGCCATCGCCGAGGACGTCACCGGCGACGACCGCGAGCGCGTCGTCGAACTGCTGGACCTCAACGCCACCAGCGGCGGTGCCGTCCCCACGGCGAGCGTCCGACTCGAGGTCGACGGCGAGGAACGCGTCGCCAGCGGGACCGGCTCCGGTCCCGTCGACGCCGCCGTCTCCGCGGTCCGCGAGGCGCTGGGCTCGATGGCCGACGCCGAGCTCGACTCGTACCACGTCGACGCCGTGACCGGCGGCACCGACGCCGTCGTCACCGTCGAGGTGACGATGATGCGCAACGATCGGTCGGTGACGGTCGCCCGCAGCGAGGCCGACATCACGCGTGCGAGCGTCGAGGCGATGGTCGACGCGCTCGATCGGTTGCTCGCTGCCGATCAACAGCCGCTCGCGCCGGCGGACGACTGATATCGCGAGCGGTCCGTTTTCGACGCGACCGATCGACGTAGCGGTATCGCTACGCTCCCGTCTCGATCGCTAGTGGAACCGCTGGCGGCTGATGACGTTCCAGGGATCGAGCAGGTAGACGCCCGCGAGGAACAGCGCGAAGAGCACGACGAGCAGTTTGGGGATTTCACTCACGGTCGACGGAACGCCCGGCTCGAGCGCGATCGCCATCAGGGCCGCGACGCCGATCCAGAGGGAACCGACGATCAGTCGCTGGCGAATGTCCATACGTAGACCTTCGTGGCGGGCGTAATGAACCCGACGGGTCGCCGCCAGGGGACTCTCCGATCACAGGGAGGGGCCTTGAGGGCCGAAGGTCTCCTCGTCGAGGACGTCCTTGCGGACGTCCGTCTGGTCGACGTCCTCGTAGGCGACCGGTCCCTCGACCTGGTGGGCTTCCGGACCGGGTTGGTTGCCAATATAGACGACGTTCGGATCCGTCCCGATGTCCTCGAGCAGTTTGAACTGCGACTGCGGGTCGCCGCCGAAGTCTTCGAGCACTTCCTGTGCGAGCTCCTCGCTCGGTCCCCCGAACTCCTCGTCGTCACCCGGTTCCTCGGCGAGGTCCAGTTCGACGAGCAGTTCCTGTCCCTCGAGGTTGAGTCCGTGCTCGTCGAGGGTCTGGACGAGCTCGAGGACGAGTTCCTCCTGATCGGCTAACGTACTGTTCTCCGGGCCCTCGGGCTGGCCTTCCGGACCGAGGACAGCGATCGCCAGCATGACGGCGATCGTCTCCTCGTCGAAGGCCTCGACGGCCTCGATGACCGCCTCGAGGTTCGCGTCGGTACCCTCGAGGGCGCTCTCGACGTCCTCCGGGGACGGAAGGTTGTCGGCGGTCTGCGTGAGCGACCGGCTCTTGGCGGTGTTCTCGATGTAGCGCTGGGGATCGCTGCTCGAGTCGTTCATATCGCCGAACTGAATCACTTCCGGCGGGCAGGCGTCCTCGCAGGCCGTCCTGCCGACGAACTCCTCGCCTTTGCTCCCGTCCTGGCGCGTCGGACAGAACGTGCACTTCGCCATGACGCCCTTCGGCGCGCGGGCGCTGACCGGCCGGCCACGTTCGTCGTAGACGTGGTCCTCGTCGAGTTCGGATTCCGGGACTTCGGGCTCGTCCCACTGGAAGTAGTTGACGCCGTACGGACAGGCGACCTGACAGTACCGACACCCGATGCAGACGTCGTAGTCGGTCAGCACGAGTCCGTCGGAGTCGCGGGTGTGCCGTGCCGTCGTCGGACACACCTTCTCACACGGCGCGTCGGTACAGTGCTGGCAGGGGCGAATGAGGCGATAGCTCTCATCCTCGTCCGTCGTCTCGTCCTGATAGTCGAGGATGTACATCCAGTTGGCGCCCTGGTTCCAGTCGTGTTCCTCGGCGCAGGCGACGACGCAGGAGAGACAGCCGTCGCAGTACTCCAGGTCGAGCGCCATCCCCCACTGAGTCCCTTCCTCCTCTTCGCCCCCTTCTTCGGACTCTTCCGCGAGCGCGGCGGCCGGCGGCTCGTCGGAGCCGCCGTTGGAGAGGCCCCAGGCACCGAATCCCACCGCACCGGCGCCGCCCATCTTCTTCATCACGTCTCGGCGCGACTCCTCGCCCACGCCGAGCCGGGAGAGCGTGCTCTCGAAACGGCTCCCTTCGTCGGCCGTGTCGCCGGCTTCGACCGGTCGCTCGTCCTCGCCGAACTCGTCCAGCACGTCCTCGTGATAGCGATCGTGGAACTCCGCCTCCGAGAGCTCGCCCTTCGTGACGCGCATGGCGTCTTTTGCCATCTCCATGCCCAACTCCGCGTCGTACTCCGTGTCCTCGAGCTCCGCCTCGAGACCGTCCTGCCAGTCCTCGCCGAGCGGATGGAACGTCTCTTCGTCCGTTCCGTCTCGATCGTCGGAACTCACCGCTGTCCACCCCAACCGACGGCCACCTGATTACAATCGAGTTCCATGTTAGCTAGTGGTAGTATCGATTTCGCTCCGATTTCGATAAACGGTATGCTTGCGAGTGACATGGTACCGTCCGGCGCTCGAGTCGTCACCGAGCGAAGTCGCTCGCAGTCACCGACGGGCCGGCGACGGGTCTCGAGCGCAAAGATTGATTTCAGTTGCTACCGTGCGCGCTCGGCTGAAAAATCGGCGATCGGACTCGAGTCGACGGATAGCGAGCGGAAACCCGGACGACTCACCGGCTCGAGGCGACCGGAGGGCGAGAGTGAGGTTCGAATCACGCAACGACGCGCTCGCTTCGCAGCGCGCGTCTCCTCTCGTTCGAATTCCCGTGCCGTTCTCCACTCACGGATGCGAGCACACGCTACGCGATGCTCGCGGAATTGGTCGCGGAAAAGCGTCGAGAGGGAGATTTGAACCACGCCCGAGAACCTGCGCGAAGCGCAGAACCTCGGTCTAATTCAAATCTTTCGTACTGGATTTCAGCAGCACGGACGGCTCGCTACGCTCACGGCTTCGCCGTTCGCGATTCCGTGGCCCTATGCGCCACGCACCGCTCGCCGTTTTGTGCTGCTGAAAACGCCGAGAGGGAGATTTGAACTCCCGAGTCCGTGAGGACAGTAGATTTCGAATCTACCGCCTTGGCCGGGCTAGGCTATCTCGGCTCATCCCTTCCTATTCGGGTGATGTTTTTACCGGTTTCGATTTTCTCCCCGTTTGGTGGTGTATGTCGCATCTCGGTCCCGGGATTCCCGCTCGCTCTCAGAGGATATCACCGACGCGTCGCGGTTCGCCCTGGAGGTTCGGCTGTTCGGCGACGATCTGCAGCACTTCGTGGTCGGTCACGTCGTAGTAGGTCTTCTCCGTCGCCTCCTCGATGAGTTCTCGCTCGAGGCGAAACTCGGTGCCTTCGTAGACGACGTCGACCCCCTCTTCGTCGAACGCGAGAGTCGTCATGGACGGCCGTATGCGGTGCGGGATTAAAAGCGGGGCGTTGCACTTCCGCGCGTGTGAGACGCGCGTCAGACGTGCGGCGGACGACGCGCGAGGTTTATTAGTGGATGACTCCTTTGGGGCGAAGTGTGGCCTTCAGTAGGGACCCGCTGGACGAACTGGTCGTTCCCGACGGAACGGAAGCCAAGGAAGTCGACCTCGTAACCGACGGTGACGTGCTCGTCGGCGGTCGGTCGACCGTCGAGTTCGGGGTGCGCGGCCGAAACGTCCTCGCCGGCGAGAGCGTCTCGTTCGGCGGCGCCATCGAGGCCGAGGAAGACTGTCGGCTCGACATGTGGTGTGACGTCGCCGAGAACGTGCTCGTCGGTCAGGACGCCTACATCGGCGAACGCGTCCACGTCGGCGGCGAAATGAAAGTCGCCGGCGATCTCGATATCGGCGACGACGTCGAGATCGAGGACGGGTTCGAGGCCAACGGCTGGATCGTCATCCGCAACCCCATGCCGACGATCGTGTTCCTGTTCGTCTACCTCAAACACCTCCTGCTGATCGGCGAGGAACAGACCGCGCAGCGACTCGTCTCCGAACTCGTCGACGAAGACGAGGGCGAGGAGATCGACGCCGACCCGCTCGTGATCCCCAAGAACGCGACGGTCAGTGACGACGCCTGGCGAGTCTCGACGCCCGCGACGATCGGGGACGACTGCCGGCTCCACGGGAACGTCCGCGCCGAGACGATCGACGTCGGAGCCGACACCACGATCTTCGGAAGCCTCCGGGCTCGAGGCGACGTCTCCGTCGGCGAGGGAACGCGGATCCACGGCGATCTGACCACGCGCGACGGCGACGTCAGGATCGCGGCGGGCGCTCGAATCCTCGGCGACGTCTCGTGTGCGGCGCTCGAACTCGGCCCCGACGCGGAGATCGACGGGACGATCCGCGCCGCCGGCGAGATCACGATGGTGACGACCGACCGCGATTCCGAGTGAGAACGGTGCCGGGCGAAGCGGGCGTGGCGCGCCGCGCTCAGTAGATCAGTTCGTCGTCGTTTTCGACCATGTACAGCGTCCGCGCCGCGATGTTGACCGAGTGATCGCCGACGCGCTCCAAGTCCCGAATGGTCAACAGGAGCCGCGAGACGTCCTGGAGCAGCAGTTCGACCTCGTCTGGCGAGTCGAGCTCGCGCTCGATCAGGTCGCGGACGACGATCTCGCTGGCTCGCTCGGCGAAGTGATCGAGATCATCGTCGCGAGCGGCGAGTTCGCGGCAGGCCTCGGTGTCCTCCTCGTCGTAGGCGACCATCGCGTCTTCGACCATCTGGAGGGTCAACTCGCCCATCTCCTGTACGTCGACGTCGGGGAAGAGGTTCTCCTCGGCGTCCAACGTGTACTCCCCGAGGTTCGTCGCGAGATCGGCGATCCGTTCGAGGTCGGTGATGATCTTGAACGAGGCGGCGATAAACCGGAGGTCGCTCGCGACCGGCTGCTGGAGTGCCAGCAGGTCGATACAGTCCTGCTCTAAGTCGAGGTACATCCGGTTGATCTCGCCGTCGCCCTCGATCACCTCGCGGGCGAGTTCGTGGTCTTTCTGCTCGAGGGCGTCGAGCCCCATCCGAAGTCGCTCCATGACGACCTCGCTCATGTAGAGGATGTCCTCGCGGAGTTCCGCGAGCTTCTCCTGGTACGATTTCCTGGCCATGATTCTGCCACCTTCCCGGGCGAAGATATAACTTGTGCTCACCTCGCTTCGCGACCGGTCGCCACCAGCGGTCGCCGACATGATCGTCATGGGAACCGCCGGCCCAACGGGGCTCGAGAAACGGATCGTCGGCAGCGCCACCGACACAGTCGTCCGCACGGCGTCCCTCCCGGTCGTCACGGTCCGCCCGGAGGGGACGATCGACGCCGCCTGACGGACGCGGTCGGTTCGCGTCGGTTCCGCCTCCCGCTCATAGACGTTCGAGGCGAACGCACCGGCTGAAGCCGTGGGCAGGAGTCACGGCGAGGGCGGGACGAATCGTCGAGACGGCGCACTATCGGAACCGCTCGAGCGTCGATCTCGGGGACCGAAGGGGAACTCGTCGGTCGAAGTCGTACTTCATCCCGAGCAGGCCGCCGAGGATCACGGCGACCGCGATGGCAGACGCGAACATATTCAGGAGTAGCCAATCGAGCGAAACCCCGTACAGCGTCTGCTCGACGGGCGCGAACAGCTGGACCCCGCCGCTCAGCATGTCGAAGGCGACGTGCGATCCGAACCCGATCGCAGCGGCTCGCCAGGGACCGAACGCGGAGAGGAGAGCGACCACGACGACCCCTGCCAGCAGCGAATGCGTGAGTCCTCGGTGCGTCCACGCGACGCTCGAGACGTAGCCGAGTTCGATCAGCGGCCGAAAGACGAACGTGTCGGCGTCGGGGACGGTCGCGGCGAGCGCCGCGACGAGATACGGCTCGGCTCGTTCGGATCGAACGATGAGCAGGACCAGTGCCAGACTGAGCAGGATATGCACCCCAGTGGCAACCATGTTCCCAAACCATGCTAGTGTATCACATAAGGAGTATGGTTAGTGAACAATACACATTCTCGGAGCAACGTATCTCATCTGACGGTAGCCAGTGCGTTCGCTCACACGATCGGTAGCTGAGAGCGTCGCTTCGACCAAAATTGCACTCGATCAGCGCGCGATCGGCGGCCGTCGTCCGAAAGCGGGCGTCGGCGACTAGCCGAACTTGCCGGTAATGTAGTCCTCGACGCGGTCGTGCTCGGGGTTCTCGAAGATTTTGTCCGTGTCGTCGAACTCGACGAGCTCGCCACCGGTCAGGAAGACCGCCGTCTTATCGGAGATGCGGGCCGCCTGCTGCATGTTGTGGGTGACGATGACGACCGTGTACTCCTCGGCGAGGTCCTCGATCAGATCCTCGATCTTCGAGGTGGCGACGGGGTCCAGCGCCGACGCCGGTTCGTCCATCAGGATCACTTCCGGGTCCGGAGCGATCGCGCGCGCGATACAGAGTCGCTGTTGCTGGCCGCCCGAGAGATCCAGCCCGCTCGAGTCCAGTTGATCCTTGACTTCGTCCCACAGGGCGGCCCGCTCGAGGGCGGTTCGGACCTTCTCGTCGACGTTGTCGTCCTTGCCCTGAACGCGCAGGCCGTAGGCGACGTTGTCGCGGATGCTCTTGGGGAAGGGGTTCGGCGACTGGAAGACCATCCCGACCTTCCGACGGAGCGCGACGGGATCGACGTCGTCGTCGTAGACGTTCTTCCCGCGGAAGTAGAGGTCGCCCTCGACGCGGGCGATGTCGATGAGGTCGTTCATCCGGTTGATCGAGCGCAGGAACGTCGACTTCCCGCAACCCGAGGGACCGATCAGCGCCGTCACCTGTTTCTCGGGAATCTCCATGTTGATCCCCTGAAGCGCCTGGTCATCGCCGTAGTAGACGTCGAGGTCTCGCGCCTCGAGCAGCGTTCGGTCGGTCACCGTCTCGGCGCCGGCGTCGGCACTGTCGGTGAGACCGCCGGTTCCCGGCGTCGGGGCTGGCTGGTCGTCGGTCGATTCCGTTTCCGAGGAGGTCATCTGTTCGTTAGTCATTGTCAGGTGCGCTGTTGATATCGGTTCCGGATGACGATCGCGATCGAGTTGATCGTCAGCAGGACGACGAGTAGCGTGACGACGCCGGCGGCGACGACGCCGTACTGGAATTCGGTCTGGGGGTAGGAGGCCCAGTTGTAGATCTGCAGCGGCATGGCGCTGACCTTGCTGAAGGGGCCGTTCGGGAGCCCGAAGACGGTCGTCGGGGCGGCGATCATGATCAGCGGCGCGGTCTCGCCGATCGCGCGGCCGAGCGCGAGGATCGTCCCGGTCATGATGCCGGGCATCGCCCGCGGCAGTACGACGTTGCGGATCGTCTGCCACTTCGTCGCGCCCATCCCGTAGGACGCCTGCCGCTGGGAGTCGGGAACGGACCGGATCGCTTCCTGGGCCGAGATGATCACGATCGGCAGGATGAGCAGGGCGACGGTGAACGCGGCCGCCAGCACCGACCCGTAGCCGATGCTAAAGAGGCCGACGAACAGCCCCAGTCCCAGCAGGCCGTACACGACCGAGGGGACGCCGGCGAGGTTCGCGATGTTGAGCTGGATGAACTTCGTGAGGTAGCCGTCGCCGGCGTACTCCTCCAGATAGATCGCGGCGCCGACGCCGAGCGGGAACGTGACGAGCGCGATCACGAGCATGATCGCGATCGAACCGACGATCGCCGGCAGGAACCCGGCCTGATACGGGTCGGGATGCGGCGGGTTCGTGAGGAACTGCCAGTCGAGCCAGCCGACGGCGTCGACGGCGACGTTCAGGAGCAACGCCGCCAGCGAGACGATGCCGATGAGCGTCGCCGCCAGCGCGAGCAGACGGAAGGCGACGTCTTTCGTCCGGCTGATCTGACCGAACCCGGAGTCGACGGGTTCGTCGCGGGTGTCGGCCGCCATCAGCGGTACACCTCCCGATAGCGCGACGCGACGAGTTCACTGATGAGGTTCATGGCGAAGGTGATGACGAACAGCGTTAGTCCGACCGCGAAGAGGCTCTTGTACGCCGGTCCCTGTCCGACGAGATCGCCCGTCCCGATCTGGACCATCGCGGAGGTCATCGGCTGGATCGAGTTCAGGAACATTCCCGCCGGGTCGGAGAGATCGACCATCCGCGGCGTCTGTCCCGCCGCGATGGCGACGATCATCGTCTCGCCGATCGCCCGCGAGAGCGCGAGGATGAACGAGGAGAAAATTCCCGACAGCGCCGCCGGCACGACGACGGACGTCGAGACGGTGAACTTCGTCGCGCCGAGGCCGTAACTGGCCTGACGAAGCGAGTCCGGAACCGCGCTCATCGCGTCCTCGCTGATCGAGGAGACCATCGGGATGATCATGATACCGACCATGATCGACGCCGACAGGGCGTTGAACGTCGACAGCGGCAGGAACGTGTCCAGCGCCGGCGTCACGTAGACCAGCGCGAAGTAGCCGTAGACGACCGTCGGCACGCCCGCCAGCACCTCGAGCGCCGGCTTGAGGTAGGCGCGCTGGCGGTCGGAGGCGTACTCGCTGAGATAGATAGCGGTCAGCAGCCCGATCGGGAGCGCGACCATCGCCGAGCCGATGGTGATGACGAGCGTCCCCGAGATCAGCGGCAGCACGCCGAACGAGACCGGATCGTGCGTCGGGTTCCACTCCGTTCCGGTGAGGAATTCGACGGGCGAAACCTGAGCGAAGAAATCGACCGCATCGATGAGCAACGTCAGGATGATCCCGAGCGTCGTCAGAATCGAGAGGAGCGCACAGAGCAGGAAGAGGTACTTGAACGCGGTCCCCCGCGCCGTTCGGATGTCGTCGTGGGAGAAATCGGGTTGGCTCATTCGGTCACCTCCGCGACCGCGGCGTCGAGTTTCTCGAGGTTCTCGTCGCGTGTCTCCTCGTCGATCGGGACGTAACCGACGTCGGAGACGAGATCCGTCGCGGCCCGTTCCATGTAGAACCGAACGAAGTCACGGACCGCCGGTTTCGTGAGCGATTGCTTCGCGACGTAGATGAACAGCGGTCGCGAAAGCGGCGTGTACTCGCCGGACATGGCCGTCTCGATCGACGGCTCGACGCAGCCGTCACCGCTGTCGATCGAGACGGCTTTGATCGAATCCGGGTTCTCGCTGTAGTACGAGAAGCCGAAGTACCCCATGGCGTACTCCGAACCGCGGACCCCCTGAACGATCGTTCGGTCCCGTTCGGTCGCGTAGTAGTCGCTACGGTGGTTCAGTTCCTCGCCGAGGACCGCCTCGTTGAAGTAGTCGAACGTGCCCGAGGTGGTCGCGGCGCCGTACAGTTCGATCTCCTCGTCGGGCCACTCGTCGTCGAGTTCGCTCCACCGCTGGGCGCCGTCGGTCCGCCAGATCTCCTGGAGTTGTTCGACCGTGAGACAGTCGACCCAGTCCGCCTCCGGATTGACGACCACCGTCAGCGCGTCGGTCGCGATCTGGAACTCGATCGGCGTGACGTCGTTGTTTCCGCACTGTTCGATTTCGGCGTCGGCGATCGCCCGACTCGCGTTGTTAATGTCGGTCCGCCCCGCACAGAAGAAGTTCCCGAACCCACCGCCAGTTCCGGTCTTACTGAGCGAGATGTTGACGGTCGGGTTCTCTTCGGAGAACGCGGAGGCGATCGCCTCGGTCACGGGAAACACCGTGCTGCTCCCCGCGACGTTCACTTGTTTCCCTTCCGCGGCGAAGACGCCGCTACAGCCGGCTAATCCACCGGAAAGGGCAACGCCAGCCGCGGCGAGAAAATCACGCCGACCGGATTCGGTCGGCAGGGACGCCGTGGTTTCTCTCGACATCACCGGATGCAAGCCACACTGTAGGTAAGTAGACTACTATGAGGACTATATAGAGATATGTATCTAATACCGTGGTAGTCAGTCCGGTGACTGGTACCGATCCCAGGCCGCTAACCCATACATATGACAATTCATGCCAGTCAGGCGATTCGGAACGAATGGAAATACGTCCAGCGATATCGTGTTCGACGGAAATCGACCGAACATATATAGACGAGACTGCGACGATCGTTCGGTCCGTTCGAACGGCGCCACAGCGGCGAGGCCCTGGAGTCGGGTCGAAGCGCTCGACGCGCCTCGAGTCTCGCGACGCACCGATCACGAACTGCCCGACGAGGGGTTTCAGGAGGGTCGCGTTGTCGACGCTCGCCGCCCTTACCCGAACTTGCCGGTGATATAGTCCTCGACGCGGTCGTGCTCGGGGTTCTCGAAGATCTTGTCCGTGTCGTCGAACTCGACGAGCTCGCCACCGGTGAGGAAGACCGCCGTCTTGTCGGAGATACGGGCCGCCTGCTGCATGTTGTGGGTGACGATGACGACCGTGTACTCCTCGGAGAGGTCCTCGATCAGGTCCTCGATCTTCGCGGTGGCGATCGGGTCCAGCGCCGACGCCGGCTCGTCCATCAGGACGACCTCGGGATCGGGGGCGATCGCGCGCGCGATACAGAGCCGCTGTTGCTGACCGCCCGAGAGATCCAGCCCGCTCGAGTCCAGTTGGTCTTCGACTTCCTCGAGCAGGGCCGCCCGCTCTAAGGCGGTACGAACCTGTTCGTCGACGTTGTCGTCCTTGTCCTGAACGCGCAGGCCGTAGGCGACGTTGTCGCGGATGCTCTTGGGGAAGGGATTCGGCGACTGGAAGACCATCCCGATCTTCCGGCGCAGGGCGACGGGATCGACGTCGTCGTCGTAGACGTTCTTCCCGCGGAAGTAGAGGTCGCCTTCGACGCGAGCGATGTCGATGAGGTCGTTCATCCGGTTGATCGAGCGCAGGAACGTCGACTTCCCACAGCCGGAGGGACCGATCAGCGCGGTTACCTTCCGTTCGGGGATGTCCATGTCGATGCGCTGGAGCGCCTGATCGTCGCCGTAGTAGACGTCCAGCTCGCGGGCTTCGATGACGGCGTCGTCGATGCGCGGCGATCCGAGGGGAGCGTTGCCGGGTATCGACGTGTCCTCGAGGGCGTTGCTGTCGTCGGACGTCGAGACGGATCGGGTTCCGTTCGCGGTCATTGTAGTGATCGAATCGGTAATTTCGGCCGGTTACGAGTTTGAGAACGCGGTTCGATGCGGTCGCTGCCGTGGTGGCACGCGATCGGCGTCGCGCGTCGGACCGACCCCGGTTCCGCTCGGCCGGCGTCGAGTCCGTGCGCAGGTACCATCATCGGAAGCCAGCCGCCGAGCGGATAAATACCGTGCTATGACCGGTCCGTCCGCGGCAAGTCGGTCCAGTGGCGCTATAGTGATCTATGGATACCGGAACGAACCACTTCGCTGGTCGCCGACACGGTCGCGTTCCCGAGATCGAGCGACGCGTCGATCGCGAACGGTTCGGTTCGCGGATTCAGCCTCGACGCCGCTACATAGTTCATCGCAGTATCTACATATCCGTACCCCCGAGACCGGCTCTCAGGGGATTAGTGGTCAGTATCTCTCGGCGAATTACCGAGATAGCGGCGGTACTGTGCTCGTCTCGGCCTCGGGTGAGAACTCTATAGAGGAAGATGGATTTATACGCACACGGGCGAATCGCCTCGGTATGGAGACGCGCAAGGTGCAGGTAACGGGCGGGTCGACGTTTACCGTCTCGCTGCCGAAGTCCTGGGCGATCGACAACGACGTCAGCGCCGGAACGACGGTCGAGTTCTACCCGGAGGAGGACTCGCTGTTGTTGACGCCGCAGAACGAAACCGATCGCCAGACGGGGACCCTCGATATCACGGATCTCGAGGGCGAGCGACTCACTCGGGCCGTGATGACGATGTACGTCAGCGGCTTCGACATCATCCGTCTCTCGGCCGGCCGCATCACGACCGACCAGCGCAGCGCGATCCGCAGCGCGACTCAGAGCCTCGTCGGTGTCGAGGTCTTAGAGGAGACGACCGACAGCGTCGTCATTCAGGACCTGCTCGACTCCTCGGAGCTCTCGATCGTCAACGCCGTCTCGCGGATGCGCCTGATCGCCCGAGCGATGCTCGAGGACGCCGTCACGGCCCTCGTCGAGAACGACGACGACATCGCGCAGGACGTCATCGAACGCGACGACGACGTCGACCGCCTCTGGCAGGTCGTCTCGCGGATCTTCCGCGCGACGCTGCGCTCGCCGCGGGCCGCGGAGGAGCTCGGCGTCCACCGCGAGGACTGTTTCGACTTCCACTCGAGCGCCCGCCAGCTCGAGCGGGTCGCCGATCACGCCGCCAAGATCAGCAATCTCGCGCTCAAACTCGAGGCGATTCCCGGGGACGTCGCCGACGCGCTCGTCGACCTCCACGACGACGTGTCGGATATCCTCGAGAAGTCGATGGACGCGCTGGTCGCCGAGGACAGCGACGAGGCGACCGATCTCGGCCACGCCGCCCGCGAGGCGATCCTCGAGATCGACGAGCACACCCGAACGATCGACGACATGCTCCGGGAGCTCGAGCCGGTGCAGGCCCAGTCGCTGGGGCTGATCGTCGACTCGCTCTCCCGGAGCGCCGACTACGGTGGCAACATCGCCGAGACGGCGCTTCAGAAGGCCGCGCCCCGTCCCTGATTCGGCTCTCTTTCGCTTTTTCTATTGCCCGCTCGAGCGGCCGTTCCCCACTCGAGGTTCGTATCGGGCGCCGGGACAGTGTTCGCGAGACCGGGAGAGGACTTTCCCGCGGCGGGGCGAACGACGACGGGATGGAGTACACCCACCTCGGCGAGACGGGACTCGAGGTGTCCCGGCTCTGTCTCGGCTGTATGAACTTCGGTTCCGGCGAGCCGTGGATGATAAACGACCGCGAGCAGTCCCGCGACGTGGTTCAGCGGGCGCTCGACCTCGGGATCACGTTCTTCGATACGGCGAACGTCTACTCGCAGGGCGAGAGCGAGGAGATCCTCGGCGAGGCGCTGGCCGAGTCCGACCGAGCGCGGTCGGAACTCGCCGTCGCGACGAAGGTCTACGGGCCGATGCACGACGGCCCGAACGGGCAGGGACTCTCCCGCAAGCACGTTCTCGAGCAGGCCGACGCGAGCCTCGAGCGCCTCGGCCTCGACTACGTCGATCTGTACCAGATCCATCGCTGGGACGACGAGACGCCGATCGCGGAGACGCTCTCGGCGCTCGATACCCTGATCGACGAGGGGAAAGTCCGCTACGTCGGCGCGAGCACGATGCCAGCCTGGAAGTTCTCGAAGGCGCTGTACGAGGCCGACCTGAACAACCGCGAGCGGTTCGTCTCGATGCAGTGCGAGTACAACCTCGTCGACCGCCACGAGGAGGCCAACGTCCTGCCGCTCTGTGCCGACCAGGGGATCGGCGTCCTCCCGTGGTCGCCGCTGGCCGGCGGCTTCCTGACGGGCAAGTACGAGCGCGACGCGGACCCCGAGGAGGGCCGCGCCGCGTCGGACGGGTTCATGGCGAAGCGGTTCACCGAGGAGAACTGGGACGTCCTCGAGGTCGTCCGCGACCTCGCCGACGAGAAGGACACGACGCCGGCGCAGCTCTCGCTTTCGTGGCTCCTGCACAAGGATCTCGTCGACGCCCCCATCATCGGCCCGCGGACGATCGAGCACTTAGAGGACAACGTCGTCGCGCTCGAGGTCGAGCTGACTGCCGACGAGATCGAGCGTCTCGAGGCACCGAAGACGCCGGTCTGGAATCCCGAGATCGGGGACGTCTGACGCGCCTGCGATTGCGCCCGCTCGAGCGGGCACTGTGACTGCGCGAACGGGGTTCCGCGACTGTTCGAAGAAAGATGTCGCTCGAGGGAAACCGAGCGTCGCCGCCGAAGCGAAGACGAAGTGAGACGGTCGCGGTCTAGTCGAGCAGAACGGCGTTGACCTGACCGGTCTGACCGGGACGGGAGGTGACGCGGGCGCGGCCTTCCGAGGTCTCGATGACGGCGCCTTTCGTGATGATGTTTCGGCGGACGTAGTTGGGGTTGGCGTCGTTCTCGACGACGTCCTCGATCTCCGCGGAGACGGTCTCGCCGCCCTTGTTGACGCTGGCGACGTTCGTCGCGAGCGCGCGGGTCTTCGTCTCGTTACCGCGGACGTCGACGGTCCGGTATCGCGGCTCGCCGACCTGCGTCTCCGTCGGCAGGCGCCCGAGTTCGTTCTTGCGGCGCTTGCGGACGTTCTTCAGTCGACCACCGGTTCGCTTGCGCGTGGAGCGTCCCTGGTTTTGCATACTCACACCCAGTCCCGGCGCATATTTATATGCAACGAGTGCGCTCCGGTCGGGACCGCCGTCTCACCGACTCGCTACTCGTCGCCGACCAGACAGTAGGCGTGTCCGGGCTCCTCGAGGGTCGTCTCCGCGTCATCGTCGTAGTAGTTCGAAAAGACGGCGCGCTCGGCGTAGTAGATCCGTCCGTCGACCGGCACCGCCGCGCTGGTGACCCGACCCCGGTTCCGGACTCGCCATCGTCGGTCGCCGGTCTCCTTGTCGAGGGCGTACAGGTGCGAATCGTACGAGCCGGCCAGCACCGTCTCCGCGGTGACCGTCAGCGCGCCGATGACGCGGCCGCCGACGTCCGTCGACCACAGCTCATCGCCCGAGTCGGGATCGAGCGCGTAGACGGAGCCGTCGTCGCTGCCCATGTAGACGACGTCCGCGTCGACGTCGACGGCCGGATTCGACATGATCACCTCGCCCGTCTCGAAGGCCCACTCCTCCGAACCGTCCTCGAGGTCGAGACAGTAGGAGTTCCCGTCCCAGCTACCGACGTAGCCGTAGCCGTCGTGGGCCGCGACGGTGCCCTTGATCTGGGCGCCCTTGCGGAAGGCGCCGCCCTCCTGTTTCTCCCCGTCGGCGTCGGCCTGAAAGGACCACGCGAACTCGAGGGAGGGGTACTCCCAGCAGTAGACGACGCCGTCGTTCGACCCGAAGAGCAGCCGGCCCGCCTCGAGATCGATCGTCGGCGAGGGGTGGGCCTGCCCCCAGACGCGGTCGTCGCTCCACGTCGGCTCGCCGGTGTCGGGATCGATCTCCCAGATCGCGCCGGAGGAGGGCGGGGCGTACTCGGAGACGACGTAGAGGCTGCCGTCGTGGTAGGCCGGACTCGAGCCGATCGCGAGCGGGCCGCCCAGATCGCCGTCCTCCGAGCGCGTGCGCCAGACGAGGTCCCCGCTCTCGGTATCCAGCGCGTAGAGGTCGCCGTCGTAGCCGCCGATGAAGGCGGTGTCGCCGATGATCGCCGCCGAGCCGTGAAAGCCCTTGTTCGTCGCGTCCGTCTTCGTCGTCCACTGCAGTTCGCCAGACGGGGCGTAGCCGTACACCCAGCCGGTGTCGCCGGCGAAGACGATCGTCTCGCCGTCGGGCGTCGGGACGGGACTGGACTTGGCGGCCGTGTGGTCGGCGGCGTTGATCGGAGCCGACCAGTTGACGCGCACCGACTCCGGGACGGTCTCGTCGGGGTAGTAGCCGAGCCGTCGGAGGCCGTTCTGGAACAGCGACACCGCGTCCGTGTCGTCGACGAGGTCGCCCAGCGTACTCGGGAGGTCGACGCAGCCGGCGAGTCCCGTCGCCGCGGCGGCGCCGCCCGCGCCGAGGAGTCGTCGCCTCGAGACGTCGCCAGCGCCGTCTCGATCGCGTCCGGTCGCCGCGCGTCGGTTCGTGAATCGCATTCCAAGTTCTACTGACCGTCACGCGTTCCGACAGCTAAAGAACGGTGGTTTCCGCGGGACTCGAGTCCCGCGGGGACGAGCCGTGTTGCCGAAATCACTCCTGTAGGCATCGACGACCGCGCACCGACCGTTTTCGCGTTCGGGTTCGCTTCCTCCGTCGCTCACCGCTCACGCGAAAAATCTCGACCAAAAAAGGCCACTCCCTCACTTCGTTCGGTCGTGGTGGGTGTCGTCGAGCCTACTCCTGCTGGGCGTCGACCACGGCCACGCCCGCCAGGTTCACGATGTCCTTGACCTCGTCGCCCCGCTGGAGGACGTGAACCGGCTTGTCCATGCCGACCAGCATCGGGCCGATGGCGTCGGCGCCGCCGAGTCGCTGGAGCAGCTTGTAGCCGATGTTACCCGACTCGAGGTTCGGGAAGACGAGCACGTTCGCGGGGTCCTCGAGCTCCGAGAAGCCGTAAGTGCCCTCGAGGATGTCCTCGACGACGGCCGTGTCGGCCTGCATCTCGCCGTCGACCGGGAAGTCGGCCTCGGGGTCCGCCTGGAGCATGCTCGCGGCGCGTCGGGGTCTGCGGGTCGCTTCGTTGTCGACGCTGCCGAAGTTCGAGTACGAGAGCAGCGCTGCGCGCGGTTCGATGTTGAACCGGCGTGCGAGCTTGCCCGTCTGTTTGGTGACCTCCGCGAGGACCTCCTCGTCGGGGTCCTGGTTGACCGTCGCGTCGGCGACGAAGATCACGCGGTTCTTGAACGTCAGCATGTAGACGCCGGCAGCGTAGTCGACGTCGTCGTCGGTGCCGATGACCTGCAGCGGCGGTCGCAGCGCCGACGGGTAGTGATGCGAGAGGCCGGTCAGGAGGGCGTCGGCGTCGCCCTGTTCGACCATCACGCTGCCGAAGTAGTTGGTGTCGCGCTCGATGAGTTCGCCGGCCTCGCTCCGGGTGATCCCCTTGCGGGAACGGAGTTCGTGGAGTCGATCGGCGTACTCCTCGTAGTCGCCGACCGACGGGTCCGCGACCTGCGGATCGAAGTCCAGTCCGAGGTTGGCCGAGGTCTGGCGGATCTCGCTCTCGTCGCCGATGAGGATCGGCAGCGCGATCCCCTGCTCCTGGATCTGGTAGGCCGCGCGGATCATCTTCTCGTTCTCGCCCTCCGCGAGCGCGACCGTCTTGGGATCGCTCTTTGCCTTGTTGAGGACGACGCGCATCATCTCGCGGGACTTCCCGAGGCGGGCCTCGAGTTCCTCCTCGTACTCGTCTAAGTCGAGTTCGGTGCGTGCGGCGCCGGACTCCATCGCGGCCTCCGCGATCGCCGGCGCGACGCGGAAGAGCACGCGCGGGTCGACCGGCTTGGGAATGATGTAGTCGGGGCCGTACTGGATCGGTTCGTCGCCGTAGGCCTTGACGACCGCGTCGGGGACGTCCTGGCGGGCGAGGTCTGCCAGCGCCTCGGCGCAGGCGACCTTCATCTCCTCGTTGATCTCGGTCGCGCGCACGTCGAGCGCGCCGCGGAAGATGAAGGGGAAGCCGAGCACGTTGTTGACCTGGTTCGGGTAGTCCGAGCGGCCGGTGGCCATGATGACCGTGTCGTCGCGGGCTTCTTTGGCCTCCTCGTAGCCGATCTCGGGATCGGGGTTGGCCATCGCGAAGATGATCGGATCGTCGGCCATCGAGCGGACCATGTCCTGCGAGACGATGCCGCCGATCGAGAGGCCGACGAACACGTCGGCGCCCTCCATCGCGTCCGCGAGGCCGCCTTCGGGGAGGTCCCGGGCGAACTGCCGTTTGTACTCGTTGACGTCGCCCTCCTCCGCGCGGGCCTCGGTGATGATCCCCGAGGAGTCACACATCGTGATGTTCTCCTTTCGGACGCCCAGCGACTCGTAGAAGCGGGCCGACGCGATCGCGCTCGCGCCGGCGCCGGAGAAGACGACCTCGAGTTCCTCGAGGCTCTTCCCGGCGATGTCGGCGGCGTTGAGCAGCGCGGCGCCGGAGATGATCGCGGTACCGTGCTGGTCGTCGTGGAAGACGGGAATGTCGATCTCCTCGCGCAGGCGTTCCTCGATGGTGAAACAGCCCGGCGCCTTGATGTCCTCTAGGTTGACGCCGCCGAACGTCGGTTCCATCATCTTGATGGCCTCGACGATCTTGTCGGGGTCGGCCTCGTCGAGTTCAACGTCGAAGACGTCGATGTCGGCGAAGCGCTTGAACAGCACGCCCTTCCCCTCCATGACGGGTTTCGAGGCCTGCGCGCCGATATCTCCCAGTCCCAGCACCGCGGAGCCGTTCGAGACGACGCCGACGAGGTTCCCCTTGGCCGTGTACTGGTAGGCGTCGGTCGGGTCCTCGTCGATCTCCGTACACGGCGCGGCGACCCCGGGCGAGTACGCGAGCGAGAGGTCGCGTTGGGTATTCGTCGGTTTCGTTGTCGAAATCTCTATCTTTCCCGGCGGATCGGTTCGGTGATACTCGAGTGCGTCCTCGTCTAATCCCATATTGGGGACACTGCAGGGGAGTACTAAAAACAATGTGAAGGTCAGTTTCGACAATCGTCGAATTTTCGATCCGATCCGATCGGTGCTCGAGACCGACGCGTTCCCCGATTCGACCGTTTTATACGCTCCGCGCCAGTGGAATGGGGTATGGACGTCGCGCTTGGTGGGACGTTCGACCCCGTCCACGACGGCCACCGTCGGCTGTTCGAACGGGCGTTCGAACTCGGAGACGTGACTGTGGGACTGACGAGCGACGAACTCGCACCGAAGACACGACACGTCGAACGCCGCGTCAGATCGTTCGACGAACGGAAGGAAGCGCTGGAGGCGGAGCTCGAGTCGTTCGCCGCGGACCACGACCGGCAGTTCGAGGTGCGGTGTCTCGAGGAACCGACCGGCATCGCGACCGAACCGCAGTTCGACTATCTGGTCGTCT
Source organism: Haloterrigena sp. KLK7 (assembly GCF_037914945.1). NCBI lineage: Archaea > Methanobacteriati > Methanobacteriota > Halobacteria > Halobacteriales > Natrialbaceae > Haloterrigena > Haloterrigena salinisoli. Next base: position 2,851,459 of record NZ_CP149787.1, read on the forward strand.
CGCCGGAGACGAAAGACGGCGGCGAGCGGATCAACGAGATCCGTCGGGAGCGCGGCCACGACCCCCTCGAGGTCGTCGTCGTGCCGCACGTCCGCGCGGAGGACGGCGATATCATCTCGAGCACCCGAATCGTCGAAGGCGAGATCGACGAACACGGAAACGTGCGCGACGAAGGGGACGACGCGGCCGAAGCCAACTGACGGTCGCGGATCGTTCCGATGGCCCAGCCGGGGAGCGAACCGGGTGACAGCGCGATGATCGTTCGACTCGCGAATTTCGTTCTCGTAGCGTATACTTACGCCGGCGCAGTACGGGACTATTCCGATGAAACAGTCGAAACGGTCGGCTCGGTCGAGTCACCACCGCGGCGGCTCGAGGCCCGCGGTTTCGAGCAGGTCCTTCCAGCGAGACTGGATCGAGAGCCGCGAAACGTCCGCAGCGTCGGCGACGGCGCCCTGCGTTCGGCCCTCGCCGGCGACGAGCGACCCGGCGTAGACGCTGGCCGCGAGGACGGCTCGCTTCGATCGGTCGTCCTCGGGAACGTCAGTCAGGAAGAGATCCACCGCACACGACCGCGCCTCGGTCGATAGCTCCAGTCGATCGGCGATCCGATCGAGTTCCTCGAGCCACGGTTCGTATTCGATCCGGTCCCGCGCGCTGTGCATACGGCCGGCTATCGGTGCAGCCCGCATAAAGGTACGGCACGACACGTCAGAAAACGAGTACATATTCGGACGGCTGGCGCGAAAGAGTACCGAACGAACCGTCCAATCCGGTGCTACGCTGGACAACGTTCAGCTACGAACGAGTAGCCGAAATGGCTGTTCTCTGGTATTTTCACTAGGACACGACTACTAAACCGGGTTGTCTCCGTCCGTCACAATAGACGCTCGTCCGGTCTCGCTGCACGGCTGCGTCCCGTCCATGAAAGAGCCAACCTGCAAGCTCGTCTGTACCGGCTGCGGCCTCGAGATGCCGTACCGGAATCGATCGCTGGCCGAACAAGCGGCGGAGCTGCACCAGCTCCGGGATTCGGAGCACGTGACGTTTATCGTGCCGCCGGACTGGTCGCCCGAAGAGCCAGTGAAACAGCGGTAGCGCGTATCGACAGGTACTTACTCGATTCGTGAAAACCTGGGGGTGAGCGCGGGTAGCCAAGCTAGGCCAACGGCGCAGCGCTTAGGACGCTGTCCCGTAGGGGTCCGCCGGTTCGAATCCGGTCCCGCGCATGAGCGAACGCAGTGAGCGAAGAGCAGGCCGGATTCGAACCCTGGAAACCGAACGTAGTGAGGTTTCCTCCGGTTCGAATCCGGTCCCGCGCATTGTCTGCGAATCGTAGATTCGCAGGCCAGCAAATCTCTGATTTGCGCTGCTGTCGCGAGCAACTCCGCGAGCGACAGCAATCGCCGACCGATTCGAACGAGAGAAGACGCGCGCAGCGACCGACGGGAGCGAGCACGTCTTCGCGTTGTTCGAATCCGGTCTCGCGCCGCGCCTCTGACTGATCACAGAAGAAATCCGACAGGAGCCTCGAGTACCTCCGAGAATCCCAACCGAAGACGGCCCCAAGCCGAAGCGATATCGCTCGAGCACCGAACCGCGACGTCACGGGTTTCGAAGCCGTAATAATCCTCCGCGTGTCGACACTAGCTATGAGCCGTACGGGACGATATGGTGACCTCGATTACCCGATGCTCACGAAGAGCGGATTCCTGCTCGGCGTCGGACTCTTAGCACTGGGCGCGGGCGGCGAACTCCTCGGCCACATGTTCATGGGACCGCTTCCGTCGTGGGAACACACGCTGTTTACCTTCGCGGAGGGCGGCGGCCTCGTCATCGGGTTCTTCTCGGTGTGGATCTTCGGGGTCATTCTGCCGCTGACGGAGTAGACGCTCGTCGCGAGCGTGGGGCCACACCGATTGCGTCGAGCCGACGACGAGGAGCGGTGGTCGTTCGACACCGACCCGTACTCGCGAGTGCGAACTGATTCTCGCTCGAGCGGTCGCCCGAAATCACGGATCGGCGACCGTTCGAAAACGATTTCGGCGTCGTCGAGAGCGGGCTTTCACTGGTTGAGAATGGACCGAACGCTACGTTACACCGTCGAATGACGGGTTCGCCGTCCGATCGCCGGATCGAGTGGCAGTCCGCGATGGCCGTCTTTTGAACCCGGCCGAACCGAGAGCGAAGCGACAGACATGCGTCAGACGGTCCATAACGCTTATTCGCGCGGGAGCAACTTGTATGAGCAATGGCCGGGTTAGACGACGTGTTCGGGGATCTCTATGCGAGCATCGATGCCGTTCTCCTCTTTTCACCAAGCGGCTCGTACTACGAGCGATTCGCGGACGTCGACGACCTCGACGTTATCGTCGTCGGCACGGAAAACCCCGTCGGCGCCGACGTCTTCGTCGAACTCCCCCTCGCGTTCGACGACATCAAAGAGCGGATCAAGTTCGGCCTCGAGGGCGCCATCGAACAGGACCTCATCGAGGACGGCGATCAGCTGGTCTGTGCGACGAGTCTCTACGGCGACGAGATCGATACGGTCTCGCGGGTTCGCGCCGACGCCGAGACGCACACGGGCATCTACGACCTGTTCGTCAAGTCCCGCGCGGAGCCGGAGGTGATCAAGGCCGTCCTCGAGTTGGCGATCGAACTCGGCAAGAAGGGCCAGAAGGGCAAGCCCGTCGGCGCGCTGTTCGTGGTCGGCGACGCGGGCAAGGTGATGAACAAGTCCCGCCCGCTGTCGTACAACCCCTTCGAGAAGTCCCACGTCCACGTCGGCGATCCGATCGTGAACGTGATGCTGAAGGAGTTCTCGCGGCTCGACGGCGCGTTCGTCATCTCCGACGCGGGCAAGATCGTCTCGGCGTACCGCTACCTCGAGCCGTCCGCGGAAGGTGTCGACATTCCGAAGGGATTGGGGGCCCGACACATGGCCGGGGGCGCGATCACGCGAGATACGAACGCGATCACGATCGTGCTCTCGGAAAGCGATGGGCTCGTCCGGGCGTTCAAGGCCGGAGAGCTCATCCTGGAGGTCGATCCGGAGGCGTACTGATATGGTAGAGTGGCAGACGCTCATCAACGAACCGGCCGTGATAGCCGCGGCGGTGCTGGCGCTCGGCCTCGTCGTCGGCTATCTGGTCGGGCGGCTCAACGAGGAGCTCCTGCAGGCGTCGGGCGTCCCGGAGGCCGTCGAGGGGACGCCGTTCGAGCGGACCGCTCAGTCGATCGGCACCTCGACGGTCGAGATCGTCGCGCGACTGAGTTCGTGGTTCATCTACGGGATCGCCGTGCTGACGGCGATTCACATCGCGCAGTTGCTCGACACGGAGGCGTTCTGGCTCCGGGTGACGAGTTTTATTCCCCAGCTGTTCATCGCCGTCCTCGTGCTCATCATCGGCTTCATCATCGCCGACAAGGCCGAACTGGTCGTCAGCGAGTACCTCCGAGGGGTCAAGCTCCCCGAGGTCTCCGTGATTCCGAAACTCGTCAAGTACAGCGTCCTCTACGTGACGCTGATCATCGCGCTCGGGCAGGTCGGCGTCCACGTCGTCGCCCTGCTGATCCTGCTGACGGTGTACGCCGTCGGCATCGTCATCGTCGGCACCGTCGCATTCAAGGACTTCCTCGTCTCGAGCGCGGCGGGGATCTACCTGTTGCTCAACCAGCCCTACGGGATCGGTGACGAGGTCCGGATCGGCGACCAGACGGGCATCGTCCAGGAGGTCGACCTCTTCGTCACGAAGATCGAGGACGACTCCGAGGAGTACATCGTGCCCAACCGGAAGATATTCGAGAACGGAATCGTCCGGATGCGGGACTGATCCTCTCGAGCGGAGCCGGTCGATATCTGGTGTTTCAGTCACAACGTTCGACGTCGAGTCGCAGATATATTTTCCATCAGTTTCGGTTTCGGAGGGTACCCACAACATTGTTATCGTCCCACAGCATTGAGTTGAACTATCACAGTGAGTAACGGGCAATGTCTGAACACGGAATAATCGACACGGAAGTCGGCGTGATCGGCGCAACGGTACTGATCATCGGTAACGTCATCGGCGTCAGCGCGTTCGTACTGCCGGGACCGCTGGCGGGCGATGCCGGACCGGGGATTATCTTCGCGCTGTTGCTCGCGCTCATTCCGTTGACCTTCGGGATTCTCATGTCGCTCCAGCTCGGGAGTGCGATTCCGGTCGCCGGGGGAAGTTACGTGTACGCCTCCCGGCTCGTCGGGCCGTTCTGGGGATTCCTGTTGCCGTGGATCACGATTCCGGGCGTCTGGGCCGGCATGTTGTTCATCGGGCTGGGCTTCGCCGAGTACGCCGGGTTCGTCGCCGACAACATCGCGTTCATTCCGTCGATTCCCGACCTCGCCCTGATCTACGGACTGCTGATCCCGTTTATCGTGTTGAACGTCCTCGGGATCAAGATGGTCGCCATCGTCCAGTTCATGATGGTCTCTCTCATCGTTGTCGGGATGAGCGCGTTCATCGTTCCCGGCGCGTTCATCGTCGACGCGGAGAACTACACGCCCCTGTTCCCCTACGGCGGTGGCGAAGTCATCGTCGCCATCGTCTCGATGTACTTCCCGCTGCGGGGCTTTCGGCTCGTCGTCGAACTCGGTGAGGAGATGGAGAACCCGGCCGAAAACATTCCGCGCGTGCTGACGCTGTCGGCCGCGATCTCCCTCTCGCTTCTGGTCGGACTCGTCGTCGTCCTCATCGGAACGACCGACTACGAGGCGCTGGGCGGCATGGAAGCCGCCGTCGCCGAGGTCTCGCTGCAAAACTTCCCGGACGCGCTGACGGCGCTCGTCCTGCTCGCCGCCGCGATGGGGGCGCTCACGTCGATCAACATGACGTATACCGCCTATTCGAGGCTCCTGATGCGAGCCGGCCGTGACGACATCATCCCGTCGGCGATCGCCCGCATCCACGACCGCTACGACTCGCCGTACGTCGCGGTGTTGCTCCTCGGGATCCCCCCGCTGCTCGTCGCGCCGTTCTCGCCGGGGACCGTCACGCTCTCGGTCGCACTATCGCTGACCATCCTGTTCGGGCTGGCGGTGGCCGGCGTCGCGCTGTGGAACCTGCCGAAGAGCTACCCGGATCGCTACCAGCGCTCGCTGTTCAAGTTGCCGCCGTGGCTGCTCAGGGTCACCGCCGCCGGCTCGATCGTCTCCGCCGTGTTCCTGTGGGTTCTGGTGTCGACTCAGCTGCCGGTGATGGTCGCGGTTCTGGCCGGGTGGATGGCGCTCGGCTACGTCTTCTATCGCGCCCGCATCGCGTACTTCGAAAAACGAGATATCGATCTCGAAGGACGGATGACGCAACTTCACGAGAGCGAGCGAGCCGGGACCGACTGAGTTCGGGTCGGACGCCGATCGATTCCCGGTCCCGGACGTTTGAGCCGCTCAGGCGTCCTCGAGCGAGAGCCCGGCGTGCCAGCGGTCGGCGCCGGCCTCGCGTTTGACGCGATCCATCTCCGCCAGCAGGTGCGTCGCGAGCGTCGCGGTCTCGGCGGCTCGGGACTCGCCTTCCGTGCGGAACTCGCCGGTCTCGCGGTTCGCGTAGACGGTACAGACCGCGCCCGCGCGGAGGCCGTAGAGGTTCGCCAGCGTCAGGATCGCGCTGGCCTCCATCTCGATGTTTTTCACGTTCGCCTCCGTGAGGTCCTCGACGAGGGTCTCGGAGCCCGCGGCCTCGAACCCCTCGAAGCCGGGGCGGCCCTGTCCCGCGTAGAAGGAGTCGGCGCTCATCGTAACGCCGGTGTGGTAGTCGTACCCCAGTCGTTCCGCCGCAGCGACGAGGGCGCTGACGACCTCCTGGTCGGCCGCGGCGGGGTAGTCCTCGCGGACGTACTCGTCGCTGGTCCCCTCCTGGCGGACCGCGCCCGTCGTGATGACGAGGTCGCCGACGTCCATCTCGGGCTGGATCGCCCCGCAGGAGCCGACCCGGACGAAGGTGTCACAACCGACTCGAGCGAGTTCCTCGACGGCGATGGCCGCCGAGGGGCTGCCAATCCCCGTCGACGTGACCGAGATCGGCGTGTCCTCGTACGTGCCCGTCGCGGTCCGGTACTCGCGGTGGCGGGCCGCGATCTCGTGGTCGTCCCAGAACGCGACGATCTTCTCGAGGCGCTCGGGGTTCCCCGGCAGGAGCACGGTGTCGGCCACGTCCTCGGGACCGACCTCGAGGTGGTACTGGACGTCGGCGTTCGGGTCTTCGCTGTCGCTCACGTCGGAGTCGGCGGTCATTCAGCCCAGCGGTTCGACCCGGCGCGGTATATAACTGCAGGGCGCCCGTAGCGAGGGTATGGCCGACGCAGACGAGCACGAGCCCGCGGGGACCGACGAGAGCGACGGCGTCACCGGAAGCGACGGCGTCACCGGGAGTGACGGCGCCGACGGGACCAGTGGAAGCCTCGACGACACCTACGTCGCCGCGATCCAGCACGAACTGGTCGACCTACCGTCGGAGACGACCCGCGTCGGCGTCGTCCGGAAACCGACGCGATGGTTCCACGGCGCCGTCGACGAGAACCGGCCCGAACTGGGGCCGCCGGCCGACCTGCTCGAGACGTTCCGCCAGCGCGAGGAAGACTTCAAGATGCAGGGACTCTGCGAGGAGGGCGCGCACAACGCCGCGTGGGACGAGGTCGGCTTCGAGGACGCGTATCGGGCGCACCTCGAGGGCTCTGAGGGGGCGCAGGCGGCGCTCGAGGAGCTGGAATCGCGACTCGAGGACGGCGAGTCGCTGGCGCTGGTCTGTTACGAGAACACCGAGAAGAAGCGGTGTCACCGGACGATCCTTCGCGACGTGCTTTCGGATCGGCGCTCGTCGTGATCGTCGGCCCGACTCGTGCTGCTGAGAACGGAGTACGCGACCGAGAAATCGGCGTGCGGTGGGAGCGGAAACCCCCAGTCGCCAGTTCGAGCGACTCGTCGAGTCACTTTTCGTATCTGCACGAGGCTCGAATCGGCCGATACGTCGCAGCGCGAACGGACCGGCCTTCGATCGAAGCGGCGGAGATCGAGACCCGTCCCGCTATCGTGGCAACGGGGAATCGCCACACCCTCCCCAGCCGATTCGCTCAGTCGCTCCACTCCTTCGCTCATCCCTCGCGAGTCACGTCACGGCTCACGTCCGTTCGCCGTGACGCAGCGCGCCAAACGGGCGATCGGTGAATCACGCTACTCGAGCATCTCTCCGGTTATCGTGTTCGGCAACAGTTCCCCGAGCGTGTACTCGCTGGGGTCCTCGTCCTCGCCCTCGTCGCAGATGACGACGAGGTCGTCGTCGCAGAACTCGGCGAGCGTCTGGCGACACATTCCGCAGGGGGTGACGCCGTCGCGGCGGCCGGAGCTGACCGCGAGCCGCGAAAAGTCGCGGTGACCGTTCTTGACCGCCTCGGCGACGGCGACCTCCTCGGCGTGGAGGCTGTTGCTGAAGTTGGCGTTCTCTAAGTTACAGCCGACGAAGACCTCGCCGTCGGCGGTCTCGAGGGCGGCGCCGACGGGGTACTCGGAGTAGGGAACGTGAGCCTGCGACTGGATTTCTCGCGCGCGCTCGAGCAAGGATTCGGCTTCGGAGTCAGCCATACACCCTACTGTGCGAGGCGGCGGCAAGAAGGCACTGTCTCGTCGGCTCCCGAAGGGACGACAGTGCGGTCAATCCTCGCCGGACTCGTAGTGCTCGCCGGCCGCGTCGGGCAGCCGGGTTCGGCCGACGAGCACGAGGACGACGATGACCGTCATGTGCGGAATCACGCGGATGAGTTCCGTCGGGATTGCATAGCCGGCCGCCTGCAGGCCGTTCTGGACGGCGTTGAGCCCCGCGAAGAGGAACGAGCCGAGCAGGGCGCCGATGGGGTGGTAGTTCGCGAGCAGGTAGGTCGCGATGGCGATGAAGCCGCGCCCGTTGATCGCCGTGTCGCCGCCGCCGGCGAACGTCCCGAGGTCGCCCAGCGCGAAGCCGGCGCCGCCGAGCCCGGCGAAGACGCCCGAGAGCAACACGGCGGCGTACCGGACCTTGCGGACGTCGACGCCGGCGGTGTCCAGCGCCTTCGGGTTCTCGCCGCTGGCGACGACCCAGCGCCCGAAGTTCGTTCGGGTCAACAGGTACCAGCCGACGGCCGCGCCCGCGAGCATGATGTACACCTGCGGTTCGGCGTCGAACAGCAGGTAGCCGAGGAACGGGATCTCGGAGAGGACCGGCACCGTCACGTTCGAGAACCGACCGACGCTGGCGGTGTTCGGGCTCCCGAAGATGATCTGCGAGGCGAACGGCGCGAGCCCCAGCGAGATGAGCCAGACCGCGAGTCCGGCGATGATCTGGTCGGCCTCGAACTCGATGCAGACGATCGCGAACAACAGCGCGAACAGCACGCTGACGACCGTCCCCGCGAGGAGGCCCCACCAGTGATTCGACAGTCCGAGCGTCGTTTCGCCGGCGCCGAGCCGGTGGACGGCGACGATGGATCCGAACGCCGAGACGATCAACAGCCCCTCGATCCCGATGTTGATGACGCCGCTCTTCTCGGCGAAGATGCCGCCGATCGCGGCGAGTGCGATCGGGACGGCGAGCCTGAGCATCGCCGTGTGGGTGCTCGGACTGGCCGCGATCGAGAGCAACACGCCGGCCCACGAGTCGGGGAAGAGTACTCCGGCGACGATCCAGACGAGCAGTGCCGCGAGCGTGACAAGTAGCCCCGCGGTCGTCCGACGCGAGAACGGGCTGCTCCAGTCGTTCGTCTCGTGTGTTTCGGTTACCTTACTCATCGGTCTCACCTCCGGTTTCGCCGCCGTCCGCACGGGCCGGCCGCGTCGTCTCGAGGTCGACGAACCGCCGGCCGATCATGCGGAAGAACTCCGGCATCGCGACGAACAGGATGATCAGACCGGTGAGGATACCGACCAGTTCCCGCGGGACGTCGGTCGCCGTCCCGACGGTCCGCGCGCCGCTCTCGACGACGCCGAACAGGAACGCCGCCGCGCCGACGCCCAGCGGATTGTTGCCGGCGAGCACCGAGACAGCGATCCCGTCGAAGCCGATCGACGGCACGTTCTCGAGCCAACTGCCGTGGACCATCAGGACCCAGAACGCGCCGGCGATCCCGCCCAGCGCCCCGGAGAGGGTCATGCTGGCGACGGTCATGCGCTTCTCGTCGACGCCGCCGTAGGCGGCCGCCGCCGGCTGGATGCCGCTGGTCCGCAGTTCGTAGCCGAACGACGTCCGGGCGAACAGCCAGGCGACGCCGAGCATGAGCGCGACGGCGAAGCCCAGCGCGAGCAGCGAGAAGTCCAGCCGGGCGTCGAAGCCGACGAACGGGATCGTCGGGATCTCGGCGTACTCGGGGACCGGCTCCGTCCGCGGATTGGGGCTATCGGGATCCTGGAACCACCGGGAGAGCATCGTCGACGTGACCCCGGCGGCGACGAAGTTGAGCATGATCGTCGTTATTACCTCGTTGGCGTCGGCGTAGGCCTTCAGAACGCCCGGGAGCGCCCCGTAGAGGCCGCCGACGACCGCGCCCGCGAGGACGCCCAGCGGAATGAGCACGACCGTCCCGACGAAGCCGCCGGGGACGATCGCCGCCGCGTAGACGACCGTCACGGCCGTCGCGAGCCCGCCGACGACCAGCTGGCCCTGCGTCCCGATGTTGAGCAGGCCGGCGCGGAACGCGACCGCGACCGACAGCCCCGCGAAGATCAGCAGCGTCGTCTGCTGGAGCGTCGTCGCGAGGCTGGCGTTCGTCGGACTCCAGCCGCCCTCGAGCGGATGCCCCAGCGCCCCGAGGAACAGTTCGTAGTAGACCTGCATCGGGTTGTAACAGAACGTCCAGCCGGCGAGGTCGAGACCGGACCGGCAGGAGGCGAACCCGCCCGAGACGAACACGAGCACGCCGCCGACGAGGACGGCGGCCACCAGCGCCGCGACGCTGATGAACACTCGCTCGAGCGCCGACGCCCGAATCAGCCGTTCGAGGAGGCGCTCGAGGCGGTCCGTCGCGTCGCTCATCGGCGGTCACCTCCGTCGCTTCCATCGACGTCGCAGTCGGGGTCGGGACCCGGGCCGTCGGAAGCGGTCGCGCGAGCGTCGACACCGCGCCCGCTCCCGCGACCGTCGGTCTCGAGTTCCTGCCCGGCCATGAGCAGCCCGAGTTCCTCCTCCGTGACGTCGTCCGGATCGGTGACGTCGATGAACTCGCCCTCGTAGATGACGGCCAACCGATCCGACAGCGACTGGACCTCGTCGAGTTTCGAGGAGACGAGCAGCACGGCGACGCCCTCTCGGCGCAACTCGAGCAGCCGATCGTGGATGAACTCCGTCGAGCCGATGTCGACCCCCCGGGTGGGGTGGGTCGCGACGACGAGGTCCGGATCGCGCTCGAACTCGCGGCCGACGATGAACTTCTGCTGGTTCCCGCCGGAGAACGAGCTGGCGTCGGCATCGGCGTTCGGCGGCCGAACGTCGTAGGTCTCGATGATCTCCTCGGCGTGGTCGCGGACGCCGGGCCAGTCGATCCGGCCGCCGCTGGCGAACTCCGGCGACCGCTGGCTTCCGAGGACCCCGTTCTCGACGAGATCGAACGGCATGACGAGCCCCCGCTCGTGGCGGTCCTCCGGAATGTACGCCATCCCGGCCTCGATCCGCTCGCGGCGGGACCACTCCGTGATGTCGGCGCCGTCGTAGGAGATCGTTCCCTCGTCGGGCGTTCTGAGGCCGGTGATCGCCTCGACCAGTTCGGCCTGCCCGTTGCCGTCGACGCCGGCGATCCCGACGATCTCGCCGGCGCGAACGTCGAGATCGATCCCGGAGACGACCTCGACGCCCCGTTCGTCCTCGACGGCGACGTCCGCGGTCGAGAGGACGACGTCGCCCGTCTCGACCGGCTCGGACTCCGCTTCGAGCAGTACCTCCCGACCGACCATGCGCTCGGCCAGGTCCTCCCGCGTCGTCCGCTCGGGATCGACCGTTCCGACGGACTTCCCGTCCCGGAGGACGGTGATCGCGTCGGCCGCGTGGGTCGCCTCCTCGAGTTTGTGCGTGATAAAGATGATCGTCTTCCCCTGAGCGGTGAGTTCCTCGAGGACGTCGTAGAGTCCCTCGACCTCCTGGGGCGTGAGGACGGCGGTCGGCTCGTCGAGGATGAGGACCTCCGCACCGCGGAACAGCGCCTTGAGGATCTCGACGCGCTGCTGGACGCCGACGCCTACGTCCTCGACGGTCGCGTGGGGATCGACGTCGAAGCCGTAGCGATCGCAGAGGTCGCGGACCTCGCGGTAGATGCGGTCGCGATCGACTGCCAACCCGAACCACTTCGTCGGTTCGTTCCCCAGCGCGATGTTCTCGGCGACCGTCATCGTGTCGACCAGCATGAAGTGCTGATGGATCATCCCGACGCCGGCGTCGATGGCGTCGCGGGGAGCGTCGAACGACCGCTCCTCGCCGTCGACGACGACCCGCCCCTCTTCGGGCTCGTAGAGCCCGTAGAGGACGTTCATCAGCGTCGTCTTCCCGGCACCGTTCTCTCCGAGCAGGGCGTGGACGGTCCCCCGTTCGACGCGGAGGTCGACGTCGTCGTTCGCGACGACGCCGGGGAACCGCTTGGTGATGCCGTCGAGGTGGACGGCGAGGTCGCTCCCCGTACTCTCCTGGTCGGCGGCAGCCGTTCGGACACCGGCGCTCGCTCTCGATGCCTCGGACGCTTCCGTCCCGTCAGTCGCACCCGTTCCCGACTCGGTCATCGGTTACAGTTCGCTCGGGACCTCGATTTCGCCGTCGATGATCTGCTGTCTGGACTCGTCGACCTGGTCTTTGATCTCCTGGGGGATCTCGCCGCCGATCTGGTCGCCGTAGACGGCGCCGACGCCCTCCTGCTCGAGGCCGAGCGTTTCGGTCTCGCCGCCCGCGAACTCGTCGTTGACGACGGACTCGATCGCGGAATAGACGGCGGTGTCGACGCGCTTGACCATGCTCGCGAGGATGACGTCGGCGAAGTCCGGGTTGGAGATCGACTGGTCGTCGTCGACGCCGATCGCGAACCGCCCCTCGTCCTGGGCCGCCTGGAAGACGCCGATTCCGGTTCGGCCGGCCGCGTGGAAGACGATGTCCGCGTCGTGATCCTGGTACATCGTGCGGGCGGCCTGCTGACCGCCGGCGGTGTCGCCGAAGTCGCCGACGTACGTCGAGACGACCTCGGCGTTCTCGTTGGCGTGCTCGACGCCGGCCTCGAAGCCGGCCTGGAACGACTCGATCAGCGGCGATTCGGTGCCGCCGACGAAGCCGACGACGTCGGCGTCCGGATTCGTCTCGCCCGCGCCGGCCGAGAACTCCTCCCGGGTCAGCAGTCCGGCCAGATGGCCGACCTGGAACGACCCTTCCGGCTCGCCGAAGACGTAGCTTCGAACGTTGTCCTCGTCGACGACCTCGTCGACGATGATGAAGTTCTGATCGGGGTACTCCGGCGCGTTTCCGGAGAGGGCATCGCCCTGTGCGTAGCCGATACAGTTGACCAGATCGTAGTCCCCCGACTCGGCGAAGTTGCGCTGCGCGCCGTCGAACTCGCCCTCGGACTCGGGCTCTCGCTCGTCGAACGCGATGTCGAACTCTTCCCGGGCGTCCTCGAGGCCCTGCTTCGCCATGTCGTTGAACGAATCGTCTCCGAGACCGCCGGTCGCGTACACCATCCCGACTTGATACTCCGCGTCACCGTCGTCGCCGAACCCGCCGACGCAGCCGGCGATACCGGCGAGTCCGATCGCGCTTGCACCTTCGAGGAACCGCCGTCGATCTTGACCCATGAGGCGGGTTAGCGTACACATTCGGTAAATACCCGTCGAATCCTCGCACGGACACGTGACCGTGTGCCTGCTCCCAAATCGCCTCTCTTATTCCGGTTCGGAGGCGCTGCCTGTCGGTCCGTCGCTCACGCGGTCTCCGCGATCGCGTCCTCGACGACCTCGCGCGCGTCGGCGATCAGGTCGTCGACGGCGTCGCTCTCGGCGTAAATTCGGACGTAGGGTTCGGTGCCGCTCGGGCGCACGAGGACCCAGGAGGCGTCGTCGAACTCGAGGCGGACGCCGTAGTCGGTGTCGACCGCGGCCTCGGGGAACGCCCGGGGGAGGGCGGACTCGAGGGCGACCATCGCGTCGGCCTTGGCGTCGTCGGGGCAATCGACGCTGACCTTTCGGTAGGGACGCTCGGTGACGGGCTCGCGAACGGTCGCCGTGTCGCCGGCCTCGGCGACCAGCGCGGCGACGACGGCGGCGCTGGCGACGCCGTCGATCCAGCCGCCGAAGGCGGTGTGGATGTGTTTCCAGGGCTCGGCGGCGAAGACGATCTCGGTCCCTGAACCACCGTGTTTGCGCTCTCGAGCGATCCCCTCGTGGAGCGCGCCGAGGCGGACGCGTTCGACGCGGCCGCCGGCCTCGCGAACCTGCTCGTCGATCCGGGCCGAGGCGTTGGGCGTGGTGACGACGACGGGGTCGTCGGCGTCGCTCGCCTCGGCGTAGTGGGCCGCGACGACGGCGAGGACCGTATCTTCGTGGATCACGTCGCCCTCGGGGCCGAGGACGACTAGCCGGTCGGCGTCGCCGTCGTGGGCCAGTCCGAGGTCGAAGCCCCCGTCCCTCGCGGTAGTGCCGCGCGGCCGTTCCGCGGCGCGTGACGTCCCACTCTCCGCGAGGAACTCGCTGAACTCCGAGAGCGTCTCGGGGGTGGGTTTGCTCTCGCGGGCGACGAAGTGGCCGTCGACGGTGGCGTTGACCGCGACGACGTCGGCGCCGAGACGCTCGAGGACCTGCGGGGTCGCCAGCGACGCCATCCCGTTGCCGCAGTCGACGGCGATCGAGAGGTCGGCGAGCGGTCCCGGAGACGCGGTCGCGTCCCCCGCATCGCCGAAGCGGTCGCGGACGAACTCGATGACGGCGTCGCGATACCGATCCAGAATCTCGAGTTCGGCCGAGCGACCCCACTCGTCCCAGTCGGCGAGCGCAGGCGAGGAACCGTCCGCGAGTCGGTCGTCGATAGCGCGTTCGGCGTCGCTATCGTACTCGACGCCGTCGGCGAAGAGTTTGATGCCGTTGTCCGCGGGCGGATTGTGGCTCGCGGTGAGCATCACGCCCCGTCGGCCGCGCGAGGCGAAGGCCAGCGTCGGCGTCGGTACCTGCCCGAGGCGATAGACGTCCGCGCCGGCGCTCTCGAGGCCGGCTTCGACGGCGGCGGCGAGCGCGGGCCCGGTTTCCCGGCCGTCGCGACCCACGACGAACGTGGTCCCGGGCTCGCCGGCGGCCTGCGCGACGGAAAGCGCCAGCGACGGGGTGATCTCCTCGACTGGACCGCGGATCCCGGCAGTCCCGAATAGCGTCATGTGGGGCCGTTCCGCGAGGAACTACTTAGCAGCACTGCACACGCGTTCGGACGGCCCGACGGCGGCTCCGTGCCGGTCGGAAGGGACTGTGAGAACTGCGAAAACGGCGGGGGAAACCGGATCAGAGCGGCTGGCGGGTGCTACTGATCCTCGCGGACCGGCAGTCGGCGCGCGACCGGTCGGCCGACAGTCGGACGGTCGAATGGCCGGACGGTCGAACGGTTCGATTTCGGGCTCGAGACTACTCCTCGGGGAGATCGTCGATCAGGACGACGGCCTCGCCGTTGATGACGGTCGCGTCGTCGTCCTCGTTGCGGATGACCGTCTCGAGGCGGTACTGATTGTTCCCGAGGTCCTCGACGATCTCGACGCGGGCGGAGACGCGGTCGCCGATCCCGACGGGGCCGCTGAACTCGAGGTCCTGCGAGAGGTAGATGGTGAGTCCGGGCAGGCGGGCCAGCGCGGCGCTGATGAGGCCGGAAACGAGCGTGCCGTGGACGATCCGTTCGCCGAAGCGGGTGTCGGCGGCGAACTCGTCGTCGAGGTGAAGCCGGTTCGTGTCGCCGCTGACGTGGGCGAACGCGCGGACGTCCTCGTCGCTGAGGACCTTCTCGAAGGTGACGGTGTCGCCGACGCTGATGTGGGCCGGATCGTCGACGGTTCGGTCGAACTGCCAGTCGAGACTCGAGTGGTCGATCGACGGAATCGACGCGGGAACCGTCTCGCTCTCCGACCCGTTCGACGCGGTCGGCGGCACCATCGCCGAGATGGCCGCTCGATTCGCGGCGGTCGCGCTCTCGAGGAGAGTCTGAGTCATCGCCGACCAGGCATCGGTCATGGCAGCGAGATTCCGTTTCGCAGCGTTCTGGTGGGACATCTATGGGGCCGGTAAGCGTGTGGGCGTTATGACTTCTTTGGCTCGAGAACGAGACGTTTCCGAGCGCTACTGCTAGTAATTTATAATTAGAGGGGCTCTGTGGCTTGAATTGCCGTCAGTACAACCGATAGACAGGAATTCATTACTGATAACAGCCAGTGATACGAACGCCGCGCTGCAATCGCCGCTTCGACAATATGCCATCAGATGGTATTAGATGGTATCTAGTGGAAACCCTTATGTGGTGAGCGCCCGTTGATACAGGTGATGACGGACGACTCCGATCGATCGCTCTGGTTCCCGCCTGCGATGTTCACCGAACAGATGCAGGAGGCGGGCGAGCAGGTCGCCGAATCCCAGCAGGAGATGCTGAAGAAGATGATGCAGGCCAGCGGCTCGAACCCGTTCGATACGGGCTCGAGTTTCGGCCCCATGAACATGGGGACCGCGACGTTCAAGGCCCGCGTCCAGAGCGGCGGTCGGATCAGTATTCCCGGTCCAGAACGGGAAGCCCTCGACATCGAAGAGGGCGATATCGTTCAGACCGTCGTCGTCCCCGTCAAACGAAACCGAGAGGATCAATCATGACCCAGAACCCAGTCACCGCCGTCTTCGACGCCCAGCGTACCGCCATCGAACAGTCCCAGACTCTCACCCACGACGCCCTCGAGGCCCAGAAGACCTCGATCGGCGCCTTCGGCGACGCCGTCGAGTCCTCGAGCGCGCTGTTCGAGTCCAACGCCGAACTGACCAAGGGCGCCGTCCACGCCTACTTCGACGCCCTCGAGGCCTCGCTGCCCGAGGAGGCCGCCGAGTTCGACGAACTCCGCGAGATCGTCGACGAAGGCTTCGACTCCGCGACCGAGGCGCAGTCCCAGTCGCTCGAGGCCGTCGTCGAGGCCATCGAGGAGTCCGAGGCCGCCTACGACGAGTTCGCAGCCAGCTACGCCGAGGTCGTCGACACCTCCTTCGACGCCTACCTCGAGGCCCACGAGCAGGTCGAGGAGAACGTCTCCGCCGCCGCCGAGAACGTCGAAGAGGCCGCCGAAGAGATCGACATCTCCGCGTAACGCGCAAATCAGCCGCAGCCTTTTGCGGTTGGCTCGCTAATATTATTCCAATGGCAGATTCACAGTCCCAGTCCCAGGAGTGGAACGACGTCGTCGAACAGTGGAACGAACAGTTCGTGGAGGCGTTAGAGGAGAACATGGAGGCCCAAGCCCAGTTCGTCGAGAGCTGGTCGGAGGCCGTCGGCGAGGCCACCGAGGAGAACGAGGTCTCCGACGGCGTCGAAGGCTACGCCAAGGCCTACGAGACGTGGATGAACGCCTCCCAACAGATGGTCGAGCGAGCGAACGACCAGCTCGAGGGCGAGGACGTCGACGTCGAGGAGTTCCGAGACATCTGGCTGAACACGGCCAACGAGGCGTTCAAGGACGTCATGTCGACGACCGCCTTCGCCCGGATGACCGGCGAGACCGTCGGTGACGTCCTCGAGATGCAACAGCAGGCCGAGGAGACCTCCCAAGAGACCCTGCGGACGCTCGGCTTCGCGACCCAGGAGGACGTCGTCGAAGTCGGCGACCGACTGGTCGAACTCGAGCGCCGCCAGCACGACGTCGAACAGAAACTCGACCGCGTTCTCGACCACCTCGAGGAGCAATGAACAACCCGTTCGCGACCGCCCTGAACATGCAGCGTCAGGCCTGGGAGGCGACCGCGGATCTGGCGGAGAAGAGTCAGGTCGCCCCGGACCGCACCGAAACCGTCGAGAACATCGAAGTCGGCCAGACGCCCAGCGAGGTCGTCTACGAGGAGAACAAGCTCGAACTCCTCCACTACGAATCCCAGACGGAGGAGCAACACGACGTGCCGATCCTCATCGTCTACGCGCTGATCAACAAGCCGTACATCCTCGATCTGCAGCCGGACCGATCCGTGGTCCGGACGCTGCTCGAGTCCGGCTTCGACGTCTACCTGATCGACTGGGGCGAGCCCTCGAAGCTGGACCGCTCGCTGTCGCTGGACGACTACGTCAACCGCTACATCGACAACTGCGTCGACGTCGTCCGCGAGCGCTCCGGGCAGGACTCGATCAACATTCTGGGCTACTGCATGGGCGGCACGAAGTCGGCCATGTACGCCTCGCTGTACCCCGAGAAGGTCAAGAACCTCGGCCTGATGGCCGCCGGCCTCTGCTTCGCGGGCGAGGGCGGCGTCCTCGAACTCTGGGGCGGCGAGGAGTTCTACGACCCCGAGACGGTCACCGAGACCTTCGACAACGTCCCCGCCGAGTTCTTGGACGTCGGCTTCGCGCTGATGGATCCCGTCGCGAACAACGTGACGAAGTACGTCCGCTTCTACGACAACATGGAGGACGAGGACTTCGTCGAGAACTTCGCCCGGATGGAGCGCTGGCTCGACGAGGGGATCGACGTCGCGGGCGAGGCCTACGAGGAGTTCATCCGCGACATCTACCAGGACAACAAGCTCTACAACAACGAGCTCTATCTGGGCGACGAGCGCGTCGACGTCTCCAACATCGACATGCCCGTCCTCCAGATCGTCGCGGAGTACGACCACCTCATCCCGCCGGGAGCCTCCAAGCCGTTCAACGAGGTCATCGGCTCCGACGACACCGAGGTCCTCGAGTTCGCGACGGGCCACATCGGGATGTCGGTCTCCTCGCGCAGTCACGAGGAGCTCTGGCCGCAGGTCAGCGAGTGGTTCGAGGAGCGGTCGAACGGTACCGACGTCGAGTCCGAACCCGAGACCCCCGAACCCGAGACGGAAGACGCCGCGCTCGCCGAGGACGTCGCGGGCGACGAGTCAGGGACCGCGGATCTCTCGGACGGATCCGGTCTCGAGGGGGACGTCGAGGCCAGCGCCGAGACCGATCTCGACGACGAGACGAGCGACCTCCACGGCGAGGATCGGTCGGACGAGGAGATCGTCGAACGCGGCGAGGACGACATTCAGGAAGAGCCCGCCGAACCGGGCGAGATGAACGTCGACGAGGAGGTCGTCGGGGAAGTCACCGACGAGGACGTCGACGCCGAGTCGGCGATCGAGTCCGAGACCGACGAGCTGACCGACCTCGACGGCATCGGACAGGCCTACGCGGATACGCTGGCCGAGGCCGGCATCGAGACGTTCGACCAGTTGACCGACGCCGACGTCGCCGAACTGGCCACTGAAACGGGGATCTCGCCCAGTCGCATCGAAGACTGGATCGAGCAGGCCGAACGTCGATAACGCCGGATCGGCTGTCGGGAACGCTCGCGGCTCGCTCGAGACCGCTGTCTTCGCTCGAGCGGCCCGCGAACCATTATTCCAGTTGTATGTACTGATAACTAATAGGTCGTTATTTATCGGCGGCCGTTGAAGCGGTGAGTCATGTCCATGGACGGGCGAACCTGTATCATCACCGGCTCGGCACGCGGTATCGGACGGGGTATCGCGGAGTACCTCGGCGCAGAGGGTGCGAACGTCGTCATCAACTACCGATCCTCGGAACGAGCCGCCGAAGAGGCGGTCGACGCGATCGAGGACGCCGGCGGGAGCGCCGTCGCGGCCCAGGCCGACGTCACCGACCGCGAGGAGGTCGTACACATGCGAGAGGTCTGCCACGAGGCGTTCGGCCCGGCCGACGTGCTGGTCAACAACGCCGGCATCACGGCCGACGTGCAGTTCACCGAGATGTCCCGGGAGGACTGGGACCGGGTCATGGACGTCAATCTCGGCGGGATGTTCAACTGTACCCAGGAGTTCTTCGACGACATCTGGAACGCCCACGAGGGGCGCCTGATCAACATCTCGAGCGTCGTCGGCAAACAGGGCAACTTCGGCCAGGCCAACTACGCCGCCGCGAAGAGCGGCATGTTCGGCTTCACCCGAACCATCGCCCTCGAGCTGGCCAAGGGCGGCTCGACGGCCAACTGCGTCGCCCCCGGTTTCACCCGGACGGACATGCTCGAGTCCGTCCCGGATCAGGTCTTAGAGCGGATCGTCTCGGGGATTCCCCTCGAGCGACTGGCCGAAGTCGAGGACATCGCGGCCGTGGTCCGGTTCCTCGCCAGCGAGGACTCCTCGTACGTCACCGGCGAGGTGATCGACGTCAACGGCGGGATGGACCTGTAATACTGCGGTCGTAGCCCACTAGACGCCCTTTCTCCACCGTCTCCGTTTCGTCGGCCGATTCGAGAGCGAACCGGCGAAGCGCTCTGGCTATCGATTCGCCGGACGCCGTCAGTCGACGACCTGCGAGACCGCCTCGCGCGTCTCCGCGACGAGCTCCTCGAGGACCGCCGCTGCCGGCCGGACGTCGTCGGTCAGTCCGACGCTCTGGCCGGCGTACAGCGCCATCGAGTCGATATCGCCCGCGACGTCGGGCGTCGCGAGCGCCTCGTCGTAGCGTTCGATGGGATCGCCGTTACCGCTGTCGGTCCACGCGACGGTCTCGTCTTCGCCCGGTCGCTCGCCCGCGGGCGGCTCGCCGGCCTCTCGCCAGCGCTCGAGCGTCTCGTTTTCCAGCACGCGGTGGGGCATCCCGGGCCAGCCCTTGTCGTACAGCGTCGTGTACGCCGTGTCCGTTTCGTCGCTCTCGCGGAGTCGCCGCTGATACGCGTCGTGAACGTTCGCCTCTTCGGTCGCGACGAATCGGGTGCCGAGCCACGCGCCGTCCGCGCCGAGCGCGAGCGCCGCCGCGACGCCCCGGCCGTCGGCGATCCCGCCCGCCGCGACGATCGGCACCGCGTCGCCGACCGCGTCCGCGACCCGCGGCACGAGCGCGGTCGTCGCCACCTCGCTCTGGACGTGGCCGCCGGCCTCGAGCCCTTGCGTGACGACGACGTCGACGCCCGCATTCGCGGCCTCGCGCGCGGCCGCGGCGCTGCCGACGGTTTGCATCACCATCGCGCCGGCCTCGTGGACGCGGTCGACGTAGGGGGCCGCGTCGCCGAAGGAAAACGAGACGATCGGCGCGCCCGCCTCGAGGACGGTCTCGAGGCGGGCATCGGTGTCGACGACGGTCGTCGCGTCGTCCAGCACGAGGTTGACCGCGAACGGCCGATCGGTCCGGTCGCGAGTCTCGCGGGTCACTGCACGGGTCTCCTCGCGATCGCGCCACGTCACCGCGAGGTGGCCCAGTCCGCCGGCGTTCGAAACGGCCGCGGCGAGTTCCGGTGTCGTCGCGCTACCGATCGGCGCCTGGACGATCGGACGGTCGATCTCGAGCGCGTCACAGAGCGGTGTCCGGAGCGCCATGGTATGCGCCCCGGTTCTCGTCACTGCTATTTCACTTCCGGTGTTTCTCCTTCGTCACGACCCGGACGTTCTCGATGCCCGTCTCGGGATACTGGCCGTCGTCGTCCTTCTCGACGGCCTTGACCATGTCCCAGACGACGTTGAGGCCGGTCGTGACGCCCTCGAGGGCCTCCATCTCGCAGCCCGTCTTCCCGGTCGTCTCGACGGCCACCTCGAGTTCGACCCGGTCCTCGCGGAGGTCGAACGCGGTGTCGACGTTGGTGATCGGGATCTGGTGGCACATCGGAATCGTCTCCCAGGTGTGTTTGACGGCCTGAATCGCGCCGACGCGGGCGGTGGCGAGCACGTCGCCCTTGCCGATCTCGTCGTCGCGGATCGCCTCGACCGTCGACGGCTGCAGGCGGATCTCCCCGGCGGCGACCGCGCGGCGCTCGCTGTCGGGCTTGTCGCCGACGTCGACCATCTGGACGTCGCCCTCGTCGGTGGTGTGGGTGAGGTCGTCGGCCTCACCGTCGTTCGCGTCGCTCTCCCGTCGGTCGGATCCTTCGGCGCGGTCGCCCTCACTCATCGTCACCACCCCAGAGCACCGCGGGAAGTTCCGCGAGCATATCGGACGCGAGGAAGCCGTGTTCCTGCCGGTCGGCGAGTCGTTCGCCCGCGAGGCCGTTGACGTGGGCGCCCGCGGCGGCGGCGTCGAGCGGCTCGGCGTGCTCGAGCAGCGCGGCGACGATCCCGGCGAGCGTGTCGCCGGTGCCGCCGACCTTCATCCCGACGGTGCCCGAGCGGCTGATCCGCGTGCGCTCGCCGTCGGTGATCACGTCGTTTTCCCCCTTCGCGAGGACGATCTGTCCCAGCTCGGCCGCGAAGTCCTCGATCTCGTCGGCCGCGGCGGCGAGGTCGTCGGTGTCCGGGCCGCCCATCCGCGCGAGTTCGCCGCGGTTGGGCGTACAGACCAGCGTCGCCTCGGTCTCGATCTCGGGAACGACCTCGAGGGCGTCCGCGTCGACGACCGCCCGGCCGGTGTACTCCGAGAGGAACTGGCGGGTCGCCTCGAGCGTCTCGTCGGCGGTGCCGAGGCCGGGACCGATGACGACGACGTTGTCGTAGTTCTCGGCGGTCTCGAGGAGGTCGTCAGCCACCTCGGGCGTGAGCACGTCGCTCTCGTAGGACTGGACGATGAGGTCCTCGCTATAGCCCTGGATCTCGCCGGCGACGGAGTCGGGCGCGGCGACGAAGGCCAGTTCCGCACTGCTGCGGAGCGCGGCCTGGGCCGCCAGCGCCGGCGCGCCGGTGTAGGGGCCGCCGCCGATCACGTTCGGCCGTCCCTCGCGGGTGTCGGGCCGCGCGAGGTCGATATCGCCGGGGCCGACGTATCGCTCGGCCGCGGCGGGAATGCCGATGTCCGCGACGGTGATCTCCGCGTCGAGGTCCTCGAGGCCCGGCTTCGTATCGTGGAAGGTGACGACGCGGTCCGCCTCGACGCCGTTGTCGGCGTGGTCGCCGTCGTCGGCGTCGAAGCCGGAGGGGACGTCGACCGCGACGACGGTCGCGTCGGCCGCGTTGATTTCCGCGGCTGCAGTCGCCGCGGGCTCCCGGAGGTCGCCGCTGATCCCCGTCCCCAGCATCGCGTCGACGACCACGTCCGCGTCGGGGAGCTCGAACTGGCTCGAGTCCGTCACTTCTCGCGTGTCGTACTCGGCTTCCTCGAGGGCGTCCCAGTTCTCGCGAGCGATCTCCGTGCCGACGTTCGCGGCGCGACCGAGCAGGAGCGTCGTGACGTCGTACCGGTCGAGGAAGCGGGCGGCGACGAACGCGTCCCCGCCGTTGTTGCCCCGGCCGGCGACGATGGCGACTCGGTCGCCCGGCTCCGCGACGTCGCGGACCGCGCGGGCGACGGCGTTCCCGCTCGACTCCATCAACTGCTTTCGCGGCACGCCGAGCGCCGCGGCGTTCTCGTCGACGGCGCCCATCCGCTCGCCTGTGATCATGTCCAGGGGTTCGACGGGCCGTCCGTTCAACGTTGCGGACCGGTTGCACTCGGCCAAACACCGTTAGGCGATAGGGCCAACTCTCTCGAGCCCCAAGCGCCGGCGTGAACGTCTTCTGGCTCGACGAGGACCCGCGGCTCGCCGCGCGCTATCACTGCGACCAGCACGTCAACAAGCTGCTGCTCGAGGCGGCGCAGGTCTGCTGTACCGCGGCCCGGGAGAACGGCTACGAGGCCGACTTCCTCTACCGGTCGACCCACGTCGACCACCCCGTCACGAAGTGGGCGGCCGCGTCCCGCTCGAACTGGCTCCGCCTCCGGGAGCACGCCGCGGCGCTCAACGCCGAGTTCGTCGAGCGCTACGGGAAGGACGACGACCACGCCAGTTGGCAGGTGATCGAGCGCATCGACCCCGACGCGATCGGGTTCCCCGCCGACGAGCCGACGCCCCGGCCCCAGACGATGCCCGACGAGTACAAGCGGCCCGGCGACCCCGTCTCCGCCTACCGGGCCTACTACGCGGGCGAGAAGGCCGACTGGGCCGAGTGGAAGTACACCGAGGAGCCGCCGTGGCTCGAGACGTATCTGGTCGACACCGCGTGACCTCGGGTTCGAATCGCGCGACAGTCCTCGCGTCGCACGGCAGGTTTGCTGTCCGTTGCGATACACTTATCACGCGTAATGCTATCATTCTACTACGATGTTCCCGCCAGTCGCCGCTCGCGATTCGATCGTCTCTGACGACGTGAACCCCTTCACGCGAGCCTACAGGGAGGTCGTTATCTACGACGAACCGGTCGACGACGACCCGCTCTACGAGGGCCCGATCGTCGTCCACGCCAACGGCTGGATCGAACTCGAGGGGAACCGGCTGCTCTCGCCGCACGCGGTCCACCACATCGACGTCTACGACCATGAACGCGTCGAGTGAGAGGGCGATGAGACGAATGGCGGAACCGATCGACTGCCGTTTCGTGACGCCGATCCCCGTGCGACGGTTTCTCTATGGCAATTATTAATTTTCGATGTCAGAATTAAATCTCTGACTCCATAAATAGCTGCAGTTCGTAACCGGGACATGGACGCATACGAATCCGATGACGCTCTCGGAACCGCCTACGCCGACCACCCCGGGGCACCGATCGAGCAGCCCGACCCCGACCTCTATCTGCCGGGGACGCCGACGGTCTCGTTCCTGGAATACGTCGACATCGCCGTTCGAACGCTGTTCCGCTGAATAGAACCGCGGACGCGGATCAGTACCGAATCTCGAAGCCGTCCTCGCCTTGAGGCTCCTCGTACTCGGCCTCGACGTCCTCGACGTCGGCCGCGGGGCTGCCCGTGTGACACCACTCGATCATCCCCTCGACGGCGTCCTCGGGCCCCTCGAAGATCGCCTCGACGCGGCCGTCCTCGAGGTTCTTCACCCAGCCGTCGACGCCCCTCTCGCGGGCCGTGTCGCGGGTGTTCGCGCGATAGTAGACGCCCTGTACCGTGCCGGAAACGAAGACGTGTGCGCGGGTTCGCCCTGCCATACGGGACGTATCGACCGCGAGCGTCAAAAGTCCGGCTCCGCGAGCGGGAGCAGTGGCCGACCAATCACCCGCCGTGGCGCGCGCTATCGAGCGTCCGAGTGATAACGAGGGCGGGCGATGACACTGCGCGAGGGATGAGCGAGCAGAGCGAGCGAATCGGTTGGGGAGGGTGTGGCGTCCCTAGTTGCCACGATGAGGAGTGTTCACGGCTCGGATTCCGTCGCTCTTTCTCGAGTCCGCACCGAAATCGATCGAGACCGGATGAGACGTTCAGCCAACTGCACCGAAAAGCGACAACGGAAGGTAGCTCGAGCCCCTACGGACGCCCGATTCCAGTGACCGTCCGCCACCGCGACGGCATCCACTTCGAACGCGAGACTGACCCCCGACCCAGCGTCGTCGCCGACGCCCGCAGCGCCGTCGGTTCGATAAACGTCGTGAGCCACGCCCACGCCGATCACACCTTCCGCACGACGCCCGACACCGTCGTCTGCTCGGCCGAGACCGCGGCCATCGCCGAGGCCCGCACCGGCACCGGCTTCGAGTTCGTCGAGTCCGCGCCGGGCGTCGACCTCGTCCCCGCCGGCCACGTCGTCGGCTCCCGCGCGGCGCTGTTCGACCTCGAGGCCCCCGACGGCGACGTCCGCCGCTACTGTTACACCGGCGACTTCTCGACGCGCGATCGCTGCTACCTCGAGGGGTTCGACCCCGACGCGATCGACGCGGACGTCCTCGTGATGGAGACGACCTACGGGCTCCCGAAGTACCGATTCCCGTCGCAGGCCGACCTCGAAGCCGAGATCACCGATTGGATCCACGACAACGACGACCGACCGCTCTTTCTGTTCGGCTACTCGCTGGGCCGGGCCCAGAAACTCCAGTGGATCGCCCGCGAGGCGACCGGTAGCAGTGGCGGCGCCGGTGCCAGTGACGATGACGGCAACGGCAGCAACGACTGCGCCCGCGAGATCCTCGTCTCGGACTCGATCCGCGACGTCAACGAGGCCATCGAGGCCGCCACGGACGGCCGCCTCGCGTTTCCGGGCCGTCCGTACGAGTCCCTGCGCGGCCTCACCGACGAGATCGTGATCCTCCCGTCGAACCAGGCCCGCGCGGACTGGGTCGAGGCCGCGGTCGAGCGCGAGAACGCCCTGAAGGCCGGCTTCTCGGGCTGGGCCGTCGACGACTCGTTCCCGTATCGTGGCAATTACGACGTGACCTTCCCGCTTACCGATCACTGCGACTTCGACGAACTCCTCGAGACGGTGCGGGCGATCGATCCCGAGGTCGTCTACACCCACCACGGCTTCGACGAGGCGTTCGCCGATCGCCTCGAGACCGAGCACGGCTACCGAGCGCGGCCGCTGAAGCGAGATCAGACGACGCTCGAGGAGTTCTACTGACCGCTGACCGCTGAACGAGGCTCCGATCACAACTATGGGCATCATCGAACGCTTCGAAGACGAGTACCTCGACGTCTCGAGCAGCCGTGCGACGCTCCGGGAGCTCCTCGAGTTGCTCGTCGGCGCGATCCTGTTCGTCCTCGTTGCGAGCGGACTCGCCTATTATCTGATCGGCGAGACGGCCGCCCGCTACGTCGCGATCGCACTCGCGGTCGTCTTCGCCGTCACGCTCGTCTCGCAGGCCTACTGGGCCGTCACCGGTCGCGAAGACTACGAGTAATCGCGTTCGCCTCGGGTCCCAAACGGCAGTGCAGACTCGAGCGAAAGGGTGTGGTCTCTTATTCGAACTCGCCGACTGCTCTCATGCCGGGGTCTCGTACCGAGACCACCGCGGATCATGCGGGCGGTGAGTCCGAACACCGCGAGGAGGAAGCCGATCCAGACGAGTCCCGTATCGCCGAACGGCTCCGTGTACTCGAGGACGGCCACGAGCACCAGGAGCGCGGCGACGTACAGCGTGTTCGTCCCGACGAAGTCCGCCAGTCCCTGCTCGTCGGTGACGCGGTCGGAATCGTAGCCCGCGATCAGCCGAACCATCCCGAAGTACTTGATCGCGACGCCGAGCGCGCCGACGAACCCGGCGGCCGCGAGCAGTGAGAGGACTGATCCGTCGACCATACGAGTATATTGACAGCCGAATTACAAAATTGTTCCGTGCGAACGGCGTCACTCACCGGTCCGCAGGTGGTGGAAAATATAGGTCTGGGCGTACCCCGCGTACTCGCCGCCCAGTCGCTCGCGGATCGCCCGCGAGGTCGCGGCGTAGGAGCCCCGATCGCAGTCGGGGTAATACTCTTCGACGGCCGATTTGAGCCGCGTGTCGAGGGGGACGGCCTCGTCGAACCCCAGCGAGAACAGGAGCACGCAGTCGGCGACCTTGTCGCCGACGCCGACGAACTGGGTCAGATACTCTCGAGCGGCCTCGTACTCGAGGCCGCGCGCTTCCTCGGGGTGGGCCTCGCCGTTCGCCACCATCTCGGCCGTGCGAACGACGTAGGGAGCGCGGTAGCCCAGTCCCAGGTCGCGCAGTTCGGCCTCCGTCGCGGCCGCGAGCTGGTCGGGGGTCGGAAACGCGTGGTAGGTCTCGCCGTCGAATTCGATCGGACTGCCGTATTCCCGAGCCAGCGTCGTGACCATCGTATGGATCCGACTCACCCGCATCTGCGTCGAACAGATAAACGAGATCAGGCAGCCGAAGGCCGGATCGTCGACCAGCCGCATTCCGCGGTGGGCCTCGTAGGCCTCCCGGAGGAGGGGGTCGTCCGGCGCGGCGTCGACGATCGCCTCGAGGTCGTCGTCTAAGCGCAGGAGCCGGCGGACGATCGGTTCGGCGTCGGTCGTCGACACCCACTCGAGGTGGCCGGTCGTCGCGTCGGCGGCCACGCCGTCGGTCGGGTCGCCCGCCGGACCGCCGCGACGGCGAACGCGGATCACCTCCCCATCGACGACCGTGTCGTACCACGCCCCCGGCGCCGGCGACCCGCCGTACATCTCGCCGTCGCCGCGCCGCCAGAGGTAGCTCTGCCCGCTCTCGAGCGTGCGATACAGGTCGAGCCCGCCGGCGAGTTCGTCGACCGGAATCGTCCCTGTCTCCATCTAGCCCTCCCTTCGGGGGCGCGGGCTTTTGCCTTTCGAACCGATCGGCGGTCGGCGGTGCCGTCTGCGCATCGAACCCGCCGATAGCGTGCGAGAGACGGACTATCGGATCGGTCGCCGGAGCGCGATAACGCCGAGAGATAGCGTTCGAACGGAGTGTCGTGTTCCCTGAGGCGAACTTTCATACTGGATGCGACACAATATCTACGTATGAACTGCAGGGTTGTCGTCGAAGCCGCCGTGCCGGTGTTCGATGTGGAAACGCCGGACGAGGCGATTCGTATCGCCATTTCGAAGACGGGCGAGATGTTGAACCCTGACTTGAACTACGTCGAGATCAACATGGGCGAGCGCACCTCCCCATCCGGGGAGGAGCTGCCGCCCGCCTTCATCGCGGCCGACGAGGCGCTGGTCGCGCTCGAGCTGGAGATGACCGTTTTCAACGTCGAGCGCGAGGAACACGCCTCCCGCATCGCACGCAAGGAGATCGGGCAGCTCCTCGAGAACATTCCCCTCGAGGTCATCGAGGTCGAGGAACTCGAGGAGGACGAGGTCGACGACGAGTCGGAGACCGAGACGAACGAGTCGGACGAGTCATCGACTGCGGAGACCGACGGCGAGGGGTCGGACGACGACGAGGAGATCCTCCCCGAGTTCGAGGATCTGGTGGAGTAACCGGCGACCCGAGGGACATTTTCGCGAGCGGGACGGACGATCGACTCCTTCACAGCGCGAGCGCCGCGAGGAGTAGCAGCGGAGACGGACCGCTCGAGTCGTACAGAACGCCGCAGTCGAGTCTCGCCAGTCGGCGGTAGTAGTGATCGAAGGAGATGTCGTCCGTTTCAGTCCGCAGTAGCGGCGACTGCTTCCTGCTCCCCCTCGCGCATGTTCTTCGTGATTCCCCCGGCGAGCGCGAAGACAGCAGCTTTGTGATCAGTTTTCGACTTGTGGATCGATGTCGGTCGGATACCCCGCGACTCGTACTCTTCGAGGTCGATCGTACAGTCGTCCCACTCCGCGCACTGGTTCGATACCTCCGCGAGAAGGCCGTGAAGGTGAATGAGCTCCTGCTTCTTCATAACCATGCAATCCTATCCACCGCAGGGTTATATTATTATCTTGAGTCGCGTTAGCACGGACCCTGAGTCAGGTGTGCAGGATGTCACTGACTAGGACTCGCGGAACGGGGATCCTACCCGATAGAGATCACCCGAAGGGACGCGTACAATACGGTTTTACACGAATAATGAGTACTTTCGATTCGGTTTCCGAACGCTACAGACGGGTGGAGTAACCGGTCGCTACCGCTCGGCGATGGGGAGGGACGGAGAATCGAGCGGAGCACGCTCGAGATCGCGGTGGGGAGCCGACCGCTAGCCGAGCTGTTTCAGCGTCTGGAGGTCGCGATCGGTTCGCGTGAACTCGGACATCCGCCGGGAGGCGTGGCAGCCGGGGCAGTGAAACATGTCGGCGGCGGCAGGGAGTTCACCGGGAGAAATCTGCCAATCTTTCGCACATTCTGGACACAACAGTTGCACGGTCGTCTCGTCCATGCTATGGTATTTCACACCGCACCTCAAAAGTGTTGTCGCTTCCCAATCGACCGCTTATCGCACCCGAGGTCGAATCGAAACCACCGATGACAGACCCCGAAACATCGCGTTTACGCCGGGGCTGCCGTGTCGGAGGCCTCGAGCAACTCCTTGTAGCGGTTGCGGATGGTGACCTCGGAGATGCTGGCGACTTCGCTGACGTCGTTCTGGGTGACCTTCTCGTTGGTCAGCAGGGCGGCGGCGTAGACCGCGGCGGCCGCGAGGCCGACCGGCGACTTGCCGCTGTGGACGCCCTCCTGTCGCGCGGACTCGAGCAGTTCGCGGGCCATGCGTTCGGTCTCGTCCGAGAGATCGAGGTCGCTGACGAACCGCGGCACGTAGTGTTCGGGGTCGGCCGGCTTGACCTCGAGACCGAGCTCCCGGATGATGTACCGGTACGTGCGGGTCAGCTCCATCTTCTCGACGCGGCTGACGGCCGAGATCTCGTCTAAGCTGCGCGGCGTGCCCGCCTGTCGGGCCGCGGCGTACAGCGAGGCCGTCGCGACGCCCTCGATCGAGCGTCCCGGCAGCAGGTCCTCCTCGAGCGCGCGGCGGTAGATGACCGAGGCGGTCTCGCGGACGTTCTCCGGGAGGCCGAGCGCGGAGGCCATCCGGTCGATCTCGCCGAGGGCCTGCTTCAGGTTACGCTCCTTGGAGTCGCGGGTGCGGAACCGCTCGTTCCAGGTGCGCAGGCGCTGCATCTTCTGGCGCTGGCGACTCGAGAGGGCCCGCCCGTAGGCGTCCTTGTCCTGCCAGCCGATGTTCGTCGAGAGGCCCTGGTCGTGCATCATGTTCGTCGTCGGCGCGCCGACGCGGGACTTCTCGTCCTTCTCGGCGGCGTCGAAGGCTCGCCACTCGGGGCCGCGGTCGATCTCGTCTTCTTCTACGACGAGCCCGCAGTCTTCGCAGACCGTCTCTGCGTGTTCGGCGTCCGAGATGACTCGGCCGCCACACTCGGGGCAGCGCTCTTGCTCCCCCGACTCCTCTGTCGTTTCTTCCTCGCTCTCCGTCTCGCCTGTATACGTTTTGATGGTGGTGTCTGTCATGATGTGTATCGGGTGCGTTACTCGGGGCTCCCGGGTGGGGTAACCAGAAGAAACCCGGTCGCCTCAGCTAACATATAGTAAGGCCGTAAGCCATATAAAGGTTTCGCCGGTCTTATAAACTGTTCGGATTTTCTATTATATATGTTGCGGTTATAGTGGTGTTACCCGTCGGATCCTCTGGCGTCCGCCGCGACGATATCCCGACGACCGATCGCCGCGAGTCGATCGCCATCGAGTCCGGCCTGACAACCGACTCGCTCGACGCGTGTCATCACCGTCACGGTTGACCGTACGACAGCGACCCACAGAAGTGTAGTGTCCAACTGTATTGGTACCCGCGTCGCCGTCCGCGTTCCGTCCCCGACTCTCGAGTCCGGCGCGACTGGAGTACCGGTAGCGGGTTGCTAGACCGTAAACAGGTGACCCTCGGTCGGTACGTCGAACAGTCCGACTCGAGCGCCCGCATCGAGCCACGCGTGGCCGTAGGAAAACGACGCCAGCGCGTTCACGAGGTCGCCCTCCTCGCGGAAGTGTCGACCGTCCTCGAGGTACGACGACGCCATCTCGTAACACTCCGCCGCCGCCTCGGCCATCGGCGTCCCCTCCGGCGGCGCCACCGACGCCGCCTCGAGGGCCTCCGCGAGCAACTCGCCGTAGCGGTCCGTCTTCTCCTCGAGATCCGCAGCCATGGTCGAACCTCGTCCGTCGGGACCGTAAGTGCGTCGTCGCGTCTCGGGTCCGGAGCGTCGGACGAACGGATCGACGAGCGCCATCAGGGACCGATTACGCGCTCGGCAACCGGCTAACGACGACATAAGTTTCACCCGAATCGTACTGAGACCGGAGCGTGCGACAGATCGAGGTCTTCGTGCCGACCGAGACGCGCGACGCCGCGCTGAACGTCCTCGAGGACGAGGGCATCGACTACGTCCGGACCCTCGAGAACGGGAACGGCGGCGACGGCGAACTGATCCGATTCCCGGTGCCGGCCCAGGCCGTCGAGAGCGTGCTCTCTGCGCTTCGCGAGGCCGGGATCGACGACGAGTTCGTCGTCGTCTCCTCGATCGAGACGGCGCGGACGCCCCGGATCGACGATCTGGAGGAGAAGTACGTCAACGGGCAGGAGGAAGACGACAGCATCGCGCGCGAGGAGATCCGGTCTCGAGCGCTGGAGATGACTCCGGGACGGCTCACCTACTACGCGATGACCGTCCTCGCCGCGGTCGTCGCGACGGCGGGCCTACTGTTGGACTCGCCGGCGATCGTCGTCGGCTCGATGGTGATCGCGCCGCAGGTCAGCGCCGCGCTGACGGGGACCGTCGGCCTCGTGCTCGACGACCGCGACATGATTACCGACGGACTGACCTCGCTGGCGCTGGGCCTCGTCGTCGCCATCGCCAGCGCCTTCGCGTTCGCGTGGCTGGTCCGTTCCGGCGGAATCGTTCCCTCGACGATCGACATCACGGCCATCGTACAGGTTCAGAACCGGATCTCGCCGGGGCTGCTCGCGCTCGTGGTCGGCGTCTGTGCCGGCGCCGCCGGCGCGTTCGGCCTCGCGACGGCGATCCCCGTCTCGCTGGTCGGCGTGATGATCGCCGTCGCGCTCATCCCGGCGGCCGCGGCGGTCGGCATCGGGCTGGCCTGGGGCGAGTCGGCCGTCGCCCTCGGCGCCGGCGCGCTGGTCGCCGTCAACGCCACGTCGATCCTCTTCGCCGGACTCGCGGTCTTCTGGTATCTGGGCTACCGGCCCGACGGCTGGACGGAGGGGTCGCTCCGGGCGAACGTCCCCGGCGACTGGCTCGACACCCTCGTCGTCGCCGTCGTCGTCGGCATGCTCGTCTTCGCCGCCGGCGGACTCGTCATCGGCCAGTACGTGAACCACCAGAACGACGTCAACGACGAAGTGCGGACCGTCCTCGAAGAGGACGCGTACAGCGAACTCCAGCTCGTCGAGGTGCGCACCGAGTTCGTCGGCCCCGGCACCGGCGGCGAGCCGGACGTCACCGTCGTCGTCCAGCGGCCCGCCGACGTCCCGTATCCGAACCTCGCCGCGGCCCTCGAGGCCGGCCTCGAGGAGCGGACCGACCGCGACGCCGCCGTGACCGTCGAGTTCGTCGAGAGCGAGGCACCACGTGCCTCGTAGTCGAGAGCGAGACGTCGGCCTCGTAGTCGCGAGCGAGCCCTGCGTTCCTCGTGGTCGCGAGCGAGTCGCCACGCGGCTCGTCGCCGCGAGCGAGCGATCGGTCGACGGCGCCGCCGCGTCGTAGCAACCATCGGGGGTTTGCTGAGAACGCAAGGGGTTTAGGCCCTCTATCCCAAAACTGATACATGAGCGAACAGCCCCGCGTCGAGATCTATACCAAGGAGGACTGCCCCTACTGCGAGAAGGCCAAGGACCTCTTCGACAGCAAGGGGATCGAGTACGAGACGTACAACGTCACCGGCGACGACGACCTCTTTGAGGAGATGGTCGAGCGTGCCGACGGCCGCAAGACCGCGCCCGAAGTGTTCATCGACGACGAGCTCATCGGTGGCTGGGACGACACCAGCGCACTGAACGAGACGGGCGAACTCGACGAGAAGTTGGGAATCGCCGACGACGAGGGCGACGAGATCGTCGAACACCGCAAACTCATCATCGCCGGTACCGGAATCTCCGGCCTCACCGCCGCCATCTACGCCGGTCGATCGAACAACGAGCCGCTGGTCATCGAGGGTGACGAGCCCGGCGGCCAGCTCACCCTCACCACGGACGTCGCGAACTACCCCGGCTTCCCCGAGGGGATCAGCGGGCCCGAGCTCGTGAACAACATGAAAGAGCAGGCCAAGCAGTTCGGGGCCGACCTCAAGAACGGCATCATCGAGAACGTCGACGCGGATCAGCGGCCGTTCCGCGTCGAACTGAAAGACGGCGACGTCTACACCGCCGACGCCGTCATCGCCGCCTCCGGCGCCAGCGCCCGGACCCTCGGCATCCCCGGCGAGGACGAACTCATGGGCTACGGGCTCTCGACCTGCGCGACCTGCGACGGCGCCTTCTTCCGCGGCGAGGACATGCTCGTCGTCGGCGGCGGCGACGCCGCCATGGAGGAGGCCACCTTCCTGACGAAGTTCGCCGACACCGTCTACATCGCCCACCGCCGCGACGAGTTCCGCGCCGAGGACTACTGGGTCGACCGCGTCGAGGAGAAGGTCGAGGAGGACGAGATCGAGATCATGAAAAACACCGAACTGATCGAGGTCCACGGCTCCCAGGAGGAGGGCGTCGACCACGTCACCCTCGTCGAGAACGAGCAGGGCCATCCCACCGACCGACTGGACGACCCCGAGACCGAGGAGTTCGACTTCGACGTCGGCGCCGTCTTCCTCGCGATCGGCCACACGCCCAACACCGATTACCTCGAGGGAACCGGCGTCGAGATGGACGCCGACGGCTACCTGAAGACGACGGGCGGCGACGGCGGCGGCCAGACCGAGACCCACGTCCCCGGCATCTTCGGCGCCGGCGACGTCGTCGACTACCACTACCAGCAGGCCGTCACCGCCGCCGGCATGGGCTCGAAGGCCGCACTGGACGCCGACGAGTACCTCGAGGACCTCGAGCGCGCCGACTCGAGTATCGAAGAGGTCGAGCCGGCCGCGGCCGACGACTGATTCCGATCGACTGAGTACCGACTTCGGTGGAGGCGATCGACGCCGAATCGAACGTTTCGCTCGGTACCACTCCGATTTATGCCGATAATGCGAATGACGATAATGCGAACGATCTAGTCGCGTATAGCGGATCGAACTCGAGTGCGTTCGCCGATATCGGTCGGCAGGTAGCAACGCGGATCGATGGCGGTCCTCAACGTATTTAGGGGCGGACTGTTCATCAGGCAGCTAATGAGTCGCTCCGTATCGAGTGGGACGGACCGATAGCATGGCGGGATACTGGGATCTCATCGTGGCCGTTCTCGCGGGTATCGTTCAGGGAGTCGTCGAGTGGCTCCCGGTCTCCTCGCAGGGGAACCTCTCGCTGTTCCTGACGCTCGTCGGGACGGCGCCGGACCGCGCCCTCCAGCTGGCGCTGTTCCTGCAGTTCGGGACGACGCTCTCGTCGACGCTGTACTACCGGGACGATATTCGCGAGAGCCTCGAGGCCGTTCCCGGCTGGCGGCCGCAGACGGCGTTCGACGGCGCCAACGGTATCACGACGTTCGTCGTCGTCGCGACGCTCGCGACGGGGCTGATCGGCGTGCCGATCTACGTTCTGGCCGTCGACTTCGTGAGCGAACTGAGCGGCGGGCTGTTCATCGCGGCGATCGGCGTGTTGCTGATCGCGACCGGCGTCCTGCAGTTGGCGTCGGAGTCCGCGGCGGTGGCGGCTCGAGAGGAGCCGACGTTGAGGGATGCCCTCGTCGTCGGCGCGTTTCAGGGTCTGTCGATCCTCCCCGGCGTTTCTCGCTCGGGGATCACCTCGAGCGTGTTACTCTTTCGCTCCTACGAGCCGCCCGCGGCGTTCCGGCTCTCGTTTCTCCTGTCGATTCCGGCGGGGTTGGGCGCCGGTGCGTTGACGTTCGCGTCTGAGGGGGGAATTCCGGGGATCGGACTCGAGGAAGCGCTGGTGGCGCTCGCGACCAGCGCGATCGTGGGGTACGCGACGATCGGGTTGCTGACGCGCGTAGTGGAGCGGGTGCCGTTCTGGATCGTCTGCTTCGGGCTGGGCGGGGTGGCGATCGTCGGCGGTGGCGGCGTGTCGGTGTTGATGGCGTGAGCGGCAGCTGATCGTCTTTCCGTTGGCCCCCTCAGATATCGAACGACTGGTCCGTTTCTCAACGATTACGGAACCACTCTCGCAAACGGACTCCGAAGAGAAACGGTGCTCGACGGTGGTCGATAGGGACTGTCGGTACGAAACGCGAACCGGTCCGCCGAGAGGAAAAGACTACATGCCCACCGCTGGGCAGTCAAGACGTGACATCGATCGCACCGCTGTTCGTCCCCGGCATGCCCGGCGGACCGGAACTGCTGATCATCGTCGGAGTCGCCATCCTGCTGTTCGGCGCGCAGAAGATCCCGAAACTCGCGCGGTCCATCGGCGAATCGACCGGCGAGTTCAAGAAAGGCCAGGCGAAAGTCGAGCAGGAACTCGAGGAGTACCGCCGCGACGCCGCCGCCGACGTCGACGTCGAGACGGAGCCGGCTACCGAGACGCAGTCGTAACCGCGCGCTCGAGAACGGCCGCTACTGATCAGCCGTCCTTTTTCCGCGATATCGGTCACGACGCGGAGCCCGACCGTCGAAATACGCGTCGTGTCCCGACTGGACCGCTCTACGCGTCGTCTCTCAGTCCCCACGCTCGAGCTTCGCGCGTGTTTCGCGACCACTGCGTGAAAAAACGAGCGGCAGCGCTTAGAACGGGAGTCCGTCGGTCCCGCGTCCGTCACTTCCGCTTTCGATCTCGGGCGCGCGAACCGCCCCGTCGCCCGCGGAGAGTTCGCGGTACGTCGAACAGTTCGGACAGCCGTGGACCTCGTCGTCCACGCCGAACACTCGAACGAAATCGCCCGTCACGTACGCGTCGCAGTTGCCACACGTTGGCATGAGTTGCGTCACGCTTTCGAGTAAACAGTGATAAACATATCGGTGGTTTTCATAAGCTGTTGCTGAGAACGATCGCGTGCCGGCGAATCGCTCGCCCGTTACGCTCGAGCGCGGCGATACGCGGCGACGTACCGCAGTCGAGGGGGCAACGCCGGAATCGCGGTCCGCACCAGCGCGGTCCACGCGTCGAACAGCTGCTGCCGTCGAGGCGACCAGGGGAGGCCGTAGGCCTCCCGAACTGCGGCCGGAAGCGTGCCGATGCCGACGGTCGCGTACAGCGGCCCCAGGACGCGACCCTGCCGAAACAGCGCTCGCTGGAGGGTGCGAGCGCGGCTCCCGACCGCGAGAGTCTCGGTGCACATCCGCTCGTAGTAGTCGGCGAAGTCGGTCACCGCTTCGGGGTACGCCGTCTCCGGGACGCCGACCAACCGTCCGAACCGTTTGCACTCCCGGTAGTACGTCGCTCGCTCCGTCTCGGAGAGGGGCGCCACGTAGGTTTCGTAGGCCGTCATCGATTGCTCGATCAGCGTCGCGTGGACCCAGCGGAGGAGCGCGGGGTCGGTCGCCGCGTAGCGGTCGCCGGCCGAGAACGATCCGGCGGCGTCGTCCAGCGTTCCGGTGACCGCCGCGTGACGAGCGCGGATCTCGAGGGCGCTCTCGGCCGCGGTGGTGACGTCGCCGAAGATCAGGGCGTGGACGTGCTCGAAGGTCCGACGGAACCGTCCGATCGGGTCCGCTTCGAAGGTGCTGTGTTCGCCGACGCCGGCGGCGACTGCCGGATGCGCGAGCTGGAGCAAAATCGTGCTGACGCCGCTCATCAGGAGCGCTCGTTCCCGACCGACAGTCCACATGACTGATTCCGGGCCGAAGAACCCGCGATCGTGCGCGTCCACGTCGTCGACGAGGGCCGCGATATCCGGCGGCAGGGTCCGCCGGTCGACGGGGGCGGATCGGTCCATGGTGATCGTGTACGAGTTCCAGCGACGAATACTCGCCGGGCCACGGCGCCGCCTCGAGTGACGCCCGAACGGCGACGAGCGGCGATCGGAGCCGCGAACGCTCCGAACAGTCACTTTCCGAAGAGCGATCTTCGAACGACCGGCGGAAACGCGACCGCTCGAAACGGCGACCGACGACGACAGGCACACCCCTCGTTTTCAGTGAAAGCGAAAACCCGCGGGCGGAGAAATTAGGCGCTAATATAAAGGAAAGACTGGACGAGGACGGGACGATCTAATAGCGAATTACAGCGTCTCTTTCCCTACAACTACACTACTACTTTACCGATACAATAAATAATATAATAACGCGATCAGGAGTCGCGGTGCGGCAGCGGACTGCGGACCCCCACTTACGCGGCCGTTCACTGAAAACGAGGGGTGTGTGTGTCGGCGCTCTACGGCGACCGATCAGTGCGTCACTCACTCTCGTGGGCCAGCTCGAGTCTTTCACTGAAAATCCGGTTCGGTGCGTTTATCACTCGCGTCCGGAAAGTCCTCGGCAATGGGAACTGATCCGATCCCGACGCCCTCGATCGAGGAACTCCAGGACGATCCGATGGCGGACGGAACGACGTCGATCTTCCGTCGTCGGGAACTCCTCCGCCCCCAGCACGTCCCCCAGAAGGACCGCATCGTCGGTCGCGACCGGGAGATCGAGACCGTCGAGGCGCTGCTCAAACCGGCGGCCTTCGGCGACCCGCCCGAGAGCGGCTTCCTCTTCGGGAAGACCGGGACCGGCAAGTCGCTGGTCGCCAAACACGTCACCGGTCGGGCACGGGGCATCGCTCAGATGCAGGAGACCGATCTGACGGCCGCGTACGTCGACTGCGATCAGTACAACACGGAGACGCGAGCCGCCCGGAAGATGGCCTTCGAGGTCCGCGACGCGATCGATCCCGACCGCTACATCCCGAAAGACGGGGTCGGCGCGAGCCGCTACTACGACGCGCTCTGGGACGGGGACGGCCTCCTCCACGAGACGGACTCGCTGATCGTCATCTTGGACGAGATCGACAAGCTCGGGGACGACACCGCCGAAATTCTCTCGAAGCTCTCGCGATCCGAAGAGGCGGGGAAGACGGGCTGTTACATCGCGGTCGTCGCGATCAGCAACAAGACCGACTACACCGACGCGCCCGACGAACGCGTCGCCTCGAGCTTTCAAGACGATCCGATCATCTTCCCGCCCTACGACGCGACCCAGCTCCAGGCGATCCTCGAGCGCCGCAAGGACGCGTTCAAGGACGGCGTCCTCGAGCCGGGCGTGATCGAACTGGCCTCGGCGCTCGCCGCGCGGGATCACGGCGACGCCCGCCGGGCGCTGGACATCCTCCGCTCGGCCGGGAAGCTCGCCGAGAAGGACGACAGCGAACGAGTGACCGAGGATCACGTGCGCAAGGCCGACGAGTACAGCGACCTCAACCGTTCCATTCAGGTCATCAAGAACGGGACGCCCCACTCCCGGTACGCCCTCTACGCGCTGGCGTACCTGACGAAGTCCAAGCTCACGGACTCCTTCTCGACGGGCGAGGTCTACGACACCTACTGCATCGTCGCCGACGTCGTCGCCGGCGAGTCGCTGACCCACCAGCGCGTCCTCGATCTGATGAAGAAGTGGACGCTGCCGGAGATCACCGAGAGCAGACACACCGGCGGCGGCAAGGGCCAGGGAAGCTATCGGACCCACCGCCTGCTCCACGATCCCGACGTCGTGATGAGCGCCTGCCTCGAGTCGGCCGACGATCAGCGCAGCGTCCTGAACGCGCTCTCCGAATCCTCGATCTGACGGATTCTATCGCCTCTCTCCGGCGTATTTCACTGAAAACGAGGGGTGTCTATCCGAGTACTCGAGCGGTAGTTGTACAGCCCCTACCCCCGCTTCACTGAAAACGAGGGGTGTCTCGAGGCGTGTTCACTGAAAACGAGGGGTGTGCCGCGTCGAGTTCGCTGTCCCACGCGGCTGCATCGAACGCGCTGCCTCCGTGACTGACGTCGAACCAGCAGTCCAACGCGGCCGCGTCACGATCACCTGAGCCCGATAATCCGAAATATAATCGAAACATACTATTCTATCGGTTGAAATGAGTGTCGTAATGTCCTCCACTCGACGAGGCGTTCTGAAGACCGCCGGTGCCGGTGCCGCGAGCGCGACGCTCGCGGGCTGTTCGCTGCTCTCGCGCGTGATCGATTCCGATCCCGACGAGCCCCCCGCGTCGGGCGTCGATCAGTTGCCGGACCCCGGGAAGCACGTCCACGGCGCGAACGGGGACTGGTCGAGTTTCGGCTGCAACGCGGGAAACACGCGCGCGGTCGCCGACGGCGCGGCGCCGGTCGACGGCGTCACCGAGCGCTGGCGGGTCGAGATCGCACAGACCGCCTACCGGGCGCCCGTGGTCGCGGACGGGCGCGTTTACCAACTCGATCACCGAACGCTACGGGTCTTCGACGCCGCGGACGGGACGGAGCTGTGGACCGTCGAGGACGGTAGGACGGCACCGCTGGTCCGCGACGGCGTCGCGTACGTTCCGACGTCGTCCGCGCTCTACGCACTCGAGGCCGACACCGGCGAACGGCTGTGGGAACGGACGTTCGAGAACCCGGGTCAGGTGACGTCCCCGACGATCTACGACGGACGGCAGCTGGTCTGTGGCGCGGGCGAACGCGTCGTCGCGCTCGATCCCGAGACCGGCGAGATCCGGTGGGAACGCGATGTCTTCGGGCAGGTACTCGATCAGTTGGCCGTCTTCCAGGGCTACGGGCTCGTCGTCGCGACCGAAGCCGGCGAGGTCTCGTTGCTCACCGGGGAGGGGACGGGTCGGTGGCGGTGGGAACTCCCGTCGGCGCCGGTCGGCCCGCCGAGCGCCGACTCGGATTCGGTGTACGTCTCCTGCCGAGACGGATCGACGTACGCGCTGATGGACGATGGGCTGTCGAACCCGAAGCGCAACTGGACGGCCGATACCGGCTGGGCCGAACGCGGGATCTGCGTCGTCGACGATCTCCTCCTCGTCGCGAACGGTCGCGGGCTCCACGCCGTCGACGCCGAGTCCGGCGAGCGACACTGGGAGTCCGATATCGGCGACTGGCGACACACGGCTCCGGCGTACGGACGCGACACCGTCTTCGTCGGCGGTGACTGCCTCCGGGCGTTCGATCCGACGCCCGGCGACAGCCCGGACGACGGACCCGCAGTCCGATTCGAACGGGAATTCGCGGGCCGGGTCGGTCCGGGTCCGGTCCTCGACGACGGCACGCTGTACGTCGTCACCGGAGTCGAAGGCGAGACGTTCGCGCTCCTCGCGCTGGAGTGATCGCCCCGTCTCGGCGCCGATCGCCGTTTCGCGGCGAGGCGCCGAGTCGGATCCGGCCGCGGGTTCGGCGCTCCACGGGAATTACTGCCACGTATTTCGGCATATGGAAAATATTAAGCGTCGGTATAGCCTAGCCGCTTTCACGATGACTGAGTACGTTTCGACCACGCCGGGGCTCTATCCGCTCCCGGACTGGGCGAAAGACGACCTCTCGGACCTGAAAGGCCACCAGAAGCACGACCTCATCAGCGGCGACGAGGGCGAGGAGATCACCGCGGCCTACGAGGAGGCCCGCGAGGAAGTGATCGGCGCACAGGAGGAGGCCGGCCTCGACCGCGTCGTCGAGGGCCAACTGCGCTGGGACGACATGCTCGCCCATCCGCTGGCCGTCCACGACGCCGTCGAGACCCGCGGGATCGTCCGGTACTACGACAACAACAACTTCTATCGAGAGCCGGTCGTACAGGACGAGCTCGGCTTCTCCGGCGACGTCGCGGACGAACTCGAGGCCGCGGCCGACCTGACCGACGGCGACCTGCAGGCCGTTCTCCCCGGTCCGTACTCGCTCGCGGATCTCGCGACCGACGAACAGTACGGCGACGAGGCCGACTTCCTCTCGGCTATCGCCGACTTCCTCGAGGGCGAGGTCGACGCCTTCCCGGACGTCGAGACGCTGTTCCTGCTCGAGCCGTCGCTGGTCGAGAACGTGCCGGAGGACGGCCAGGACGAACGCGCCAGCGAGGCGATCGATCGGGTCGCGAGCGCGACCGACGCCGACGTCGTCGTCCAGCCCTACTGGGGCGCGCTCGAGGAGAAGATGTACGCGCACCTGCTCGACGCCGACATCGACGCGGTCGGCTTCGACTTCGTCGCGAACCAGGACGACAACCTCTACAACATCCAGGAGTACGGCGCCACGGACGACGTCGCGCTCGGCCTCGCGGACGGCCAGAACACGCTCGTCGAGGACCCCGAAGCGATCCGCGACCGGACCGAGTGGGTCGAGGGCCAGCTCGGCGTCACCGAGTTCGAGACGGTCTACCTGACGACGAACACGGAGACGTTCTACCTGCCCTACAGCAAGTACCAGGAGAAACTCGCCGTCCTTGCCGAAGCCGCGGATCTCGCGGAGGTGACCGCCGCATGAGCGCAAACGAGAACAAAGATCAGTTCCGACCCGAGGACCACGAGAACGACCACTTCCTGCTGACGACCGTCGTCGGCTCCTACCCGAAGCCCAAGTGGCTCAACCGCGCGAAGGAGCTCTACCAGGACGACGACCACGGCTTCGACGAGGACGACTACCAGGAGGCCAAGGACGACGCCGCCCGCCTCATCACGAACGAACACGAGCGGGCCGGCCTCGACGTCGTCGTCGACGGCGAGATGCGGCGCAACGAGATGGTCGAGTTCTTCGCCCACCGGATCGAGGGCTACGAGTTCAACGGCCCCGTCAAGGTCTGGGGTCACAACTACTTCGACAAGCCCAGCGTCGTCAGCGAGGTCGAGTACGACGATTCGTGGCTCGTCGACGAGTACGAGTTCACCGCGGCCGCCAGCGACCGCCCGGTCAAGGTCCCGATCACGGGCCCCTACACGCTCGCCAACTGGTCGTTCAACGAGGCCTACGACGACGACGAGGAGCTCGCCTACGACCTCGCGGACCTGGTCAACGAAGAGATCGAGAAGCTCGTCGACGCCGGCGCCCGCTACATCCAGATCGACGAGCCCGCGCTCGCGACCACGCCCGACGACCACGCCATCGTCGGCGAGGCGCTCGAGCACATCGTCGCCGACATCGACGACGACGTCCGCATCGGGCTGCACGTCTGTTACGGCGACTACTCCCGTATCTACCCCGAGATCCTCGAGTTCCCGGTCGACGAGTTCGACCTCGAGCTCGCGAACGGCGACTACGAGCAGCTGGACGTCTTCAAGGACCCCGAGTTCTCCAAGGACCTCGCGCTGGGCGTCACCGACGCCCACGTCGCCGAGGTCGAATCGGTCGAGCAGATCGAGGAGAACATCAAGAAGGGTCTCGAGGTCGTCCCGCCGGAGCAGCTCGTCGTCTCGCCCGATTGCGGCGTGAAGCTACTGCCCCGCGACGTCGCCTACGGGAAGATGGAGAACATGGTGCAGGCGGCCCGCAACGTCGAGGCCGACCTCGACGAGGGCAACATCGATATCGAGCGCGGTACGCCGACGCCCGCCGACGACTGACGCGGTTCCCGCGGTAGCGCGTTCGCCGGCGGTTCGGTCGTCGCCGACGTTTCGTCCGTGATTTTCGTCGCTGCGTTCCGTTCCGATGGTCGTTTCGACGGCCGTGCGCACTCGTGACTCGCGCGAGACGTTCGCACGCAAATTGCGTTCGGGTAGACTGTTGAATCAACCGACACGAGACCGACACGAGTGTTACCTGGTGACCCTCGAGTCCGATAATATATACATAGACAGGGTTCGAATAAATCGGTGATGCAAGACACGCTCGAGAGCCGACGCGAACTGAGCGAGGAAGTCGCCGAGCACCGCGAACCCGATCACGATATCGACCCGCTGTTCGTCAACCGCTGGTCGCCGCGCGCGATGACCGGCGAACCGCTCGACGAGGAGGAGTACCTCCCGCTGTTCGAGGCCGCCCGCTGGGCGCCCTCGGCCTACAACAACCAGCACTGGCGGTTCCTGATCGCCGACCGCGAGGACGACGAGTGGGAGACGTTCACCGACCTGCTACTCGGCGGGAACGAGGAGTGGGCGACCGACGCCGCGGTCCTCGCGGTCATCGTCTCGAAGACGACGTTCGACCACAACGGCGAGCCGGCGCCGGTCCACTCCTTCGACACCGGCGCGGCCTGGGAGAACCTCGCGCTCGAGGGCGCGCGACGCGGGCTGGCCGTCCACGGAATGGCCGGCTTCGACTACGAGCGCGCGGCCGAAGAGCTCGACGTCCCCGAGGAGTACGCGGTCGAGGCGATGGTCGCGATCGGCGAACGCGCCCCGCCGGAGACGCTCCCCGAGGAACTTCGGGAGCGCGAACAGCCCAGCGACCGGAAGCCGCTCTCGGAAATCGTCCACCGCGGCGGCTTCGAGTAGCGGCTCGAGTCGTGGAGCGTTCCGTGTTCGTCGACGACAGCTAATTTCGTCAGATACGTCGGGAGTCCGTCGGAGACGTCTGAGTTCACGGATGAGGGCGAGACCGGCGATGAGGACGAACGCTTACTGATCTCAGTCGAGGTCGACGGGAGCCAGCGAGCCGGCGTTCCCGATGACGGTCGAACCGTCGCGGCGAACGACGATCCCGTAGCCGAGCAGGGAGAGCTCGAGAAGCACGTCGTCGGCCCGTCCGCCGTCGCTTCGAGTCGACTCGTCGACGGCGAACGTCAGCGACTCGAGGTGCAACGCGCCCTCCGGAAGGGCCGCGAACGTCTCCGACGGGACGTCTCGGACCGTTCCCTCGACGGTGAACGAGAGCACGTCGGGCCGGGGGTCGGCCGAGTCGGGACCGCCGGCCGCGGACGGCCGAAGCGCGTCGATCCCGTCCGCGAGGTCTTCCCGGTCCGGTGTCGCGACGCCGACGTCGACGGCCTCGAGCCGGAGCGCCGCCGGCCCGGTCAGATCGATGGCAACGGAGTCCGCGTCGTCGCCAGACACGGTCACGCGGACCGGGTTCAACGTCGCTCCCGCAAACTTGCCGAGCAGGGTTTCGGTCACTCTCAGATGGCCCTCCGCCGTGAATTCGAGTCTATCGGGTGGTCGCATTTCCACGGTGACGTCCGATAGCCGGACGCTCTCTACGTCGTCGAACCGGACTGTGTTGCTCATCGAGTCCCCGCTAGCGCGTACGCCCCGAGCGGGGGAAACTGTACCGCCGGTAGCGGAGCGGGCCGTCCCCGACCGACGAGCGGTCGCGACCGCGGAACGTCAGGGTTCGCAATCGATCCGTACGCGACGTCCGCTCCCGGTGATGTGCGACGGCGACGGGGCGATCGCGACCGGATCGAGCGGTGTAACCCGACTCGTACGCGAATCTATTCGATCGCTACTCTTGATCGCATCCGGATAGTTACTTGCTACCACGCAGGTAGGTGGAAAATGTTTATCCGATATCGAGTTGTTTGGACGGAACTGTATGTCACAAGAACACAACCCACACGGTGTCGACGAATCGCGTCGAACGTTCATGAAGGCGACCGGCGCGGCGACGGCCGCGGCCGGACTCGGCGCCACGGGCGCAGCGGCCGGCGACGAGAAGCGAGCGAAGCGCATCGAGGCCCTGATCGACGAGCTGACCCTCGAGCAGAAGGTCGGCCAGATGACCCAGGTCGCGATCGACGATCTCGGCGAGGGGTTCGATCCCGACACCGCGTTCAACGATCACGACGACGCGGACACGCTCGGGGAGCTGTTCTCGGAGCTCCACGTCGGCTCGATCCTCAACGGCGGCGCCACGGGACCGACGTTCGACGGCGAGGAGTTCGTCGAGGGACTCAACGGGCTCCAGGAGTACAACCTCGAGGTCAACGAGCCGGCGATCCCGTTCGTCTGGGGCTGTGACGCGCTCCACGGGAACTGCCTGCTCGACGGCTGTACGAGCTTCCCGCAGCGGCTCAATATGGGCGCGACCCGCGACATCGATCTGGTCGAGGCGGCGGCGACCCACACCGGCGACTCCGTCGCGGCGATCGGCGGCCACTGGAACTTCGGGCCGACACTGGACGTCCTCCGGGACATGCGCTGGGGGCGGTACTTCG
The DNA here is from genome assembly GCF_037914945.1 of Haloterrigena sp. KLK7. Lineage (NCBI taxonomy): Archaea > Methanobacteriati > Methanobacteriota > Halobacteria > Halobacteriales > Natrialbaceae > Haloterrigena > Haloterrigena salinisoli. The sequence goes on from NZ_CP149787.1 coordinate 2,895,848, forward strand.
AGGGCCACAGCGAGGACGCGATGCTGCTCGGCGAGATGGGGAAGGCAAGAGCCCGGGGCTTCCAGCGCAGCGGTCGGGTCGCGGCGACGGTCAAGCACTTCGCCGGCTACGGCACTCCGAACACCGGTTCGGACCGGACCCACGCCCGGACCTCGATGCGGGACCTGCGCACCCGTCAGTTCGAGCCCTATCGTCGCGGCCTCGAGGAGGCGAAGACGGTGATGGTCAACAGCGGCGCGGTAAACGGGAAGCCGGCCCACGCCTCGTCCTGGCTGCTGACGACGGTACTGCGCGACCGATTCGGCTTCGACGGCGTGGTACTGACCGACTGGGACGACTTCGATCGGATGATCTCCAACCACGAGTACCTGCCCGAGACCGACGCCGGCTGGCGCGAGGCGGTCCGACAGGGTATCGAGGCCGGCGTCGACATGCACATGTGCGGCGGCGCGACGGCCCCGACCGACTTCATCGACACCGTGATCGACCTCGTCGAGAGCGGCGAGCTCTCCGAGCGGCGCATCGACGAGTCGGTCCGTCGCATCCTCGAGCTCAAGGCCGAGCTCGGGCTGTTCGAGGACCCCCTCGCGCCGGAGGACGAGATCGGCGACATCGTCGGCGGCGCCGCCGACGTCTCCGAGCGACTCGCCAAGGAGTCGCTCGTCCTGCTGCGAAACGAGGGCGATGCGCTGCCGCTCGAGGGAAGCGAGGACCTGCTACTGACCGGTCCCGGAGTCCACGAGGGAACGCCGAACCGGTTCCTGATGCAACACGGCGGCTGGACGCTCGGCTGGCAGGGCATCGAGGACGGAAACCTGACCGAAGACGGGCCGCGGCCCCGCCAGAGCACGATCGAGGGCGAACTGGCCGATCGGCTCGGCGACGGGCTCACGCACGTGCCGACGGAGTACGAGCCGGCGGTCTACGAGAGCCTCTACGAGAACTTCGACAACGGCTTCTTCGACGTCACCGACGAGCAGGAGGCGGCGATCCGCGAGGCCGCGCCCGACGCGGACGCCGTCGTCGTCGTCCTCGGCGAGGGGACGCACAACGAGGGCTTCGGCGACCGGGACAAGATGCGGTTCCTCGAGGCCCAGCGGGAGCTCGTGGAACTCGTCGACGCCGAGACCGACGACGACACCGCGCTCGTCGGCGTCATCCTCGCCGGGGCGCCGCGGGGGACCGAGGAGACGTTCCGGCACTTAGACGCCGTGCTCTTCGCCGGCCAGCCGGGCAGCGACGCCGGCGTCGCGGTCGTCGACACGCTGTTCGGCGACTACAACCCCTCGGGCAAGCTCCCGTTCACCTGGGAGTCCCACGTCGGGCACGTGCCCCAGATCTACGACGAGTACCCGCCGCGACACCCCGACGGGGCGGGCGATCAGATGGTCCAGTTCGAGTTCGGCCACGGACTCTCCTACACCGACTGGGCGTACGCGGACCTGTCGCTGTCGACCGATGCGGTGAAGAATCCCGCCTCGAGTCCGACCGTGACGGCCCACGTCACCGTCGAGAACGCCGGCGAGACGGCCGGTGAGCACATCGTCGAGGTCTACAACACCGAGTCCTACGGCTCCGTGCTCCAGCCACACCGCCGCCTGATGGGCTTCGAGCGCGTTCACCTCGAGCCCGGCGAGCGCGAGACCGTCGCCGTCGAACTCGACCTCTCGACGCTCGAGGTCGTCCCCGGAGACGTGCCCGGCTGGGGACCGCGGGTCGTCGAGGCCGGCGAGTACGAACTCGCGGTCGGCTCCGACTGGGGCGTGAACGCGAGCGACGACGCGGCCGAGGGTGCGACGGCGACGCTGACCGTCGGGAAGACGGCGTCGATCACTGATCCCGAGCCGACGCCCGGCCGCTACGACATCGACGGCGACGGGGACGAGGACTTCGAGGACGTGATGGCGCTGCACCGACGCCTCAAGGAGCGAAAACGGCGCGATCGGCAGCGCGGATGCGGACGGGATCGCGGAAACGGACGGTAGCGCCGCCACCCACGGTGTCGGTGCCGCGACCGTCGACGGTCGTCGGTGGAACCGCGTCGCTCGACCCGCGAACGCGTCTGGAACGACCCGGCGAATCGGGGACCGACCGATCGAGTCGGCGTCACGCCGCTCGTCGCGGTCGCTCCGCGACGCAAACCACTAACTACGCCTATTGTGAATGGAGACGCATGACACTCGAAGTCGGCGTTCTCGGCTATCGGTTCATGGGGAAAGCACACGCGAACGCGATGGCGCGGCTGCCGATGTTCTTCCCGGACGCGCCCGACGTCGAGCGCAGCGTCCTCGTCGGCCGCGACGAGGCGGCCCTCGAGGACGCGGCCGACCGACTCGGCTTCGACTCGGTATCGACGGACTGGACCGAGGTCGTCGACGAGGTCGACGTCTTCTACAACCTCGGACCGAACCACGTCCACGCCGAGCCCTCGATCGCGGCCCTCGACGCCGGCACGCCGGTCTTCTGCGAGAAACCGCTCGCGCCGACGCTCGAGGACGCCGAGGCGATGGCGAACGCGGCCCGCGAGGCCGGCGACGACGTCCCCGCCGGCTGCGCCTTCAACTACCGGTTCGTGCCCGCGATCCGGTACGCGAAGCGGTTGCTCGACGACGGCGAACTCGGCGAGATCCGCCACGTCCGCGGACGCTACCTCCAGGACTGGCTGGTCGATCCCGAGGCGCCGTGGTCGTGGCGCAACGACGAGGAGCTGGCCGGTTCCGGTGCGCTGGGCGATCTGGGCGCGCACACAGTCGACCTGCTTCGGTTCCTGGTCGGCGACGACGACCTCGCGGGCGAGATCGACCGACTCAGCGGTCACCTGCAGACGTTCGTCGACGAGCGGCCCGTCGAAGGGGAGGACGAGGAGACGCGGCCCGTCACCGTCGACGACGCCTACTCCGCGCAACTCGAGTTCGAAAACGGCGCGATGGGGACGCTCGAGGCCTCGCGCTTCGCGACCGGCCATAAAAACGACCACACCATCGAAATCCATGGCTCCGAGGGGAGCCTGCGCTTCTCACTCGAGCGCCTGAACGAACTCGAGGTGCTGCGCCGCGACGAGAACCGCGGCTACGAGACGATCCTGGTGACCGACGAGGACGACCCCTACGTCGACCACTGGTGGCCGCCGGGCCACGTGCTCGGCTGGGAGCACACGTTCGTCCACGAGAACTACGAGTTCCTGAGCGCCGTTGCGGACGGGAGCGAGTTCGCACCGAGTTTCGAGGACGGGCTCGAGGCCCAGCGCGTCCTCGCCGCGATCGAGGACAGCGACGAGCGCGGGGAGTGGGTCGGCCTCGAGTAGCGCGGGATCGATCGCGTTCCGGCGTGCATCGCTCAAATCGTCGAATCGTTCTCGGACGTGACTCGAGCGTCCTCGGTCCGCGACCCTATCTGTCGTACGGTGGCGCGTGCTGTCGATCCGACCGAACGAGAGTGCGGTCGGTCGATGACCGCGAGCGAAACCACACTGAATTGACAGCCAGCGTACAGCGGACGGTCGGCTGCTGCATCCACGTCTCGAGAGACGGAATGTTGATAGCCTCAAGAACGTCGTGGGAGTTGGTTTGGAGTCGATGTGTGTCTCCACTTGAGACCGAGTAACCCCGAGAGTTGAGAGTCCGATGTGTCGGTCTGTGCATATTTAAGCGGCGGGGTTCGCGAGGCGCGCCGTCAGGACTCGCGCCACTTGTGGCCGCACTCGACGCAGGTGAACAGCCGAACCTCGTAAGAGCCGCCCGGCTTCGGCATCATCTCGGAGTAGGCCCGGTCGCTGTCGCAGTCGTCCGCCGGACAGGGCTCCTGCATCGTCTCGGTGGAGCCCTGGGTCGCGTCGGCTACGGCGGGTGCCCCGTCGTCCCGCTGTCCATCCTGGGTCGCCATCGCCGCTTCCGCTTGCGAGTCCCGCGGCGCCTCGTTCTCACAGGAGCGACACACCCACGTGTCGCCCTCCGTGTGCATCATCGAACCACACTCGTCACAGAATTGCATATAACGTAGGAATACACGGTTTTCGGTATATGTGTTAACTTCTGATCCGTCGGGGATTTCAGGCAACTTCTCATGCTGACTGTACTGAGTTATCGAAGAGCAAATCAAGCCGAATCTTGTGCAACATTCGCGCTGTGTATTCAGCACGACGCTACGAACCCCACTCGAACCTGATAGAACGCTCGCTGGTCAATAAGCACCTGTAGTTACCGCGAGCGCTATGTCCGACAAATCGCGTAGAGTCGAACGGACGATCGCTCAACGGTAAGTACAGGGGAAGCAAGTAACGCAGTACCGGTCGTTCCTCCTCTGTTACATTGGTGGTGAGACGATTCCAAGTAGAGAGAGGACTATCCAACTCCCCCAGAAAACTGCCCAGAGTACGACACCAATTGCTATCCACTTCGGGACGTTCCCTGAAAGATCGGGAGTCTCAGATGGGTAGTACGGTGAAAGCGGGTTGTTCGGCTTCCTGTCACTCATACTCCCGATTATAGTTCGAAAGAGGTTAAACCCCACACATTATATAATTGGAATAAAATACAGATAGCGGTACGTTCGCACACGCAGTTTCCGAATTATCTGATTTGTTTTCAACCGTATTTCCGCGTAAAGAGAACGTGCTACTATCTACTGGTAGTGAAAGCGAGTCAGGCACTGCGGAGATACCCGCCCCCGACCGTTCCCGCGCTCCACTGCCACCCAGCGCTCGACGGAACTTTTTGTAGTTCCGTTGAGAACAACGAGGTAGGGATGGACGAGCAGATTCGGACCACCATCGCCAACGAGGGCTGGCTACTGGTAGCGATCCTGACGCTCGCGCTGACGAGTCTCGCAGGAATCGCCGGCCTCGAGGCGCTCGCGGGCGTGATCACGATCGTCGGCTGGTTCGTGCTAACCCCGGTCCTGCTGTTCTGGGGCGACGAGGTCGCGCTGCTGCTCGAGGACGAGACGGCGGACGCGACGCGCGACGCCGAGGCCAAGGCTGATACCGAAGCGGACCCGCTCGAGGAACTGAAACGCCGCTACGCGGCGGGCGAGATCGACGACGCGGAGTTCGAACGCCGACTCGAGCGGCTCGTGGCGGTCGACGAGATCCCGGACGACGCGATCGGATCGGGGTCAGCGACCGAGACGACGACGGACGCGACGATAGTGGACGGAGCGGCGGACGCCGCCCCCGTTGACGAGACCGCGACGAACGACGCGGCCAGAGCCGATCCGCTCGAGCGCGACCGCGAGCGGGAGCGCTAACTGCGGACGGTCGGACCGAACGCGCCGTCGTCGTCCGATACGTGGCGACGGTGACGACCGCGCGCTCGCCGGCGACGAGGAACCCCTCGCGGGTCGCCGCAAGCGTCGCGTATTCCCGGCCGAGGACCCAATCGGCGACCGCTATGTCTTCCGAGATGACCGCCCACGTGATCGAGGAGTTCGGCGATCCGGACGTCTTCGAGCGGACGACCGTCGACGTCCCCGAGCCCGGCCCGAACGAGATCCGCGTCGAGGTCGTCGCGACCAGCGTCAACCCCGTCGACTACAAGATCCGGCAGGGGGCGATTCCGGACTTCGCGCCCGACTTTCCGGCCCGGTTGCACTGCGACGTCTCCGGCGTCGTCGACGCGGTCGGCGAGGACGTCGACGCCTTCGCGGAGGGCGACGAGGTCTACGGCATGCCCGGCGGCGCGGGCCGACAGGGGGCGCTGGCCGACTACGTCGTCGGCCACGCCGGCACGTTCGCCCACGCGCCCGAATCGCTGCCGCTCGCCGACGCCGCGGCCCTCCCGGTCGTCGCGCTCACGGCGTGGGAGCTGCTGACCGACAAGTCCAGCGTCGAGGACGGCGACGACGTGCTGATCTACGGCGCCAGCGGCGGCGTCGGCCACATCGGCGTCCAACTGGCCGACCACCTCGGGGCCGACGTCACCGCGACCGGCTCGAGCGAGGCGAAACGAGACCTCGCCGAGCGCCTCGGCGCGGACGCGACGGTCGACTACACCGAGACGGACGTCGAGACCTACGTCGACGAGCACGCCGGCGGCGACGGCTTCGACGTCGTCTTCGATCCGATCGGCGACGACCACCTCGAGACGGCCTTCGAGGCGGTCCGACCCTACGGGTCCGTCGTGACGACCGAGTCCAGCGCCGCGGGGGACGTGGACCTCGCGCCCATGCACCAGAACTCGCTGGAGCTCGGCGTCGTGCTGGTCATCCTCCCGGTCCTCCTCGGCGACCGACAGGAACGCATCGGCGAGGAGCTCACGGAAATTGCGACGCTCGTCGACGACGGTGCCCTCGAGCCCCACATCGCCGACCGGTACCCGTTCGACGAGGTCGCCGACGCCCACCGGCGCGGCGAGGAGGGAGATTTCCTCGGGAAACTCCTGCTCGTCGCGGAGTGACGACCAGAGGCGAATTCGGGGCGAACTACCGGCGAGCGACGGCCCGTTGCGGGCGTCCGGATCCGCCGGGCCGGCCCGCATCCTCGGCCCGCTCCGTCAGTCGTCGACGACTTTGATCACCGTCCCGATCCTGTCGTACCGGACGCTCCCCTCGCCGAGCGGCCGTCCGTCGAGCTCGAGATAGCCCGGTTCGATGCCCGTCACCTCGCCCGTCACCTCGGGGTCGTCGCCGCCGGTTCGGTCGCGCTCCCAGACTTCGACGACGTCGCCGACGTCCACGTGATCGCGGACGAGTTCCGCGGCGCGTTCGTCGGTGGCGTCCCGTGGAATCGTGAGTTCGGTCATGTGCGACTGGAACGACGGCGACGCGGGTAAGTACCGCCGCGTCAGGTGACGGGCACTTTTCAGCGCGCTCGAGCGACGGTTTTTGTGTAATCGGCCCGAACTGTGGGTGTGACGACGATCAAGGACAGCGTTCACGACCACATCCGGATCGACGGAGTCGCGCGGGACCTCCTCGACACGCCCGAACTCCAGCGCCTTCGCCGGATCCGCCAGCTCGGGACCGTCTCGCTGGTCTACCCCTCCGCAAATCACACGCGCTTCGAGCACAGCCTCGGCGTCTACCACCTCGCCTGCGAGGCCCTCGAGCACCTCAACGTCGACGGGCGCCAGGCCGAGCGCGTCCACGCCGCAGCGATCCTGCACGACATCGGCCACGGCCCGTTCAGCCACAACCTGGAGCCGCTGACCCACCGGCGAACGGGTCGGTACCACGACGACGTGCACGACCTGCTGACCGACGGCGAGGTCGGCGCCGCGCTTCGCGACCACGACTTAGATCCCGACGGGATCGCGGCCCTGATCGCGGGCGAGGGGCGATTCGGGCAGCTCGTCTCGGGCGAGCTCGACGTCGATCGGATGGATTACCTGGTGCGCGACGCCCACCACACGGGCGTTCCCTACGGGACGATCGATCACGGTCGCCTCGTTCGAGAACTGACGTTCACGGACGACGAGCTCGTCTTAGACGAGGGGAACGTCCAGACCGCCGAGAGCCTGCTGGTCGCGCGGGCGCTGATGAATCCCGCCGTCTACAGCCACAGCGTCGCCCGGATCAGCAAGGCGATGCTCCGGCGAGCGTCCGAGCGGTTGCTGGACGCGCCCGAGACGGACGTCGACGCGGCGCGGCTCCAGCGGATGGACGATCACGACCTGATCGCCGCCTTGCGCTCGTGTTCTGAGACGGAGACGTTCTCGCGGCGGCTGGATCGGCGCGACCTGTACAAGCGAGCGGTGTGGGCCGAGATCGACGACGTGCCGGGCGGGATCATCGAGGCCGACCACGAGACGGTCCGCGAGTTCGAGCGGGAGATCGCCGACGACGCCGCGGTCGATCCCGAGTGCGTCATCGTCGACGTTCAGCGCCGACCGTCGATGAAGGAGTCGACCTCGCGGGTGGTCGTCAACGGCGACGTCCGTCGACTGGGCGAGCAGTCGCCGCTGGTCGAGGCGCTGCGCGCGGCCCAGTACTCCCAGTGGCGACTCGGCGTCTACTCGCCGTCCGAGATGCGCGATCGGGTCGGGCGGGCGGCCGTCGACGTCCTCGGACTCGACATCGAGGGCGCGCTGGTCAGCGAGGTCCGGAACGGACTCGACGCGACGCTGGATCAGTTCGTCGACTGAGCGCGAATCGACTTACGGGGTGAACGGGGACGCCGCGCTCCGTTACGCTATCGTTACGATCGCTATTTCGGCCGGTTCGGCGGCGGGAGCCCTCGATCTCTCTGACGCAGTTCGCCGACGCGCCGGTTAGATACAGGTCTGAGACCGTCAAGTTATCTGGCGTTAACTTACCAGCCGTCTCCGGACACGTGTAACAGGATGGGGCAGACGATCGCGGAAACTACCACGTCGGACGGGTGCACGGAGGAGAGTTCCGACGCCGAGACGTTCTCGAGAACGTTCACGACGGCGGACTCCGGACTCGAGGTAACGGTATTCGACTCGATTCGATCGGTCGCGGCCGATCGCTGGAACGAGGTCGTCGAGCGGTCGACCTGCGGGAGCGTCTTTCACCGCCACGAGTGGCTCGAGGCCGTCGAGACCGGACTCGAGCAGACGCCGCGACATCTCGTCGTCGAGAAGGACGGGAACCTCATCGGGCTGGTACCGAATTTCGTCGTCGACATCGAGAAGACGCCGTTCCGAAGACTCTCGTCGTCGTATCCGGGATTCGGCGGGCCGCTGGTCACGACCGACGTCCCCGAGTCGCTGTCGCTGCTCACTGATACCGTTGCCGAACTCTGTACCGGGCGGACGGTCGTCCACCAGATCCGCGGTCTCGACATGAAGTACATGCGGTACAACAACGCCCTCCAGTCCGAGGGCTACGAACCGTATCGACGCGAGTGTCGGTTCGTGCTCGATCTCACGCGGGGCTACGACGAGATCGTCGACGGGATGAGCAGGACCAGACGCCGGGGAATCGATCGAGGCAAGGACGGCGACTACGAGATCGTCGAGGAGGAACTCACGCGGTCGAACCTCGAGCGATTCCACCGGGTGTACCAGCGGGTGATGGACCGCGTCGACGGTGACGTCTACCCGCTCTCGTTCTTCGAACGACTGCTGGAGATGCGAGAGCGACTGTTGCTGTTGACGATCCGGATCGACGGCGAGTACGCCGGCGGCTTCCTGGAACTGCTCGACGAGCAGCGGTCCTCGATCCACGGGTTCTTCGCCGCGGTCCCCGAGGAGTACTTCGGCGATCACGCCTCGGAACTGCTCTACGATCACGTCATCCGGTGGGGGATCGACAACGGATACGAGACGTACGACTTCGGCAGCACGAACTCGAACTTCGAGAACGGCGTCTTCCGGTTCAAGGAGGGCTTCGGCGGGCGAATTCTCCCGATCCTCGTCTGGGAACGCGGCTGTAGTCCGCTCTGGCGGCTCCTCAAGACGGGCCGATCGCTGTACTGGCCGTATCGATACAAGTGATCGCCGGCTTCGAGACCGAACGCGTGGAACCGGTATCGGAGGTCCGGGTGCGAGAATCGAACTACGCGTCTCAGTCGAAACGGACTGAAGGATGACCACTACCCCAACCCGGACGCGAGTGCGGTCGAACCGACGACGAACGCACGGAAATGCGTTATGTCGGGTTTCCTCGAGTGAGAGCGGATCGCCGCGTCCCCCACGGTCTTTAGTCTCGAGGCCGATCCCCGAACCGATGCGAGCAGCAGCCTTCACCGACTTGATCGGTCCCGAGGGAGTGAGCGTGATCGAGCGGGACGACCCCGATCCCGGCCCGGGCGAGGCCGCGGTCGACGTCGCGGCCTGCGCGATCAACCGCCACGATCTGTGGATCCTCGAGGGCGATTCGGCGATGGTCGACGCCGACGACCTCCCGTTCGTGACGGGGCTGGACGTCGCCGGCGTCGTCAGCGAGGTCGGCGACGACGTCAGCGCCGTCGAACCGGGCGACAGGGTCGTCCTCTGTCCGAACGAGACCTGCGGCTCCTGTCGGTTCTGCCGCGAGGGACCGGAGAACCTGTGCGAGCGCTTCTCGCTGTACCACGGCGGACTCGCCGAGACGGCCCGCGTCGAGGCCGATCGGCTCGTCGCGCTCCCGGACGGCGTGGACGCGACGACCGCCGCCGCGATTCCGACCGCGTACATGACCGCGTTCCACATGCTCCGCCGGGCCGACGTCGGGCCGGGCGACCTCGTCTTCGTCCCCGGTGCGACCGGCGGCGTCGGCGTCGCCGCCGTCCAACTCGCCGATATCCTCGGCGCCCGCGCGATCGGGACCTCCTCGTCGGAATCGAAACTCGAGCGCGTCTCCGAACTGGGCCTCGATCACGCGATTCAGGCGACCGAGCCCGACGAAATCCGCGAGGCGGTCGCGGATATCGGCACCCCAGACGCGGTGATCAACCACCTCGGCGGCGAGTACACTCGGCTCGGCCAGGACGTCATGCGCCGCGGCGGGACGATGGTGATCTGCGGCCGCACGGCCGGCGGCGAGTCGACGATCGACGTGCCGGACCTCTTCCTCGGCCACAAGCGCGTCGTCGGGTCGACGATGGGCACACAGGACGACCTGCGTCGGCTCGTCGATCTGACCGCCGACGGCGACCTCTCGCCCGTGATCGACGAGACGTTTTCGCTCGAGGAGACGGCCGACGCCTTCGCGACCATGCAGGACCGAGAGAGCGTCGGCAAACTCGTCGTCGAACCCTGAGCCAGTCGCTTCGCTGCCCGATCTTCTCGACCTGGCCAGGGGTTTCGGTCGGCCGACCTGTCTACGGATTAGGACCGTCCGGTTTCTCCCTCCGTTTCGGCCGCCCGGTCGATCCACCGTCGGGCGGGACTGAAAGGGGCGACCCGCTGGCGTCGACGCCAGCGGGTCGGGGCTTTCGGTGGGACTGAAAGGGGCTTCCGGACGCGAGTCACCGACTCGCGTCCGGAAGGGGCTTTCCTAGCCGGAACGCGCTGGGCGGAGCTATTTCCCCGCCCTCGGTGTCCATCGGTTATGACCGAGATCGCCATTACGGGCGCATCGGGGCGGGTCGGCAGGCAATCCGTCGAGGCGTTCGACGAGGAGAACCTCACGCTGTTCTCCCACAGCGAGACCGAAGACCTGGACGCCGAGCCCCTCGAGATCGCGAACCGCGATGAGTTCGTCGGCGCCCTCGAGGGGCGGGACATCGACGTACTGATCCACCTCGCGGCGAACCCGGACCCGCGGGCCGAGTGGGACGAGGTCCGCGAGCCGAACGTCGACGGCGTCTACAACGCCTTCGAGGCCGCCGCCCAGAACGACCTCGAGCGGATCGTCTTCGCGAGTTCCAATCACGCGGTCAACATGGGCAACGTCGTCTCGCCGATCCGGCCCGAGTCGACGGTCGGCAAGCCCGACATCGTTCGGCCGGACGACGAGATGAACCCCGACACCTACTACGGCGTCACCAAGGTCTTCGGCGAGGCGATGGGCCACTACTACGCCAACCGCCACGGGCTGGACGTGGTCAACCTGCGGATCGGCTGGCTGCTCTCGGAAGACGAACTCGAGGAAGAGATCGCCGACCGCGACGCGGCGGGCGAGCGATACGCCCGCGCGATGTGGCTCAGTCCCGACGACTGTCAGCGGGTGATCCGCGCGGCCGCGACGACGACCCTCGAGTCGACGCCGCTGACCGCCCACGGCATCTCCGACAACGCCGAGCGGTTCCTCTCGCTGTCGGAGACGATGCTCGAGCTGGGGTATCGACCGAAGGATAACTCGTCCGACGCGCTCGACGGTGCCTAGGTCGAACTCGAGGCGCACAGCCGATGCTCGATCGGTGAGGGCACGGCGATCGCCCGCCGCGGGACCGTAAGACCGAATAGCGACAGGTTCCTACCCTGATGTATGTCCACCGACGTCGCCGACTCGACGGGGATGGGCCCGAATCTGCAGATGTCGCTGTTCGGGTACGTGATGGCGGCCATCCTCGTCGTCGTCATGATCCCGCTGCTCCCGGTACTGATCCCCGCGTACCTCATCTGGCGGGCGTTCTTCGCACCCGAGGAGTTCGAGCACAGTTTCGAAACGTGGCGCGAACAGTCGGGACGGCCGCCGAGCGGATCGTAATCGGATCGGGTTTCGGGTGTCCCGCTTCTCGCATCGCCGTCGAATCGCCTCAGTCGTCTGCGCTGGCCGCGACCAGATCCGACGGCGGACCGCCCGCCAGTTCGTCGCGGTCGTGGGGCGCCTCGAGGTCGAGATCGGGCCCTCGCGCGACGATCCCGTTGGGATTCACGTCCGGATGGGTCGTGTAGTAGTGTTCCTTGATGTGGTCCATGTCGACCGTCTCGGCGACGCCTGACTCACGGATCGCTTCGCTCACGGGTCGTTCCTCCCCGTTCGCTTCGTCGAGGCGCTCCCCCGGGTCGCGCCTCGCACCGCTCCCCGTTCGTCCATCCGGCGTCCCCTCCCTTCGGTCGTCGACGCCCGTCTGGTAGAGATCGCGCAGGTACGGCCAGAGGTTCTCGTACTCGCGGATGTACTGCACGTTACACATGAAGTGCGTGTGGTAGACGTTATCGAACCGGATCAGCGTCGTGAACATCGCGATGTCGGCCTCGGTCAGCCGGTCGCCGGCGAGGTACCGCTGGTCGCCCAGCACGTCGTCCCAGTGATCGAGCGCCGCGAAGAGGTCGTCGACGGCCTCGTCGTAGGGCCCCTGTCTGGTCGCGAAGCCGGCCCGGTAGACGCCGTTGTTGATCGGCTCGTAGATCTCGTCGATGATCCGGTCGACCTCGTCGCGATACCCCTCGGGGAAGAGGTCGACGTCTCGCTGTGCGTAGTCCTCGAACTCGGTGTCGAGCATCCGCATGATCTCCTTCGACTCGTTGTTGACGATAGTGTCCTCCCGTTTGTCCCAGAGGACCGGCACCGTCACGCGACAGGTCGCGTCCGGATCGGCCTCGACGTACAGCTCCCGCAGGTAATCGGCGCCGTGGACGTGGTCGCGGGTACAGCCCTCCTTCTCGGGGGAGAACTGCCAGCCGCCCTCGTCGCGGTAGGGGTCGACCACGGAGACCGAGATCGCGTCCTCGAGTCCCTTCAGCGCCCGCGTCACGAGCGTGCGGTGGGCCCACGGGCAGGCGTAGGAGACGTAGAGGTGGTACCGTCCGGCCTCGGGCTGGAACGTCGCGTCGGGATCGTCCCGAATCCGGTCGCGAAACGTCGTCTCCTGGCGCTGGAACGAGCCGTCGTCGTCGTTGGCCTCGTACGCGTCGGTTCGCCACTCGCCGTCGACGAGCATATTCATAGCCGATACGAGGCGCTCGAGGCTCAAAGACTCTCGCTAACACCGGTGTTACCGCGACCGCGACCGTCAGCCGAGGCCGAGGGCGCTGGCGAGCCAGTATCCGAGGCCGATCGCGACGAGCGCGACCCCTTCCCGTCGGGTCACGCGTCGGGCGGTCGCGAGCAGCGCCGTCCCGATGGCGGTCACGACGACCAGCCACGCGAGGCTGCGCTGAACGGCCGGATCGACGGTCATCGGGCGGACGACCGCGGCGACGCCGAGCACGCCCAGGATGTTGAACACGTTCGAGCCGATGACGTTGCCCGCGGCGATCCCCATGTCGCCGCGGCGCGCCGCGACGACCGACGTCACGAGTTCCGGCAGCGACGTGCCGGCGGCGACGACCGTCGCGCCGACGAGCCACGGCGAGATCCCCAGCGAGAGGGCGATGGCCGTCGCCGAACCGACCAGCGCGCGACCGCCCGCCACGACGAGGGCGAGGCCGGCGAGCAGGCGGACGCCCTCGCGACCGACGGAGACCGTCGCTCCGTCGGCCCCGCCGCTCGGGACGGCGACGAGGCCGTCGGTCGCGATATCGCTGCCGTCGGCTCGCCGGATCGCCAGCCCGATCGCGCCGAGATAGCAACCCAGCAGGGCGAGCAGCACCGCCCCCTCGAGTCGCGACGCGTGACGGTCCGAGAGGACGACCGCACCGACCAGTGTCGTCCCGATCATTGCGAGCGCATCGCGGCGGAGCAACGCGTTCGTGACGCGAAACGGGGCGATAACGGCGACGATACCGAGGATCACTCCGAGGTTGAACACGTTCGACCCGACGACGTTGGCGACCGAGACGTCGCCCTGGCCCTCGAGCGCGGCGGTCACTGAGACGGTGACCTCCGGCGCCGAGGTTCCGAACGCGACGACCGTGAGACCGACGACGAGCGGGGAGATACCGACCGACGTCGCCAGTCTCGAGGCCCCGTCGACGAGCCAGCGGGCACCGAACCAGAGGGCGGCGATCCCGGCAGCGAGCAGCGCGACGTCCGCGATGACTGTCATCGGTTGCTCTGTTCGACGGAGCCACTAAAAGCGTCGGGACGGTTCGACGTCAGCCCCGACCGGACTGCGGGGCCCGATTCGTCGGGCCGTCGTCGGCCGGATAACCTGTCGTCCTTCAGTAGCTCTTTCCTTCCGTAGTAAGATTTTTCAGCAGTCGTTTAGTTAGACAGGATCGTGTCGTACGATGAGTGGGATTAATGATGATTCATCCGGCGATCCGACCGATGCGTTCGTCGAGGGAACGGGCGATGAAGAGCCGCGAATAACGTTTTACGGCGGTCGGGGGATGAGCGCGCTCCCGATCGGCGTGTTCATCGTCTGGGCCATCGTCCAGACGGCGCTGTGGCGCATCTCGGACACCGGTGGGCTGATCGTCGGGATGTTGCTGGGGCTCGTGCTGGGGATGTTCTTCGTTCGCGGCGACTGGGCGTCGTACGCCAACACGATCTTCGAGGGGATGACCCAGCCCGTCGCGGTGACGGCCATCGTGGCCTGGATCTGGGCCGGTATCTTCGCGCAGTTGTTACAGGACGGCGGCTTCGTCGGCGGCCTCGTCTGGCTCGCGGATCTGGCCGGCGTCGGCGCGGCGCTGTTCCCGGCCGCCACGTTCGTCCTCGCGGCGCTGTTCACGACGGGCATCGGGACGGGATACGGCGCGGCCGTCGCGTTCGTCACGCTGTTCTTCCCGACCGGGCTCCTGCTGGGGGCGAGTCCGGTCCTCACGTTCGCCGCGATCCTGTCGGGCGCGATCTTCGGCGACAACCTCGCGCCGGTCAGCGACACGACGATCGTCAGCGCCGTCACGCAGGACTCCGACATCGGCGGCGTCGTCGCCTCGCGGTTCAAGTACGTCATCATCGCCGCGGTGCTGACGTTCATCGGCTATGTCGTCGCCGGACAGACGATGGGCGGCATCGAGACCGGCGCGGGCGCCGCCGACCTCCTCGCCGAGGCCAGCGACCCGATCGGTCTCGTCCACCTCGTCTCCATGGGGATCGTGATCGGTGCGGCGATCGCCGGTCGACACATCGTCGAGGCGATCTCGTGGGGGATCGTCGTCGCGATCGTTTTCAACCTCGTCCTCGGGCTGGCGAGCGTCGGCGACATCGTCACGTTCTCCGCGCCGGCGGACGCGCCGCTGGCCGAACCGCTCGCGGGCCTGCCGATCCTGGAGATCGTCGACGATCCGGACGCGGTCGGCGTCACCGGCAGCGTCATGGAGGGCGCGGCCGGCTTCTTCGAACTCTCGATTCTGGTCTTGCTGATCATCGCGGCCGCCCAGATCATGATTCGGGGCGGCGCGTTCGAGGCGATCCTCGACTGGTCGCTCGAGAACCTCGCGACGAACGTCCGTAACGCCGAACTCACGATGGTCGCCTCGGCGGCGCTGATCAACGCCATCATCACGATCAACACGGCCGCCGAGGTCGCGATCGGGCCCTACATCTCGAAGATCGGCGAGCGGTTCAACCTGAACGGCTACCGGCGGGCGAACATCTTAGACGGCCAGACCGCCGCGCTGGGCTACATCTTCCCGTGGTCCGGCGGCGTCCTCGCCGGGTACGGAGCGATGGAGCAACTCCCCGGTGAGTACGAGTGGCTGGACGCGGGGATGCTCGTCACCCCCATCGACGTCGTTCCCTACGTCTTCCAGGGCTGGCTGCTGGTGACGGTGTTCGTCGTCGCGGCGATCACCGGCTTCGGCCGCGAGTACGTGACCGACCGCGAGAGCGAGGAGGTGGCTCGCGTATGAGCCTCTTCGGCAAGTATCTCGAGGGCTGGCGGTTCCGCAGTTCCAAACCGACGTTCGAGCCCGGCGACGAGATCAGCGTCTTCGTCGCCGAGTCCGACGGGACCGACGGCCGCGCCTACGTCGGCGACACCCGCCTGACCGTCGAGGGCGCCGGGCCGGAGACCGTCGAGAAACGCGTCCGGGTCCGCGTGACCGAGTTCGACGACTCGTCGGCGACCGGCCGCGGCGAGTTCCTCGCGGTCGTCGGCGAGAGCTCCTACACCGACTGACGACTGCCGGCGGCGGCAGCTTTCCGTCGTCCCGCGAGGGAGAGACGCGCTTTTATGATCCAGCGGTTCCCATGCGAAGAATATGGCAGACGATGAGGGGGGTCAGCACCGTCAGAGCCGCCTGTTCACGGACGACGACGGCGATTTCGACGTCGAACGCGCCCGCGAGGAGTCGCTGCCGGTCGAGGACGGCGAGGTGATCGACACCGACCGACTGGCCGATCACCAGCGCTACGTCGAGGGACGGGGGATCTACGACGAGCGCAACCGGGTCAACGACCTCACCGGCAAGGAGTGGAAGTACGCGACGAAGTCCGTGATCGCCGAGGGCTACCCGCCGGCCCTCCAGCACGACCTGCGCAGCGAACACGGCGGCCAGAAACCCCCGCGACTGTGTGCCGAACTGATCGGCCGGTTCAGCAAGGCCGGCGACACCGTCCTCGATCCGTTCGCCGGCGTCGGCGGCACGCTGCTCGGCGCGAGCCTCTGTGAACACGAGGGCACCGGACTGCGCGAGGCCATCGGCTTCGAGCGGAACCGGCGGTGGGTCGAGATCTACGAGACGGCCCTCGAGCGCGAGAACGAGGAGCGACGCGAGCGCGGCGACCCGCCGCTGGCCGAGCAGGACATGCGCCACGGCGACTGCGCGGACCTGATCGAGGCGGTCCCGGACGACTCGGTCGATCTCCTGTTGACCGACGTTCCCTACTGGCACATGGACGAACTCGAGCAGACGCGCAACGAACGCGCGACCCGGGAGAGCAAACTGGGAGCCTTCGACGCGGCCGCCGTGACCGACGACGCCGAAACCGATCGGGACGGAGGAGCGGAGGCTGAAGCGGACGGGGAAGAGGAGGGGGAGACGGGAACCAAGGCCGAGTGGCTCGCCGACATGGCCGCGAAGTTCGAGCGCTTCACCGACGCGGTCGCGCCGGACGGTCATCTCGTCGTCTTCATCGGCGACATGTACCGCGAGCAGTCCTACGAGTTCCTCTCGGCCGATCTCGCGCGGGCGATCGAGTCGACCGCGCCGGTGACGCTCGCGGCGACTCTGATCTGGTACGACCCCACGAAGGACCTCCACGTCTACGGCTATCCGTTCTCGTTCGTCCCGTCGATGGTCCACCAGAACGTCCTCGTCTTCCGGCCCGAAACCGACGGCTAGTTCCGATCTGACTCCCGTCATTCGAGCGTCTGACGCGGTTTTATGCCGTCCCGGCGTTTTGTCGAAACCGGCGCGCACTCGCCGACGCTCACCATCCCACTTCCACCCCATCCGCGCGCCAGTCTTCCTTCCCACCTCGCTCCCCCCTTTCGTTCGTCGCGACGACGCCGACCTCGCAACCGCTACCGCTATCGGCAGCGTCCAGCGGCGTCGCTCCCACTGGGTCGCGACTCGTCAGGCGCTGGCGGGCAACAGCCGCTCCCGGACCGCCTCGGCGTGATCGGTTTCCGTGATGACCGCGACCTCGTCGCCGGCGGCGAGTTCGGTCCCCGGCAGCGGAATCGTCAGCGACTCGCGCTCCCGGCCGTGGGCGTAGATCCGCGCGCCGCCGGGTAACTCGAGTTCGCTCATTCGCTTGCCGACCGCCGGCGAGTCGTCGTCGATCTCGAGGACGGTCAGTTGCAGGTTCGACGCGATGTCGGCGACGACGTTGAAGTCGCCGCCGAGCATGGCCGTCTTGGCCCCGGCGGCGCCGAGGCGCTCGGGGTAGATGATCTCGTCGACGTCCGCGGCGTACTTCTCGTAGATGTCCCGGCGGTAGTCCTCGTCGATCCGGAGGACGGTCCGGCAGCCGTGGTGGTCGCCGACCATGCAGGCCGCGAAGTTGACGTTCAGGTCCGGGGTGAAGGCGCCGATGGCGACGGCGTCCTCGATTCCCGCGTCGACGAGCGTCGCTTCGTCGGCCCCGTCGCCCTGAACCGTCTCGAACCCGTCGGACTCGGCCCGATCGATCCGATCGGGGTCGTTGTCGACCACGACGACGTCGTGGCCCTCCTCGGTCATGATCCGAGCGGTTCGCGACCCGACTCGTCCGTATCCCACGATGACGAATCTCATGGTGCGTGGGTACACGGCCCGAGGTAAAATACGTTGGCTCGCGAACGCCACCGAGAACTGGACGTTCGTGACGGTCCCGGTCGGCGACTCGAGTAGCGTCGTAATCCTACCCGACGACCAGCACGCGCAGATCGTTCAGGTTCGTCCCCGTCGGTCCGGTGCGGATCAGTTCCCCGCGCTCCTCGAGGTAGGGGAAGACGTCGTTGGCCGCGAGCGTCTCGCGGGCCCGCTCGGCGTCGTCGACGGTCGTTTCGTCGACGATCGCCCCCGCGACGTCGGTCGCACCGTCGATCCCGTCCGTGTCGACGGCGGCGACGGTGATCCCGCCCTCGAGGTCGAGGGCGGCGCTCGTCGCGAACTCCTGGTTCGGCCCGCCCGTTCCGTCGCCCCGCACCGTCACCGTCGTCTCGCCGCCCGAGAGGATCACCGCCGGCGTCGAGACGGGGGTCCCCGTCGCCAGCACTTCTTCGGCGACGGCGACGTGGGTCGTGGCCGCCTCCCGAGCTTCGCCACGGACCCGCGAGGAGAGGAGCAGCGTCTCGTACCCCCGCTCGGCGGCCGCGTCGCGGGCCGCCTCGAGGACCGTCATCCCGTCGGCGACGACGTGGTTCGACACGGTCTCGAAGGCGGGATCGTCGGGGCCCGGCGTCTCGTCGATCTCGCCGTCTGCGCCGCGCTCGAGGCGGTCGGCGACGGCGTCGGGTACGTCGATCCCGTACCGATCGACGACCGCGAGCGCGTCGTCGAAGGTCGACGCGTCGGGGGCCGTCGGACCGCTGGCGATCACGCTCAGATCGTTGCCGACGACGTCGCTCAGGACCAGCGAGACGACCGTCGCGGGGGCCGCCCGGCGGGCCAGTCGGCCGCCCTTCAGCGCCGAGCAGTGTTTCCGGACCGCGTTGATCTCGCCGATGTCGGCGCCGCACTCGAGGAGCGCGTTCGTCGTCTCCTGGAGCGCCTCGAGGGTGACCTCGCCCGCGGGGGCGGGCATGAGCGCGCTCCCGCCGCCGGTGATCGCCGCCAGCACGAGCGTCCCCTCGTCGGCAGCGTCGGCGGCCGCGAGCAGTTCGCGGGTGCTCTCGACGCCGCGCTCGCTGGGCACCGGGTGGTCGCCCTCGAGAACGGTGACGCGCTCGGTCTCGACGGGGTCGTCCGTGACGACGACGCCGCCGTCGATCCGATCGCCGAGGGCGTCCTCGAGGGCCGC
The DNA here is from genome assembly GCF_037914945.1 of Haloterrigena sp. KLK7. NCBI lineage: Archaea > Methanobacteriati > Methanobacteriota > Halobacteria > Halobacteriales > Natrialbaceae > Haloterrigena > Haloterrigena salinisoli. Next base: position 2,915,396 of record NZ_CP149787.1, read on the forward strand.
GGCCACCTGTGCGGCGGCGTTCCCGCCGCCGAGGACGACGACCTCGTCGTAGGCCGCGAGGTCGTAGCCGTCGTCGCCGATTCGGAGGGTGTCGCCGGTGGCTCCGCCGTCTCGAGACTCCGCCGGAGTCTCGCTCCCCTCGACGGTCACCGCCTCGCGGATCACGCGCCGCGGATGGCCGGCCTCGATGCCGGTTTCGACGCACTCGAGAGCGAGATCGCGCGCGTCGGTGGTCGCCGCCCGCTCGCGGTCCTCGATCACGCGGTCTCACCCGACGGCCGTTCGGCCGGTCGGTCCGTTCCGGTTCCCGCAGCGATCGCTGTGTCGACGGTCGACGGGACGGCTCGCTCGCGTTGCATGGACGGTGCGTTTACTCGAATCCACTATGAGAGTTCGGGTCTATTACCCGTGGGTAGTGTGACCGGTAGACGTGTTCCGAGAACCCGAGATTTCGAACCGGTATCCACGAATATGTATCGATACGCGGCGAGTCCGGACGAGAACCTTTAACTAATCCGTCTTGCTATGCTCGAGCATCCAATATGGGGGCACTCGCAGCGTTCTTCGGTTTCGACGAGCACGATACCGACCTCGAGACGGAACTGATCGCGGGAATCACGACGTTTCTGGCGATGTCGTACATCATCGTCGTCAATCCGGCCATCCTGAGCCAGGCGATCCAGATCGAGGGCTACGAGCAGCCCGAGATCTTCCAGATGATCGCCGTCGCGACGATCCTCTCGTCGGTCGTCGCCATGCTCGTGATGGCCTTCTGGGCGAATCGGCCGTTCGGTCTCGCGCCCGGGATGGGGCTGAACGCCTTCTTCGCGTACACCGTCGTGCTGGGGCTGGGCGTCCCGTGGCAGGTCGCGCTCGCGGCGGTCTTCGTCGAGGGGATCGTCTTCATCCTGCTGACCGCGGTCGGCGCTCGCCGGTACATCATCGAGCTCTTTCCCGAACCGGTCAAGTTCGCCGTCGGGGCCGGGATCGGCGTCTATCTGCTCTTCCTGGGACTGCAGGAGATGCAGATCGTCGTCGACGACCCTGAGACGCTCGTCTCGATGGGGAACGTCGCGACGAGCGCCGTCGCCGCCCTGTCGGTCGCCGGGCTCGCGCTGATGCTCGTCCTGCACGCTCGCGGCCTTCGGGGCGCGATCGTCATCGGTATCGTCGCGACGGCGATCGCCGGCTGGGTGCTCACGCTCGCCGGCGTGGTCGACTCGGGCACCCTCGTCGACGCCCGCACCTACGATCAGGTCACCGGCGGCGGGATCGTCGACCTGATCGCGAGCGTCCAGTACGACTTCACGCCGCTGATCGCCGGCTTCGTCGACGGGCTGGGGATGATCACCGACGATCCGCTCGTCTTCGTCCTCGTCGTCTTCACGTTCTTCTTCGTCGACTTCTTCGACACCGCGGGGACGCTCATCGGCGTCTCCCAGATCGGCGGCTTCCTCGACGAGAACGGGGACCTCCCCGAGATCGAGAAGCCGCTGATGGCCGACGCGGTCGGCACCACCGTCGGCGCGATGATCGGCACCTCGACCGTGACGACCTACATCGAGTCCTCGACCGGCGTCGAGGAGGGCGGCCGAACCGGCTTCACCGCGCTCGTGGTCGGCGCCCTCTTCTTCCTCTCCCTGCTCATCGTCCCGCTGATGAGCGCGATCCCCCAGTACGCGACCTACCTCGCGCTGGTCGTCGTCGGAATCATCATGCTCCGGGGCGTCACCGACATCGACTGGCAGGACCCGGCCTGGGCGATCGCCGCCGGCCTGACGATCACCGTTATGCCGCTGACCGCGTCGATCTCGAACGGGCTCGCCGCCGGGATCATGAGCTACCCGCTGGTCAAGGCCTCGACGGGCGAGGCCGACGACGTCTCGCTGGGCCAGTGGACGCTCGCCGCCGCGTTCGTCCTCTACTTCGCGACGTACTTCGCGGTCGACGCCGGCATGTTCTCGTTCTGATCCCGGACTGCAGATCGGTATTCCCACCGCCTCGACACCGGCAACCGCTCGGCCGACCGGTGACCTCATACGTCTTCCGGAGCAATACACGGGTATGGCTGACATCACGATGTACGAACTGCCCGGCTGTCCGTACTGCGCGAAAGTCCGCTCGAAACTCGACGAGCTTGACCTCGAGTACGACGTGATTGAGGTCCCTCGATCGCACGACGAACGGACCGAAGTCGAGAAGGTCAGCGGCCAGACCGGCGTGCCGGTCATCACCGACGAGGCGAACGGCGTCGATGCCATGTCGGAGAGCGACGATATCGTCGAGTACTTAGAGGAGACGTACGGCGAGGGCGCCGCGTAGGACGCCGGATCGCACGGAAGACTGGTTTTTCGACGGCGGATCGCGCGGGAGTCAGCGGCCTGGCGGAGCGTCGATTCGCGACCGGCTACGCCGCTCGAGGGCATCAGTTCCGCCACAGGAGCCGGTCGAAGAGCAGGTCCATCGCGGTGAGCGTGGGGTAGCCGACGGCGAGGTACACGGCGACGGCGAGGACCGCCTCGGAGACGGTCTCGACGCTCGAGCCGTAGTTGAACGCGAGCAGCGCGGCCGCCATACCGCACGTCAGGAGCGCGCGCCGGCGACTGGCGAGAGGGACTGCGGACTGTCTCGGCATCGGGTTCCGATCGATAGTTATTCCACTGCGATGAAAGGTATTGCCATCGAATCGATTCGGTGGCGAGAGCGAGGGCGGGACTGCAGGAATGGAGAGCGGAGGAACGGAAACGGCGACGTCAGGCGGCCTCTTCGCGGTCGGCGCGCTCCCGGATGACCTTCCGGAGCTCGGCCGCGTCGCGGAGCTGCTCGAGTTCCTCGCGCTCGACCAGCGCGGTGCCGTCGACGGACTCCTGTTTGGCGCGGTCGACGACGTAGACCGAGTGGGTGTGGGTGACGTGGCCGATCGAACTCATGATCCGGGCGCGCTTCTCGGCGGCCTTCGTGAACTCGGAGTGGCCGGTGAGCACGACGTCGTCGTCCTTCTCTTCCTCCTCGTGGCTGACGGCCTTGAACGGCGAGCGGAGCGTCGGGTGGACCTCGTAGCCGGCCCGGGTGAGGACGGCGACGACCTCCTCGTCGTCGGGGTCGGCCTCGGGGTCGTCCGGCGTCGCCTCCGTCTCGTGGACGTCGTCGGCCCCCTCGAGGACCGAAACCGGGCTCGTCAGCGGCGCGTCGAACAGGTCCTCGAGCTCCATCGCGACCTCGACGGAGGCGTTCATCCCGTCCTCGTACTTCGAGACGGTCCGCCGGGAGACGCCGAGTTCGTTGGCCAGTTGGCCGAGGCTCCAGTCGCGGTCCTGCCGTTCGTCGGCGAGTAAGTCGCCGTCGATGTTGACGTAGAGACCGCCGGGCGCCGCGTAGATCAGCGGCGGTACCTCCTCGATGAACAGGTTGTACGCCGTGTCGGGACTGAGGACGGGGACGCCGTGACGGAAGTAGGTCACGTCGGGTTTGAGGTCCTCGTCGCGACTCCGCAGGCCGATGACCAGCGGCGTCGCGTCGAGGTAGGTGCCGAGCCGTCGCATCTCGTGGCCCGTCGCCTCGTTGAACGCGTCGATGTTGCCGAGGATCTTGACCAGAATGAGGTCCTCTCCCCGGCGCGCAGCGATATCGAAACTCTTCGGCCGGATCGCACACCGGTCGCTGACCACGAATCCCGCGTCCTCTAACATCGCGGTTACGTTGCCGACCAGTGCGGAGCGGGACATACGGGTACGTAAGCTATTCCTCGTATAAGACGTTTTCCCCGGGATATCCGGGTGCCGTGTCGCGGTTCGCGCCCGTATCGCCAGTATACTTATATACCGGTTTCCGTTCCCCGGCGATGATAGGTCGGTACCGTGTCTCGATTCGCCGCCGATCGCGGTATCGAGACGGATCCGTCCCGAAAGGCGTTACTCGGCGCCGGCCCAATCGCCGTCGATGACCGTCGTCGGACTCGACGATACCGATTCCCGCGACCGCGGGATGTGTACGACCTACGTCGCCGCGCGGATCGCCGAGCGACTGCGACGGGGAGGCACCGCGGTCGAGCGCTGCCTGCTCGTGCGACTCAATCCCGCCGTCGAGTACAAGACGCGTGGGAACGCCGCGCTGGCGATCCACACCGACGCCGACCCCGATCGAGCGTTCGATATCGCTCGCGAGCGCCTCGAGTCGCTGGCCGAAACCGCCGACGAGCGGACCCATCCGGGGCTGGTCGTCACCGACGACGCGCCCGACGCCGTGGCCGACGACGTGAGCGCGTTTACCCGGCAGGCGATTCGGGACCACCTCGAGATCGCCGACGCCGTCGCGCTCCTCGAGCGCCGCGGCTACCGCTCGTGGCACGTCGGCGACGGTCGCGGACGGATCGGCGCGCTGGCCGCCGTCGGTGCCTGGAACGCCCTCTCGGAGTGGACCACCGAGTACATCTCCTACCGCGAGTCCGACCGCTGGGGGACGCCGCGCGACGTCGACCGCGAGAGCGTCTTCGCCGCCGCCGATCGGGGCTACCCCGACGTCTGGGACACGGTCGACCGCGGCGAAGGCGAGGCCGTCTGCGTTCCCCACACCCCCGGGCCGATCCTCCACGGAATCCGCGGCGACGATCCCGACGCCGTCCGTGACGTCGCCGACCGCATCGAGAGCGAACCCGTCGCCTCGAGCCAGTCGTTCGTCACGAATCAGGGGACGGACGTCCACCTGCGGAAGGGAACCCTCGAGTCGGTCGCCGACGGCCGCGCCTATCGGGTCGACGGCCGCGTCGCCAGCGACCCCGAGACGCGTCGCGGCGGGCACGTCTTCGTCGACCTCGAGGGCGAGACGGGTACCTGCGACGGCGAGCCCCGACGCCTCGAGTGCGCCGCTTTCGAACCGACGAAACGGTTTCGCGACCGCGTCCGGGCGCTCCGGGTCGGCGATCGGCTCACCGTCTGCGGCGAGGTCGCCCGCGGGACGCTCAAACTCGAGAAGTTCGCGGTTCGGGACCTCGTGACGACCGAGCGCGTGACGCCGACCTGTCCGGACTGCGAGCGCCGGATGAAGAGCGCCGGCCGGAATCAGGGCTATCGGTGCCGGGACTGCGGGACGAGCGCCGACGGAAAGGCGGAACGTCCGCTCGAACGCGACCTCGAGCGGGGCTGGTACGAGGTCCCGCCGTGCGCGCGACGCCACATCGCGAAGCCGCTGGTTCGGGGCGGGTTCGACGCGCCGACGCACCCCGAACGATAGTCCCGACCGTCAGAAGATGCTCCGCCGACTGGGGGCGGCGCTCGAGGCGGTTCCGACGGCGGAACCGGGGAGTTCCCCGACGCAGTCGGAACAGTACCGGTAGCCGAGGTCGTTCTCCGCGCCACAGTCGGGGCAGACGACCGTCCCCGCGTCTCGGTCGACGGTCGCCTCGCGCTCGGCGGCGGCGCCGGCCCGGAGCGATCCGGGCAGATAGCGCGTGAGGGTCCCGACGAGCACCAGGTGGACGGCGAACAGCAGCACGGATCCCAGGACGACGGTTACTGGATCCATACCTACTAGGAAATTCTGCCGAGGTCCATTTGAATGTGACGCCGCGAGAGCGATTGCCGACGATCGGTGCCTCGATCCACGCCACCTCTGACGATTCAGTCAGTTATCGATCCCGATCGATTCGGCAATTATTTCGTTCATCGACACGATTCGAAAGAAGAAATGATATACGAGCGATAGCTATGTGCCGAGTATGGTTTCAGTACTGACCCGACGCCGACTCCTCGGCGTGGCGGGCGGGTCCCTGCTCGGCGCTTTCCTCCTCGGTCCCCGCGTCGGCGGGTCGGACCACGTCGATCCGGACCTCGAGGCGGGATGGCGACAGCCGCGCGCGGACTCGAGAAACGTCGCGTGGACGGCCGATCCCGGCCCCGGAGCGGACGGAACGGTGGGGTGGCAGCTCCCGCTCGATACCTACCGTCGGTTCGAGCACGCCGGACTCGCGCTCGCCGACGAGACGCTTTTCGTCCCGACTCACCGATCGCTCCGGGCGCTCGACGTCGAGAACGGGACCGAACGGTGGCGATACGCGTATCGGGAGTCCGCGTCGGGAGGGCTGTTCGACCGCCCGCAACTCGACACGGAACCGCGGGTCCGCGACGGCGTCGCCTATCTGGTGTTTCAGACCGGCGTCTGCGCGCTCGACCTCGACTCCCGACGACTCCGCTGGCGCTACGACCTCGACAGCGGCGCCGACGGGCTCCACCTGTTCGGGAACACGGTGTACGTGACGGGCCGCGTCGACGGCGACGATCGACTGGTCGCCCTCGACGCGGACACCGGCCTCGAGCGCTGGCGCAGAACCGGGCGCGTGGTCCCGCTGGCCGCCCGCAGCGGGCTTCTCGTCGGCGCGCGCTACGACGACGGGCGACTGCTCGGGCTCGAGCCCGAAACCGGAACGCGACGCTGGCTGAGCGGCGCCGAGATCGGCGCCTCGTCGCTGATTCGGAGTCAGGTCGCCGCGGTCGACGATCGCGTCGTCGGTATCGAATCGACCGGCGACCTGACCGCCCTCGAGGCGGCGACCGGCGAGGGTCGCTGGACCGTCTCGGACGCCGCCGCCGACCCGAACACGTATTGGCGTTCCATCGCCGTCGATCCGGCAGAGCGAGCGGTCTATCGGTCCCATCCCGATACGGGCGCGATCGCTCGGATCGATTTCGAGGGCGACGAGGCGTGGCGGACCGACGAGCCGGCCCTCGAGTTCGGCGTCAGCGTCGGCGGCGAGACCGTCTACGCGTCGACGACCGACGGCCTGCTCGCGCTCGAGGCCGACTCCGGCGACGAGCGGTTCCGCGTCTCGATCGACGGCGGCGCGACCGACCCGCTCGGCAGCACGCCGCTGATCGACGGTGACCGCGTCTACCACCTGCTCGGCGAGACGGTCTCCGAGGTGCGTCCGCGATGAGCCGCGCGACCGACGTCGCCGGCCGAGTCGGCCGGACGCTCCTGATCGCGGTTCTCGTCTCGCCGGCCGTCTGGCCGGTCGGGGAGCTGCTCACGTCGGCGGGCGAACTGACGGGCGCGGCCGTTCCGAACTGGGTGGTGCCGATCGGCGTTCTCGGAGTCGCGTTCGTCCTCGCGGAAACGTACGACGGACCGACGGAACGGCTGTTACCGACTGCGCTCCTGACCGCGGTCCTGTTCGTCGGCGCTCAGTGGCTCGTCGGGCTCCGCGGAGCGAACGCGATTTCGATGCGACTGCTGGCGGCCAACGCCCTCGTCTATCTGGCCGCGCTCTCCGGCGCGATCGCGATCACGTTCGAGACGGGACTGTGGCAGCGGATTACGTCCCGGTTCGGCGGAGCGGACGTCGACACGGGCGAGTGATCGTCGTCGATTCCCCGTCTTCGACTCGTCCGCCGCGGTTCCGAACGCCACCGCCGATCATCCGGTCAGTCGAGCGCTGCGATCCCAGCCGCGGCGCTCGAGGCGGCGCAACAGGTTCGCGACCACCGACAGGAGCGGCAACTCGAGCAGGGGACCGATCACCAGCGCGAGCGCGATCAGCGGTTCGTTCGGGAAGGCGACGACGGCGATGGCGAGCGCGGTCGGCGAGTTGCGCGAGAGGATCGTGCAGTTGAAGCAGGCGACCTCGCGGTAGGAGAAGTCGAGCACCCGACCGATCGCGAGCCCGACGGCGAAGTTGACGGCGTAGAACGCGAGGAGCGGCGCCGCGAGCAGGACCAGCACGTCCGGGCGCTCGAGGACGAGCCGACCCTGCGAGGCGAACATCGCGGCGACCGCGAGCGCGAGGAAGACGATCTGGACGGGGCCCAGTTTCGGCAGGAAGACGTCCGTCAGCCACTGGCGGCCCCGCAGTCTCGTCAGACCGTACCGCGCGACCGCGGCGAGGGCGAGCGGGACGACCAGGACCAGCACGACTCCCTCGAGGAGGATTCGCAGTCGGAGGTCGACGAGCGTGCCCGCGAAGAGATAGAGGTAGACGGGCAGCAGGACCAACTGGAGCACGAGGTTGTACGGCAACAGCGACGTCGCCAGCGGGACGTCCCCGTTGGCCAGATCGGTGAAGATCAGATACCAGTCGGTGCAGGGAGTGACGAGTAACATGAGCAACCCGACCCACAGCGCCGGGTGCTCGGCGAGGAAGACGGCCCCGAGCCCCACCGCCAGCAGCGGGTTCCAGACGAAGTTCACCGCGAGGCTCGAGCCGACGACCCGTCGGTTCCCGAAGGCCCGTCGCAGCCCCTCGAGGGGGATGCCGGCGAAGGAGGCGAACAACATCACCATCAGGAACGGGAAGATGAGCCGGTCGGCGAGGACGGGTACGCCGGACACCTGCGCGGCTCCGAGGCCGACGGCGATCCCCGCCATCACGAACAGCGTCTGGAACCGTTCGAAGGCGTTCACGGCCGCCAGTACGGACGGTCGGGTTGAGTGGATGTCGGTCTCGCCGCTTCGATCGAGTCCTCGAGTCGGGGGACCAGTAGACGGACGGAGACGACGACGTCAGCGACGGAACTAGATGGGTTCGGGGAGACGACTGCGAGTTAACGAGAGGAAGGCCGCGAGTCAGCGAATACTGATTCCGCGACGCGCGAGGTAGTCGCCGACCGCCTTGATCTCGACGGGGCTGCCGATGATCCGACACCGCCGGTCGTCCTCTCGGACGACGGTCACGGTGAACTCGTCGGAAAGCGGCGGCTCGAGGTCCGCGAGGGTCTCCCGCGGAAGGACGATCTGTGTGCTGTCGCGAAGCCGCGCCGCGTCTGGCATCGCTTACTCGCTATCCAGTGGCGTCGTTTATGCATGTCGAATTCACTTATGAGAATTACCCGTACCGAGTAGTACGAGTCGATGATCGTCACGGAATCGAAGGCACCGCCGGTCGGATACTCCATCGGTGGTACCCGATCGCGGTCGGCGCGGTCCGCTCTCTGCGGCGACGATATCCGTCTATCGGCCCGTCGTCAGTGGCTCAGTTACTCGTATTCGGGGCCGGAATTATATGTGTAACTAGATAAAAATTGCCTGCATGTAGCGCATACTCAAGTTTCTATTCCGGTCCACGTTGATCTGTTATGTTCGGCAACGACGCTGAGGCGGGAGTCGACCGACGATCGTATCTCACGGGCAGTGCCGCACTGGGTCTGCTCTCACTCGGCGCTGGCAACGCGGTCGGTAGTGGAGACCGGCGAGACCAGACCGAGACGAAAGCGAAAGAGCAGCGTGTGAGGGAGATCGACGAGTGCACGACGATTACCGAGTCCGGCCGCTACGAACTCGTGACCGATCTCACCGCCGCGCCGGGTGACACCTGTCTCGAAATTCGAGCGAGTGACGTCACGCTCGACGGTAACGGTCACACTATCACCGGACGGGATGCGGCCGCGCCCGCTGACGACCGGTTCCCGTTCGATTCGGGTAGCACGGGTGTGCTCGTGCGCCCGCCCGGAAGCGAGACGCGGCGAACGTGCGGAACGGAGCGCGATCTGTCACGAGTCTCCGTGGAGAACCTCATCGTGGAAGGCTTTCACACTGGTATCGCAGTGTACGAGACGGCGAAGGCCGAACTCGTGGGGACTCACGTGAAAGAGACCAGTCACGGCATCTTCCTCTTCCGAGCGATCGGTAGCGTTCTCTCGAGGAACCGCGCCGAGAGTAACAGCGAAACCGGCTACTCCCTGCTCGATGCGAGCGAGAATATTCTCAAAGAGAACGAGGCAGTCGGTAACAGCGACGCCGGGTTTCGACTGGACCGGTTCAGTACCGGATCGACCGGAAATCTGCTGCTCGAAAACGCGGCCGCGGACAACTTCTCAGACGGGATTCGAATCACGGATTCCGACTCGAATGCCGTGAAGAGAAACGCGACCTCCGGTAGCGCTACCGGGATCGCTATCGAGGACTCTCGGAAAATCCTCGTCGAGAACAACGACGCGGGTGCGCTCGACACGGCGATCTACCTGACCGGTGCAGCGGAGAATACGCTGTCGGGTAACGATGCGGTGACGGAAACCTTCGGTATCCGTCTCTCCGAATCACATCGAAACGCGATCGCTACCAATGACAGCAGTCGAATCTCTCTCGAGTCGTCCCATCAGAACACGCTGAAACGCAACAGTGCGAGCGGAATACAGGGGATCGTACTCGACCGATCGCACGAAAACACGCTCGAAGGCAATACGGCGAACGATTCCCTCTCTGCGGGTATTCTTCTCTCCGAATCACACGAAAATCGCCTGCTGAAGAATACTGCCGACGAGAACAGGACGTACGGGTTCCGGTTGGAGAACGCCAGTTGGAACACCGGTCGCGGCAATAGTGCTCGGGACAACGGCGACGGTCCGATCGAAATCGTCGGCGGTGACGGCAACGAGATCGAAGTCAACGGCGTCCGGTACACCGACGATGAGTTCGATTCGCAAAACGCGGGGTCGTCGAACTGAGAACGCACAGCTGCGTTTCGAATCCCCTGTCGTTTCCGACGCGACGTGCGATTCTCGAAAGTGTTTTTCGGCGCGGGCGGTTGGACACTAGCAAATGGGGCTCGAGGAGGAGATCGAGGAGATCGAAGACGAAATCGCCAACACGCCCTACAACAAGTCGACCGAGGCCCACATCGGCCGGCTGAAGTCGAAGCTCGCGGAGAAGAAGGAAAAGCTCCAGAACCAGAGCTCGGCCGGCGGCGGCACCGGCTACTCCGTCGAGAAACACGGCGACGCCACCGTCGCCCTGGTCGGCTTCCCGAGCGTCGGCAAGTCGTCGCTGCTGAACTCGCTGACCAACGCCGAAAGCGAGACGGGCTCCTACGAGTTCACGACGCTGGACGTCAACCCCGGGATGCTCCAGCACCGCGGAGCGAACATCCAGATGCTGGACGTCCCCGGGCTGATCGAGGGCGCGGCGTCGGGCCGGGGCGACGGCCAGCAGGTGCTGGCGGTCGTCCGGAACGCCGATCTCATCGTCTTCATGCTCTCGGTGTTCGAGATCGACCAGTACGACCGCCTGCAGGAGGAGTTATACGACATCAACATCCGCGTCGACCGGGAGCCGCCGCGTGTAACCGTGCGCCCGAAGATCAAGGACGGCATCAAGATCACCTCGAGCACCGAGCAGGACCTGGACGAGGAGACGATCAAGCAGGTCCTCCGCGAGCACGGCTACGTCAACGCCGTCGTCAACCTCCAGGAGAACGTCACCATCGACCGCCTGGTCGACGGCCTGATGGAGAACCGCGAGTACATTCCCTCGATCACCTGCGTGAACAAGGTCGACCTGATCGATCCCGACTACAAGGAGACCGTCGACGCGCAGTTGCGCGAACGCGACCTCGATCCCGAGGACGTCACCTTCATCAGCGCCGAGCAGGAGAAGGGCCTCGAGGTGCTCAAGGACCGCATCTGGGAGAACCTGGGTCTGATCCGCGTCTACATGGACAAACCCGGTCGCGGCATCGACTGGGAGGAGCCGCTGGTCATCGAGCGGGGGACGACCGTCGGCGAGGCCATCGAGAAACTCGGCGGCGAGATGGAAGAGCGGTTCCGCTTCGCCCGCGTCACGGGCCCCAGCGCCACCCACGACCAACAGCAGGTCGGGAAGGACCACGTCCTCGAGGACGAGGACGTACTGAAGCTGATTCTGCGCCGGTAGAAGGCGTACGAACCCGAAACTGACGACTGTGAGGCGTGATCGACGTCATTTCTATTCGGCTGTAATTCCTACTGGATTCGATACTGCGGGTCTCATATTACGCACAGATATATCGAACGATAGGTCCGGCAGCGGGTAATCTCCCACACGAGCGGCGTTCGATGTGATACAGTTATTGATCAGACAGTATTCGAACCGGAACGATGAAAAATATCCGGCGGCCCCAAGACTAGTAGATATGATTGCTATCGGGTGGCTCTCACAGGTGGTCGATTGGCTCGGGCAGTTGATCGATTCAGGGATACTCTCGCTCGTCCCGCCGCTACTCGCGATCGTCCTCGCGATCGTAACCCGCCGACCGATGTTCTCGCTGTTTCTCGGTATCTGGTCGGGCGCGGTCATCCACACCGGCGGCCTCGGCATCGCACAGACGTTCGACTGGATCGTGGACGCGATCATCGCTGACGACGGTTTTCACGTCCAGATTCTCGTGTTCACGCTCCTACTTGGTTCCGGCGTCGCGCTCATCTGGCGGCTCGGCGGCGCGATCGCCGTGCGCGACTGGGCGACCGAAAACCTCCGGTCCCAGCGGGCCGTCGGGCTGACCACGTGGGGTCTCGGAGTCCTCATGTTCTTCGACGACTACGCCAATACCGCGATCGTCGGAAGCACGATGCGCGAAATCTCCGACGAGCTGCGGATCTCCCGCGAGAAGCTCGCGTACATCGTCGACTCGACGGCCGCGCCCGTCGCGACGCTGGGCATCTCGAGTTGGGTCGCGTTCCAGCTGTCCCTGATCAGCACCGCGTACGAGGACATGGGCGTCGCGGACGAGGCACCTAGCGCGTTCTGGACCTTCATGGGGTCGATCCCGTACAACACCTACGCCTTGCTGGCGATCGCCATGGTCGGCATCGTCGTCTACACCGGTCGGGACTACGGCGAGATGCTCGACGCCGAGCATCGGTCGCGCACGACCGGTGCGGTCAACCGCGAGGGCGCACAGCCGCTCCAGAAGGTCGAGGAGGACCTGGGCGAACCGATCGACGATCGACCGATGCTACGGACGTTCTTCGCGCCGGTCGCCGTCCTGATCGCGGTGACGCTCGGGAGAGCGTTCTGGACGGGGTACCAGACCTGGCAGTCGAGTCAGGCCGAAGCGGGTGCACCGACGTCGATAGGGGCCGCTATCGAGGGCGACGGGGCCGTCGACGTGCTATTCTCGACCATTCAAGTGCTGATCGACATCGTCGGCGAAGCCGCCTTCGCGCCGGCGCTGATCTGGGGCTCGTTCGCGATGGTCGTCGCCGCGATCGCGATCGGGATCGGCTACGGACTCTTCGACATCGGCGACGGCGTCGACACCGTCATCGACGGCTTCGGCATCATGCTGACGGCGGTAACGATCCTCGTGCTCGCGTGGACGATCAGTAGCGTCGCCGAAGTGCTCGGAACGGGCGAGTACGTCGCCACCGTGGCCGAGCCGTACATCACTGCGGAGTTGCTCCCCGTCCTCGTGCTGTTCGTCGCGGCGTTCGTCGCGTTCACGATGGGGTCGTCGTGGGCGACGATGGGACTCGTGACGCCGATCGCCATCCAGATCGCCTACGAGTTCGGGAGCGGGTTCGAACTCGTTCCGGTCGCCGTCGGCGCCGTCTTCTCCGGCGCGATCTTCGGCGACCACGCCTCGCCGATCTCCGACACGACGGTGCTTTCGGCGACGTTCAGCGGTGCCGACCTGATCGACCACGTCCGCACGCAACTCCCCTATGCCGCGACCGTCTTCCTCGTGGTCGTCGGCTGTTACCTGCTCAACGGCTACCTCGGCGTGCCGCCGTTCGTCTTCCTGCCGCTCGGCGTCGTCGCCCTCGTCGGCCTCGTCGTCGGCCTCTCGAACCTCGACGCCGACAGAAAGGGTCTCGAGCCGGTCGCGACCGATCCGGTGGCCGATAGCGCAGAGCCCGATGCCGAGATCGGCGCGGATTCGACCGAACGGAACGAATAGACCGCCGCCTTCGCCACGCTTTTTGAGGTCGCAGGCGTTCTCTCGCGTATGGACGGAACGCTCGACCACACGATGATCCGCGTCTCGGATCTCGAGGAGTCGCTCGACTGGTATCAGACCCACCTCGAGTACGAGGAGAAGGATCGCTTCGAGGGCGACGGCTTCACGATCGTCTATCTGGGGCCCGAGGACATGCACGAGGACGGCGCCATGCTCGAGATCACCCACAACGAGGGCGAAGAGCCCGAACTGGGCGATGCCTGGGGCCACATCGCGGTGCGAGTGCCGGACGGCGAACTCGAGGACTACTACCAGCAGCTGATGGACGAGGGCGTCGAGGACTACCGCGATCCCGAGTCCTGCGGCGGGAGTTACGCGTTCGTCAAGGACCCCGACGGCCACGAGATCGAGATCGTCCAGCGCGACCCCGACGAGGGCGCGCTGTGGTCGATCGACCACACGATGATCCGCGTCGAGGACGCCGACGAGGCGCTGGGCTTCTGGACCCGCAAGTTCGAGTACGACGAGGTCGGCCGCTGGGAGGCCGACTCCTTCGCGAACTACTTCGTCGAGCCTCGAGACGCCCCGCCCGAAGCGATGTCCGTCGAGCTGACGTACAACTACGACGGCCGCAGCTACGACATGGGCGACGCGTGGGGCCACCTCTGCGTCCGCGTCGACGACCTGAACGAAGATTGGGACGCTCTGCTCGAGCGAGAGGCGCCCGACTACCGTGATCCGGAGAGCAACGACAACATGTACGCCTTCACTACGGATCAGGACGGCCACGAGATCGAACTGATCGAGCGCGACCTCGAGGCCGACTCGCTGTTCCCGTTCTGATTCGGTCGGAACGCGTTTCGACGGACGGCCGCTTCCACCGCTTGCCGATCGCTCGCCGTCCCGGAGGTCGCTGTCGATGTCGACTGGTCTATGACGATCGCGCCAGTACTCAGGACGTTCGTCGTTGCGGTCGCTGACCGCGTCCGTTACCGTTCCCATTTCTTCTCGAGTGTAACACCGACGCGAAGGAGACGCTGCTCGTCGTCAATCGAAGTGGATTCGACGTGCCGTGCAGTCGACCGAGCGTCTCACTCGCTCGAGGCCCCTGCCGTCTGAGTCTCGGATTCTGCGGACCGCTCCTGAAGCCGTTGTTCGGCCGCGTCGCGGTCCTCCGGATAGCCGATGTCGGTCCGCCGGCCGTCCATTCGGACGGCGTCGACGGTCCGTCCCGTCGGCGACGACGTGTATCAGTCTACTGTCGGGGCTTCTCTCGGGCCGCCGGCAGACACTCCTCGCTGCAGTAGTGGTACTCGAACACGTCCTCGCCGTCGCGGACTCGCCACGTCAGTCGCCGGTCGCGGGGACCGATCTCGGCGTCGCAGGTGCGACACGTCGACGTCTCGCGGATTCGGTCGCGACTCGAGGGCAGCGCGGGTCCGTCGTGCAGGTGTTCCTGTTCCATACGGAGACGAGACGGACGACCGACTAAGCCGGTCGGCTGAATCACGGTACGCCTTATACCGAGTCAGCGAGGACGGCGGTAGTTGAAACGACAGGGACTCGAGGAGGAACAACGACGGCGACAGACGGTCGCGGGGGTGAACTCCCGGCCGCGCGCGACTACCGGAGCAACTCGAGCACCGTCAGGGTCTCGAAGGGGAACGACTCGTCGGCGACGGCGACGGCGCTGAAGCCGTGCTCGCCGGCCTCTTCGACTACCTCGTCGACCCCAGTCAGACTGCTAACCAGTAGGTAGACCCTCCCGTCTGGCGCGAGCACTCGACCGACGTCCGCGAGGAAGGGATCGATGACGGCGCGGCCGTCCTCGCCGCCCGAGAGGGCGCGTTCCATCCAGTCGTCCCACTCGTTGTCGGGATCGGTCGGCAGGTACGGCGGGTTGAAGACGACCGCGTCGAGGGCGCCGTCGGCGACGGGGGCGACCAGATCGGCTCGGACCGCCTCGAGGCCCGACTCGCGGGCCTGTCGAACCGCGTGGGGGTTCAGGTCCGCGGCGATCACGCGCGCGGGCGTGTCGTCGTCGATTCGGCCCGCGACGTAGCCCGACCCGGTGCCGACCTCGAGGACGACCGAGCCCTCGTCGGCGTCGGCGAGGCGTTCGCAGGCCGCGTCCGCGAGGAGGTGCGAGTCCTCGGCGGGCTGGTACACGTCCGTCTCCACGTCCCGTCGGTCTTCGAGTCCCATTCAATCGTCCTCCGTGCGCGTCATCCGTTTCGCCTCTCGCTCCGTGCCGTCGCCGTCGTCCGCTCGCCCGGCGTCGCTCGCTCGAGGGGGCCCCTCGTTGATCCGGAAGCCGTTCGTCTCGGCCCGACCGGACAGTTCGCGCTGCGGGTACGGGATCTTGATCTCCTCGTCCTCGAAGGCCGTCTTGATCGCGTTGATCGCGTCCGTTCGGGCCTGCCAGCGACGTCTGGCGGACGGGCTGTCGATCCAGAACCGCACGCCGATGACGACCGCCGAATCGCCGAAGGACTTACTGACGACCTGGGGCGACGGCGCCGTGAGCGACCGATCGAGATTTTCGACCGTCGTCTTGGCGATCTCCGCGGCCCGATCGACGTCGCTCTCGTAGTCGACGCCGACGTCGATCTCGATACGCAGCCGGCCGCGCCGCGAGCGGTTCGTGACCGCGCTCGAGGAGATGACGTCGTTGGGGATCATGATGTACTCGCCGTCGAACGACTGGATGCGGGTGTTGACGATCGAGATGTCGGTGACGATCCCCTCGTGATCCTCGACCTCGATCCAGTCGCCGATCTCGAAGGGGCGGTCGAACATCAGGACGAAGCCCGCGAGGACGGTTCCCAGCGTCTGGCGGGCGGCCATACCGACGACGATACCGAGGAACCCGGCCCCGACGAGCAGGCCGCCGAGGTCGTCGACCCAGACGCCGAGGACGACGACCAGCGACACCGACCAGATGATCACCTGCGAGATCCGGTGGGTGACCTCCCGCTGGTGGTCCGTGACCGCCGACGCCGAACTCAGCACCTCCGTGATGATCCGCTTGACGAACCGCGTGACGATCAGCGTCCCGATGACGAGGATGAACGTGACCGCCGCCCGGACGAAGACGGTCTCGTCGAGCCCCAGCCCCTCCGAGTAGAGCGTGTAGACGTCGCCCGTGAGGCCCCACACCTCGAGGACGACGCTGAGGGCGATCACGCAGGTCCCGATGAGGAGGGCCGTCGAAGCGATGTCGCTGTACAGCGGTTTGGTCCGCTCGCAGAGCCAGTCCTGCAGCCGCCGATAGGACAGCAGGACGGCCAGTAGGGCGGCGACCGCCGCGACCGTCACCGCGATCCGGAACTCGGTTCCGAACGCGTCCGACAGCCGGTTGAGAGCGGTCAGTGGCACGGACATAGGTTCACGCGTCTCTCGAGCGAATGGTTCCCGCAGGCTTGTGTATCCGTCGGTCGAACGCGATCGGGGTCGGGCCGATTCGCGTTCGTCCGGCGGCGCGTCTCACCGCTCGCCGTGCCACCGTCACTGGCCCTCGCCGATCTCACTGACCTCGGCCGCGAGCTCGGCCAGCGCCGCGAACTCCGCAGGCGCCATCGCGTCGGCCCGCTTGCGGAGGATCTCCTCGTCGGCCGCCTCGACGACCGCGTCGGGCGCCTCGAGCCCGGAGATGTGCGCCGTGTTGCGGATCGCGTTCCGGATCGTCTTCCGGCGCTGGGTGAACAGCGCCTTCACGAACCGCAGGAAGAAGGCCTCGTCGCCGACCTCGTAGTCGGGGTCGCGGGGCTCGAGGCGGACGACCGCGCTCTCGACGGCCGGCGGGGGCGAAAAGGCCTCCTTGGGGATCGTCTCGACGATTTCGGGCGCCGCGTAGTGCTGAGTCGACACCGAGAGGCGGCCGTAGTCGGACGTCCCGGGCTCGGCGACCATCCGGTCGGCGAACTCCCGCTGGAACATGAGGACGAGGGGGCGCCCCTCGGGAAGCAGGCGGAAGGTGATCTCGCTCGAGACGCCGTAGGGGAGGTTCGAGACTGAGGCCGTGAAGTCGGGCAGGTCGACCGCGAGGGCGTCGCCCTCGATCACCGTCAGCTCGTCGGCCGCGATCTCGTCGGCGAACTCCTCGCGGAGGAAGTCGGCGAGGTCGGGGTCGCGTTCGACGACCGTCACCGCGTCGCCCTCGTCGCCCGTCGCCAGCAAGCGATCGGTCAGCGCGCCCGTCCCGCCGCCGATCTCGAGCAGGTGGCTCGTATCGGCGCCGATTTCTTCGAGGTGAGTCGGCAACCGGTCCAGCACCCGATCGTCGATCAGAAAGTGCTGGTCGCGGTCCGGATCGCCGCGGACGCCCGCCCGGGCGATCAGTCCGTCTGGATCTCTCATTGACTGCGTTTTCGCGGGGACGGGTGTAAACGCACCGTCTCGCGGTTCCGATACGGTGTGGAACTCGAGCGCTCGCTTCGGTGGGCGGCCGGCAGCGAGGTGTCACGAAACGGGGCGCTCGGCACCGCTTCCGGCCTGAGACCGGTTCCGACGACCGATTACGCGACCCTGGCGCGATCGGAGTTCGGGTGACGTGCGGTACCCGAATCGGGGCCGACGGGTCCCGCGGAAGCGCCCAGCGGACGGCGACGATCCGCCGCCGCGCGTCCACCGTGTTGGTCACTGACGGGTCTTTCAGTGAATCGAACCAGATCAGTTTCGACGGTGCCGGTGGAACGCCTATGCGATGCGTTATCAGAGACCAGCCATCTCGCTCGTCCTCCTCGCGGTACTGGCCGGCGCTGCCGGTCCGGTCACGGCTCACGAAACGCGGACCGTCGAGGGGTACGACGTCACCTTCGGCGGGGCAGAAGAACCCCTCATCACGGGCGAACGAATGTGGTTGGAAGTCGAAATCGTCGATAACGAGAGCGGCGAGCCGGTCACGGGACAGGCCGAAGCGCTGCGGATGTACGTCCAGAACGAGGGGAACGAGAGGGTCGAAATCGACCTCAGCGAAGCGCACGGTGAAGACGGGGTGTACGAGGCACCGGTCGTCTTCACGGAGCCCGGTGAATACGTCGTCCATCTAGAGGGAAGCATCGGAGACACCGAGGTTCACACTCACTTCGAAACGGAGGTCCACGACCGGAGCGAGATCGAATACCCCGGTGACGACTCGCAGACCGTCAACAGCAGTGACGATTCACGGACCGCCGACAATCAGACTGAAGCGGCTGCCTTCGGGTTCGGTAGCGTCGCGGTCGCCGTAACGGGTATCGCGGGGATCGGTGGCGCGCTCCTGACGTACCGGCACCGCTGACCCGTCTCACCGGTGGTGCTCCCGCCGAAGGCGGGAGTCGTCCTCGCCGGATTCCTCTCCAACGAACGAGAGCGCGAAAAACCCGTGACCGCGCTCGAGCGAAGCCGTTCGCTACTGGTTCTGCTCCTGCTCGCGCCGGCCGACGAACGTCTGGTACTTCAGGTCGTCGTCGCGCAGTTCCTCGAGGATCCGTTCGACGAGGATCTCGTCGGGATCGTGTAGTCCCGAGACGCGTTCCGAGAGCTCCTCGAAGCTCTCGAAGGGCTTGCGCTTTCGTTCGTCGAGGATGCCGTTGCGGAGTTTCTTCCCGATCCCGGGCAGGAGGTTCAGCTGGTGGAGCCGCAGCGTGATCGGCTGGGCGTCGTTGTAGAAGTCGACGAACCGCTCTTCGTTCTCCTCGACGAGGTCCGCGACGACGTACTCGAGTTCCGACTGGGCGCCCGAGGAGAGGTCTTCGTAGTCGACCCGCCGGGCTTCGGTGACCACGTCGCGTTCGGCGGCGGGTTCGACGACGACCTCGCTGCCGATCGTGAGTCGCTCGTCCTCGTCGAACGCGACCTGATAGAGCTCGAAGTCGTCGATCTCGAGGGCGTAGCCGGCCGGCGATTTCTCGTACTGTGGACGGCTGTCGTCCGAGAGCCCGTGCGCGAGATAGTCCAATACGACTGCGCGACGGACGTCCGCCTCGCCGCTATCGGATTCAGTCATTGTCATAACCGTACGGCGACGGCGTACTTAAAGAGTCGGCCCGCAGTCAGGCGTACTGGGCGACGACGTTGAGGATCTCGTCGAGTTCGTCACCCGACAGCGAGTACCGTTGCTGTGCGTACACCGAGCGGAGCTCGTCGCGGTTGCGCGGCAGGAGGTTGGCGATCTTGTACGCCGTCGGTTCGTCGACCTTCTCCAGCTCCTGGAGCTGGTCGACGAGTTCCTGTGCCTCCGCGGGCTCGAGGACGGTAAACCGGTTGACGTGCTCGACTGCGCGTGCGAGCTCGTAGGGCAGTTCCCGATCCTCGTCTAGCGCCCGTTCGGCTTCGATGTCGGCGAGCAGCTCCTTCGTTTCCGAGACCGTGAGGAACTCCTCGTCGACGATCTCCTTGAAGATCGTCATGCTCGCTCAGATCCGGGACTTCTCTTGGTTCTGGGCGCGCATGTGCGCGGCGGTGACGATCAGCGTCTTCTCCTTGCCGCTGTCGCTGATCTGGACCTTGAAGGCGTCGCCCTGTTTGCCGACGACTTCGCCGGTCTGACCGTCGAAGCGCGGGTGGAAGCGTCCGTTAGGGACGCTCGGGTCGATCTTCAGGTGGACCTTTTCGCCTTCCTCGTACTCCTGAATCGCGCGCTGTGGCGACGAGGTACCGCGGTCTCGAGGTTCGTTCGCGAGTTTTCTTCGGGATCCCTGACGAGGGCCATTAGAGTTCGGCATAGTCGTACGACGGTGTTGTCCGGTCGGCGTTATAAAACGCACGTATTCGTACGGCCGCGGCAGCGACGCCCGGATCGGCCCGCAGTCGGCCGGTAGTGACGGCGAACTCGGGCGGCGACAGGAGCCGTTCACCGGCCGGAGAGCGGTGGGTCGGCCGGTTCCCGCTCACTGGGAGCGTAGTGGGTGTTTATTGAAGAGGGACTGTGGTATCCACACGCATTGATGCGTCAGTACGAACTTCGGCTCTCGCCGCAGCGTGGGTGGTTCCATCCGTTCGAAAAGCGGATCGATCGCCGGGAAGGGGTCGACCGCGTGGCGATCCACCGGATCCGTCTCCGCCCCGACGGACTCGGGGTGATGGTCTACGAACTCGCGGGGGAGTTCGAACGCGTCGAGGCGCTCGTCGACGAGGAGCTCGGCTCGCTCGGCTACTGGATCGAGGAGTTCGGTGACCGGATCTTCGTCTGCTCGCGGTTCGTCCCCAACGAGACCGTCACCGAACTCCTGCGGGTGACGCGGGACTTTCAGGTGTTCCTCGACCCGCCGCTGACGTACGTTCGCGACGGCGACCTCAAGGTGTCGCTGTTCGCGACCGAGGAGTCGTTTCAGCGGGCACGGTCGGTCGTGCCGGACGACGTCGACCTGTCCCTCGAGACGAAGCAGCCGTTCGAACCCGAGGAGAACGTCTTCCTCGCGTCGCTCACGCCGAAACAGCGCCGGCTGTTCGAGACGGCGATCGAGCTGGGCTACTACGGCTCGCCCCGAGAGACGACCTACGAGGAGATCGGTCGCGAGGTCGGCATCGCGGGCGGGACAGTCGGCGAGCATCTCCGGAAGATCGAGGCGAAACTCGTCGATCACGTCGTCTCGGCCTCCGTCACGGAGTCGCCGAAGCGCCGACAGATCCAGTGAGGCGGTTCCCGGCCACTCGGCGGGTCCCGCCGAGAATTGCGGCCGCCCCGCAGGAGCAAGAGTCACCCCGCTCGAGGCCGTTGGACCGGTATGGACGACTCCGACAGCGACGGTGACGGCGCCGACGACCGCGGCGAGCGGGAACCACACCGAATCGAGACCCGCTCGATCCACGCCGGACAGGAGCCCGATCCCGAAACGGGCGCACTGATGACGCCGATTCACGCCAACTCCACCTACAAACAGGACGCGCCGGGCGACCACCGCGGCTACGAGTACTCCCGGACCGGGAACCCGACCCGGACGGACTTAGAGGAAAACCTCGCGAGCCTCGAGAACGCCGAGTACGGCCGCGCCTTCGCCAGCGGGATGGCCTCGATCAACACCGTGCTCAACCTCCTCGAGGCCGGGGATCACGTCGTCACTGGCAACGACGTCTACGGCGGCACCCACCGCATCTTCACGCAGGTGTACGAGGAGTACGACCTCGAGTTCTCGTTCGTCGACATGACCGACTTAGACGAGATCGAGGCGGCGTTCCGCGAGGAGACGGCGCTGCTGTGGCTCGAGACGCCGACTAATCCGCTCATGTCGATCGTCGACATCGCTGGCGCGGCCGAGATCGCCCACGAGCACGACGCGCTCTGTGCGATCGACAACACGTTCGCGACGCCGTACCTCCAGCGACCGCTCGACCTCGGCGCGGACATCGTCTCGCACTCCCTGACGAAGTATCTGGGCGGCCACTCGGACGTCGTCGGCGGTGCGCTCCTGACGAACGACGAGGAACTGGACGAGCGACTGGGCTTCTACCAGAACTCCGTCGGCGCGACGCCGGGCCCCTTCGAGTGCTTCCTCGTCCTCCGGGGCACCAAGACCCTGCCCGTCCGCATGGACCGCCACTGCGAGAACGCCCGCGCCATCGCCGAGTGGCTCGACGACCACCCCGACGTCGACCGCGTCTACTACCCCGGCCTCGAGTCTCATCCCGGCCACGAGATCGCCGCCGAGCAGATGGACGACTTCGGCGGAATGTTGAGCTTCGAACTCGACGCGAGCTTAGCGGAGACCGGCGAGGTCGTCTCGAGCACCGAGGTCTTCACGCTGGCCGAGAGCCTCGGCGGCGTCGAGAGCCTGATCGAACAGCCGGCGCCGATGACCCACGCCGCGATTCCCCGCGAGGAACGCGTCGAAGCGGGGCTCACTGACGGCCTCGTTCGCGTGAGCGTCGGCATCGAACACGTCGACGACCTGATCGGCGACCTCGAGCGAGCGATCGAGACGGCGCTCCACTAGGTACCGCGGCGCCGGCGCGTCACGCCGCGGACCGGCGCGCGAGTTGCGAACGGAAGATCGGCACGAACCCCTCGAGATACGCCCGGGCGTCGACGGACTCGATCTCGCCGCAGTAGTCGGTGCCCCGCTCGTACTCGCGACGCCACCGTTCGACGAACGCGGTCTCGATGCCGGCGTCGCGGATCCGTTCGACGATCGGGTCGACGGTCGCGTCGGCCGGCGACGACCGGATCGCCCGGAGTTCGTCCGCCGACACGACGCCGGACTCGAGGGCTCGCGCCACGACGCCCGCGCTGTAGTCGCCCTCGGCGAGCTCCCGCTGCCAGGTGGCGATCCAGTTGCCGATCCGCGCCATCCGCTGGCCGCAGGCGACGAGGTCCCGAACGGCCGCGAGCTCGCTCGTCTCGAACGCCGACGCGTTCGCGAGGTCGATATCGGCGAACGGGAAGAGCATCATGTTGTAGACGTCGTACGTCCAGAGCTCGCGTTCGCCGGTGAGTCCGGGATACCGACCCAGCAGCGCCGAGTAGTCGACCGACTGAAGCGCCTGCCGCACGTCGAACCGGAACAGGGGCTCGAACTCGTCGGCCCGCGGGCTCTCCCGGTACAGCGACAGCAGCGCGTCCCAGAGCTCCTGCTGGAACCGCACGTACTCGCCGTCGACGCCGTCGCGGGTCGGATCGGCGGGTCGCGAGTCGAACGGAACGAGCAGCAGTTCCTCGAGGGTGGCCCGGTCGCCGTGTCGCTCGGCGACGTCGTCGATGACGGTGATGAACATCGTCGCGAGCACCTTCGCGTCGCGGACGCGTCGGCCGCACTCGTCGTCGACACACGACAGGCGGAACTCGGGTTCGACGGCGTCGAACCATCGCCACGTCGAGCGATCTCGATCGGCGATCCGCTCGTCGTACGCGTCGACCAACGGCTGGACCGTCTCCGAGAGCGTCCGCGTCCGTGCGTCCGCGAACGGGTCCGTCTCGACCTCGAGCGTGGGAAACTGCGACTCGGCTGCCATCGATTATCTGGTATGTAACAGGAGTCAAAAATACTTGACTCTAATTGTTTAAATCATTGTATATTATATGCTGGGAAGACGAGCAGACGCGGGAAAACGGACGGACAGTCCTTTCGTACTGGGCGCGGACGACTCGAGTATGTCGGCAGACGAACGCGACGCGGGCGTCCATACGCTCCCGATCACGGTCGAGTACGGTAGCCGAACGATCACGCTCACTCCGACGCTCGTCGAGACCGAGCGCGGACTGGTCCTGATCGACGCCGGTCCGCAGGGCGCGCTCGAGGGCATCCGAACGCACCTCCGGACGCTCGGCTACGCCCTCGAGGACATCTGGCTCGTCGTCCTGACCCACCACGACGCCGATCACGCGGGGGGTGTCGACGACCTGCTCGAGGCCGTCGACGCGGTCGTCGCGACCCACCGCGAGGAGGCGCCGTACGTCACCGGCGAGCGCGACCCCATCAAGGGCGACGGCGACCGCTATCCCCCCGTCGACGTCGATCTGGAACTCGCCGGCGGCGTCCGGGTCCCGACCCTCGCCGGCCCGATGGACGTCCTCGAGACGCCCGGCCACGCGCCCGGACACATCTCCTTGCACTTCCCGGAGGACGGTCTGCTGATCGCCGGGGACGCCCTCGTCGCGGACGACGATGATGGCTCGCTGTCGGGTCCGAAACCCGAGTTCACGCCCGACACGGATCGCGCCCTCGAGTCGGTCGGCGAACTGGCCGACCGGGAAATCGACCACGTCGTCTGCTATCACGGCGGCTACGTCGACCGCGGGAGCGAGCGGATTCGAGAACTCTACGAGCGCGGACTCGAGGACTGACGGGTTTCAAACCGCCGTTCGCTCGCTCGAGATGCGAACGGAACCACCGTTTCTGATAGTGGTAGGTACGAAAAGACGGAGGTTGGCCAACCCCTTGTACTACCCCTCAACCCTTTCGGGAGTACGAGGGTTTTCCAAGTCGCACGTTTCGGACGTGTCTCGCTGACCACCGATCACCGGCAGTCCCTGCATCCGCCTTCAGTGGAGAGGGCTTGGCGTTTCCTGCCTCCAGTCGTCAGCGATTGGAACCTCTCAGTAACGTCGGGATGGGTGCTGACAGGGAACCCGAATCGTATCTGTGAGGTAGCCATACTATGCACTGAGGAAAGCAGCGCATGGAATTCTGGCGCTATCCGTGGTGTGCGTCCTTCCATTTGTTATATTGTGAGTGACGATCGAATACATTATGCCTATATAGTTTGGAGCGTGATCGGGACAGTTCAGAGGACGTGGATAACTCCCAAAAGACGGCTATAGATGCGAGTCGTCTGTTTCTCCCGTACTGAGCGGCGATACTACTCTCGAGCGAGGGACCGCTGCGAATGCCGGCTCTCCGACTCGAACTGCCGAGGAGCGCAGCTGTCCCGTTCGAGCCGTCGGAACGGACGCTGTCCCTGCAGTTGCCACGGCGCCGCCTAACCCGTTCGGAGTGTGAGTTCGAACCGAAATGAGCTTCCTCTCCCGATCGGATCAGCGAAGCGACAGCACCGTCGGCCGGTCCGACGAACCCGAAGCGCCGTCGGAATCGGACGTCACCGAGAGCACGGCGTTCCGCGTCGGACGGCTCCTCTTCGGCGGTATCCTCGCGTTCAACGCCGTCGATAACCTCCGGAACCTCGAGGGGCGAGTCGCCTACGCCGAGTCCAAGGACACGCCGCTGGCCGGCGTTTCGGTGCCGGCGATCAGCGGCAGTCTGCTGCTGGGCGCCGTCAGCATCGTCTTCTGGCGGGCGCCGGCGGCGGGCGCCGCGGCGATCGCCAGCTTTCTCATCGGAACGACGCCGATCATGCACGACTTCTGGAACGAGGACGATCCCCAACAGCAACAACAGGAGATGACGCACTTCCTGAAGAACGCCGCGCTGCTGGGCGCCGCGCTCGCGTTCCTCGGGATCGGGCAACGCGGCCGGTAACGCGGCGCCGTCCGCCTCGGTGATCCGTCGCTCGAACTGTTACCAACCCAAGGTGTTTTCTTCGAGGCGACTCGACAGCTGAACATGAGCCGCCGCACTCGAGACGGCGTCGCGACCGAACGCTCGGGCGATCGCAGGAGGTGCGGTAGATGACGCGCGACCGTCGCGTTCGTCGGTTCCGATCGGCGGACGCCGCCCGCGTCCGAGAGATCCACGAGGCGGCCATGCGAGACGTCGGCGCCTACGTCGAGGACGTCCCGGACGAGGACCTCGAGGCGATCAGCGAGACCTACCTCGAGGCGGGCGGCGAGTTCCTCGTCGGCGAACGTGAGGGACGAATCGTCGCGATGGGGGCGTTCCGACCGCTCGACGAGACGGATTTCGCCGCGCAGGTCGTCCCCGACCTCCCCGAGTCGACGGTCGAACTAACCAGAATGCGCGTCGATCCGGACCACCAGCGACGGGGCTACGGGCAGCAGATCGCCGAGGAACTCGAGCGCCGTGCCCGCGAGCGAGGCGTTCACTGCATCGTCCTCGATACGATGCCGATCCTGACCGCGGCGCGTCGACTCTACGAGAAACTGGGATTCGAGGAGGCGGCCCGCGAGCGAGTCGAGGGATTCGACGAGCCGCTCGAACTGCTATTCTACCGGAAATCGCTGTGCGGTAACGACTGACCGCAGCGTAACCGCGTCAGTCTTCGAGCAGTCGCTTCAACCGATCGAGTTCCGTCAGCGCCTCGACGGGGGTGAGGTGGGCGAGGTCCAGCGCTCGGAGTTCGGCGGCCACGTCGGTCGGGATATCACCGCCATCTGCAGTGGCCGCAGCAGTCGCCTCGACGTCGGTAGTTTCGCCGGGAGCGTCCGGCTCGCCGGTCTCGGCTCGCTCGTCGATCGTCTCGTCTTCGCCGGATCCGTCGCCGGCCGCTTCCGCGACCAGTTCTCTCGAGCGCTCGACCACGTCCTCGGGAACGCCCGCCGCGGTCGCTACCTCGACGCCGTACGACCCCGTCGCCGCACCGGGGGCGATCTCGTGGTGGAAGACGACCTCGCCCTCGGCCTGGTCGACCTCGAAGTGGAGCGTGAACGCGGCCTCGAGGTCGTCGGTCAGTTCGGTCAGCGGGTGGTGGTGGGTCGCGAACAGCGTCGTCGCGCCGACCCGATCGTGGATGTGCTCGGTGATCGCCTGCGCGATGGCGAGGCCGTCGGCGGTCGACGTCCCCCGGCCCACCTCGTCGAGCAGGACCAGCGAGCGCTCGTCGGCCTCGCGCAGAATGGTCGCGAGTTCGTCCATCTCGACCATGAACGTCGACCGGCCGCCAGCGATGTCGTCGCTGGCGCCGACGCGAGTGAAGATCCGATCGACTGGCGTCAGCCTGGCCGAACGGGCGGGCACGAAGCTACCGATCTGCGCGAGCAGGACGATCTGGGCCACCTGCCGCATGTAGGTCGACTTCCCCGACATGTTGGGACCCGTGATCACCGCCAGCCGCCGGCCGTTCGTCAGGCGCGCGTCGTTGGGGACGAACGACTCCTGGGTCCGCTCGACGACCGGGTGGCGGCCGCCCTCGATGTCGATCTCGAGGCCCTCGCGCCCGTCGCGCTCGAGCATCTCGGGCCGGCAGTAGTCGTACTGGGCCGCAACGGTCGCGAGCGAGACGAGCGCGTCCAGCCTCGCGATCGCGTCGGCGAGGTTCTGGACGCGCTCGACCTCGGCGGCGATTTCGCTGCGGACCTCGCGGAAGAGTTCGTACTCGCGCTCGTCGGCCCGCTGCTGGGCGCCGACGATCTCGTCCTCGCGCTCTTTGAGCTTCGGTGTGACGAACCGCTCGGAGTTCTTCAGCGTCTGCCGGCGCTGGTAGTTCTCGGGGACGGCATCGAGGTTCGGGTTCGTCACCTCGATGTAGTAGCCGTGGACCGAGTTGTGGCCGACCTTCAGCGAGTCGATGCCCGTCCGCTCGCGCTCGCGCTCCTCGAGGTCGTCGATCCACTGTTTCCCGTCGCGGGCGGTCCCCCGGAGGTCGTCCAGATCTTCGTCGTACCCCTCCGCGATGATCCCGCCCTCGGTGATCTCGATCGGCGGTTCCTCGACGACGGCGTCCTCGATCAACTCGCGGACGTCCGTGAGCGGATCGAGGGTCGCGTGGAGTTCTCGCAGGCGCTCGCAGTCGGCGTCGGCCAACTGCTCCCGGATCTCGGGCACGACCGCCAGCGTATCGCGCAGCGAGCGCAGGTCCCGCGCATTGGCCCGTTCGCGGGAGATACGCCCGATCAGTCGCTCGAGGTCGTAGACCTCCCGCAGGCTGTCGTGGAGCCGTTCGCGCCGCCGGACGGCCGATTTCAACTCGGCGACCGCGTCGTGGCGGGCCTCGATCCGGTTCGGATCGAGCAGCGGCCGCCGAATCCAGTCCCGCAGTTTGCGGCCGCCCAGCGCGCTGGCGGTCTCGTCGAGCACGCCGACGAGCGTGGCGTCGTCCCGACCGTGGACGGTTCGGGGTTCGAACAGCTCGAGGCTGCGCAGGGCGACGGCGTCTAACAGCAGGTACTCTCGCGGATCGTACCTGGTGAGCTGGGTGATGTACTCGAGGCGCTGGTCCGCGTCGCCCTCGAAGACCGCTTCGACCCGCTCCTCGTCGTCGGCCTCGCCGCGTTCGCCCTCGTGCTCGCCGCCGCGGACGTACTCGGCGTACGCGAGCAGCGCGCCGCAGGCCCGGAGTTCGGCGTCCCCGGCGAGCAGGGCGTCGGGGTTGCGGAAGTACGCCGAGACCTTCTCCTTCGCCCGTTCGCCGTCGAACGCTCGCACGTCGAACGGCGTCACCATGCAGTCGTCGGGAACGGGGTCGGCCGGCGCGTCGGGGCCGACGACGGCCTCCGAGGGGGCGAAGCGGCTCACCTCGTCGGCGATCGACTCGGCCGCGGTCGCGCTCGTCGCGTAGAAGTCGCCCGTCGAGACGTCGAGCAGGGCCAGTCCGAGGCGGTCGCCCTCGCGGGCGATCGCGGCGACGAAGTTGTTGTCGTCGCTCGAGAGCAGTTCGTCCTCGGTGAGCGTCCCGGGCGTGATCACGCGCGTGACCGCGCGCTCGACCACGCCGGAGGTCTCGCCGGGTTCTTCGACCTGGTCCGCGACGGCGACGCGGTAGCCGGCCTCGAGCAGCTCCTCGATGTACGACTCGGCGTTGTCGATCGGGATGCCGGCCATCGGGTACTCGCCGGTGCTGTCCTCGCGGCTGGTCAGTGCGATCTCGAGCAGGCGAGCGGTTCGCTCGGCGGCGCCGCAGAAGGTCTCGTAGAAGTCCCCCACCTGAAAGAGCACGATAGCGTCGTCGTAGCGGGCACAGAGGTCGTGGTACTGCGCCATCATCGGCGTCAGCTCGTCGCGCTTCTCGGCCATCTGTTCGGGAGGGCCAAGCGCCGGATCCATACCTCAATTCCGCCGTCGGACGCGGAAATAGCTTGCTGGATCGGCGCCGAGCGCTCCGTTTCCGAAACAGTTCAGGTGTCGAGACTGTCAGGAAACGGAAAAAGCGTATTACGCTCGATCGCACAACTCCACACGAACAGCATGGCCACCCGTTCGTCGACCGCGAGTCGCGTCCTCGTCTGTCTCGTCGCCCTCCTCGTCTGCGGCGCTTGGACGGTCGGGATCGTCGCCGCCGCGACCGGCGGGTCCGCCTCGCTCGAGACCGACGACGGTTCGCTCACGGGGACCGTCGACGAGACGGACGACGAGATCGAGAACGCGACGAACGATACTGATAGCGAGATCGAGAACGCGACGAACGAGACGACCGACGGGAGTCAAAACGCGACCGATGACACGACTGACGGGACCGGTGAGGCGGTCGACGAGACGACCGACGAAATCGACGAAACCGTCGACGAACCCACCGATCCCCTCGAGAACGGGACCGAAACGGCGACGGACGTGGCCGACACGATCACCGACGAAACGACCGATACAGTCGACAACGTCACCAATGAGACGGCCGGGACGGTCGACCGAACGCTCGATAACTCGAGCGGCGCCGTCGCCGGTAGCGGCGAACTCAACGGATCGATCGGATCGGGGTCCGTCGATCTCGAGGCGTCGGCGTCCGCGTCGACCGGCTCGAGCGACGACACGGACGAGGGCGATACCGCGGGCGCGACCGATTCCGCCGGCGGTGTCGGCGGCGGTGGCGCGGTCCCCGACGGCTCCTCGTCGGCGACTGACGCCGTCCTCGTCGGCCTGCTCGGGACGATCACCGCCGCGGGGGCCGCCAGCGCCGCCGGCGGGGCGGCCGGAGCCGGCGCCGGTGTCGGTGCGAGTACCGGAGCCGCTGCGGGGTCGGCCGGCGCCGCCGGCACTAGCGCAGGCGGCGCCGCGGCCGGCGGCGCGACCGGCCTCGCTGCGAAGTGGCTCGGTCAGTCGTCGGTCCTCCGGTACCTCCGGCGGGTCGGGTCGCTCGTCCCGTGGAAACTCGTCCCGATCTTCAGGTACAGCCGCTACGACGATTCGGACCCGCTCGAGAACGATCGGCGGCGGACGATCTACGAGACCGTCGCGGACGATCCCGGCTGTTACCTCTCGGAAGTCAGCGAGCGCAGCGGCGTCGCCCTCTCGACGGTCCGCCACCACGTCCGCGTCCTCGAGGAGGAGGGGCTGGTCGCCGCGGCCAAGGTCAACGGCAAGCGCCGGTACTTCCTCGAAGACGACGGGATGACGGCCGACGACGGCGACGCGATCGCCGACGTCGAACTCCACGCCGCCCTCGCGGAGCCGGCCAAACGCGAGGTGCTCGAGACGCTCGCCGACCTCGGGTCGGCGCCGAACGGCCGTCTCGCCGACGAACTCGAGCGCGACCCGAGTACCGTCTCCCACCACCTCTCGGCGCTCGAGGAGGACGGGCTGGTCGTCCGCGAGAAGGACGGTCGGTCGGTCGTCAACGAACTCGTGCCCGCGGTCGAAACGACCCTGCGAAGCGAGGACGCGGCGCTCGAGGACGTATCGGCCGAGACGTCGGCATCGGCGCCCGCCGACGACTGACGGAGGGGACGATCGGCAGTAGGAGGACGTCTGAAATCGACTTCCCTCTCACGTACCGAGTCGTGACGTCCCCGGCGCCTCGAGGGTCGCGTTGACGACGATCCCGACCATGAGCAGGACGGCTGCGAGATAGAGACTCGTGAGGATGATAATGACACCGCTGAGCACACCGTATATCGCGTATCGGCCGGCGTTGGCGGCGTAATAGTGGACCCCGGTGTGAACGAGCGTCCAGCCGAACGCGGTCACGAGTGCTCCCGGGAGCGCGGCCGACGGCGTAGTCGCCGACCGCGACGGGACGTAGTACATCGGCAGGAAGGCGACGGTGAGCGCGAGAACGAGGACGACGACTCCCGAGAGTCCGGCGACCGGCCCGACGGGCGGCAGCGGGAACAGCGCGCTCGTCCCGACGATCGCGACGATCGCCAGTCCGATAGAGCCGAGGACGACGACGGCGTCGCGAACCTGGCTTCCGAGCGGACGCTCGGGTACCCGCTCGATACGCTCGACGACCGCTAGGAAACCGACGGCGACGTTCGCACTACTCCAGGCGAGGACGCCGACCGCGAACAGCGCCGCCCAGGTTCGTCCCGTCGCGGTCGTCGTCGCCTCGTAGACCAGCCGCTGGGCGCCGGGCGTGAGAAATTCCGGTGTCGTGCCGTGAATCCGGGTGACGAGCCGCTCGCCGACGAGCGCGAACAGGAGCATGAGCAAGGGGATGAACGCGACAAACGCGTAGTACGCGAGCGCGGCCGCGGGATACTTGACGTCTTGCTCGTAGACGACCCGGACGACCGTTGCCGCGGACTCGATCGCCTCGGCCAGGCGCCCCATACGCCCACTACGGTCATGCGGCCCAAACCGCTGTCCCCCGACAATTCCAGGCCGCTCGACGACGTCGTTCCCGAACAGTTCGTCACCTCGCTCCCCGGACCACCGAGACGATCGCGATCGGGGTCCCGTGGAATACTCGAGTCGAGCCCGCGAGAGCGGGTCGAGCTACCGGTCTCGGCGATCGTAGCAGCGGCGATCGTCCCGTAGACCGTCCGTACCGGGAGTCACTCGATGGCGTCGGTCGTCTCGAAATAGCGATCGGCGTGCGCACTACAGCCCGGATTGAATGCCGCGTCACAGGACGGACACCGGTAGTCGGCCTCGAGGTACACTGGAACGGTCAGTTCCGTCTCGCAGACGCCACACAGCACCGACGGGTCGTCGAAGCGATCGCGCGGCCACGGAACGGCGTCGTGGTCCGTCGTCTCCTCGTGACAGCGGTAACAGGGATAGTAGCGCTCGCAGCAGGCGAATTTGAAGGCGACGACGTCGCGATCGGTGTGGTAGTGGTCACACCGGGTCTCGGAACCGACGTCGACGCCGCGAACGGATGGGTCAGACACGGATCGTCGGTCGAACCGACGAGCGGACGGGACTTCGAGGTTTCGACCGACAGGTTCGCGACAGCGGTGGCTCTCGGTGCCCGACGAACCGGGCCGGTATCGGACGGCTTCGGCGGTGATCCCTCACTCGAACGACGTCGTATCGCCGCGCCGGTAGCGGTCGAGACGACGGTAGCCGTGGACGGTCGCGTTCTCGTCGAGTTCGATCTCGTAGCGACCGACGATGTCCTGCGTGTCGGGGACGGCCCGCCGCTCGACGACTTCGACGACCGCGCGCCAGCCGTCGTCGGTCGGCGAGATCTCGCTGACGGCGTCGAACTCCCGGCCGATGAGTTCGCCGGCGGTCGACTGGACGGTCCGGCGAACCGCGAGGACGCCCGCGATCTCGTCGTGATCGGTGTCGACGTCGGCGTCTACTTCCTCGGGATCGGTCTTCTCCTCGCCGGTCATGTCGACCGCACCCAGTTCCTGGCTCTGGGCCTGCGACTGCCGTTCGTCGTCCTGTGCCGCTTCGTCCTGTTCGTCTTCGACTGCTTGACTGTCACTCACGGTTGGATCACTCTCGTCGTGCTGATAGCAGAAGCCGTCCTCCTGGGCCGGCCGCGAACAGCGCTCGCCGTCCTCGGTCAGCGCCCGACACTGGTCCTGCGCTTGCTCCGCTGATTGCTGGGTATCGGCTTCGGCCATTGGCGTGTGCTGAACCTGTCGCGTGTATTCGTCCGTGTCTAGTCTAGGTACCGTGATTCGTTCTCAGCGGCCGGCGCCGAGTCAGACCGACTCGGCGATCTGCGTCCGGAGCTGCGAGACGTCCTCTGGCCCCTCGCCGGCGATCTTCGGCGCGAGGACGTCCATGAAGACGTCGGTCAGCAACTCGTCGTCGAACTCGCCGACCTCGCCGTCGCCGTCTCCGTTTCGCTGGCCGTCGAAGACCGCCAGCCCCTTCGCGGCCGTGATCGCCGCCCGCGTGCCGACGACGAGGTCGAGTTCGTCCCGCAGCGCTCGCGTCTTCGCGACGATCGCCTCGACGTCTTCCTCGGAGAGATCGACGTGAGACTTGACGATCTCGCGCTCGGTCTCCTCGTCGTAGTAGTCGATGTGGACGCCGACGAAGCGGTCGAGCAGCGCGTCCTGCTGTCGGTGAACGCCGGCGTACTCGACGTCGTTCGAGGTGAAGATCGCCCGGAACTCGGGGTGGACGTCGATCGTCCGATCCTCGCCGCGCTTGCCCGGTCGCTCGAGGACGCCCTCCTCGAACACCGAGAGCAAGACGTTGTGCGCCGAGGGGTCGCTACGCGAGAACTCGTTGTAGACGAGCGTCGCGCCCTCCCGGACGGCCACCGAGAGCGGGTTGTCGACCCACCGTTCGCGGACGACCTCGGTCTTCTTGCTGACGCCGCCGACGAACTGGTCGGTCTCCTTGTACCGTTCTCCGCCGGCGTTCGCACCGACGAGCGCGGCCGTGTCGACGGACTCGTCGCCGTTGATCCACACGACCGGTCGGCCGCGCTCGGCGGCGGCCGACAGCGCAAGCGCCGTCTTCCCACAGCCCGTCGGGCCGATCAGGTGGACCGGCTTCTCCGCCTCGAGCCAGCCGGTGATCCGGCTTCGCAGCGAGGCGACGGCGTCGGTCTCGATGAACGGTTCGGGAGCGACGTCTTCGGGAGCCGAGAGGGGACCGTCCCCGCTCTGCGCGCTCGACGACGACGTCCCGTTCGACGACTGCCGGGCGAGTTTCTTCTTCGCACGCCGTCCCTGCTTCTCGGAGCGGTCGCTCGTAATCTTCCGACCTCTGACCTTGCGCTTGCGCGACGAATCGTCGGCCATGGAGGGTTATTGGGTGGCGGATTCGGGTGACGATTCCGGACGCGGTTCGACCTCGAGCTCCTCCAGCTCCTCGAGGTCGCCCTCCGCCGTCGCTTGCTCAATTTTCGCGATCTCCTCCGCGTAGTGCAGGAAGGTGTCCACGGAGGCGACGACGACGCGGGCCTCGATCGTCAGGAGTTCGATCCCAACGACCGAGATCCGCGCCCAGACGTCGATGACGACGCCCTTGTCGAGGATGCGATCCAGTACCTCCGCGAGACTCGAGGAGTCGGGTCTCCGACCTGATGATGCTGCCATACGGACGATGGTACAGCACGGGTTCGTAACACGACAAGGGCTGCGTCTGCAAGCCGCCGTCTCCGGATCGATCGCTCGAGCGACCGATCGGTGCCGTCGCCGCGGGCTGCGATTGCAAGCACCACGATGACCCATCGCGGCGGTGAATCTCACGTGACGAGTTCCTCGAGTACCCGCAGGTGAGGGCCGGCGAGGCGGATTCCGGCGGCGCTCCCCGGGTAGTCGACCCCGTTCCCATGATATCCCGATCGATCCGTCTCGAGGCCGTGGACGAATCGCGCCCGCGCTTGCGGGCACGAGCAGCGCCGCCGTTCGACGCCGGGGTGATCGACCGATGACCCACCGATACGTCTACGGCGTGATGAACGACGACCCCGTCGAGTTCGAGACCGACGCGGTCGGCGGCGCCGACCGCGTCTACACGGTCTCGCACCGACGGCTCAACGCCGTCGTCTCCGACATCGACACGACCGATCCGGAGGAGACCGACGAGGACGCCCAGCGACACGACGACGTCCTCCGGGAGATCATGGAGCGCGACGGCGGCCGCACCATCGTCCCGATGCAGTTCGGGATGGCCTTCGAGAACGATCGGGCACTGAAGAACGTCCTTCGAGGCGCGAGACCGGCGTTCCGCCGCGCGATCAACGACATCGAGGGCCGGGAGGAACTCGGCCTCAAGGTCGTCCGCGAGGAGGACGCCGACGTCGATACCGACGCGCTCGAAGAAGCCGTCGCGGACGCGCTCGAGCCGATCGCCGCCCAATCGGTCCCCAACGACCTGTTCAGCGATCGGCTCGTGCTCAACCGGTCGTACCTCGTCGACCGCGACGAGCGCGAGCGGTTCGACGAGGCGGTGGCCGACCTCGAGGCGGAGTACGACGACCTCATGTTCCGCTACACGGGGCCGTTCGCGCCGTACAGCTTCGTCGACGTCAAGATCGGAGCCCAACAGTAACCATGTTCATCCTCGACGACCTCCTGATCCGACCGTTCGTCGGCATCGTGGACACGCTGCACACGATGGCGCTGAGCGAGATGTACGACATCGAGGCGCTCGAGGACGACCTCAAGGAGAACCAGTTGCTGTACGAACTCGGCGAGCGCTCCGAGGAGGAGTACCGGCGCCGCAAGGACGAACTCGAGGAGGAGATCGAAATCGCCCGCGACGTCCACGAGCGACTCGCGAGCGGCCGCGTAGAGGTGAAACGCTGATGTCACCAGACGACCACACACCCGAGGACCGACGCGACGAATCGAGCGACGACCAGGGCCACTGGCTCACCAGCCTGCTGTCGGCCCTCGAGTGGCTGGACGAGGCCTCCCGCTCCGGCCAGCGCCGCGGCGATCGGACGACTATCGACTACGACGTCTCGATCCGGACCGGTGACGCGCTCACCGATCGACCGGCGGGCGATCGACGTCCGTTCGCCGGCGGCGCGGACGATCGCGATCGGTTCGACCGCGGACGGGACTCCGAGTGGAATCGACCGCGGACGCGCCGGTACCGCGGCGACTCGTCCGAATCGTCGCCGTCGACCGCGCCCTCGAGCGACCACCACGTGACGACGCGGGAGGCCGAAGACGAACTGCTCGTCACCGCCGACGTGGCCGGCGCCGATCCGGACGACGTCACCGTCGGATTCGACGGTGCGACGCTCGTCGTCGGGGTCGAGGACCGCGAGATCGATCGGGTCGACGTCCCGTGGCGCGAGCGAACGGCCGAGGCGACGATCAAAAACGGCGTGCTCTCCGTGCGGATCGAACCGGCCTCGAACGACGGGGCGGACGGAGCGTCGGCGTCGGACACGGAACCGGAACCCGAGGCGTCCGAGACGTCGTCGGAAACGGAGACCGAGACGGCGACGGACTCGGACCCCGAGACGGAGGACGACGATGAGTGACGACGCGGCCGACGCCGGAGAGACCTTCGACGCCCTCCTCGACGAGGCGGAGGACTCCCTCGAGAACCTCGATGAGTATCTCGGCGGCGTCGAGAACGTCGAAGAGCTCGACGACAGCGCGCTCGAGACGATCGTCGGCGACGTCGAGACGCTCGTCACCGTCGTCCGAGAGACCGAGGAACTGCTCGAGGCGATCGACCTCAGCGAACTTCCCGAGGCCGTCGACGGCGACGACCTCCTCGAGGCGATCGAGATAGGGAAGATTCCCGAGGTGCTGGCAGACGACGAACAGGGCGCGAGCGACCTCGTGAATTTCACGCAGCTCTTCCGGGCGATCAACCTGTTGAACGCCTGGAACGCCACCGATCTCACCGATATCTGGAAGGAGAAACGCGAACT
This sequence comes from Haloterrigena sp. KLK7, assembly GCF_037914945.1. Classification (NCBI taxonomy): domain Archaea; kingdom Methanobacteriati; phylum Methanobacteriota; class Halobacteria; order Halobacteriales; family Natrialbaceae; genus Haloterrigena; species Haloterrigena salinisoli. Next base: position 2,951,775 of record NZ_CP149787.1, read on the forward strand.
CCAGGACGCCGTCGACGAACTCGGGGACGGCGAGGACGCCGGCATGGTCGAGGACGCGGTTTCGGACGTCGTCGGCGGCGGTGACGACGAGGGCGGCCTGATCGGCGGCGACGACGACGACCTGATCGAGATGGACGCCGGCGACGCGAAGCAGGCGCTGGGCGACATCAACGTCGCGGAGGATCCGGAGGCCTATCAGATCGCCATTCAGGAGCAGGCGCTGAAGGGAATCGACGCGTTCCGGTCGGCGCTGCTCGAGACCCACGAGAAGTTCGAGCAGCTCTACGAGATGAACCGGGAGAAGATGCGCCGCAAGGACACCAGCACGAACTCGCGGAACCCGACCGCGGCGGCGACGATTCCGACCGAGCGCCGCGACCTCGGCAGCGGCGCCCGCTACTCGACGGTGCCACAGGACGTCAAGCTCTCGACGGCGCCCAGCCGGAAGCGAATCTACGGCCGCCGGTTCGAGATCGAACGGGAGAAACAGCGACGGCGGGAGAACGGCGGGCAGGCGAACAGGCGAGGAGCGGCGAATGACGGGCGAGCGAATCAGCGAGGGGCGGCGAATGACGAGCAGGCGAATCAGCGAGGGACGGAGAACGACGCCTCGGAGCAACAGCAGCGGAGGGAAACCAATGAGTGATACTATGCTACCAACGGCGATTCGACGGCGACTCGAGGTACTGACGGCCGTCGGGCTGGCGACCGTCTCGCCGCCGACGGACCCGACCGGGCCGACGGCCGCGGACGTGACCGATTCGACGCCACCCGACGGCGGAGGTGACGGCCGTGGTCGATGACTTCCAGCCGAGCCGTCAGAAGGCCGACCTCGCGGAGGTCGTCGAGATGCTGCTCGACAAGGGGATCGTCATCAACGCCGACATCGCCGTCTCGATCGGCGACACGCAATTGCTCGGCGTCCAGCTCCGGGCCGCCATCGCTTCCTTCGAGACCGCGGCCAAGTACGGCCTCGAGTTCCCCGAGGGCACCGACATGCGACGGGTCGCGGCGGCGGTCGACGACCCGGAAATCGCCGAGATGGATCGACCGAATCCGGTGATCGATCCCACGCGGGGCGTCAACGCCACCGCCGACGAGCAGTCCGAAGACGGGAGTGACGCGTCGGACGAGGCGAACGGCGACTCGAGCGACGACGGCGCGGAGAGCTACGAGATGCCCGACCGCGGGGTCTCTCACCTCGGCGCGCGACCGGACCCGGACCGGCCGACCCGCGGCGGGTTCGATCTGCTCAGCGACGACTCCGATTCCGACGATGACGGTGAGAACGGGACGGAATCCGACGGTGACGGGGACGCCGAATCGACCGAGAGCGGCGACGGCGAGGAAGCCGAAGCGACGAACACGGAGGGAGACGCATGACCCAGATCGACGTCGGCGACGGCGAGGACGCGCGCCAGGGGCTGGTCACGCTCGTCGTCACCGTCGTAGAGATCCTGATGGACGCCTTAGAGCGCGAGGCGGTGCGCCGCATGGAGTCGGGGAACCTCGCCGACGAGGAGATCGAACGGCTCGGCGAACAGCTCGCGACGATCGAGGCGGAGATCGAGCAACTCAAAGAGGACGAGGGGATCGAGGACGGCGTCGACGACCTGCGCGGCGACCTGAACGGACTGGTCAACGACGCGATCGAACAGCTCCACGGCGAACCGCGAGCCATGAATAAACCCGGCTACTCCGTGCTCGGAGGTGACGAGGAGTGAGCTCCGAACGGTCCGACGAACGGCTCGAGGACATCGCCGACGCCGAAAGCATCGACGACCTCGAGGGGATCGACGATTTCGACGACCTCGAGGAGGCCGTCGACGACGCGATCCCCGAGATCGACGACGGGCGGTACCTCTACTGTATCGTCCGGGCCGACGAGGGCGCGGCGTTCGAGGCGACCGGCGTCGACGGCGAACCCGTCTCGATCGTGGCCGCGGACGGCATCGGCGCGGTCGTCCACGAAACCGACGGCATCTACGATTCAGCGGACCTCACGCAGGTCCGCCGCTGGCTCGTCCGCCACCAGACGATCGTCGACGAGGCCGCCCAGGAGTTCGGCACGCCGATCCCGTTCCAGTTCGACACGATCCTCCGGGGCGGTGACGAGGGCGTCCGCGAGTGGCTCCGCGAGGAGTCCGATACGCTCGACCGCGCGCTCTCGGGACTGGCGGGCCACTGGGAGTACCGCGTCGAGGTCGCCGAGATCGATCCCATCGACGACGACGCGCTGATCGAGCGCGACGACCGACTGGGGGAGCTCGCCGATCAGATCGACGACTCCGGGTCCGGGACGTCGTTCCTGCTCGAGAAGAAACTCGAGCAGCGCCTGACCGAACTGCGGGCGGCCCGCCGCGAGTCGATCACGGCCGATCTCCAGGAGCGACTCGCGGACGCCGCGCGGGAGGTCCACAGCCTCGAGCGGTCGCCGACGGCGTCGTTGTCCGATGACATCGCCGACGAGGCCGAACAACGCGACGGCGAAACGCTCTGTCGACTGACGCTGCTCGCCCACGAGGACGAGGAGGAGGCGATCGGCTCGATCCTCGACGACGTGGCGGCAAACGACGGCTTCGAGGTCCGGTTCACGGGGCCGTGGCCGCCGTACACGTTCGCGCCGGAACTGGGCGGCGACGAATCGACCGATACCCAGCCACACCCATGAGACCCCGAAAGGACGAAGAGACGCTCGTCGACGTGCTCGACGTACTGCTCAGGGACGGCGCCGTCCTCCGTGCGGACGTCATCGTCTCGGTCGCGGGGATCCCGCTGGTCGGTCTCAAACTCACGGCCGCCATCGCCGGGATGGAGACGATGACCGAGTACGGCTTCTTCGAGGAGTGGGACGTCGAACGGCGCCAAACGTCGGTCACTCGCCGTCAGCACAAGAAGAAAAAGAAGCGAAAACGGAAGCGGGCGCCGGACGAACTCGAGCGGATCACGGTCGGGTCGACGCCGGAGGGCGAGCGATCCCGCGACCGCGGCGACGAGTCGCCTCGAGAACGCACCGACGAGCGCTCTCGGCCGGACAGCGACGAGCGATCCGAGGGGGACGATCCCGAACGCTCCCGAGCGGACGACGAGTGAGATCACTCGAGAGCCGAGTTCGAGAACGGAGAGCCGAATCGGTGGACGAGCCGAACGTGATCGGCGACGGATAGCCGTCCAGGTCAGGCGTGCTTCGGTCGTTCCGTGGTGAGCTCGACGTCGCCGGAGACGTCCTCCGTATCGCGGTCTTCGTCGTAGACGTACTGACCGGTAGCCCCGCAGAGCGTACACTCGTAGGTCTCGGAGATCTCGTTGATCATCTCCCCGTCCTCGAAGTAGACGCGGCTCTGCGTGATCTGCAGGAATTGGGCGGTCTCGCAGTTACTGCAGGTGATCATATCCGATCGAAGGCCACGACCGGTTGTAGTTATCCGGCTTGTAACCGAAAGTGGGACCGATCTATGCGCTTCTTACCTACAGTTTGACAGCCGATCGGGCGGCGGTCGGAGCGACGCGACCGTCGCTCGGAAAACCGGATCGTTCTCAGCAGTAACAACAGCATAATCGACCGACGGCGGTACGATTGCACGACGCGGTATAGCGAGATTAGTGACCAGAAAACCCCGTTCTACCCGCCGATCGATCGCGGTATTCGGTCACTTCGAAACCCGGCGAGCCGGCGGTCCGGTGATCGGTCCGCGTTCCGGTTCACTCCGCGGTCGGCACGTCTATTCGGTCCCCGGTTCGGGCCGCCTCGTAGGCTGCTTCCGTCAGCGCGGTCACCCGGAGGGCGTCCCGAGCCGTCGCCGGCGGTTCACCGTCGGTCCGGACGCTCTCGAGGAAGGCCTCGGCGCGAGTCCGCTCGGCCCGGGCGTCGATGTAGGGGTCGTACTCGCCCGCGTCGTCGTCGATCTCGGTGACGGTTCGCGAGCCCCACTGGCGACCCTCGAGGTAGACGGCGCCGTCGTCGTCCCAGATGTGGACGTGCTCGCGGACCGAGGGGGCGTCGCCGTTGAAGGAGAAGGTCCCCGTGGCGCCGTTAGCGAACCGGACGTCGAGGTGAGCGCGCCGATCGACCCGTTCGTCGTCGTCGTGAAAGTCCATGCTCGCCGCGACGGACTCGGGCTCGAGGCCGGTCGTCCAGAGGACGCCGTCGAGGACGTGGCTCCCGGTGTCGTAGAGGAAGCCGCCGCCCGAGAGGTCGGGATCGAGCCGCCAAGTCCCCCGCGAGTCGTCGATCCAGTCCTGAGTGATCGACGCGGTCAGCCAGTTCGGTGTCGCGTCGTCGAATCGCTCTCTGGCGGTCCGAAACGCCGTCTGGAGGTGGCGCTGGTAGCCGACCATCAGCGTCTCCGAGGACCGCTCGGCTCGATCCGCGAGGTCGCGTGCGCGCTCGAGGTCCGTGGTGAGCGGTTTGTCACAGTAGACGTGACAGCCGGCCTCGAGGGCCGCGACGACCTGCTCGTAGTGGAGCGTGTGGGGCGTACCGACGAGGACGGCGTCCAACGGAGCGTCCTCGAGCATCTCCGCGTAGTCGGTGTACTGCTCGGAATCCGGGACGTCGAACGCGGTGCCGGTCTCCGCGAGCCGCTCCGTATCGAGATCGCAGAGCGCCTGTACGGTCGCGTCGCCGCGTCGGTGAAACTGCCCGCCGACGGTCGTTCCGATGTATCCGAGCCCGACGATTCCGAGCCGAAGCGGCTCCGCTAAGCCATCCTCGTGCATGGACCGCTAGACGGGAGACAGGCCCAATTATCTTCGCCCGTCGTGGGCCCCGTGAAGTGTGTCGCGGACGAACCGAGGCACTGAGCGGCGATTTCGTCACCGTTTCGGTGTGTAACCGTCTGGTTAGCCGTCGCCTGTCAACGGTTTGGGGAGACTACTGTCGGCCAAGCGCCTGCATAACAATGGGTGACACTTGCATTGCTCCGGCTGCGGGGAAGACGACCCCGCCGGGTACGCGCTCAACCGAGACGACGCGCTGACCAGTCGATTGCGTGCGTTCGTGCCCGGATGCTCGGAAGTGGACTCGCCCCCGCTTCGAGTTAGCTCATGTCTCTCACGCCAGGGCGGGCTCCCGCCCCCGCCCGGGTTTCCGAAACCGATACCGCGACCAGCAACGGCTCCCGTCCCGACGGGACCGCTGCTCGGCCGAACCGCTCAGAAGTCGGTGACGACCGGGATGCCGACGGTCTCGTAGTCGTCCATCGACGCCAGCGTCTCGGGCAGGTCGTCGAGCGAGAGCCGCTCCCCGATGATCTTGCTCGGCTCGAGCGTGCCCTGTGCGATCAGCTTGAACAGTTCCTCGTAGCGGACCAGCGGCATGCCGAAGGAGCCGTGGAAGTCGATCTCCTGCATCGTCATGACGTCGACGGGCAGTTCGATCTGGCCCTCCTCCTCGCCGGTCGTCAGGCCGACCTGGACGTGGCTCCCCCGCGTACCGAGGCTGTTGACCGAGTTCGTGCAGGTCTCGGCGACGCCCAGCGCGTCGATGGAGACGTCGGCCCCGCCGTCGGTGATCGACTGGACCTCTCGGGCCGCGCTGTCGACCTCGGTAACGTTGACGGTCTCGCGAGCGCCGAGCTCCTCGGCGCGCTCGAGTTTGTCGTCCACGAGGTCGATTCCGATCGGATGCGCGCCCAGCGCGTCCGCGATGTGGATCGCCGATAGCCCGACGCCGCCACAGCCGTGGACGGCGACCCAGTCGCCGGGACGGAGGTCGGCGCGGTCGGCCAGCGCGTGGTAGGCGGTCATAAAGCGGCAGCCGAGCCCAGCCATCTCGTCGTACTCGACGGTTTCGGGCAGTTTGACGCAGTTGAAGTCGGCTTCGCGGACCGGGAACGCCTCCGCGAAGGCTCCCTGGGAGTACTCCGACAGCCCCAGCGGAATCACCGTCTCGCAGTTGTTCGCCCGGCCCTCGCGGCAGTGGGGACAGCTCCCATCGCCGAGGTGGAACGGGACGGCGACGCGATCGCCGACCTCGAGGGTCTCGACGTCCGACCCGACCTCGGAGACGACCCCCGCGGGCTCGTGACCGAGGATCTGTCCTTCCGGGACCCCCGCACCGATCCAGCTCCAGTCGCCCTGCCAGGCGTGCCAGTCGCTGCGACAGACCCCGCAGGCCTCCGTCTCGACGACCACTTGATCCGGCTGCGGCTCCGGATACGACACGTCCTCGATCGCCAGCGGCTCCCCGTGTTCTTCGATAACGGCTGCTCGCATATGCCGCTAGTTCCATCGGATACCACAAAAGTTTATGAGGAATAACTGGAACGGAAACGTGTAAGCGGTTTATCGCGGCTCAGGCGAGCAGTTCCGCGCTCTCCGAGGAGAGTTCGACGGTGACGTCCTGTCGCGTCTGGTCGCTGATCTGATCGATGTTCCGCGTCAGCACCTCGAGAACGTCCTCCGGTTCGGGGTAGACCAGCAGGTTCCCGTCCCCGTCTTCCATCACCAGTTGCGTGTCCGCCAGCGTCACCTGATCGTTCTCGATGTGGGCGACGATCGCCGGTAGCGCCTCCGCGCCGCCGACGTCGCCTTCTTCGACCTTCGCGATGTACAGCGAGTCGAGCCCGATCAGGTCCTTGTACTCCCGGACGCGCTCGGCGCAGGCGACCATATCGCGCGTGATCGCGGTCTTCCCCTCGTTGCCGTGGGTCCCCTCGTAGCAGTGTTTGCAGACGCGGAGTTCCATGCGCATACGTCGTCGTTCGGTATCGTCCCGCAAGGGAATTTCGCAGGCGAGGACGTCAGTCACCCACAATTTGACAAGTTAGTGAGATGTCCCGAACTGTAATCGATCGATACCGGTCCTCGTCGCCGACCGTTCGAGACGAGAGCGCGTCTAAAACGGCATTGATCAAGTATATCCCCTATTGCGGGGGCGGCATTGAAGTCCGTCCGCGCGTACGTTGTGACGATGGCACGGGAGCATCCGGCGCGCGTCCTCCGGGTCGATCTCACCGCTCGAACCGTCGCGAGCGAGCCGATCCCGGACGCGTGGCTCGAGCGGTACGTCGGCGGGAAGGGCCTCGGCGCGCGGTACCTCTACGCGGAACTCGAGTCCGGGACCGACCCGCTGTCGCCCGAGAACGTGCTGGCGTTCGCGACCGGCCCGGTGTCGGGGCTGACCCCCGGCGAGCCGCGGTACGCGGCGATCACGAAATCGCCGCTGACGGGGACCTTCCTCGATTCGTACAGCGGCGGCGAGTTCGCCGGCCGGCTGGCGGGATCGCTCGAGGACCACCTCGCCGTTCTCGTCACGGGCCGGGCCGACGATCCGGTCGTCCTCTCGATCGACGACGGGACGGCGACGATCGAGTCGGCCGCGGAGCTTCGGGGCGCGGACGCCGCGGAGACCTGCGCGGCGTTTCCCGACGCGGGGGTCGCCTGTATCGGCCCCGCGGGGGAGCGGAAAGTCCAGTACGCGACGATCGCCGCCGACGGCGGGGACCACCACGCCGGCCGGGGCGGCGCCGGCGCAGTGATGGGATCGAAGAACCTGAAGGCGGTCGTCGCCCGCGGCGACCCGCCGACCGGACTCGAGGCCCTCCGCGAGCGCTACGAACGCCGTTTCGCCGACAGCGAGGAGGGGCGCTGGCAGTCGGCCAGCGGAACGCTCGAGACCATCGACGTCGCGGACGCGGTCGGCGTGCTCCCGACGCGAGGCTGGCAGGAGCGGCGGTTCGACGGCGCCGACGACCTCGGCATCGAGGCGGTCCGCGAACGGTCCCACGAGCGCGAACGCGAGGACGACGCCGTCGCCGGCGGCTTCCGAGTCGACACCGACGAGGGGGAGTCGGTCCCGCGGGGCGCCGCGCCGATCGTCCTCGGCGCCGGCCTCGGAATCGACGACTTCGACGCCGTCGCGACGCTGGGCGCGATCTGTGATCGGCTCGCGCTGGACGTCATCACCGCCGGGAACGCGGTCGCCTGGGCGGTCCGGGCGAGTCAAGAGGGGTTGCTCGAGCGCGACCTCTCCTTCGGCGACGAGGACGCCGCGCGGGACGTGATCCGAGAGATCGCGACCCGCGAGACGCCGCTGGGCGACGCGCTGGCCGACGGGATCGACGCCGCGGCCGCCGCGTTCGGCGGCGCGGACCTCATCCCGACGGTCAAGGGGATGGACTACTCCTCGTACGACCCCCGCGGCGCCGAGACGATGGCGCTGGCCTACGCGACCAGCGACCGCGGCGCCTGCCACCGGCGGGCCCGACCCGTCGAGTCCGAAGCCGTCGGCCGCGCGTGGCCCGACGACCGCGCCCGCGTCGCCGCCGTCGCGGGCGAGCAAAACCGGCGAGCCGTCCTCTGGAGCCTGATCGCCGACGACTTCCTCGAGGACGCCCTCTCCGAGGACCTCGGCGCCGAGTGGCTCGCCGCGGTCGGCTACGACGTCGACCGCGCCGGCCTCGCGACCGTCGGCGAGCGGATCTGGACCCTGATTCGCCTGTTCAACGTCCGCGAGGGCTTCTCCCGCGAGGACGACGCCCTGCCCGACGCCCTGCTCGAGCCACGGGACGACGCTGACGACGCGAGCGGTGACGGTCTCGATCCCGACCGATTCGACGCGCTGCTCGAGCGCTACTACCGGTATCGCGGCTGGGACGACGAGGGCCGACCGACCCGGGAGACGGTGGAACGGCTCGGTCTCGCGGACGTCGTCGACGACGAGACGCCGATTCCCGAAGGGGACGGTCCGCCGTCCGGCAGCGAACCGGACCCTCCCGCGGAGGTGAGCGACGATGACTGACCGGATCGATCTCGACGACCTCGAGACCGGCGCCGACGAGGACGACGCGGAGTCGGGGAACCGCGGCGACTGGCTGTGGCGCGACGACGGACCGTCCGAACCGGCGGACGACGTTGACTCGCGATCAGCAACCGCAGACGACTCCGACTCCTCGTCGCCGAACGCGCCGGCGGATACCGACGACGCGGGTACCGCGAAAGCGGGTGCGGAGACGAACGAATCGGATCGCGCTCCGGCGCCCCACGTCCCCAGGACGGACGAGAGCACGCCCGTCGGGATTCCCACCGAGGGATCTCAGTCGAGTAACGGAGCCTCAAGCGGACCGACGGATTCGACGACGGGAGCGAGCCACGGCGGGACCGAGTCGATGCGACCGATGGGTTCGGAGCCGTCGGACGCGTCGAACGCCGCCGATACCGCCGAGCCGGCGTCGGGCCCCCACGGTGGCGGCGTCGACGAGATGACGACGGCCATCACCTACGGCGCGCTGCGGCGACTCGAGCACCCGGCCGCGGTCGTCGCGGACGCCGCCGGGTGGAGCGACTGGGTCGGCATCGTCGGCGACGTCCCCGCGCACGCGATCCAGAAGTTCCAGCGCGACCGCGGGATCGACGTGGACTTCTTCAACGGCACCGGGACCGGCCCCGGCGAGCGCCTCGCCGAGATCGACCGCAACTCGATGTTCTACGCCGACCGCATGGTCGTCGTCGGGCTCGAGGGCGAGGACGAACCGATCGCCGAAGCGGCCGGCTGGGAGTTCGTCCCGCTCGAGACGGCGGCCGAGAAGGCCGACTGGAGACTCGCGGACTCCGAGTGAGTCGTTCCCGCTCGGTCGCCTCGAGACCCCGAGTAGACGGTCAGTCCTCGAGTGGTCAGTACCGACGACAGTTCGGCTCGCGAACCGGTGGCGCGGGGAATTTTTATCGTGGGAGTGGTCAGAAGTCACATGGGTATCCGTACCGCGATCGAACACAATCTGCTCGTGACGGCGGGGCTGTTGTTCGCCATCGGCTGGACCGTTGTGATCGGCGCACAGATCGTCAATCAGATGGGGCCGATCGTCGGCGGGAACTGGGTCGGCCAGCACGGCCTCGGGGGCCTGATGGGGCTGCTCGTCATCGTCGCGTTCCTCGGCCTGTTGATCGCGTCGTTCGGCGCGCTCGGCGAACCCGACCCCGCACCGGAGGAGTGGCCGCCACAGTGAGATGACCGGCGACGATCGACTCACCGTCCCCGTCAGCGACCGGTTCCGGGCGGCGGCGACCGACTGGGGCGACAACCGCCTCATGGACGAGGACGACGCCCTCGAGACCAAGGCCGAACAGGCGCTGCTCGAGATCGAACACCTCGTCGCCGACGCGACCGAGGTCGAGTTCACCGTCGAGGACGGCGAGATTCGTCACAGCCCCAGCGACGAACTCGCGGCCTTCCTCGACCGGCAGGCCGACGACTACGGGCTCGAGCCCGCGGACGTCCTCGCGATGCACGTCGACCTGTTCGCGCGGGTGTTCCTCGAGGGCGAGGAGACGGAGTCGGCGGATCCGGACGATCCGCGCCCGTGGTGATCGGCGACGCCGCTCGAACGCTGGGAGTCAGCCATCGAGGGACGCCGACCTGTACGCGAATCGCGGGAAAGCTATAATCCTGTGGCTCGTGAACACGTAGCTATGACGCACACCGACTGGAAACCGACGCCGGCTCTCGAGTGCTCGTGCGGTAGAGCGGTGTGGGACCACGAGGCGCCACACCGCATCAACGACGGCGAGGTCGACGGGGACGTCTCGTTCAGCGACGAGGTCCTCGAGGGGTTCCGGGACGAAGAGAGAGCGGAGTGACTGCTCGTTTTTCGATCGATCCGTTGACCCGATCCGCGAGGGCCCGTCAGTAGCCGGTGACGTCCTCGAAACAGCTCCCACATCGCTCGATCGCGGCCGACGTTCGGACCGTTTCGTCGGAGACGACGCGCGTACGGTCGTGAGTCGCGCTCACGAGCGAACCGCACGCCGTCGTGCGGGCGCTTCCGTCGTCGCGCGGTTTGTGTGCGGTGTTCGTTTGGGGGTTGAGAATGCGAGTCACGGCAGTAGCCACGCGAGAACCGCGCTTAATCCTAACACCCACATAGTTGGTATGAGCCGATCCGGACACTCAGGCTCCGCGACCTGTCTCAGAGCCACAGCTCTGTATTCGCCACGGGATCGTTGACATGCGACGCTAACGGTTGCTAGAGCCGGATCTCGATCGACTGTGCGAAGACCGTCTCCCGACACGCAACGATTATCGGTGTCGGTATCTTTCACCCATACGTGACTTCGAATATTCCGTTCACGTCGGGCGGAACGAACAGCGTCGTCGCCGCGCTGTCCGTTCTCATCGGAGCGATGGCGTTCGGGTACGGGCTACTCCTCGTTCCGGCGTCGGTACTGGGTGGCGGCTGGATCGCCGCGATCGGTCTCGCCCTGATACTCTCGGGACTGTTCGCCGCCGATGCGGTCGCTGATCGGCTGGGGCTCGCGCCGAACCGCCGACGCCGACTCTCGTTGCTCTTCGCCGCCCTCGCCCTGGTCCTGGCGGTCGCGTTCGTCGCCATCAACGGCGCGACCTTCGAGTCGGAAGCGTTCGAGAGCGCCGCGGCGGCGATCCGCGGTTAACGCGCGAGTCACGGTCGCGACTACCGCGCCGGTCGCGGACTCAGGCCATGCTCATCGCGATCTCCTCCTCGAACGCGACGGTTCCCTCGAGGATCGAGGCGACGGCCTCGTAGAACCGTTCGTCGGTGGTCTCCCGGACGTCGGCGGCGAACGACGGAATCCACTCGGAGAGGTGTTCCTCGTGGAAGACGCGCTGATAGCCGACGGTCTCCTCGTAGCCCGCCCGCTGTTGGCGGATCAGATAGCGGAGGAAGGCGAGTTCGACGGCGACGTAGTCGTTCTCCTCGGGATACTCCTCGGGCGGCGACCAGCCCGCCGCGCCGTAACTGGCCTCCACTTTCGCCAGCCCCGCGCCGCGGAAGTCCGTGTCCTCCCGGTAGTAGGTCTCGTGGGGGAGGATCGGCGGCCGCGGACCGACGAACAGTCGGGTGAACTCGCGCTCGAGGTCGTCTCGAACGGCGTCGACGTCTCGCTCTCGGTTCTCCTCGATGAACGCCTCGAGGGCCGAAAACCCCTCGTCTAGTTCCTCGCCGGCGCCCTCATCGGGCAACAGCACGTCCTCCGAGAGGATCGCCTCGACGAACGCCTCGCTCGGCACGTCCGCGAACGCGTCGATCAGGAAGTTCACCAGCTCGAGCCGTGCTTCGTATAGCGCCTGTTGGTTTACGCTCATGAATGTGGGTCGATCGTGATCGTCAGTCGCGATTAGCCGTTGCCGCGGTCGTAGAGCAGTTGCGCGCGACAGTCGCCGCAGTACTCGAAGACGCTCCCCTGCGCACCCGGCACGAGGCCGGCGACGGCGTCGCCGACCTCCGACTGGATCTTCCGCGCGGAGCCCTCGCTCGTGAAGGGCTTCCCGCAGTTGTTGCACTCGCGCATCTCGCCGTCGTGGACCGCGATCCAGGCGGGGTCGTCCGCGTCGTCGCGGTTCTCCGGCAGCAGCGAGCGATCGAGGCCGTCGCGCATCGTAATGACGTCCTCGACGCACCCCTCCTCGCAGGTCCCGCAGTTGACGCAGCGTTCGTGGTTGAACTCGAGGGTCGCCGTCTCCTCGTCGCGGCGGATCGCGTCGGTCGGACAGAGGTTCGCGCACGTGGGCGTGAGCGTACAGCCCTCGTCGACCTCCATTCGGCCGAAGTCCTTCAGGCCGCGAACGACCTCTCGGTCGGGGTCGACGTGCTCGAGGATCGCCCGGACGCTCTCGAGGGTCCAGCCGTGGCTGTCGAACGGCGGGTTTTCGCGGCCGGGGTCGATCTCACCGGTGGCCTCGTGCTCGCCGGCCGGAACCGGCGAGGGCTCGAGTTCGACGGCGAAGGTCGAGATCGCCTCGACGAAGGCGCCCGGTTCGTCGGGCTCGGGCGCGAAGAACGCGAATCGCTCGCCGAGCTCGAGGTCGCGGCTGGCCCGGTTGAGTCGGTCGACGAGATCGGCCTTCGGATCCGGTCCCGAGTGCAGGCAGTCGCCGCCGCAGCCGACGATCGCGACGCCGTCGGCGCCGCAGGCCAGTGCGTGCATCGCGTGGGCCTCGCCGACGGTATCGGTACAGTTGACGCGGACGGGGAGGATCGGCGGGTACTCGACCTCGGCCTTGCCCGCAGCGGACAGCCGGCCGTACTCCGCCAGCGCGTCGTCGGCCTCCTCGGAGCAGACGAACGCGACGATCGGCGATTCGACGTCCGACCCCGACCGGTTCAGGAGCCAGCCGCCCTCCTCGTCGGTCGGGCGCAGCAGGGCCTCGACCTCGCGGGCGATGCGCTCGTTCGAGGGCTCGCGCAGCCGCGTCGCGCCCGTCGGACAGGCGCTGGTACAGGCCCCGCAGTTCTGACAGGCCGCCTCGTGGAACGCGACCTCGTCGATCCTCGCGCGCTCGACCGCGTCGTGCGGGCAGGCCTCGACGCACTCGTTGCAGCCCGGCTGGCTCGAGTCGCCGGCCGCGCAGACGTCCATCTCGAGGTCGAGGTGGGCGGGTTTCTCGATCCCGCCGAGGTGCTTTCGCACCGCGGAGATCGTCGCCGCGTCGATCGGCGCGGTGTAGAAGCCGATCCGGCCGCCCCGCGTCCGCCGGCTCGCCGCGGGGTAGACGATCTGGTCGAACTCGAGCGTCCGCTGCGTCCCGTCCATCTCGATGGCGTCGGTGGGACAGACGTCGGTCCACGCGCCCTCGGGCGCGTCGGGATCGATGTCGACGGGGTAGCGCGTGACCGCGCCGTCGGGGCCCTCGTGGACGCACTTCATGCAGGAGATGCAGTCTTCCGTAACGCGGGACTCGAGGCGGACCTCGAACTCGCCGAACCGGCCCTCGATGTCGACGACGCGGCCGCGTTCGACGGTCACGTCGTCGAGCTCGGCCGCCGCGTCGACGTACTCGTTCCCGTCGGCGATCAGCGTCACGTCGGCGTCGTCGGCGAGCGCGGCCGCGGTGTCGGGATCGGCGACGACCGCGACGGTGCGGCCGGCGTCCCGCGTGAGCGTTCGGGACGGGGATTCGGCCTCGAGGCCGGCCTGCCGGGCGTTGACCACGCGGGCGGTCTTGGCCGTCGCGCCGGCCTCGTCGTGGACCCAGCCCGCGCCCTCGCGCTGGTCGACGAACGAGACGGCGTCGGGGTGGACCCCCTGTTGTTCGGCGACGCGCTCGAGTTTCCGCTGGACTCGCCGCTCGGGACAGGTGACGATCACCTGATCGAGGTCGTACTCGTCGATCACCTGCTCCATCGCGGGGAGGCCGTCCTCGCAGAGCAGCCGCGAACTCGCCGCGACGTCGACGCCCTCGATCCCCTCCCTGACCGCCTCGAGGTCGATGTCACACGTGTCGGCACAGGAACAAACGAAACTCCCGACCTTCATCCCGTCGTGCTATCCCATGCCACGATATGAACGTTGCGCCGAGTAAGCGCGAACTTCCCACGTCCTGGCGGAATAAACGAATCATATCTCGTGATTGTTCGAGTAATACGCGAATAACCTAGCCGATAGATAAATTCGTCCCGACTGACTCAGGCAAATATTGATAGTGGGTACCGGGGAAGGCGCTAGGTATGGGTGTACGTAGCACGCTATCGAACCGACGGGAAGGTGCACTCGCGAAACCCACGGAACGGTGCGCTCGTGACACTGCGTTTACAGTAAGGGACGTGGTGCCATGAGCGCGGCGGACGAACCGGTCACGATCGACCTCGACCGGCGCTCGTTCATGAAGGCGAGCGCGCTCGCCGGCGGGCTCTTCCTCGGCGGCGGCGTGACGGGCCACGTCCTCGGCACCCAGGAGGAGCAGGAAGACGACGGCGTTCCCGAGGGCGAGGAGACGGCGAAGGTGATCTGCAACTACTGCGCCGTCGGCTGCGGCTTCAAGGCCGTCAAGGACGGCAACTCCTTCGTCGCTCAGGAACCGTGGTTCGAGAACCCGATCAATAACGGCTCGCTGTGTTCGAAGGGTGCGGGAATCCTCGAGACCGAGCACTCGCCCAAGCGGCTGAAACATCCCATGCGGAAGGAGGACGGCGAGTGGCGGCGGGTCACCTGGGACGAGGCGTATCAGGAGATCGTCGAGACGTGGGAGCAGACCGTCGAGGAGTACAGCCGCGAGAGCGTGATGATGCTGGGCAGTGCCCACCACTCGAACGAGGCGGCCTACGCCATCCGGAAGCTCGCGGCGTTCATGGGGACGAACAACGTCGACCACCAGGCGCGGATCTGTCACTCGCCGACCGTCACCGGCCTCGCCAACACCTGGGGGTTCGGCGCGATGACGAACACGATCAACGACTACCGCAATTTCAACCTGCTGATCATCCTCGGGCAGAACCCCGCCGAGTCCCACCCGATCGCGATGCAACACATCCTCGAGGGCCAGGCGCGGGGCGGAACGATCGTCTCGATCGACCCCCGGTACACGAAGACGTCGGCCCACGCCGACTACTTCCACCGGCTCCGGCCGGGGACGGACGTGGCGCTGGTCATGGGGCTGCTCAACTACGTCCGCGAGCAGGACGGGCTCGCCGAGGAGTTCCTCGAGGACCGCGTGATGGGCTGGCCCGACGTCGAGGCCGAACTCGATCAGTACGACCTCGATACCGTCGCCGACATCACCTGGATCGATCGGGAGGACTTAGAGGAGATCGGCGATCTGATCGTCGAGAACGCGCCCCGCATTCAGGTCGAGTGGGCGATGGGCGGCACGCAGCACAACAACGGAACCCAGAACATCCGCTCGTACGCCCTCTTTAGCCTCGCGACCGGGAGCGCGGCCCGATCCGGCGGCGGCCTGCAGGTCATGCGCGGCCACGCCAACGTGCAGGGCGCGACCGACCTCGGCGTCGACGCGAGCATCCTGCCGGGCTACTACGGCGTCGACGCGCCCGGCTCGTGGGAGCACTGGTCGACGGTCTGGAATCGGAGCCCCTGGACCAGCGGGAGCATCTCCTTCGAGGACCTCTATCGGAACTTCGAGCGGATGCCCAACGAGATGTGGGCGGGCCTCGAGGTGCCCGCCGCGGTCGAAGAGGGGGAGTCCGACTCGGAGGACGAGGGCGAATCGCCGAACGGCGAAGAGGAGGACGGTGGCGGCGACGAAGGCGGCGACAGCGAGGGCAGCGAGGACGCGGGTCTCCAGGAGGACGCCCCCCTCGAGGATCCGGATCCCCGGTCGATGATGTTCCAGCGCGGGCTGACCGTCGCCCGCTGGTACGAGGCCGCGCTGGGGCAGGAGGATCGACTGCTCGACTCGAACCTCTACCAGCCGAACCCGCTGAAGATGGCCTTCTTCTGGGGCCACTCGGCCAACTCCATCAGCGAGATGGACAAGATGAAGCGAGCCATGGAGGCGCTGGACCTGCTGGTCGTCGTCGACGTCTTCCCCTCGGTCGCCGGGACGCTGCCCGACGACGCGGACGTCCTCCTGCTGCCGGCCTCGAGTCAGTACGAGCACGTGCGGTCGGTCACGAACTCGCATCGGTCGGTCCAGTGGAGCGAGGCCGCCGCGACGCCGGCGCACAACTCGAAACCCGACCTCCAGATCATGCAGGAGCTGGCCGATTACATGGGCTTCGGCGAGCACTTCGACTGGGGGTCGGGACCGGCCCAACACAACGGTCGGAGTTCCTACGAGGACGCGCTCCGGGAGATCAACCTCGGGGTGCGCTCGATCGGCTACCAGCAGCCCCCCGAGAAACTCCAGCAACACCACGAGTACGACTGGGCGTTCAGCACCGAAGACCTGCGGGCGGAGAACACCGGCACGCCCGTCGACGGGGACTTCTGGTCGCTCCCCTGGCCCTACTGGGGCGACGACCACCCCGGCTCGCCGATCATCTGGACGCAGGAGTCCGACCCCCGCGACGGCGGCCACGACTTCCGGGTCAACTGGGGCCAACAGGCCCCGACGCCCGAGGAGTGGACCGAGATGGACGTCGACAAGGAGTACCCCTTACAGGAGACCGTCGACCAGCAGGGGGCGGACGGACTGAACCTGATCGCCGAGTCCTTCGAGGCGCCGTGGTGGGACGACGGAGAGATCGAGGGCGTACCGTCGTATCCCGGCTACGCGACCGTCCTGCCCGACGATCCCACGGAGGCCTCGAGTCAGACGCTGCCGGTGCAGGCCGCCCTCGACGAGGAGGTGTCGGTGTACGAGGCGGCCCAGGCGGTCAACGAGCAGTACGGCGATCAGGTGGACGTCGACCCCGCGGAGTTCGAGGAGTACGACAGCGCACAGCCCGACCCGCCGACGGGGCGCGGCAAGGCGCGCGCGGTCGTCTGGAACTTCATCGACACGGTACCGGTCCACCGGGAACCCGTCGAGAGCCCGCGACCGGATCTGGTCGAGGAGTGGCCGGCCAACGGCCAGCAGACCAACTTCTGGCGGCTCGATCAGAACAACGCCAGCGTCCAGCAAACGGCGACCGCGGCGGTCCACACGGAACTCGGGAGCGACTTCGAGAGCGGCCGAACCGTCATCCTGACGTCTGGACGACAGGTCGAACACCAGGGCGGCGGCGCCGAGACGCGGAACAACAAGTACACCGCCGACCGGCAGCCGCACATGTACGCCGAGATCAGCCCGACGCTGGCCGAGGAACTCGACGTCGTCGGCGGCGACGACCACGTCGTTATCACGTCGGCCGACAAGGGCTCGATCCTCGTGAAGGCCAACGTGACCAACCGCGTCAACGACGAGGAGGTCTTCCTGCCCTACCACTGGGGCGGGGTCTTCCACGGCGAGGACAAGACCCCGAACTGGCCCCACGGGACCGAGCCGCTGGCGATCGGCGAGAGCGCGAACATCATCACGCCCAGCGGGTTCGACGCCGAGACGCAGATGCAGGAGACGAAGTCCGGCGTCGTCCACGTCCAGAAGGCGACCCAACAGGTCGTCGACGACCTCGACATGGAGTTCATCGACTACCCGCAGGAAGAGAACGGTCTCGGCCGACAGAAGCGGTACGACGTTCGGGAGTGGGACATGGAAGAAGGCGGTGAGATACTATGACACAGGAAGAACCGTCCGGCCAGGTGATGAGTCAGGGCGTCATGAGCACCGGCGAGGGGATGCGGATCTTCCCCGACGTCGAGGCCTGTATCGACTGCGGCGGCTGCGTCGTCGCCTGCAAACGCACCTGGGACCGGGAGATCGACAACCAGCGCATCGACATCACGACCATGGCCGAGGGGGTCGCCGGCCCGCAGGGCGAGAACGCCGACAAGACCGACCGACTGGCCGCGGGGGAGAACCCCGGCGAGACCAGCCTGCCGATGCAGTGTTATCACTGCGAGAACGCCCCCTGCGTCTCGGTCTGTCCGACCAACGCCCTCCAGAAGGAGGACGACGGCTTCGTGACGGTCCACGAGGACCTCTGTGTCGGCTGCCAGTACTGCCTGTCGGGCTGTCCGTTCGGCGCGCCGCAGTTCCCGGACAGCAACGACGGGACGGCCCAGATCTTCGGCACCGGCGGCATCATGGACAAGTGTACCGGCTGCCGCGAGCGCCAGGAGGCCCAGAAGGGGCCGGCCTGCGCCGAGGAGTGCGCGACCGACGCTATCCTCGTCGGCGGCACCGGCGAGATCGCCGACGAACTCGAGCGCCGAGACAGTCAGCCGTTCTTCAACGACGAGGCCATGGCGATCATCTTCGGCGAGGAGGAGGCTCAACTGTTCCAGTGACCATGAGCGACGACCGATCAGCGGACACGCACGACCACGCAGGCGACGACGTCCGGGCCGCGAGAGAGCGCGAGCGGACGACCGACGCGGTCGACCGGACCGATCGGGACGCCGCCTCGAGCGCTCGGCAACGCGAGGCACAGGCCGGGGTACCGTCCGACGAACAGCGCGAGGACGCCGGATCCGGACGGGGGACCGGCGAGGGGACCGGTGGCGGCGACGACGGCGGCAGCGGGGACGGCGGCGGTTGGTCGGGCCGGATCGCCTTCTTGCTCAGCGCCCTGTTCGGCCTCGCGCTGGCGGTCGGCGCCGTCGCGCTCGTCACCGCCCGCGCGCCCTTCTTCGAGAACGTCCAGCGGATCCACCCGACCCTCGAGGGCGGCGGCGTCGGCGCCGACTGGATCGCCGGGAACACGGGCCCGATCCTCGAGGCAGCCATCGCGCTGGTCCACCTGGCCGACGTGGTCATGGGGATCTTCATCCTCCTGATGGTGTTCATCCACTGGGCCGCGTTCCGCCGGCTGGCGACGCGGATGCGGCCGCCCGCGGGCTCGAGGCGCGCCAGCGAGAGCGCCGCGGCCACTGACGGAGGCGTTCCGGAGCCGGCAGGAGACGACGGCTCGGAACCAGCGGCCGACGACGCCTCGAGCGACGGTTCGGACACCTCGGGCGCCGGAACGGACGCGCCGGCCTCGAGCAGCGATCCGGCGGACGATTCCACCGGCGCCGACGGGGGTGATCGGCGATGACGAATCTCGATCACGGGAAGTTCTCGCGGGTGACGACGATGTTCCACTCGCTGCTGGCGTTGACGGTGTTCATCCTGTTCTTCACGGGGTACGCCATCGCCTTCAACACGGAGCTGTGGTGGCTCGTCGAGCTGATGGGCGGCAACCAGGGCGTGCTCTCGATCCACCGACTGGCCGGCTTCGCGCTGATCGCGCTGACCGGCTTCTGGGTGCCCTACATGCTGCTCCGATCGTCCAGTCGGTCCAACTTCAGGGGGATACTGCCGGGCCTGACCGACGCGAAGGCGTTCGTTCAGGACGTCAAGTTCGCCCTCGGACGGGCCGACGAGCGCCATCCGGCGGCTCGCCAGTTCGCGGGCTACAAGGCCGAGGAGGTGCCGCTGATGTCGTACATCGGGAAGGGCGTCATCTGGATCTTCACCGTCGAGTTGGTCCTGTTGATGCTCTCGGGGCTGCTCATCTGGCGCAAGACGTGGCTGATCGACTTCTACGACTCCCAGTCGGTCGCGATGGCATTCGTCGCCTTCCACGGACTGCTCGGGGTCATCATGCTGATGGGCGTGATGTTCCACACCTTCGAGCACGGCTTCCACCCGGCGTTCTACCCCGTCGAGATGAAGGCGTTCCTGCCGAAAGAGCACACGCCGAACTTCCACGGCGATCCGGACGAACACGAGACGACCGGGATCGAACGCCTCCGGCGCAAGTCCTCGTGGCGGTGGGCGACGAACGTGATGGGCGTGCTGGTCGTCGTCGGCATCGTCAGCGTGATGATGGCCAGCCTCGAGTACGGCGGCTATCCGGTGCCGGACTCGCTGGTGTTCAACGAGGGGAGCGTCCTCCGGACGATCGGCATCAACGTCGGGATCTTCGTGCTGTTCGTCGGACTCGTCCTCTCGGTGTTCGGCAACGTGCTCCGGGCGCGGTACATGCGCCAGCGCCGGAAGCAGCGGGAACGACCGGCCGAACGGACGCCCGCCGCGGACGGAAGCGGATCGACTCGCGACGACGGCCCCAGCGAGGCCGACGACTGACCGCCGCGGTCGGTTTTCCCACCGTTCGTTCGGGTCGTCGCAGTCAGCCGCTCGGACTCGAGGCGATACTCGACGACTCGAGTCCGCTCCCGCTCGAGTCCGTCGGAAATCCGACGCCTCCGCGGGGGATTTACGTCGCTTCGCGTCGTATGCTATCCTATGGCAGACCTCCTGTACTCGATCTACGCCGTGGCGGTGCTCGTCGTCGCGGTCGGCGGCCTCCTCGGGGTCGTCTTCGCGACGCCCGACGTGACCGACGAGCGGGAGTACCAGTACGAGGCGCTGGCCGTCGTCGCCGCCGTCTTCGTGCTGGCGATGGTCGGCAGTTTCCTGCTGTAACGATCGTCTCGGCCGACGGGACGATTCGCTCGCGTGAGTAGCGAAGCGACAGCTCGAACACGACTAGGCCTTTCTTTCACAACGTTGTATCCGACTGCTTTGCTGCATATTTACAATGTTGTGTGTGCATTCCCCGGTATGGAGTACCACGACTCCGAGACGGCGACGGCGGTTGCGGGTCGCGTAGCGGACTTCATGGACGAGGTCGTCATCCCGCGCGAACGCGAGGCGCTCGCCACCGGCGAGCGGATCCCGATGAGCGAGATCGAGGACCTGTGGGAGCAGGCCAAGGAGCGCGACCTGTTCGCGCCGCAGGTCCCCGAGGAGTACGGCGGGCAGGGGCTGGACTTCAGCGACATGCTCCCATCCTTCGAGCAGGTCGGCCGCTCGCTGATCGGCGCGCTCGCCATCCGAGCCAACGCACCCCAGGAGGGGAACATGCACACCCTCGAGATGGTCGGCACGGAAGAACAGAAAGAGGAGTACCTCCGCCCGCTCGTGCAGGGCGAGATCTCCTCGGCGTTCGCGATGACCGAGCCCAAACAGGGCGGCGGATCGGACCCGAAGATGCTCCAGAGCACGGCCGTCAAGGACGGCGACGAGTGGGTGATTAACGCCCACAAGTGGTGGACCTCGGACGGACTCGACGCCGACTTCTATCTGGTGATGGCCCGGACCGATCTGGACGCCCACCCCTACGAGGGCACCTCGATCATCCTCGTTCCGCGCGAGGCCGACGGCGTCGAGGTCGTGCGGAACGTCCCCCACCTCGGCGGCCACGGCATCACCGAGCGCGAGGGCGGCCACGCCGAAGTGAAGTTCGACGACGTTCGCGTCCCCGTCGAGAACACGATCGGCGAGGAGAACGAGGGCTTTCGCATCGCCCAGATGCGCCTCGGCGGCGGCCGGCTCACCCACTGCATGCGCTACTCCGGGATGGCCCAGCGATCCCTCGAGATCGCGAAGGCGTACCTACAGGAGCGCGAGGCGTTCGGAACGAAACTCGAGGACAAACAGGCGCTGCGCCACCGGATCGCCGACGCCGAGACGCGGCTGCACGCCGCCCGCTGTATGGTCCGCCACGCCGCGCGCGAACTCGACCGCAGCGACGCCCGCATCGAGGTCGCCATGTCGAAGATGTTCACCGCGAACGTCACGCAGGACACCATCGACCTCGCGCTGCAGTGCTGTGGCGGCAACGGGATCGGGAAGGACCTCCCGATCGCCCACTTCTACGAGAACGTCCGCGCGTTCCGGATCGTCGACGGCGCCGACGAGGTCCACCGCCGCTCGATCGCCCGCTGGGCCTTCGACGACGTCGACGAGACCGAGATCGAGAACGCGCTGCAGTTCGACGAGGACCTGCGCATCGACGAACTGGACGAGTAAGCGGGCTCGAGGCGCGAGCGCGTTTTCAGACGGTACGTGAGCGCTCCGATGTAGGTCAGTTGCAGTGGCGCGCGCTGTCGGAGGGCCGAGCGATAGCGAGGGCCTCCGACGGAACTGCGCGAGGGATGAGCGACTGGAAGGAGCGAATCGGCTGGGGAGGGTGTGGCCTCTCATCGTTGCCACGGTAGCAGTGTCTCGGTAGCTGGTCCCGAACTAGATCGTCACGCCATCGATGTCCATTCGTAGTCGCAGATTCCGATCGTCAGAGCGGCGAAATCACCGTTCAGCGGCTTTCAAACTCGCTCGATGATCGTCGCGATTCCCTGCCCGAAGCCGATACACATCGTCGAGAGCGCCCGCTCCTGGCCCGTGCGCTCGAGTTCGTGAACCAACTTCGTCAGCAGCGCTGCGCCGGTCGCCCCCAACGGGTGGCCGTGGGCGATGGCGCCGCCGTTGACGTTCACCTGTTCCCAGGAGACGCCGGTCTCCTCGAGCCAGGCGGCGACGACCGAGGCGAACGCCTCGTTGACCTCGAAGAGGTCGATGTCCGCGAGTTCCAGATCGGTCTTCTCGAGCACCCCCTCCGTAGCGGGGATCGGTCCCGTCAACATCGTCACGGGGTCGACGCCGACGACTTCGGTCGCGACGATGCGGGCCATCGGCTCCCACCCGTGTGCCTCGGCGGCCGCCTCGCTGGCGATCAGCAGCGCGCTCGAGCCGTCGACGATCCCCGAGGAGTTGCCGGGGTGATGGACGCCGTCGCCCTCCTCGCGGAAGGACAGCGGCAGATTCGACAGGGTCTCGAGGTCGGTCTCCGGTCGCGGGTGTTCGTCCTGTTCGACGGTGACCGACTCACCATCGAGTTCCGTCTCCACGGGGACGATCTGGTCGTCGTACCGCCCTGCCTCCCAGGCCTCGCCCCAGCGGCGCTGGGAGTCGACGGCGAGTTCGTCGAGTTCCGCGCGGTCGAAGCCGTACTCCGCGGCGATTCGCTCGGCGCCCTCGCCCTGGTGAGTCAGTTCGTCGACGTGCTCGAAGTAGGTGTCCGTGACGGCGCCCGCGCCGTCCACGCCGTCGGCCCCGTCGGAGCCCAGCGGCACTCGAGTCATGTGCTCGACGCCGCCGGCGACCAGGACGTCGTGTTGGCCGGCCATCATGTTCGTCGCCGCGAAGGTGACCGCCTGCTGGCCGGAGCCGCACATCCGGTTGAGCTGGACGCCGGGAACGCCGTCGCCCCAGCCGGCGACCAGCGGCGCGATGCGGCCGATGTTGAGCCCCTGCTCGTCGATCGGCGTCACGCAGCCGTAGATCACGTCCTCGATCACCTCCGGATCGAACCCGGTTCGCTCCTCGAGGGCCGCGAGCGGTTTCGCCGCCAGATCCTGCGGGTGCGTGTCGCGGAAGGAGCCGCCCCGCTTGCCGAACGGCGTCCGGACCGCGTCGACGATGACTGCGTCGTGCATGCATTCACGTACCACGGCGAAACGAATATTCGTTCCGTTCGGGCGAGGACCGTCACCGCCGCTCGAGACGGTATTAGGACTCGAGACGGCACTCTCGCTCGAATCGTCGTCTCGCCGAACGCGCGGCGCCCGTCGAAGGACGTCGGGTACTTACTTGGTGAGCGACGGTAACACGCAGTTATGGACGACGACCTCGACGCGGTGCTAGTGGAGTTCGACGAGGAGACCGGCGTCGGCACGGTCACGATGAATCGGCCGGACGCGCTCAACGCCCTGAACGGACAGCTCCGGGAAGACATCATCGCCGGCCTGCGGCGCCTCGAGGCCGAAAACGAGGACGCCGACGGCGTCGCCCTGCGAGCGGTCGTCCTCGAGGGCGCCGGCGAGAAGGCCTTCTGTGCCGGCGCGGACGTCGGCGGCTTCTCCGAGGAGTCGGCCGGCGCGAGTTCCGAGCGCGGCCACTACGAGTTCATCCGGAACTTCCCGGCGCCGGTGATCGCGAAGATCGACGGCTACTGTCTCGGCGGCGGCCTCGAGACCGCGCTCGCCTGCGACTTCCGGCTGGCCAGCGAGTCCAGTACGCTCGGCTTCCCCGAGGTCAACCTCGGGCTCCTCCCCGGCGCCGGCGGCGTCCAGTACGTGACGAAGCTGGCCGGCCCCGCGGTCGCGAAGGAACTGGCCATGACCGGCGAGTACATCTCGGCCGAACGCGCCGCCGATGAGGGCATCATCAACCACGTCTACGGCGACGAGGAGTTCGAGGACGAGGTCGACGCCTTCGTCACCGACCTCGCCGGCCAGGCGCCGCTGGCCGTCCAGGCGATCAAGGACTCCGCTCACATGGCCGTGCAGTCGGGACTCGAGGAGGGGGTGCGCTACGACAATCGCCTCTTCCGGGAACTGCTCGAGACCGAAGATCACGCGGAGGGCGCGGCCGCGTTCGACGAGGACCGCGAACCCGAGTTCGACGGAACGTAGCTACTCGAGACGCCCGTTTTACTCCGCGCTCAGCGCGGGGAACGGCGTGCAGTGGCGGTGGCGCGCGCTGAGTCCCCGGCCCGGAGCGATACGACTCCACCGTTCCGTCAGTCCCACTCCTCACCGATACCGCGCAGCGAGAACGGTCCGACGGGGAGGTTGTACCCCTCCTCGAGCGCTTTGTCGACCTGCGCTTCGGTCGCGATGCCCTCGTCGACGATCTCCTGGGCCTCCTCGCGCATCGCGGCGTGACAGCGGTTGGCGATGAAGCCGTAGGAGCCGGGGTCGTCGTCGATGGTGACGCTGGTCTTGCCGAGTTCGTCGACGAGCTCCTCCGCTCGCTCGACGACCGCCTCGTCGGTCTCGGGGGCCTGAACGATCTCGACCATCGACATGATCGGTACCGGGTTGAAGAAGTGCGTGACGGCGACGCGGGAGGGGTCCGAGACGGCGTTGGCGATCGACGTCACCGAGAATCCGCTCGTGTTCGAGTACAGCGGCTGGTCGTCGGTGACCTCGTCCAGGTCGCGGAAGACCTGGCCCTTGATCGCGAGGTCCTCGGTGACGGCCTCGATGACGAACTCGGTGCCGACAGTCGCCTCGTCGAGGTCCGTCGTGAACGTCAGCCGCTCTAAGACCGACTCCATTTCGTCCTCGGAGAGATAGCCGCCCTCGACGGCGTCCTCGAGGCCGTAGTTGCCCGATACGACGCGTTCGCGGGCCTCCGTAGCCAGTTCCTCGTCGATCTCGCGAACGCGGACCTCGTAGCCGTTGCGGGCCAGTACCTGTGCGATGCCGGCGCCCATGATACCGCCGCCGACGACGGCCGCCGTTTTGTGTTCCATGATATCATAACCCACACAACCTTCGATAATAGTTTCGATCGGTTCAGTCGGTCGTGGTTAGGTTGTCGCACTGTACCAGACGGCAGAGGCTTGGAGCCACGATTCGGCTGTTGACGGTTTTGCGTGGCTAAAACAATTTGAGAACGAATAGGTTCGTCGAATTATATTACGAAAAACATGTTCAACAGCGTTCCGGTTTCCATGTTTTTCGTCTCGAAATCGGAGCCCAGATCGACGGAGTGCAGTCTGGAGATGGTTTGCTCCACCGGTGAGGAACACGGCAGCAGCAAGATCACGTTTCGCCGTGAGTTCCTGTAGGAATCGCTCTGTCAACGCGGTCGCAGTCGTTGAATACAGCCGTGTATGGAGTGTTTTGTTCGCTTGCGGATCAACCGCAGTGTCCAGCCAAGAGCGGTGTTCGTCACGTTGAATCACCGTCTCGTCGAGCGCGACGTGATTCGGGTTCTCGTCGGCTGCCGGCTGTCGATCGCACTCGTGAACCCGATCGTGGACTGCCTTGCGACTGTGTTTGGTACCGAACCTCTCTAGTTCTCGAACTGTATTCGAAAGTGAGAAAGAAGCGAGAGATGCGAGAGGAGAGCGAGATGGAGTCGAATATCAGGCTCCATCAGCTGACGCGGTGTCCGTTCTCGCTCCACGAAACTCGAATCAATCCAGTCGATACACCCACCGAGTCGGTCGGTTTTTGGCATCGAGCACCGCGAAATCGCACCGCCTCACTTTTCACGCGTACCGAAACAGCGCCGTTCAGTCCGCTTTCACGGTCGACGTCGTGACGTCCGGGTTCCGAAGGAGCGGCAGCGAGACGATCAGCAGGCAGCTACAGACCAGCGCCGCACAGAGGACGTAGGTCAGCTGATAGCCGAACCAGCTGTCGACGGCGGGGAGCGCGATCAGCGGGCCGAGACTGAGGCCGACGTCGCCCAACACCTGATAGACGCCGCCCATCCGTCCGACCTCGTCGCCGGGCGTGAGGTCCCCCAGAATCGCGAGCATCGCGGGGGCGGCCGCGCCCATGCCGGCGCCGATCAACACCAGCGCGCCGAACAGCGACTCGATCGTCGGCACGTACGCGATCAGGAGGAAACCCGCCCCCATCGACAGGAACGCGGGCACCGTCAGCAGCGTCCGGTCGCTGACCATATCGGAGATCCAGCCGGTCACGACCGTCGTCCCGCCCATCGTGAGCACGCCGACGCCCATCACGACGCCGCTGATGCCCGCGGCCTCGAGGACGGCGAGCTCGAGGCCGTGGAAGTCCGCGAAGCGGGCGAGCGTCGAGAGGATGATCCCGCCCCAGAGGAAGCGGACGGTGAAGTTCCCGAACCCGATCAGCAACACGGTCGGCTGTCCGCGCAGCAGGGCCGGCACCTCGCCGAGCTTCGCCGATCTCGTGTCGGCACCGGCGTGGACGTCGGGGAGGACGAACGTCGCGACCGTGCCGGCGATCAGAGCGAGGATCCCGGCCGTGAAGAAGGCGATCTCCATCGAGGCGACGTCGGTCAGCAGGCCGCCGAGGATGAGGCCGGTCGGGAAGCCGAGCGACTGGCCGCCGCGCATGTAGCCGACCCAGCGGCCGCGGTTCTCCGAGGTCGTCACGTACGTGATCGTCGCGAACGCGCCGATGAAGACGAACGCGCTGCCCACCCCCCAGAACGTCCGCGCGAGGACGAAGACGACGCCCGGGAGCGACACCTCGCCGAACCCGGGAACCGTCCCGAGGATCATCGGCGGCGTCCGGAGGCCCGCGATGTAGCCGAACGGCGCGAGCGCCTGCGTGAAGAGCCCGAGGATCATCGGCGTTCGCGCGCCGACGCGGTCGATGATCGTTCCGGCCGGCGTGTTCATGAACAGCCGCGCGATGCGGTTGGCCGAGAGGATCACGCTCAGCATCACCGTGCTGATCACGAGCCGCTCGTCGAGCAGCGGCAGCGTCGGGAAGGCGACGCCGGTGGCCACGCCGCCGAAGAAGATCCCGGCGATGACCGCGAGGGCGACGGTCCTGATCTCGCCGGTCGAGTACGTGTCGTCCGCCGTCGCGTCGTCGGTCATCGAAGTCGGTGTGTGATTTCGGTCATGCCGTGTTCAACGTTGTGATCGGTCGCTGTGCGGGGGTTCGCCCGGGATCAGATCGTCCCGTCCGTCCTCCCGAACTGCCGTTCGGGCGCCGAGTCGCTCGACTCCGGGTCCGTCCGGCTGAGGCTATCGAGTCATCCGCTCGCGTATGCCTCCCGGAACTCCTCGCGGAGGACGGTCTTCCGCACCTTGCCGCTGCCCGTCTTGGGGAGTTCCTCGCGGATCTCGACGTACCGCGGGTGTTTGTACGGCGCGAGTTCCCCGAGGACGTACGCCTCGATCTCGTCCTCGTCGAGGTCCGCGCCGTCGCCCGTGACGACGGCGGCCGCGACCGTCTCGCCCCGTCGGTCGTCGGGAACGCCGAAGACCGCCGCCTCGAGCACGCCCGGGTGATCGTACAGCGTTTTCTCGATCTCTCGGGGATAGACGTTGTATCCCCCCGTCAGGATCATCTCCTTCTCGCGGCCCTTGACGTAGTAGTAGTTGTCCTCGTCGCGGGAGCCGATGTCGCCGGTCCGGAAGAAGCCGTCGTCCGTAAAGACCTCCTCGTTCGCCTCGGGGTTCTTATAGTATCCGTTCATCACCTGCGGGCCGTCGACGAGGATCTCGCCCTCTTCGCCGACGTCGACCGCCTCGCCGTTCCCGTCGACGATCTTCGAGCGCGTGTGGCCGAGCGGTTGCCCGATGCTGCCGGCGCGGATCCCGAGCGTCGACCGGCGGAGCGTGTGCGTCGTCGCGGTCGTCTCCGTGAGGCCGTACCCCTCCGAGAGCGGCGCGTCGAACGTCTCCTCGAACTCCCGTTGCACGGGCTCGGGGAGTTTATCACCGCCCTGTCCCGCTTTCTGGAGCGATTCGAGGTCGTACGCCTCGGGATCGTACGCCTCGAGCAGGTCGTTGAACATCGTCGCGACCCCGACGAACGACGGGACGTCGTATTCGTCGAGCAACTCGAGGACGCGCTCGGGGTCCCACTGATCGGGCCGCACGAGGTGGAGCGTCCGGCCGGCACACAGCGCGGCCATCATCTGGAGCAGCCCCGTGATGTGGTACATCGGGAGGATGATCAGCGCGTCGCCCTGAACGGGGCTGGCGCTGTACCCCGAGACGCTGGTGGCGATCTGGACGCGGAAGTTCCGATGGGTCAGCAGGACGCCCTTCGGTTCGCCGGTCGTCCCCGAGGTGTACGGCTGGAGCAGGACGTCGTCGTCCGACCGATCGACGATCTCGACCGAACGACCGTCGGCGGTCGTCGCGGCACCGCCGTCGCCGGTCGTCGCCCCACTGTCGTCCCCGGCGACGACGCCCACGGGTTCGTCGCCGAGGTCAGCGAGCGAGTCGCACTCGCCGTCGACGTCGCCGGCCGGCGCAGTCGTGAGGATCTCGGCCTCGAGGTCCGCGACGGCGTCGACGACGTGGTCGGCGGGGTCGCCGGCGACGACGATCGCCGCCGCGTCGGCGTGGTCGACCTGATACTCGATCTCGCGGCGCCGATAGGCCGGGTTCAGCGGGCTGGCGACGATCCCGGCCCGACAGCAGGCCCAGATCACCGCACAGAAGTCGATGCCGTTGGGCACGTAGACGCAGGCCCGGTCGCCGGTCTCGAGGCCGGCGGCGCGAAACCCGGCCGCGTAGCGGTCGATCAGCGCCTCCAGTTCGCGGTACGTCACGGTCTCGCCGTCGTGTTCGATCGCCGTCTCGTCGGGGGACTCGGAGAGCGTCCGCTCGAGGAGAGTGGCGACGTTGCCGTCGTACGGCGGCGACAGCAGCGACTCCGCCGGGACGAGCTCGCGGTCCATATGGGGCGTACTTTGACGATCTCCCTGAAAAATATATGGGTACTGGTAACACGGGACGGATTCAGACGGCGCTACTCCAGTGAGGAATACGCTTATAGAACTCGTCGCGAAACTCTCGTGGCAATGACGCGAACCCGGATCGGGCCGACGCCCCGGTCGTGGCCGGCGGATCGACGCGGACGAAACGGACGGCGACGCTCCGACGCACGAGGTGGTCGGCGTGCCGACTAAGTCGATGGACGAACTCGAGGCGATGGTCGGCGACTCGACGGTCACCGCCGAGGAGTTCCGGATCGAACGCGGGAAAGTCGAGGAGTTCGCGCGGGCGATCACGGAGACGGATCCGCTGTTCCGCGACGCGGACGTCGCGCGCGAACGCGGGTACGAGGACGTCCCCGCGCCGCTGACGTACGCCCGCGTCAGTCGGTTCCCGCGGTACCGCCCCGAGGACCTCGAGGGGTACGGCTTCGATCTGGGCTTCCGGCCCGAGTACGTCCTCCACGGCGAGCAGCGCTACGAGTACGAGCGCCCGCTGACGGTCGGCGACGTCCTGACGGGAGAGACAACGCTGGTCGACGTCTACCAGCGCGACGGCGGCCGCGCCGGGACGATGACCTTCGCCGTCTACGAGACCGAGTACCGCGACGAGAGCGGCGACCTCGCGCTCACCGACCGCGCGACCGCCATCGAGACCTCCGGCGCGGTCGACAACGACGCGGACGACGGCGACACGGAAGACGAGAGCGACGCTGCGACCGACGATTCGACAACGGCGGCCGCCAACGGCGGACAGGTCCCCGCCGCCGAGTCGGTCGATACCGTCCGATCGATCGCCGACCTCGAGGTCGGCGACGCGGGTCCGACGGTCGTCGTCGAGGACGTAGAGCGCAAGCACTTCGTGAAGTACGCCGGCGCGAGCGGCGACTTCAACCCGATCCACTACGACGAGCCATACGCCCGCGCGGCGGGCAACGAGAGCGTCTTCGGACAGGGGATGTTCACCGCCGGCGTCGCCTCCCGGGTCGTCACCGACTGGTTCCCGCTCGAGGCGGTCGACTCCTTCGGCGTCCGCTTCCAGTCGCAGGTCTTCCCCGACGACACCATCGTCGCGACCGGCGAGGTCGTCGACCGACAGGCCGACGAGGGCGCCGTCGAGGTCGACCTCGAGGCGACCAACCAGCACGGCGAGACGCTGCTGACGGGGTCGGCGACGGCGACGTTGGACGACGACTGACGGCGTCTCGACTCACTTCGTTTGCTATCGATCACTGCATGGCGAGACGGCCGCTTGCGGTGGCGCGCGCTGGCGACGACCCCGAGTACGACGAGGGGGCGTCGATGACACTGCGCGAGGGATGAGCGAGCGACCAGCGGAAGCGAGCGAATCGGCTGGGGAGGGTGTGGCCCTCACCGTTGCCACGATAGCAGAGAGCTGTCTCTGTCGTCGATCTTATCAAGAGAGAATTACCGTCGATCCGCTTCGAGAACCCTCGGGAACCCTCGAGAAGGGACGAGATGAGCCGACTTACGCCGGGACGAACACGGGTAGCGCGGCCTCGTCCGAGACCTGCCAGAACCGGACCTCGAGCGAGTCCCCGATCTCGATCGCATCCGGCGCACAGTCGACGAGCGCGAGCAGTCGCGGCCCCTCCGCCAGATCGACCGCGGCGACGACGTACGGCGTTCGGTCCCCGAATCCGGGCTCACCCGGCACGTGACACACCGTATACGTATACACTGTCCCACGCCCCTCGCTCGGCTCGAACGGCGGATCCACGGCGTCACAGCCGGTGCAAACGGCCCGCGGATACAACTGCGCGGTCCCGCACTCCTCGCAGTGCTGATACAGCAGGTCGCCCTCGAGCGTTGCCGCCCAGAACTCCGTATTCGCCCCGGAAGGGACCGGAACCGGCCCCGCCCACTCCTCGCGGCGATCTTCCACCGTCGCGCTCGAGGCCGACTCGTCCGCGTTCCCAGTCATGCGTCCTCCCTCCGTAAGACGACGGTGCTACTCGAGGACAGCACGCCGCCGGTTCCGTGCGCCACCGCGACTTCGGCCCCGCCCACCTGTCGATCACCGGTGTAATCGCCGCGCAACTGCCGCGTCGCCTCGATCAACACGAACACGCCGAAGTGGCCGGGGTGGCAGTACGAGAGGCCGCCGCCCTGCGTGTTCATCGGCAGTTCGCCGCCGGGTGCGGTCGTCCCGCCTGTAACGAACTCACCGCCCTCACCTTTCTCGCAGAAGCCCAGATCCTCGAGCGTCACCAGCGCGGTGTAGGTGAAGGAGTCGTAGAGCTGAGCGATGTCGACGTCGTCGTGGGAGATTCCGGCCTCGTCGAACGCCTTCGGGCCGGTCACTGCCGCCCCGGTCGTGGTCATGTCGGGCATCTCGCTGATGTCCTGTCGGTGGGTGCTCGTCGAGGCGACCCCCGCGACTGCGATCTCCGGCACACCTAGCTCCCTTGCCTTCTCCTCCGAAACCAGCACGACCGCGCCGCCGCCGTCCGAGACCAGACAGCAGTCCAGCAGATTAAACGGCTCCGCGATCCGCCGGGACTCGAGGACGTCCGCGACCGTGATCGGATCACGCTGTGCGGCTTTGGGGTTCATCGACGCCCACTCGCGGGTCGAGACGGCGATCTCGGCGAGTTGTTCCTCGGTCGTCCCGTACTCGTGCATGTGCCGACGCGCGGCCATCGCGTAGGCGCCGGGCGGGCGGAAGAGCCCGGTCGGCCGCACGAAGCCGTCCGTGGGATGGGTCACCTCGAGCGACCGGTCCCGTCCCGGGCCGGTCTTGCGCGTCGAGCCGTAGGCGATCACGACGACGTCGGCCCGGCCGCGGGCCATCGCGTCGCCGACGTGGCCGCAGAAGTTCTCGAACGACGAGCCGCCGATCTCGGTCCCCTCGAGCAGCGACGGCTCCTCGAGGTCGAGATACTCCGCGAGTACCAGCGCGGGCATGTAGTCGTCCCCGCCGGCGACCGCGACGCCGTCGACGTCCGCGAGGGTCAACTCGGCGTCCTCGAGGGCGCGGACGGTCGCGATCCCGGCGTTGTCGAGCCAGTTGCGATCGGGCGTCGCTCCGAGGTCGCTCTCGGCGACGCCGGCGACGATCGGCTCAGCCACGGCGCTCCCTCCGTCGGATTCGTCCGTCCATACCCCTCGTTTTTCCGACCCCTTTCAAATAGGTTGCGGCAGTTTACCACGGTGGGTAGTCGCATGCACCACTCAGTCGGTGAGGACCGGGTCGGAGCACGGAATCCGGACGGATCGGAAGCGAAGACTGTCGCGTCCTCGTATGGGAAGGGGTCGAAGTGGAGCGCGGGAAGGGATCGAAGTGGAGCGCGGGAAGGGGTCGAAGTGGACGTCCTCGCCGTCGCCCTCGAGGGTCCCGAGAGGCCGACAACGACGAGGATGAACGGGCGCAGCGACCGGTGACTGGTCCGTGTCACCAACACCCACAGCTATTTACGTTCAGACCGGAATATCGGTGTATATGAGCGGCGATACGACCCGACGGAATTCGCAGAGCGGCGGTCTCGAGAACATCCGCGAGGCGTCGGACGCGGTGGAGAAGTCCACGGCTGCGGTGACCGTAGAGAAGATCTGGGAGCGGTGGCGGACCGCCAGCGCCATCGTCGTGCTGGCGGTCACTAGCGTCCTGCTGTATCAGATCGACGGCTACCTGTCGATCGACTCGCAAGTGTTCGGCGGGATCACCATTTTCATGCTGATCTACTTCCTCGCGACGCTCCGTTCGGACGTCTCGATGGAGTGACCGCGGCCGCCACCCCCGGTGTCGATTGATGGCAGGTATTTTGTGCGCGCTGACGAATGCATCCGCTATGAACAGCGGGGCGATGGAATCGTGATCGACTGGAAGTTAGACGGGTTCCTGCCCACGGAGCGGCAACCGGCACCGGTACTGGAGTCCGCGGACGACCGCGACGTGTTGCTCGCCCGCGGCGCCGCGGCGGCGATCGACCTGTTCGTCTGCTACGTCCTGATCGAGTTCCCGCTGATCTACGTGCTGGGGTTCGCGTTCAGCGAGCCCTACGAGGAACTGGGCGGCTACGCCGTCGTCCTCTCGCTGCTCGCGCTGTTGCCGATTTACGCCACCTACTCCTTTATCCTCGAGTGGCGTTACGGCCGGACGCCGGGGAAGGTCAACCGCGACCTGCTGGTCGTCATGGCGGACGGTCGGCCGTGTACGTACCGCGCCAGCGCCGTGCGGAACCTCCTCCTGTACGTCGATCTCCTCGGCGTACCGCCGCTCGTGATCGGCGCCGTATCGGCCCTCCTGACCGACGGACGTCGCCTCGGCGACCACGCGGCCGAGACGGTCGTCGTTCGCTCGACGGCGCCGACGGATCGCGACGCGGCGGTCTCGGCCGACGCGGACACGAGCGCGGCCGCTCGAGCGAGCGAGAACGGAGAGAACTGACCGCCACGGTCGAGGCGCGGGCTCAGGCGATTCGGACGCCCGAGTCGGCGTCGAACAACTGGATGTATTCGTCCTCGAAGACGAGTCCGTACTCCTTGCCCTCGCCCTCGAAGTCGGGATCGGTGACGACGACGATCTCGCCGAACTCCGTCTCGAAGAAGCTGTGAGTCGCATCGCCCAGCGGCTCGTCCAGCAGGTGCGTCGCCGGGATGCCCATCGCGGGATCCTCGCTGACCGTGATGTGCTGCGGGCGAAGGCCCACGTGGACGTCCTCGCCGGCCCATCCCTCGAGCCCGTCGCGGGCGAGGTCGTACTCGTAGCCGCCGACCGCGAGTTCGGCGGTCCCGTTGACGGCCCTGACGTTCCCGTCGAAGAACTGGGTCGACGGCTGGCCGATGAACTGACTGACGAACTGCGAGGCCGGTTCGTCGTACACCTCCTTCGGCGGGGCGACCTGCGCGAGTTCACCGTCGTTGATGACCGCGACGCGATCGGACATGGTCATCGCCTCCTCCTGGTCGTGGGTGACGTACAGCGTCGGACAGCCGATCTCGTCGGTCACCTTCTCGACGACCGGCCGCAGCTCGGCCTTGAGCTTGGCGTCCAGATCCGACATCGGCTCGTCGAACAGGAAGATCTCCGGGTCGCGCACGAGCGATCGACCCAGCGCGACGCGCTGTTGCTGTCCGCCGGAGAGGTCCGCGGGCATCTTCTTCAGTTGGTCCGTGATCTGGAGCAGCTCCGCGGCCTCCTCGACGCGGGCTATGCGCTCTTCCCGCGAGAAGCCGGCGATCTTGAGGCCGTAGGCCATGTTCTCTGCGACGCTCATGTGCGGGTACAGCGCGATGTCCTGGAAGAGCAACGCGATGTTGCGTTCCTGGACCGGCTTGTTCGTCACGTCGCGGTCGCCGAACTTGATCGTCCCGCTGGTCGGCTTGTTCAGCCCCGCGACACAGCGCAGCGTCGTGGTCTTGCCACAGCCTGACGGCCCCACCAGCGTCACGAACTCGCCGTCCTCGATGGTGAGGTCGACGTCGTCGACCGCGACGATTCTGTTGCCCGATTCCTCGTACACTTTCGTCAGATTCCGGATCTCGATGTCTGGCATATGTTGGTATGACTCGTGGTGTCAATTATAGATTCGGGGCGCTCTCAGAGGGCCCTGACCTGGAATCCCTTCAGCAGGTAGCTCTGCATGAAGTAGGCGAACAGCAGCGGTGGCAGCGTCATGGCCAGCGAGATCGCCATCAGGTAGGCGTCCGGCAGGAACTGCGCCTGTCCCATCGCCCGGAGGATGCCGGGGGCGAACGTCGTGGTATCGGTCTGGGGCAGGAGGATCTGCGCGAACGTGAAGTCGTTCCACGCGAGCGCGAAGGCGAACAGGGCCGCGGCGATGATCGCCGGTCGACACTGGGGGACGACGACGTCGCGAAAGCCCCGCCAGCGCGAGGCGCCGTCGACCCAGGCCGCCTCCTCGTGGGCCTCCGGGATCGTCATGATGTACTTCCACATCAGCCACACCGCGAAGGGCATCGAGACGGCCGACAGCGCGATGATGAGCCCGACTCTGGTGCCGAGCAACCCGATGGACCGCCAGATCTGGTAGAGCGGGATGCCGATGACGATGGGACTGAAGAGGTAGCCGATCAGGAGGATCCGCGCGAAGTTCTCCTTCTGCGGGAACTCGAGTCGCGCGAGGCCGTAGCCGGCGAGCAGCGAGACGATGACGACCGTGACGATGGTCCCGATGGCCACCACGACCGTGTTGAACATGTAGGTGTACATCTCCGGCTCCGTGATGACCGTGAAGTTATCCAGCGTGAATATGTCGGGCGTGGGGAAGACGGTGATGCTGTTCTCGACGGTCTCGTACTCGGTGAAGGCGAGCTGGGTCATCCAGTAGATCGGCCAGGCGCCGACGAGTACGATAATCGCGGTACTGATGAGTTTCAGTGCCTCGAAGAACTCGGTCTCACGGTCGTACGAGAGGCCGAAGATGCCTCCCGGTGGTTCTTTCTGACTCATGTCGTCGTCTCCACCTCCTCGCTGGGATTGAAGAGCTTGAAGTAGACGATCGCCGACGCCAGCAGGAACAGGAACATGACGACGGCGATCGCGTTCGCGAGTCCGTACTCCTGACCCGTGTAGACGGTCTTGTAGGCCAACACGGGGAGCGTGGTCGTGGCGTTACCGGGGCCGCCCTGCGTGAGCTGCCAGATGATGTCGAACTTGTTGAACATGAAGATCGACCGGAGCAGGACGACGACCAGGACGATCCCCATGAGGCGGGGCAGGGTGATGTCGCGGAACATCTGCCACCGGTTCGCGCCGCAGATCTTCGCCGCCTCGTAGAACCGGTCGGGAATCGCACGCAGCTGCGCGAGCGTGAAGATGGTGACGAAGACGGCGAACTTCCAGCTCCCGATGAGGATCAGCAGCCGCATGGCCCAGTCGCGCGAGCCCAGTGGGGCCGTCTGGCTGGCCCACAGGTCGAACCACTCGGCGCCCATCATCTGGAACACGCCGCCGGGCGGATCGAACACTCGCAGCGCCACCAGCGAGACGATGATCGTCGGGATCAGGTAGGCCGTGAAGACCACCGCGGTGAGGAGCTTCTGACCGCGGGTGATGCGGTTGAGCACCAGCGCCATCCAGAGCCCGACGACGAGCTGGATGAGCGTGCTGCCGACCATGTAGACGATCCCCCGCCACAGCGAGCCCCAGAACGTGGCGATGTTCATGACCTCGCGGTAGTTCTCGAGGCCGACCCACTCCCACTCGGGGTTGAGCGTGTGGATGTCGTGTAACGATGCCCAGAACGCGAACGCGATCGGAAACACCGCGATGAGAACGTACAGTACGATGACGGGGAGAACGGTAGCGACTCCGGCAACGGTCTCCCGCTCGACGGGTAAATCGTCCCACGGGATATACGGCCCGCGGGGTCGTATCGATTCTCCGGTTTCACTGGCCATATCTAGGAATCCTCTTCACCCATGCATGTTAATCTCACGGTCGTCCGTAAACGGTTCGTTCCACGCCGAACGCGGGAGATGTGGGATCGATCTCGTCGCGGTCGATCAGCCGAACGTCTCCTGGGCCTCCTGGAACGCCTGCTCGAGTTGCCCGAGACCCCACTCGTAGGCCTCCTGGACGCTCATCGAGTCGGTGACGACGTTGTTGACCATCTCGCCGTAGAACCACTGGCGTTGCATGTACAGCGACTCGGGCGAGGAGATGTTGGCCTCGTCGACGCTGCCGTAGTGGTTGCCCCAGATCTCGTCCTGACAGTACTGGAGCTTCTCGAGCAGATGGGGGTGGGCCTCGAAGATGCCCTGGCTCTGGAACGCGTCGGACTCGATCACGTCGGAGTAGGTCGGCAGGAACCGGCCCGGATCCGCCTCGTAGAACCGCACGGTCCGCTCCATGCTGTCGGCGTAGAGCCACTCGAACCACTGCTTGACGTCCTCCGGTCTGTCGCCGTTCGAGAAGACGTGGTAGCCGTC
Source organism: Haloterrigena sp. KLK7 (assembly GCF_037914945.1). Classification (NCBI taxonomy): domain Archaea; kingdom Methanobacteriati; phylum Methanobacteriota; class Halobacteria; order Halobacteriales; family Natrialbaceae; genus Haloterrigena; species Haloterrigena salinisoli. The sequence goes on from NZ_CP149787.1 coordinate 2,988,964, forward strand.
CGGCGCCGGTGCGGACAGCCAGTTCTCGTCCTCGTCGATCTCTCCCCAGGTCGGGTACGCTCGGATCTGGGTGGCCTCGGCCAGCCCGCGGAGGGCGTCGCTGTCCTGGGCCTCGGCCGTGAGCGCAGTGACGCCGACCGGCCAGGCGTTGAGGTGATAGCACTGCGCGTACTGGCCCTGAATCCACTGGCTGAGCGACTCCGCCCAGCCGATGCTGGTCGGGTCGGGCGAGTACTGGGAGAGCTCCTTCATATACTGCAACACCGTCGTCACCTCTTCCTCGGGGAAGTGTACTTCGAGTTCCTCGCGCGCGTCAGGGTCCGTCCAGCGGAGGCCGATGCCGGAGACGCCCGCGCTCGCCAGGAGTACCAGGAACTCGTCCTGGCTCTTGCCGGTCGGCATCCCGGCCAGTCCGTACCCGCGGGCGTCCACGTCGTCCGCCTCGTCGATGGCTTGGGCGTTGTCGAGGACGTCCTGGAAGGTCTCCGGTTCCTCCAGCCCGAGCTGTTCGTAGATGTCCGCCCGATACTGGAAGTTCGAGACGTACAGGCCGTGGGGAATCTGGTAGAGTTCGTCGCCCTCACCGAGGAACGCGTTCGTGTTGATCTCCCCGTTGACCTCCTCGATCGACGAGACGACGTCGTTGACGGTCTCGAGCTGACCGGTTTCCCAGATGTCGGCTACCTGGTCGAACGTCGATGTGTTGGCGTCCGGCGGATTACCCGACTGGATTAACTGGGCGAGTCGACCCTCCTGAGTGCCGGACATCCCCCCTTCCTCGATGTTCATCGGGATGTCAGTCTCGTCCTCGAACTCCGACTCGAGCTCTCCCCAGAGCTGTTCCCACTGACTGTTGTAGTAGTCCGTGATGAAGTGAACGTCACCGTCGCCGCCACCGCCACCCAGACAGCCCGCCACGGCAGCCGCCATTCCGACACCGGTTCCCGTCAGTACCTGACGTCTATTGAAGTTGCTTTCCGACATCTGTGATCAATCCACACACGTACAGTGTTAACAGGAACCGGCATATAAAACTTCATTATTTATTCTGGAGGTCGCGCTGCTATTTTTGACTGCTGTTACGGGGTGTTATTATATAGCAGGTCGGCTGCCAGCCGAAATCCGCAGCGGGACGCAGCGAAGGGACGGCGTCGTATCGGGCGCTCGGTCCCGTATTCACTGCGGTCCGACGGTCTCGGAGACCCAGCCGGTGGCCCCGTCGGGCTTCGGGCCGTCCTTCTCGGGGATCTGGCGGTTCCCGTCACCGTCGCGTGCCCGGACGATTACCTCGTGCGTTCCCGACGCTCCGTACTCGTGGCGCCACTGTCGCCAGACGTCCTCGCCGGGGAGGGGATCGGACAGTTCGGCGTCGTCCCACGTGTCGCCGCCGTCGGTCGAGACCTCGACGGCCTCGATCCCTCTGGTGCCGGCGTAGGCGTGGCCGGCCACCTCGACGCGGCCGCCGCCCAGGCGGTTGACCTGCCAGAGCTTGGCGACCGTCTCGACCGGACCGGTGCCGTGCCAGCCGCGGTGTTCCCAGTAGCCCATCGTGTCCTCGTCGCGGACCTCGATCTCGGTCAGCCACTTCACGTTGATCTCGCCCCAGTGACCCGGGACGAGCGCGCGCACCGGCGCGCCGTGTGCCCGCGGCAGCGGGCGCCCGTTCATTCGGTAGGCCAACAACCCCGGCCAGAGCGCGTCGATCGGGAACTCGTTGTAATAGCCGTCCGCCCCGTGCAGGACGACGCGGTCGCCGCGAGGGTTCGCCTCCTCGAGGAGTCGCTCGACGGGAACGCCGCCCCAGAGGGCGGTGTCCATCTGCCGGCCGTTCAACTGATCGCCGACGCAGCGCAGCGTGACGAACCGATCCTCCGTCTCCATGGCCTCGATGTCCGAGACGTCGTACTCCGCTTCCTCCTCGACGGCGCCCGTGATCGAGAGCGACCACGCCCCGCGGTCGACGTCGGGGTTCACGTTGGCGATGTCGACCTCGTAGAAGTCCGTGCTGACCAGTGGCTCGAGCCCCTCGACGGCGAGGGACTGCTCTTTCGCCCGCGTGAGCAGCTCGCGGACCTCGGGACGGGCGTCCTCGGGGATTTCGAGAGCCGGCGGAAATGACTCCTCGCCGGTCCCGCGGACGAAGAGTCCGACCGCACTCAGGCCGATCGCCGACCCGACGGCCCCGAGGACGCGCCGCCGCCCCAGCGATCCGAGGGGGCCGTCCGCGCCGGCGCCGAGTAGACCCGTCCCGGCCGTCACCAGCAGGACGAGTCCGGCCCCGGCGGCGGTGCCGGCGCTCGAGACCGGCGACCGCGTCAGCCCGAACGCGAGCGCGCCCGGCAGGACCGTCCCGGCGATCACGCCGCCGACAGCCCTGGTGCTTCGGCGGGCCAGCGCGTCGGGGACGGGCTCGCGTCCCCGGAGGAGCAACACGCCGGGCAGCGCCGACAGCCCGAAGAGGAGACACGTCAGCGCGATGGCCGTCAGGAAGGCCACCTGGTGGCCGAGCGTCCCTAACTGCGTGATCGCGACGGTCACGAGCGCCTCGGGGCTGGCCGCGATGACGACGCGGTCCACCGGCGTCGCGACGAAGGCCGGCCGCCGACCGACTGACAGGTACGACCCGCCTACGGCGGCGAGCCCCGCGGCGAGCGCCACGGCCACCACGGGAAGCCACGTGCGCACCCGAGCGATCGACCCCCAAGTGCGTGACATTATCTATCAATATGGGGCGGGCGGACATGAAAGCTTCGCGGCCGTGGCCGGCTTCCGGAACGCCGTTCGGCCGCGCTGAGCGGACCGTCGACGGTCGACCGCCGCCGTGCCCGGTCTGCGCGCGTTCTCCGTTCCCGTCCGAGGAGCGGAGAGCCGACGGAACCGAGCGACCGGTTCGCCGTCGATCCCTGAGCGGGAGTACCGACACGTACTATTTTGTCCTCGTCGGCGCAATGATCGGGACGAGCATGCTGCCTCGCACACACTGTCGTCCACCGAGAGTCACCGCGCGCGTACGACGCACACCCGATCGCGAGGACCGCAGCCGATGACCGTCGTCGTAACGCCGTATCTCTTCGGGAGCGGCAGTCCGCGACTCGTCGACGAGATCCGCGACCGTCGGCCCGAGATCGACCTCGAACACGTCACCGACGAGGACGCGCTGCTCGAGGCGGTCGTGGACGCCGAGGTCGTCGTGACCGGACGGCTCCCCGACGACGTGTTGAACGCGGCCGACGACCTGCGGTGGGTTCAGGCGCTTAGCGCGGGCACGGACACGTACGATCACGACGCGCTCGCCGCCCGCGACGTCGCGCTGACGACGGTTTCGGGCATCCACGCGCGGCCGATCGGCCAGCAGGTGATGGGATATCTGCTCCATTTCGAACGCCGCTTCGATCGCGCGATCGCTCAGCAGCGCCGGCGGGAGTGGGAGCGCTACACGGGTGGCGAACTCGGCGATCGAACGATCGGCATCGTCGGGGTCGGGGCGATCGGCTCGCAGGTCGCCGACTACTGCACCGCCTTCGACGCGCGGGTCGTCGGCACGAAACGCGATCCGACCGACGCGCCCGCGGCGCTGGACGCCGTCTACGGGCCGAACGAGCTCGAGTCCGTTCTCGCCGACAGCGACTACCTCGTCCTCGCCTGCCCGCTGACCGACGAGACCCGCGGACTGATCGACGCCGAGGCGCTGGCGACGCTTGACGACGACGCGGTGCTCGTCAACGTCGCCCGCGGCGAGGTCGTCGACGAGCCGGCGCTCGTGGACGCGCTCGAGGGCGACGAACTCGGCGGCGCCGCCCTCGACGTCTTCGAGGCGGAACCGCTGCCCGAGGAGTCCCAGCTGTGGGACCGCGACGACGTGCTCGTGACGCCCCACATGGCGGGATCGACGCCCCACTACTGGGAGCGGTGTGCCGATGTCTTCCTGCGGAACTACGACCGGTTCCGAAGCGGGAAGGACCTCGAGAACAGGGTCGTCTGAGCGCTCGCGTGCCGCGTCCCGTCGGTCCGCCGCTCGATCACGGCCCGACCTTCCTGACCGAGTAGTGGCGGACGCCGTCGCGGTCCTCGTACTGGACCCGTTCTCGCCGCTCCAGCGTACCGAGCGCGCCGAGTGTGTCGAGTACCTGCGCCGGATATCGAATCTCGCCGGTGCGGTTTCGCGTGACCTCGATCGGCGTCGCCGGGCCGACCGTCACGACGGCCTCGAGCGTCTCCGCGGTCAGCGACTCGAGCTCGCTGCGCGTGCGCTCGACGACCCGCTCGGCGTCCGTAAAGACGGGGCCGTGGCCCGGGAAGACCCGGTCGAACGATCTGCCCTCGAGCCGGTCCATCGCCTCGTGGAACGCGTCGACGGCATCGTAGGCCCCGTGATCGATCCCCACGTGAATCGCCCCCGGGCGGAACGGCTCGATGAGCGCGTCCCCGCTGAAGAGGACGCGCCGGCCGTCGATCGTCGCCGCGAGGCTCGCGTGGTGGATCTGGTGACCGGGCGTGTGGATGGGCTCGAACTCGAGTCCCGCGACCGTCATCGGGTCGTCGAACGCGAACCCGACGGCCTCGTCCGGATCGAGCAGGCGCCGGTTTCGGTGCAGCGAATCCCGGGCGCGTTCGGCCTCGCGCTCGATCGCTTCGCCCTTGTAGCCCACTGACCGGCCGATCTCGTGAACGCCGGCGGCGAGTTCGTCGGCGTCGCGCTCGAGTCGCTCGAGCGCCGGCGCGGGCGCGTAGACGGTCGCACCGGCGTCGCGGAGCAGCGGCACCTGACCGATGTGATCGCTGTGGGGATGGGTGACGACGACCGCTTCGACGTCCGCGAGTTCGTGGCCCTGCTCGGTCAGCGCCTCGCGGATCGTCTCCGCGGCCCTGTCGTCTGGATCGCCGGTGTCGACGAGTATCGGTGCCGGCGTCTCGACGAGATACGCAGCGGCGTGTTTCGGCGGCCATTCGATGTCGAAATCGAGTCGCGTGATCGGCATCGAGACCGGCCCCGATGCGCGATCCGTCGGCGTACTCATCGCTCAGATGAGTTCGCGGGCGATCGTTCGTTTCTGTATCTCGTCGGTCCCCTCGAAGATGCGGAAGACGCGGGCCGAGCGGTAGTTGCGCTCGATCGGGAGGTCCTTCATGAAGCCGGCGCCGCCGTGGACCTGCATCGCGATGTCGGCGGCCTCGTTGGCGAGTTCGGCACCGCGAAGCTTCGCCATCGACTCCTCCTTGCGGGCACGCTCGCCGTTGTCCATCTTCCAGGCCGCGTAGCGGTAGAGCTGGCGGACCTGTTCGATGTCTGTCGCGAGTTCGGCCAGCTGGAAGGAGACGCCCTGTCGGTGGCCGATCGGCTCGTCGAAGGTCTCTCGGTTCCGGGCGTAGTCGACTGACATGTCCAGCAGGAACTGGGCGGTGCCGACCGACCCCGCGGCGATGTTGATCCGGCCGCCGCCGATCCAGCTCATTGCCGACTGGAACCCCTGATCGACCTCGCCCAGCACCTGATCCTCCGAGACTCGGCAGTCATCGAAGTGGAGTTCGGCGTGCGTGCCGGGGGTCATTCCCATCGCGCGGTGGATCGTGCCGACCTCGAATCCGGGGTTGTCGGCGTCGACGAGGAAGCAGGTGATCCCCTCGAGGTCGCCGTCGTCGCCGCTCGTCCGGGCGAACACCATCGCGAAGTCCGCGTACGGCCCGTTCGTGATGTACACCTTCTGGCCGTTGATGAGCCACTCGTCGCCGTCCTTCTCGGCTCGAGTGTCCATGTAGTGGGCGTCGCTGCCGTGTCCGGGCTCGGTCAGCGCGAAGCAGGTCGTGATCTCACCGTCCATCAGCGGCTCGAGGTACTCCTCGCGTTGGTCCTCGTCGCACTCGAGCAGGATCGGCGTCGGCCCGCCGGCCCCGCCGAAGACGGCGCTGTGGAATCCCGGCGGCCGGTTCGACATGTGCTCGCCGACGATCGCCCGCGTGAGGATGTCGACGTCGCCGCCGCCGACCTCCTCGGGCATCGTCATCCCGTAGAAGCCCGCCTCGGCCGATTTCTTCCGGATCCGTTCGACGACGTTCCGGTATTCGGGGACCTGTCGGTGGTTCTCGTCGACGATGTGCTTCTCGTAGTCGGCGCCGAGGAACTGATCGTACTCGTTCTCGAGCGGGGCGACCTCCCGTTCGATGAAGCCGTCGAGTGCCTTCTTGATCTGCACCGCTTCGGACGGTTCGCTGAAGTCCATAGGGCATATGACAGAACGTGCCCCATAAGTGTTACCGTGACCCACAGTTCGGCCGGCCGACTCGCCGGTCGCCGCGACCGAACCGGCGGAACCGCTGTTCAGTAGGGTGGAACAATTATATGACTCCGTCCGATGAAGATGATGTATGGCAACAACGAACGCGGAAGGTGGGAACAGGGTGCAGGCAGTCGTCAAGACTCTCGACATCCTCGAGGCGCTGTGGCAGGCCGAGGGGGCCGGAGTGACCGAACTGACCGAGCGGACGGGGTTGGCCAAGAGTACGGTTCACGCGCACCTGACGACGCTGCGCTCGAAGGGGTACGTCGTCCAGGACGGGGACGAATACCGGCTGAGCCTCCGGTTTCTCTCCTTCGGCGAGCACGTCAAACACGCCGAGCCGCTGTACCACGCCGCGGAAACGCCCATGGCGGACCTGGCGGATCGGACCGGCGAGCGGGTGCTCTGTTCGACCGAGCAGAACGGGCTCGGAATCATCATCGGTGCCCACGACGGCGAGCGCTCCGTCTCCTCGAACATCGACGTCGGAACCCCCACGTTCCTCCACTGCTCGGCGATCGGCAAGGCGATGCTCGCCCACTTCGACGACGAGAAGGTCGAGCGGATCGTCGACGACTGGGGGCTGCCCGCGTTCTCCGACGAGACCATCACGGAATACGAGACTCTGGTGGCGGAACTCGAGGAGATCCGCGAGGAGGGAGTCGCCTACAACCGAGGCGAGTACCTGTCCGGGATCAGCGCCATCGGCGCGCCGATTCTCGGCGACGACGACACCGTCTACGGCGCTATCTGTGTCGTCGGGCCACAACACCGACTCGAGAGCGAGTGGGACCACGAGGAGCTACGCGATCAACTGCTCTCCGCGGCGAACACGATCGAGGTCAACCTTCTCTTCTCGGACTGACCGGGGTCGATCGCACGGGACGTTCACCAGTCCTGAACGAGCGCATCATCCGGGAGATCGCGTCCTCCCCGACGAATGAGGGGACGAACGAGGATAGCGACGAATTCCGCCGTTCAGTCGAACGGAACGCGACCCGTGATTACAACCATATGTCTGTAATGGCGAGCGGATCGGTTCGCCGGACGGTCGTAGAATCTATCGGAACACGTGTGTCGGTCGCGGCGACACTGTCGTCTTCGATGCGACGACAGTTCCTCGAGCGAGACCTTTCGATCAGCGATCGCTACGGACGGGCGTATAACTATCGGATAATTGGGTAGAGTAGATATACATACGTAAACAGATCATTCAGTTTGTATCCATGTGGCATTTTGGTCGTAATCGAATAGCGCTGGTTGGTCGTCTATTCGGACCACATATGTCCTGATACTGCAGAATATCGATTTCTACCTCACTCATCAATCATTTCGCCCCCTCCCGAAGTATATTCATCAACAATCGGTTAGCTTTTCGAGAAGATATCGAATATAGATACATATATATTTGATTTAGTGCGATATCAGATGGCTAAGCTCGGGAAATCCAATTTAATCCTCAATGTGACTGTCGAGACGTTGCGATAACCTATCTCATTTCTATATTAGTAATCGATCAGTGAGTTATCCGGGTGGACGAACCGGTTTCGGCACTGAGAGTCGCTTCCCGATGAGTCGTACCACTGTGACGGTCATCGGACGTGATAGCCCGCGAACAATGCCGGCACGTCGATTAATGTCGGTCTCTCCCCAACGAATGGGACAGGATGGGGGTTGTAACGACGCTCCGGCGACTCGTGGGCGACGAGGGAGAGCTATACGAGTGCCGGAACTGCGGCGAGAAGTTCGATCGCGAGCTCGAGACGTGCTCGACCTGTGGCTCGACGGAGATCGCTCACTACGAGTTCTGAACGCGGCGTACCGCGGATCGTCGAACCGTCCGGCCGGATCGCGTCGTCGCGTGTCCGGCGACGAACGCATCCGTCTCGAGCCCCTCGGTCCGGTATGACCGATTCGAACGCGACCCGGACGGCGTCGACGATCGAGTCCCTCGAGCGCGACGTCGGAACGGTGCCACCGAGCGAGACGGAGACGGCGACGTTCGGCATGGGTTGTTTCTGGGGTCCCGACGCGCGGTTCGGCGCGCTGGACGGCGTCGTCCGAACGCGCGTCGGCTACGCCGGCGGAACGATGCCGGAGCCCAGCTACTACGCGCTCGGCGACCACACCGAGGTCGTCCAGCTCGAGTACGATCCGAACGAACTGTCGTACGACGACCTGCTCGAGACCTCCTGGTCGAACCACGACTGGGCGTCGACGGCGCCGAAGCGGCAGTATCGGAGCGTCGTCCTCGCGCACGACGAGGAGCAGTACGAGGCCGCCGTCCGCCAACGGACCGCGCTCGAGGACCGAGCCGGACGGTCGGCCGCGACCGAGGTCGAACGGCTCGACGAGTTCACTCGAGCCGAGGCGTCCCACCAGAAGTACGAACTCCGCTCGACGCCGGTCGTCGGCGACGAACTCGAGGCGCTGTACGGCGACGCGTTCGTCGACTCGACGGTCGTCGCCCGACTGAACGGGTTCGCCGCCGGGCACGGCGACCCGGCCCAGCGGGACGAACTGCTGGCGGCGCTGGAGCTCCCGCCGACGGTGCGGACGGAGCTCAGACGCCGGTTCTGATCGGGCGGGAGTCGGCTTCGGGACCGCGGACGGGGTTCTCGAGCCGACGGTCAATCGTCCTTATTTGTAGCTCGGGGACGAACGTCCGGGTATGACCGGCGACGACCGATACAAGGTGTTCGGGGTCTACCTGTCGGCGCCAGTGACCGACGCGCTCGAGGAGTATCTGTACGACGAAGCGGGCGTCCTCGACGTCGAGGGGTACTTCGACGACACCGCGGATTCGGTTCCCGTCGGCGACCCGGGCGCCGACGCGACCGACGAACTCGTCGCGGACGTGGTTGACTCCTTCCCCGCGCTCTACGACCGAGCGGACTTCGCGGCCGCGGAACGGATCGATCCCGACGAGTTCAGACTCGTCCACCTCGCCGCCGAGCCGGCTCGAGTCACCGACGTTCGCGAACGGTTCCGGGCCGCCGCCACCATCCAGGACGCCGACCTGCGGACGGTCCAGACGGCGACGCTCGCCGTCTATCTCGAGTCGAATCCGACCGAGCACGCTGACGGCGACCGAGTCCGTTGATGGCGCTGAGCGCACTGGCGGTGACCGTGTCCGCTGACGACGGCCGACGACGATAGTCCGTCTCGAGCGCGCTGCGTCGGACGGTCGCAGCGGCGGCGCGCTCCGTTGGAGATCCTCCGCGGCGTCGGCTACGCGTCCGGGTTCCGGCGCTCGACCATTCCCAGTCCGATCCAGGAGATGACGACCTCGTCGTTCTGGTTAATCCCCTCGAGGCGGCTGTCGACGTAGCCGCGTTTCGGATCGCTCTCGGAGACGCGTTTGTCGACAATCTCCGTCCGGACCGACAGCGTATCGCCGGGCCTGACGGGTCGGTACCAGCGGAGCTCGTCCACGCCGCGAGCGCCCATGCTGGCCTGGTCCTGGAGCGAGCCCTCAACGAGCAGTCGCATGCAGATCGACGCGGTGTGCCACCCCGAGGCGACGAGTTCGCCGAACGCGGACTCCGCGGCCGCCTCCTCGTCCGTGTGAAACGGTTGCGGGTCGTACTGCTCGGCGAACTCGAGGATCTCCTCCTTCGTGACGGTATACTCGCCGCACTCTCGAGTGTCACCGATCTCGATGTCCTCGTAGTACTGCATATTGCTGTCAGTGCGGTGTGCGAACAAGAGCCTATGGGAAGGGGAACCGCTCCCGGACGCCGGGTGATGCCGTCAGGCCCGTTGTAGCTCGTGAATGGTCACCCAGTGGTCGGAATACTCGGCCTCGTGGTCGCTGGCGTGACGGTTGGCGTCGGGCCAGTCGGTGCACTCGCGCTCGAGATCGCAGCTGTCACACTGGAGCCGGTATGCCATACGGTTACATCCCACGAGAATCGTCTTAAGCGTTCGTCACGATTTCGCATCCCGGATTGATTGGCTCTCTACCGCTAAGAATTCTCATAGATCGATTTCTCTCCAAAGAGTAGCAGGAAGCATCAGCCGAATATTCACTGCGGTCATATTGCAGTCTCCTCGCTCTGGCAAGATCCCGATTCAACTTCTCTTCTATTCAATGACCCGTGCCAAGAAATTGTTTAAAGAGAGAGGTGACGAGTACCGCGAGGATGACAAAGCGATACATTTGGGATATGGAGCGGAACTCGCTCGACAGTCGGAACGTCAAAACGATTTCCAATCCTACGGGTACCTCACCAACTATTTTGAATACAAAATAAGCGAAGACGAACTGAAGCCGACGAATATCTCTGAAATTACTCTCACGGCACTATTGGTTGCTCTCATCTAGTTCTTCATCGAGGTTGGCGGAAGAAGTCAGTCGGTCATTGACAGTGCTCATATTGCAATCTAATCGCACTCACGGGATTCAGTTATTCCTCTGGATAAAGCCAGATGAGAAAATCAAGGATTGCTACTATAGATGCCGCAGTAGTTAGACCCGTTATTACAGAAGTGAACAGCGCAACTATCGTAGTGATAAGAAGAAGTCCAATTCCGGCAGCCAACGCTTTTTTCTTTGATTTTCCTTGGAGAGACTTAAAGAAAGACGAATATTCTACTTCGGATCTATTTTCTGCTTTTTGTCGGTCTCTTATATTCCGTGTTCTTGCGCTATCATAGCCTGCAGCAAAAGCGAGAGTATAATAGAAAAGCAACATTAGCCAAGCCAGCGGCCCTAGCTTTGTTTGAGAAAAATTGAGGATCCAAACAGCTATAACCCCGGCAATTTGGATCAATAGTAGGCAACTAGCGAGAGTGCCGATTACAATACGGCGATTAGTTCTCCAAAACTCTCGTATACTCTCTACTGGAGCTAACATTCGGGTGGCAGAGTACGCTATTGCTGTTACTGAAGCAAAATTGAGGGCTCCAAGGAAAAGCATCGCATAGAGAGGAACCATCCCTAAACTCACTCCTACTACTCCAGCAACTACCAATAGATGAGCCAGTAGAGCGAATAGCATCGCTGCGATAAACCATCCGAGAAACTCTGAACGGTAACGGAGACTCTTAGCCCATTGAACCGGGCTGATTTTGTACATCATCTGAACGTCTAATTCCTGATAGATAAATCCAACTCTGTCATCCACGTTGTGACTCCAGTGATCCTATATTGGCAATACTTATCAGCCATATTCGAGAAACTTGGAGTTATGCTGAACCGACTATCTCGACGATCACTCTTAATGCTCGCTGGTGGGATCAGTCTCGCGGGTTGTCTAACTGGGAACGACGATAATGGGGAGGGGACCGATCCGGATGCAGGTGAGTCCGTAGAGCCCGAGGACGGATCGGATACACAAGATGATGGGGCCAACGACAGTGCCGGTTTTAACGAGTACGATTTCGAGGTCGATGTTCCTGAGGAACGGCATGAAGAGGCACTTGAGAACCTTCTCGAAGGTATCGAGATGCTAAACGATTCTGAGGAGGGTGACGAACTATACATTGATGGTGAGATCATCAGCTATACTGACGATGGGAATGCAGCCGAAATGGTGGTTGAGTACCCCGATGGCTACTCTGACCCGGATGACGATGAGGATCTCAACGAGACAGCGTACGCTGCTGGTGAGTTCATGGGTGAACGAATCGTAATTAGCGTACTTCTCGGCAGATACGCGTACAACGCGGACTCCCGTCCCGAGACATTCGAGGTCCTCTACATGGAGGATGGCGCTGACGAACCATTCGAGACCTCAACCTCTACAGCAGAGGAAGCCGCCGAGTTCTACGAAGAGGACGCCGACAGCGCAGACACTTGATCACGTCTTCGTAGACGAGAGTAACCGACAGGTCTGCGAGCATCTAAACCCGTTCCGCTTAAACAGACTATCTACCTTCATGGCGAGAATCCTGACCCTCAACCGAAAATTTCGTAGAGCAAGTTACCAAATACGCATACTCACGTACCGATCAATGTTCTAACCCGACCGGATTACTGCATTGAGTCGGTTGTTCTTTCCGACCCTCAATGCAGTAGATCACTCTGGTAGTTCCTCATAGAGATCGAGTTGGAGCTTGCATAGGCTCACGCTGCCGATTGTGAGTTCCCCTCGGTTCTTTGATAGACTGGTGAGATAGTTTGTGGTAGTGGTGGCTCCCATTGACGTTATCCCCGCCCTCAATGCCGCAAAATCTTCGGACAGATCTCATGGATTCATTGTGAATTAGTGAGATCTATCTGTGATATCTAATCGAAATATATGTATTCAAAACGCCCTATAATGTATCTATGAGTGAAAATGGGGCGTCTTCCCTACCGCCAGTACCACACGAGGACACCAAGATCTGGCGCTATCTTGACTTCACACAGTTGTTATCTATAGTTGAACGCAGTTCATTATGGTTTAGCAGAGCAGATACTTTTAATGATCCACTGGAGGGTTCATATTCTCGTGTCAATGTCGATAATCGAAGGAATGTTTACGAAAACACTGAAATTCCTGAAGAACGCATCGATGAGTTGGTTGAAGACCAATCGGTATCAGCTAAGCTCCACAGAAACTCGTCATACATAAATTGTTGGCACATCAATGATAGAGAATCGATGGCAATGTGGGAATTGTACTCTTTGGAAGGACAAGGTATCGCAATACAATCGCGAATTGACCGTATGAAGAAGGCACTCAGATCTGAGGGTGGAAAAATCAACCGCGAAGATACTCCTGTCGAAGAAGATCTTCCACGAGAGAAAATATTCACTATTGGAGCAGTTCGATACATCGATTACGATGAACATTGGATTCCAGAAGGTAACATGTATTCTCCACTTTTTCATAAGCGCCTGAGCTACCAACATGAAAAGGAATTTAGAATTGCTACATCACGGTTTTTCGAACTACTGGAACAGGCAGAAGGTGGTGTCAATACTATAGATGAGGTTAATCTTCCTGTAGGAATGTATATGGAGGTTGATGTTGAGGAGCTAATTGAGAATATTCACGTTTCACCTACAGCACCTGATTGGTTCCTTGAATTAATAGAGGATGTTTTATCTAAATATAGTATCGATACAGAATGTGTGACACGATCATCGTTGGTTGAAGACCCTGTATTTTAGATATTTATAAGGTGGTCCTCCCGCTGTTCCATCTATTCCTCTTTAGTCGCATGGTCATAGTGCTTATCCAGCACATCCATAGTCATGTCTACACGATCCGCCGTCACGTCTCGAGGTTGACCAGCATTGAGTGCTTCCGTCACGTACCCACGACGGAGTGCATGTGGACCGACTGAACCCGGGCATTTGCTTGCTGTGTTGGAAGGGGTCGCTTCACACCCCCGATGCTTCGATCCATTGGACAATTTGTGCATCCACCTACCGGTAGATTCGTGCCAAACGGGTGTGGTGAAAACCTGGGTCTCAGTCAGAAATCTCGCTGTGCCAAGTTACCAATAAACGCTCAAGTATGCGCGGTAAATGTTCTATCCGGGCGTTTCACAGCATTGAGTCGGTTGTTCTACCACCTGCCTCAATGCTGTAGATTACTCGAAGTTCCGTGTTGAGTTTGAAACAATGCCTCTGGGAATCCAGCATTAGTCATAGATACGTAGCTAATTCGGAAAGGAGGGAAATTTTGCTTATTCACCGCATTATAGCATTCCCGCAACTACTTGTTAAGTAAGGGAACGCCGTACTGCGATTCCACACAGAATTGGGAAGCGACTCAGTGAATTGCTGGTGGGATGCAAGACGAATACGCCGCTCTCTGGTGGTTTACTACTTCATGCGACGGAAGGAGTGTGATGGGTTGGGGCAGATTTGAACTGCCGACTTCCTCCGTGTGAAGGAGGTATCATAACCGGACTAGATCACCAACCCGCAGAGGGTTGTATCAGTGGGTCCAACTTAAGACTTCCTTTCACTGGCCGCCGTCGGACTCGTCCGCTGCGGGACTCGAGAGCGTCGCTCGAGCGCTCCCGGCCGCCTCACGGGCCTGTGCTTCGGCTTTCCGCTCGAGGTCCAGTAACTCCTCGCGGACCGCCTCGAGGGGCGTCGGTTCCGGCTCCGGCTCGGGATCTCGGCCGACGGCCGCGCGGAGCCGCGTCGCGGAGGGCTCGAGCGTCTCGCCGAGTCCGAGTTTCGCGTGTTCGGCCGCGCGGGAGAGGTAGTACCGGCTGTCGTGGAAGTGCTTGTTCATGTGATTCACTCCCATAGAGATGCCGGCAGTCGATATAGCCCTTTCGCAGGGGACAGAATTCGAACGGTCCCGCACGAGTCCGTCCGCGATCGGTTAGCATACGGCCCCAGACGCCCAGTAGCACTGCATGAACGAGTTACAGCCGGTCGCACTCGAGCGCGAGGGGGCGACCGCCGATCTGGTCGTCGCGAACGGACGGGTGTACGCCTCGAACCGGCGAGCGTTCCTCGAGCGGGACGTCGCCGTCGTCGGCGACCGAATCGCCGCGCTCCCGGCGGACGCCGCGTCCGTCATCGGTCCCGACACGACGGTCGTCGACGCGTCCGACCGCGTCGTCCTCCCGGGGCTGGTCGACGCCCACACCCACGCGGACATCCAGGTGACGCCCGAGCGCGCCGCGCCGTCGATGCTCGCCGGCGGCACCACGTCGATCGTCACCGAGACCTCCGGGCTCGGGCTGCTGTTCGGCGCCCGAGGCGTCGAGACCACCCTCGAGCGAACCGCCGAGTTGCCCGTGACGACCTACCTCACCCTGCCGCCCCAGTGGTTCGTCGACACCTTCGAACCCGCGCGGGGCGACGACGCGGACCTCGAGGCGTTCGTCGACCTGCTCGCGCGCGAGCGCGTGGTCGGCGTCGGCGAGATCGACTGGATCCACGTCGTCGACCGCGAGTCGCCGGTCGAACGGCTCTACGAGCGCGCTCGCGAGACCGGCGCGACGATCGTCGGCCACGGGGCGGGCTGTCGGGGCGAGTCGCTCCGGGCGTTCGCGACCGTCGTAGACAACGACCACGAGGCGATCGACGCCGACGGGATCCGCGAGCGGGCCGAACACGGAATCCACGTCGTCGGGCGCTGCGGGTCGAACCGCGACGATATCGACGCGCTCGCCGAGGCCGTCCCCGACGTCGATCGCGGAAGCGTCTCGCTGTCGACCGACGGCGTCTGGCCCGCCGACCTCGTCGACGGGGTCGGGATGGCCGACGTGGTCCGCCGCGCGATCGAGGCCGGCGTCCCCGAACGGGACGCGATCGACGCCGCGACGCGCAACCCCGCCGAACACTTCGGCCTCGAGGGGCGGGGCGTCGTCGCGCCCGGCGCGTTCGCGGACCTGCTCGTCGTCGACGACCTCGAGTCGATGGCCATCGAGACCGTGGTCGCCGACGGCGAGGTCGTCGTCACCGACGGCTCGCCCGACGTCGAGCCGCGGACCGACCCCTACCCCGACTCCGTCACCGACACGATTTCGATCGACTGCGACGCGGACCGCTTCACCGCGCCGCTCGAGGCCGCACCGGACGGCGTCGTCCGCGCGATGGAAGTCGGCCAGGGGCTCGTTACGACCGAGACGACCGCCGAACCCGCGGTTCTCGAGTCCGACGAGCGCGACGGAACCGCGGCGACCGACGCCCGATTCGGTCCCGATCCGGACGCCGACGTCCTCACGGCGACGCTGATCGACCGCGATCCGGCGACCGACGACCGCGCCTTCACCGGGTTTCTCACCGGGTACGGCCTCGAGACGGGCGCCGTCGCGACGAGCGCGGTCTGGGAGACGCCCGGGCTGGCGACCGTCGCCGCGGACACCGCCGACGCCGTCGTCGCCGCCGAACGCGTCGCGGAACTGGGCGGCGGGTTCGCCGTCGCTCGAGGCGGTGAGGTCGTCGCCGACCTCCCGGCGCCGGTCGGGGCGACGGCGGCCGACGCGCCGGTCGAGGACGTCGTCGCCGACCTCGAGGCGCTCGAAACCGCACTCTCGGCGTGCGGCGTCGATATCGAGGACCCGCTGCTCACCGTCCAGACGCTGACCTTCGTCGGCGTGCCGACGCTGAAACTCACCGCGTCGGGCTACGCCGACGTCCTCGGGCGGTCGCTGATCGGCCTCGAGCCGACGGCGGACTCGAACGCGTAGACGCCGGAATCGAAGCCGTAGCCGGCGGAACCGAACGCCGAGAATCAGTACTGCGGCTCCTCCTCCGGTTCGCCGTCGCGGGCGTTGACGACGCGACCGAAGGTGAACAGGCCGTCCGAGAGCCGATTGAGGTACTGAACGGCCTGTTCGTTGATCTCCTCCTCGTTGGCCAGCGCGACAGCTCGGCGCTCGGCGCGACGACAGACGGTCCGGGCGTGGTGGAGTTGCGCCCCGCGTTCGCTGCCGGTCGGGAGGATGAACGACCGCAGGGGCTCGAGCTCCTCGTCGTACTCGTCGATCCAGTCCTCGACGGTCTCGATGTGGTCGGCGCGGATCGCGGGGTCGTCTTCGTCGGGATCCGGGTTCGCGAAGTCGGCCTGGACGACGTGGAGGTGGTTCTGGATCTCCCGGAGCCGGTCGTCGACGTCGTCGTGGCCCGTCGGGCGGATCGTCCCGACGAGGGCGTTGAGCTCGTCGACGGTACCGTAGGCTTCGATGCGCGGACTGGCCTTCGAGACGCGGCTCATGTCCCGGAGGTCCGTCTGCCCGTCGTCGCCGCGACCTGTGTAGATCGACATGTCCGAGTGAACGGACGAGACGCACTTAATCCCTGCCGGCCGTCGTTCGAGCCCTCGAGCGGACGCTCCGGTGCCGACGCGCCGAACGCGTTCGGACGCCGCGCGTCGCGTTCCGTAACCAGTACGTTTTACACCCGCGACGCCCAATCGCCGCGCATGGCCATGGAACTCGATCACGAGTGCCCGAACTGCGGCACCGAACGGACCTTCTACCGCGCGGCGAGCACGACGCTGCACCTCGGCGAAAAGGTCAAGTGGCACTGTCCGGACTGTGACTACGGCTTCGTGCAGATCGGCGACGACGGCACCGCCGTCGACTCGAGCGCGTAACTAACGGTTCGACGCGACATTTCGATCGCTACGTTTCGTTTTTCGCCCGTCGTCGACTCGAGCGAGCAGCGACCGCCCTCGGAACTCGATCATCTCGACTCAACGACCCGCGAGCTCAACAGCGACCGAACGCACCGCGGCGATCACTCGTCGTCGGACTCGAGGGCCTGCCACGAGAGCCGCGGGGACCGCGCCGCGCTGGTCTGGTCGATCCGGCGCGCGGTGGTCCGTTCCGGCGCGTCCGCGAGCGTCTCGTCGTCCTCTCCGGCGACGGCGTTGAAGGCGGCCGCGAGTCGATCCAGCGTCTCCATGCCCTCGACCTCGGTGGGTTCGGTCATCAGCGCCTCGGGGACGATCTCGGGCCACTTGGTCGTCGGCGGGTGGACGCCGTAGTCGAGCATCCGCTTGGCGACGTCGGCGGCGTCCTGGTCGCCCGCGCTGGCGACGAACTCGTGGTGGAACGGCTCGTAGGGCACGTCGTACTCGATCTGACTCGCGAGGTAGTTCGCGTTCAACACCGCCGTCGCGCTGGCGTCGGCGAGCCCCTCGTCGCCGAGCCGCGCGATGTAGGCGAAGGCCTTGACGAGAACGAGCCAGTTGCCCTGGTAGCCGTGGACCTTGCCGATGGTGTGTTCGGGGTCGAACAGCTCGTAACCCAGTTCGCTCTCACTCTCCCCGTTCTCTCGCACTCGAGGCGCCGGCAGGAACGGCGCTAACTCGTCGACGACGCCGACCGGGCCCGCGCCCGGACCGCCGCCGCCGTGGGGCGTCGCGAACGTCTTGTGGACGTTGTAGTGCATCACGTCGAAGCCCATGTCGCCCGGTCGGGCCCGACCGAGTAGGGCGTTCAGGTTCGCCCCGTCGTAGTAGAGCAGGCCGCCCACGTCGTGGACCATCTCGGCGATCTCCTCGATGTCGCGCTCGAAGAGGCCGAGCGTGTTCGGGTTGGTCAGCATCAGGGCCGCGGTGTTCTCGGAGAGGGCCGCCTCGAGCGCCTCGAGGTCGACCCGACCGCCGTCGTCGCTGGGCAAGGAGACGACGTCGTAGCCGCCCAGCGCCGCGCTGGCGAAGTTGGTCCCGTGGGCGCTCTCGGGGACGATGACCTCGTCGCGGTCCCCCTCGCCGTTGTGCTCGTGGTAGGCCGCGGCGACGCGGATGCCGACGAACTCGCCGGCCGCGCCGGCGGGGGGCTGCAGCGTCACCGCGTCCATGCCCCCGATCCGGCCCAGATAGTCCTGGAGGCGATACATGAGCTCGAGGGTCCCCTGGGTCGATCGTTCCGACCGGTCGGGATGGACGGCCGCCGCCGGGAGCGCGGCCACGTCCTCGGTGAACTTCGGGTTGTACTTCATCGTACACGAGCCCAGCGGGTAGGGGCCGCTGTCGATCCCGTAGATCATCTGGGAGAGGCGCGTGTAGTGGCGCGCCAGTTCGGGTTCGGAGAGCTCCGGGAGTTCGAGCGAGTCCCGGGTCAGGTCGTCGGGCAGGGGCGAGCCGCCGTCCGCGGACCCGTCATCTCCGTCATCGCCGCCGTCCCCGTCGCTCCCGCCGATCTCGACGCGCGTCAGGTCCTTCTCCGAGAGCAGGGGCTCGTACTGCCCGTTCTCGACGTAGCGGGCCTGATCGTAGCGGACCTGTTCGGCTCGCGGATCGATGTCGCTTTCGTCTCGATCGCTCATCGAACCACCTCCTCGAAGGCCGCGACGAACGGATCGATCCGCTCGTCGGGGACGCCGGCGACGCAGACCTGCAGTTCGTGGTCGCCGACGACGTGGACCGCGAAGCCGCGCTTCTCGAGGTCGCCCGCGATCGCCGGCGCGGGCTGGTCGACGCGGACGACGAACTCGCGGAGGTGGTGTCGGTCGTGGACCGGCGCCTTGACGCTGACGATGTCGTCGAGGCGCTCCGCGAGGTCGTCGGCGCGGGTGACGCCCCGCTCCGCGAGGTCGACCATCCCGTTCGGGCCCAGATACGCGGCGTGCATCGCGGTTCGCAGCGCGACCCAGGCCTGATTGGTACAGATGTTGCTCGTGGCCCGTTCTCGGCGGATGTGCTGTTCGCGGGTCTGCAGCGTGAGCGTGTAGGCTCGTCGGTCGGTCGCGTCCTCGCTGGCGCCGACCAGTCGACCCGGAACCTGTCGGAGATAGTCTTCCGTCGTGGCGAACAGCCCGAGGCCCATCCCGTAGCTCGTCGGCAGCCCCAGCACGCTCGCGTCACCGACGACGACGTCGGCGCCGACGTCCGCCGGCCGCTGGAGCACGGAGAGCGCGATCGGGTCCGAGCCGAGGACGAACAGGGCGTCGTTCTCTGCCGCGAGCGCGCCGATCGACTCGAGACCCTCCTCGATCGTCCCGCGAACGGTCGGGTTCTCGGCGTAGACCATGACGGTCTCCTCGTCGACCAGCCCCTCGAGCGCCCCGACGTCGGCGTTGGCGTCGTCGGTCGGGTACGCCTCGACCGCGAGGTCGGTGCCGGCGACGTAGTTCTCGAGCGTCGAGCGCCGTCCCTCGAGCAGGAGGTCGGGGACGAGCACGCGGTGCCCGCTGGTATCGCGGACGCGTTCTGCCAGCGTGGCGGCCTCGCCCAGCGCCGTCGCGGCGTCGTACATCGAGCAGTTGGCGATCTCCAGGCCCGTCAGTTCGACCAGCAGCGACTGGTACTCGAACAGCGCCTGCAGGAACCCCTGGGACACCTCGGGCTGGTACTGCGTGTAGGAGGTGAGAAACTCCGAGCGGTCCGCGAGGTGGTCGACCAGCGACGGCACGTAGTAGCCGTAGTGGCCCCGCCCGAGCAGCTCGGTCAGGTCGTCGTTGCGACCCAATATCGAGCGCACCAGTCGTCGGGTTTCCCGTTCCGTTCGCGCGTCGATGTCGAAACGCCCCTCGAACTGGACGTCCGACGGGATGTCGAAGAGATCCTCGACCGTCTCCGCGCCGACCGCCTCGAGCATCGCCGAGCGGTCCTCCTCCGTGTGGGGAGCGTACGGGCTCCCCGTGGCGTGTGATCCGTGCATGGCTAAGCGTGATCTCGATCGATCGAGTCGATCCGTCTCCCCCCGCGTCGACAGCGGCGTTCGATACGAGGCACGATACTGGCCTCTAACGGGTACGGGGGTAATGAACGCACTCGTTTCGGAGCGACTGGCCATCGAATCGCGGCCGTTCGATCGCGACAGTCACACAGTTGACATACCCTGCAGTCGCCACACGGACCACTATACGGGTACGAAGTGTCGGAGGGTGGCATGGCCGACAGCGACGATATCGACGAGGACGGCCCGCTCAACCGGGAGGATCAGGAGATCGGCGCGACGGCCGCCACCGATTCCGACTCCCTGCTCGGCGTCCTCCCGCACTTCTATCGGGGCGAGGTGAGCCAGGCAAACAGCGCACAGGACCGGATCGACCGGACGACCGACTGGGCGATCACGCTGCTCGCCGCCGTGCTCTCGCTCGTCTTCTCGAGTCGGAACATGCCGGCGTTCCTGCTCCTGGTCGGGATCTTCGTCCTGTCGATCTTCCTGTTCTTCGAGGTGCGTCGGTACCGGTTCTACGACCACTGGCGCGCTCGCGTCCGCTTCGTCCAGGAGAACGTGTTCGCGAACGCCTTAGAGCCGACCGGGGTCGAACACCCGGCCTGGCGCGAGGAGTTGAGCGACGACCTCCGGAATCCGACTTTCAAGGTCTCGACTCGAGAGGCGCTTTCCCGGCGGATACGACGCGTTTACGGGTTGCTCTTCGCAGTGGCCGGCGTCGGCTGGGCGTTCAAGGTCACGCTGTTCACACCGGAACAGCAGTGGACCGAGGCCGCCGAACTGCCGGGGATCCCCGGTACGGCCGTGGCGGTACTGCTCGCCGTCTTCTTCGCGTGCGTAATCGCGGTCGCCCTGTGGCCGGGAGGACGGCAGGCGAAAGGCGAGATCCACGGCGTCGAGCCGGGCGACTGGAAGAACGACTGAGGGGCCGCCGATCAGGCGTCCGAATCGTCACCGGCATCGGAATCGACGCCATCGTCGCGCTCCGCGTCGGCGTTCGACGCCGTTCGGTCGGCTGCCTCCGTGTCGGTAGCGCCGGACTGCTCGAGCGACGCGTCGGTCGCGGTCTCGGCTCCGGTCCCCGTCCCGTCGGCGCGCTCTCGAGCGAAGATATCGAGCACGACCTTCGCACCGCCGAGGACGACGGGGCCGATGAACAGCCCCACGGCGCCGAAGGTGATGAGGCCGCCGAAGATACCGACGACGATGATCGCGGAGTTGATCGCGCCGGTTCGGCCGATGAGGGCGGGTCGGAGATAGGTGTCCGAGACGGTGACGAAGAAGCCGTAGACCGCGAGCGCTGCGGCGGCGACGGGACGACCGACGGCGACCAGGTAGATCGAGACCGGAAGCCAGACGCCGAACGCCCCGACCAGCGGGAGGAGCGTCAGCACGAACGTGAGGACGGTGAGCAACACGACGGCGGGGATACCCAGCACTGCGAGTCCGACCCCGAGCATCACCGCCTGAATGGCCGCGACGAGGACGTTGCTGATGACCGACGCCTGCATGAGTTGATCGAGTTCGGTGAATAGCTCCCGCTGGATCTCGTCGTCGATCGGGACGACGCGATAGAGCCAGTCGATCAGGCGATCCCCGTCCCGCAACAGCGCGAAGCAGACGAACAGCGTAATCGTCAACCCGATCAGGATCCCCGGCAGCCCGCCGACGATATCGAGCGCACTGTTCGCGAGGCCGCGGAGACCGGTCGAAATCGCGTCCTGATAGGATTCGTACAGGCTGGTCAGATCAACCGGATATCCCCGGTCGGCCAGCGCTCCTTCGATCATCGCGAGGTCGATATCTCCCTCGCGAATGGCCTCTACCAGCAGCGTCGACTGCCGGAGCGCGACGCTGATGATGTAGAGGAGCGGGATGACGATGACTAGCAGCGCGACGATGACGCTGACGAACGCGGCGATCATCGGCCGGACGCGCTCCTCGAGGCGTTTCTGGAGCGGAAGCAGGATGTACGCGAGAACGACCCCGAAGAGGACGTACTGCACGTACGGCAGGACGATGACGAGTCCGAGAACGACGGCGATCAGCGCGAGCAGGGCGAGCACGGGTTGCTCGACGACCCACGCCGGCGGCTCTGGGCGCTCTGGCATATTTCCGATTGCAACGTCCCGACAGATTAGTCCACTGAACCGTGTCCCGGTGGACAAAACGGGTCGCTCGAGCGCTCGGGTTCGGACTCGAGGCGAGCGCTCGCTCGCACAACTGCTCGCTCGCAGAAATCTACGCTACAAAGATCGCTACTCGACGTACCGGTACTTCCGCTCGCCCATACGACCCCAGCCGTCGAAGACGAACTCCGACTCGGGGGTCGTGAACTCCTCGACGTCGACGTCCATGTCGTGGTTGTGGACGTCGTGCACCTCCTCGTAGTCGTCCCAACTCATGTCGTACCGATCCTCGAGTTGGTCGTCGACGTTCAGCGCCTCGATCTCCGCCTCCCAGCCGTCCTGAACGACTTCGGAGTGGATTTCGGCCTGCGCGCCGCTGCCGTACGAGCCGACGAGCAGCGCCTCGTCGGTCATGTCGCGACCGTTCTCGAGCGCGTGTTTGAGGGCGCTGACGCGGGCGACGTGGACGGAGCCGGTGTACCAGTTGCCGACCTCGCGGGAGATCGACAGCGTCGGATCGATCGTCTCCGCGTACCACTCCTGGTAGGCCTCGGTCTCCTTGAGCAGGTCCATGTACTCCCGCAGCGCGTCGCGGTAGTCGTCATCGGTATCGAACGCTTCGGGGCGGGGCTGGCGACCGATCTCGTCGGCCAGATCCTCCTCGAGGCTCGTATCGCGGATGACGTGGCGGTAGGCCAGCAGCGCGGCCTTCCGGACCATGCCCGGGAACGGCGTGTGGAACGGCGCGTAGGCGAAGTCCTCGGAGTGGACGTCGCCCGCGACGCTCTCGTAGTCCTCGAGGGCCTCGCGCATGCGAGCGAGATACACCTGCACGGAGCGTTTGCCGTCGACGGAGGGGAACTGCTGGTTCGGCTTGAGGAAGTCGGTCTCGTCGGCCGAGCCGTAGCCCTGCTCCGCCGAGAGCTCGACGAGGCTCGGGTCCTCGCTGATGAGCATCGCGACGGCGCCGGCGCCCTGCGTCGCCTCGCCGGCGTCGCCGCGGGCGTACAGCGCCGTGTCGGTCGCGATGACCAGCGCCGATCGGCCGCGGTTGCGGCCCGCGCGGATCCAGTTGTAGGCGTCGTCCAGACTCTGGGTGCCCGCGATACAGGCGAACTTCCGCTCGCCCTTGTTGGCGTGGTGGAAGTCGCCCTCGAAGACCTGCTCGAGACAGCCGGCGACGTACGTCGAAACCGGCTTCGAGTTGTCGAAGGCGCTCTCGGTGGCGACGTCGATTCGACCGATGTCGTCGGGCTCTAAGCCCTTGCGCTCCATCAGCCGGTGGGCGGCGTTGGCGCCCATCGTGACGATGTCCTCGTAGCTGTCGGGGAAGGAACTGGCGTTCAGCCCGAGCCCTTTCGTGTACTTCTCGGGGTCTTCGCCCTTCTCGGGGGCGAACGTGCCGGGGAGGTCGAGTTTGAGATTCCCGGTCCAGATTTCGATGGCGTCGATACCGACTGCAGTCATGTCTCGTCAATGGGGATGACGATACATGATATTGTCGTTCGACGTTTCGACGTCCGACGAACACCAGTAATCGGCGCGGGAACGGACGGCTGAAACCGATTCGTGGGACGGCCGGACGCGATTCGATCAGCCGGCGACCTGTCTCCGTGTCGCGATTTGGCTGTTCCCCTCGACGTCGGAGACGGTCAGTTCGAGCGTGTATTCCCGGCCGTTTCCGAGGTCGGAGAACTCCTCGTTTTTGGCACTCGCGGTCCCGCCGCCGACGGCGGTCGTGCGCTCGTCGACGGTCGTCCCGTCTCGGGAGAGTGCCACGGTGACCGCGTCCAGTTCCGCAGCGCCCGAAGAGACGCTCCACCCGTATCTGATACCGACGTTGTTGCCGGGCCGCTGCTCGGACGTGAACGAGTCGACGGTCGGTCCGGCGACGCTCTCGACCGTCACCCCCACGGTGGCGTCGCTATCGGCGCTCGCGACGACCGCTGCGTACTCCCCGGCGTCGCCGTCGGTCGTCGCCCACTCGAGGGTCACCCGCGTGGACTCGCCCGCCCCGAGCGAGACGGCGGTCGCGTCCCGCCGCTGGCCGCCGATATCGAGCGCGATATCCCGCGTTCCCGCGTCGCTGCCGGTGTTCTCGACCGTGGCCGTCACCGAGAGCGTCTCGCCTTCGGATACCGGCGAGTTCGTCCACTCGGTCGCGACGGCAAAGAACGGCCCCGAGGCTCCCGCGAACGTGATATCGATCGGGACGCGGTCACCGTTGCCGCCGCTCGAGGCGAACGCGGTCACCTCCCCTTCGGACCGCGCCTCGAGGTTCGTTCGGTGGACGCCGTCCCGGGTCGAACCGCTGCCGGGATCGACCCGGCCGGTGTCGCGGTCGCTGACCGCGTACTCGACGGTCGCGTCGTCGATCGACGGGTCGGTCTCGACGACCATCGTGGCCGTGTCACCCGCCCCCGCCGCGTCGAACGTACAGCGGTCCGCCGTACACGACACGCGGTCGTTTTCGGCGTCGATTCGATTCAGGTCCCACTCGACGTCGTACGCGCCGCTTCCGCCGCCCGTCGTCTCGCTCTCGGTCCGGGTCTTCTCGACGTCGTACGCCGCGGTACGCGCGCCGCCGTCACCGATCCCGACGCGAGCGACCTGCAGGTCGTACTCCGCTTCGGCCAGTTCGATCGTGAGCGAGCCGCGCGCCGCGTCGGTCGCGTTGTATCCGGTCACCCGCGCGCCAGACTCGCCGTCGTCGAACGTCGCTCCGATCGTGTCGTTCCACGCCGTCGGTGCCGCGGTCGGGATCGTGACGGTGACACTGTCACTCCCGTTCTCGGGTTCGATCGGCACCGCGTCCGAGGGACCGCTGAGCGCGGTCGGATCGATCGTCACCGCGCCGCTGCCCGACCGCGAGAGCTCGCCCTCGAGCGCGACGAGCCTGATCGTCCCGTCGGAGAGCAGCGGCTGGGCGGTCAGCGAGACCTGCGCGTCGCCGAAATCGTTGAACGCGAAGCCGTGTTCGATCCGCGTCGTCGGCGCCGACCCGTACTCCCCGTAGTCGGGCGTGTAGGCGAGGGTCGTCGTCTCGTGATCGCCGGTCAGGTTCGCGGGATCACCGTCGTATTCCGATGCGTCCCCGGAGAACCGGGCGTCGATACTGATAGTCGCCGTCCCCGTCGTCTCGAGGCGCCCCGGTGGCGCCGGCGGGTTCGCCGCGACCGCGCGGGACGGGTACTGAGTGCCGAGCGTGACGGCCGTCGACTCCGTCCCGCCGTCGGTTCCGACGTTCCGGATCGCGTTCCGGAGTTCCTGAAGCTCGTCGTGGACCGCCTGGTTGTGGGCGAACTCCACTCGTTCGTTCTCCGCGGGGACCGCGTTGAGCTGGTAGAGCGCCAGCGCGGCGAAGACGATCGCGAGTAGCAACACGGCCCCGATCTGGACGGTGACCGCGCGCTCGTCTCCCCGAAATTCCATAGCCGTGAATGCGCCCAGTAGCGTAAACGTGTACTGGCCGTCGGGCTGCAGGGGTAGTCTCGAGAACTGTCCGGCGCGGTCTCGAGGCCGAAGCCCGCCGTCGGTTTCGGGGCGACAACGGCTTCCCGCGGCGCCGGTTCGCTGCAGCGGGACGACTGAAAGCTGTGGCTTACTATGTGGCGCGTCGGGATACGTCACCGCGCATGCGACGTGTCGAAGAGCGGTTCCGGAGCCATCTGGTCGAAGACGAATCGGTGCGGGCACTCGCGTCGGGACGGCTCCTCGGGGACGCCGTTCGCGGTCGGGCGACGATCGGCGCGACCGACCGTCGACTCCTCTGCGTCTCGGCGACCGGCGAGTTCGTCGACGTCAGGTACGACTACGTCTGCTCGATTCGGAGCCGGGAGCGAACGCGCGTCGAGTACCGAGCCGCGGACGGTTCGAACCGACCGACGGCCCTCCTGGGCGGGCTCGCCGCGCTCGTCCTGCTCGTCGGTGGGATCGTCGTCGCGACCGCGATCAGTGCGGTTCAGGGCCTCGCCGCGGCGGCGCTCGCCGCCGTGACCGTCGCTCTCGCGGCGGCCGTACAGTTCCTGCGAACGCGACCGGGCATCGGTCGCGCGGTCGATCAGCTCGCCGTGGGCGCGGGCGTCCTCGCGCTGCTCGTCCCCCTCGGAATCGCCCTTCTCGCGACCACCGTTTCGCTGCCACTCTACGGGATCGCGACGCTCGGCGGGCTCGCGCTCGTCGGCTACGCCGCCCATCGCGCGGAATTCGACGGACTGGGTATCGACGGCCGCCGCGAGTCGGTGCTCACCGTCACGACGGTCGACGGCGACACCGTCAGTATCGCCATCGACGCCGACTCGACGTTCGGCCGCGACCTCGAGACGTGCGTCCATCGGACCGATTCCGCGCCCGTCGAGCGGCCGTTCGCTCGGCCCCCGGCCGATCGACCGCGAGAGGGCGACGGGTCGGCGACTGTCGGGAGTACGTGACCGTTACGGCGGCGACTCGACCCTCACGAGGGGAGTCTGGCGAGACACTCGCGACAGTACCGCGCCGTCGACGCGTTCGGGTTCCCACACGCCGGACACCGATTGCTCGAGTCCGGTTCCGACTCGAGGCCGATTCCGCTCGCGAGCACGGTCAGTACGTCGTCCTCCATCTCGTGGCCCTGTTCCCGCATCCACCGATCGATGACGGCGTCGTCGCGGAGCTTCTCGAGGCCCCGCAGCAGTCCGAGAAAGAGTAGCGTGGGGGCGATCATGACGAAGGCGGCGACGGCCAACCGGCCGACGAGCTCGAGCGTGCCGGGATCGTTCATACCGGACCGTACCGCGCCAGCGGCAAAACGCCTGCCCCCCTCCCACCATCCGCGGCCCGTCCGGTCGCGTCCGCGTTCCGGCACTCGTCGGCGGTCTCTCCGCGAACGAGCGGACGAGAGCGAACGCCGTCGCTATCGAAGCGGTACGAAACCCGCGAGATCGGGCGCCGATCAGTCCGAGATGAACTTGTTGTCCCGCCAGTTGACGCCGCCCTCGCCCGAGTTGTGGTCTCGAGGCCCTTCGACGACCTCGATGTTGGCCGGTCGCGGCTCGCCCTCGACGATGCGGGTCGCCTCGAGTTCGCCGTCGCGCTCCGAAATCGCCGTCAGCGTCCCCTTCTCGGCGGCTTCGGCGATGCCACAGAGGACCAGGAACATCTGGTACTGCAACAGCGAGTTCTGGAGGACGGTCTCGCGATCGCCCTTGAACGCCGCGAACTCCACGAGTTCGGATTCGATCTCCTCTTCTTCCTCTTCGTCCCAGCGGAAGGCGTTGCGCCGCTCGTCGGGGTCTTCCTCGTAGACCCGGTTCTCCGTGACGCTGGCCTTGAGCTGGGCGGTCGGCGTGTACTTGCTGACCGATTCGTCCTCGGCGACGGCCTTGAGAATGAGCGTGTTGTTGCGCCGCGTTATCTCCACGTCGGTGATACCGTCCGGGTACTCTGCCTCCTCGATGTGTTCCCGAAGGTCTTCGAGGGGTAGTTCAAGCGTCGAATGCAGCCGATAAACGTGTCTGGATTCCTCTGTTGACATGGTGGGATGATCTGCGGCGACAGTCGCTGAGTTCCTAGTACGAGCGCGTGACTTATATGACCTGCTATTAGATACGTGGCCGATGCGTTCGGATTAATTCATCGGCTCGTCGTAGTGATTATTCGGCGTTGAGCGTCTCGGCCAGCTCGTCGCGCTCCTCGAGTTCCTCGAGGACGTCCGAGCCGCCGACGAACTCGCCGTCGACGAACGTCTGCGGGATCGTCTCCCAGCCGCTCTCGCGCTCGAGGGCGGTGCGGAACTCGTCGAGCGAGTCGAGGACGTCGACGGTCTCGAACTCGTCGCGGTGGTGGTCGATGAGCCCGAGGGCCTTCCGGGAGTAGCCACACTGGGGCATCAGTTCGGTTCCCTTCATGAAGAGGACGACTTCGTTGTTTTCGATGGCGTCTTCGACTTGCTCGTCGACCTCCTCCTGATCGAGACCCTGGTTCGGTGGGAATTCCATACGCGTCATAAGGTAACGAAAGGGGATAGGCCTTGCGTCCGCGGTACCGACGGTCCCTCGGGACGGCGCTCCTATCGCGGGTCCAGCCTGACGATCCGATCGTCGTTCGCCCGCGGAAACGGCCCGTCAGCGCGACCGTCGCGGTTCGAGGTGAGCAGGTACAGCGAGCCGTCGGGTCCGGGCTCGACGTGTCGAAGGCGGCCCCACTCGCCCGCGAACAGTCGGTGGACCGTCGCCGTGAACCGGTCGTCGAGCCAGTCGGCGTCGTACCGGACGCCGGAGTCGCCCTCGCGCGTGTCGGCCGCTCCGCCGTCGTCCGCACTCCCGTCCGACTCGTCCGGAGGAGTGAGCCCGACGACGTACAGCGCGCTCGAGGCGAGCCCGCAGACGAGGACGGCGTTCGCCCACGGTCCGATCGCGTCGTCGTCGTAGAACGCCAGTCCGGACGGCGCCCACGTCGTCCCGGGGCCGGTGTTGACGACCGGCGGCGTCGCCGCCTCGTAGTCGTCGTAATTCTCGTACTCGGAGTCGTCGGGTCCGCCGCGGACGATATCCCAGCCGTAGTTGCCGCCCGGCCGGAGGACCGAGAGCTCGTCCCGCGCGCCCGGTCCGTGTTCGGCGAGTATCGGCGTTCCCCGCGGCGTGAAGTCCAGTCCCTGCGGATTGCGGTGGCCGAGCGCGTACGTCCGCCGGTCGCCGTCGTCGCCCCAGTCCGGGTTCTCGGGGTGTGGCTCCCCCTCGGGCGTCACCCGCAGGACGGCGCCCGCGCGGGAGCCGGGGTCCTGCGTCAGCGCCGGTTCCCGTGCGTCACCTGTTAGCACCCAGAGGGCGTCGTCGGGGCCGAACGCGATCCGCCCGCCGTTGTGAATCGACGCCCCCGGTATTCCCTCGAGGACCGTCTCGAGGTCGCCGCTCTCGATGTCGTAGCGGACGACCCTGTTCGAAACGACCCCGTCGTCGGCCGTGTAGTAGACGAACAGGTCGGGAGTGTCGGGGAAGTCGGAATGGACCGCGACGCCGAGGGTCCCGCCCTCGCCGGGCGACGCGCGATCGGGGAGGGATCCGCTCTCGAGAATCGTCTCGCCGTCGGCGGGCCCCAGGCCCGAGTCGTCGGCCAGCGCGCCCGCATCGAACCGGCGGACGCCGCCGTCGCGTTCGGTGACGAAGGCGTCGCCGTCGGCGAACGTGAGGTCCCACGGGATCGCGAGGTCGGAGACGACCGTCGTCGCCTCGACGTCGTCCTCGCTCGGGACGGCGTCGGCCGGCCGCCAGTCGGGTACCGACCAGTCCTCGTCGGGGGCGTCCGCTGGCGTCGCGAGTTCGGGCGCGTCGGAGCCCGATTCCGTGAAACAGCCCGCGAGTACGGCGATCGAGGATCCGGTCGCTGCCAGCAGGCGTCGACGCGTCGGAGCGTCCATACGGGGACCGACGGGCGCGAGCGGTGAGAACCCTCGGGTCGGGAACGGACGGCTACCGATCCTCGACGACCGTCACTCGTCGCCGTTCGGCAGTCGCGCCGTCGAGAACCAGAACTCCGCGTAGGCCTGAATGGCGTCCATGAACGCCTCCGGCTCGACCGCTTTCCGGAGACAGGCGTTCGCGTGCTTTCGATACGAGTCCAGAACGTCGGTGTCGTCCTGCGACCCGGTGAGGACGGTGACGGGAATGTGCTTGCGCTCGGGATCGTCCTTCAGCTCCGTCAGCACCTGTTCGCCGCTCGTTCGCGGGAGGTTCCAGTCGAGAATTATCAGGTCCGGCCTCGGCGCGCTCGCGTGGTCGCCGCGCTGATAGAGGAAGTCGAGCGCCTCTTCGCCGTCGGAAACGGCGTGGAGCTCGCTGTCGGCGGTGGCATCGTGGAACGCCTCTTCGACGAGGCGGACGTCGCCCGGGTTATCCTCGACCAACAAGACGTCTATCGCTCCCCTCGAGCGACCTGATGCATCGCTCATCACTCCCGTTTCGAGATGACTACGCATGAAAGCACTGCCTGAGCCGTCGACGGCGAGTCGGGGCGGTACCCCGCCGTACGCGGCTCGTGACGGTTAGTCCGCGGCCGGCGGCGCCGTCAGGACGTCGAGCTTTTCGGCCGCGTAGCCGAAGACATCCCGGTAGCCGTTCGGCGACATCAGGACGGGATAGAACGGCTCGTCGGCGACCTGGGTGTCCCCGTCGGCGGCCGCGAACGGATCGCCGGCCTCGACTTCCGTGAAGTTCTCGACGAAGACCTCGTAGGTGTCGGCGTCCCGCTTGCGGATGACGTCGGTGAGCCGATAGACCGGCAGATCGCTGCGGATCGTATCGCCGGGTACCGCGTCGACGGCCGTGAGGAACGCGCGGGTCAGTCGGTCCGCGTTCTCGGCGGCCGTCTCCGACCCCTGCAGGCCGCACTCGACTTCGATCGTATCGATCTCGGAGAACAGCCGTCCCTCCGCGAAGTTACTCGTCTCGACCATCGCCGTCACCGGAAGCTGGGGAACGATTTCCGTCGCGGTCTCGCTGACGCCGTTGACGATCGCGAAGGGCTCGCCGTGGCTCTGGGTCGAGTGCATCGAGAACGTCAGACAGCCGTCGAGCTCCTCGACGAGCCGATGGGCGAGTCGTCCTTCGTGCGTCTTCGCGTCCGGATCTCCGGGGAACGCGCGGTTCAAGTCCTCGTCGACGAACCGGACCCGTCGCTCGAGGGCCTCCTCGTTGGCGACGATGAGTTTGACCGGCCGTTCGACGGTCGGGCGTTCGTCGAGCAACCGTTCGACGGCGCGAACGCCACAGGGTTCGTCCCCGTGAACGCCCGCGACGACTGCGATTTCCGGCGTTCCCGACCCGAGCTGTGCAACTCTCATTACCGTATCATTGGGCTCAGTAGCCAAAGGCGATTCGGTCTCTCACGAACGAGACCATTCAGTCCCGCGAATGTGCGGGTGGATACCACGCCCCCGTCCCGCGATACGAGGGACGTCGGGTCGCCCGACCGGGTCGAACTGTCACTCCTCGAGTGACTCGGCGTACTCGAAGTCGGCCGGTCCGGCGGTCGGTCGCTCGCCGTCGACGGGGACTCGCCAGTCGTCGACGCGGCTCGGCTCCTCGAGGGCGTTCGTCAGCACGGTCCGGACCTCGAGGACGTCGACGCCGTAGTAGTCCGAGGGGACGTCCCGCAGGTACTGCAGCGCGGTTCGGAAGAGCGAACGCATCCCGTCGTCGTTGTCGAAGTCGACTCGCTTGTACGCGCCGGCCGCGACCTGTACCATCCCGTGGCAGAACGCGCTCTCGGTGCTCCCGCGGCCGTAATTGTACCACTCGAGCTCGAAGCAATCGTGGCTCTCGTGGTAGGCGCCGGCGTTGAAGAGCCGGACGCCGTGGACCGTCGCCCGCCGCAGCGTCGCGTGCTCCCAGCGCCCCGGCTCGGGGTGCCAGCCCGTCGGCGTCTCGAGCCCCGGTGGCGGCTCGACGGTCGGGTCACTGGTGTGCTCGTCCATGGCCCGAGTTGGACCGCCGGACGGGTAATTCCGTCGCCAGTGCCGATACTGTCACCGGAGAGTCATCCGAGTACTTATTCCGGTCCGGTCCTCCATCGTCGACTAGATGAACCATCCCCTCTGGCGATGCCGGCACTGCGGGGAACGCCTCTACGAGCACATCGAGGGGGACTACCAGTGCCTGAACTGCGACCGGCGATACGATCCCGACGAACTCGAGGCGGACGACGCCTGATCGCTGGTCGCTCCGACCTCGTCGATCGCCCGCCGGCCGTTGACGACTCGGTTCGGCCGTATGGGGTAAGCGGCCTGTAGCTGCGGGCCCAACGGTATAGGTCGCGAGGACCTACCGACGAGATATGGAGACGCGATGGGCGACCGTCGACGGTGTCCACCTGCAACTGCCCGCGGACTGCACCGCCACCGAGCTTCGAGACCAGCTCCGCAAGCCGGACGACGCGGTACTGATCGCGGTCACGGGCGACCTGGTGTCGATCGTTCACGACGAAGAGCAGCCCCTCTCGGCGATGGTCGCCGGCTGTGCCGACACCTACTACTTCAGGCGCTCCGACGAACCGGACCGGAACGACGTTCTGGCGGCTTCGGAGATCGACGACGCCCTCGAGGAACCGACGTCGGACGAGACGACCTTCCAGCGGCCCGGAATCGATCACTGACGCTCGGATTTCGGGGCCGACGTCCGTCGGGGACGTTCGCGAACCCGTCGCTAATCGGCGGAAAACGAGCGAGTTGGCTTTCTCGGCTCTCGTCGCGACCGGGAGCACCGACTCGAGCGCCGGAACCGAACGGTCGTCAGCTATCCTCGGCGGGCTCGAGTTCGAACTGTTCGTTCTCCGAGACGGCGTTGAGGACGATGCTCGTGTTGGACTGATTGATGTCGGGATCGGTGATCAACTGCTTGATCTGGTCGTTCATGTCGTCGGTGTCTTTGAACTTGCCGATGGCGATGACGTCGTAGTTGCCGGTGACCTCGTAAACCGAGATCATCTGCCGGTGGTCTTTGAGGGACTCGGTGATCTTCGGCAGCGCGCTGCCTTCGGCCTTCAGTTGCATCACCGCGGTCACGTCGTAGCCGAGGGCGTCGTAGTCGACGATCGGCGTGTACCCCTGAATGACGTCCTCCTCCTCTAAGTCCGAGAGGTGGTTCGAGACGGTCGTCACGGAGACGTCGAGTTCCTCCGCGAGGCTGCGGAGACTCGCGCGTCCGTCGCCGAGCAGTTCGTTTACCAGATCCGTATCCAGGTGTTCGTAGGTCATTTGTATACTATGAAGGATTCCGTATATATGGTATTTACGAATATCCAGTTATCTCCCTCCCCGTCGTAGCTTCGGATAGTAAACTGCGATCAATCTCTATTTCGGCAGCTGAGTGAGGGGAAATCAATCGATTCGCGTTCGCTCGTTCGCGGTCGGTCGCCGTTCCCTCGAGAAACCTGCCTCCGGGTATCGACGACCGAGAGCCGACCGCCGTTCCACGGCACGGCCGTTCGATTCGTTCCACCGAAACCGAACGCGGGTCCGGAACTCCGCCGTCTCGCCCGATCAGCGGACCGTCATCTCACCCGGCCGATCGCACCGATGCGGTCGTATCGCGAGGGGTCGAGAGAAGACCTTATACCGCGCCCGAGAATATGTGCGTTGAATGACTACCTCTCCTCGAGCGGATTCCGACTCGGACGATCGTCCCTGTATCCGTCAACAGGAGGCCGTCGCGGAGTTCGGACAGCGAGCGCTCGAGACCGACGATCTCGACGAGCTGCTGCACGCCGGCGCCGTCGTCGTCGCCGAGACGCTGGACACCGAGTGCGCGAGCGTCCTCGAGTTGCTTCCGGGCGGCGACGAGCTCCGCGTTCGACACGGCGTCGGGTGGCGCGACGAGCTGGTCGGGACCGCGACGGTCCCGGCCGACTCGAGTTCGTACGCGGGGGCCGCGCTTCGATCCGAGCGACCGGTCGTCGCCGACGATCTCGACGCCGACGAGCGGGTCTCCGGCTCCGACCGACTGCGCGAACGGGGGGTCAAGAGCGGACTCAGCGTCAGCATCGGTCCCGACGAGCGGCCGTGGGGAGTCCTGCGAACGCACGCGACCGAGCGGCGGGACTTTCTCGACTGTGACGCGTCCTTCCTCCGAAGCATCGCCACCGTACTCGCGTCCGCGATCGAGAACGCGCAGACGGAGCGACGGTTCGAAGCGATCTTCGAAGACCCGAACATCCTGGTCGGGCTGCTCGAGCCGGACGGGACGGTCCTCGACATCAACGGGACGGCCATGGAGTACATCGACGCCGACCTCGAGGACGTGACCGGCGAGCCGTTCTGGGAGACGCCGTGGTGGGGGCGGGGAGACGACGCCCGATCGGACGTCGAGGAGTGGACGAACCGGGCAGCGAACGGCGAGTACGTCGAGTTCGAGACCGATCTCACCCGACCGAACGGCGATCGGTACACCTTGAGCGGCGTCTTCAGACCCGTCACGGACGACGACGGCGACGTCGTGTCGATCATCGTCTCCGACCGCGACGTCACCGAACGCAAAGCGCGAGAGCGGTACCTCGAGGACGCGAAAGCGCAACTCGAGGCCGCGACCGACGCCGGGGCGGTCGGGACGTGGGAGTGGCACGTCCCCGAGGACGAGTTCGTCGCCGG
This sequence comes from Haloterrigena sp. KLK7, assembly GCF_037914945.1. Lineage (NCBI taxonomy): Archaea > Methanobacteriati > Methanobacteriota > Halobacteria > Halobacteriales > Natrialbaceae > Haloterrigena > Haloterrigena salinisoli. The sequence goes on from NZ_CP149787.1 coordinate 3,023,520, forward strand.
CGCCTCCTTCGCCCGAACGTTCGGCATCGATCCGGAAGAGGCGCGAGACGGCGTTCCGCTCGAGTTGCTGCTGTCGTCGATCCACGACGACGACCGCGACCGCGTCGAACGGCAGATCGAGACGGCCGTCGAGACCTGCGGGGAGTACGAGGCGGAGTACCGCGTCCGAAACGCCGACGACGAGCTCCGGTGGGTGGTCGCCCGCGGTCACGTCGAGACCGACGACGACGGGAATCCCGAGACGTTCCCCGGAGCGCTGACGGATATCACGGAGCGAAAGCGAGCGGAACTCGAGGCCGAGAAGCAGCGCAAGCAACTCGAGACGCTGTTCCAGGTCCTGCCCGTCGGTGCCGTCGTCGCGGACGCCGACGGCGCGCTGCTCAAGGCCAACGACACCGCCAGGGAGATCTGGGGCGGCGACGTCTTCGACGCGTCGTGCGTCGACGAGTACGGGAAGTACGACGCGGTCTGGGCGGACTCGGGTGAGCCGGTCGGCCCCGAAGACTGGACGATGGCACAGGTGCTCGACGGCGAGGCGGTGACGGAACCGAACGTCTACGAGATCGACGCGTTCGACGGGGAACGACGGGTCATCATGGAACACGGTATGCCCGTCACGAACGAGTCCGGCGAGGTGAGTCGCGCGGTCGTGACGCTGACCGACATCACGGAACGCCGGGAGTTCCAGCGCAAACTCGAGGAGACGGTCGAGAAACTCGAGGAATCGAACGAGCGACTCGAACAGTTCGCGTACGCGGCCAGCCACGACCTCCAGGAGCCCCTGCGGATGGTCACGAGCTACCTCCGACTGCTCGAGAACCGGTACGGCGACGCCATCGAGGGGGACGGACAGGAGTTCCTCGACTACGCCGTCGACGGGGCCGAGCGGATGAGCGAGATGATCGACGGCCTGCTGGCGTACTCCCGGGTCGAAACGCGGGGCGATCCGCTCGAACCGGTCGATCTCGAGGCCGTCGTCGGCGACGTGATCGACGATCTACAGCTCCAGATCGACGAGACCGACGCGGCGATCGAGCGCGACGACCTCCCCACCGTCGAGGGCGACGCCAGCCAGTTGCGACAGGTGTTCCAGAACCTGTTGGATAACGCGCTCACGTACCACGGTGAGGACCCGCCTCGCGTCTCCATCGACGCGGAACGGCGGGATCGGTGGTGGGAGATCACGGTCAGCGACGAGGGGATCGGCATCGACCCCGACGATCACGAGCGGGTGTTCACCGTCTTCGATCGGCTGCACGGCCAGGAGGAGTACGAGGGGACGGGCATCGGGCTGGCGCTCTGCCAGCGGATCGTCGAACGCCACGGCGGCGAGATCTGGATCGACTCCGAGTCCGGCGCGGGGACGACGTTCTCGTTTACGCTGCCCGCGACCGAGTGACGCCGGCCGGCCCGGATCCGTGACCGACTGGGAGCGGCCGCGCAGTGCGTATATGAATTCTGAACACGTTCACGGACGCGGTGATAGCGAGCGAGACGCAACGGCCCGTATGACCATCCTTCTCGCCGGAACGGTCCTGTTGCTCTGCCTCCTCCCGTCGCTCGTCTTCCTCGGGTTCTGGTACGGGCTGGGTCGCATGCACCGGAGTTCGCTGCTCGCTCGCACGAGCGCTCGCGCGGGAGAGACCGACCCGACGGTCACGTGGAACGATATCGTCGACGCGTACACGGACCCCCGACAGAGCCTCTTTTCGGCGTCAGTCGAGTCGCAGTCGTCGATTCGTGACGGCCGGTGTCAGACGTGTGCGACGGGGAACGACTCGGTCGCCTCGTTCTGCCACGATTGCCTCCGAAAACTCGAGTGAGACGGGTCGCTCGCGGTTCGCGATCCACGCTCGGCGATTCGGGCGGGGAACCCCGCTCTCGCCGGTGACAGCGCCGACCACGGTCCCGTTTCGGACCGACTACGAGCCGATCAGTAGGTCGTCGCCGTCCTCGTCCGGTTCGGCCCGCTCGACCTCGGTCCGCTCGATCGCCTCCCTGACCTCGTCCTGCGTCGCCTCCTCGAGTTCGTTCCCCATTGTACGCGTCACGTTCGCACAGAGAGCCCTAAAATGGTGTGAACGATTTTCTCAACGAGATACTACCGCGAACGGTCGAGCCGATTCGGGAGACGAGAGTGGGTAGGGCGGAGTACTCCGGTTTGAGATTCGAACTCCGCGATGAGCCTACTCGAGAGACCAAAGATCGCCCGCTGGCTGCGACTGCTCTCCGTCAAATCCAGAGCCCAGTTTCGACTCGCGAATTAGTTCGTCGAGACGTGCTCCGTCTAGGATTTGAACCACGCGAAACGCTCGCTACGCTCGCGTTTCTCTAATTCAAATCCCAGAGCGTGTGCTTCCTTCTTCGTCACTTCGTTCCTCAGAAGAGTGCTCCGTCTGGGATTTGAACCCAGGTCATCGGCTCGAAAGGCCGAAATGATTGGCCGGACTACACCAACGGAGCGTTCACTGCGTTCTCGCTCCGAGCCTCGACGGACTTCGTCCATCTCACCAACGGAGCGTGCGTCGAACGCAATAGGTCGTTGCCGAGGCCTAGTAAAAAACGTTCCGTTCCGCGGCCGGAGTGGCACGCCCTCACTCGGTCGGATCCCTGTCATTTGGGGCCTCATTTTCCCTAGCCGATGGATCTCGAGTATCGCCCCCTCAACCTCTCACACCTTCGAATAGCGCATCGATCTGCGAGTGCCGCCGACTTCTCAATCCTTTTGACCCCGCAACACAACCACTCGCATATGAAATACGTTCGATTCCGCGATCCGGCCGGTGCCGTTCGCCGCGGCGAGTACGAGGACGGCTACGTCCACTTCGGGAACGAGAGCTACGCCCTCGAGGACGACGCGATCGACGTCCTCCCGCCCTGCGAGCCGTCGAAGATCGTCTGCATCGGACGCAACTACGCCGACCACGCCGACGAGATGGGCTCCGACGTCCCGGACCGCCCGCTCCTCTTCCTGAAACCGCCGAACGCGGTCGCGGGCCACGGCGACACCGTCACCGCGCCCGCCGGCAAGGAGCGCATCGACTACGAGGCCGAGCTCGGCGTCGTCATCGGCGAGCAGTGTCGCCACGTCCCCGTCTCCGACGCGATGGACGTCGTCGAGGGCTTCACCTGCCTCGACGACGTCTCGAACCGGGAGGACCAGAACCAGGAACAGAACTGGATCCGCGGGAAGGCCTTCGACGGCGCCGCGCCGATGGGACCGGTGCTGGCGACGCCGGACGAGGTACCAGCGGACGCCACCGTCGCGTCCCGCGTCAACGGCGAGCTCAAGCAGGAGGGCTCCCGCGAGCAGCTCATCTTCCCCATCCCGGAACTGATCGCCGAGATCACGTCCTACATGACCCTCGAGCCGGGCGACGTCATCGCGACCGGGACGCCCGAGGGCGTCGGTCCCCTCGAGGACGGCGACGAGGTCGAGATCGAGGTCGAGGGCGTCGGGACGCTCGAACACAGCATTCGGCGACCCTGAGGCCGCGTCGGGCACAGCCGAACCTTTTTCGAGTCGCTCGCGCGTAGCGGCGGCCATGACCGTTCGATTCGGCGCGGTGACCGTCGACTGGCTCGGCCTCGCGACGATCCGCCTCGAGGGCCGGACCGGCGCCGTCGTCTACGTCGATCCGGGCCCGGAGGAGTACGACGCGCTCGAGGGCGAGCCGCGGGACGGCGATCTGATACTGGTCTCTCACGACCACCACTACGATCCCGACTCGATCCGACGGGTGGCCAGGGAGGACGCCCTCGTGCTGGTCCACGAATCGATCGACGCCGCCGAGATCGACCGCGTCGACGAGGGGCCCGCGGACCTGCCCTACGACGTCGAGCGCGTCCGGGACGACGAGTCCTTCGTCCTCGGACCGCTGGACCTGTTCACGACGCCCGCCTACAACGACCCCGCGGGGCCACACGTCGACGAGAGCGGTTCGCCGTACCACCTCGAGGGGCAGGGCTGCGGCTTCGGAATCACGATCGACGGCGTCACCGCCTTCTGGCCCGGCGACACCGACGCGCTCCCCGTCCACGAGGGGCTGGATATCGATCTGTTCCTCCCGCCGATCGGCGGCACGTTCACGATGGACCGCCGCGAGGCCGCGGCGCTGGCCGAGCGGCTCGAGCCGGATCTCGTCCTCCCGGTCCACTACGGCGCGTTCGAGGCGATCGAGACCGACGCGGACGCGTTCGTCGTCGACGTCGCGAACCGCGGCGTGCCGGTCGTCCTCGACGACTCGGAGTCGCAGTAACCCGCTACTGCCACCGCCCTCCCGCAGCCGCTCACTGGTCGACTATCGTGACGTACTGCCGCACTGACCGCTCCAAAGCGTTAGTGTCACCGCCACCAACCGCTCTCGTATGGGCGGCTCTCGTCGGTCAAATCGGGACGGAACCGCGTCGCGGTACTGCTCGCAGTGCGGTACCGGGCTCGAGCGAACGATGAACTACTGTCCGAGCTGCGGCGCCGCGATCGATCGATCGACCGCCGAACCGCGGCGTCGGACCGCCGCGGACGAGGCCCGCGGCGGCCGCGGCGGGCGGCGGACCGAATCGGCGACGGGGACGACCGACCGCGACCTCCTCGAGTATCGAATCGCGCGGGCCTCTCGAGAGGGGTGGGAACTCGAGCACGACTTCGGCGACCACGCCGTCATGGTGCGGCGGACGTTCGGGAGCGTGAACGAGCACCTGGCGGTCGCGCTGGTCACCGTCTGGTTCACGATGGGGATCGGCAACGCCCTCTGGGGCGCCTACCGGTACGTCGGCGACGCCGAGCGGACGATCCTGCGAGCCGATCGCGTCGAGGGGAGCGAGGCCGAGCGGACTCGAGGCGATACCGCGGTCGGCTCGCCGCTCCGCTGGCGGGCGATCGCCGGCGCCTGCTGGCTCGCGGCCGCGGTCGTCGCGCTGATCGCCCTCGAAGTCGCGGCCGCGGCGGCGAGCCTCGTGTTGTTCGCGCTCGCTGCTCTCTTCGCGACGCTGGGTGCGAGCGCCCTGCCGTCGGTTCGTCGCCGCCTCGAAGGGCGGCACTCGGTGACGGCGAACGGTCGGATCCGCTCGGTGGACGAGCGGACGGTCGTGGCCCCCGACCGCCCGTGCGCCGCCTGCGCGGACCCCGTCGGTCGCGGCGTCGAGCGAACCTATCGAAAGGAATTCTGTGCTCTCGGCGTGCCGCTGACGGTCTCGGAGGGGCGCAACTACTACTGTCGGGGGTGTACGAACGCCGAAACGCCCGGTCACGGCGAGCGGAACGCGACCGAGTCGGCCGCTCGCGCGGAGACGGACCGCGATCCGGAACCGGAGCACGCCTGAGAGCGCCGCCATCAGCGTGCAGTCGCCACTGCTTGTGTGAAATCCACTGCTGGGAGCCAGCACGAACGAGATTGACCCGAGTCGGCGGTTCGAGGCGCCTAGAGGACGCCCATATCGCCGAGGCGTTCGGGGAGATAGGTGTCCGTCACGAAGTCGAGCCCGTGGGACGCCAGCGACTGCTGTTCGGACTTCTTCTCGATGTCGAGTTGCAACTCGATCTGTTCCTCCCAGTAGTCGGTCTGGAACCGCGGGTCCTCGAGTTCGCTCTCTAAGGCGTTGATGTCCGAATCCGAGAGCGGGTCGGTCGGCAGTTCGTACTCGACGATGTCGGCGGGCTGGATACCGATGAACTTGGCCTCGGGCGTCGCGAGGTACTCGGAGAGGTGGGCCGACTTGATCGAACCGTAGGCGACGGAGCCGTAGATGCGGTACGACCACGGGTCGCCGTCGGTGAAGACCGTGACCGGCAGGTCGAGTTCGTCGTGGAGCCGCTTGGTGATCCGTCGGGTCGCACGGGCGGGCTGGCCCTTCAGGTGGACGATCAGCGCGTTGTACTCCTCGTCGAAGCCGTTCTCGACGAGGCGGTCGCGCATCCCGCCGGTCTCCACCGCGAGGATGAAGTCGGCGTCGCAATCGAGGAAGTCGATCGTGTCGGGGTTGTTCGGGATCTGGTAGCCACCTTCGCCGACGTCCTCTTGGCAGTGGATCTCGCGTTCGCCGCGGCGGGTCTGCTCGCGGAGGTGCAGCGGCCCCATGATCGTCGCGCCCGATTCCTCGGGGCGCATGTGGAAGTCCTCGCGGGTGACTCCCGAGACGATCTCTAGGTCCTCGACCATGCTGTTGGACTCGTCCTGACTGGTGAACTGGGCCTCCTCGTTGTCCCAGCTCTCCGAGAGGTAGTAGAGTTCACGCAGGGTCGACGAGCGGTCCTCCTCGAGCTGGTCGGCGAGGAACTCGATGGTGTAGACGGCCTTGAGGAGCTTCCGGGCGCCGCTGACGGAGTTGGCCGACCGGGTCGACTCGCGGTCGCCGTAGACCCAGACCTCCTCCTCCTCGTCGTACTCGATGTTGTTCTTCGTCCGCGTCGGCACGGACATGTGGGGGATCTCGCCCAGTTCGAACTGGTCGTAGAACTGCGCGGCGAGATCGATCAACTGCTCTCTGGCCTGCTCCTGATCGTTGTCTGCGCTCATTGTTTCACCGTGAGTTTCTCGGTTTCAACGCCCTTTACGTCCAGATCGTACTCCGCGCCGTCGTCGACCTCGTACTCGAGGGTGGCCTCGTCGTCGCTCGAGACGTCCGGCTCCCACTTGACGAACCACTCGCCGTCCATCTCGACGACGGTCGCGTCGTCGGGGAGGCTCGTCGGCTCGGCGGTGACGATGTCGGTGATCTCCAGCGACTCGTTCGTGTTGGAGTTGTTCTCGACGGTGACCGAGACGGCCTGTCCGTCGCCGTTCGCCTCGACGCTGCGCTCGACGAGCACGTTGTTCATGATGCGCGCGATGGCGTCGTCGATGTCGGGCTCGTCGCGGCCGGCGACCTCGGCGACCTTCTCGGCCATCTCCGGGAGGATCGTCCCGAGGACGTTCTGCTTCTTCCGGCGCTGTTGCATCGAGCGGCGCTTGTTGAGGTAGCTCTTGAGTTCGCGCGCCGCTTCCCGAATAGCGAGTTCGATCTCGTCTTCGATCTCGGGGACGTTCGCGACGGCGTCCTTCGACTCGCTGGTGAAGGGGACGTTCGTCGACGCGACGTGGATCATGATCACGGCCGGCCCCTTCGGCAGGCCGGAGCCGCCGGGCTGGTCGAGCCCGTAGTTGCGCCAGCCGATCGACTTGACGACGTCGGTCGTCGCACACGCGCCGCGCTGGTAGACCAGCGGGACGCGGTTGGCGAATCGCATGACGTTGACGCTCCCCTCGCTCTCGAGATCGCCGCCGTAGGCGATGCCGGCCTCGACGATGAACGGATCGCCGCCGTGGACCTCGGCGTCGCGGGTCGCGGAGGCGTAGAAGTCGGCGTCGAACTCCTTTTCGAGGCCGGCGCTGATCAGGTCCTCGGAGATCGGCGAGAGACACCGCGTCGGCGGCGCCATGATGTCGGTCGCGCGCATCCCGTCGACGAGGTCGCTGGCGGCGTCCCGGTCGCCGGCGAGCTCGCGGACCAGCGGCGGGTCGTCGGGGACGGTCGCCATCACGTCCCAGACGGCGTCCGTGACGTTCTCGCGGGCGGTCTCGCCGAAGGAGACGTCGTCGTATTCCTCGGTGAGGTCCGCCGCGCGGTCGACGTGTGCCCGGAGCCGCTTGCGGGTGAGCCGGTGGCGGACGTTCCCGTCGTCTCCCTCGCCGGCCTTGAGTTCGTCGTCGAACTTCGCCGCGAGCCGTTCGGCGAAGGCGTGGATCACCTCGTCGTCCTTGCGGGTGCTCGTCGCCTCGTCGGCGAGGTCGTAGCAGTCGGCGACGAGCCGCGACTCGACGGGGTCGTCGCTCTCGCTCGCCGCGTCCGCGTCGTCGGCGTCCGCTCGAGCGTCGATCAACGCGAGCCAGACGGCCTCGACGGCGTTCTCCCGGACGGTGTCGCCGAACGTCGTGCCGTGCTCGGCCTCGACCTCGTCGGCGGCCTCGTCGACGACCGCGAGCAGTTCGTGGTGGGCGATCCGGCCCGCGTCGTCGACGCCCGCGGCGATGGCGTCGGCGAAGGCGGCCGTGGCGTCGGCGCCCTTGTTCGCGGTCGCGTCCGAAACCGCCGCGTGGAGATCGACGTCTTCGTGGCTCGCCGGCGGCCGCCAGCGCATCTCGCGGCCGTAGTGGCGGTCGCGGAACTCGTCGATGATCGAGTCGGCGGTCTTCTTCCCGACGCGGGTGAACTCCTCCTGGAGGAAGCCGGAGACGGTCTGGGAGTCCGTCGCCGTCAGCATCTTCATGACGGTCCCGAGTTCGACGCCGTGGGGATGGGGGCGGATCTCCTCGGTCTCCTCTGGCAGTTGGTCGGTCGCGCGCTCGAACTTGAAGTGTTCCTGCGGTTCGCGGAGCTCGAGGCGCGCGTGGGGGTTGACGACCGCCGTGTGCTTGATGTAGTCGTGGAGCTGCTGGCGGGCGCGCATGTTCGCCTCCATCTCGAGTTCGATGCGCGTCCCGTGGGGGCGGTCCCAGGAGGTGGTCTCCTCGACGCTGATCTCGGGCTCGTTGCTGTCGGTGTCGACGATGAGTTCGAAGTACTCGGCCTCCTCCGAGCCCTGGGTGCGGCTGGTGATCTTGGCGGGTTTCCCGCTGGTCAGCTGCGAGTAGAGGACGGCGGCGGAGATCCCGATCCCCTGCTGTCCGCGGGACTGTTCGCGGGCGTGGAACCGAGAGCCGTAGAGCAGTTTCCCGAAGACCTTCGGCAGCGATTCCTTCGTGATCCCGGGCCCGTTGTCCTCGACGATCAGCCGGTAGTAGTCGCCGGCCTCCTCGATTTCGACGTAGATATCCGGGAGAATACCCGACTCTTCGGCGGCGTCTAAGGCGTTGTCGACGGCCTCCTTGACGGCCGTGACGAGGCCTCGAGCACCGCTGTCGAAGCCGAGCATGTGCTTGTTCTTCTCGAAGAACTCGGCGATGGAGATCGCTTGCTGGTTCTCGGCCAGCTCCTCGGCGATCCCCGCCTCGTCACCGAGTGTCGACTGAAACGACGTCATTGTCCCCTCTTACTAACGGCGGGGCTAAAAGGTGTGCGCTACCGGAGCGAAAGTGAACGCGGTCGACAGGTACCTCGCCGGACCGCCGATCTCGGGCGTCCGGAGCGCGGTTGACGGATTGCTATTTCCACAGCCAGCGTGGCGACCGGGACGAGGTTTCGCAGAAAATACTGCTAAATAAGCAGAATTAGGGGATAAGCGTTGCAAAAAGAACAAAGTAGTGGGAATCATCTGCGGACGTGAGAGATGGATCTCGACGCCACGAACAAGGCGGTACTGTATCTCCTGCAACAAGACGCACGTCGGATCACGACCCAGGAAATGGCCGACCGAATCGGCGTTTCGGCCAGCACGGTTCGAAACCGCATCGAACAACTGGAATCGGAGGGAATCATCCGAGGCTACCATCCCGACGTCGATTACGACAAGGCGGGACTCCAGTTACACGTCCTCTTTATCTGTTCGGCACCGAATCCGGAACGCGAACGACTCGCCCGCGAGGCCCGCGAGGTCAGCGGCGTCGTCACGATACAGGAGGTACTCAACGGCACGGACAACGTCCAGATCGAGGCCGTCGGAACCGACACCGACGACATCGCTCGGGTGAGCGACGAACTCAGCGAACTCGGGTTCGACGTCGTCAACTCGAAGATACTGAAGAGCTTCCACAAACAGCCGTTCGACCACTTCGGCCAGCACCTGGTCGACGAGAGCGAGAGCGAGACCGATGAGTGATCGGTTCGGAACGGTCGAGTTCGACGCGGAGACCCGGCGGTATCGAGCGCGATACGACTTCGAGACGACCGCACCGAGCGTCGCCGTCGCCGATGTCCTCGAGACCGTTTTCGACGGTGAGCGCGGTCGAGAGCCGCTCTACGACGTGATCGATCCCGAAGCCATCGACCGCCTCCTCGAGGGCGGTGCCGAACGCGATCGGCACGGTCCGCGATCAGTGTCGTTTCGGTACCGGGGCGCGCTGGTGACCGTCGTCAGCGACGGTTCGATCGCGGTCGGCCTGGACGACGAAATCGATCGGTAAACGCCTCGGGCAGGACGGTTATCGCCTTGCTCGGGCGGGACGGTGGCCGCTACTCCTCGTCCTCGACGGGTGGCCACTCCCACGCGTCGGCTTCGACCACGCCGAGCAGGTGACGCCGGCGGTCGGTCAACTTCGCGAGGGCCTCGGCGAACTCCTGGTCCGAGCCGGTCGGAATGTCGTCCTCGCGGAGGCGATCGAGATCCGGCGAGCGCGGGACCGCCGGTTCCGCATCGATGAACGACGCGTCGAGCGTCTCGAGGTAGCTCGAAACGCTCGAGCGCGCGCTTTCGACGATGGCAGGGTCGGGGCTGTGCTCGTCGTCGACGGTGTACCGAAAGAGGGTGAGCGACTCGTCGAGGATGGCAACGGCCACGGCCGACGCCTGTTCGCTCTGTTCGCTGTGGTAGTAGTGCAGGATCGGGTAGGACTTGTGTTGCTCGGCGAGTTTGCTCAGATCGGAATCCAGCGACTCGAGGGTCAACTCGTGGCCGTCGAAGTTCTCGCCGTTCCAGCCGGCGCGGACGAACGCCTCGCTCCGGTTGCCGAGTCCCGTGACGGTGCTGGCGAAGGAGCGCTTATCGGCGACGGCCCCGAGGACGGAGAGGATGTAGGAGACGCCGAGCGTGACGAAGGCCATTCCGGACGCGGTCGTGAACGAGCTGGCGATCTCCCAGACGTCGCCGCCGTAGGTGGGGGAGTAATCGCCGTTGCCGTCGGTGAACATCGTGTACGCGACGTAATAGAACCGGCCCGCCCAGTCGGCGGTGCCGCCGGTGCGGGTGTTAACCAGTGCGAGGGGGTGGCTGGCGAAGACGAACGTCCAGCCGACCCAGATGAGCCCGATCCACATCGAGAGCGTCAGGGTGAGGATGAGGGGGCCGGCGAGGCTGAGCGCCTTGTTTCGGTCTCCGGTCAGGACTCGGAGGCCGCGCCAGACGCCGGTCGTGAGCCGTCCGGAGAGGGGCCCCGAGCCGCCGTCGACCCAGAGCGTCGTCCAGAGGATGTCGACGAAGCCGGCGAGCAACAGCGCGATGCCGACGACGAGATACAGCGGTTGCATCACCTCCATCTATCGGAAGGACACCCGTCAACGATGGCCCGGTCACTGACGCGGGTTTTTCAGTGACGCGTTCGAACGGTCCCGATTTCCCACCCTGACCGCCCCGCGGTAACGCATTGCCGTCTCGATATCGTCTCGATGCCGTCTCGATGGCATCTCTCTCGAGGGCGGAGTGAACTATTCGTCGTCCTCGAGAGCGCTTCGGACGGACCACGCCGGAGCCCGCTCGACGCGTTCGGTGGCCGGATCGGTCACCCCGTAATACGACGGGCCGAACGGCGAAGGCTTATGGATTGGAGTCTATAGTAGAATATATGGGATCTTCAAATTCGACGGGCGTCTCGGGGGACGACGTCCGGCGAGTTTTTTCGCACTCCGAGCGGTCGTCAGCCCCTCTCACGACCGGCGAGGTCGCCGAGCGATTGGACTGCGCTCCACGCTCCGCGCGACAGGGACTCGAGGACCTCGTCGATCGGGGCGAACTCCGCGTCAAGCGGATCGACGAGTCGACCCGGATCTGGTGGCCGGTCGAGATGACGAACGGAGTGGAACTCGACCGGAAGTCAGAACAGGAGGAGTTCGCGGCCTTCGTTAGCGCCGTTCGGGATTACGCCATCTTCATGCTCGACCCCGAGGGCACCGTCGACAGCTGGAACGAAGGGGCCGAACGGATCAAGGGCTACGCGGAGGACGAAATCGTCGGCCAGCACTTCTCTACCTTCTACACCGACGCTGACATCGCCGACGGCGTGCCCGAGACGAACCTCGAGACCGCGGCGGCGGAGGGACGGGTCGAGGACGAGGGGTGGCGCGTCCGCTCGGACGGCACGGAGTTCTGGGCGAACGTCGTCATCACCGCCATTCGAGACGACGACGGCCAGCTGCAGGGCTTCACGAAGGTCACCCGCGACATGACCGAACGCCGCGAGTACGAACAGCAACTCCGCCGGGAACGGGACCTCACCGAGCGGATCCTCGAGACCGTGCCGATCTCCATCGGCGTGGTGACCGGGGACGAGGATCTCACCCGCGCGAACCGACGGATGTTAGAGCGGTTCGAGATCGAAGACTCGGCCCTCGAGGCGTACGGCCTCGAGTCGTGGGACCTCTACGACGCCGCCGGAGAGCCGATCCCGGCGGACGAGGAGCCGTGGGCCCGCGCTCGCGAGCGCGGCGAGCCGGTGTACGACGCCCAGCGACAGGTCGACGTGCCGGGGATCGGCCGTCGCTGGCTCTCGCTCAACGCCGCCCCGCTCGACGACCGAGACGACGACGACCGGATCGTCGTCGCGATCGACGACATCACCGACCAGAAGGAGCGCGAACGGCTGCTCCGCCGGGAGTACAACCAGACCGAAAAGCTGTTGCGGACGGCCCCGATCGCGATCGCCGTCCAGAACGCCGCGGGCGAGACGATACTGACCAACCGGCGCGCACAGAAATCGCTTGGCCTCTCCGATCAGGAGTTCATCGGCGAATCCGACGACGACGCCGAGTGGGCGATCTACGACTCGGACGGCAACCGGCTTCCCACGGACGAGATGCCGGCCGCGCGGGTCTTAGAGACCGGCACGCCGGTGTTCAACGAGGAACTCGTCGTCGATCCCCCCGACGGCGACCGGCTCCTGTTCCGCGTGAACGCGACGCCGCTGCACGGACCCGACGGGGAGATCGAACGCGTCGTCACGGCCGCCGAGGACATCACCGAGCTGAAACGCCGCGAGCGACAGCTCGAGGATCGAAAGAGCGAGCTCGAGACCGAACTGAGCGAGATTCTCGGTCGGATCTCCGACGCGTTCTACGCGCTCGACGACGAGTGGCGCTTCACCCACCTCAACGAGCAGGCCGCCGAGATCCTCCGCCAGTCCAGGGAGGAGGTGCTCGGGCGAAAGGTCTGGGAGACGTTCTCCGACGAAACCGAGGGGATCTACCGGGACCAGTTCCAGCAGGCGATGGAGACCCAAGAGCCCGTCAACTTCGAAGTGTACGCCGAGGATCTGGACACCTGGCTCGAGTACAACGTCTACCCCTCCGAGTCGGGGCTGTCGATCTACTTCCACGACATCACCGAGCGCAAGGAGTACCAGCGCAAACTCGAGGCCTCGAACGAGCGCTTAGAGCAGTTCGCCTACGCGGCCAGCCACGACCTCCAGGAGCCCCTGCGGATGGTCTCGAGCTACCTGCAACTGCTCGAGAGCCGGTACGGCGACGAACTCGACGACGACGGCGAGGAGTTCATCGAGTTCGCCGTCGACGGCGCCGACCGCATGCGCAAGATGATCGAAGGGCTGCTCGAGTACTCCCGGGTCGACACGCAGGGCGAGCCGCTCGAGCCGGTCGAACTGGACGACGTCGTCGGGGCCGTGCGCGAGGACCTGCAGATGAAGATCGAGGAGACGGACGCGGAGATCGTCGTCGTCGACTCGTTGCCCCGCGTTCGCGGCGACGAGAGCCAGCTCCAGCAGATCTTCCAGAACCTACTGTCGAACGCGCTCGAGTACAGCGGTGACGAGCCGCCGCGGGTGCGGATCGACGCCGAGCGGGCGCACTCCGAGTGGATCGTCTCGGTCGAGGACGAGGGGATCGGCATCGATCCCGACGATCAGGACCGCGTCTTCGAGGTGTTCGAGCGCCTGCACAGCCGCGAGGAGTACGACGGCACCGGGATCGGGCTGGCGCTCTGTCAGCGCATCGTCGAGCGCCACGAGGGGACGATCTGGGTCGACTCCGAGCCCGGCGAGGGGACGACGTTCTCGTTCACGCTGCCCGCGGTCGACGACCGATAGACGACCGCGTCGCAGGTGGCGCTACCCGCTTTCGTTGCCGTCGCTCTCGTTACCAGCGCTCTCGTTACCGCCGCTCTCGTTGCCGCCACTTTCATTTCCGGCACTCTCGTTGCCACCGCCTCCGCCACCGCCGCTCTCGATCTGGATGTCGCCCCGCATCGTGCTCTGATGGGGTTGACAGACGTACTGCGCCATCTCGCTGGTCGCCTCGAACTCGAGGGACTGCGTCGCACCTTCTTCCCCCATGAGTTCGGTCGAGTAATCGTCCACGACTTCGTCGTTCTCGTTACGGATTTCGATGTTGTGCTCCGCACCGTCGAGGTTCTCCCACGTGACGGTGTACTGTTCGCCCTCGAAGAGGATGAGCGTCGGATTGTCTTCCCCCTCGATCGGCGAGGGCGCCTGCCCCTGCCAGCCGCTCGTCTCACCGCCGAGTTCGATCTCGCTGACGCCTTCCCACTGACTTGCGTCGCCACCACCACCACCACCGCCGTTCCCTCCACCACCGTTACCGTCGCCGCCACCACCACCGCCGCATCCCGCGAGGGTCGTTGCGACGGCCGCAGCACCCGCGATCTTCATCGTCCGTCGTCGCGAAATCATCGCCGAATCGGTTGCTCCTTGTTCTCCCATTGCACGTTACGCTCCGGGAATGTCACGAAAGAACGTTTGGGTGCGATTCGTAAACGACCTTCAGGGTTTGAAATCGTTTCGTTCACCGCCGAAACAACGATCAGACGACCGAACGGAGCGGCGCGAGTCCGTCGGAGTCGGTACCGATCGACGGCGCCGTGCGAGCCGCGAGAAGCGGCGGGCTACCGACCGCCTTCGACGACTTCGGTCAACACGTTCGCGATCTCTCGATTGGTCTCGGGGCTGTAGTGGCCGCCTTCGCCGCGCTCGACGTACAGCGACTCGACACCGTCGTCGGGGTCGAGATGGCGGGCCATATCGACCGTCTCGAGGGCGTCGTACTTCTCGCCGAGCCGGTCCACGAGGTCGCCGTAGATCGGACCGTGTTCGGACTCGTACTTCGCGTATCGGAGCTGCTGGACCATCACGAAGACGGGCTGGAAGTCTTGCTCGTCGGCGTAGTCGACGAACTCCTCGATCAGCGCGTCGAAGAGGTACTCGTGGGTCTCGAACAGCCGCTCGTGGTAGCGCACCCGGGGCTGTTCCATCCGGAGAACCGACTCGGTCTGGGCGGCGTCGAAGTCGACGCCCGGAATCGAGCGGCCGGCCCGGCGCTCGAGTTCCTTACAGCCGGTAATCGCGGCGTACCGGAGATACTCCGGCTTGTCGAGGAAGTCGGTCGTGTAGGGGACCGACGCGAAGTGGGGCTTGAACCAGTGATCGTAGTGGAAGTCGTACTCCCGGAGGAAGTCGGCCTTCGACTCCAAGTCGAGCAGGTCCTCCTTCTCGTCGACGGGGCTGTCGATCCGCTCGAGTTCGCCGTTCTCGAGGACGTACCGGGGCTTGACCGCGAGGATGTTCCCGAACTCCTGGTAGTGTTTCCAGACGCTCAGGATCCGGGCGATCGAGGAGGCGGTGACGACCACGAAGACGTAGTCGGTCTCCTCCTCGGGGTACTGGCGCTTCATGCGCATCAGCGCCTGATCGAGCCCGTAGTTGCCGCCGCCGTAGTTGGCGACGTGCGTGTCGAGCTCCTGGGCCATGTAGTGCTGGAAGGTCTCGTCGTTGTTGACCTCCCGGCAGAAACAGTAGGAGTCGCCGTAGGTCGAGACGGTGACGTCGGACGTCGCGTTCCCATCGGAACGCTCTTCATCGGCGGCTGTCGCCGCCCCGTCCTCGTCGCGGTCCTTCGCGGGACAGACGCGGCTCCCGTACTCGTCGGTCGAGTAGGTGACCACCGTCCGGAGCTCCTCCCCGGGGAGGTGGTCGCCGGTGTCCTTCTGTTTCTCCTGGTTCGGCTGGGGCACCCAGCCCAGTTCGGGGTCGAAACTGCTGAACTTGCCGAGGAGTTCCCGGTCGATCTCCGGGAACTCCTCGGTCGCCACCGCGGGGATCCGCTTGAGCGACACGTACGACACTATCTCGAGGGCGATCGCGAGCGCGATGAGTACGAACACGACGAACGGAAGCATTCGACTAGGACTATCAGCACTGGCAGTAAGTCAGTTGCGGTGTAATCGCCCGTTTCGACGGTCGAGGGCGCCGGTAAGCAGCTAATTCGCTCCGAAAAGAAGCAGCTCTCGAGCGCGATCGACGACCCCCGCCGGGGTCGCGGATGCTCGGACCGCAGTCGCCCATGTCTCTCCACCGGTGCTACGGGACCCGACTCGAAGAGGCTGTGCCCCATCAATGCAAGGTATCGACGCGATCGCGACGGATCGCCCCGCAGCCGTCGACTCGAGTCGCGCGGCGCTCGAGTGCCGGCCTAATCGCGACGCGGATCGTCACCGGGACCGCAGTTACCGAACGACCGTCACGGGAACCGGCGAGTGTCGCACGACGACCTCCGCGACGCTCCCGAGCAGGAACCGTTTGACACCCGAGCGGCCGTGACTTCCCATGACGATGTGGTCGACGGCCTCGGTCTCGGCGAACTCGACGATCTCCTGAGTGGGGGTGCCGAGTCGCGTCCGGGTCTCGATCGGGACGTCGCGCTCGGCGGCGAGCCGTTCCGGGGTCTCGAGGCGCTCCTCGACGTCGCCGAAGACGGTCTCGACCGTCTCCGCGACCTCGTCCTCGTCGCCGGACGCGGTGTTGGGAATCGCCGGCACCGACGAGGTGTCGACGACGGTCAGGGCGACGAACTCGCCGTTCGGAAACAGGTCGATGGCGTACTCGAGGGCCTCGCGGGCGCGCTCGGAGTCGTCGAAGGGAACCAGAATGCGCGACATGAGATCGGTAAGTACGGTATCGCGCTCCGACGCCTTGAGTCCTGCACCGTCGCGGTCGATCGGACGTGAACGGTCGTCGATCGTCGTCGGTCTCGTGGCGGCGGCGCCCTCCGCCGGCCAATCGGGCCGCTCACAGCGCGAGGTACGGGCCGACGCCGAGGAGCACGACGCCCAGCGCGACCTTCAGCTTCTCGGGGTCGATCATGTGGGCGACCTTCCAGCCCGTGACGACCCCGAGCAGGAGCGGCGTCCCGATAACGACCGCCAACGGGAGGAGCACGTTCCCCTGGAGGGCGTAGCCCGCGGCCGCGAAGGTCGCGATGAAGATCGACTGGACCTGCGCGACGGCGACGGCCAGCAGCATGGGGACGCCGACCAGTACCAGCGCCGGCACCGCGAGCACCGGGCCGCCGATTCCCAGCAGGCCGCTGCAGATCCCCAGTGCGAACCCGAGCCCGGCCAGCGCGAGTTGGCCCTGCCGCTCGAGCGGCTCGAGATCGTAGAGGGCAGTGAACCCGCGGCGCTCCCTGTAGAGGATGACCCCGCCGACGCTCATCGAGACGCCGCCGAGCAGGACGCCGAACACCGAGCGCGGGACGAAGGCGTTGACGGCGGCGCCGACGAGGGCCCCGAGGATACTCGAGGCGCTCAGAACGACGGCGATGGCGCGACTCTCGCCGGTCTTCATCTCGCCGGAGTGGAGGTAGGCGGCGCTGCCGACGAGGCCGGTGACGACGAACGTCGCGTGGGCGGTGCCGGCGACCTGGCTCGAGGCCAGCGGCGTCAGCGAGTAGAGCGCGATCGTGACGAAGATGCCGCCCGGGCCGATGGTCGTGATGCCGATCCCCGAGAAGAAGGCGATCGACACGAGCAACAAGACCAGCGAGAGGTCGAAGGGGAGTCCGAGCATCGCGGGGCGTTATCGGGCCGATTAGCTCGGGGATTGTGACTCTTCCGATTGACCGTTCAGTGTCGCTACCGGTGAGATATCGGAAATTCGGATGAGAAATCGAGAGCCGAGTTTCGACGCGACGCGACGAACCGAACGCGGGCCGTCGGCGTCCGACCTCGGGGTCTCGAGTCCGTACCCGGATCTCGTAGCGGATCCCGCGGGGCTACTCAGAGGATCCCGATGATCGTCTCGTAGAGCGACTGGATCGTCGTGGCGCTGCCGATCAGCAGGACGAGCCCCGCGGCGACGAACGCGGCGTTTTCGTACCAGTCGACGTCGTAGAACCGGTTGACGGCGCCGATGAGCGCGAAGACGGTCACCGGCAGACCGATCGCGCCGTTGACCGCGGGCATGATGATAGCCATCTCGACGGGCCCGAAGCCGGTGTAGACCAGCAGCGGGAGGGCCGTGGCGGCCGAGACGGTGATCAGACCGATGACCGTGCGTCGGAACCGGAAGTCGCCGAACACCGTGTGGCGGCCGAGCGATTGCGGGATCATGAATCCGGCGCCGAACAGCGTCCCGGTCGCGGAGGTGATGCTCGCGAGGAAGACGGCGATCATGAACACGAGGAGCGCGCCCTGCCCGAGGATGTCCGCCAGCGGCTGTCCGGGCCCGGTCAGCGTCATCTCGCCCTCCGCGAGCGTCACCGCGGAGACGATCATCACGAAGCTCCCGATGAGCAGCGTCGTCGCGATCCCGGCGGCGTTGTCCCGGCGGTACTTCCAGACGTCGGTCCACTCCTTGGTCGGCTGGATGCTCGACTGGATGAAGAAGTTCGGCCAGTAGACGGTCGTCCCGAGCAGGGCGATGACCGTCGTGAGGTAGCCGATATCGCTGTTCAGCGCGGGCTGGAGCCCGGCGGCGACCGACTGCCACGGCACGTCCAGGCCAGCCAGCAGGAGGCCGTACGAGCCGAAGACCGCGAAGACGGCGGCCGCGATCGCCGCCTCGATGCGGTCGTAGACCTTCAGCTGGACGATGGCGATCCCCGCGCCGCCGGCGAGGACGATGCCGACGATGACGTTGTCGAGCCCCGGCAGGAGCCAGGCCAGCGCCGCGCCCGCGACGGCGTAGTTCGAGACGGCCCACAGCGCCGACATCAGCGAGATCGAGATCACGAGCACTCGTCCGCCGATCGGGACCGCGTCGACGATGTAGTCCGCCAGCGGTTCGTCGGCCACGGCGAGGCGGGCGCTCATGTCGTGGAGCGCGATGTCGATGAGGAAGGCCAGCGGGAGCACCCACAGCAGGGAGAACGCGAAGTTGGCCCCGGCGTCAGCGAGGATGTACACCGATCCGGCACCGAAGACGTTCGCGGCGAACAGCACGCCCAGCCCGTACCTGTAGAGGGCGCCGTGGATCGTCTCGCCGCCGGGAACGACGTCGACGATCGTGGACGTCGAGGAGGGCGCCGACTTCTCACTCATTCGCGATCACCTCCGCGGTCCCGGTCACCGTCGCGTCGGGCCGGCGTGACAGGGAACGAGTACTCGTACGCGATGCCGTCGTCGTTCGAACGGATGCACGTTTCATGTGTCAGTGAGCGGGAAACGCATCTATCGGCTCCCGTCAGCAACCGAGCGCGGTCGCATGCGCCAATCCGAGACTCCCCAGTGGCGCGTCGCGTGCCTCGCTTCACTCCGTTCTGGGGATATCCAGCAAGGAGAGTCGCTGCCCGGCAGGTGAAGGCGCCATATGAAACCGATCCGGTACGAATCGATCGGGCGGTCACGGGAGCGATCCCGAACGAGCGTCCGCCGGCATCGCCGGTACGATGATCTCGAGTGCCCGATAAACCACTCACGGCGATACCAATCGTCACCCTCGCGACTCGAGCGGACCAAAAACGTCTTCCCGCCACCGCAGCTACGAACGTGTAACCGAATCAATGTGTAGTGAGTCGACGGACCTCGAGGACGGGCGGGAGACCGGTGGGAGCGACGGCGCCGGAACCGACGTCTCTGGAACGGCCGCCGACCTCGAGAGAGGTGGGGCGAACGACGCCGCGAGGTCCGAGTCGGCGGCGCCGGCGCTCGCGGTCGAGGGGCTCTCGAAGACCTTCGGGAGCGGCGACGAGGTCGTCACGGCCGTCGAGGACGTCTCCTTCACGGTCGAGTCCGGCGAGGTGATCGGGCTGCTCGGTCCCAACGGCGCCGGCAAGACGACCACGATCAAGTCGATTCTGGGACTGCTCCTCCCGGACGAGGGGGCGGTTCGGATCCACGGCATCGACGTCTACGACCGTCCCAAGGCGGCCTACGACCACGTCGACGCTATGCTCGAGGGGGCGCGCAACGACTACTGGCGGCTCACCGTCCGGGAGAACCTGCGGTACTTCGCGGCGATTCGGGGCCGAAACCCGGACGCCCTCGCGGACCGCCACGACGAACTGCTGGAGCGACTCGACCTCGCCGAGAAGGCCGACACCGCCGTCCGCGACCTCTCGCGCGGGATGAAACAGAAGGTGTCGCTCGCGAGCGTCCTCGCGGGGGACGTCTCCGTGGCCTTCCTCGACGAACCGACGCTGGGGCTCGACGTCGAGAGTTCGCTGACGCTCCGGCGCGAACTCGTCCGGCTCGCCGACGAGCGCGGCCTGACGCTGGTGGTCTCGAGCCACGACATGGACGTCATCGAGGCCGTCTGCGACCGCGTGATCATCATGAACGAGGGCCGGGTCGTCGTCGACGACACCGTCGAGAACCTGCTGGCGGCCTTCGAAACCCAGGGCTACCGAGTCACCGTTCGCGGCGCCGACGGGTCGGTCCTCGCCGCTCTCCGCGAGCGGTTCGACGTGAGCGACGTCGAGCGCCTCGAGGACCGCACGCGGTTCGCGGTGGCGGCCGACTCCGAGGCGTTCTACCGGCTGACCGACGCGCTGGAGGACCACGGGCTCGAGGTCGTCGCGGTCGATACCGTCCAGCCCGACCTCGAGGACGCGTTCGTCGAACTGACCGGCGGAGGCGGGACGGAAGCGGGGAGCACCGATCGGGCTTCGAATCACGGAGCCGGGGCAGATCTCGGGGGTGAGACGCGGTGAGCGTCGATGCTCGGTCCGGACGGACGGGTGGCTACTATCACCTGCTGCGGGCCGTGATCGTCCGCGATCTGCTGATCTGGATCCGGTACCCCGTCAACGCCGGCATGCGACTGTTCATCAACCTGCTGTTCTTCGGGATGGTGCTGTACGGCGGCACCCTGCTGGCGGGTCAGGCGATCACGGACTCCCTCGAGGGGCTGATCGTCGGCTACTTCCTGTGGACGCTGTCGACCGGCGCGTACTCGGGAATCGTCGGCGACATCCAGTCCGAAGCCGGCTGGGGGACCCTCGAGCGCCACTTCGTCACGCCCTTCGGCTTCGGGCCGGTGGTGCTCGCCAAGGCGGTGGCGATCGTCTTCCGAACGTTTCTCACGTCCGCGGTCGTCCTCGCGGCGATGCTGCTGGCGACCGGGACGCGACTCGACCTCCACCTGCTGACCGTCGTCCCCGTGGCGACGCTGGCGATCGCCTCCGCGCTCGGACTCGGGCTCGCCATGGGCGGACTGAGCGTCCTGTACAAGCGGATCTCCAGCGTCGTCAACCTCCTCGGGTTCGCGTTCGTCGGGCTGATCACGGCGCCCGTCTTCGACGTCCCGTGGCTGGCGGCGCTGCCGCTGGTCCAAGGGAGCGCGCTGCTCCAGCTGGCGATGCGAGGCGGGGTTCGGCTCTGGGAGTTCGATCCCGCGGCGCTCGCCGTCCTCGTCGCGACGGCCGTCGGCTATCTGGCGATCGGATACGTCGTGTTCGGGTTGGCGACGAGGCGCGCTCGACGGCTGGGCGTGCTCGGGGACTACTGACTGCCGTCCGCGCCCCAGTCTCGCGCCGGTCGGCTTCGGCGAATATCTCCGGTTCGCTCGCCGAATCGGCGACGGAAACGCGACTCTCCGAGTTATTCCCCGTATCGGGCCGCAAGGAACCAGAGACAATTGCCACCTACAAGCCGTGTGTCAAGAATTCTTATATATGGGGGTCCCTTACCCGAGGTGAAGGTCTCCCACGACCAGAGAACCAATGCAAGGGCAATCCCAACAGCAGGCGTACGACCGCGGGATCACGATCTTCTCCCCGGACGGACGCCTCTACCAAGTCGAGTACGCTCGCGAGGCCGTCAAACGCGGCACCGCGAGCGTCGGTATTCGCACGCCGGACGGCGTCGTGCTCGCAGCAGACCGCCAGGTCAGTTCGTCGCTCATGGAGCCCTCGAGCGTCGAAAAGATCCACAAGGCCGACGACCACGTCGGTATCGCGAGCGCCGGTCACGTGGCCGACGCGCGCCAGCTCGTCGACCTCGCTCGCCGACGCGCACAGGGCGAACAGCTCCGGTACGGCCAGACGATCGGCGTCGAGACGCTGACGCGGGCCGTCACCGACCACATTCAGGAGTACACCCAGACCGGCGGCGCGCGCCCGTTCGGCGTCGCCTTGCTCGTCGGCGGTATCGACGACGGCGAGCCGCGCCTGTTCGAGACCGACCCCTCGGGGACGGACTACGAGTGGCAGGCGGCCGCGATCGGTAGCAACCGCAACGAGATCCAGGAGTTCCTCGAGGAGAACTACCGCCCGGACGCCGACCTCGACGCGGGCATCGAGCTCGCGCTCCGCGCGCTCGGGTCGGCCGACGACGACCCGGTCAGCGCCGAGAACGTCGACCTCGCGACGATCGATACGGAAGACGAGACGTTCCAGACGGTCTCCCAGGAGCGACTCGAGTCGATCGTCGCCGAGATCGACCAGCCGGAGGAGGAGAGCGATGAATAACTGGACCCAGGGATCGACCCCGCAGGGGGACGACCCGTCGCCGTACGAGCCCGAGCTCGGGTCGCTCCCCGACGATAGCCGGGGAGACGAGCGCGGCGATACCGTCAACAAGACCGGGACGACGACCATCGGCATCGCGACCGACGAGGGCGTCGTGATCGCGACGGACATGCGCGCCAGCCTCGGCGGGCGGTTCGTCTCGAACAAGAACGTCCAGAAGGTCGAGCAGATTCACCCGACCGCCGCGTTAACGCTCGTCGGCTCGGTCGGCGGCGCCCAGTCGTTCATCCGAACGCTGCGCTCCGAGGTCAACCTCTACGGGTCCCGACGCGGCGAGCCGATGCCCATCGAGGCGCTGGCGACGCTGGCGGGCAACTTCGCCCGCGGCGGCCCGTTCCGAGCGATCAACCCCATCCTCGGCGGCGTCGATAGCGAGGGCAGCCACGTCTACAGCATCGACCCCGCCGGCGGCGTCATGGAGGACGACTACACCGTCACCGGCTCCGGGATGCAACTCGCCTACGGCCTCCTCGAACAGGAGTACGAGGAGGGCCTCTCGCTCGAGGAGGCACAGTCGGTCGCGGCCCGTGCGATCAAGAGCGCCGTCGAGCGCGACACCGGCTCCGGCAACGGCGTCTTCCTCGCCGAAGTCACGGACGAGGGCGTCGACATTCAGGGCCACGACGACTTCGACGCGGTCATCTAGGCGTCCGCGTTCCGTTCTCATCGCGGTTTCCCTCGTCGCCGCGCCGTTCCCCTCACACCGTTTTGGCTCGCGCGCGAGCGCGTACACGTGACTTTTATTAGGAACGGGCGGCTATCCGAAAGCAGGTTTTACATGTCCCAGGAAAGCGAGTACGGCGCAGGCCAAATCCAGGTCCTCGAAGGCCTGGAGGCCGTGCGGAAACGGCCGGCGATGTACATCGGCTCTACTGATTCTCGAGGACTTCACCACCTGGTCTACGAGGTGGTGGACAACTCGATCGACGAGGCACTGGCCGGTCACTGCGACGACATCACCGTCGCCATCAACGACGACGGATCGGTGAGCGTCGCCGACGACGGCCGCGGGATCCCCGTCGACACACACGACGAGTACGATCGCCCCGCTCTCGAGGTGATTCTCACGGTCCTCCACGCCGGCGGCAAGTTCGACAACAAGTCCTACCAGGTCTCCGGCGGACTCCACGGCGTCGGCGTCTCGGTCGTCAACGCCCTCTCCGAGCGCCTCGAGGCCGAGGTGAAACGCGACGGCGGCGTCTTCCGCCACGCCTTCGAGGCGGGCGAACCCGTCGGCGACATGGAGCGCGTCCGCGACATGGAGCCCGACGAGGAGACCGGCACGCAGATCCGGTTCTGGCCCGACACGGGCATCTTCGAGGGCGACGAGTTCTCCTTCTCGACGCTCTCGAACCGCCTCCGGGAACTCGCCTTCCTCAACTCCGGCGTGCGCATCACGCTGAGCGACGAGCGCGAGGAGCTCCACGACGAGGACGCGCCGATCGAGGAGACCTACGAGTACGAGGGCGGCATCCGCGAGTTCGTCGAGTACTTAAACGAGACGCGCTCGGCGATGCACGACGACGTCATCTACTTCGAGGCCGAAGAGCAGAACATCCAGGTCGAGGTCGCGATGCAGGCCACCGAGGAACTGCAGGGCTCGATCCACGCCTTCGCGAACAACATCAACACCCGCGAGGGCGGCACCCACCTCACCGGCTTTAAGACCGCGTTGACCCGGACGGTCAACGACTACGCGAAGGACAACAACATGCTCGGCGACCTCGAGGACAACCTCAAGGGTGAGGACATCCGCGAGGGCCTGACCGCCGTCATCTCGGTCAAACACCCCGACCCGCAGTTCGAGGGGCAGACGAAGACGAAACTCGGTAACTCGGAAGTGCGGGGCATCGTCGAGAGTTCGATGCACGAGGGGCTGGGCACCTACTTCGAGGAACACCCCGACACCGCCCAGGCCATCGTCACGAAGGCCGTCGAGGCCGCGAAGGCCCGCAAGGCCGCCCAGAAGGCCGAAGAGCTGACTCGGCGGAAGTCCGCCCTCGAGTCGACGTCGCTGCCCGGGAAACTGGCAGACTGCCAGACCAAGGACCCCGACGAGGCCGAACTGTTCATCGCGGAGGGCGACTCCGCCGGCGGCAGCGCGAAACAGGCACGGAATCCGGACTTCCAGGCGATCCTCCCCATCAAGGGGAAGATTCTGAACGTCGAGAAACACCGTCTCGACCGCATCCTCGAGAACGACGAGATCCGGAACATGATCACCGCCATCGGCGCGGGGATCGGCGACGAGTTCGACGTCGAGGACGTCCGCTACAAGAAGATCATCATGGCGACCGACGCCGACGTCGACGGCGCCCACATCCGGACGCTGCTATTGACGTTCTTCTACCGCCACATGCGTCCGCTGCTCGAGGGCGGCTACGTCTACGCGACCCAGCCACCACTCTACCGGATTCGCTACCGCGGTGAGACCTACGACGCGATGACCGAGCAGGAACGCGACGAGATCGTCGAGGAGAAATGCGACGGGAACCCGTCGCAGGTCCAGCGGTTCAAGGGACTGGGGGAGATGAACCCACAACAGCTCTGGGACACGACGATGGACCCCGACAACCGCATCCTCAAACAGATCACCATCGAGGACGCCGCGGCGGCGGACAAGATGTTCTCCGTCCTGATGGGCGACGCCGTCGAACCCCGAAAGCAGTTCATCAAGGACAACGCGCCGGAGGCCGAATGGATCGATATCTAACGAAATTTTGCTCTGCGGGCGCGACGTAGCCGCGCCCTCGGCAAAATTTCGATCAAAAGCACTCCTCCCTCCCCTGCGGGTCGGTCGTCGGCCCGCTCGCGAGTTCGCTGCGCGAACTCGCTCACGGATGCAGTGCTTGACACCAACCTCACGCAATCAACGCACCCCACGAAACCCAATGACACATGAGCTCAGACGTACCCGATCCGACTGACGTACAGGCACGAGCGGTAGAGAACGTCCGCATCGAGGACGAGATGGAGCAGTCGTATATCGACTACGCGATGTCCGTCATCGCGGGTCGCGCGCTCCCCCGCGTCGAGGACGGCCTGAAGCCCGTCCACCGGCGCATCCTCTACGCGATGCACGAAATGGGCGTCTCCTCGGGGAGCAGCCACCGCAAGTCCTCCTCGATCGTCGGGGAGACGATGGGTGACTACCACCCCCACGGCGACAGCGCGATCTACGACACCCTGGTCCGGATGGCCCAGGACTTCTCGATGCGTTACCCGCTGGTCGACGGTCAGGGGAACTTCGGTTCGATGGACGGCGACCCGGCCGCCGCCCAGCGATACACCGAGGCGCGCATGTCCTCGATCTCCGAGGAACTCCTCGAGGACATCGACAAGGACACCGTCGACTTCTCCGCGAACTACGACGACCGCCTGCGCGAGCCCGACGTGCTCCCGGCGGCGTTCCCGAACCTGCTGGTCAACGGCTCCTCGGGAATCGCGGTCGGGATGTCGACGAACATCCCGCCGCACAACCTGGGGGAGATCGTCGACGCCACGATCGAACTGATCGACGACCCTGACGCGACGGTCGAGGACCTGATGGAGCACGTCAAGGGCCCCGACTTCCCCACGGGGGCGAACATCGTCGGCCGCGACGCCATCTACTCGGCCTACAAGACCGGCCGCGGGCGCCTCCGCGTGCGCGCCGAGTTCGAGGTCGAGGAGTGGAAGAACGGCCGCGAACGGATCGTCGTCACGGAACTCCCCTTCCAGGCCAACAAGGCCCGCCTCGTCGAGCGCATCGCCGAGGACGTCAACGAGGGCGAGATCGAGGGCATCTCGGACCTGCGCGACGAGTCCGACCGCGACGGCGTCCGCGTCGTCATCGAACTCAAGCGCGGCGCCAACACGGAAGTCGTCAAGAACCGCCTGCTCGAGAACCACTTAGAGCGGACCTTCGGCGTCATCAACCTCGCGCTGGTCGACGGCCAGCCCCGCGTGCTCTCGCTGAAGGAGACCTTAGAAGAGTACGTCGCCCATCGCCGCGAGGTCGTGCGCCGGCGCAGCGAGTACGACCTCGAGGAGGCCGAGGACCGCGCACACATCCTCGAGGGGCGGCTGACCGCCGTCGAGAACGCCGACGACGTCGTCGAACTGATCCGCAACAGCGAGACCCGGTCGGACGCGAAGGAGAACCTGCAGGACGCCTACGACTTCTCCCAGGATCAGGCCGACCACATCGTCCGGATGCAGCTGGGCAGCCTCACCTCGATGGAGACCGCCGAGATCGAGGAGGAGTACGAGGAGGTCCAGGCCGAGATCGAACGGCTGAACGCGATCCTCGAGAGCGAGGAAGAGCTGCTCTCGGTCATCAAGGACGAACTCCGCGAGATCAAGGACGAGTACGGCGACGACCGCCGCACCTCGATCGTCGAGGATCAGGGGACGGTCACCCACGAGGACCTCATCCCCGAGGAGGAGGTCTTCGTCGTCATGACCGAAGACGACTACGTCAAGCGGATGCCCATCGACCAGTTCGACCCCCAGGGTCGGGGCGGCAAGGGCATCATCGGCGCGGACGTCAAGGAGGGCGACCGCGTCTCGACGGTGTTCCGCGCGAACACCCACGACTACCTGCTGTGCTTTACCAACCAGGGGAAGGTCTACCAGCTCAAGACCTACGAGATCCCCGAGATGGGCCGGACGGCCCGCGGCAAGTCGGCGGTCAACATCCTCGATCTCGACGCCGGCGAGGACATCACGGCCATCGTCGACACCGACGCCTTCGGCGACGGCGAGTTCGTGACGATGGCCACCCGACACGGCTACGTCAAGCGAACCGGCGGCGAGGAGTTCGACAACATCCGCTCGACGGGGATCATCGCGGCCGATCTCGAGGAAGGCGACGAGCTCGTCGACGTCGAGGTCACCGACGGCTCGCAGGACCTGGTCATCGCCACCGAGGGCGGCATGACGATCCGCTTCGACGAGGACGAGGTCCGCGCGATGGGCCGCAACGCCCGGGGCGTCAACGGGATCAAACTCCAGGACGACGACGCGGTCGCGGGACTGGTCGCGACCGACGAGGACGACGGCCAGGCGCTGCTGACCGTCACCCGGAACGGGTACGGCAAGCGGACTCGGCTCTCCGAGTACCGCACGCAGTCGCGATACGGAAAGGGACTGATCGACATCAAGACGGGCGACCGAAACGGCCCCGTGACGGCCGTCAAGGCCGTCGACGACGACGATCAACTGGTGATGATGAGCGAGGCCGGACAGATCGTCCGGACGCGCGTCGACGAGATCTCGACGGTCGGGCGCAACACCATGGGCGTGATCGTCATGGACGTCGAGGACGGCGACGCGGTCGCCAGCGTCGACGACATCCCGGCGGCCGCGGCGGCCGATGCCGACGACGACGCTGCTACGGACGCCGACGAGAGCTGATCTCCGCGACGATCGGCCCGGGTGTCGGGCCGGTCGAGCGGGCTAGCGGAGTTCGCTGTTTTTCCCGATCGAGCGGCCATCTGAATCGGATCTCGAGTCGATGAGCCGAGACTCGAGTCAGCGCGTCGGCTCGAGGCGGCTCGAAGCGGCTCGAGACGGCTCGAAGCGAGTGGGTGCGCGACAGAATATCACGCGAGCGAGCGGTCGCTGGGAACCGCAGAGAGCGGAGAAATATCGAGAGCGATCGGCGGCCGCCGTCAGTGGGACGGCTCTTCGGCGGGGGCGACCATGTCTTCGATCCGCAGGATGAGGATGTTGTTCGTGTCGTCCTTGCCGTCGACGCGGCCCTCGATGAGGAGCTTCGACAGCGGGGTCGGGCCGACGGTGACGGCGTCGTCCTCGTGGATCTCGCCCATCGATCCCTGCATGTGGATCTCGGCGCGGCAGAGTTCGGGGTGGTGGACGCTCGAGAGGTCGATCTCCTCGACGATGACGTCCTCGATGGGTTCGCCCTCGTGTTCGATCGGAACCGAGGCGGGATCGTCCATCTGCTGGATCTCGAGGGCCTCGTAGGCTGAGGCGGTCGGTTTGTACCCGCCTTTCGGGCCGGGTACGCCCTCTACGAGCTGGAGGGCTTTGAGACTCTGCATCTGATTGCGGATCGTTCCGGGGTTACGGTCGACCTGTTCGGCGATGTCCTCGCCTTTGATGGCGGCTTCGGACTCCTTGTGCAGATTCGTCAATGCACGGAGGATTTTCTTCTGGCTGGGGGTGAGTTCGATGGATGACATACTGAATCGTTCGTAATTGATTTCCTTAAACCCGACGGGTGAGCCGGGAGTAACGCGGTGATTCCGTCGTTAGAACGCGCCCTAGTAAGGTGTTTTGTTTCGGTGATCGACGGCTGGCACGCAACTGCATACCAGTACCGATTCGGGCCGCGACGAGTCGACCCTCGTTCGGGAGGGCGACGAGACGTCTCGACGAGCAGCCGGGCGAGAGCGCCGACGGCGACGCTCCGGTCACGGATCGCCGTCACCGTCGTCGGACACTCGACGCTTCATCGAGAGCGGATTAGAACGAGTCTAAACGAACCGCGGGGGCGGTTCGGTGGACGAGCAGACACGACAGCGAACTACTGTTCGATTTCCCGCGGTTCGGAGACGCGAACGTGATGGGCGACGGACTCGGGCAGCGAGACGTCGGTATCGTGGTCGCTCGAGCGGGCGGTGATCATCCCGAAGGGGGCGACCTCGACGATCTCGAGTTCGACGCCGGGTCTGACACCGTGCTCGGCGAGATAGGAGAGGACCTCGGCGTCGCGGTCGGCGACCTCCTCGACGACCACGACGTCGCCCGCCGAGAACGACGTGACGGACTCGCCCTCGGGCCGTTCGGGCGGCTCGAGGTCGGCGCCGGGAATCGGCGCGCCGTGGGGGTCGACCGCCGGCTCGCCGAGGACGTCCGCGACGCGGGCCTCGAAGTCCTCGCTGATGTGGTGTTCGAGCCGGTCGGCCTCCTCGTGGACCTCCGCCCAGTCGTAGTCGAGGTGTTCGGTGAGGTAGGCCTCGAGCAGCCGGTGGTGGCGGACGACCTCGAGGGCGACGGTCTCACCTTCGTCGGTCAGCGTGACGCCGCGGTACTTCTCGCGGTCGACGAGCCCGCGCTCCTCGAGCTTGTCGAGCATGCTGGTGACGGTCGGCGACGTGACGTCCAGCTCGTCGGCGATGGCCGACGTCTTGATCCGCTCGTCGGTCTCGCGCTGGAGCTGGTAGATCGTCTTGAGGTAATCCTCCATCACGTCGCTCAGCATCATCGTAGTCGGATTTAGACGGGTCTAACCCTAAACCTGTCGCCGTCTCGATCGCCACCGTCAAACC
This sequence comes from Haloterrigena sp. KLK7, assembly GCF_037914945.1. Classification (NCBI taxonomy): domain Archaea; kingdom Methanobacteriati; phylum Methanobacteriota; class Halobacteria; order Halobacteriales; family Natrialbaceae; genus Haloterrigena; species Haloterrigena salinisoli. The sequence continues at coordinate 3,053,354 of NZ_CP149787.1, forward strand.
GCCGCGGATCGAACTCGAACTATGAGTACGACCGTCAGGATCATCGGCGCACCGATGGACTACGGGGCGGACCGTCGCGGCGTCGACATGGGACCGTCGGCTATCAGATACGCCGAAGTGGCCGATCGCCTCGCGGACGCCGACGTCACGGCCGTCGACGACGGCGATCTCTCGATTCCGCGAGCCGAGGAGCGCGATCCGAACACCGACGAGCCGATCGAGGGGACGGCGAAGTTCCTCCGAGAGGTCGAGGATGTCAGTACGCGGCTGGAAGAGCGGGTCGCGGACGCGCTGGCCGACGGCGAGTTTCCGCTCGTGCTGGGCGGAGACCACTCGGTCGCGATCGGCTCGATGCGCGGCTCGGCCCGCGAGGCGGACCTCGGCGCGATCTGGTTCGACGCCCACGCGGACCTCAACACGCCCGCGACGTCGCCCAGCGGCAACGTCCACGGGATGCCGCTTGCCGCGACGCTGGGACGAGGCGCCTTCGGCGACCTCTCGTGGGCCCACGCGCCCCGCGTCCGCGAGGCGTCCATCGCCTACGTCGGCCTGCGGAGCATCGACGAGCGCGAGCGCGAACTCGTTCGAAACAGCGAGATGACGGCGTTCACGATGGCCGACATCGACGAGCGCGGGATGACCGCCGTCGTCGAGGACGCGCTCGACGTCGCGACCGACGGCACCGACGGCGTCCACGTCAGCCTCGACCTCGACTGGGTCGATCCCAAGACGGCCCCCGGCGTCGGGACGCCGGTCCGCGGCGGCGTCACGTATCGGGAGGCCCACGCCGCGCTCGAGACCGTCTCGGAACGCAACGCGGCCGAGGGGATCCTCCGCTCGATGGACGTCGTCGAGGTCAACCCGATTCTCGACGAGGGCAACGAGACGGCGACCATCGCGGCCGAACTCACCGCGAGCGCGTTCGGGAACCGAATCCTCTAGCGGACAGTTGTCGACGCGGAGATAGTATCCGGCGACTACACGTTGCGTGAGAATACCTACCACGTGCGTGAACGTTCCAACACCTTTGTATCGGAGGGTTTCGGAATAGGAGATATGACTGAGAACGTCGTCGTACTCGGAGCCGGTTACGCCGGTGCCGGTGCGATCAACAAGCTCCAGTCGGAGCTCGGGGGCAACGCACGGCTGACCTGGATCGCTGACGTCGACTATCACCTGGTTCTTCACGAGTCCCACCGCGTCATTCGGGACCCGGACGTCCGTTCGGACATCACCTTCCCGGTCACCCAGATCGCCGACCCGTCGACCCGGTTCATCCAGGACGAGGTCGTCGGCCTCGACGTCGACGACCAGGTCGTCGAACTCGCCGACAGCGAGGACGTCGAGTACGACTACGTCCTCGTCGGACTGGGCAGCCAGACCGCCTACTACGGCATCCCCGGCCTCGAGGAGCACTCGCTGACGCTGAAGAGCCTCGACGACGCTCTCGACATTCACGACGCCGTCAAGGCGGCCAGCCAGGAGGCGACCCGCGGCGAGCCCGCACAGGTCGTCATCGGCGGCGCCGGGCTCTCGGGCATCCAGACCGCCGGCGAGATCGCGGAGTTCCGCGACAACCACCGCGCCCCCATCGAGATCCACCTCGTCGAAGCGCTCGAGGAGATCTTCCCCGGCAACGATCCGGAAATCCAGCAGGCGCTGCGCGACCTCCTCGAGGAGGCCGGCGTCCAGATCCACACGGACGACCCGATCACCGAGGCCACCGAGGACCACATCGAGTTCGACGAGGGCGAGCCCTTAGACCACGACGTCCTCGTCTGGACCGGCGGCATCACCGGCCGCGACGCGATGGACGACGCCGACCTCGAGAAGGAGCACAACCGCCTCAACACCGAGGCCAACTTCCAGACCTCCGACGAGCGCGTCTTCGCCATCGGCGACTCGGCGATCATCAACCAGGGCGACCAGCCCGCGCCGCCGACGGCCCAGGCCGCCTGGCAGGCCGCGGAGGTCGCCGGCGAGAACATCTCCCGGGCCATCGAGAACCGCCCGCTGCGGACCTGGGAGCACGAGGACAAGGGGACCGTCATCTCCGTCGGCGACAAGGCCGTCGCCCACGAGGTCAAGCCGGCCCTCGGAATCTCGCTGCCCGTCGACACGTTCGGCGGCGTTCCCGCGAAGAACCTGAAGAAGATGATCGCCGCCCGCTGGATCGCGGACATCACCTCCTGGAACGAGGCCCGCAAGTCCTGGTCGTCGCTGTAAGCGACGCGGTCAGCGTTTCGAGTACGATCTCGACCCCTGCTTTTTCCGCCGGTCGTCGCAGTTTCCTCGCGGCTGCGAGCGACCGGCGTCTCCCGATGTGACTCGCAGCCCGTTCGTCGATCAGCCGTCGGTCCCGTCGGCGGATCCGAGCCCGACGTCACCGGAGTCGGTCTCGTCGTCCCCCGTTTCGCTATCGTCGGCTCCGGAGTCGGCATCCGCAGCCGTCTCGGCGCTCGCGTCGTCCGCGGCACTCGAGCCGACCGGTTCGGCCGGAACGCCGGCCACGGTCGTTCCCGGTGGCACGTCTCGGGTGACGAGCGAGTTGGCGGCCACCCGCGCGTTCGCGCCGATCTCGACGCCCGGGAGGACGATCGCGCCGGCGCCGATCATCGCGCGTTCGCCGATGACGACCTCGCCCGTGCGGTACTCGTCCTGGAGGAACTCGTGGCAGAGGATCGTCGCGTCGTAGCCGACGATCGCCTCGCGCTCGACGGTGATCAACTCCGGCCAGAAGACGTCCGGCGTGGCCTCGAGCCCCCAGGAGACGCCGGGGCCGACGGTGGCGCCGAGCCGGCGCAACAGCCACCGCTTCAGGCGGAGGCTCGGCGAGATCCGGATCAGCCAGACGGCGACGTAGGCGATCGCGACCCGGAGCGGGTCGCGCGCGCGTGTCCAGTCGGCGAGCGAGTTGCCCGGCCCCACGGTCGGATGGTGCCGGATGCGGTCGTGGCGCGAGTCCGTCTCGTCGGTCACTGTCCGCGACTATGCGGCATCACTACATGAAACCGATCGACTCGGGACGGCCGCCCCTCCGAACCTCGACCGTTCCGTGGACGGACGATAACGGAACGTCTCGTTCGTAGTCAAGTCGTGACGAGTCGCGACCGGTACGCTTCCGGGACCGTTCGGTTCGGAAGAACAACTGTCCGTTCCCTAACTGGTGAGGCACAATGATTGTTCTGAGTCGTTTCGTTGGAACACTCGTTATGCCGCCCCAGCCTGAGTCACTCGAGCGGGAGACCGTTCACTCACTGCTCGCCGATCGCGTTCGCGAGTACCTGCTGTATCACCTCTCGACCGTCGACCGCACGACGGTTCCCGACGCCGCCGAACGGCTCGCGGTCTGGAGCCGGGAGGCGTCCGAGTTCACCGCGCGCGGACGGGACGGCGTCGCCCTCCAGCTAGTTCACAATCACCTCCCGCGACTCGCCGAGTACGACGTCGTCGTGTACGACCGCTCGAGCGACGTGGTGGTCACCGGACCGAACTTCGCGGACCTCGAACCGTACGTCGAACCGATCGAACCGCCGCGCGTCTAGGTCGGGCGGCGTCAGTCAGTCGTCTCGGCGGCGGCTTCGTCGGCGGTGAGACGGGCGTGTTCGACCGTCCGGTCGTCCGTCGGCCCGACGCGGCGTCGGAACGCGTCCCCTGAGAGCGCACAGCGGTAGGCGGGCTTGTACATCATGTTCTCGCCACCGGCGCGGACGGCCCAGTCGGTCGCGACCTCCTCGCGGAGGTAGTACTGCGACCGTTCGTTGCCCGGTTTGGTGTAGTAGTCGCTGAGTCGGATCGGGTGCCGATCGAACAGACCGCCGGGCTCGCGGCCGTCGATCAGGACGACCGGTTTCTCGAGGTAGAGCTCGCCGTCTCGGGCGCGTTTCGCGTGGGCGTTGTCCGGGTGCGCTGCCAGGATCGCCTCGCGGTCGGCCCGCGACTGGGCGGGGTCGACGACGTCGACCCGGTCGACGGTGAAATAACCGATCAGGTAGCGGTGGGCGCGGTCGCCGTCGGGGCGTCGCAGGCCAGTGTAAAACCCGACGACGTCGCCTGGCTCGAGGGCCCGGAGGCGGTCGACGTAGCCGCTGGTGCGGTGTTCGCCGTAGGTCAGCGCCGCGAAGTTGGGGTCGCGGTGGAGGGGCCACGACTCGAGGGCGTCGCCGGCGACGGTCCGGTCGGCGTCGCCGATCGGCTGGGGGGCGATCCGGGTCGTGAGGTCCGCGGCGGTGCCGTCGGTCGCGCGCAGGTCCCACGAGCCGAGCGTTTCGGTCTCGTCGGTCTCGGGGGTCTTCTCCGGGATCGGGACGTACTCGAAGCGCCCGTCGTCGTACAGGGGGGCGAGCGCGCCCAGGTTCGTGGTATCGGCACCGACGCCGGCGAGGACGACCGTCATCGTGCGAGGGTGTGCGTCGGACGACCCTAACGGCACCGGTTGCCGCGCCGAACGCGCCGGGAACCCTCGAGGCGGGCCCGTCGTCCCGCCGGTCGATCGCGCGGTCGCTACCGGGTCGACGACCGCGAGGCGTAGAACAGCGGGAGCGACGGGACGAGAAAGAGCGCGCCCGTCACGGCGATGGCGATCCAGACCGTCGACAGCCAGGCGCCGGGGACCAGTCCGGCGACGTCGAGGACCCAGCGGACGCTGTCGCAGCCGACGAGCGGCACCGTCGCGACGTAACAGCGCAGGCCCCAGCCGACGACGCGGTAGAGCGCGGTCTTCGTGACCCGGGGCGGACGGACGTCCTCGAGGTCGACCATCAGCGCACCACCGTCCGATCGAGGACCGCGGCGGCGTCGTCCGCGAGGTGGGTGCGAGCGACGAGTCGGAGTTCGACGTCCCGCGTCGCGTCCGGGTCGACGTCCTCGCGGACCGTGACCGAGTCGCCGGTCGCCTCGCGTCGCTGGGTCAGTTCGGCGGTCGCCCGGGGCGGCGTCGTCCCCTCGAGGTCCCCGACGAGAACGGTGCCGAGCGCGGCCGAGCAGCCGACCGCGGCCCCGACGATCACGAGCACGCCCGGCATCGGACTGCGAGCGCGACCGTCGGGGGAGTCGAGCGGGACGGCCGTGGCAGCCGTCGCTAGTCCCCACTGATCGGGCGGGCTCGAATCTATTCGCCGATCGAACGGCTCGAGCGTCGGGCGACGGGGTCGACGGTCGCGGGGTCGGAGGGGTAGCTCGAGGTCCCAGCGGACGATACTCTCGGAACGTTTCAATTCCTGTTACAGAGTTATCATAACCGGCAGAATTATTATCGAGTCGATCGTTGGATTAATCGATCCCGGAGCCGATATCCTGGACCGCGACCGGGATCGACTCGAGTGGAGCGCCCCTCCATCGAACCCTGGTCAGATCGTGTCGACGGGTGCTTCACCCGTTTTCGACTGCGGCGTCGGGTCACAGGAGTTCGAAAGTGGTCCGTTGAGGTCGTCGGATGACTCGAGTACCGTCCTCTCGAACTGTTCGGAGTCAGCGATACAGTAACACTGCAATGTGGTGGCTCCAATAGCGATGACGGAACAGACGACACACTGACTCCTTCCGCGACCGATAGTGGCACCGTGAGATAGCGGCGACGCCGAGGCGCACACTCTCAGCGAAGCCGCCTCGTCCTGGAGTTCTCTGTCTCAAACGACGCGTCGGTCACCGCACTCGAGTTCAGTAGCCGCGTGCAGTGATCGACCAAAATGGTTAGGGCCGAAGGTGAATACGTGGCCCGGTGTATCGAGAAATTGGGTGAATACAATGGAAGACCCCGAACGGGTCGTCGCCGTTTGCGACCGTTGCGGATCAGTGTACGCCGCCAAGGTCCTGCTCTCGGGCCAAATCCGTCCGATCGGAACGCAAAACTGCTCCTGCGGGAACGAAACCTTCCAAAAACTCCAGTAAGAGGGATCGCCGCGACGCAGCCTGATCGACGTTCGTCTCCGCGACCGATCCAGACTTCGTAGCCTCAGCCACACCGATCTCTACGTAAACACCCACCCAATAGAGGGAGCCCGCTAATCGATGTGGGACGGCTCTCTTCTAGTAGAGCCATGAGAGTACGATGCCCGGAGTGCGAGACGATGCTGGACGAACCGACTGCGACGACCGCCGTGGACACCACAGTCTACGCGGACGTGGCCTGCGTCGAGTGCGAGACGAAGTGGTCCCAGCAACTGTAACGGATCCCAGTTCACCCAGCGGTACCACTTTCAGTGCGACTCGCAGCGCTCGAGGACAGTTGTACCATCGTCTCTATCAGCCAGTGCAAAACTTGGGTGGAGTCAGCCGTCTTGATCGAACCTCCCGAAAACGCGTTCGCGACGAGGATATTCGGTTCTCGAAATGAGTCCTCAGTGAACTCGCACTCGAGCCACCCGTAATCGCGCATATAATCAATTACACGACAGGTTCGGGAGCACGTTCTCGAGCAACCCACGACCAAATCCGGCTACGAGGTATTCCCAGTACAGAGGTGTTTGCTGACGATCCCACATCACGACGGGAGGCGTAGTAACTGCGCGTCGATACCGATCGACGATCGACCACGCGTCATCATGGTTGTCCATCATCGAAGGTGCGCGCGAGATTTGCTTCGGTTACGAGCGGCACATCAGACACAGATGAGCGATAATATCGGATAGCCATAATAGTTATTGCTCATGATTGAATCATCCGAATACAGATGTTTCAGGCGTTTCAAGCACTCACTGGAAGGTTTCTACGGGCCACTGATTATCAGGTTTGAAAGCGTTTCGAGGTTCCTATATGACATTTTGATGTTCACAATCCCCTACCTATATGTAGTGATGACTGTCTGGTGTAATTCAGCATCCGAAAGGCGGCGACGGAAGGAGTGCGTCGGGACGGTGTCTGGTAGCCCAATCCCCGGACGCGCATTTCGGTGGTTTCGTACCACTGGAATAAGCCTTCCTACCGTTTACGGGTGCGGATAAAACATGGACCTCAGCAAATACCGAAATAGGCTGGTCGGAAGTGAAGAGGAACGGGCCGTGAGCCCGGTCATCGGGGTTATCCTGATGGTTGCAATTACCGTCATTCTCGCAGCAGTCATCGCGGCGTTCGTGCTCGACATGGGCGACGATCTCGGAAGTGAGGCACAGGCCGGTGCGCAGATGAGCTTCGACGAGGATGATGGCGTAATGTCGATCGAACTGACCTCCGAAGGGAACGCGGACGAGTATGAACTTCGGGGTGACTACCACTATAATGACAGCAGTTCAGTGCCTAGTACCGATTACATCGAACTAGATGGTGCCGGTGATACAGTGACCCTAGAATGTAGCAGTTCTAGTGGTTATCAGCTCAATGGCTCCAGTACTGACTCTGGCACTGTGACGTTTGTTGCCTCCAACGACGGTGGCGATAGCTGGACCAACGTTGGTAGCCAGGACTGGGACTGCAACCCGTAATCGCGGGTAATTTCGGCTGCGATTGTTTTCAATTCTTTTGACTGTATTAGTAGTGCTTGGAATCACAGCAGTTGATAGAGGAAGTGTATTTTCACAGTCACTAGAGTCGGAACTCGTAGACGGTCAGAAGACCGTTCCGGGTGCGTAAATGTGGCCGGTATGGACTTACTGGCCACTAGGCTCAATCCTCCCAGCGGCCGTATTACCCGACTCGAGATGATCGATAGCTGGTACGGAAAATAATCAATCTACCAGCAGTGATTCTCCACACTCGTCCGATACCGAAGTCCGATCACCGACGTGTTCGCGATTGAACTCGCCACGAGCATCGTCGATATTCTCCTTCGATTCAAGCAGGTGCTGAACCGCCGCGTCGATCACGACCGACATCGGCGGCTCGTCGCGCTGATCACAGCAATCAGTTCACTGGCGCGCTTGAGTTGGTGTTCGCGTTCGTCAGTGAGTTTCAAACTGGTTCGTCGAGTCATGATTTAAACTGGTGTATGCACAGGGGAATTCTAGGTGTCTTGTGTCGAATAGAGCGAGATGTGCGAAATTATAGAAGATTATTTGCGTAGGTAACCGCTCGTCGGTATTAATCGGCGATCGCGCAAGCATCGTCATGGTGCCGCCGTCGTAGGTGCGCGAGAGCGTGCTCGGAAATGAGTGATGTAGCAGGCATACCCAGCCGATAGTATCGAGTGGCCAAAATAGTTATTGCCAAGTTCTGAACCGGTCGATATCGGCCGCAATGGACGATCCAAGAGAGCATTGAAAGTCTTCTATGGTTTGCTGCTTATCAGATGTGAAACCGTCTCAAGACGGTTACCTAACAAATGAACATTCACTATCACATACCTATATATGATGTCGATTCACTGGTTGTGACAGCATCCGAAAGACGGTGACGGAAGGAATGCGCCGGGATGATGGCTGGTAGCCCAATCCCCACTACGCAGGTCGGTGGTTCCATGCCACTGGCAATAAGCCTTCTCACCGTCCACAGGTGCGTGATACACATGGATTTGAGCAAATACCGAAACAAGCTGATTGGAAGCGAAGAGGAACGAGCCGTGAGCCCGGTCATTGGCGTTATTCTGATGGTCGCCATCACAGTCATTCTTGCAGCCGTGATCGCAGCATTCGTGCTGGATATGGGCGACGACCTCGGTAGCGAAGCACAGGCCGGTGCGCAGATGAGCTTCGACGAGGGCGACGGGAAGATGTCGATCGAACTGACCTCCGAAGGCAACGCAGACGAGTACGAGCTTCGTGGTGACTACTACTGGGACGACAGTACTAGCAACGCCTCAGTGAGCAAAAGTGAATATATCTCACTCAACGGTGCAGGTGATACCGTAACGCTAGAGTGCGGAAACTACAACGAGTACAGCAGCAAAAACTACACTCTGACTAATTCCTCAAGTGATTCAGGTACTGTGACCTTCGTCGCTTCGAATGACGGTGGCGACACGTGGACTAACGTTGGTAGCCAGGATTGGGACTGCAACCCGTAACGACGTTTCTCCACACAGCCGGTTTCAATTCTTTTGATGTATTATTGCAAGTGAATCTATGGATGAGTGACTCTTGGGAGGTTACTATTGATAGACAACTACTCAATAAAACCCAGTCCAGTTGCGAGACCGTTCACGGGTGCGTGATGGGGCCGTGATGGATGAGACATCATGTTCTGCCAATACATCTGCGCACAACCCCACAGATTGGCCTCGAGGACCCGATTCCACGGTGCTGGCTCACGGCTCGATCCCCTCGACTAACTCGAGGGTCCATTGGCCGTCGCCGACGTGGCGGACATGGAGGTAGTTCTCGCCGTCGACAACGCCGTGTTCGTCGAGCAGCCCCTCGAGGCGAAGATCGTCTTTCGGGAAGGTGATGCCGGCGGAGTTCTGGTCTCGCTATCAGAGTTTGTTCAGCGCCATGAGACGGGCGGCAATCCGCCTTGGTATGAAGTTTGGTGATCCTTGGTTTTCCTGACCCTTTCGTCGGGGCGGGTTATCCGGATGGCCGTATGGTACTCAGCCTCCCGCAGAACATGGTTCCCAATACGGTCCGTCGGGAGAACGAAATTGACCTCACAGACAGCATCCTCGCGCCGCTGTTCGTCCTGGTGTCGATCTCGGTCGGCGCCGTCGGGACGCTGCAGTTCTCGACGCCGCTGAACGTCTCGCTGGCCGACGCGCTCTAGGCGTCCAACGGGACGGCGGTAACGTATGCGTTCATCCTGAGCATGGGTATCCTGCTCGTCGCGTAGCTCACGAACGAGTCGACGCTCGAGGACTGGACCGACGTCGAGACCGTCGTGGTCTTGCTCGCTGTCACCCTCCACGTCCTGAGCAGTCTCGCGTGAGTTTGCGGACGACCGTCGACAGCATGACGCCGTACCGTTCGAAGCCGGCCCGGCTCATCGTTCACCTCGCTCAGTAGCCGTATCTACTGTGCAGTTCTCGTTATTCATCCAGACTCTATCCGCTTCCAGATACCCTACACAATTCATCATATTATCATAATAGGGACGAAAATCACAAATAGCGTTAATAGGAGAGTTGCCGGGAACACTAATAGGGGGAGAAGATGGGGGAAGATGACCGAAAACGAGAATATTGTCCAGAATGTGGTGAGCGGCGGGAGGTTCACGAAACGGTTCCTTGGCAACCCAATATCTGCGCTGTTTGCGGCGCAGATATATCTGATTGAATACGTTATCGGTCCTTGGACGTCCAAACCCATGGTCAGTCCTGCACTCGGGGTAGCGATGGGCACTATCACGGAGATCACCGTAGACTCGGCAGAACTGATCCGGGACGTGTTCTCCGCAGTGCTCGCACGCTGACTCGCTGCTGACTGCTGGCCACGGAGCGACCGTCACGCCGATCACCTCCGGGCGGTCTATCGGCTACGTGGTACTATACTGAACTCAAGAGTTGGACTTTCGGCCGGCTCGAGGACATGAGCGGCTACGAGTTGAACACTTGGAGAGTTCGAAGTGGGACCACGGTCGCAGCGGAGCTGCTCCCTGCTCCCATTTTCCCTCCTCACGCCACAGCGGTCGCTTCGCTCCCTCGTTCGTTGCGTCGCGAAAAGTGGCACAACCGAGGTACCATAACGTGGCACCTCGTCGTCCCACGTCTTCTCCTCGCTCACAACAGTCGCTCCGCTCCCTTGTTCGCGACGTCGAAGAAGTGGGACCGCCGAGAATTGAACAGATGCAAGACGATCCAGCTCGCTCCCGTTGGTCGCTCGCTGGCTGCGACTTGCGTGCTCAATTCTCGGCTTTTCCAGAGTTCTGCCGCTCACGAATTTGCTCGCGGCAGAATATGGGACCGCCGAGAATTGAACTCGGGTCCTACGGACCCCATCCGCAGAGGATACCACTACCCCACGGTCCCGCATGTAGACCGATGCCCGTCTGCCGTTTAAGGGTGTCGTTTCGATCCGAGTGCGTCACTGAGTTACGTGCTTCCGCGAGTCGCGTCAGACCAGCACGCGCTCGAGGTCGACCGTCACGTCGCGACTCGCGTCGTCGACGAACTCGCCGAGACACACCGCGGCCCCGTTGGGCGTGTAGCAGGCCACCAGCTCGCCGTCGCGCGCGTCGTCGTCGGTCTCGAGCACGCCGGGATCGTACACCGGTGCGCCGTTGGCGACCTCTCGGGCCGCGCTCTCGGCGATCACGACGCCGGGGATCCCCTCGAGGATCCGTTCGGCGGGGTCGACCACGTCGAACAGCGGCTCGGGGTCGTCGTCCTCGCGCCAGTACGCCAGCGCGTCGAGGAAGTCGTGGGCCGAGTAGAGGTCCCGGTCGTCGAACGGCGAGGTCGCCGTCCGGCGCAGGTGGCCCATGTGGCCGCCGGTGCCGAGCGCCAGCCCCAGATCGTGACAGAGCTTCCGGACGTAGGTCCCGCTCTCACACCGGATGCGTACCAGGAGCCGGCGCTCGTCGACCTCGAGGACGTCGAGATCGTAAATTTCGCGCACGCGCAGGCGTCGCGCCACCGCGCTCTTGCGCGGGGGCTTCTGGTAGATCGGCCCCTCGAACTCGGCGACGACCGACTCGGCGTCGGCCGGTACCGGCGCGTGACACTCGAGGACGGCGACGTACTCTTTCGAGCCCTCGAGGAAGACCTGGGCCAGCCGGGTCGCCTCGCCGAGCATCACCGGGAGACAGCCGGTGACCTTGGGATCGAGCGTCCCGGCGTGGGCCGCCTGCTCGATCGTCGCGTCGGGGGCGCGGTCGGCCAGCGTCTCGTCGACCGCGTCGCGCAACCAGCCGCTGACCTGGTGCGAGGAGGGCCCCGGCGGCTTGTCGAGGTTGACGACGCCGAACGTGAGCAGTTCCGCGGGCGTGCGGTCCTCGGGCGGACCGCGGAGGCGAGAGCGATCGGCCATCGATCAGAACTCGTCGTCGATCTCGACGTAGGCCTGTCCCTCGTCGGCGGCGGCCTCGTACACCTCGACGGCGGTGACGAGCATGTCCAGGACGGCGTCGGGCCCCCAGCGGCCCGTGTTCACCGAGAGATCGTAGATCGTCAGATCGCGGATGTCGATCCCGTAGTACTCCTGGTAGCGTTTGGCCTCGCTGGCCTCCCGCGCTTTCGTCTCCTCGGTCGCCCGCGCGGGGTCCTTCTCCTCGCGTTCGGCGATCCGCTCGCCGCGGACTCGAGGCGGGGCGTCCAGCCAGAACCGGAAATCGGCCTGCTCGCCGGCCAGCCAGCCCGCCAGCCGGGACTCGAGGACCAGATCGTCGCGTTCGACGGCGATCTCGTAGAGCCGACGGTCGAGGTCGCGGTCGATCTGGTCGTTCTCCTCGGCGAGCTTGTTGAACTCGAGGGGCGTGTAGCCGCGTTCCTCGGCGAGTTCGCGGAAGATGTCGCCGCCGCTGACGTGTTCGAGGTCGAATCGGTCGGCGAGCAACTCCGCCGTCGTGCTCTTGCCGCTTCCCGGTGGACCGGAGACGGTCAGTAACATATTCCATCTGCGCGGGGCCGGGTAAAATGGGTTTTGACTCGCGCGAGACGGTGTGATCGCGTGACGACGATGGCGGATCTCCACCGTCGCTTTTCGGCGATCGGTCCGACGGTGTGGCCGATCGAGCGGTACGGGGCGACTGACTCGCTCGAGGCGCGCTCCGCGAAGAGCGATTGCGCGAAACGTGGGAACAAATTGAAGTGTAGTGGGCGTATTTTGTACGAACGGAACTGTCAGAAAACAACGGCGCTATCACTGGACCCAACGAGATGCAGGACACGACAATGGCTGAGAGAGCAGATATCGACTCGGTGAGAACAGTGTACGAGACGGTCCACGAGAAGCTCGTCTCGGCGGGCCGGACGCACGATCAGTGGGGCCTCCGCCACGGCTTCTACGAGGCGGACGTCTCCGAGGAAGCGGCCGCGACGAAACGAATGCGCGACGCGATGCTCGACCGCGTCGAACTCGACGCGGAGGACCACGTCCTCGATATCGGCTGTGGCTTCGGAACGAGTTCGATCTGGCTCGCCGACACGGTCGGTGCGACCGTTACCGGGACGAACATCGTCAGGGATCAACTGACGATCGCACGAGAACTCGCCGACCGGCGCGACGTGTCGGACGCGGTCGAGTTCCTCGAGGACGATTTTCACCGGTTGTCGATCGACGAGTCGGCGGTGGACGTCGTCTGGGCCTGCGAAGCGCTCTGTTACGCCCACCGGATCGAACGCGTACTCGCGGAACTCGACCGCGTCCTGACCGACGGCGGCCGACTGGTCGTCGCTGACCTGTTTCGCGTCACCGAGCGCGGACGGACCTGCGAACACGTCGCCGAGTTCGAAAACTGCTGGAAGAGCACGATCGCTCACCGGGACGACATCGTGGAACTGCTCACCGACCGCGGATTCGAGACGACCGTGACCGACGTCACGCCTCACGTTCGGCTGACCATCGAACGCCGATACCGGTACGGGCTCTCGCTGCGGCCGCTGCAACGGTTTCGCTACAATCTTGGACGGTGTGATGAGACGGACGTCGAATACGCTCGCGGCCTGATCGCCGAACACCGCGCCGTCGACCGCGGCACGTTGCGGTACTTCCTGATCACCGCCGAGCGACGGTAGCCCGTCCGAATGCGACCGATACGTTTCGCCTCCCGGAACCGACCGTCCACCATATAGGTGACAAATACGTAATTATTGGTGGGAATGTCGCTTGTATTACGTGTAGGCGATGTCGTAGGCTGGCCGAATTGCTCCGAAGGGAATCGGAACGGAGCCGAGTTCGGATCTCGTCACCCAAAGCAGTCAAAGAACAAGTATATTATACTGTATTTCTTATTTATATTCTTTAGAAAGCTTTAATAATAACTTCGAATATGTGGGTAGATATATGAGTTCGAGAACTCATACCGAACCGACCGCTGAGATCACGAATCGATTGACCGACCGAACGCCGACAGTACTTCGCCTGTACGATCCAGAGGACGACGACTGTCCCGAGCCGGAAACGCTCGGCTGGATGGAGGGAACGATCACCGTCTTCTGGGCGACGGCGGAGTCCGGACTCGTCGACAAATACGAGCGCGCACTGGAAACCGGCGATAAAGCGGCGGCAGCCGACATCAGGGATCGCGTGTTCGAATCCGCGACCGCCGACGCGGACTGCGAGACGGCGGAAACCGTCGAACTGACCTACGACGGCGAGTCGCTCGAGCGGATCGGCGTCTCGAGCGAGGAGGAAACGGGTGGGGCGGTCATTCGGTACGATGGCGGCGACCTCGACGAAGAGCGCTTCCGTATCCGAGACTCGAGCGACACGCTCAGCGAGGAGTACGAGTTCGGCGTGATTCTCGCGCCCCCGCTGCTGAGCGAGGCCGAGAGGGATGCCTCCGAGAACGTTCCCCTCGATGTCGACGCCTCGTCGATGCCCACGGATCCGGGGGCTCACGTGGCGACGCTCGCGCCGGCGGCACTGGTCATCGTCTCCGTCGACGACCGGTGTGAAGCGACGACCGATATCGCCCACCAGGTGTCCGACTGGGAGCCCGAGACGGACGACGGCTGCAAGCCGTCCGTCGACGAACTCGTCGCAGAGTGCGAAGCACAGATCGAGAAGCTGTCGTGACGCAGTGTCGCGGCGGCGAGGCGTACCGCGGGGGGACTCCCCTTTTCGGAAATGACGACCACGAACGAAGACGACTCAGTTAGCAGATGAATGGATATCAACTATCAGTAGTCGCAGTACTCGCGTTGTGGACGGTAGCGACGGTAATAAACGGGTTCGAGGGCGGAAAGAAGTGGCTCAGTCAGTATCTCGGCATCGGTTCCCGTCTCGTCCCACAGTGGAGCTTCTTCGCCCCCGAGCCGGGCCAACACGACTTCCACCTCTTCTACCGGGACCGGTACGTCGACGGGTCCGTCAGCTCCTGGAACGAGATCTCGGATGTGACCACGGCGCGCAGTCCGACTGACTGGATCTGGAATCCCTATTACTACCGGGCGAAGATCGTGTTCGACGTCACTCAGCCGCTGGTCGTGAGTCTCAACGATCGAACGCCCGACAAAATCGTCACCGTCGACGACGAGGAGGTCTCGGCGAAGGAAATCGAACAGGTCGAACTCGGTGAACTACAGCTCAGCCACCGGTATCTGACCCTCCTCGACTACGTCTCCTCGCGGGATCGATCCGACCTCAGCACCGAACGTCAGTTCATGATCATGCGACACTCCCGCACGACGGAGTACGAGACGCTGTTCGTCTCACACTTTCACGAACTCCCATAATGATCGACGCTGCCCCCGACATCGACCTCGTTTTGCAGGTGATGATCTTCATCACCGGCGCTCACACGGTCCTGAACTCGCTCGAACACATCGCCACGAGAGACCGGTTCGAAGAGGACGGGATCCTGAACTGGAACGTCTCGAAGCTGTACGTCCGGACGGCGAACCCGCTGGCACCGCTTTTCGAGCCGATACTTCGATACCCACGGTTTCGACTGCTATTGTTCGCTCGACTGCTGAGCGGGCTGGCACTCGCCTCGGCGGTCGCGCTGGCCGTCGCAGGGCGGGACGCGCTGCTGTGGACGATCGCACCGTGGCTGCTCCTGTTCGTCTTCTTCACCACGGTCTGTAGTTGCTTCCGCCATCAGGCCGGATTGAGTGGTGACGATCACATGTCGCTGGTCGTTACCGCGGGGCTGTTCGTCGCGACGGCGTTTCCCGACGGGAGTTTCGCCCAACTCGCCGCCGTGGTCTTTATCGCCGTTCAGGTGACGCTCTCGTACTTCATCGCGGGCGTCCACAAACTGTTCTCCACGACGTGGCGCGACGGCTCGGCGCTGGAAGGGGTCATGTCGACCAAGACGTGGGGCCACTCCGGGTTACACGCCCTTTTCCAGCGATATCCGCGGGTAAACCTGCTGGCGGCGTGGACCGTCATCGGTTTCGAAGTGCTGTTCCCCCTCTGGATCCTCACGTCGCCGGACGTGACAGTGCTCTTCCTGGCCGCCGCGTTCGCGTTCCACGTCGGGAACGCGGTCTTCATGGGTCTGAACGGCTTCCTCGTGATGTTTCCGGCAGCCTACCCCGCCGTCTACTATATCAGCAACGGGATCGATTCGCTGCTCGTCTAACGACCGATCGAACGATGTGGACCGTTAGGCCCGACTGCAGCGACCCTGTCGAAGTTCGTTTCATATCCACGAGGCCTTTCGAGCGGTTCCGCTGCGGTCCGTTCGGTCTCGGCCTAGAGAGACTCTGCGAGAGGAATTGGTCGAGAGAACGTTGATAGCGTCGCAAGGCGCCTCGAGCCACCGGAGAGAACGCGGCGATCGGCCGCTCAGGCCGACGAGGGGCTCATATCGATGTTCAGCGCCTTCCGCAGCAACTGGGAGAAGCTCATCGAGCAGAGGAAGTACCAGATGATCCAGGCCGACATCGGCCCGACCGCTTGCGAACTCCACTCCGTCATCCCGATCAACGGCATGATGACGGTCGCTTCTGCCTCAGCGAGGCCGACGCCGTGGACTTTCCAGTACATCCAAAGGAACAGCGGGATGGTCAGCAGCATGATCCAGACCATCGGTCGGATCTGCTCTTTGAACATCCCGAGGTTCTCGGCCATGGCCTCCATCTGCTCCTCGCGGACCTCCTCGAGTTCGTCCTCGAGGCGCTCGATCTCGGCCTCGCTGGCGCCGCGCTCCTCGGCCTCCTGCTTTCGCTCGCGGACGTCCTTCTGTTTCTCCTGCATGGCCTGCATGCGTTCCTGGTACTTGCCCATGACTTCGGGGTTCATCAGGTTGGCTTGCAGCAGCGCCGAGTACAGCCCCGTCAGCAGCGCAACCGAAAGGATCACGGCGTAAAACGGCAGCGCCGCGTTCAGGGGCCCGAGCACGATATTGACGACTCCGCCGACCGTCGACTGAATGGAGTCGAACCAGTATCCGGGCATCAACAACAGGGCGGCGATGCCGGCTATCTTGTCCCACTGCGACCAGCTGGACTGTTCGTCGTCGATCTCGACATCGGCGGCGGCGCTTCCGCCGTCGCCGTCACCGTCGAGGGCCTCGTCGTACGCCTCGCGGTCGGCGATCTCGAACCCTTCGTCGCCGTCGACCAGTACTCCTTTCTCGATCAACCGGCCCCATTGACCGCTCGTCAAGTCGTCGTTGACGTCGGCCCAGTGGACCTCGCCCCCGTTCCGGTCGGCTGCCTCGCGGATGGCCTCGAGGGCCGCCGTCATGGAGGAGTCCTCCCGGACGAGGTCGTTGATTTTCTCCGCTGTACGCGTCATCTGCTTTGGACTAGGTCGCGTTCGGTATACAAGTGTTTATCTTCGGTGGGCCGATGGGAACTGTGGTCTGCCGTCGTCTACCCGCAGACCCGCGTTCGGGCGAATACGTTGGATACGACGTGGCCAGCGGCAGGATCCGACATATCCTACATAAAAGTAATACAGAGGTAGATTGCATAAACTGTCGTGAAGTATGTGTTCGATCGATTGTATTATGAGGATGACAGTCAAGTAGACAGATATGAGTGTGCCGCGTGGGGCCGGAACGGGGATATTGTCTGAGCGGGGCCAGTCGACGCTGATGGGGATGGTACTGTTGATCGGAATGGTCGCAGCCGGTAGCCTCGGTCTCTTTCTGATCGCTGGCGACGCGATTACGGGTGCGGAACACCAGTCCGAGCAGGAGCGAATCGAACAGGCGTTCATCGAGTTGAGCAACAGCATCTCGTCGTCGGCAGCGTCCGGCGACGTCTCGCAATCGATGGAACTGCACGCCGGTAAACAGGGAGCGATCGCCCATCACGACTCGGCGACATATAAGGTCTGGACGCAGAACTATAACAAGACAAACAGTACGATGGTCGCAAACGGTTCGATCGGGACCATCGAGTACGAGGACGACGACGGGACGAAAATCGCGTACGAGGGTGGTGCCGTTTTCCGTGAAACGGGGAGACAAACGCGAGTGCTCTCCTCTCCCCCACTCGATTACAATCACGAGACGAGTACGCTATCGTTTCCCGTCTTCGGACTCACCGAAGACAAAACGATCAATTCCGGGGATATCACGATCAAACAGACCAACGTCGATCGCGAACCGACCAATTACATCCAGAACGATCACGTGTTCGTCGAAATCCACAGCGAGTACTGTCGCGGATGGCAGCAGTACTTCGTCGAGCAAGCGGGCGATACGACCCTTCAGGAGCCGTGTTACGGCGGTGAGAACGAAGAGGGAACGGTGAAAGTGAGACTCGGCTACGACGATATTTCGAACGCGTTCACCTCCGGTGTGGCAGTTCCCTCTGAAGACAATATCAATGACAAGAAAAACACGTTCGACGATATCTCGACTGGCAAGCAGTATCAGCCGATGGATGGGACGATACTGCAACTGACGGATGATTTCGAAAACGGGTCGGCTGAGCAAATCGACGGAACCGGGACGTATACCGCCGGAGAGTACTACGCTGACGAACTGATCGACCCCAACCTCAATTTCGATCTCTCCGACGGCGATGCGGTTCTCGCCGTGGATGGAGACGTTCGAATCGATAGCGGTGGTATCTCCGTCTCTAACTGTGGACCGTCCGGAGAGAACCAACTGAAGATCTACGTCGAAGGCGATTTCACTATGAGTAAGGGCGAAGTCCAACCGAACTGTGGCGGAGACGGTGGCGTCGAAACGATACAGGTCTACGGGATGTCCACGACGGGTATCGATTTCCACTCGAATCCGACGTTTAACGGACTGATCTACGCTGCGAGCGACAAAGATCCCGCAGACGATGACTTCAGCGGATGGCCGGTCGAAGGAACGAAAAACCGCGACGATAACTATCAGCTAAACTTCCAGGGCGCGAATGAGTTCAAGGGATCCGTTGTCGTGCATTCGATAAACACGGATAGTAATCTAAAGGGCGTCGACGACGTGACCCCTGAGGACGACGCGGTAATCGAACCGATACCGGATGGGTACGCGCCCGCACCGCAACTCACCTATCTCAACCTCGCCGAATACGAGATCGAGATCAAAAACGACTGACTGTCGACCGACCTACGCCGCGTCTTCGATCGTCGCCTTCACGTCCTCCCAGACCTCGTCGGGCGCTCGCTCGCCGTCGACGCGCTCGAGGTCGCCCTGCTCGTCGTAGTGTTCGATGACGGGTTCGGTGTTCTCTCGGTAGACCTCGAGGCGCTCGCGGACCGTCTCCTCGGTGTCGTCGTCGCGCTGGATCAGTTCGCCGCCGCACTCGTCACAGACGCCCTCCTCTTCGGGCTGGTCGTACTCGACGTGGTAGTTGGTTCCGCACTCGGAACAGACGCGGCGACCGGTGAGCCGGTCGACCAGTTCCTCCTGGCTGACGTCGAGCATGAGGGCGACGTCCAGATCGGTCATACCCTCGAGCTCCTCGGCCTGCTCGAGATTCCGCGGATAGCCGTCGAGGACGAAGCCGTCGGCCTGGGAGAGGGCCTCCTCGACGATGGCGTTGACGACCGCGTCGGGGACGAGTTCGCCGCGGTCCATGTACTCTCGCGGGGTGTCGTACTCCGTGTCCATGTCGGAGATGTCCATGTCCTTGTTCCCGCGGAGGGCGTCGCCAGTGGTGATGTGGTCGACGTCGAACTCCTCCGTGATCTTCGCGCTCTGGGTCCCCTTTCCTGCCCCGGGCGCACCCAGGATCAGAATTCGTGGCTGTGCCATGTCCGCCCGTTCACCGGCGTCACATAAAGGCTTAAAGAAATGGCCACGTCCGTTCCGGTATGACGCGTTTCGACGCAGCCGAGGCGACCGAACGACGGAAACTGTACGTCGATGCCATTACCGCCCACCGCGAGCGCGGACGCGGCTTCCTGACCTTCGAGGCCGACGAGACCGCCCTCGAGAGCGACGATGACGGCGCCGAGCCGTCCGACTCGGCGCTGGGCGCCCCCTGGATTCAGTTCGCGGACGGCACGATCAACGTCGACTGTACCGACGACGAACTCGATACCCTCAAATCCGTCCTCGGGGAGTTTCCGGCGTTCAAGATCGACGAGATCAATCGACCCGAGGACGCAGCGGGCGTCAACGTTCGGGTGAGCGCGAAGGCCGATCCGAACCGAATCGCTCAGTGCCTCGACGCGATCTTTCAGCGGGTATACGAACTCCCCGACGACGTTCGGGTCTGGGTCGTCGAACTCTAGTCGGGAGCTCGTCGCAACCCCGATCCGCTCGCCGATCGGTCGATCGGTATCCGATAGTCCGGTCCGAAAATACGCCGCGCGTGCGCGAAACGCGCCTTCGATTCGGCCCTTCGTCCGACGGTGAAAGGTACCGGCGGGATCCCTCGGGCGCGATGGTCCGAACACGTTCGCTCTCGGGCGGACGAACAGTCGATAAGCTGTCCGTGCGAGAACACGATTTCGACGGACAACGACAGAAAAAAGACCCTCGACTCTAACCGAATGTTGAGGGACTGAGAGGTGATGGCACGATGCAACGAAACCGGGACGGTCAAATTCACCGGACGGATGCCCGGTGAGCGGCGACAACCGGGCCGTTTCCAAATAGATAAGTGCTCCCGGCCATCATCCTCCGACATATAAGCGGTCTTCAAACGAGGTGAACACAATTTACAGCGCACTAACGACCCCGATTCCGTTGCAGGAGACACGCGTCGACGTGTTCGAGGACATCTTCCTGGTGTTTCTCGGACTCGGGACGCTCGTCGGTGTCGTCGTGGTCTCGTATGTCTTGTACAACGCGTACAAGTATCGGGACGACGGCGAGGCGAAAGACGACGAGTCGCTGCCGACAGTCGGGGAACTACCGACAGGTGGAAAGGGTGGAAAGAAGCTGTTCCTATCGTTCGGTATCAGCGCCGTCATCGTCATTTCGCTGGTGATCTGGACGTACGGGATGCTCCTGTACGTCGAGGATCCCCAGGACGAGTTCGACGAGGAACCGGTCGAGATCGAAGTCACCGGCGAGAACTTCGCCTGGTACTTCGAGTACGCGAACGGCATCGAATCGAGCACCACAATGCGCGTTCCGGCCGATCACCCGGTCGCAATCGAGACGACGTCAGGAGACGTCTGGCACACGTTCGGCGTACCCGACTTACGGGTGAAAGCCGACGCAATTCCGGGCGAGTACGACGAGACGTGGTTCATGGCCGACGAAGCCGGCACGGAACACGAAATCAAATGTTTCGAACTCTGCGGTCGAGGACACACGGCCATGACCGGTACGGTTCAGGTCATGGAAGAAGAGGCGTTCAACGAGTGGCTCAATAACCAACTGACGCTCGAGGTCACGATCGAGGATCAGAACGAAACGCCGGTCACCGAGGGCTACGAGATGACCCTCGAGCACACCGAGAACGCCCAGTACGAGGAGGACCTCGTGCACAACTACACCGCCGACGACTTCGACGAGAACGGGACGATCAGTCTCGACCACGAGGACCTCCAGCAGGGCGGTGAGTACAACGTGACGATCACGTTCGAGGACGACCAGTACGAGACGATCGAGGAGACGACCGAGATCACCCGTCCTTCGAGCGAGACCTTCACGGTCGGAAGTGCTAACGAAACGGATAATGGAAACGGAAACAACGAGAGCGCAGACGGAGGTGGCGGCGAATGAGTGATCTACCGCCGATGACGTCGGTCAAGCGATGGCTGGTCACGACCAACCACAAGGACGTCGGGATCCTCTATATCGCCACAGCCTTGTTCTTCCTCCTGCTCGGAGGGGTGCTCGCGCTGCTCTTCCGCGCCCACCTCTGGGTGCCCGGCGGAACGGGACTGCTCGAGAACATGGAGTTCAACCAGGCCGTCACGGCCCACGGGCTGTTGATGGTCTTCTGGTTCCTCTCGCCGATCGCGTCCGGATTCGCGAACTACTTCGTCCCGCTACAGATCGGCGCGAAGGACCTCGCGTTCCCCCGACTGAACGCCCTGAGCTACTGGTTCTACCTGTTCTCGGGGATTCTGATGGGCGTCTCGTTCTTCCAGGGGAAGACGTTCGCCGGCGGCTGGACGATGTACGCGCCGCTGAACGTTCCGTCGTTTAACACGGTGATGGAGGCGACGGCCGGCGGGAACGCGACGGTACTCGCGCTCCTGCTGTTCGTCATCTCGATCACGATCGGGACGGTGAACTTCCTCGTCACCATTCACCGTTCGCGTGCGGAGGGCCTCGGCCTGTGGAACATGCCGATGTTCACGTGGTCGTGGCTGCTGACGATCTGGATGATGCTGTTCGCGTTCGCGGCGCTGCTCGCCGCGCTCCTGTTGCTGTCGATCGACCGCGTCATGCTCACGCAGTACTTCTCGACCGATCAGGGCTCGAGTCTGCTGTGGGCGCACCTGTTCTGGTTCTTCGGGCATCCGGAGGTGTACATCGTCTTCTTCCCCGCGCTGGGGATCATGTTCGAGACGTTCCAGACGTTCACGGGACGCCGCCTGGTCGGCCGCAAGTGGGTCATCATCGCGATGGTCCTCGTCGCGGTCCAGTCGTTCCTCGTCTGGATGCACCACATGTTCCTGACGGCGATCAACCTCGAGATCAAGACGCTGTTCATGGCGACGACCATCGGGATCTCGCTGCCCTTCGACCTGATGGTCTTCGCGCTGATCTACACGATGGTCAAGGGACGCGTACGGTTCACCACGCCGTTCCTGTTCAGCCTCGGGGCACTCGTCCTGTTCATCCTCGGCGGCATCACCGGGGTCTTCCTCGGCGCCGTCGTCCTGGACTACGAGTTCCGGGGCACCTACTGGGTCGTCGCTCACTTCCACTACGTGATGGTTTCGGGAGTCACCGCGCTGGTCGCCGGGATCTACTACTGGTGGCCGAAAATCAGCGGGAAGATGTACTCCGAGACCCTCGGAAAGATCAACTTCGCGGTCTACTTCATCGGGTTCAACCTGCTGTACTTCCCGATGTTCCTCGCCTGGGAGACGCCCCGTCGCGTCTTCGACTACAGCGAGGGCGCACAGATCTACCACCAGGCGTCGACCGTCGGGGCGTTCGTTCTCGGCGCGTCGTTCCTGATCATGTTCTTCACGCTCGGGAAGAGCCTGCTCACAGGGCCCGACGCACCCGATAACCCCTGGGAGTACTCCCGCACCGCCGAGTGGGCGATCCCCTCGCCCCCGCCGCTGGAGAACTGGACCGACCGACCCAGCTACGCCAGCGGCCGCCTCGAGTTCGTCGACGACGCGGCGGCCGCCACCGACGGCGGCGTCGCGACCGGACACGAAGCGACCGCTGCGGACACGGCCCACGAGGAACACGCCGATCACGCCAGCATCTGGCCGCTGGGGATCGGACTCGGAACGTTCGTGTTCTTCCTCGGGCTGTCCGGAATGACCCCGTACGTCTACGAGTTCATTCAGGGAACCGATCACCCGCCGGAGCACCTCGCCGACGCCGCAGTCGATCCGAGTATCACGTATCCGATCCTGACGCTCCTCGGCGTCGGGATCCTCGGCGTCTCGCTGTTCAAGTTCGGCGTCGAGGAGTTCAACGTGCCCGAGACGGCCATCGCCGAACGCTGGCCGTTCGGCGGCGTCGGTAACACGAAGTTCGGCGTCTGGGTCTTCCTCGCGTCGGACGTCGTCGTCTTCGGCGGCGCCATCGGGGCGTACGTCTTCATGCGCCTCCACGGCGGCTGGGATAACTGGCACCTCGACACGATCACGATGGCAGGGCTGTTCAACACCTACGTCCTGCTGACCTCGAGTTTCACCGTGATCCTGGCGCTCGCCTTCGCCGAACGGAAGAACAAGAAGGCCATGCTCGGCTCGATGGTCGCGACGGTCCTGTTGGCGTTCGTCTTCATGGGCGTCAAGGCCTTCGAGTACAGCAGCAAGTTCGCCGACGGTCACTACTGGTTCAGCGGGATCGATTACTCGATCTACTTCGTCACGACCGGGCTGCACGCGCTGCACGTGCTCCTCGGCGTGCTCGTCGCGCTGTTCATGATCTACCGGATCGTCAGCGTCGACGCCTATCTGGAGGACCACCGGCCGGTGGAGTTCTTCGGCCTCTACTGGCACTTCGTCGACATCGTCTGGGTCTTCCTCTTCCCGCTGTTCTACCTGATGTAGCGGCCCCCGCGGCTCGCTACGCGATTCGGTCGATTTTTTCGAGACGCGCTCGCTCGAGTGACGGTATCGTGAGCCGCGTGTCCTGACGGGAATCAGTTACCGGCCCGTCGCCGTTCGCCGATAGCCGAGAGAACGGTCGTGCAAGAGACGGTCGACGGCGACTGTGACTCGAGTAATGGAACGAATACGGTACCCTCGACTCGAAACGCTGTTGGACCACTAACTGAGATCGAGTGCGCCTGCTACGCGTCGTCGCGATCGAACGAGAGCGCCGACCGGAGGACCCAGAGGTCGACCGCGGCGACGACCGCCACACCGCAGCGAAGCGGAGCGAGGCTCGACTGAGACTCCGCGGTGCTCGCGTCCTCCGATTCGCCACCGGTCGTCCCGACGGAGCGCTGGTCGCTTCTCGTGAACCGCCTCGACTGCCGAGAACCGAGCGAACGTCTCGAGGTCGATCCGATCGGTGTCGACGGTGAGCAAGACGGCGTTGGCCACCCAGAACTCGGTCTCGACGCTGACTCCCGACGTTCGATCGGCGTAGTCGAGCAACGGTTCCTGCGTCTCTTCGGCGTAATCGATGAGGTACGCGTCGGCGTCGTCGGTCGGGACCGCGTCGGGAACCGTCGGCTCCTCGAGTCGAACCACGGCCTCGACCGTGTCGTCGGCCGACTCGAGCGAGTCATCGATCCTGATCGACTCGTTTGCCGAGATCTCGTTGTCAGCGTGGCCGTCGACCGGCGTCGCAGTGGCCCCACCCTCGGAGCCGAGAGCGGGAGCGATACCGCCGGCGAGGACGGGTGTCGAGAGCAGCATCGTCGCGTCAGACTGGCGAGTGCGAGGGATCGCAACCGATCGCCCCGACTCGGGTCCGGAAAGAGAGGCGCCAGGCTACCGTCAGTGGCAGTCGCTGAATAACGATGTTCTGGCGGGCAGACAG
Source organism: Haloterrigena sp. KLK7 (assembly GCF_037914945.1). Taxonomy (NCBI): domain Archaea; kingdom Methanobacteriati; phylum Methanobacteriota; class Halobacteria; order Halobacteriales; family Natrialbaceae; genus Haloterrigena; species Haloterrigena salinisoli. The sequence goes on from NZ_CP149787.1 coordinate 3,078,323, forward strand.
TCGTCGCGACGAGACGGCCGGTCCAACGCTTCGGTCGAGTTGCCGAATCGGTCAGCCGGCCCAGACGAGCGCGTAGATGAAGGTGAACAGGAAGTACGTGAGGAACACGGAGACGGCGGCCTTGACGTGGAACGTGAAGAGTTCGTGCTGTTCGTCGTCGCGGACGTCCTCGACGGCCGCCCGCTCGTCGTCGCTCAGCTCGTCGGCGTGTGCGACATCGAGGTGGTACGTCGCGTACCGCTGGTCGCGAAACGGTCGGCCGCAGTAGGGACAGGTCGCTTCGGGCGTCTCGTCGGCCGGGACGTCGTACTCGTACTCCGTCACCGGTTCGGGACGCAGGTCGACGTCGGTAAGTTGCCCGGCGGTCATTCGTTGGCCTCGCGTTGGGAGCACGCGAAGAAGTGTCTACCGGTGTTCGCCGAACGCGTGGCCCCTCGAGTCGCGATCGGTGCGGTGGCGCGGACCGACTCCTCGCGGTCAGCTCGGCACGTACGCCGCTTCCGCGCCGGGCACCGAGACGAGGTACAGGCTGACCATCGTAAAGAAGACCATGACGACGATGAAGGGGTACTGGCTCCGGATCGCCTGCAGTTTGCCGGGGAACAGGTCGAACGAGACGGTGTGGGAGAGCCAGACCGCGAGGATGTGACCGATCAGGATCCCGGCGATCTCGACGTAGCCGAACCACGACGTCAGGGCGTACTCCGTCGGGTTCTCGGGCGGGTTCAGCGGCGCGGCGACGGTATCGATCAGCGACGGCCACAGCGAGATCGAGAAGCCGGCGTAGTGGGCGAAGTGATAGCCCGCGGCGATCGCGAGCAGCGGTGCCGCGAATCGGAGTCCGAGGTATCGCCGCGAGAGGTACGTCTCGGCGCGCTCCCGGGTGCGTTCCGCGGCGATCCAGTAGACCGCCCAGAAGAGACCGAACCCGGCCAGCAACAACGCGAGATAGACGAGCCGCGGCGGGAAACCGAGCTCGACCAGCGCCGTGACGGTCCGAGCGCCGGGGGCGGTCACGACGAAGCCGCTGTAGGTCAACTCCCAGACTAACGCGAGCACGAACGCGACCAGCGAGACGTCGGTCACCACGTCGTCCTCGCCCAGCCTCGCGCCCGGATACCGCAGCTCGAGGCCGTCGTCGGTCCGCTGAATCGGCGCGACGGCGCCGTAGAGCCGGAACCAGACCGAGAGCGGGTCGCCCTTCCGGAACCACGTCTCGGGGGTGAAGGCGACCGCACCGGCGATCGTGAACGCCGAGTAGGCGACCACGACGGCCACGAGCGCGCGCGGCGAGCTACTCAGGGGCGCGACGAGCTCGAGCCAGACGAGCGCGAGCAACGCGCCGACGGCGGGCCAGGAGCCGAGTCGGTCGGGATAGGTCGCGTAGCCGTTGGGGAGAACGGTCGCGATTCGCCGCCACGGGTTGAGCGCGGGCCACGGGTTGCCGACGGCGTACGTGAAGAGCGTCAGCAGCGCGCGGCCGCCGACGAACGTCAACAGGACGGCCGCGCTGAAACTGCCGTTCGACGGGCCGATGAGCCCGACGACGACGACGAACGCGAGCGCGCCGACGCCGGCAGTTCCGAGGAGCAACGAGCCGGCCGCCCGGAGCCGCTCGACCGGCAGGGAGAGCGTGTCGTCGTGGAACCGACCGATGGTCCGCCGATCGGTCACGAGCATCGTCAGCACCGCGGAGGCGCCGATGACGCCGCCGCCGGTCGCGAGGTACAGCCACGTCGGCACCGACGTGTCGCCCCGGCTGCCTCCGAGTCCCGCCGCGACGTTACTCGCCGCGACGATGCCGGCGCCAGCGGCGACGGCCAGTACTGCGAGCGCACAGGCGATCCCGACCCGGCGGGCGAACACCGAACGTCCACTCATTAGTGAACGGTTGGACTGGGCTCCCATCTACGTGTCGCTTCCCTCGAGAGAGGGCCGCGAGATCGCATCGAGGCCGGGCCGTAATGCGCCGCCGTCGATCGTTTGAGGAAGGTATAAGTGGCCGTCATCCGCATTGTACACCAATGGCTGACATCCGGACGTACACCCTCATATACATCGCACTGGTGGCGCTGGCGACGGGGAAGTTCGTCTTCTTCCACCTCGAGGCGTTCACCTACCAGATGGCGCTGATCGGAACGATCATCCTGGCGATCATCAAGGTCGGGCTGATCGCCGGCTACTTCCAGCACCTGAAGGAGGAACCGCGGTCGATTAGCTATATGATGGCGACCGCCGTCTTCATGGTCTTCCTGCTGACCATCGCGGCGGGCTACTCCATCCAGTAATCGCGTTCGCCGCCACCGACGACGGCGTACCCACCACCCGCACTGTCCGCCATCGGTCTCCGATTCTCCTCGACTCGGTTTTCGTCCGATCGCACTCCGCTCGAGTCGCGCGTCTCTCGTGACCGCTCGAGAAGCGGCGGTCCTCAGACCGGTTCGAACCACGGTCGGAGCGAAGCTCCTCCCTGATTCGAACCGGCTTCACGTCTGCGTCTGTCGCTCACGGGTGTTCGCGACAGAACAGGGATCAGACCGGTTCGAACCGGTAGCCGTCCCAGTCCTGGCTCTCGGGCTCGCGGATGCCGGCATCGGGCTCGCGGAGTTCCTCGACGTACACGGGTTCGACTTCGTCGCCGGTCTCGATGTCGTCGGTCGTCACTTGACCGATCGCGCGGACCGACCGGCTCTCACCGTCGGACGTCTCTCCGATCTCGAACTCGACGACGGCGAGGGTATTCGGTTGGCGGACGCCGGGGGGCGTCGCCGTGCTCGTCGTCCAGGTGATGACTTCACCGGTGTACTCACTGAGGTCGATCGTCTCCACCGGTTCCGCACCGCCGCGACTGCGCGGGTGGCCGGGGTAACTGATCGAACCGTCCTCGTAGCGGATCGCTTCCATCGTCATCGTGCTGCCTCCATGATGGTCGTGATAACGCAGTTACCGAAGCCGCCGACGTTACAGCAGAGGCCGACGTCCGCGTCGACCTGTCGCGGCCCCGCTTCTCCGATCAACTGTTCGTAGATCTCGACCCCTTGTGCGACCCCGCTGGCGCCCAGCGGGTGACCCTTCGACTTGAGTCCACCGGAGGTGTTGATCGGCAACTCTCCGGTGTCACGCTCGGTGTAGCCCTCCTCGACGAGTTTCCACGCTTCGCCCTGCTCGGCAAAGCCGAGTCCTTCCATCTGGAGGAACTCGAGGATAGTGAACATGTCGTGGAGTTCGGCGACGTCGATATCGTCGGGGCCGTAGCCGCTCATCTCGTAGGCGCCCTTCCCGCTCTCGACGACGCCGCCCATCACGGTCGGATCCTCGCGCTCGTGGACGACGTGGGTGTCCGTCGCGCCGTCGACGCCCGAAATGACGACGTAGTCGTCGGTGTACTCCCGAGCGGTCTCCTCGGAACAGAACAGGAGGGCGGCCGAGCCGTCGGTGACCGGACAGAAGTCGTACAGCCGCAGCGGATCGGCGATGATCGGCGACTCGAGGATCGTCTCGACGTCGACCTCCTTCTGGAACTGCGCGTGGGGGTTGTCGACGCCGTTCCTGTGGTTCTTAGCGGCGACCCACGCGAGGCTCTCTCGGGGCCCGTCGAACCGCTCGAGGTAGTTGCGCGCCGTCAGCCCGGCGAACGAGGGGAGCGTGACGCCGTGTTTGTACTCGACGGGGTGCCCGACGGAGGCGATGATGTCGGTCGATTCGCCGGTCGTCCGATGAGTCATCTTCTCGCCGCCGACGAGCAGCGTCATATCGCTGGCGCCGCTGGCGATCGACTGCCAGGCAGCGTACATGCCTGCGCCGCCGCTCGAGCTGGTCTGGTCGACGCGCTGGGTGTACGCCGGCATCGCGCCGAGGTCGTGAACGAGGGCGTTCATCACGCCCGTCATGCCCTCGAACTCGCCGCTGGCCATATTCGACACGTACAGATGGTCGACGTCGCTGGCGTCGGCACCCGCGTCCGCCAGACACTCGAGGCCGGCCTCCGAAAGGAGGTCGAGGATCCACTCTCCCTCGCGTTGCCCGAACTGGGTCATCGATGCGCCGATGACTGCTACATCTTGTGCTGTTGTCATCCCGTAGACGACGAGTACCACGAAGTTCAGCGTAAAAACACGGCCTTGCGACAGCAGGTGAGACGGCGCAGAAGCTATTTACTTCCGTTCGGTCACCGCTCGAGACGATCATCTGGCGGGCATCGTCTCGAGACGGACGGTGGCGCCTCGACTCTCGGGGAACGCACCGAGCGCCGTCGCTGGTGGGTGTCGAGAACGGCGAGAAGAAATGGAGTCCGTTGGTCGCCGCCGAACATCTCGCGCATCAACCGATAAAAGCCAATAAAATCTAAAAAGAAGGTGAATATTTCCGCATTTAAATCGACGGTTCAACGCCGGGAGAGATTCCTCATGGATGTCATCAATATAGCCGCGTAGCTCGTCATGACCGTCTTGAATGGAGTGAAGATCAACGTCTACATGCCTGTGTTATTGGCTTTGACGCTGCTCTGCAGAATCTACCCATTGACTCTTCTAACCTTCAGAATCGCCGGATTCTTCGGCGAGGTCCCACACTCGTACCCAATCAATTACCATCTCTTCGATCCATTCTTCGTTTAGGTTTGCGTTGCCGAAGCGGTTGACATGGTTCGAGAAGATGAGTCCAAACGGGAGGGCGGCCCCATTGTTTAATGTCGCAAACAGTTCTGATGGACCATCTCGTGTGTTGATGTGGTCTCCGTTAAAGTACCATTCAATGCGGTCTTCGAACCACGCACAACCATACGTGTTGAACGTCTCGGTAAGATCGATCTCTGTTTCCGTTGAGTGCGTGTCGTGGGCATGTGTATCCTGATCGCCGGGCTCAGTGCTCTGCGTCCAGTGGGCGTCCGTTTGGAAGGTTTGTCGCTCGCTTTCAGGAGTATCTCCTTGCTGAAAGAGTTCAACCACGTCAATCTCGGGCGGCCAATTCGTATTCGCAGGCATCGCCCAGAACCCGGGAAGGATGCCGGTTCGGCCGGGCATCTGCATTCGCGCTTCCATATACTGTCCCCCGCCGCCCTTCACTGGATTCACTGGAATTCCTTCTGGGGGGTGCCAGTCCAGTCCGTAGGTGCTGGAATTGAGCACCCCCTGATAGCAGCCATCTGGTCCAATTCCCTGTGATTCGACCTGGAGGCGGCACTGATTACCATCCACGACAACGTGATCTTCGCTCACGGCTGCGTCGTCATCCGGAATCGCATTGCTGTTATCAATAAAGCTGATTGCCCAGCGTGAGCGGTCTAATTCGTTTCCGTCCCATTGTTCGTCGAGACGAAGCGTCCAGTTTTCCTCTTGGCGTTCTGGTGGTGGGGCCAAATCGCTGGTAGCGACATCGTTGTTGAGGCGACGGTTTGCGAACCAGCCGATGCCCGCGAGAGTTGAAACCCCGACAGTGCCTTTCACGAGGACGTTTCGGCGGCTGGAAGTCATTGGAGTAGACGTTGGGGCTGCCTTTGTTTACGCATTATCCAACGGGATTGAGAGGGTATAGCGTAATTGGGTATTACTTGGGAGTCACCTCGAACGTTAGCGTTCGCTTTTGGATCGTGGCCTTGAGCGCGAACAGGATCGGGAACGTCCACAGCGTCGCGTACAGGAGTTGCGTGAGGATGTTGGAGAGCGAGTAGAACTTGATGGCTTGGGTGGTACTCTCGAAGTCTATCGCGCGCCTGCTCTCGCTGTAGGAGCGATAGACGTGGTGGAGCCAGACGAGGAGGTTCGCCGTTACGATTCCCGTCACGACAAGCGGAAGTGCTGGTGCGCTTCCAAGGAGCGTGAGAACGAGGACAGCAATGCCAACCGGAACTCCGATGATATTGGTCATAGAGATAATCTGGCTCGTTACAGTGTAGTTCATGAACTGGAGTTTCTCCCGCCAATTCAGCAGCGACGCGGTGAGTACTTCGTATGGCCCGTGCACCCAGCGCGTTTTCTGGGTGAGCCATGCATCGAGCGTTTTCGGACACAAGTCTTCGATGTACACGTCGATGATTCCGTGCGAGAATCCGTGTTTGTACGCTTCGATGCCGAGGTACATGTCCTCCGTGATGGTGTAGGGATTCCAGCCACCTAGCTCGTAGAGATCCTCCGCGCGGAGGAAATATGCCTTGCCGAGCAGTTGGTACGGTTTCGTTGACGTCCGCTCGTACACTGTCTTACACCACGTTGCAACGCCCATCGATTCGAGCATCGGCAACCACCCGTCGCCAATATTCCGGACTGTTTGTTTCGCCTGCACGATATCGTAATCCTCGAGCCCAACAACACCATGTTTGAACAGCCCCGGATCGAATCGAGTGTCCGCGTCGAGGACGGTGACGATCCCCTCGAAGTCGCGTGTGTACAATGTGTACGTGAGGGCGCGGGCCTTGTTGCGTGGCATTGTCACTGCTTCTTTTCCCCGCTCTTGTTCGATACGCTCCCACACTGGATCATCTTCCTTGACCAGCACTGTCTCAATATCGAGGTCGGACGCGTATTCGCCGATCACGTCGTCGTTTTCCTCGTAGATCAGGTACGCCGTGACACGGTCGGCGGGATAGTCTGCCGCGTGGACGTCTTCGAGGGTGTCCTCGATTATCTCTCGTCGCTCTTTATGTGCGGCGATCAGTACGTTGACGTGGGGGTACTCGTCTGGTTCGCGGGTGGGGACGATCTCTTTCGGTTTGAGATATAATGAAATGACCCCGAGGTTATTGACGAAGTAGATTCCTTGTGTAATTATAAACAATACAACGATTGATTCGTACAGGTTTAAACCGATCATGCTCTAGGATTTTCTGTCATACAATCGAACTTTCGAGATACAGCACGGCCGTCGCAGACGCTACACGCCTGCACTGTGATCAGAGATAGGCCCTCCATTCGCTAGTCGTTCTCAGAAGGGGTGGTGATGTTCTTCTTCCCGGACCACAGTTCCCTACCGCACTCGACACAGAGACAGCCTCCATCGGCTGTCAGGGTTGTCGGCGCGCCACATGGGAGGCATTTGACCAGTGCGTTTCGGGTATTCCGGGGGCGACTCATTGTGCACTCTCCTGCTGACGAAGCTCAGTCCGCGTACTATCAAGCGTCACTATCACCAGCCTGCCGCGCTATGTGTTAAAAACGAGAAGGACGTTACAAGGTGTAGTCTTGCGGTGGGCAGATGAAACTCTTCGTGATTTCGACCGTTTACGAAAACTCTCATCATTGTATATCTCACCAGTTATGATAGGGAATCTTCACATAGACATAATATAAGCTTGGTTGCCGAGCAATATTTTTTGCGAGCATTAAGAGTGGCGTTTTACTGGAGAACAACGATATTGCGCTCAAGACATATCCTCCTTCTCTCAACTAACCAGCGGAGAATTCGACAACATCCACTCAAACAGCAAAAAGAGACGGTCCCTCTGCCCGGTCACTCATTCCCGCCAACAGCAAAAAGCTAAGTTTACTGGGTAATGATCGATTACGGTGTCCGAACCCGCACTTCATCGATATAGACACCACCGGTGTCAATATCGAAGTGCAGAACGCCGCCGTCGTAGCTCGAATCCGCAACGGTGATCGTACCGTCGGTCTCACCATCTACCCGGATGCGGATCTCTTCCTCACTGAATTTGATTTCTGCAGTATATAACTCAAGCGCAGTTCCGTTCGCGTATGTGCCATCGCCACCGAGCCAGCCCCATCCTGCAGTATCGAGCAGTGCGATCTGATCACGATGAATATCCAATCGGTAGCAGTCGCCGACCACCCTGCTCGCGTCACCGAAGCGGCAGTTCAATTGCTGTGTATCCGAGTGATCGAACGCGAAGTCAAACTGCAGCGTTGTCCCGCGTTCGAACGCAGGTTGACCGTCCCATGTCAATACGGACCATGGGATATTGGTGACGGCTGAGTGCGATCCAGACGACGCCACATCACTGCTGACGCCCCATGCGCCCGTTGTGTACCACTCTCCGAACTCTCCTCCGTCGAAATTGTCGAGGATTATCCACTCGTCAGATTCGTCCGTCTCGTTGGTCTCTTCCGAGCTATTTTCATCGCTTTCACCGTCGAAATCCCAGACACGAACCCAATCGATTACCATCTCCTCAGTCCACGGGTCGTAGAGGTCGGCTTCGCCGATACGATTCACGTGATTTGAGAAAATTAATCCAAACGGCCGGGCGTCCTCGTGGTTCAACGTCTCTAGCAGTTCATCGGGCGAATCCCGCGTGATGACGTGTTCGCCATTGAAATACCATTCAATGCGGTCTTCGAACCACGCACAGCCGTACGTGTTAAATGTCTCAGTGAGATCAATCCCCGTCTCAGTCGCGTTACCATTGTGGAGATGAGTATCCATATCTCCCGGTTCGGTGCTTGAGGTCCAGTGGGCGTTCGTATGCAGCGTTTGGCGCTCGCGCGATGGGTTGTCGCCATACTGGAACAGTTCGACAACGTCGATCTCCGGTGGCCAGTTCATGTTCGCCGCGTGGCCCCAAAATCCGGGAAGAATACCCGTTCGACCGGGCATCTTGATTCGGGCTTCCATGTACTGCCCTCCTTCTCCCGCGGCGGGATCGATCGGAACGCCTTCTGATGGATGCCATCCTTCACCTCCCGTACTCGAGTTGATCACTCCTTGGTAACACCCATCTGGCCCCGTTCCTGTAGATTCAATCAAGAGACGGCACTGATTATCCTCGACGACAACGTGCTCGGGGCTGACAGATGCATCGTCGTCTGGAATCCAGTCCTCGTGGTCGATAAACCCGACCCCCCAACGAGAGGTATCGAACTCGTTCCACTGTTCGTCGAGGCGAAGCGACCACTCTCCCGCGGGGCCGTCGGGATTGTCCCCAGTCACGAAATCTGTTTGCTCTTCTTCCACAATATCGGTGTCGGACGACTCATCTGTTGTTCCCTCGTCCTCACTCTTTTTCCAGTCTTTTCCTTGCGATTTTTTATATTGCTTTGCGGCGGCACAACCGATTCCAGTTACGGAAAGCACGCCGACGGCGGATTTTAGAAGTGCACGTCTTCGTGAGTCATTCATTTATCGTCATACACCAGTTATATAGTGAAGAAATTGCATACGTGAATATCTTTCTATTGATATATTCACTTATTATGAGGTGTTCCATACCGCGCTCAGCGTCCATGTGGTCAATATCAAACCCGCCAATGCGATCAAACGCCACCTCCACACCGGACTGAGAGTCCCAATACAGGTGATTTCTGGCATGTGGATACACTGGCGTACTTCGCAGGTGCGTTACCACCACTGAGGTTCATCTGCGAAGAATTCGAAGCCGCTACCGAAGAAAGACCATTACAGCAACGAACGCGACTTCCGTATCACGTACAACCAACGCAGTTCACCTCCGTCCCCTGCTGGTCAGGCGACGATGTCGGACTTCTCCTCACCTCACTTCCTGACGATTATCGCAAACTGGAGTGTGGTCCCTTCCACACTCGTCGACGGCTCTATCTCTTCAGCCGCGCGACCAGCGGCGAATATGGCATGATCTTGACCTCCACTGCACCCCGATGCGCCGATACCAACAATCACTCCCCACACATTCACTGTTACGAAGCAGAAAAACACTCGATTGACAGCGCTCGCGCTCGTTTTCGTCGTGTTGTACGTGATGTTCGCACTCACGGACTGACTCGAGGCGAGAGATTCCTACACGCCCGTGAATTCTACAGCGATCAGAATCAGAATAAGAGGTGTACTGAGGAGTACTGCAAGTATAGAGAAACCCAAATAGAAGGTTTATCGACACGGACGTTCGTTCGAATCTTCCGCATAAACGTAGTTAATATGCTCAAAGGAATACATCCAGTTTCGTAACCCAACAGCAAACAATGCTGCGGACTCGTTCACGAAAATCCTACCAAGGAGCGTATTCCCGGCCAGTTCTCCCATAAAATCATACATTTCCCCAACTCCAGTAGCATACTTAATATTCTAGTTATTATTCCTATAGGACTATCATCTGATACGATCTCTCCCTGGAACTCGGGTAGAACCTCAGTTATCCCGAAGAATTCCTCGAATCCAAGAAATAAGGAGCCAAACACAATGAAAACCCCAGCACTGATCCCAAACCAAATTCGTGCCTTCCTCTCGGCTTCACCGAACACGTCTGCCACTGATTGATCAGCAGTTTTTGTTTCGATTCTCGGTTCCGTATGCACGTGTGGTGGGGTATGGCCATTCCAATACCGTGGCAAGGTTTTCTGGAATCAATATAAGATGCGATGGAAGTACACAGCCAAACTTCCAAGCAGAAGCACGAATGTGGCCATCACATCCATATCGAGAAAAATGGTGACCCACCAGGATTGATCAGATCGAAACGTGGGAATATCGGCGATACTCTCGATGAGACTGACGGTGAATATAGGGAGGATTCAAGGGCAAGAGCAGCTGAGAGTCCTACGTATCGACGCCCCCAGAGACCTAGAACGCCCCGAACGGTTTCACGAGCCGGGAGATACGGCCCGAAAATGCGCGTGAGAATTCCTCTGCCTCTGCCTCTACCTCAACTTAGCGGCAAGGGGTGCCGCGTTGAGTAGGGGTTAATCCCCTCCTCCAAACATCTCGCGCATCATCGGGTGCATCTCCATCATCTGCTCTTCGGCGATCTCCTCGTAGAGCTTGTAGGTGATGGAGACGGCCAGCAGCAGGCCGGTCCCGGTGACGCCGCCGATGGTACCGAGCATGTTCGCCCAGACGGCCAGCAGGCCGACCAGCGCGCCACCGATGACGGTCACTTGCGGGATGTACCGCTCCATGACCTTCTCGATGACGCCGACGTTCTGTCGGAAGCCGGGGATCTGCATCCCGGAGTTCTGGATCTGTTTCGCGGTGGCTTCGGGGCCCATGTTGGTCGTCTCGACCCAGAAGATGGCGAACACCGCGCCGCCGACGACCATGAACGTCACGTCGATGGACATCCGGATCAGCACCTGCCAGGCCTCTTGGCCGACGTCGGCCGTGAACCACATCCAGTCGGCCGGCGAGTAGATCGGCGCGAAGTAGTAGAAGAACCCGCCGTCGGGCTGTCCGTTAGAGTAGGTGCCGAGCCACGCCAGTTCGCGTCCGAACAGTACGATCGGCCCTTCGCCGTTGCCGCCGCCCTGCGTGGCGAGGATCTGGCCGATGAACTGCAGGTTGGCCTGCAGCGCGCGAACGAGGATCATCGGCAGGACGCTCGCGTAGATGAGCTTCACGGGGAAGCGACCGCGGGCGCCCTTGACGCGGGCGTGACTGAGCGGGATCTCGACCCGCACGGACTCCGCGTAGACGACGATCCCGAAGATCAGCAGCGTCGTCAGCAGCGCGATGAGCTGTCCGCCCTGGTCGGTGACCAGGAGGGTCATCAGCCCGTCACTGGAGACGAGCGAACCGACCTGGATTTCGCCGGTGAAGATCATGTACCAGTTGTAGAAGAACCCGCCCTGGGTCGGCTGCAGGAACCCGGTGACGAGGCTCTGGCTCACGCTGGCGATGATGAACAGGCCGATCCCGCTACCGACGCCCCACTTGCTGACGACTTCGTCCATGTACAGCAGGAGGATCCCGCCGGCGAAGATCTGGGCGAAGATCAGCAACTGGACCTGCGTCTGATCGAACTGGAGACCGCCGAGGCTCAACGACTGCATGGCCGGAAGGAAGTCGCCGGCGAACACCATCGGGAGCGCGGTCAGCGCCGTCATGATGACGACGAGCAGCTTCTGCAGTCCCTGGTAGAGCACCTGATCACGCGGGTCGTCCGTGTCGAGACCGAGCAGGTTCGCTCCACCGAGCAACTGCAAGACGATGCTCGCGGTGACGATCGGTCCGATACCGACCTGCAGGATCGAGCCCATCTCGCCGGCCAGTACCGAGCGGAACTGGCCGAAGAGGTCGTTGGCCCCTCCGGTTTGCACCCCGAGCAGCGCGATGTTCGTGAGGAAGAAGTACAACACGAGGATGCCGGCCGTCCACATGAGCTTGCGCTTGAAGGGAACGTGTCCCTCCGGACGGCGCACTGTGGGCATCCGCGTCAAGACCGGTTCGGCGGCTTCCTTCCATCCCATATGTTATTCCTCGTCCTGTTCGGCGTCGGCGTCCGCTTCGGAGTCGTCCTCAGCGTCAGCCTGCGCTCGTTCCGTAAGCACCGCCTCGCCGCCGGCGGCCTCGAGTTTCTCCTCGGCTGCATCCGAGAAGGCGTCCGCCGTTACCTCGAGGGCGTTGCGGACCTGTCCGGAACCGAGGACTTTCACCTTGTCGACCTCGTGGCCGTCCTCGACGACATCGCGGGCGTCGATCGCGTAGCCGTCGTCGGTCTCTTCGGCCTGCCCCTCGGCGACGTAGAGGATCGCGTCCTCGTCTAACTTCTGGACGTCGATCTCCGCGACCTCTTCGCGGATGTCGTGGGGGCGCTTGAAGCCGTGTTTCCCCTTCGGTTCGTAGTTGTGGAATTCGTGTTTGCTGCGTCCGGCACGGCCGCGACCACCGCGGTGGCCCGCACCGCGTCGGTTCTTGTGGGAACCGCCGCTGTGCGTTCGCGATCCGCGCTGGCGTCGTTTTTTACTCGTCATGGTTATCGCATCGATTCTAGCAGGTCGTTAATCTGCCCCGTTGTATGCTTTCCGAGTTGACCGCCCTCGGCCGTCGGTTTCTTGATACCCTCGTGACCGCCACGCGGGGGGTGGAGTCGCAGCGTCGGCGACAGCCCCTGCTCGCGCAGCGTCGTCTCCTCGGCCAGGAGCGCGTCGGCCAGGTCACCGAAGTCGTCGTAGTCGGTGTTGTCGGCCAGCCACTCCGCGTCGACGTCCGACTGGTCGCCCTCGAGGGGCTCGGCGCGCTTTTCGAGCACGGTCTCGAGCACCTCGGCGTCGGGTTCGCCGTGGGCGACGTAGTCGTTGACCTTGTGGATCATCCCCGTGTAGGTGTCGGTCTCGGGGACGAGCGCACAGTGGTTGACGCTGTGGATGTTGAGCATCTGCAGCGTGTCCTCGACGTCTTCCTGTCGGTTCACCTCACCGCGTACCTGCACGACAGCCTTCATTACTCACTCACCTCGGCTTCGTCTCGAGCGGCGCTCCGCCGTCGCGGGTGACGCGACTGGGAGGCGTTCTCGAGCGCGTTGAACGTCGCTTTCGCGAGGTTGACCGTCGTTCGAGTGTTGCCGTGGCTCTTGGTCCAGGCGTTCTCGATGCCGGCCAGCTCGAGGACGTGTCGAACCGTGTCGCTGGCGGCCAGTCCCAGCCCCTCGGGGGCGGGGATGACCTCGACCTCGACGGAGCCGGCCTTGCCGGTCGTCTTTCGGGTCAGCGAGTGGGGTCGGTCCGAGCGGTCCTCCCACGACCCGGAGCCGCGGGGCACCTTGATCATGTTCAGCTTCGCGATACCGATCGCCTTCTGGATGGCGGAACCGACCTGATCGTCTCGGCCCTCCGCGTAGCCGACGTAGCCGTCGCGGTTGCCCACGACGACGACACATCGGAACTTCACGCGGCGTCCGGAGTCGGTCATGCGCTGGACCATGTTGATGTCCAGCACTTCGTCGTCCAGCCCCGGCAGGAGCTGGTCGACGATCTCGGGCTCCTTCAGCGGGAGGCCCGAAGCGAGGGCGTCGTCCATCGTGTCGATGTCGCCCTCCTGGACCATCCGGCCGAGACGGGTGACCGGCTGCCATCCGTCGTCGTTGTAGTCGTTTGCGCTCATTCGAGGATCGCCTCTCGTACCTCGTCGAAGTGTTCTGGTAGATCCGTTGCGTCGAAGTCACCGCTGTAGAGCGGCTCGTCTCGCTGCTCGGCGTACTCGGCGATGTGTTCGCCGCGGGTACGCGACCAGTCCGCGAGCACGCTGTCGTTGTGCGGGATCTCGAGGCCGGCGTCGATCGCCCCCTCCTGTACCGCGAACACCTTGTTGCCGGGCGTCGCGGTGTTGAGACCGATGTCGAGTACCGCTTCCTCGACACCCGCCTCGACGGCTCGCTGGCCGGCCAGCAGGCCGGTCAGGTAGGCCGCGGAAATGTTACTCGTGGGTGCTTCCCAGCCGTACTCCTCGAGATCGCTCGAGTGTGCGCTCGCGAGCGTCTCGTCGCCCTGTGGTCCGGGGGTGATCAGCTGCGCCGTAGTGTGCTTGTTGCTCTTGCGAGCGACGAGGCGCGGTTTGCCCGATTTCAGCAGGCGCAACCTCTGATGGTAGTCCGTCCGGACCTCACGGCGACGCCGCATCGGAACTTTGTATCGTGGTCCTGTCGCCATTATTGGTCACCGTAGTTGTCGTCGATGTAGTTCATCAGGTACCGGACGCTACGGAACTCTCCGCCGCCAGCCTTCTTGTAGAGCTCGCGGTACTGCGTGGGCGTGATTTCGCCCTTGTCGCGGAGGTCACGCAGCTTCCGTCGCTGTGCGCGAATCTTGTCCTGCCACTCTTCCTTCTCGTTCTGGCGGGCGCCCTTCTTGCCGCGGCGCTTGCCCGGGCCCTTGCGGTGGCCGTAGGCGCGCTTCTCGTTGCGTTCGCGAGCGCGGCCGCGGGAATTGCCCTTCGCGTCGTCGGCCTGAATGCGACCCTCGTCGACGAGTTCGCGTATCTCGTCGCGAGTGATCGCCTCGGCGATGTCGCTCTGGGCTTCGGGGTCGAGCCAGACGCGGTTCTCGCCGACGTCGAGGACGTCGGCTGCGAGTCGCTTCTGTGCGGAGAGATCAGTCATTGGATTCCACCTCGACTTCCTCGTAAGTCGGGTTCAGGACGCGAACGCCCTGTTCCTCGGCCTGCTCCTCGATCCGTTCGCGCTTGCGCGCGCCGACCGAGGAGGCGATTCGGACCGCCTCGCTGTCGCCGTCGACGCCCTCGAGGTCGTCCGTGTTCTCGACGTAGACTTCCTCGAAGCCGCTGGGGTGTTTGCCCCGGACGGCCGTGGGCGTGCGGTAGCCGGCCTGGACCTTCGGACCCTTGCCCTTGACGCCGCGGCGCTGCTTCGACAGCTGGCCGCGCGGGCGTCGCCAGGATTCGGGCGTCCGCTTTTTCTTGTGGTAGTCCTGTCGGTTGAACTGCGGCTTGCCCTCGCTCTTGCGGCGGTTGAGCAGCCGTTGTTCGTCCTCGGAGAGATCGGGCGTCTTCTCGGTCAGCCCGCGGGGCTGAAGCTCCGTCTCGACGTCCTCCTCCGGCGCTTCCTCCTCGGCGCCCTCGTCCTCGATCTCGGCCTCGGTCTCCTCGGTGACCTCGAGGTCACCGACGTCGGCCTTGATACGTGCGGCGAGTGCGTTCCCGATACCGTCGGCCTCGGCCAGGTCGTCCTGGTCGGCCTCTTTGACGTCCTCGATGGACTCGAAGCCGGCATCGCGCAGTGCGTCGGCCTTACTCGCGCCGACGCCGCTGATGTCCTCGAGTTCCTGTGGTTCTTCGTCTGCCATCTATCAGGCACCTCCGGTCGCGGGTTTCTCGGTGATGTAGACCCCGTCCTGGAAGATGCGGGTGTCCTTGCCGCTGACGCGCGTCAGCTGCTCGATGTCGGCCGCCGTCTGGCCGACGTCTTCCTTGTTCGGACCCGAGAGGACGACGACTTCGTCGTCGACGTCGACCTCGGTGTCACCGTGGATAGTCGTTCGTCGCGCTGCCTTTTCGCCGAGGAAGTTCTCGATGACGACCTCGTCGCCCTCCACGCGGACCTGCATCGGGAAGTGAGAGTAGAAGACTTCCATCTTGTACTCCCAGCCCTCGGTCACGCCGTGGAAGGCGTTGGTGAGGTGGCTCTCGAAGGTGCCGACGGTCGCGTTGGTCTTCGCGTCCTCGGACTCGCTTTCGATTACCACGCTGTCGCCTTCGACGTCGACGCTCACGTCGGGGTACCAGAGGCGTCGCGTGACGCTCCCCTCCGGTCCCTCGACGGTCACGTCGAGGTGGTCGATCTCGACGGTTACGTTGTCAGGGGTTTCCAGTTCGACTCGCATTGTTAGTAGACGTATGCGATCACCTGGCCGCCGATTCCCTGCTCACGCGCCTCGTAGTGGCTCATGATGCCACTGCTCGTCGTGACGACGAGCGCACCGAAGTCTCGAGCGGGGAGATAGCGCTTCTCCCACTTCTCGAAGTCCTCGGCACCGACGCTGTAGCGGGGCTTAACGGGGCCACACTCGTTGATCGCTCCTTTCAGTTCGACCTCGAACTGACCGGCTTTGCCGTCGTCGACGTACTCGAAGCCGTCGATGTACCCGCGGTCGTAGAAGACCTCGAGCACGCTGCCGATCTCGTTCGAGGCGGGCGTTACCTCGTGGCTGAGATGTCCCACACTCTCGGCGTTGTCGAGTCCCGAGAGCGCGTTGCTGAGTGGATCGTTTCCAGTCATGTTATCGATACTTCTTGAATCCCATGTCACGAGCGATCTCGCGGAAGCACTGTCGACAGAGGTTAATGTCGTACTTGCCGACGAGCCCCTGTTTGCGGCCACAGCGCTGGCAGGCCTCTTCCTGCCCGGTCCGCTTCGCCGCGTGCTCGCCCGTGCGTTCGGTTTCTACGTCGCTTTCGGTTTCGCTTTCACTCATCGTCTGCCTCCTCGACGGTCACGTCGAAGTTCGCCTCGAGGAACGCGATGGCGTCCTCGGGCGTCAGTCGGTGTCGCGACGGGATCGAGCGGGTGGCCTTGTCGCGCTTGGAGACGCGGTAGCCGGGACGCACCATGTTGACGGTGACGTCCAGCCCGTAGATCCCGACGTTCGGGTCGTACTCCTGGCTCGGGAACTCCGTGTGTTCCTCGACGCCGAAGCTGAAGTTGCCCGTGTCGTCGAACTGCTTCGCGGAGATGTCCGCGAGCGGCAGTGACTTCTCGAGGAACTCGTGGGCGTCGTCGTCGCGAAGGGTGACCTTCGCGCCGATCGGGTCGCCCTGGCGAATACCGAAGTCGGGTTCGGTCTTTTTCGCCTGGGTCCGGACGCTCTCCTGACCCGTGATCTCCTCGATGATGTCCTCGGCGCGGCCGAGTTCGCGACCGCCCTGACCGACGCCCATGTGGACGACGACCTTCTCGACGGACGGTTCGCGCATTTCGTGGAACTCGCCGGCGTCAGCCTCGCTCATTCGTCATCACCCGTGAAGTTCTCGTCGATCACGACGATGTACTCCTGGATCGTCTCGAACCCGTCGTCGTCCGTGGAGACGCCGACGGTGTTCGGGCCGCTGCCCGGCGTGATGTCGATCGCGTCGATCTCGCCGATCTTGCCGCCGTGGTTGCCACGGACGGCCGTCACGAGCGCGCCCTCTTCGAACGGGAAGTGGGCGACGATCGACTTGTCGTCGTTGTCGACGACGATCGAGTCCGTCGTGTCGTACTCGCTGCCGTCCTCGACGAGGACGTTCGTGCCGTCGTGGAGGGTCAGCTGCGTGTCCCCGCCGGGGACCTGCTGCTTGCCCTCGATCTTGCCGAGGCGGCTGCCTGCGGCGTCTTCGTCGATTTCGGTCAGCGCGAGCCGGCCGCCCTCGTCGGGGAAGACGCGGAAGTACTCCGATCGACCGGGGAACGCGATGATGTCGAAGATGCCGATCGGTCGCTTCTCGTCGTTGATCGGCTCGCCGTTGACGAGGATCGCGTCCTCGCTCAGGGCGTATCGCGCTTCCTTCTTCGAGTCGACGTAGCCGAGGACGTCCCGCAGCAGGACGACGAGGGGGACTCCCTCTTCGCCATGCGGGCCGGCGCCGGCCTTGACCGTGAACGTCTCGGTCTTGCGTTCGACCGGCCAGGACTTCGGTACCGACAGTCGTTTCTGGTGTTTCGTCATTCGCTATCACCTTCGAGGCGTGCCTCGCGACGCTCGTCCTCGAGGTCGAGCTCCGTGATACGAACGTTCGACGGGTCGAGCGGCCGCGGCACCTCTTCGCCGTCGGCCGTCTCGACGGTCACGTCCTCGACGTGAATCGTTCCGTCTTCGAGGATCGCTCGCAGGACCTCGCCGGTCTCGCCGGCGTGGTCGCCGCGCATGACCTCGACCGTGTCGCCCGCGTTGACGCGGGTTCGACGGGTGTCGTACTCCTCGCGGAGCTCGTCGGACAGCGTCGCGTGGAGCTGCTTCTGTCGCTTGTGCAGCGGTGCACGCTCCGTCTGATTTCGCTGTTTGGATGGTTGTTCGCTCATAGTTCTATACGATCATCGTCGCCGTGGAGGCGATTGCTCCGAATCGTTCTGCGACCTCGCGGGCGATCGGCCCCTTGATCTCCGTGCCGCGGGGCTCCTCGTTCTCGTCGATGATGACGGCCGCGTTGTCCTCGAACTTGAGGCGGGTGCCGTCGGGCCGGCGGATCGACTTCCGCTGGCGCACGATGACTGCCTCGAGGACCTGACGGCGCATCTCGGGGGTACCCTTCGTGACCGAGACGGTCACCTTGTCACCGAGTCCCGCCTTCGGCTGGCGGTTCTTGGTGCCGTGGTAGCCCGAGACGCTGATGACCTTCAGTTCGCGCGCGCCAGTGTTGTCGGCGCACGTGACCAGAGAGCCCTTCTTCAGGCCCTGCGTGACGTCGGCTTTCATTGCCTCCATCACTGATCACCCTCGTCTTCGCCGGCGAAGTCCTCAGCCGACAGCTCCGGCTCAGGCTCGGCCTGACCGGTGAGGTCGGCGACGTCCTCCGGGGTCGCTTCTTCGGTTACTTCGACGACCACGTGCGATTTGGTCTTCGACAGTGGTCGGGTCTCTGCGATCTTGACCGTGTCACCGACCGAGAGCGGCTCGAGCACGCCCGGCACGTGAGCCGGAATGCGCGAGCGTCGTTTCATGTAGCGGTCGTATTTCGGAACCGCTACGTCGTACTCTCGTTCGACGACCACGGTCTTGTCCATGTCCGTCGAGACGACGGTTCCCTCGAGGATCTGGCCTCGAACGGGAAGGTCGCCGTAGAACGGACAGGTCTCGTAGTCGTATTCCTCCGGGTTCTCTGGTTCCGGAGGGGTTTCAACGTCTAGTCCTATTGCCATGGTGAGTCACCATTCGTTTCCGTGCGTCGGGCGGGTCGTGAGAGCAGCCGCGATCCATCGACCGTAACGTAGGCCACGTCCTCGCCAGCAGCGTGGCGGTGGTCCCGCGAGGGATCATCGCCGCGACAGCTGTCGGTATCACCGACAGCTCCGTCCGGAGTGTCCGATTGCTCGGTGTCGCCGGGTTGAGTGTTGGCCAGTTTGGACGCGGTCCCCGACACCTTGGCGGCGTCGGCGGCTTCATCTGTGATCGCGAACTCGAACGTCGAGCCCGATTTCGGTACCATCACCACCCGAGACTCGCCGCTCTCACGGATCTCTATGGAGAGGGTGTTGGTCGTCTCGATGACGACTCGCCCCTCCAGACCCACCCGCGAGGAGTCGTCGCTCTCGACGACTCGCACGGGGAGTCCGTTGAGTTCGTGTCGCGGCAGCGTCTCGGGTGTCAGTGGCATCTGTGTGTTATTCCGCTTCGGCTTCGTCCTCGAGGTCGCCTTCCTCGCGCTGGATCGTCTTGATCCGCGCGATGGTGCGACCGAGCTCGCCGATACGGCCCGGGTTCTCCGGGGCGCCACCGGCGGCGAGGACGGACTTCTGGTTCAGCAGTTCGGTCTCGAGCTCCTCGAGCTCCTCCTGCCGTTCGGCGGGCGTCATGTCGCGGATCTCTTCGACGTGGAGGATCGCCATCAGGCGTCACCTCCCTCGTCTTCGTCCGCGTCGGCGTCAGCTTCGGCCTCTTCCTCGTCCATCTCGGCGACGAGCTCCTCGGCCTCGGCTTCGACGTCCTCCTCGAGTTCGTCGAGGTCCTCCTCGATCGGGGCCTCGTCGGGGACGTCGACTTCGTCCTCGTCCGCACCGGCCGCGACCTCTTCCTCGATGACTTCCTCGACGGCCTCCTCGTCGATCTCGGGTTCGGACTCGGCGGCCTCGTCGGTCGCTTCGGCGCCTTCGGCGGCGGCCTCGGCGTCCTCGGGTTCGCCCTCGAGGAGCTCCTCGACGCCCTCGGCCTCGTTGGCCTCGACGGCATCGGGGACGAGTTCCTCGGGGTCCATCTCCTCGTGGATCTCGAAGTCGTCGGGGAGTTCGGCTCCCGGCGGGATGATCTTGACGTCGACACCGATGGTGCCGAGCTTCATGACCGCGACGCCCTGGCCGTGGTCGACGACCTCTTCGGCGGGCTCGCCGTTGTGCTTGATGTAGCCGCGGTTGAACTTCTCGACGCGCGATCGAGCGCCGGTGACCTTCCCGGAGAGGACGATCTCCGCGCCGAGCGCGCCGGCCTCCATGATCCGGTCGATCGTCGTGTGACCGGCCTTCCGGAAGTACCAACCGCGCTCGAGCGCGTTGGCCAGTCGGTCCGCGACGATCCGCGCGTTGAGGTCGGGTTCGTCGACCTCCTGGACGTCGATCTGGGGGTCCTCGAGGTTGAACTTCTCCTCGAGGGCCGTCGTGACCTTCCGGATGTTCTCGCCGCCCTTGCCGATGACCATCCCGGGCTTCTCGGCCTTGAGGACGATCTGCGTTCCCATCGGCGTCTTGGCGACGTCCATGCCACCGTAGCCCGCGCGGCCGAGCTCTTCCTGGAAGAACTCGTCGATCTGGGACCGCTGCAGGCCGTTTTCGATGAACTGTTGTTCGTCAGCCATTAGCTATCACCGTCTTCGTCCTCTGGTTGCTCGCTGACCACGATCTCGACGTCGACCTCCGGCGTGTTCCACGACGACGCCCGCCCCATCGCGCGGGGCTTGCGGCCGACGGACTCGCCGACCTTGTGGGCGGCGACGTGAACGATCTCCATCGACGCGCCGTCGAATCCCTGGTGGTCGGCGTTGGCCTCGACGTTCTCGAGCAGGTCGAGGAACTCCCCCGAGACCTTCTCGGGGTACTTGCCGGCGTCCCAGCCGTCGATGTCCGATCGGTGACCGGCACCGGCGTTGTGGGACTTGAACGGGACCGACTGCTCTTCGTCGATGACGCTCTGGAGGTACTCCTGGGCCTCCTCGACGGTGCGGCCCTTGATCGCGCGAGCGACCTCCTTGCTGTGCTTGTTGCTCATGTGACGCTCCCGGAGCATCGCTTTCGCGGTCTTGTCCGGGTCGGCGTCGACTGAGTAGTTGATTCCCATACGATGATCACTTCAGTGGGACGAACTTCGAGGATCGAGTCGCGCCGATCCCGGCCTGTCCGTGCTCGACGGACGTGCGGGTCAGCTGGAACTCGCCGAGATAGTGTCCGATCATCTCGGGTTCGACGCGGACGCGCTCGAACGCCTGACCGGTGTAGACCTCGAAGGTCAGGCCGACGAACTCCGGCAGGATCGGCATGTCCCGCAGGTGCGTTCGGATCGGCGCGTTCGCCGTTTCCTCTTCTTCTTTCTCGCGGGCCTCCTCGAGCAGCTTCTGCTTCTCGACGGAGAGACCGCGTTCGATACTTCGCCGCTGGCGAGCGGGGAGCAGCTCCGCAACTTCCTCGAGCTCCATCGCCTGCAGCTCCTCGAGCGTGTGACCGCGGTAGGTGAACTCACCTTCGCGGCCGGTTCGGTACTCCTGACTCATTTGTTGCCACCTCGACCGGTGCGTCGGGACGAGATGTCACCGACCTTCCGTCCCGGCGGGGCGTCCCGCGAGACGGACTTGGGCTTGCCGGGGTGCTGGCGGCCGCCGCCACCGAAGGGGTGGTCGACGGCGTTCATCGCCACACCGCGGACGCGGGGCCACTTGGTCCCGCGGGCTTTCATCTTGTGGTGCTTGTTCCCTGCCTTGACCATCGGCTTCTCCGTGCGGCCGCCACCGGCGACGACGCCGATCGTGGCGCGACACTGCGGATCGAGGCGCTTGACCTCGCCGCTGGGAAGCTGGATGACCGCGGCGTTGCGGTCGTGGGTGATCAGGTCCGCGTTGACGCCCGACGCGCGAGCGAACCGACCGCCGTCGCCGGGGTTGGCTTCGACGTTACAGACCGGGACCCCTTCCGGGATCTCCGCGAGCGGGAGCGTGTTGCCCGGCTTGATCTCGGCCGAGACGCCGACCTGAATCTCTTCGCCGACGCCGATGCCTTCCGGCGCGAGGACGAGACGCTGCTCGCCGTCCTCGAACTCGATGGCGGCGACGGGCGCCGATCGCGCGGGGTCGTGTTCGATGTCCACGACCGTCCCGCGAACGACGTCGTCGTCCTCGGACTTCTTGTGGTCGAGTTTCGCCTTGTAGCGGTGCGAAGGGGCACGGAACGTCGAGGTCCCGCGACCACGTCGCTGTCCTTGAATGCGTCGTCCCATTCTCAGAACACCCCGATTCGCGAAGCGACTTCCTGTGCGTCGTCCTCCTCGTCGAGGCGGACGACCGCTTTCTTTTTGCCGTTCATCGTTACCTGCGTGTTGATGTCCCGTACCGAGATCTCGAAGCGCTCTTCGATCTCGTCACGGATCTCCGGTTTGGACGCGTCCGGGTTGACGACGAACTGGAGCTTGTTCTCGAAGTCCATGTCGTTCATCGCCTTCTCGGTCACGAGGGGGTGTTCGATGATCGAACTCATCGGTCGGCCACCTCCTCGAGCGCGCTCTCGGTCCAGACGGTCAGTCGACCCGGCTGTGCGCCGGGCGCGAGCGCTTCCGCGTTGACCTCCGCGGCCGTCGTCACGTCGGCGCCGGCGAGGTTCCGGGCCGCGCGGGACGGGCCGGTCTCGCTGGAGGTGACGAAGAGGATCGACGTCGGCGTCTTGTACTTTCGGCCACGGGCCTTCCCCTGACCGGAGCGGACGCTTCGACCCTCGTCTGCGCGTTCGATGTCGTCCGCGAGGCCGGTGGCCTCGAGGAACTCGACGACCTCCTTGGTCTTCTGGAGGTCCTCGAACTCGTCGTCGACGACGACGGGCAGCTCGAGGTCCGCGTCGAACTCGTGGCCGCGCTCGGCGACGAGGTCGGCGTCGGTCGTCGCAGCGATGGCGCTGCGGACGGCCAGCTTCTTCGCTTTCGTGTTGATCGATTCGGACTGGTCCTTCTCGGCCTTCGGCGGGTGGGCCTTGCGTCCCTTGACGGTCTGGGGAACGCGGCGACCGCGTCCCTCCTGTCGGGGCACGTGGGCCATCCCGCGGCCGCTACCGAACGACTCGGCCGGCGTTCGAAGGCCGGCGAACTCGTCGGCGCCGTAGTCCTGTTTCCGGTTTGCCTGGGCGACGCGAACGGCGCGGGCGATCAGGTCCGGGCGGTACTGCGTCTCGAAGACCGCCGGGAGCTCGACCGAGTCCGCCTCGGTGCCGTCCAGGTTGCGTACTGTTGCTTCCATGTGTTATCCCTGGTTAGATGCGGTGGAGACGTACCGGACCTCGGGATCGAGGCGCGGCTGGTCTCCGGGTCGGATCGCCGGACGGAAGCGCACGAGGCGCTGTTCCGGTCCGGGGAGCGAGCCCTTGATCAGCGCGTGCGGTCCGTCGACTTCGCCGTAGTTGACGAAGCCGCCGTCGACCGTCGCGTCGGCGCCGTCGCCGATGTCGACGAGGCGCTTGTTCAGTTCCGTCCGCTGGTGGTAGCCGGTCTGCCCCTGCTGGGGGACCGTCGACCGAACGCGGGACGGGTTCCAGGGACCGAGGTTCCCGATGCGGCGGCGCCATCCCTGCCGGGCGTGCTTGCCCTTTCGTTTCTGGACGCCCCATCGCTTGACGGGACCCTGCGTCCCCTTCCCTTTCGTGACGCCGCTGGCGTCGACGTACTCGCCGGCGCGGAAGACGTCGTTCATGACGTGCTCGCCGCCGTCTGCGACGGTCTCGAGGGCGAAGTCGACGCGGTCCTCGACGGAGCCGCCGCCGACGCGCGTCTCCATCACGTCCGGTTTCTTCTTGGGGACCGAGGGGATCTCGGACGGAACCGTGTGCGTGATGACGCGCACGTCGTCGACGCGCCCCTGCTCGAGCAGGCCGCGAAGTTCGTCTTCGGCGGCGTCGGTGTCGTAGTCGTCACCGGGGATGTCGAGGACGCGATCGAGTTCGGGAACGAACTCGTCGGTCCAGACCTCGGTGACCGGCTTCATGCCGTACGGCGTTTCTTCGTACGCTCGCAGAGCGACGGCGCGCATGGGCGGCGTCTCCACGATCGTCACGGGGACGGTCTGTTCCATCCCCTCGGTCGGCGAGTTCGCTTTATCGTCGACCATAACGACGTGGGTCATGCCGGCCTTATAGCCCGCGAAACCCTGGAGCGTCGGCTGTCCTTCGTCGTCCGGCCACGAGTTGAAGCGCGGGACCTCGCTGGTCGCACGCTTTCGTGGGCCGAACCCGAGTGAGCCTTTGCGTGGTGAATTTGCTTGTGGCATTCTATCACTCTCTCAGTGAGAGGGGCGCGAGGGTAGCGAACAGAGCCTCCTCCGTTCGCACGACCTCGCTCCCTTGGTCCGGAACCGTATTTAGCCAGAGGTCGAACCCCGGATCGGCTGTGGGTTCGACTCCGTCATCGGCCGCGTCGTCCCGGTCGGACGACGGTTCGACTGCGTCGCCTTGTCCCGACGACGCTTCGATGGCCGATGCCTCGATTCCGAGGATAGCCGGCAGCCCTCTCTCGGGCGCGCCGAAGGCGACGGTCATCCCGTCGCCCTCGACGCGTCCGGCCAGCGTCTCGAGTCGCCCGACGGTGAGTTCTTCACCGTACCGGGACGACGCGATGCGGACGCCGGCGTCCTCACGGCCGAGAGCTGCCTGCAGGTCCGTCCGCTCGACCGACAGCCCCGGGAGGGGCTCGTCGACGAGTTTCGCCCGGACCGGTCGTCGCGAAGAGATCCTGACGGTCACGCGCTCCCCCTCGTCGACCGCCATTTTCGGCGGTACGTTGAGGGAGATCGGGTGTTGCAGTCCGCAATTGACCCGGACGCGCCCTTCAGGTCCGACCTCGGTCACGATTCCTTGTCTTGACGACCCCGAACCGGTAGATTCGGAGCCGGTCTGTGACATGGCGCGGAGCGGCGGCAAGACGCCCGCGTACTCCAGTTCGTCCCGCATCCCCCAGGCCTCGTTGCGGAGGTAGGGGGGCGTTGCGGCGTATCGCAAGACGGTGCTTACGAACCCGCCGTCGAATCGACCCGTTTCGCCGTCCCGGTCTGGGTAGACGATCAGGCGATCGGCCCGGAAGATCGTCGCCGCGCGGGCGACGTAACCGAGTTTGCGAGTGGCCTCGCGTTTGTCCTCGGCTTCCCGGGTGAGTGACGACGGAACGAGTACGCTGACGGTCATGCCGAAACGCTTCGGCGCCGCGTCACTAGACTGTAGCGATGTCTTGCGGAGGGGATCTTAAAAGGATAGCGGATTCGATTGCGGCTGATAACGGCTCACACCCGTGAATTCGTGCCGTGCGGGCACACATTCGTGCCCAGTGGTAGGTCGCCGGCGGCGCGAGCGGCGATTCCGTACTGTCAGTGGCTCGATCGGACAATACCGAGGGATTTTACCGCTGTGTCACACATAGTCGCGGTAGAATGGAATCGCCCTCGCCGACCGAGGCGGAACTCGAGACCCGAATTCGGCAACAGGAGGTTGTCACGGAACTCGGCCAGCAGGCACTGGAAACGACGGACCTCGACGGGCTGCTGAACGACGCGTCGACGGCCATCGCCGACACGCTGGGGGCCGAGTACTGCGGCGTGCTCGAGGTGCACCCGGACGGAGACGAGGCTTCGTTGCGAGGGGGCGTCGGCTGGCGCACGGGGACCGTCGGGTCGGCGACCGTACCCGCGGACCGAGAGTCGCTGGTCGGCGCCACGCTGCGTGCCGACGAACCGGTGATCGTCGAGGATCACCGGTGCGACGAGAGCGTTTTCGACACCGAGTTGCTCGCCAGTCACGACGTCACCAGCGGAATCAGCGTCGTCATCGGCTCGAACGACGAGCCGTGGGGCGTCCTCGGAGTCTACTCGAGCGACCAACGGGCGTTCTCCGAAGGCGACGCCACCTTCGTCCGGGGCGTCGCGACCGTCCTCGCGGGGGCGATCGACCGCGCGGAGACGGACCGACGCCTGCGCGAGCACGAGACCCGACTCGAGCGGTACAAGGAGTACACCGACGGCATCCTCGACGCGGTCGACGACGTGTTCTACGTCGTCGACGAGACGGGGAACTTCCAGCGGTGGAACGAGACGCTGAACGCGGTCACCGGCTACGCCGACGCGGAGATCGAGTCGATGCGGCCGCTGGAGTTCATCGCCGAGGAGGACCGCGAGCGGACCGCAGACAGTATCGCGGAGGTCTTCGAGACCGGGAGCGCGCGACTCGAAGTGGAACTCCTGACCAAGGACGGCGAGCGGATCCCCTACGAATTCGTCGCCGTCGGACTCGAGAATCCCGAAGGGAAGCGGGTGCTGGCCGGCATCGGTCGCGACGTGACCGACCGGAAGGCACGCGAGCGGGAGCTGGCCAAGTACGAGACGATCGTCGAGACGATGTCCGACGGGATCTACGTGAAAGGCGAGGACGGGCGGTTCACGATGGTCAACGAGGCGTACGCGCGGATGACCGGCTACGATCGCGAGGAGCTGGTCGGCGAACACGCCTCGCTGGTCGTCGACGAGGCCGCGATCCAGGAGTCGAAGGAGCGACTGACGACGGACCGCGAGGCAGGGGCGGACGACGAGAGTCCGGCCATGGAAGCGAAACTGCAGCGGGCAGACGGGGATCGCGTTCCCGTCGAGGGGACGTTTTCGACGCTCCGGACCGACGACGGGCGGCAGGAAGAGGTCGGCGTCGTCCGGGACATCACCGAACGGAAACGCCGGGAGCAGGAGCGTCGACGCGTCGTTCGGGCGCTGGAGGCCGCCCGCGAGGGCATCAGTCTGCTCGACGAGAGCGGCGAGTTCATCTACGTCAACGACGCGTACGCGGAGACGTTTCGATACGAGCCCGAGGAGATGATCGGCGAACACTGGAACGACCTCGGGATCGAAGCCGATTCGTCCCGCTTCGCCGAGGAGATTCTGCCGCGGATCTCGGCGGACGGACAGTGGTCGGGGACGACGACCTGCGTCCGCAGCGACGGGACGACCTTCCTCTCCCAGCACTCGCTGACCGAGACCGACGACGGCGAACTCATCTGCCTCGTTCGGGACATCACCGAGCAACGGGAGCGCGAGCGGGATCTGCGGGAGGTCCGAACGCAACTGGACATCGCGACCGAGGCCGCGTCCGTCGGGATCTGGACCTGGGACATCGAGGAAGACGTCGTCACCGCGGACGACTATCTCGCGGACGCGTACGGGATGGATCCGGAGCGGGCCGCCGACGGCGCACCGATGGAGGCCTTCTACGAATCGATCCACGAGGACGATCGGGCCCGGGCGCGGGACCGACTCGAGCGCGCGGTCGAGGAGACGGGCGAACTCGAGGTCGAGTACCGCGTCCGTAACGCGGACGGCGAGGTGATGTGGGTGGTCGCCCGCGGCGAGGTCGAGTACGACGACGGCGAGCCGGTCCGACTGAACGGCGCGGTCTCCGACATCACCGAACTGAAACGCCGCGAACGGCAGCTCGAGGAGTCCGAACGCCGCTACCGGACCCTGGCCGAGCACTTCCCGAACGGTGCGGTCGGGGTGTACGACGAGGACCTCCGGTACACGCTGATCGAGGGAGCGGCACTGGGCGATACCCTGCCCGATATGACGCGGACGGAAGGGCACCGAATGCCGACGGTCTTCCCGGACGACGTGGTCGCGGAGCTGGAACCGCTGTACCGGGCCGCAATCGAGGACGGCGAGACCGATAACACGACGATCACGTTCGACGGCCAGCACTGGCGAGTCTGGGCCGCGCCGCTGCGGGACGCCGACGGCGAGATCTTCGCCGGGCTGAGCTTCACGCAGGAGATCACCGAGCAGATCGAACGCGAGCGGCGACTCGAGGAACTGATCGATCGGCTCGAGGAGTCCAACGAGCGGTTGGAGCAGTTCGCCTACGCGGCCAGCCACGACTTACAAGAGCCCCTGCGGATGGTCTCGAGCTACCTCCAGTTGATCGAGCGCCGGTACGCGGACGCCCTCGACGAGGACGGGCGGGAGTTCATCGACTTCGCGGTCGACGGCGCCGAGCGGATGCGCGACATGATCGACGGGCTACTCGCGTACTCCCGCGTCGAGACGGGCGGGGATCCGTTCGAACCCGTCGATCTGAACTCGGTTCTCGAGGACGTGCTGGCGGATCTCCAGGTTCGGATCGAGGAGACCGGCGCCGAGATCACCGTCGAGGAGCTGCCGCGAGTGACGGGCGATTGCGATCAGTTGCGTCAGCTGTTCCAGAACCTCGTGGAGAACGCCCTCGAGTACAGCGGCGACGAAACGCCCCGGGTTCACGTCTCCGCCCGGCGACGCGCGGGGAGCGACGACCGCTGGGAGATCTCCGTCCGGGACGAGGGGATCGGGATCGATCCGGACGACGCCGAGGAGATCTTCGAGGTGTTCCAGAGCCTCCACTCGCAGGGCGAGCGCGGCGGCACCGGTATCGGACTCGCGCTGTGCGAGCGGATCGTCGAACGCCACGGCGGCGAGATCCGACTCGAGTCCGAGCCCGGCGAGGGGGCGACGTTCTCGGTGACGCTGCCGGCGGTGGACAAACACGAGCCGTGAGCACCGCCCGCCCGTCGTCCAATTTCGAACCGCAGCGTCGGAGTCGAAAGCGTGTGTTTCCCTATCGATACCGGGTCAATTCGCAACCCTTATACATCCATCCCGGTGTAGATGTAAGTGCAACAGGGCGCTGGTAGTGTAGTGGTATCACGTGACCTTGCCATGGTCACAACCGGGGTTCAAATCCCCGCCAGCGCACTTCTCTGTAATTCAATCCCGCGAGCGACCGCGAAGCGTGTCGCGAGTACGCGATGAATTCAGGAATGGGCCCTGGGATTTGAATGAGACCGAGGCGAGTCGATTCTCGGTCGTTCAAGTCATAGCTACCGCGTCGCTTCGGTCACGCTACTCGCGATCACTCAATAGCGGTGTGAGCAGGCAATATGCCTTCTGTAGCCACTCTCGAGGTAATGCTCCGTATCGAAGCTAAGAGACCTGACACTCTCGCTTTCGACATTTATAAGTGATCGTGGATCATCCGTTCGAGTGTACTCGAGACCGAGTGCACGTGTGCGCGCTGGTAGTGTAGTGGTATCACGTGACCTTGCCATGGTCACAACCGGGGTTCAAATCCCCGCCAGCGCATTTTTGCTGAACAATAACGACGAGCGAAGCAAGTCGTCTGTTCAGCGAAAATCGTTCTGGGTTTGAATCAGGTCAGTCGCAGCGCCGAGCGACGCGAGGCGATCGTCTGACCGTGGTTCAAATCCCCGCCAGCGCACTTCTCTGCATTCAATCCCACGAGCGACCGCGAAGCGTGTCGCGAGTAGGCGGTGAATTGAATCGCCCGTTGCGTATCCGTCTCTGATCAGTCACGGCGCTCACGCTGGTATCAGACGATGGAAAGAGAATCGAGAACGATGGGAACTCGAGCGCGTCAGTCGATCACGACGGTTTCCGGACCGGACGCCTCCTCGCCCGAGTCGGCGAGGTCCTCGAGCGCGAGCTTGACGTTCCACACGTTGGACTTCCAGAAGGCGTCGAAGACGACGCCGAGCACGGGGACCGAGCCGCCGACGGTGTCGACGGCGATGTTCGCGAGCATGCGCAGGAGCGTCGACTGGGAGACGCCCATGCGGGCGGACTCGGCGACGATGTACAGCGAGACGAACGCGGTCGCGGTGTCGCCGGCGCCGGGGAGGATCCCGACGATCGGGTCCAGCCCGAATCGGAAGTCCGTTCCGGGAAGCTTGAGCCCCTCGTCGAGGACGCGGGCGACGGTTCGCATGCGGTCGATCGCGGCCTCGTCGACGCCGGCGGGGAGGTCGTCGCCGAACTCCTCGAGCGCCGATTCGATGTCGTCGGTCGAACCAGTAGCCATACGTCGCTATCGGGCGCGTGGCGGAATACGTTCGTGGACGGCGATGGCAAGCCATCGGTGCCGTCAGCGCCCACCGTCGCCGAAGCCGACTGGACCGCACCGGGAGTGATATTAAGTCGTTAGATTACGTATTCGAACGCGTATGCGAGAAGGCTGGATTCGACTCGAGTGCGCCGACTGTAACGAACAGTGGACCGCCGATCCGGCCGCTCTCCCGGCGCCCGGAAACCGGTTCAGGTGCGATCACTGCGGGTCGGAACGGCCGATCGCGGCGTTCGCGAAGACCCAGCGCGGGCTCGACATCCTCG
Organism: Haloterrigena sp. KLK7; assembly: GCF_037914945.1. Lineage (NCBI taxonomy): Archaea > Methanobacteriati > Methanobacteriota > Halobacteria > Halobacteriales > Natrialbaceae > Haloterrigena > Haloterrigena salinisoli. The sequence goes on from NZ_CP149787.1 coordinate 3,108,521, forward strand.
AGGCGTTCCACCAGCGGCCGGCGTAGGGAACATCGACGGGTATCGGACGGCAGCGACCGGTGTCGGGCGCTGCCGAGCGGCGTCACGCGCTGCCGACCCGTGTCGAGCGGTGACGATGAGTGGTCGGAATCGTTTCTCGCACCGACTCGAGCGATCCCGTGACTCGTATTCGAGTGAATCGTTCGTCTCACCCGGCGCTGATCGGTCGCCCGCCGATCCCCGTCCGGAGAGAATCGGCGCCAATCACCGATTAGTTTCGAGACCGATCGCTCGGCGACGAGTAATCCGCACTTACGTCGGCGTCGTCCCGGTATCGTCTCCGTGACTGGTTCCGATATCCGACGATCGGGACTACCGACTAATACTTATTTCTGAACTATTCGAGGGATGTTTAGTCGGGTTCGTTTACCGATGTCGCCTGCGATTGGCTTTTATACTCCGAGTAACTACGAATCAATAGACGATTGAACTCCGAGAACTCCTATGCAAACTGAACTCTCAACCGCCGACGCGGACGACCTGCAGTACGACCAGACCAACGACCGCTACGTCTTCAACCACGATCCGGACGGCACCGCGACGATCACGACGACGATCGTCCACGCGCTCGCCTCGATCGCGGACACCGACGTCTCGCAGGGCGAGTTCTCCCTCTACGACAGCGTCGATCCCGACGCCCTCGACCGCATCTTCAGCAAGAAGGCCGACGGAACCGAACGCACGGGCGGCCACATCGCCTTCACCGCCCTCGAGCACGAGGTGTACGTCTACGCGAACGGCGACGTGATCATCTACCCGCCGACGGACTCGCCCCACCCGCGGGCGGACTGATTCGACCGGCGGTCCGCAGTCCCAGTCACTGTTTTCTCGGTCGGTTTTCGCGTCCGCTCGAGCCGCGTCGACGCAGGAATGGCACGGATTTAGGTCCCTCCTCGTCGTCACTATCACGTATGACGGTGATCGCACTACTGAGCGTCGCACCGGTGATCGAGGACAGCATGTCGGGCGAGGTCGCGAAGGCGGTCGACGCGCTCGAGGAATACGACGTCGAGTACGAGACGAACCCGATGGGGACGGTGATCGAGGCCGACGAGATCGGGGAACTGTTCGCGGCCGCGCAGGCGGCCCACGAAGCGGTCGACGCCGATCGCGTCAGTACCGTGCTGAAGATCGACGACAGGCGGACGCGCGACGTCTCCGCCGAACACAAGATCGAGGCCGTCGAAGAACAGCTGGGACGCCCGCCGACCAACAAGGACCCTGACTCCGGCGAATAGCGTCGCTGGTAGCGGTCGCGGTGTGAACGGCGGGCGACCGCGAGCGAAGCGAACGAGACCGGTCGCGCGAGACGCGGCCCCGAACTAACAAACTGTTTTACGGCGGAAGGCGAACGCGTCGGTATGGAGAGTCTCAACCGGATGGCGATCGAGTTGGTCGACGAGGCCCTCGACTACGCCGAGGAGTTGAACATCGGCGGCTACGATCTCGACAACGAGGCCACGGTCCTCGACTTCGGCCTCGAGTTCGAGGGCGGGATCGAGGCGGGGCTATTGCTGACGGAGATTCAGACGGCGGGGATGGCGACGCCGAGCCACCACTTAGGCGAGATCGGCGACGCGCCGATTCCGTACGTCCAGCTCGCGACCGACCAGCCGGCGCTCTCGCTGCTGTGCTCGCAGAAGGCGGGCTGGGAGCTGACCACTGAGGACTTCGAGGGGCTGGGCAGCGGTCCCGCCCGGGCGCTGGTCGCCGAGGAGGAGGAGTTCCGCCGCGTCGGCTACACGGACGCGTTCGACCTGACGGCGCTGGCCGTCGAGACCGAACAGGATCCGACTGCGGCCGCCGCCGCACAGGTCGCGGAGCTCGCGGAGGTCGAACCCAGCAGCGTCTTCCTGCTGGCTTACCCGACCGCGAGCCTCGTCGGCTCCATCACGAACGCCGCTCGAGCGGCCGAACTCGCGACGTTCCGCCTCTCGGAGCTGGGCTACGATCCGCTGGACATCGTCTCCGCGACGGGACGGGCGCCGGTCGCCCCCGTCGCCGACGACGAGCAGACGGCGATCGCCCGCACGAACGACGCCATCGCCTACGGCGGCACGGCCCACCTCACGGTCCGCGAGGACGCGGACATCTTCGATTCGGTCCCCTCGACGGCCGCCGAGGACCACGGTCGACCGTTCGGCGAGGTCTTCGACGACCTCGAGTGGAACTTCTCCGAAGTCCCGTCTGACCTCTTCGCGCCCGCGAAGGTCACGATCGACGTGGTCGGCGGCCCGACCTACGTCCACGGCGAGACCGACGAGGACCTGCTCGTCGACTCGTTCGGTCTCTGATCGTGCGGTTCAAACCGGTTCCCGACCCGCCAGCCGACCTCGAGCGCGTCGCGCCGATCCTCGAGGCCGTCCCGGCGACGGCCGGGGCCGTCGACGACTGCTGTGGTCGCCTCGTCGACGAGACTCGACTCGAGTCCCGCGACGCGGCGGAGACGTGGCTGGTATTCCTGCGAGCGCTCGACCTCGCGACCGAAGAGTCGGAGGGGTATCGCCGTGTGGCAGCGACCTCGGAGCCCGGACAACCGATCGACCCGGCCACGCTCCAGCAGCCGTTTCGGGACCGCGTCTACGGAGCCGATGCGGTCCTCGAGGTCCTCGAGCGCGCGGAGACGTCGCTGTCCGTCGCCGACGTCTCCGATGCGGTCCACGACGAGCGTCCGGGGCTCGAGCGCGGCTCTCGATCCGACAGGCGAGAGCGGGGGCGCGGGTACGCTGACGATCCGCACGAGCGCGTCCGGCGGCTCCTCGAGTGGGCGGATTTACTGGGACTCGCCGCACGGACGGCCGACGGCGATCGGTACCGATCCGCAAGCGACCTCGCGTAGTCGGACAGTTCGGCCATCGGTCACGGGTCGCCCTCGAGTTCCGGATCGAAGAGGTCCTCGACGCGGCAGTCGAAGTGCGCTGCCAGTTCGAACGCGAGTTCCAGCGACGGATCGTAGCGGTCGCGTTCGATCGCGTTGATCGTCTGCCGAGAGACGCCGACCGCCTCGGCGAGGTCGCCCTGGCTGAGGTCGGCGGCCGCCCGGTACGTCCGGAGATCGTTTTTCACGTGTATCGTCGCTCGACGTATCCGTAGACGATCAGCCCGACGGCGATCAGGAGCGCGTATCCCCAGATCGCACCGCGGATTGCGAGGGGCACGTCTACCGCACCCGTCGCATCGAGCACCAGATCGGCCGGGAGGCCGAAGATCGCGACGAACGTCACGAGGCTCCACACGATGTGCCCCGTTCGCCGTTCGATCTGCGCTTCGCGCTCGTCGAACAACCGAACTCCCGTCCGCTGCCAGATTACGAGGTACCCGACGATGCCGAGGTAGTAGAGGCCGACGCCCGCGAACGCGAACAGGTCGGCGCTCCCTTCAGAGGCGACCACGGAGAGCGCCGTCGCGCCGAGAAAGCCAGCGACTCCGAGACCCATCGATCGGTTCATTACTTCCCTGTACCGCCGCCGTTGTTCCGTCGATAGTTCACTCGTCATGCGTCGATCAGTGTCGAGTCCGCTTTACAGTAAAGTATACTTTACACCTTCTCTAAAATATGTCGGTCGGGCACCACTTCGGCGTCGATTCGACGAGCAACTCAACGGGGAGATACACGCCACTGATTCGGCGGCGAGACAGGCGACCGGGCAACTCGTCGAAATCAGCGAGACGAACTCGAAACAGCCTCACTCCATCGGGTGGACGTCGGTCACCGTCCCGACGCCCTTGCTGCGGCCCTCGCGGAAGACGAACTTCTGGCCCTCCTCGACGAGGTACGGGCGGAACTTGAACCGGACCGTGGCTTCGCCGGTATCTCCCGGCAGCAGGCGGCCGTTCTTCGGGTAGAAGGCGGCGGCCTCGCCGATCGTCTCGAGGTGGACGACGGGTTCGTACCCCTCGCCGATCCGGGTCGGGTGGTTGAGTACCATGACCTCGGCCTCGAACTCCCGGACGGGGGCGGGATCGGCGTCCCGCGGAAGGAGGACCATCCCGCGCTCGATGGCGCTCTCCTTGACGCCCTTCAGCGCGATGCCGACGATCCGGCCGGCCTGCGCCTTGTCGACGCGGTGGTAGTGCATCTCGATCGAGCGGACCTCGACCTCCTGGAACCGGCCGTCGGGCATCGGCCCCAGCAGGAGTTCGTCGCCGGCCTCGACCTCGCCGGACATGACGGTGCCGGAGGCGACCGCCCCGACGCCGGTCACCGAGTAGCTCCGGTCGACGTACATCCGGAACTCGCCGGTGTCCTGGGCGGTCTTGGGCAGTCGGTCGAATAGCTCGTCCAGCGTCGCCAAGCCGTCCATCGTGATGGCGCTGGTCTCGACGATCGGGACGACGCGCTCGCTGATCTCCTCGATGGCGGCGTCGACGCCGTGACGGGCGACTCTGAGCGGCGACTTGTCGACCTCGCGGAGGAGGCGCTCGACCTCGCGTTCGACCTCCTCGACGCGCTCCTCGTCGACGGCGTCGGTCTTCGTGATCGCGACGATCGTCGGCAGGTCGGTCGCGAGCAGGACACCGAGGTGCTCGCGCGTGGTGCGCGTGGGACCGTCGTCGGCGGCGACGACCAGCAGTCCGTAGTCGAGTTTCTGTCCGACGAGCCCGCGAATCGTCGTCCGGAGCCACGGCTCGTGACCGACGGTGTCGACGAACGAGACCAGCCGATCGGCCTCCTCGACGACCGCGGCGCGGTCCTGCTTTCGGTTCGGGTTCCGCACGCGGACCGGACCCTCGTCGTCGAAGCCGTAGACGGCGTAGGAGAGGTCGGCGGAGAGGCCGCGCTCGACCTCGTGGGGCTGGACGTCGAGGTACGAGCGCGTCGCCCCGTCGCCGTCGTCGGGGTTACCGGTCACGAGCGACCCGACGAGCGTGCTCTTGCCGTGATCGACGTGGCCCGCCGTCCCGACGACGACGTGTTCGTCGTCGGTCTCGAGGACGCCGCCCTCCTGTACCGTGGCGACGCCGACGAGGCCACGCTCGGACGTCTCCGACGTCCGATCTGCTTCGGATTCGGCCGAGTCCGAAACGCCGTTTACCCCCCAGGTCTGGACGTCGTCGATGTGGGCGTCGGCCTCCTCGGCGAGCAGGGAGAGGACGTCCATCGTCTCGGAGAACGTGTCGGGATCGATCCCGGCGAGGCCGCCGTCGTCGGTGACCCCGACCACGTACGTCGCCTCGCCGTCGCCCGAGAGCAGTCGGTGACGCAGTTGCGCGGCCAGGCTCTCCCGGCGTCCACCCTCGAGGTGGACGTCCCGTGACAGTCGTTCCTTGAACTCGACGTTGCCACCGTCCTGTTCGCCACGGTCCAGGGCTCGCTCGAGGAGAGCCCGGTCACGGCTCATACTCCACGGTAGCGGCCCGCATGGCAAAAACCTTCCCGTACAGTGGTAACATAGCACACAATATGTGTCGGGAGCGTGGACTTCCGCTCGGGTGTCATCAGGAGGCGTACGGCTCGCTCTTCGAACCTGAGTCGACGGCGCGGTCGTCGTGACGGCCGTCGACCGGGGTGTTCCGGCCGCGGTTTCAAGGCGCTCGAGACGCTACTTCGGCTATGAGCGTCAGCGGCCTCTGTCAGATCTGTGAGTCCCGGCCCGCACAGGAGCGGTGTGGGAACTGCGGCACGCTCGCCTGTGACGTCCACTACGAGGACGGGAAGAACCTGTGCGTCGAGTGCGCCGCGCAGGCGGATCCGACGCAACCGTCGCCGTCGGAGTCCGAAGACGTCGACATCAACCGGCTCTGAGCCCGTGACCTCCATCCGCGACGTGCTCGGCGACTCGCTGGCCGTCGGCGAGCGATTCGAACTCCGCCTCGAGGAGCGCGACGACCGACTCGTCGCCGACCATCCCAACGAAGCGAGTCCCATGGATATCGCGGTCGTCGACGGACTGAATCGACTCGAGGAACGGCCACCGGCGGATCCCGTCGCGGTCGAGATTCTCGGTCGGACCGTCGACGACCGGATCGCGGGTCGCGTGATCGATCCCGACGGTCCCTAGTCTCGGTACTGATTCAAGCGCTTTTTCAACCGCTTCGCGGCCTGTCCGCTCGCCGAGGCGAACTCCTCGCCGTCGTCTTCCCCGGCGAAGATAATTCCCCGCGAGGAGTTGACCAGCCCGACGCCGTCGGCGAGGCCGTACTCCACGGCCGCCTCGGCGTCGCCGCCCTGTGCCCCCACGCCGGGGACGAGGAAGGGGAGGTCGGGCACCTGCTCGCGGAGGTCCTCGAGTTCCTCGGGTTTGGTCGCGCCGACGACGAGGCCCACGTTGTCGTTCTCGTTCCAGAGGTCCGCCAGCGCGGCGACGCGCTCGTAGACGGCGTCGCCCGTCTCGAGTTCCAGGTCCTGAATATCGGCACCGCCGGGGTTCGAGGTCCGACAGAGAACGAAGACGCCCGCCTCCTCGTTCGAGAGGAACGGCTGCAGCGAGTCCCGACCCATGTAGGGGTTGACGGTGATCGCGTCGGCCGTCTCGAGCAACTGCGCGTACTGGCGGGTCGTGTTCCCGATGTCGGCCCGCTTGGCGTCCAGCAGGACGGGTACGTCCTTCCCGTGGGCGTAGGCGATCGTCTCCGCCAGCGCTCGCCAGCCGTCGGGATCCTCGTAGAAGGCGGCGTTTGGCTTGTAGACGGCGGCGTGCTCGTGAGTGGCGTCGATGATCCGACGGTTGAAGGCCCACCGCGGGAGGTCGTGCTCCGCGAGGTGGTCGGGAATTCGCGACGGGTCGGGATCGAGGCCGACCGAGACGACGCTGTCGACCGTCCGAATGCGGTCGTGCAGGCGATCGAAGAAGTTCATGCCTGCGAGTGGTCCCCCGCCGGTCGAAAAGGTTGCTATCCCGTCGGCCGTTTCGCGATCGGGGCCGTCCCGCGGGCGGATTCGACCGAGCACACGAGGGCTATCGAGACCACCATCCGATCGTGAAAATCATCCGCGTTCACCGTTGACGGTCCGGAATATCCCGAATGCGAACCGTTCCCGTTCCAAATACTTTAGACATCAGCTACTTCGCTATTATAATCCTTGGCTACAGTATGTCGATTCGAACCAACGAGAAATCTAACTCGCATCTCGGCCGACTGCGGGATCGTATCCGCTCGACGCTGTTCGCGGGCGACGACCGGTCCGCGGAGGACGCCGACGCCGACGCCGACGGCGTCGAAACCGACGACACACCGTCGCCGGATGCCCCCGGTAACCTCTTCCAGTGCTCGCGGTGCGGGACCGTCTACATCGACTCCGAAAAGAGCGACTGCGCGGAGTGCGAGGAAGCCGTCGAGGAAGTCCGGTCGGATCTGAAGTCGTCGCTCGCCCGGTAGTCCGACCGTCTCTCGGCGTTATCGAACGGCTGATTCGGCGTTCGTCTCGGCTTCCGTTCTCCTCAGGCCTCGAGTATCTCGATCGGATTGTTCTCCGGATCGCGGAGGAACAGGATCGTCGTCCCGCTCTCGGTCGTTCGCGGTTCGCTGATCGTCGAGACGTCCTCGGGGAGGGCCGCGTAGAACGCGTCGAGGTCGTCGACCGTCAGTCCGACGTGTTTCGCGCCGGGCTGGTTGAGCCCCGCCGCGGGCGAGCCCCGCGCTTCCGGTTCGTACTCGACGAGTTCGATGCGGATCCCGTCGGCCTCGAGGTGAGCGAACTCCCCGCGGGCGCCGTCGACGCCGACGGCGTCCGAGAACTCCTCGCCGCCGACGCTGAATCGCTCGACGACGTCGAGTCCGAGAACGTCCCGGTAGAAGGGCAGCGTCTCCTCGAGGTCTTCGACGGTGATCCCGACGTGGTGTGCGCTGAGCGTTGCCATCGAGTACTCCCTGCGAGCGGGGAGAAAAAACGCTTCCGTTGGGCGTTGATCGCGCGGGCCAAGAGACCCGAGAGACGGGCGACTCGCGTTCGGCGCCCGCGACGCCCTTCGAATTCGATGCGACGGACGACACTCGCGACTCAGTTTCCGTCGAGGAACTCGCGGAGCCGGTCGGTGTAGGCGTCGGGTCGATCGGCCATGACCCAGTGAGACGCCGACTCGAGGCCGACGAGTTCGGCGTCCGAGATGTCCCCTTCCAGCCGCTCGGCGTACTCGACGGGCTGGAACTCGTCCTCGGCGCCCCACAGCAGGAGCGTTCGAGCGGTGATTTCGCTCGGATCGATCTCGGTCGTGTGGCTCGTGTTCGTACCGATCGCGTCGCGAGACAGCGAGACGACCGCCTCATCGGAATCCCACGGCGCGAGCATCCCTTCGACGAACGCCTCGTCGGGGTCGTCGTACCGGGTGTCGCGGAAGATGCCCTCGAGCAGCTCGCGGGCGTCGTCGACGCTCATCTCGGCGATAGTCGACGGCAGCCCGAGGTCGATGATGGCCTCGACCGGCCACGAGTCGTAACAGACCGCGTTCGACAGCGCGAGCCGTTCGACCGTTTCGGGATTGTGCACCGCGTAGCGCAGTCCGACGCCGCCGCCGAGGTCGTGGCCGACGAACGTGATCGACTCGAGGCCCAGTTCGTCGACCAGACCGTCGACCATCGCCTCCTGCGCGCGGATCGAGCGATCGAAGCCGTCGTGCATCGCCGAGTTCCCGTAGCCGACCATATCGGGCGCGATCACCCGGTAGTCGTCCGACAGCGGCGGGGCGACGTCGCGCCAGAGGTACGACGACGTCGGAATGCCGTGGCAGAACAGCACCGGTTCCCCCTCGCCGTCGTCGTAGTAGGCGACCTCGAGGTCGTGTTCGTCGACGGTGACGGTCGTCGTCTCCTGGTCGTCGGCCCACGTCTCGTACTCCATGACACGGAGGGCTGCCACACCGACGGCATTAGTGGTTGGCGTCGGTCGGATCGCGGACGTATTCCTCGGACGAGCCCGGCGCTCGAAGAACGGAGCGACGGTGCCCGGAACCCTCACGAACGCGGGTCTCTGGAGGCGGGCTTCTCGAACCGATCGGAGTTGATGGAGTACACGTGCTGTCTCGCGTCCGCGAACGAGATCTGGGAGTCGACGAGATCGTGCTCCTCGAGTTGCTTCAGGGCGTAGCGGACCGTCCGCGCGGGGAGCATGGTCTCCTCGGCGAGTCGCGACTGCGTGAGAGAGCCCTCGTGTGCGAGGACCGTCAGCACGAGTTTGGCGCTCGGCGGGACGTCATCGACGGCGTCCGGGGCTGTGGTCGACGTGAGAACGACCTGATCGCTCATTGTCCGTCTCTGGCCACGAACCCTCTTTAATGATTCTCTGCAGCGGCGACTGCCGGCCCCGCTCCGAGTCGGTCAGGACGCCTCGAGTTCGTCCGCCAGCTCGTGGAAACTGTCGATCGTCAGGTCGGGTTCGACCTCGTAGGGCCCCCAGAGCGTGTCCGATCGGTTGATCCAGACGCCCTGCATCCCGGCGTTGATCGCACCCGGGACGTCCCACCAGCCCGCGGCGACGAACGCGATCTCCTCGATCGGCGTGCCGATCTCGTCGGCGGCGTGGCGGTACAGTTCGGGCTGGGGTTTGAACTGCTCGATCTCGTCGGCGCTGATCGCGTCCGCGAGTACGTCTCCGAGGTCGGCGTGATCGACCAGCGACTCGAGCATCTCCTCGTTGCCGTTCGAGACGACGTAGCAGTCGTAGCCCAGGTCCCGGAAGCGCTCCATCCCGTCGCGGACGTCGTCGAAGACCGGCAGTTCGTGGTACGTCGAGAGGATCTCCTCGCGCTCGTCCTCGTCGATGTCGACGCCGATCGTGTCGAGGGCGACCCGGAGCGCGTGACGGTTCATCTCGTAGAACGTGTCGTACTCGCCGATCGCGTTGCCGACCATCGCGTTCGCCAGCGATCGCTGGCGCCACAGTTTCGCGACGAGCGAGGGGTCGAACTCGTCGACGTGCTCCGAGAGGGGTTCGGCGACCCCGGACACGTCCACGAGCGTCCCGTAGGAGTCGAACGCGAGCGTCTCGACGGCGTCGGGATCGAACGTCATGACGGTCGCAGTACCTCGCGAACGGCGAAATAGCTTGGCCCGTCGACGAGGCGACGCTCCCGTCGCGCTGCCGGCACGGGACTGATAGTCGTCACCGTCGTGAGACCCCGCATGGATCCGAGCGAACAGCTGTACGAACGGGACGCCGAGGGCTGGCGCCGCGGCCTGTACGAGGACGTCGAGTCGACGTTCCGCGCGCCGATCGTCAACTGGTTCTTCCGGACGCTGACGGCCAACGAACCCGAATTCGCGCGGTACCTGTGGGCGCAGTGCAAACCGCTCTTCCAGACGCGCGCGTTCGGCCGGTACACCGTCTCCTACAGGGACGCCGTGCTCTCGGCGCTCGAGGACGCCGCCGCGGACGTTCCGCGCTACCGGCGGGCCGATCTCGGTCTCCGCCCGCCCGAGTGGCGCGAGCTCCGCGGCCAGATCGCGACGTTCGATATCGTGGCGCCGCGGCTCGCGTTCACCTTCGCGGTCTGCGACCGGGCGATGAACGGCGACCTGCCGGAGACCGATCCGACCGGCGAAGCCTCGACGGCGCCCCTCCCGGCGTGGCTCGATCGGGATCGCGGTCGGTCGGTGACGATGCTCGACGACGACGCGGTCCCCGCCGACCTCGAGCCCACCGTCGACGAGATCCGGGATTTCCACGGGCTCGAGGGCGGGCTGCCGAGCATCTACCGCTGTCTCGCGCAGTGGCCGGACTACCTCGAGCCGGCGTGGTCGGACCTCGAGGCCGTCCTCGAGAGCGACGCGTTCGAACGCGGTCGCGACGACGCCGACGCGGTCGTCGACGACCACATCGAGAAGCTCCCGTACGCGCCGCGGCTCTCGCCGACGGCGCTCTCCGAACGAGGGTTCGACGACGCGACGATCGACGACCTCCGGGAGTTCGTCCGCCAGTTCAATCGCGGCGCGATCGAAACCGTGCTCCCGGCGCTGGTCGTCTACGCGGCGACGCTCGACGTCGACGGCGAGCGGTCGCTCTAGAGCGCCGCGTCGGTATTCGAGGGCCGTCACTCGAGGACGGCCCGCACCTGCAGGTACTCGACGCGGATCGCGTTGTCGCCGAACCACTCCTCTAGGGCCGCGACCGCGTCCCGGCGGAGTGCGGCGCGGGCCTCGTCGTCGTCCATCCGCCGGAGCACCGGCGACAGCGGGCCGGACTCCTCGGCGAACTCCCGCCAGAAGTGATGCGGAGTCGCGTAGCGGAACTCGAGCAGGCGCCGCTGCAACGAGAGGTCGGTGTCGGCGAACTCCTCGCGGACGAACGCGGGGTCGCCCCACCGGAGGTGCGACCGCGGATCGCTCGGCGGCTCGTCGACGTGGTCGGTCAGCACCTCGGTGAGGTCGCCGACGACGCCGTTCGGCGACCACGCCGTGAAGCAGACGCGACCCCCCGATTTCGTCGCGCGACGCAGTTCCGCACCGGCCGCCGTCGAGTCCGGCGCGAACACGTGACCGAAGTTCGAGAGGACGACGTCGAACGCGCCGTCGGGGACCGGCAGGGCCTCGGCGTCGCCGGTGAGCCAGCCGATGTCGTCGTACCCCGCGAGCGCGGCGTTCTCTCGGGCGAGCTCGAGCATGTCGTGGGCGAGGTCGAGACCGACGACGTCGGCCCCCGAGCGGCGGGCCGTCAGCGCGGCGTTGCCCGTTCCGCAGCCCACGTCGAGGACGCGGTTTCCCGGATCGATCCCCGCGGCGTTGACCAGCCGCGCGATGGCGGGCAGCATGTTCGGCGCCATCGCGGGATAGCGGCCCGCCGACCAGACGTGTCTCGCCGATCGGCCGTCGGCCTCGCTCGAGTCGGTCATACCGGTTTTCCGCCGCCCACGGACAAAAATCGACGGTCGGCAGTTCCGTCCGCGAGTCCGCCTCGCTCGAGCGACCCCGCGAATGCTGGCCCCCGAACGGAGGGGGCCGCGACCGTCGGTCGTCCCATGACACGAACGGCCGTGATCGCCGGCGTCGGTCCCGGACTCGGTGCATCGCTCGCCCGCAAATTCGTCGCCGAGGGCTGTCAGGTCGGACTGTTCGCCCGGTCGGCGGAGTACCTCGAGGAGCTGGCCGACGACCTCGGCGACGACGCGGTCGCCGTCCCGACGGACGTCACGGACCCCGAACAGGTCGAGGCGGGCTTTCGGGAGGTTCGCGACGCGTTCGGTCCGGTGGACGTCCTCGTCAACCACGCTAGCGGCGGGGCGTGGCAGGGACTGCGGGAGATCTCGCCGGACGCGTTCGAGCAGGCGTGGCGCGTCTCGGCCTACGGCGCGCTGCTGTGCTCGCAGGCGGCCGTCGACGACATGCTCGCCGAGGACGGCGGCACGATCATCTTCACCGGTGCGACGTCGGCGGTCCGCGGCCGCGAGGGCGCGATCGGCTTCAGCGCGGCCAAGTTCGCCGTCCGCGGGACGGCCGAGTCGATGGCCCGCGAGCTCGGCCCGGAGGGGATCCACGTCGCCCACGTCGTGATCGACGGGGGGATCCGGCCGCCGAACGTCGACGATAGCGACGCGGCGACGTCCCTCGATCCGGACGCCATCGCCGACTCCTACTGGCACCTCGTCACGCAGGATCGGTCGTCGTGGACCCTCGAGTTGGATCTCCGACCTCACGTCGAGGAGTTTTGAACCGCTGGATCGGGTCAGACGCGGCCTAGCGTTATCCCGTCGGGGATCGATCGTTCGCTATGACCCGCGTCGCGCTGATCGCCCACGACGAGACGAAACCCGACCTGATCGAGTTCGCGCAGACCCACGAGGACCAGCTCCAGAAGTACGAACTGATCGCGACCGGAACGACGGGGAAACGGCTACAGGAGGAGACCGCCCTCGAGGTCGAGCGCATGGCGTCGGGGTCGCTCGGCGGCGACCTGATGGTCGGGGCGGAAGTCGCGAAGGGGAACCTCGACGGGGTCGTCTTTCTCCGGGACCCGCTGGAGGCACAGCCCCACGAACCGGACATCACGGCGCTGTTGCGGATCTGTGACGTCCGCGACGTCGCGCTGGCGACGAACCGCTCGTCGGCGGAGTTCCTGATCGACGGGTTGGCCGACTGACGGTCGCCCATCGCCGACCGCAGCGACCGGTCTCGACCGCCGTACACCGACCTTTACTATCCGGACAGCGAACGTGTCCGTATGACCGTATATGAGAGCGACCTCCCCGGCGTCGGGAAGAAGTTCGAGGTCGAACTCGAGGACGACTCGAGACTCGTCATCGTGACCCACAACACGGGGAAGCGGGAGGTGTTCCTGAAGGACGATCCGGACGCGGACGGCGACAAACTGTTCGAGCTCTCGGATCGCCTCGCCCGGAAGGTCGGAACGATTCTGGAGGGGGCGTACTTCCAGCCCGTTCAGGCCGAGGCGGTGGAGACGATGCTCACGGACGATACGTATCTCGAGTGGTACAACGTCAGTGACGCGGCCGATATCGCCGGCCAGACCCTCGAAGAAGCGGACGTTCGAAATCGGACGGGGGTCTCGATCGTCGCGATCCAGCGCGGCGACGACCTGATCTCGCCGCCGACGCCGGAGACGGTCCTCCAGGTCGACGACACGCTCGTCGTCATCGGCGAGCGCGAGGAGTGCGCCGAGTTCGAGACGCTGTTGGGTGACGAGGTATAATCGCTCGATGACGGTTCCGTCGGAGGTGACCGCGAGTGGCTACTGCTGAATCGACCGCGCTGATCGACGTCGGAATCCTCTTCGGGGCCGTCGCGATCGCCGGCCTCGTCGCGAACCGGATCAACCAATCGGTGATCCCGTTCTACATCCTCATCGGCATGCTGTTGAGCGAGTACGTCGTCGGCAGGATCGACTTCCCGGCGCTGCTCGGCACGGACGCGATCCCCCACGGCGCCGAGCTCGCGCTCGCCGATACCGACTTCGTTCACGTCAGCGCCGAGATCGGGATCGTTCTCCTCCTCTTCTTCCTCGGCCTCGAGTTCAACCTCGACCGCCTGATCGCCTCGAAGGAGCGGATCGGGAAGGCGGGGGCGGTGGATCTCGCGATCAACTTCGGCGCCGGACTCCTGCTCGGCTACGCGCTGTTCGGCTCGTTCCTCGCCGCCTTCCTCACCGCCGGGATCGTCTACATCTCCTCGTCGGCGATCATCACGAAGTCGCTGATCGATCTCGGCTGGATCGCCAACGACGAGTCCGACGCGCTGCTCGGGACGCTGGTCTTCGAGGACCTCTTCATCGCCGTCTATCTCGCGGTCGCGACCGCGCTGGTGCTCGGCGGCGGCGCCGTCGGCGAGGCGCTTGGGCAGATCGGCGTCGCGGTCGGCTTCATCCTCGTCTTGCTCCTGCTGGTCTACCTCGGGACGGCGTGGTTCCAGCGCAGCCTCGAGACCGACTCCCACGAGTTCATCGTGCTCCGGGCGCTGGGGATCACGGTGTTGCTCTCCGGGATCGCCCTGTCGATCGGCGTCAGCGAGGCGGTCGCCGCCTTCTTCGTCGGAATGGCCTTCTCCGCGACCGAGCACGTCCACGATCTGGAGAACCTGCTCGAGCCGCTTCGGGACGCCTTCGCGGCGATCTTCTTCTTCTGGATCGGGCTGTCGACCGACCCGTCGCTGTTCCTCGGCGTCGCGGGACTCATCGCGGTCGCGGCGGTGGCGACGACGCCGACGAAACTGATCAGCGGCTATCTCGGCGGTCGACTCTACGACCTGAGCGAGCGCCGCTCGGTCCGGGTCGGCCTCGGGATGACCACCCGCGGCGAGTTCTCGCTGATTATCGCGAGCCTCGCGCTCTCCGGCGCCGGGACCGCGCTCCCCGAACCGATCGCGGAGGACGTCTACGCCTTCGCCGTCGGCTACGTCCTGGTGATGAGCATCGTCGGCACGACGCTGATGCAGTACTCGAGCGAAATCGAGTCCGTCGTCGTGCCCCGTCTCGAGGCGTGAATGATGGCGACATCACGGCCGAGCGTCGACTGAGCGTCGACCGAGCACCGGCCGGTGATAACTGAGCGACGGTCGGACGACGACCGACGTTCTGCGGGTTCAGCTCCCGCCCGTTCGAAAAGGGATAGCTTCAACCTCCTCGAGGTCCCCGTGACGTCTATGTCACGGGCGGTCGTCTTCGACCTCGATTACACGCTCGCCGTACCCACGCGGGACCGAGCGACGCTCCTGTCGGAGGCGACGACCGCCGCCGACGCGCCGTCGCTCTCCCGCGAGGAGTACCTCGCGGCCCACCGCCGGAACCTCACCCGCGAGACGCGCGAACCCATCTTCGCCGACTTGCTCGACGACCGAGAGACCGACGCCGATCCCGGCGCGGTCGCCGACGCCTACCGCGAGACGATCGCCGACGCGCTCGAGCCCCTGCCCGGCGTCGAGTCGATGCTCGCGGACCTCCGCGGGGAGTACCGCGTCGGCCTGCTCACCAACGGCCCCGTCCGCGCCCAGCGGGACAAACTCGCGACGCTGGGCTGGGAGGACGCCTTCGACGCCGCGCTCGTCACCGGCGAACTCGAGGCCGGCAAGCCCGACCCGCGCGCGTTCGAGGCGATCGCCGCCGAACTGAACGTCGATCCCCGCGACGCCGTCTACGTCGGCGACGAAGTCGAGGCCGACGTCTCTGGAGCGACCGAGGCCGGTATGGACGCCGTTCAGGTGCTGCTCGAGGACGGCCCCGATCCGGATCCGCGGGCCGTCGCCCACGTCGAGCAATCGTCGATCGCGGCCGACCTCCCGGCGATTCTCGAGGACCTCGCGTAACGTCGCTACGCGATCGACGCTAGTTCTCCGCGCGACTCACCGCTTTGACGACGTCCGTCGCCCGTTTGACGGCGGCGCCGCTCTCGACGAAGACGAGGGTTCGCGGCGGCTGTGCGGCTTTCGGACGCACGCGCAAGCCGACGTCTTCGGCGGCCTCGACCGCGACGTCCTGGCCCATCTCGAACTCGAGGCGGGCCCGATCCTCGTGGACGAAGACGCGCGCGATCCGCTGGTCGTCCGAGTCCGGGAGCGCGAGCGTCACGTCGTACGCGCGCGCACCGTCGGTCGTCGGCTCGACGTCGCGGTCGGCGTTCGCGACCGCGATCGACGCGAGTTCGTCGTCCTCCCGGCCGTCGAGTTCGGAGGCGAGCAGTTCGGCGATCCGGCGACCGTCGGTGATCCGCTCCTCGACCATGTCCACCGGTCGGGCGGCCGGAAACTAACGCCCTTCGGCTTCCGCGTCGGCGAGGGCCTCGCGCGCGACGGGGACCAGTTCGCTCACGTCGACGCCCTCCCGACGGGCGTAGACGACGGCGGCGGCCTCGATGGTCAGTCCGAGGTCGTCCTGCAGCTGGTTGATGGCGCCGACCGCCTCGTGTTTCTCCATCCCCTCGGCGACGAGCGCGTCGAGGACGCGTTCGAACGCCGAGCGCTCCCGCAGGAGCTCCTCGTCGGGGACGAACTCGTCGGGGACGGTCACCTCGGCGGGATCGAACGTTACCTCGAGGCCGCCGTCGGTGCGCTCTAACAGGCCGTCCTGCGTGGCGACGTCGATGAGGCGTTTCGACTGGTCGGGCGAGAACCAGTCGCGGTCGAGCGAGAGCGCGACGACGAACTCGTTCTCTTGGAGGCGCCGGGTGCCGTTCTGGATGAACGGGGCGGCGACCGCGACGCGAAGGCTCATAGAAAGAGGTCGCCGGAACGGCGAGATAACGGTGGCGGTTCCGCGTCGTCGCGGATCGGGAGAGCGACGTCAGTCCGAGGCGCGTCCGCTCCCGCCGTTGCGGTCGGCTCGAGACGGCGGCGGGAACTCGGCGGCGGCCGGCTCCGAGGCGTCCGGCAGGACGCAGCGCTCGGGTTCCTGATTGACGTGCCGGTAGCGGTCGGGTGCGTTCGCCAGCGGATGGGCCGGGTTCTGTTCGCTGGCGATGCGTGCGGCCCTGACCTCGCCGAACCCGGTGAGACGGGCTTCGATGCCGCGCCAGTGATGGCGCGATGCGGGCGGGATCGAGACCGGACGCGGCGGTTTGCCGTCCGGGTGGTTCGTCGCGAGGATGCGACTGTTGACGTTGCTGGCTAACGAGTCGTGGTCCACGAGGACGCCGACGCAGGCGTCTCGCGGCGCGCGAGCGGCGAGGACGTCGAGACCGAGGTGGAGCGCCCGATACTCGGCGACGTTGTTGTCCGGGGGCGCGTCCGCGGTCGCGACGCGGGCGACGCGGGTGCCGTCGCGCGTTTCGATGACAGCGCCCAGTCCGCCGCCCGACTCCCGGAAGGAGCCGTCGGTAGCGACGTAGAAGTCCCGATGATGGGTGCGCGGGGGGTGGGCGATGTGCGGTGTGGGCGACTCGTCGAACAGGTCCCGCAGGTTGGACCGGCCGTGAGCGGCCATACGATCGAGTAAGCCGTTCGACCACTTAACTATTCTGTCCACGATAACAAATGCCATACATCGGGATACCGTGCGCTACTGTGGCAGACACCGGTACGGTCCATTTACTAATACGCTCTGACGGGTACTAGTAGGGAGATTTACAGCAGCGATGAGGGTCATCTAGGGCCGACTGTCATCGCTCGCTATTTGTGTCACCATACCTATGTATTTTCGAGCGGTACGTGGTAACATGGAACGGGAAGCCAACGGACGGCCGACGCGACGGTCGTTCCTGATAACAACGGGTGCAGCGTCAGTGGTGGCGGTTTCCGGGTGTCTCGGTGGTGAGGGGCCGGGCGACGACGAGTTCGTGATTACGCTCTCGCAGTTTCCGGACACCGTCGACCCCATCGACCACATCACGGGCGACTACTTCGACGTCTTCGATCACGTCTACGAACCGCTGTTCGACATTCAACCGGGCGAGGCGCCCGAGCCGCGGGTCGTCGAAGACTGGGAGCACGCCGACGGCGCCGTCGAACTGAGTCTCCGCGACGACGTGCAGTTCCACGACGGCCAGGACCTGACCGCCGAAGACGTCGCGTTCACCCTCGAGCGCCAGATCGACCCGGAGGTCGGTCCCGCCTCCTCGCAGGTCGCCGGGTTAGGGTCGATCGAGGGAGCCGAGGCGGTCGACGACTCGACCGTTCGCTTCGAGTACTCGGGAGCGGCCGCGCTCGCCGAGTACGAGTTCGGGAACTACGCGCGAGCGATGAGCCGCGAGTGGACGGACGAACAGGAGAGCGCCGAGAGCGGCGAGATCGTCGGCAACTCGGCGGACGTCTTCAACGGGACCGGCCCCTACGAGGTCGTCGACTTCACGCCGGACACCGAAATCGTCCTCGAGCCGTTCGACGACTACTGGGGCGACGAGCCGCCGTTCGATCGACTCGTGTTCAACGCCGACGAGGAGTCGAGCGGCCGCGTCGCCGCGCTCGAGACCGGGGAGAGCGATCTCACGATCAACGTCCTTCCGGAAGACGTCCAGACGGTGCAGAACGCCGAGGACGCCGAGGTCCGGACGGTGACGAGCTTTCGAAACATCTTCTGCCCGATGAAAAACGAGGCGGAGCCCTTCGACAGTCAGGCGTTCCGACAGGCGATGAACTACGCCGTCGACAACGAGGGGATCATTGACGACGTCCTCAGCGGCTTCGGCGAACCGATGAGCCAGCCGGTCCCGCCGGGAGTCAACGGCTACAACCCCGACCTCGATCCGTACCCCCACGATCCCGACGAAGCAGCGAGCCTCGTCGAGGAGAGCGGCTACGGCGGGGCGGAGATCGAACTGGTCGCCCCGCAGGGGCGGTACCTGAACGACGCCGACGTCGCACAGACCGTCGCCGACCAGATCGACCAACTCGAGAACGTCTCCTGTGACGTCGACGTCGTCGACTTCGGAGTCGTCTCCGACGCGAACTCGGCGGGGATGGACGACTACGAGATCCCCTTCTTCATGATCGGCTGGGGGGTTATCACCGGCGACACCGACTACGGCGTCTCCGGGTTCTTCCAGGAGGGCGGCGGCGTCCAGACGTTCCGCGACGAGGAACTCGATCAGGCGATCGAGGAGAGCAAGGGGATCGACGATCCCGAGGAGCGCGAGCGACAGCTGCAGGACGTCAACGAGATGGCTCGGGAGAAGGCGCCGTGGATCTTCCTCCACTTGCAGGAGAGCATCTACGGCGTCCGCCAGGACGTCCAGTGGGAGCCCCGCGAGGACGAGACCATCTGGGCATGGGAGATGAGTCAGTAGATCGACGCTCGGTCGGCACGCGGCGTCCGACCGAACTGCCCCCGTCGGGGGAGAACGACGGTACCATCAGATGGCACTCGGAAAATTCCTGGTGAAACGGCTCCTTCAGGGCGTGTTCGTCGTCTGGGGAGTCGTCACCGTCATGTTCACGCTGCGGGCCGTCTCGCCGGGCGATCCGGCGAACCTGATCGTCGGCGAGGCCGCCGACCCGCACCTCCGCGAACAGGTCAGGGAACAGTACGGGCTGAACGAACCGATACACGTCCAGTACGCCGACTACCTGCAGGGGATCGCCGTCGGCGACTTCGGCTACTCCTTCCAGTCGGGTCGACAGGTCGAGGCGATGGTGATCGAACGGGTCCCGGCGACCCTCGAGCTGGCGGTCGCGGCGACGATCATCGCGATCCTCATCGCCGTGCCGCTGGGCGTGATCAGCGCGTCCCGTCGGAACGAGCCCGCCGACTACGGGGCGACGCTGTTCTCGCTGCTCGGGATCTCGACGCCGAACTTCTGGCTGGGCCTGATGTTGATCCTGCTTCTCGCCGTGCAGATCGGCCTGTTCCCGACCGGTCGACGGCCGGTCGGTCTCGTGGAGGCCCTGACGGCCCTGGTGACGACCGGCTACGCCACTGGGCTCGTCACGTGGCTCAAACACATCATCCTGCCGGCGATCACGCTGGGAACGTACTTCACGGCCCTGATCACGCGACTGACGCGCAGCGGGATGCTCGACGAACTCGGCAAGCCGTACGTCGACGCGACCGAGGCGAAGGGGTTGCCGGCCGCGTTGATCCGATACAAGCACGTCCTGCGGAACACGATGATCCCGATCGTGACCGTCCTCGGCCTCCAGTTGGGGACGCTGATCGGCGGCGCGGTCATCACGGAGACGGTGTTCAGCTGGCCCGGTCTCGGCGATCGACTCATCCAGGCGTTGAACGCCCGCGACTGGCCGCTCATGCAGGGTATCATCGTCTTCATCGGCATCTCCTTCGTCCTGATCAACATCGTCGTCGACGCGCTGTACGCCTCGCTCGATCCCCGGGTGATCGACGAATGATCCCCGAGCGACTGCGATCGAACCTGAAGCGGGAGTTCGACCGGAGCCTGCTGGCGAAGCTGGGGTTGGTGCTCCTCGTCGGCGTCCTGCTCACGGCGGTGTTCGCCCCGATCATCGCGACCCACGATCCGACGCGGACCGGCTACGTCGACGAGAACGGCAACGAGTACCCGCCGCGGGGCGCGGCGTACACCACGCAGATCGGCGAGGACGGCGAGTTCGTCGAGGTCGAGGTCGAACCGAACGAGGAGCACCTCCTCGGGACGAACAACATCGGTCAGGACGTCTTCTCCCGCTTCGTCTACGGCGCGCGGACGTCGCTGCTGGTCGGACTCCTCGGGACCGGACTCGCCGTTCTCATGGGCGTCCCGTTCGGCCTGATCGCGGGCTACTACGGCGGCCGCGTCGACGACGCGATGATGCGGATCGCCGACGTGATGCTGGCGTTCCCCTCGCTGGTCCTCGCGCTCGCGTTAATCGGCGTCTTCGGCACCTCGGGGATCAGCGTTCCCGACCCGATCGTGATGGCGGGGTTGGCCGACGGGATGCCCGAGAGCACCGCCATCCCCGGCACCGTCACGATCGTCGTCGCGCTGGTCACCTGGGTCTGGTTCGCCCGCGTCGCCCGCGGCGAGGCGATGTCCGTCCGCAACGAGGAATACGTCAAGGCGGCCAGGAGCGTCGGCGCGAGCGACCGGACGATCCTCCGCAAACACGTGCTGCCGAACAGCCTGACGCCGGTGATCGTGCTCGCGACGATTCAGGTCGCCGCGGTGGTCCTGCTCGAGAGTTCGCTCTCGTTTCTCGGCTTTTCGGGGACGACGCTCTCGTGGGGCTACGAGATCCAGCGCGGGCAGGACTACCTCCGAACGCGATGGTGGATCGCGACGATTCCGGGGATCGGAATCGTCCTGTCGGTGATCGCCGTCAACCTGTTGGGCGACTGGCTGCGCGACGCGCTCGACCCGAACATCGAAGGTGAACGAGGATGACGACAACCGACGACATACTTCGCGTTCGCGACCTCTCGACGCGGTTCTTCACGCAGGAGGGACAGATTAACGCGGTCTCGGACCTCGACGTGCGGATCGAACGCGGCGAGGTCTTCGGGATCGTCGGCGAGAGCGGCAGCGGCAAGAGCGTCACCGCCCGCTCGATCATGGACCTGGTCGAATCGCCCGGTCGGATCACCGACGGGGAGATCTGGTTCGACGACGCCGAGCTGGCCGATGCGGTCGTCGACGATCACCCCGATGCCGTCGACGGAACGTTCGTGAATCTGCTCGAACTCCCCGAACGCGTCCGTGACTCGCTTCGGGGCACCTCGTTCGGTATGATCTTTCAGGATCCGGAGAGCAGTTTCAATCCGACGCTGACGGTCGGCGAGCAACTCGCCGAAGCCGTCGAAGTCCAGCGCCGGGCCAGCGCGAACCCGCGGTCGACGCGGGCCCGGACCCGAGAGTACTCGCTTGCCTCGTACGCGCTCTCGACGGTGCTCCCCTCGAGGAAGTACGTCACGCCGGAGAGCCGCGAGCGGGCGATCGAACTGCTCGAACTGGTCGGCATTCCCGACCCGGTCGAACGAGCCGACGAGTACCCCCACGAGTACTCCGGCGGAATGCTCCAGCGGGCGATGATCGCGCAGGCGCTGGCCGGCGAACCCGACGTCTTGATCGCCGACGAACCGACGACCGCGCTGGACGTCACCATCCAGGCCCAGATCCTCGATCTGCTCGACGACTTGCAGGCCGAAACCGGCATGACCATCCTGCTGATCACCCACAATCTCGGCGTCATCGCTCGGATGTGCGACCGGATCGGCGTGATGTACGCCGGCGAGATCGTCGAACGGGGGACGCTCGCGGACGTCTTCGACGACCACATCCATCCGTACACCGAGGGGCTGCTCGGGTCGATTCCCGACCTCGAGGGTGCGCGGGGTCGCCTCGAGCCGATCCCCGGCAACGTGCCGAGCCTGCTCGACGAGGAGCTGGGCGACCGGTGTCACTTCGCCGATCGCTGCCCGAAGGCCATGGCGGACTGCCTCGAGCATCCGCCGGAGTACCCGGCCGCGGGAAGCGACCACCACGAGGCGCGGTGCGTCCTCGCCGAGACGGCGTACGACGAGACGCGGGCGTTGCCCGAGGGCTACTTCGGCGAGACGGAGCGACCCGCCGCCGACAAACACGCCGGGCCGGAAGAACCCGACGAGGAACCGCCGGAAGAGCGGTCGCGCCCGCCGACCGAGACGACCGGAGGTGAACACCAGTGAGCGCCGGCGACCCGCTCGTCCGCGTCGACGACCTCCGCAAGTACTTCTGGGAGAACGACTCGCTGCTCGACCGGCTGTTCGGCGACGAACCGGTCCCCGTCCGTGCCGTCGACGGGGTCAGCTTCGAGATCTACGAGGGAGAGACCCTCGGCCTCGTCGGCGAATCCGGCTGCGGCAAGTCGACGGCTGGCGAGACGATGGTGCGCCTTCTGGAGCCGACCGACGGCCGGGTCGAGTTCGACGGTGAACCCGTCTTCGCCCTCGAGGGGGACGCCCTCGACGCGTTCCGGCGCGCGGTGCAGATCGTCTTTCAGGATCCGTTCTCGAGTCTCGATCCGCGGATGACCGTCGGCGATATCGTCAGGGAGCCCCTGGACGTCCACGGCGTCGGCACCGAGGGAGAGCGACGAGACCGCGTCCGCGATCTCTTAGAGCGCGTCGGCCTCTCGGCCGACCAGTTCGACCGCTACCCCCACGAGTTCTCCGGCGGACAGCGCCAGCGGATCGGCATCGCCCGCGCGTTGGCCGTCGAACCCGAGTTCGTCGTGCTCGACGAACCGACCTCGGCGCTGGACGTCTCCGTCCAGGCGCAGGTGCTGAACCTGCTCGACGATCTGCAGGACGAGTTCGACCTCACCTACCTGCTGATCAGTCACGACCTCTCGGTGATCCGGCACGTCTGCGACCGCGTCGCCGTGATGTACCTCGGCGAGATCGTCGAAATCGGTCCCGTCGACGAACTGTTCGAGGCGCCGAAACACCCCTACACGCAGGCCCTGCTCGAGAGCGTTCCCAGGGCGTCGACCGACGAGCGCGAGCGCGACCGAGAGACGCTGGCCGGCGACGTCCCGTCGCCGCGGGACCCGCCCAGCGGCTGCCGGTTCCGGACCCGGTGCCCGATGGTGATTCCGCCCGAAGGCCTCGATATCGAACGGGAGACCTACCGCGAACTCATGACCCTTCGCGAGCGGATCGAGCGGCGGGACGTCTCACTCGAGGCCGTCGGCACCGACGAGCGGTTCGATATCGACGGCGATGGCGCAGCCGACGAGGACGTCCCCGCCGCGACCGCGGCGCTGAAGGAGCGGTTGCTCGAGACCGAGTTGCCGCCGCGTCACGAGGCCGTCGTGGACGAGGCGCTCGCGGAACTCGCCGCGGGCAACTGGACGGCCGCCGCCGACCGGTTACGGGCCGAGTACGAGAGCGTCTGCGAACGGGAGGCGCCGGACCTCGACGACGGCTCGCATCCGGTCGCCTGTCACCTCCACGGAGCGGCCGCCGAGCGAACGGACGACCCGCGTTCGTGGACGTAATCGACCGCGGCCGAACTGCGCGGCTCCGGCCGGTCGCGATCGACCGGTGCTATCAGTCGGTGATAGCGGACAGCGGCCCGCCGTCAGCGGGTTTCGCGACGGCGTGGACCGACTGGTCAGCTGATCGCCCCTATCTGTGTTGGCAGTAGGTGTAATATGGCCGGACGCCTTCATCGAGTATGAACGACGCGAACGCCACCCGGATGGAAGCGGCCTGCTCCCTTCTCGCCGAATCCGAACGTCGGTTCCTGCTCTACCAGCTCGCCGAACACCGGGGCGCGAACCTCGAGGACGTCGTCACCCGGATCGCCGCCTGGGAATTCGACGTCCATCCGGTCGAGATCGACAAGGAGGACCGACAGCGGGTCTACGTCTCGCTGGTACACAACCACCTCCCGCGGCTCGCCGACTACGACATCATCGAGTACGACCTCCGAAACGGCGATATCGTGCTCGCCGAGGGCTTCGACGACATCAAGCCGCTGCTCGAGCAGTTCCGCCAGACCGAGGAGGAACCCGAGATCCGCGAACTGCCGTCGCTCTGAACGTCTGAGCACCGCACCGCCGCTTTTGTCGTATTGAGGTCGTCCGCTCCGTCCGAGCCCGTCGGAGGGCCCCGATTCCCGCTCGTCGAGTCCGATTTCGAATCGAAACGCACAGAATCGTGCCGACGAGACGGCCGATATGAGTCGGATTCGCGATCTCGTTCGGTTTCTCGCTCTGGCGACCGTCTGGGGGTCCGCGTTCGTCGCGATCAGCGCCGGCCTCGACCACTTCCCGCCGGTGTTGTTCGCCGCCTTCCGATACGACGTCGCGGGCGTCCTGATGCTCGCCTACGCCGCGTTCGCGGTCGAGGACTGGCGGCCGCGCGGCCGCGGCGAGTGGTCGCTGGTCGCCGTCGGCGCCGTTCTGCTGATCGCGGCCTACCACGCCTTCCTCTTCGTTGGCCAGCAACACACGACGGCGGCCGCGGCCGCGATCGTCGTGAGCCTCTCGCCGGTGCTGACCACTGGGTTCGCGCGCCTGCTCGTCCCCTCGGACGCGCTCTCGCCGGTCGGCGTCGGCGGCCTCCTGATCGGTCTGCTCGGCGTCGGCGTCGTCGCGCGCCCCGACCCCTCGAACCTGCTGTCGGTCGACGTCGTCGCGACGGGACTCGTCTTCTGTGCGGCGGCCGCGTTCGGACTGGGGAGCGTCCTCACGCGCCGAATCGACGCCGCGCTCCCGATCGAGACCATGGAGGCCTGGTCGATGATCGTCGGCGCCCTCCTGTTACACGCCGTCAGCCTGGCGCTCGGTGAACCGCTCGAGCCGTCGGCGTGGACCCGTCCCGAGGCGCTCGGCGCGCTGGGCTACCTGTCGCTGGTCGCCAGCGCGCTCGGCTTTCTGCTCTACTTCGACCTGCTCGAGCGGCTGGGCGCCGTCGAGATCAACATGGTCTCCTACGTCGCGCCGATCGTCGCCGCGCTGGTCGGCTGGCTCTACCTCGGCGAGGTCGTCGACGCGACGACGACGCTCGGCTTCGGCTTCATCGCGGTCGGGTTCGTCCTCGTCAAGCGGCGGGCGCTGCGCGAGGAGTTCGGCCACGCGCTGGGTCGGCTCTCGAGCGAGTGAAAGGCGGGTGAAAACAGCGAAAACGGCGAAAACGGGGCGTCCAGCCCGACGGCGCGGTTACTGGAAGCCGATGCGACTGTCGCGGCGACCCGTCGGGCCCGGTCCGCCCGATCCGCCGCCCTGGAACTCCTCTTCGATCTGCTCGTAGTAGTCGAGGATGTCGTCGGTGATCGTCGGCCGGACGTTCTCCATGGCCTGCCGGAAGTGGCGCATCTCGACGATATCGGCCTCGTGGTCCTCGCGAAGCGCCTCGATGGCCGCCTCGCGGGCGATCGACTCGAGGTCGCTGCCGACGTAGCCGTCGGTGATCTCGGCGATCTCGCGCAGCGTGACGTCCGCGGCCAGGGGCGTGTCCTGCGTGTGGATCTCGAGGATCCGCTCGCGGCCGTCGACGTCGGGCTCGCCGATCATGACCAGCCGGTCGAACCGACCCGAGCGCAGGAGCGCGGGGTCGATCATGTCCGGCCGGTTGGTCGCGCCGATGACCATGACGTTCTCCATCTCCTCGAGGCCGTCGAGCTCCGTCAGGAGCTGGTTGACGACCCGCTCGGAGACGTTCGAGCCGGTCTCACCGCCTCGGCCCGGCGCGAGCGCGTCGAGCTCGTCGAAGAAGATGACCGTCGGCGAGACCTGTCGCGCCTTGCGGAAGGTCTGCCGGATGGCCTTCTCCGACTCGCCGACCCACTTCGAGAGCAGCTGCGGGCCGCGCACCGAGATGAAGTTGGCGTTGGTCTCGTTGGCGACCGCTTTCGCCATGAGCGTCTTCCCGGTGCCCGGCGGCCCGTACAGCAAGACGCCGGCCGGCGGATCGACCCCCAGTCGGTCGAACCGCTCGGGGTTCGAGAGCGGCCACTCGACGGACTCCTGGACCTGCTCCTTGGCGGTGTGGAGTCCGCCGACGTCGTCCCAGGAGATCTTCGGTAACTCGACGAGCACCTCCCGCATCGCCGAGGGTTCGACCTCGTTCAAGGCGCCGCGGAAGTCCTGGCGCTTGACGATCATCCGGTCGATCAGGCTCGGCGGGATGTCCTCCTCGTCGAGATCGATCTCGGGAAGGTACCGGCGCAGGGCCTTCATCGCGGCTTCCTTCGTCAGGCTCTCGATGTCGGCGCCGACGAAGCCGTGGGTCTCGTCGGCCAGGTGACCGAGGTCGACGTCGTCCGAGAGCGGCATCCCGCGGGTGTGGATCTGCAGGATCTCCTCGCGGCCGACCTCGTCCGGGACGCCGATCTCGATCTCGCGGTCGAATCGGCCCGGACGGCGCAGGGCGGGGTCGACCGAGTCCACGCGGTTGGTCGCCGCGATGACGATGACCTGACCGCGGGACTCGAGGCCGTCCATCATGGTCAGCAGCTGGGCGACGACGCGGCGTTCGACCTCGCCGGTGACGTCCTCGCGTTTGGGTGCGATGGAGTCGAGTTCGTCGATGAAGATGATCGACGGCGACTCCTCGGTCGCGTCCTCGAAGATCTCGCGTAACTGCTGTTCGGACTCGCCGTAGTACTTCGAGATGATCTCCGGGCCCGCGATCGAGAAGAAGCTCGCGGAGGTCTCGTTGGCGACGGCCTTCGCGAGCAGGGTCTTCCCGGTGCCCGGCGGCCCGTGGAGCAGGACGCCCTGCGGGGGCTCGATGCCGAGCTTCTTGAAGATCTGCGGGTGTTTCATCGGGAGTTCGACCATCTCCCTGACCCGCTGTATCTCGCTCTGTAAGCCGCCGATATCCTCGTAGGTAATGCCGCCGCCGGTCTTCTCGAAGCCCGAGATGGGTTCTTCGCGAAGCTCGACGTCGGTGTCCTCGGTGATGAGGACCACGCCCTCGGGTTCCGTCTCGACGGCGATGAGCGGGATCGCCTGGCCGGGCGACCGCATGAATGGATGGTTCGTCGAGGACATGACCGGGACGATGTCGCGACCGACGACCGGCCGCTTGAGGATCTGTCGTTTCACCATGCCGGCGGCGTCGGAGCCGAACTGGACCGACGCCTCTTCGGGGG
Source organism: Haloterrigena sp. KLK7 (assembly GCF_037914945.1). Classification (NCBI taxonomy): domain Archaea; kingdom Methanobacteriati; phylum Methanobacteriota; class Halobacteria; order Halobacteriales; family Natrialbaceae; genus Haloterrigena; species Haloterrigena salinisoli. The sequence goes on from NZ_CP149787.1 coordinate 3,135,904, forward strand.
GCGCGAGGGTGAGCTTATCCGCCTTCGTGGCTTCCGCCTTGCGGATGGTTACTCGTTCGCCGATCCCCACGTCGGCGTTCTGACGGGTGAACCCGTCGATGCGGACCGTATCGGTGTTCCAGTCCTGCCGGTCGGCGCGCCACACCTTCGCGGCCGTGGTGTCGGCGCCTTCGATCTCGATGATGTCGCCCGGACTCAGCTTCAGATGCAACAGCGTGTCCGGGTCGAGTCGGGCGATACCACGACCCGAGTCGTTCGGGTACGCCTTCGCAACCTCCAGTTGAACTTCGTTCATGATTCGGGATGGACGGCGATGTCAGTGATTCCGCTTCGTGAGCGGATAGGTTTTTTGCTAGCCTTCGTCGTTGCCTGTGCCACTTGATACCACATCTAACTGGTACGGCAGCGTACATAGATGTACCGGCATCGGTCGGTTTTGGTGGTACCGACACCGCCTGGCGGACCAGCCTACGACCGGGCACTCCGACGGCGGGTTCGCGGCGAGAAGATGCCTTTTTGATCGCTCCTCCCGGCGACCTAGCCATGCAAGTCCTCGCGTTCGACGGCCGCATGGGCGCAAGCGGTGATATGATCCTCGCCGCCTTGCTCGATGCCGGCGCCGACCCCGACGTCCTCGAGGCCGTGACGGACGGCCTCGCCGTGGAGTACGAGATCGACGAGACGGTCAAGTGCGGGATCTCGTCGACGACGGTCGACGTGTTCCTGACCGACGATTCGGCGACGGATCCCAACGGGCACGATGCGGACGAGGCGTCTCACGGTCAGAACGCCGATGAGGCGGACCACGGTCACGACGACGATCATGCCGGCCGCGATCACGACGGGAGCGACCACCACGCACACGAGCACGGCGACGACGGCCACGACCACGCCCACGAGGACGAACGGTCTGACGGAGACGGCGTCCGCGCCGAGGGCCACGGCCCCCACCGGAGCTACCGCGAGGTCCGCGACATCGTCGCGGGGATGGACCTCGAGCCGGCGGTCGAACGCGACGCGCTCGCGATCTTCGAACTGCTCGGCGAGGCCGAGGCCGACGTCCACGGCGAGTCCATAGAGGAGATCCACTTCCACGAGGTCGGTGCCGACGACGCCATCGCCGACGTGGTCGGTGCCGCCCTGCTCGTCGACGACCTCGAGCCCGACCGGATCGTCACGACGCCGCTCGCGACGGGCGGCGGCAGCGTCTCGATGAGCCACGGCGAGTACCCCGTTCCGACGCCGGCCGTCGTCGGGATCGCCGAACGCGCGGACTGGTCGCTTCGCGGCGGTCCCGTCGACGCCGAACTGCTGACGCCCACCGGCGCGGCGATTCTGGGTCACTTCGCCGACGGCGTCGACGCACTTCCCTCGCTCGACCTCCACGGAGTGGGCTACGGCGCCGGCGGCTACGACCTCGATCCACACCCCAACGTCCTCCGGGTGCTGGTCGGCGACGGCGGCGGCCGCGGCGAACTCGTGAAGGACGATATCGCCGTCCTCGAGACGAACCTCGACGACGCGACCCCGGAGGTGCTCGGCGGCCTCCAGGAGACCCTTGCCAACGCGGGCGCGCGTGACGTGTCGATACTTCCGGCGACGATGAAGAAGTCCCGGCCCGGCCACCTCGTCAAGGTGATCTGCAAGCCCGCGGATCGGAAACGGGTGGCTCGGGCGCTGGCCGAGGAGACGGGCACGCTCGGCGTGCGGGACGCCGGGGCGACCCACCGCTGGATCGCGAATCGGGCGTTCGAGACGGTCGAACTCGAGATCGACGGTGAGCAGTACGTGGTCGCTGTGAAGGTCGCGAGCGACGCGGACGGCGAGGTCTACGACGTCAGTGCGGAGTACGACGACGCGCTCGGAGTGACTCGAGAGACGGGGCTGGCGGTTCGGGAGGTTCTCCGGCGGGCCGAGACGGTGGCCCGCGAATCGATCGAAATCGAGGCGAGCGGTGACGAGGGACGCAGCCGGGAGGAGTGAGACGGTCGCGAACGCGGTTCGGGACCGACGGCGCGGTCGCCCGTCGTCTCGCGACGTGGCCCTCGCGAATCCGCTCGACGATGGCGGCGATGTCCGGACCCGCGAGCGATACCGCGATCGGTGAGGATCACGCGGACATCCGGGACCTCTCGAGGGAGCGAACACATCGGGAGTCGAATTCGACTCGATATCTCGTCGTAAACCACTGGTAACGAGCTATTATGACGCCGTTCGTCGACGAAGCGAGAGAGTCGGTTTCGAAGAGATCCGTACGGAATTCGACGGTCCGGTCGATCAGACGTGTAAGATCGCTCGTTCGGTAACCGCCTGCTACCGGCCGCGAAGCGCGTGAATATCGACACTCATGAGAAGCTATATTTCAACTAGAAAATAAACACATATGCATTTTATAGTGTTCTAATTAGGAAATATATGACTAAAAGAAGATTTATAGCGACAGTCTCGAATCGAATTCAGTGTGGGAGACGAAAATATCACATTAACGGGGAACGTCTCGGATAGCGATATGAACGCGAGTATCGGACTCAAATTATTGCGAATGTCATCTTCTGGAATATAATATGAAGACGAACGTATATACGGCGCTCGGAGTCGCACTACTATTGATACTCTCGTCGGTAGGCGGCGCCGCAGTGTCGTCGACCACTGAAGGCGGTGTTTCGGCCGACTTCGTCGTATACGGTGGGGACATGACCGTGTCCGACGGAACCGTCGACGTCGGCGAGCGCGTCGGATTCATGGCCGACACGCACACGACGAACGCACGAATAACCGACCTCGAGTGGTCGTTCGACGACGGGACGACGAGTAACGGCTGGTGGACCGCTCACCGGTTCAGCGAACCCGGTACCTACAACGTCTCGTTGACCGCAACTGACAACACCGGCGCTACGGATACCGAAACGGTGACGATCACCGTACGCGGCGATCCGAACGAAACGAACGCGTCCGACGGGGACGTCGACGCGAGCGCCGAAACGGCGGCCGACTCCGAGTATCCCGCGTGGAACGAGAGCGACGTGTATCGCAGCGGTGACCGCGTCGTTTGGAACGGTGGTATCTGGGAAGCGCAGTGGTGGACCCAGGGCGACACGCCCGCCGATTCCCGCGTCTGGGAACACGTCGAGGATCTCGGCGGTGACGGAACTGGGGATCAGCAGGAAACTGACGGAACCGAAAGCGCCAACGAGACCGACGGAACTGAAAGCACCAACGAGACCACCGATACGGCGCCGAGCGACGGCGACGACGGCACCAGCGAACCCAACCAGTCCACCGGTGACACCGACACGGTCGAATCCGGAGACGACATGCGAGTCGTCGGGTACTACACGAGCTGGTCGATCTACGACCGCGACTACCAGCCGAGTGACGTGCCGCTCGACAAGGTCACGCACCTGAACTACGCGTTCATGGACGTCCAGCCCAATGGGACGGTCACCTACGGCGACGAGAACGCGGATCGGCAGAACCTGGCCGAGTTCCAGGAGCTGAAGGCTCGGCATCCGGACACGAAGATGCAGCTGTCGATCGGCGGCTGGTCGCTCTCGACGCACTTCTCCGACGCCGCAGCGACGCAGGAGAACCGAGAGCGGTTCGCCGAGTCGTCGGTCGAACTGATGCGCCAGTACGACTTCGACGGTATCGACATCGACTGGGAGTTCCCCGACGGCGGCGGTGCCGAAGGGAACAGCGAGCGTCCGGAGGACCCGCAGAACTACGTCTTGCTCCTCCAGGAGGTCCGCGAGGAGCTCGACGAAGCGGAACGGCAAGACGGAAAGGAGTACGAGCTGAGCGTCGCTGCCGCGTCGAACCCGCAGAAGACGGCACAGCTCGACGTTCCGGGGATCGCCGAGCAGGTCGACTACGTCAGCGTGATGAACTACGACTACACCGGCACGTGGAGCTCTCAGACGAACCACAACAGCAAGCTCTACTCCGCGTCCGACGATCCCAGCCCGGATCACTTCAACGGTGACGCCGGAATGCGAGGCTGGGCCGACGCGGGAATGCCCAAGGAAAAGCTCGTCTACGGTGCGGCGTTCTTCGGCTACGGCTTCGAAGGCGTTCCGGACCGGAACAACGGCCTCTACCAGTCCTTTACCGGACCGGCCGACGTCGGCTGGACCGTCGCCGACGGCGCGACCGACTACCGATCCGTTCAGGAACTGATCGACAACGATTCGTCGTACGTGCGGTACTGGGACGACGAGGCGAAGGTCCCGTACGTCTACTCCGCTCGGGACAACGTCTTCATCACCTACGAGGACCCCGAATCGATGGCCATCAAAGCCGAGTACGTCAAGGAGAACGGCTACGGTGGCATGATGTTCTGGGAATTCTACGGAGATCGCGACGAGACGCTGATCGACGTGATCGACCAGCGGCTCGGCGCGTAACTCGCCGATTACGGGAGTCGACAGCGTCGATTCGTGGCGCGCTTCCGTTCCGATATTTTCGGTATTCGCGCCTCGAGCGGTTGCGTCGACGGTGACGAAGTGATACCCTCGAGTCCCGGCCCGGAACCGCCGCGATGCCGCGCGTTCGACGGCGACAGTTCGATCCGCGGCCGTGGATACCAACCGTCGTCGGTGACAGAACGCTACCGATCGCTTCCCGTCCGGTAGCAACCGCGCCCCGGCCGGCAGCGAGTTAGCAGTTCAGGTACGCGCTCGGATCCTCGGCCTCGTAGATGACGTCGAGCGCACAGACGTTCCCGTCCCTCCAGGTCGGCGACCAGTCCTGGACGACCACCTCCTGATCTCGCTCGTGGAACGGCGTTTCGTCGAGGTAGTTCTCGTACCCGACCTCGCCGGTGAGATACCGATCGCCGCCGAGGTGGTCCGTGAGGCGAGCCAGGTACTCGGACGGATCGCCGGGATGCGCGACCGGGAGCTCGCTCGAGCGGACCACCGACGACTCGATGTCGAACCGATCGAACAGCTCGAGGAGGATCGAGATCGTGAGGTCGACCAGTCTGACGTCGGCCATCAGTTCGCCGGGTGCGACGCCCTCGAGTTCCCACAGCCGAGCCATCGAGAGGCGCTCGAAATCCGCCTCGTCGTCGAGAGACGCGCCGATATCGACCAGCAGCTGATTGCGCTGCGTTCGGAGACGGCGACAAGCGGTCTCCGCAGCGGCGAGCTCTTCCTTGACGGTTTCGGATCGAGCGATGAGAGCGGCGACGTCGGCGTTCGGATCCGTCCGCTTTCGGTCGGCGATCTGCCGTGCGAGGCGGTTCTTCCGCTCTCGAAGGTCTCGTAACCGCAACTCCTGCCGGCGGGTGCACAACTCGTCGTCTAACCGGAGACACTCGTCGACGAGTTCCGTCCCGACGTGACGAGCCACCTCGTCCCGTCGTTCTCTGAGCGTCTCGACGGCGACGGGACTCACACAGAGGCGTTCGTAAGTCGGTCGCCACTCATCGGCCGCGGCACCGTACTTCCCGCGAAGCGTCTCGATGTGTCGGACGGGCCACGGTGAAGACATGTCGATCCGCGCTTCGTCGATACGGACGTCGGTACTGGTGTGGCGAACCGGGACCGTGAGCCAGTTTCGGTCGTCGTAATCGATCAGGGCTCTGTGCTGACGGGAACACCGGGAAAATTCGATATCGTCGTAGATAACGAAGACGTCCGCTTGCTGTACGCGAGCGAGGTAGTGAAGTCGCGGGAAATACCGTGGTTGGTACGCCGCGACGGTCTGGTTCATGGGCACGAATAGTTATATGTCGTGTTAATAAATCCTCGCTCGTTTACAAGAGAAATCGCGCCTATACGTGAACGGAACGGCACGGGATCGAAGTTAAGTCCGTGTTGCGCCGGTTCTACCGGCGACGTTCCATGATCAGCTCGAACGGTTCGGCGGCGTAGAGGCCGACCTTTTCCCCCCACAGCTGGTTGTTGTTCCGGATGCTTCGCCTGCTACGGGGATGGGGACGCTCTCTGAGTTCGTCCTCGTAGATCGAAAGCGCGTCCATCTTCCGGTCGAAATGCTCGTCGATGTCGACGAACACGGTCGGCTGGAACGCGGTATCCGCGGTCGGCATCGCCCACTCGGTCGACGACAGCGACTCGAACGAGAGGATCCGATCGACGGTCGACCCGGCGAGCGGTCGGGCGGCCGTCCGGACGGCGCGCGCGGCGATCTGATGATCGATGTTGAGGTCGCCGTAGTAGTGCGTGTAGATCACGTGCGGTTCGAACGAGTCGAGTTTCGACTCGACGTCGCGGACGACGTCGATGAGCGCCTCGTCGTCGAGCTGATTCCCCCAGTAATCGAGTACGGTGACGTCCTCGAAGCCGAGCGAGTCGGCGACGGCCCGCGCCCGCTCCCGGCGGTCGTCGCGGCGCGCTCGAGCGGCGGACGTCTCCGCCTCGTACCGGGCCATCACACCGTCGTTGAGCATCAGTACCTCGACGTCGTCGCCTTCGGCGACGTGTTTCGCGAGGGTCCCACCGACCCCGATCACTTCGTCGTCCGGATGTGCTGCCACACAGAGTACTCGCATTCCTGAGAGGACGGGGGCGGCATCGGTATTTATCCCATCGATGGTTTCGACCGGCAGTCTCGGGCTTATTCGCGGGTCGCCCGCGTCACCGGTCGCAATTCGGGGCCGGATCCGGAGCCGCGCTCTGTGGGGCGGTAGACGAGGCGCCGTCGCTCCACCGAACGGTACGTAGAACCGGATAACGGACGCGAATCGGGCCGGTGGACCGATGGATGGCGTCGCACGGGCGATCGGACACGCGGCCCGGTGCGGACGGGTGGGAACGGTTCTCGGCCGACGGCTCACGTCGACCGAACCCGGGTCAATCACCCGATCCGCACGGTAACCGTTTCTTCCGCGGTCGGATCGGCGGCCGTCACGTGCGTCGTCTCGCTGGCGTCCCCCGCGCGCACCGTCACGTCGTGGTCGCCGAGAAACACGTCGGTACTGAACAGGCCGTCCGCGTCGGTCCGTCCGGACTCCTCCGTCCACCACTGGTCGAACACGAGGTCCGTGTACGCGTCGTACGCCGGCTTCTTCGACCAGTCCTCGCGAAACAGCGGGGCGTTGCCCTGCCAGTGGATCTCGTCCCAGAAGCCCCACATGACGAAGCCGTCGACGACCGGGTGACTGAACACCGTCTTCAGGAACTTATAGAGGTACTCCGCCTCGAGTTCCTCCGTCCACTCGTCACCCCACGCGTCGTACTCGGTGATCTGAATGGAATCGACGTGCTCGGCGAACCGGTCGAGCGTCGACACCAGTTCCGTCGGCGATCGCCGCTGGTCCGCCTTCCAGTGGTGACTCTGCATGCCGATCCCGTCCAGCGGCACGTCGGTTTCGCCCGCCCACGTCACGAGCTCTTCGAGTGCGTCCCGGTGATCGTCCCTATCGCCGGCGAGAACGTCGTACTCGTTGAGATAGAGGCGCGCGTCGGGATCGGCGTCGGCGGCCAACTGGAACCAGTCCCGGATCTTCGGCGCGCGGGTCGGCGGTTCGTCCGGGTCGATGAGATCGGTCATCTCGTGGAACCCGATCTGTTCGTTCAGGACGTCCCACTCGGTGACGTTCTCCGTCCCGCTGTGGTGCGAGACGATAGCCGAGACGTGCTCGTCGCTGCGGTTGTCGACGTGGTCGGCGTCGCCCTCGTCCATCGCCCTGATCACGTCGTCGGGGATGGCCCCCTGTCCGCGACGCTGCCAGATACAGGCGTGTCCTCGCATCTCGAGCCCGCGATCGAGGAGCCACCACGTCGCCGTTTCCGCGTGTTCGCGGTGTTCCGGGAGTTCCCAGAAGTTCCACTTGTGGCGGTTCTCGAGGACGGCCTTGTTGAACAGATCGGTGATCGCCGTTCGATACTCGTCGTCGGGGACGGACTCCGCGACCAGATACTCCGCGTTGACGGCGGTGCCGAACCCGAACGCGTGCCCGCTCATCTCGACGTCGACCGCCGCGTCCGCGATCGGTGCATCGTCCTCGTCGACGACCTCGACCGCGAGCGACGTCGTTCGGTGGTCCTCGATCCGCTCGTCGGCGTCGGTCTCCCACGAATCCTCGCTCTCGCCTCCCGCTTCCGGTTCGGTGTTCCCCTCGTCCGTTCCGTCGTCGCTCTCGGTGTCTTCGTCCCGCCGGAGGCCGACGCCGAGACCGGTTCCGAGACCGGCCAGTCCCAGTCCACCGAGAACGCCGCGCCGCGAGAGGCGGTCGAACGGACCGCGAGCCGAGTCGTCGCGGTCCGAATCGAGCCGGTCGGGCGGCCCCGACGACCGATCGTCGTTCGTCACCGTCTCTCCCCTCGATTCACGGAATCTCACCGTCCTTCAGTGACGATAACCAGTCGCCGGTCGTGATCACCTCGACGTTCTCGGCGTCGTCGACGTACTGAACCGTCTCGTCGAACTCGCTTCGGGAGATTCCCCGTCCGTCACCGACGCTGACGTCGTGGTACATGATCGGGATCACGCAGCCGTAGCGCTTCGCTCGATCGATCATCGTCCGAACGAAGTCGACGGCTTCGCCGTTGACGCGCCCGCAGAGCAGCGGGGACGTGATCCCCGCGCCGTACCCCGCAGTCGGTACCTTGAACGCGAGGTCGTGATACCGGGAGACGACGCCCACGTTTCCGTCGCTGATCTCGCCGTACGGGTAAATAACGTACTCGCTCTCGTATCCGTGCGCCGAGATCCAGTCCTCGTACCGCTGCAGCGTCGATTCGAGGTCCGCCGGATTCATCTCGGCGAACGTCTGCGAACCGTGCGGGTGGCCACACACCTCCCAGCCGTTGTCGACGAGGACGTCGAGCTGGGCCTGATTCATGTGCTCGTTCGCTCCGAGCTCGTCGATGATGACGCCTGCAGTCGCGCCGTAGCCGTACTCCGCGAGGGTCGGAAACGCGTTCCGGTACGCGCCCTCGTAGATATCGTCGAAGTGGAACAGGACGTAGCTCTCCGACGCCGTTTCCGTCGTGCGGAAGTCGTCGACGTACACCCGCGCCTCGTCGTTTCCCGTCCACACCATCGCGTCGATCGCCTCGATCGACGAGAGGTCGGGGTCGCCGGTGATCGCGTTGAGACCCAGGTCGTACCGGTGCCAGCCCCGAAGCGTTCGCTTCTCGACCATCTGGGCGAACCGGATCCCGTCGCCTGATCCGTCCCACATCGTCAGGGAGAACGGAAGCCTATCGCTGATCTCGGTCCGCGTGTCCCACTTCACCGCGACCGAGAACGCTCGGTCCGTGAGGTCCAGGGGTTCGTCGAACTCCGTTCGAGCGATTCCTTCCTGTTGTTCGTAATCGGTCTCGATGACCAGCGACCGGTCACCTCGCACGCTCTCGTCGCCGGTCGTTCGGACGGTCCCGCTCCACTCGAGCCACGCGTCTGGATCGTCGTTGAGTTCGTCGATCGGCGACCCCGCGTGCAACCGCTCGGTGACGAACGACGACTCGATCTCGTATGCGTTCGGATCGAACGAGAACCCCTCTCCTCCGCCGTCGGTCGGTGGAGTCGCCTCGTCCGACTCCGGGGAGCCCCACGAGAGGCAGCCGCCGATCGCGGCCACCGCCGCGCCGGAGGCGAGTCGCAGGCAGCGTCGTCGTGATGCCTCCATGGTCACTTGTTCCAGTTTCGTTTTCCTCTAAGCAGATCCGTCGCGACCCGCGCGTAGACGTACACGCCGACCGGTAACTGGGTTAGCCGAACGGGTACGGACACGAGCAACGACAGGAGCGTTATCTGGCGATGGGCGAACAGTCCCGCGATGAGCAGGTAGAGGCCGAGTTCGACGGCGACGACCGCCAGCAGTAGCTCGATCGGGAAGAGCCCGAAGACGGAGAGCAGTCCGGCGACGAGGAGCGCGGTCGGGTACAGCCCGTCGACGACCTGCGAACCGACGACCGCACTGAGCGTGCGTCGTCGATCGAACCATCCCGAGTCGTCGTCCTCGTCGCCGCTGTCCCGCTCAGCGGTCGCCTCCCGGTCCGGCGCCGACTCCGCCGAGCGATCGGCGGACGTCGGAACGCCGACCGATGGCGACTCCGCGTTTCGATCGGCCCGGAGGCTCGAGGAAACGGTCGATTCGTCCGGGCTCGCTCCCGGCGGTGGATTCCCGACGCGGCCGGAATCGGTCGGACTCGAAAATCCCCCGTCCGTCCCGACGGTGGTCGTCTCCTCCGCGATCAGGCCCGGTTCGTCGCGGGGGATCTCGTCGGTCACGTCGCCGGTTCGCGATCGGAGCCATCGGGAGAACACCCGGTAATAGAACGTGCTCTGGAGGAACGACGAACTCCACAGGTACGCCTGGTCCGCCATCGCGGCGAGGGTCGGCTCGACCGTCCGCATCGTCACGTCCGAGACCTGCACGTTCGCGAATCCGCGGTCGACGAGCGAGAATCCGATGAAGATGTCCTCGCTGTTGGTCAACTGGTTACCCAGCGAGGGCTCGAAGTCGTCGAACACCGATCGGAGGGCTCGACGATCGTAGAGTACCCCACAGCCCGCCGGAAACAGCGACGTCCTGATCAGCCGCATCTGGGCCTCCTTGAAGAAGCGCTGCTCGAGTGCGTACAGTACGCTCCGGTACTGTTCGACGGGCCATCGGGTGACGAGATACGACGGTCGGTCCCGCCCCAATTGATCGCGCTCGATCCAGTCCGGGACCGCCTCGGCTGGGGCACCGTTCGGGAACAGCGGTTCCAGGCTATCGCGGTGGAACGACCGCTTCGTCGACCGCGTATCGGGCTGTACGATCCCGAACGAACAGGCCACGTCCTCGGCTTCCTGCGCGGCGATCACCCGTTCGAGGTAGGTCTCGCTGACGAGATAGGTGTCCGCGTCGAGGACGAATATCTTGTCCGCGTCGCTGTTCCGGGTGATCTGTTTGAGACGCTTGGTCTTGCTTCCCCGGTCGGTGTGCCGGACGAAATCGATCTCGATGTCGACCTGCTCTCGCACGGATTCGACGACCGCGGCGGTCGCGTCCGTCGAGCCGTCGTCGACGACCGTTACCGCGTCCGGACGCACGGTCTGGCGCGTCAGCGACGCGATCGCGTACCCGATCGTCACCTCTTCGTTCAACGCCGGGATGAACACCTCTACCGTCGGCTCCGTTTCCGTTTCGTCGCTGGTCGGGAGCGGCAGCGGTGACTTGACCAGGTAGCCGTAGAGCCCGAGGATGACCGAGAGACCGGGGATGAACAGCACTGGGGACCGCATCGACTACACCTCGCGTGCGCGGGGGCGGTCCGACCGTTCCATCGCAGCGGCGATCTTCGCGATTCCGTCGGGCAGCGGTGTCCTCGGCGCGTATCTGAGGACGTCCCTGGCTTTCGTGATGTCCGCACAGCGTCGTTCCACTCGGTACGGGCGGGGATCCTCCGTGTGAACGATGTGGCCGCGACCGACGACGTCGACGGCGAACTCCGCGAGTCGACGAATGGAACACTCGTACCCGGTCCCGACGTTGAAGGTCTCGTTTCGACCGGCGGGCCCGAGCGATCGGATCGTCGCGTCCAGCGCGTCGTCGATGTACGTGAAGTCCCGCGTCTGTTCGCCGCTCCCGTAGACGGGGACCGAGTCGTCGGCGAGCGCGCGGCGGACGAACTTGGGAACGACGTAGCCGTCGGTCGATCCGTCCTGATTCGGCCCGTAGACGTTGAAGTAGCGAAGGATCGTGTACGGAATCTCGGCCGCTTCGCAGTACGATTTGACGTACCGTTCGTTCACCGCCTTCGCGACGGCGTAGTTCGTCTTGGGAGCGATCGGACCGTCCTCCCTGTACGGCGGTTCGAACAGGTCGCCGTACATCTCCGACGTCGACGTGAACAGGATCCGATCGACGGATTCTTCGACCGCCGCTTCGAGCACCGTCCTGGTCCCCTCGACGTTGACCTCGAGCGTATCGACCGGGTTGTCGAGCGTCCGCTGGACGCCCGCCATCGCGGCCATGTGAACGACAACGTCCTGATCGCGAACCGCGTCCCCGACGAGTCCGGCGTCGCGGATGTCCCCGTCGATGACCGAAACGTCGTCGATATCGTCGATATTGTCCCGCGAACCGCTCCTGAAATCGTCGAGAATCGTGACGTGCGCGTGCGGAGCGAGCCAGCGCGCGAAGTTCGACCCGATGAACCCCGCACCGCCGGTGACGAGTATCCGTCGACCGGCGAGTCGGTCGATCGATCCGATTCCGCGGGCCCGTCGATCCCGCTGGGCGGGGGCGGTCTTGGTAGCTATGCGATCGTCGTCACTGTGGGACGCGTAGTGCGCTGTCATGTGTTCAGAACCTCTGATAGATTACGTCGGACGTCGATCGGTCGTCGAATACTCTCGAGATGTCGATGACGATTGGACGTCCGGGATACGCTGCCGCGATGTCGTCGAGCGAGAACGGAGGGAATTCGTCGTGATCGGTGAGCATGAGGACGCCGACGGCGGTGCCCTCATCCAGCGAAGACCACATCTCGAGGTCGAACGCGGCCGCCGCGTCCGCCGGGTCGACGTGCGGATCGTATCCGACCGGCTCGATGCCGAGGTCTCGCAGTTCGTCGAACAACCGCCGTTTCGCTTCCGAACGGAGGTCCTCCGCGTTCGGCTTGTACGCGAGCCCGCACGCGAGGAGGCGATTCTCGTTGGTACCGTCGATTCGTTCGTCGCGTTCGGAGAGAGCGTCGGCGATCAGTCCGACGATGAAATCGACGACCGATTCGTTGACGGCTCTGGCCTCCCGCATGAGAGACGCGGACCTGCCGAGTCGCTCGAGGCGTTCGATCAGAAAGTACGGATCGATCGGAATGCAGTGCCCCTCGACCAGTCCGGGCGAGTATCGCACGAAGTTCCACTTCGAATCGGCGACCGAGAGTACGTCCTCGTAGTCCAGCGAATCGACGCCGTGGCAGGCCATCGCGAACTCGTTGATCAACGCGATGTTGAGGTCTCGCTGCGCGTTCTCGAGGCACTTCGCCGCCTCGGCCGACTCGATCGACGGCGCCGGGTAGAGTTCGTCGACGACGCTCTCGTAGAGGTCCATGAGCTCCGATCGAACGGCGTCCGTGTGGCCGCTGACCGGCTTGACGCTGTCGCGGAGACTGCGTTCTTCCCCGGGGACGAGTCGTTCCGGAGAGTAGCCGGCGTCGAAGTCGTCACCGAGCGAGAGTCCCGACGCCCGCTCGATCTCCGGCACGAATTCTTCGCGGGTCGCACCGGGATACACGGTCGACTCGAGGACGACAGTGGTCCCCGGTTGGAGCTGTTCGCCGATCGTCCGTCCCGCCGAGCGGACGTTCGAGAGATCCGGTTCCGAGGTCTCCGTCAGCGGGGTCGGAACCGCCGTGATGATAACGTCGCAATCCCGTAACCGCTCCGGATCCGAGGTGAACTCGGGGCCTCCTTCGTCGCGGTCCGCGGGGCCGACTCCGGTCACCATCGGGGGCTTCGCTCGAAGCCGCTCGATTTTCTGCCGCTCGATGTCGTATCCGACGACGGGGTGTCCGGCGTCCGCAAACGCCGTAGCGAGTGGCAATCCAACGTAGCCCAATCCGATAATGCCTATCTGATCCATATCTCTCTATCTATCGGGGTTTACACTCGCACTTATTGCCCGCCAACCGTTGTCCTGTTAATTCCGACACGAGCTGTAGGAGAACGCAAGTAATAGCCGGTACATAGCATATTCTCCCTCTTTTTAATTCGACAACACCACGATCGTTCTTTTAACCGGAAAGATCCTTATGGTTCGGCGCTACTGAACAGATATAATAGGACAATTACATGTCTCCCGATATTGGTTTTTATTCCTATAGTTCTTCCATATATGGAGGGTTTGATAGCTCTGAGAGTCCGTTCGCGGAAGCGGTGATTCAGTCGAGAAAGGACTGATTTCGGACCCCGCTACCGGCTCGACGGCGGTAATTCGGCGAACCGGTCCCATCTGCGACCGGCGATCCGATTCAACTGTCCGAATCGCCTACTGTCTGGGTCACTGGAATTCGTGGTGGAGAGTAATTACTACCGGTTTCTTCACGGCCGTTGTCGAATTAGTCACGGCGTCGCGATACGAGGAATCATTCGGACATCGATACGCCAATCGAACGGGCGTGAGTCCGGTTTGCGTTCGATTGCTTCGTCCCGGTGATCCTAGCGAACTAAATACTGTATTCTCAGAGTCATCCCTATGCGACGCCGACAAGTCTTAACCGGTAGTGGGGTCGTTCTCGGGGCGGCGCTCGGAGCGACTCCGATCGCCGCCACGCGACAGGACGATACCGGCGACGCCGAAGAACCGGATCCGGTCGAATTCGCCGGCGACGGCGTTACAGTCACCGAAGAGTTCGAAATCGAGGGCGGGCCGACGGTGATCGAGGGTATTCACGAGGGGGCATCGACGTTCGACGTGCGGGCCGTTCCGGACGAAAACGACCGGGAGTATCGGCTTCTCAGTCACGTCGGCCCGTTCGACGGGTCGACCGGCGCCTTTCTCGAAGAAGGCGTGTACGCGCTCTACGTCGATGCCGACGGACAGTGGGAACTGACCCTCCGGCAACCGCGCGTATCCGAGACCGAGGCGGAGGAGCCGCCCGTCTCGATCACCGGTTCCGGAACGGACTGGATCGGTCCGATCCTGTTCGACGGCGACGCGACCGTCGGAGCGGTGTACGAGGCCGAGTCGGCCTTCCGCGTCGACGTCGTCCCGCAAGACGCGGAGAACAACGACTTCGTCTGGAACGGGCGAGAGCTGATGTTCAACGCTATCGGTGCGTTCGGCGGTGTAACCGCCGTTCACACCGACGGAGTCGGGTACGTGACGGTCGACGCTGCCGACGAGTGGACTATCGAAATCGAGTGATCACCCAGCCACGTCACCGACCCTTCGATCGTCAGTGCGATTGATCGGAGTCTCCGTCGAATCGCGTCCGGGGCTGTACCCGTTCGGACGAGTAATTCGAGATAGTTAGCGACTAACCTGTTATTTTCCAACAATGGTCACGGCGTCGTCACAAGCCGTATCAGCGGATAGACGAGTCATCGTCCATTTGCGCAACGAAACATATGAACGCTGCTGAAAGGAATGCTCCCGAGACATACGCCAATAAAAACTACCTTCAGGGAGGTTTGATCGCTGCCTCAACTGAGAGAAATCCGGACACCACACCCGCCTTACCGAAAGGTCTCGACGGTGGGTGTGGTGATGGTTTGTTTACACGAGAGAGGCTATTTCCACGAGCATTGTAATCGCATTCTAAGTGTTCAAACGCTATTGAGGATTGTGCCGATGATACTATCGGCTATTTAAAAGTACAGCTGTACCGACGACCGGTAATATGCCAAACAGTGGGTCAGCGACGCTCGACTCGAGGCCACGATCATCGAAAAATCGTCCCATCGACCACGCTGCGGTCGTGCTAGCAGCGGGGGAGGGAAGCCGCTCGCGGCCGCTCGCTCGGAACCCCCCGAAACCGATGCGTTCGGCGGCCACGAAACCAATTCACGGGCACGTCTTCGACCAGCTCGTCGACGTCGGAATATCCGAAATCGTCGTCGGCTATCGCCGCGATCGCGTCCAGTCGTACTTCGGATCCTCGTATCGAGGCACCGCGCTCACGGACGTCACACAGGAGGAACAGCTCGGTACCGGACGCGCCGTGCTCGAGACCGAACCCGCCGCCGACGGGACGTGCCTCGTCGGCAACGGCGACCGGATCGCCGACAGTCGAATCGGCCGAGACGTCCTCGAGGCCCACGACTCCGACACCGCCGCGGCGGTCGGTTCGAACGCGGAGATTCGGGCCGGTGCGACGGTTCGCGGGACCGTCGCCGAGGGAACGGAGGTGCGATCCTGATGTGTGGCATCATCGGCTACGCTGGAACGGGGGCGAACGAGGGCCCGTCCGACGTGCTGATGAACGCGCTCTCGAGCCTCGAATACCGCGGGTACGACTCCGCCGGCATCGCGATCGCAGACGGTTCGATGGCGGTGTACAAACGGGAGGGCGAACTGTCGGAACTCGAGGACGCGCTCCCGACCGAGGCACTCGGGGGAAAAGCGGGTATCGGCCACACACGGTGGAGTACGCACGGGCCGCCTTCGGACGCGAATGCACACCCGCACACCGACTGCAGCGAGCGCGTCGCCGTCGTTCACAATGGGATCATCGAGAACTACCACGAGCTTCGCGAGGCGCTCGAGGCTACCGGGCACGAGTTCGACAGCGAGACGGACACGGAAGTCATTCCCCACCTGATCGAGGCGGCGCTCGATCAGAACGACGATCCCGAGACCGCGTTCCGTCGAGCGATCGATCGGCTTGAGGGGAGCTACGCCGTCGCGGCCGTGTTCTCCGGCCACGAGACGGTCTACGCGACGCGCTATCGATCGCCGCTCGTACTCGGCATCGGTCGCGGCGACTACTACCTGGCGAGCGACGTCCCGGCGTTTCTCGAGTACACCGACGACGTGATCTATCTCGAAGACGGCCAGTTCGCGTCGATCCGTCCGTCGGGCGTCGAGATCACCGACGAACGAGGGACGAGCGTCGACATGCCGGTCGAAACGGTCTCCTGGAACGCGGAAGACGCGGGAAAGAGCGGCTACGACCACTTCATGCTCAAGGAGATTCACGAACAGCCTCGCTCGCTGCGCGAGTGTCTCCACGGCCGACCGCGAGAACGGGACGGGACCGTCTCGATCGACGAACTCTCGGACGTGACGCGTCCGGATCGCGTCCACTTCGTCGCCTGCGGGACGTCGTACCACGCGTCGCTCTACGGTGCTCGGCTGTTTCGGGAACGAGGCGTTCCGGCGACGGCCTTTCTGGCGAGCGAGTACGACGTCGAGTCGATTCCGGTCGAGGAAGGGACGCTAGTCGTCGGCGTCACGCAGAGCGGGGAGACCGCCGACACGCTCGGCGCGCTCCGCGGCGCGAACCGCGTCGGTGCGGAGACGCTCTCGGTGACGAACGTGGTCGGGAGTTCGGCCGCTCGGGAGACGGACCACGCGATGTACATCCGCGCCGGTCCGGAAATCGGCGTCGCCGCCACCAAGACGTTCGCCTCACAACAGGTCGCGCTGGCCATGCTCTCGAGTGCGCTCACGGGAGAATCCTCCGAGGCGTTCATCGACGCGCTACGCGCCCTTCCGGATCAGGTCCAGTCGATTCTCGATAGCTCACAGGCGAGAGCGATCGCCGACGAGCACGTCGACGCGGACGCGTACTTTTTCATCGGCCGCGGCTACAACGCGCCGGTAGCGCTCGAGGGCGCGCTCAAAATGAAGGAGATCACGTACAAACACGCGGAGGGATTCGCCGCCGGCGAGTTGAAACACGGGCCGCTCGCGCTCGTCACTGAACGGACGCCGGTAGTCTCCCTCCTCACCGCCGAGTCGAACGCCGAGAAGATGCTCGGAAACGTGACGGAGGTCGGATCCCGCGGCGCGCCGATCGTCGCAGTCACGGACGTCCCGGAACTCATCGAACGTCACGCCGACCACATCTTACAGATCCCGGAGACGCACCGACGCCTCACACCGATTCTGGCGAACGTCCAGTTGCAACTGCTCTCCTACTGGGTGGCCAATCGGCTCGGTCGGTCGATCGACAAGCCGCGGAACCTCGCGAAGAGCGTCACCGTCGAATAGCGCGCCGGCGACGCGGGTTCTCTGCACGGCCGACCGACCGCGGCCAGCGGCGTCCGCTCGAGGATACTGCGAACGCACGCGCACCAACGGCCGATTTCGTGACCGAGTCCTCGTCGGTTCGTCGACGCCATTCTCGCCGAGAGACCGGTCCACTGCGATCGACGTGGAGTACGACGTCCGCTCCTAACGGAGGGGACGGTTCGTCGGGCGTGGCGGCTACGACCTCGATTTCGACCCGACCGTTTCGGTCTTCCCGCGACGATAACTGAGTCTCGTCCGGGCCACCTCGCGAAGGTACTCTGCGAGCCCGCGGATCGCCAGCGCGTGGCTCGAGGCCGACCGAGGAGACCGGTACGCCGGGCGTCCGCGACGCGAACGCGATTCCCCGCTGGATCGCCCAGCGGGAGTTCGAGGGCGGGAGCTACGAGGTAGCGATGAAGGTCACCAAGGACGCGGACGGCGAGGTCTACGACGTCAGTGGGGAGTTCGACGACCCGCTGGAGGTCGCACGAAAGACCGACGTTCCGATCCGCGAGGTCGCTCGCCGAGCGGAGCGAGCGGTGGGAGACGAATAGGGAACTAGAAAATCGGAACCAGCGGCGCTCGGAAACCGCACACCGGAGCGGTCTATCCGCACGAGTTAGTCGTCTTCCGTCTCGGTATCGAGATCGATCGAGATCGATTCGGCGTCGGTCTCGTTCGACGATTGCGTGACGACGGTCGAACTGCTGGTGACCGACGAACTGGACGTCGTCGACGACGTCGACTGGGTCGACTGCGAGACGCTGGTGCTGCCGCTCTCATCCGTTTCGCTCGTCGACGTGACCGTCGACGTCGACGTCTGCGTGCCGTCCTCGGAGACCGACGTCACGGAGAGCGAGACGTCGTTGTCGGCGTCGACGATCACGTCGACGTCAGTCGCACCGGTGTCGGAATCAGTCGCGTGGATCACGACCCCCCACGGGAACGTCTCGACGTCCGCGTCGTCCGCAGTCGCCTCGTTCGGATAGTCGTCCGTCGCGTCGGGAACTGTCATCGTCGAGATCGAGACGTCGGACTCGGCTTCGACCGTCACGTCGACAGCGACGGCACCGGTCTCTGAGTCGTTTTCGTAGGTTACCGTGCCCCACGGGAATTCGGTTTCTGTCATGTTTTCTGAAGTGTTCTCGGTCGAATCGGTCGCGGGATCGTCGGGCGCAGCGATCGCCGCTGCACCCACGGCGACGACCGCCGCTGCCGCGAGTCCGATCGTCAGCGCCATCGCGGTTCGTCGGTTCATATCTCAGTTAGCACCCCGAGGATCGTTACCGTCCCCAGTGATTGACTCATCGACAGATTCGGCTATTAATCAACGGAACCGTTTCGCCGGTATCCGTCGGCTAATCGACGGCGAAAGCGATGCCAACGACTCGCGGGACATCCGTAGCGGACGGCTCTGAGACGGGTTACTAGAAGTCTGCGTTTCCACATCGTGCGCGATCGAACGCGGTTCCGGATCGGAGAACGAGTTCTCGCTGTGCTTCCGAGCGCGACTAGACCGTTACCAGTGTCCCCTTCCGACGGACTACCTACGGCCGGCTACTCGGGGGAACAACTGCGAGTACACCGGCGATCCGGACCGATAAAAAATAGCTGACCGAAATCGGGGTTCTCTAGAAGCTGAAGTCGACTTCGAATTCGTTCTCGGCTTCCTGGTCGATTTCGCCTTCGTTCTCGGCTTCGACATCACCAATCTGCGCGTTCTGGTTGGTCTGGTCTAGCGAGTTCGAGGCAGTGGCGCTACCGCCGTCGTCCGCGTACGCGGCGTTACCGCCCTGCACTCCGACGTTCGACTGCGACACGTACTGTTCCTGCTCGAGCTCCGCTTCCGCATACTGGTTGAGGTCCGCGTCTTGGTTAATATCCTGTTCGAGCAGGTCACTGGAGTCAGCTCCATCGTCACCGGAGTTGGTGTCGTCAGCTGCAGCCACACCGCCTGCGAATACGAAGCTACACGCCAGTGCGATCGCCAGCAGCATCGAGATTGCGCGTTTCATTGTTGATTAGTTGTTCCAGCTGAAGTCGACTTCGAATTCGTTCTCGGCTTCCTGGTCGATTTCGCCTTCGTTCTCGGCTTCAACCTCACCGACCTGCTGGTTCTGGTTGGTCTGGTCTAGCGAGTTCGAGGCAGTGGCGTCACCGCCGTCGTCCGCGTACGCGACGTTACCGGCCTGCAGTCCGACGTTCGACTGCGACACGTACTGTTCCTGCTCGAGCTCCGCTTCCGCATACTGGTTGAGGTCCGCGTCTTGGTTAATATCCTGTTCGAGCAGGTCACTGGAGTCAGCTCCATCGTCACCGGAGTTGGTGTCGTCAGCTGCAGCCACACCGCCTGCGAATACGAAGCTACACGCCAGTGCGATCGCCAGCAGCATCGAGATTGCGCGTTTCATGGTTGATCAATGGGCACCCACACACGCATGGACGCTCGAGCACCACTTGAGCCACCGAAACGATTCGCGTCGCTCAGCCTGCGAATCCGGCCGTCTCGAGCGTCCAACGCGCCGTGTTGCCCAGTCGGGACAACAGCCGGGTTCCGTATTAAACCGCCCAACGGTTACGATGTATAGCCGATATTGCGGAAAGTTACAATCGTTAGATCGGGTTGGAAATCTAACTGGAACAGTGCAATATTTACGCGGAACGGGATAGAGATTCGCTACTACTGGAATTTCCCGCTGAACTGATCCCGCGCCGTCTTCGAAATAGGTCGTGTAGATCGGCTGTAACTTTCGTCGCGACGCCGTAATAGTCTCTGGGACGAGAACAGTTCATCGCCGTGAACGAGCGTGCGCTCATCGAGATCGGCGGTCCGACGGCCTCGAGGACCGATCGATCACCGCTTCGATGCAGCGTGATGGCGGTATCGTCACGCACACTCCCGATAGCGATCATCTCGCGAGAGGCGCTGATCCGGCGACGGTAACGGGTCAGCCGACTTCGAGCGCGGTGGCCCCCGTCTCCGGCGCTGATCGTCGCCGTCCTGTTCTCGGGCCGTCCGGGCGAGCGTCGGACTGCATCGCGTCGGGAGGGGCCTCGATCGCACCCACAGCAGCCGGCGAGCCGTTCCGATCGCGGCCGTCGCCCGAATCGGAGTCTCCTCGCGATCGATAGCGGCCCGTCACATTCACTGTCACTTCCTGCGCGCTGGATCTCCTTTCGGTCGTGGAACAGTCATTCGAACAATAATATCGCCAGTAGTCTCGGATTTCGTTGTCGAAAGAGGGTCTCAAAGGGGCGAATTTCGAACGAATCCCGACTGCAGCGGTATTTCGCGCGTCGATCCGGCGACACCGCCGGACGGCGGCGGTACGTAATCGGCCGTATGAGCCGGTCGTCAGGCGGTGGTAGAGGGTAGTTTCCCAGAGTAGAGAGCGAGTTCCAGTTAGTAGGCCGACTGATACGTATTCCAACCTGTCGATAACAAAGTCTATCATCCAGAAAGGACCGTTCGCGTCGAATCGTTCGGCACAAAACAAAATCAAGAGCGAAAATCAGAGTCAACATGATAGACGAAAACGAGAGACGATCACGATATACGACAGTATTGATGGCCTGTATCGTTTCCATATCGATGCTGGCCGCCGGCGCGCCCGCCGCGATGGCCGGTGGAACCGACGACGCGGACGCGGACACGGTCCACGCCCTCGAGGACGGTGAAGACCTCTATCTGGTCTTCGGCGCCGATCTCGACGGGATGAGCCTCGAGGAGTACATCGAGGCGCACGCGTCCGACGAGCTGGAGATCGACCAAGAGAGCAACACCGAGGTCATCCAGCACCAGAACGTCAGTCAGGTAAACATCAACGAGCAGGGCGAGGCGGTGTCGATCTCGATCGACGGCGGCGAGGCGACCGCCATTCAGGAGGCCAACCAGATCAACGCCAACGCCCAGACCGGCGACGCCTCGTCCAAGAACGACGCCGTCAGTAGTCAGACGACGCAGTTCGAGGACGTCGGGAACGTCACCCTGATCATGGGCAACGGCGACGGCCAGCAGTTCGAGGGCTGGGGCGTCACCGACGAGAGCGGTGAGAAGGAGACGATCACGCAGTCGGCCGAGGCCAGCGTGACCCAGACGCAGGCCGTCGCCCAGGGGAACTACAACGAACAGAGCACGGCCATCGCCTTCGCTGCCGAGAACAGCACCGCGACCGCCCTCCAGCAGACCGACCAGTACAACGAGAACCGTCAGGAGGGCGCGGCCAACGCGACGAACGTCTACATCGGAGAGGGCGAGTACGCCGAGCAGAACGCGAACGCCTGGCTCACGCAGGAGCAGGCCGTCGAACAGCGGAACATCAACGAACAGGGCGCCGCCGTCGCCATCGCCGTCGGCGAGAACAGCACCGCGACCGCGATTCAGGTCACCGATCAGACCAACCTCAACGAACAGGTCGGCTCCACGAACGCCGCGAACCTGATCGCGTCGATGGGTGACATGAACATCGCGTCCGCCGGCGACAGCAGCGTCGTCGACACGAAAACGCCCCACGAGGGCAAGAAGGACAAGGGCGACTCGCAGTCCGCGACCACCAGCGTCGATCAGGAGCAGGCCGTCGAGCAGCTCAACGTCAACCTGCAGAACACGGCGGTGGCCGTCGCGATCAACGACAGCGAGGCCGAGGCCGTCCAGATGGCCTCTCAGCAGAACTACAACGCCCAGATCGGCTCCGCCGCTGCGCTCAACGTGTACGCGTCGCCGGGATTCAACTACGACTCGGCATCGCAGACCACGAGTACGACCGTCACCGTCGGCGGTGACGACGTCGAGAACGCGCCGGGCGTGTCCTACGACTACGACACCAGCGCCAACCAGACGAGCGAGGTCACGCAGGACGCGACGGCCGCGCTCGAGCAGACGCAGTTCGTGACCCAGCAGAACGTCAACGAGCAGCACTCGGCGATCGCCGTCGCCGAAGACGACGGAAGCGCCGCCGCGACGCAGGTGAGCATGCAGGAGAACGAGAACGTCCAGATGGCCGCCGTCGCCGCGACGAACGTCTGGATCGCGCCGTAACGGCGATTCCCGATCGATCGCTTTTTCTCTTCGACGTCCGCGTCACCGACCCAGTGCCTCGAGACGGTCGTCTCCGATGAGCGCGCCGAGTCACTGAGTCAGCGACCGAGACGGTATCGACCGCCGAGAAACGGTTTCGTACCTGTTACTCGCGATCGGCGTCCGAATCCGACCGCTGTGCCGTCGCGTCGCCGGTACTGGTGTCGTTGGTACTGGTGTCGCCGGTACTGGTGTCGCCGTCGTCGGTACTGGTGTCACCGTCGTCGGTGCGGTGTTCCGAGAGCGCTTCGTCGATCGTCAGTTCGCCGGCGGCGACACGTCGAGCCAGCACCTCGTCGATCGCTCGGTTCTCCTCGCTCTGCTCGCGCGAGCGGTCCTTGATCACCTGTAGCTCGCCGGCGGTCGGCTCGATGTCCCGCGAGTCGACGACCTCGCCCTCGAGGCGGGCGATATTGACCGCCGCGAGCACGTCGCCCATCCCGCGCGAGCCGGTGCCCAGGTAGGGCGTCGTCCCCGTCTCGTCGACGAGTTCGACCGTCACGTCCTCGAGGTCGTTGACGAGTTTCGCGCTCTCGAGGCGGGAGCCGTCGCCGATCCGGACGACCGGCGCGGTGGCCTCGTCGGCCTCGCGCTGGATCACGTCGACGGCGTCGGACAGGGGCACCTGAAAGGCGGCGACGACCATCTCCCCCGCGAGGACGGCGACGCCGGGTTTCCGACCCGGGTCGACGCCGATGACGGTCCGACCGCCGTTTCCCCGGACCGCGGTCAGGGCTTGGTCGACGGCGCGTCGGGGATGGTCCGGATCGGCGACGACGGTCGTCACGGTCTCGAAGTCGTCGGCGTGGTCGGCGCCGGTGACGACCACTGTCGTCTGTTCCGGGAGTTCCTCGTCGGGCTCGACGGTCGTGAACTGGGTCCCCCGGTCCCGGAGTTCGTTGACGACGCCGTGGTACACCTCGAAGTCTGCTGTGGCGACGACGATCACGGCTCGAGGTTCATCTTCCGGAGGAATAAACGTACAGCAACCGCTCACGCGTCGTTCGACGCGCCCGTCCGCGGCTCATCGCTCGATATCGTCTCAACGTATATATCCCGACTCGGTGATTTTCCACTACAGATGACCGTCAGCGAGATTAGCTACTGTCCTTTCTGCGGATCCGCCGAAATCAAGCGGAGCGAAACGGCACATCGAGGGCCCGAAACGTACTATAACTGTCCTAACTGTGGTCGCGTTGGAACCACTGGCATCGGTCGTTCACCCGGCCGGCTGAACGATTAATCGTCTTCTCGCGAGCGCTCTCGCGTCCGATAGCGAACGGGTATCGGTCCCGCCGAAGCGTCCGTTCGGTCCTCCGTCGCGACTCGGCGATCGGGACCGTCTCACGTTCGCTCGAGGGCGGTCGACCGTCCGCGATCGCTCACCGGCCCGTTCCGGGGGCTTTTTGCGGGTAACCTGCCAACTCGAACCGTGAACGACGAGGCGATTCCGACCGGCTGTGGTCCGGTCGACGAGTTACTCGGCGGGGGGTTCGAACGCGGAACCGTCACGCAGGTGTACGGCCCGCCCGCGGCGGGGAAGACCAACCTCGCGCTGTCGGCGGCCGTGGAAACGGCCGTCGCCGGCGGGACCGCGGTCTACGTCGACACCGAGGGCGTCTCGGTCGACCGCTTCCAGCAACTGCTCTCGGCCCGGGTCGACGACGAGGACGTCGAGGCCGTCGCCTCGCGGATCGTCATCGAGGACGCCCTCGACTTCGAGGAACAGTCCGAGGCCGTCCGGGACACCGAGGAGTTCGCCGAACGCGCGGACCTGATCGTCCTCGACAGCGCGACCGGCTTCTACCGCTTAGAGCGAACCGGCGAGAGCGACGGCGGCGAGGCGCTGCGCAGCGTCGCCCGGCAGGTGACGCATCTCCTCTCGCTTGCGCGCAAACACGACCTCGCGGTCGTCCTGACGAATCAGGTCTTCGCCGATCCCGACGCCGACCGCACGCGCGCGCTCGGTGGAAACACGTTAGAACACTGGACCGGCGTCGTCCTCCGCCTCGAGCGCTTTCGCGGCGGGAACCGGCGGGCGACGCTCGAGAAGCATCGCTCGAAGCCGGCCGGCGAATCGGCCCAGTTCCGGATCACGGACCGGGGACTCGAGGGCGGCGACGAGTCGGTACGTCCCTGAGACCGGTCGGCCGAGACCGAGGCCGAGGTCGAGACCGGAACGACGTGCGAAAACGAAGAGACGGCGTTCGCGCTACAGTTCGTTCAGTTTGCGCAGCAGCTGGCCCCGGTACTCCTCGTCGCTGGTGACGCCCTTGACCTCCAGGACGTTGCGCTCGAGTTTGTCGATGGCGACGCGGAAGGCGTTCTCGGAACCGTACCCCTCGCCGGTGCCGGCGATCTGGCCCTTGTTGGTCCGCAGGCGAATCTGGCAGTGGACCAGCGGCGTTCCGCGGAGCTTCTCCTGGTGTTCCTTGAACCGGACGTGGGCGTGCTGGACCTGCATGTCCTGGTACTTGTCGACGACGTCCTCGATGTTCTCGACGATTCCCTCTCGGGTAATCGTATCGAGCATCGAGATGTTGGTGATCTGGACGTCCATACGCTGCTCCTCGGTGAACGTCAGCGCGCGCAGGACGTCCGTCTTGGTGATGACGCCGATGACGACGCGGTCGTCGTCCTCGGGGGTGACGATCAGTCCCGCGTAGTCCTTCTCGAGCATGGTCTCGACGGCCTCCTGAGCGGTCGTGTCCAGCGTGGTCGTCTCGACGGGACTGTTCATGATGTCGTAGACCGGGACGTCGAGCAGACGCTGGGTGTCGCCGACCCGGTCGCCGGTCGTCGTCGTGTGGTTCTCGCGGATGACGAAGTCGGCGATGTCGTGGGTCGTCACGACCCCCGAGAGGTAGCCGTTCTCGTTGAGCACGGGCAGGCGGGAGATGCCGTGCTCGCGCAGCTGGTTAATCGCGCGCCCGATCCCGTCGTCCTCCACGAGGGTGACCGGATCGGCCGTGTAGATGTCCTCGACGGTGAGCGTATCGAGGTTCTCGAGGACCGCCTCGAGGATGGCGTCGTCGGTGATGACGCCCCAGAGGTCGTCGTTCTCGAAGACCGGAGCGACCTTCGCGTTGCTCTCGACCAGCACGCGGGCCGTCTCCCGGACGTCCTCGTTGCGGTCGACCTGCGGGGCCGGCGCGTTCCGACTGGGTTTCATGAGCGCCGCCACCTTGGCGTCGTCCTCGACGTGGGACTGGAGGACCTCCCGCTCGCTGATGACGCCCTCGTACGCCCCGTCGTCAGTGACGATAATTCCCTTGGGGTTGCCGTCCTCGAACATGGAACGGACTTTCCCCATTCGCGTCCCGACGTCGACTTCGATGAACTCCGTGGTGGCGATATCAGCGATATTCATCCTTCTGGGGGAATATACTGCCGCCGGGCTTTTGAACATACCGCACGTTTTAGCCGGGTGGGCGCAGGGGTGACCGTTTTGGGACCCGTCGTTGTACCGCCCGTATGGTGCCCGATATCAGCGTCTTCGGTCGATACACCTACCTCGCGACGGAACTGTTCTGGGGGGCCGTCGCCGCCGTCCTCCTCCGGCGGGCGAACGCGCTCCGGAAAGCCGGCGTCACGATCCTCGCGCTGTATCCGATCGCCTACCTCTGGGACCGCTACACCCTCGCCGTCGGCGTCTTCGACATCAAACTCCGGACCGGCATCGATATCGCCGGCATCCCGCTCGAGGAACACCTGTTCATGGCGGTCGTCCCCGGTCTCGTGATCGGTATCCACGAGACGATCTTCGGCGAGCGACGGGCCGAGACCGAGGTATCTGGCCAGAGCTAGCGAAATCCGCGCGGCCGAATCTCGGTCAGGGCCCGTTTCGATTCGACGTCGATGAGCGCGTTCCTCGAGGCGTATGATCGCGTTCCTCGAGACGTAGCGACGAAGCGAACAGTACCGTAACAGTTACAGTCACGTGTTAAGGAAGGTATCAACGACTGCAACCGGTCAAGGAGCACTTATCTCGTGATCTGGTTGGTTCGGACGATGTGTCCCCGGTCCCGATCGACTACCGACCTCGATCTCGACGAGTCCGGCGACAGGGCCGTTCTGCGATCGCTGTTCCGCCTGCTCGTCGCCGTCGCCCTGATTGGTGCCCTCGCTCTCGGAACCGCCGTCATGGCCCCGGCGGTCCTCGAGGGCATCGACACGGGCGATTTGGAGGGGCCCGGCGGTATCGGCAGCGACGTCACGCCGAGTTCGGACCCGCCGCCGGCGGGCGAGCGCAACCCCGACGTCACCGATCCGGACGACCCGGGCAACTCGAGCTACGAGACCGACGTCGAGACGGTCGACTCGGTGACCGTCGAGGACTTCGTCCACGCGAAGGTCAACGACCGGCGGGCCGAACACGGCCTCGAGCCCCTCAAGTGGGACGGGACGATCGCCTCCGTCGGCCGCGCGCACAGCTACGACATGGCCCAGCGAGAGTACTTCGCGCACGTCAATCCCGAGGACGAGGCGCCGATGGATCGGTTTCGGGACGTCGACAACTACTGTCGGGGCTACGGCGAGAACATCGCCCTGACGTGGGTCGACCGCCCCGTCGAGAACTCCGCTACCGGTGAGACCGTCCGTTACCGGACCGCGGAGGGCCTCGCGGAGGGGCTCGTCAACCAGTGGATGAACTCCACCGACCACCGGCGGGCGATCCTCGAGCAGGGGACCCCCCACTGGGACCGCGGCGGCGTCGGCGTCTACATCGCCGACGACGGCGCGGTCTACGCGTCGCACAACTTCTGTGTCGAGCGGTGACCCGCCTCGAGCGGTGAACAGGATATGTAATCCGGATAACCGAACAGCAGTGCTGAAACTGCGATATATTGATAGCCATTTACCGGTGGCCGTTCTCGTCCCGGTATGGACGCTCGAGAGACGCTCACCGCAGTTTATCGAACGGCGAGCGATCGCGACATCTCCTTTCTCGCGGCCGCCTTCGCCTACTACGCGTTCGTCTCGCTGATTCCGCTGGTATTGCTCGCGCTCGTCGTCGGATCGCTGCTCGGCGGCGAGGACGCCGCCGAGCGGTTGATCGTGGTCGCCGGCGACTTCCTCCCGGCGGCGGGCGAGGAGCTGGTCACCGACGCGCTGACGACCGAATCCGGCCGCGCGCAGGCGACGATCGTCGCGCTCGCCATCGCCGCCTGGGGCGCGTTGAAGGTCTTTCGCGGGCTCAGCCTCGCCTTCGACAAGGTCTACGACGAGGTCGCCGAGGAGTCGCTGATCGACCAGCTCCGGGACGGCCTCGTCGTAATCGTCGCGGGCGCGGGCGCGATGGCGCTGATGGTCGTGATCGGGACGATCGTCGGCTTCGCCGCCGAGGTCCTCCCCTTCGCCGGCCTCCTGAGCTGGCTGACGCTGCTGATCGGGCTCGTCCTCGTGTTCCTGCCGATCTACTACGTGTTGCCGCCGATTCCCGTCGCGGTCGAGGACGTGCTCCCCGGCGCCGCCGTCGCCGCGGTCGGCTGGACGGTCCTCCAGGCCGGCTTCCAGCTGTACGCGGCAAACGCCGGTCAGTACCAGGCCTACGGCGCCGTCGGCGCCGTCCTGCTGTTCGTCACCTGGCTCTACTTCGCCGGCATGCTCATCCTCTTCGGCGCGGTGTTGAACGTCGTCCTCTCGGAGCCGCCGCTGGCCGAGTGACGACGCGGTCGGGGCGCCGAATCCGGCCGCCGTGTCGACGGCAGGGGGGAAAGATTATGGTCTCGGCACGGCCAGACATTCACAATGAGCGACCAGTCTTCGAACCAACCCTCCGCGGCCGATTCGGCGCCCGACTCGAGCGAGTCGGCCGACGACGCCGGCGCCTCGAGCGGGAGTCTCGAGCCGAGCGGCGGCCCCCAGCGGGTCGTCTCCGACCAGAGCGTCGACGACATCCTCGACTCGCTCGACGCGACGAAATCCGGGTCGGCGGACGCGGACGAGGACGCGACGGACGGGAACGAGCCCGCGGTGGCATCGAACGGAGCCGAAACGGACGACGCCACGTCGACGGCGGACGAACCGGACGGCGGGACGGCCGAAGCGGACGACGCCGCGCCATCGTCGGCGGACGGACCGATCGAGACGGACGGTGACGTCACGACCGCGTTCGACGAGGACGAGATTCCGGCGACCGACGAGCGAGCGGCCGACGGGACCGACGTCGACGCGGCGGAATCGACGGCCGAGAGCGAGGCGACCGGAACGGTCGCCTCTGCCGAAACAACCGAGGCCGCGAACGCGACCGACGCCGCAAGCGCGACCGGTCCCGCGAACGGTGCCGGCGAGTCGTCAATCGGATCCGCCGCGACGTCACTCGAGGACGCCGCGACGTCACTCGACGAGACCGAGAGCGACGATCCCACAGCCGACGATCTCGCGATCGACGACGACGCCTCCCTCGAGGAACTGGCCGCCCGCATCGAAGACGGCGCCGTCACCGGGGCGGACGTCCGGGCCGCCGAAGCGGGCGAGGGCCGCGAGTCCACGCCCGAGGTCGACGAGATCGAACTCTCGATGGACGACCTGGAAGAAACCCAGGCAGCAACGGCGTCTACGGGCGGAAGCGACGGAGCACCCGCCGTTCCCGACGACGCCGGCCCGCTCGCGGGTTCCGTCGGGGCCGACGAGGACTCGAGCGACGATGACGGCGACGACGGGAACGAGTCACCCGGGTTGTTCGGTCGGATCAAACGGTTCTTCGGCGGCTAACGGTCAGCGATCGCAGCGGTCTCTCGAGTCCGTTCTGCAGGTGCTCCCGTTTCGGTTTTGCAGGCGCTCTCGAGTACGGAGGGTGGCTATTCGGTCGCGTCTCGTCGAGGACCGCCCTAGCTGACCAGCGAGATCAGCACGAACAGCGTCAGCATCGAGACCAGCGTCGTCGCGAAGACGTTCAGCGACGCGAACTCCTCGTCGCCGCCGAGTTCGGCCGCGAAGACGAACGTCGAGACGGCCGTCGGCGTCCCCAGCATCACGACCGCCGCGGTGAACGTCGCGGCGTCGACGGCGAGCACCGAGAAGACGGCCCACGCGAGCGCGGGCATACAGACGATTTTCAACCCGATGACAGCCGTGGTGGCGCCGACGTCGATCGACGGGAGGTCCACCTCGAGCGACGCGCCGACACAGAGGAGGGCCAGCGGAAGGGCGACCGAACCGAGGAGGTCGAGGCCGGTCGCGGCCGGACCGGGAAGCGTGATCCCCAGCGAGCCGACGGCGAGTCCGGCGATCAGCGACCCCAGGACGGGGTTTTTCGCCAGCCCGCGCAGTTCGTCGCCGATCGCGGCGTCGGCCCCGTTGAGCGTCGAGAGCAGGAGGACCGAGAGGGGCAACTGCGTCAGCGTGACGACGCCCAGAACGACGCTCGCGGTCGCGGTCACCTCGGCGTCGAACGTCGCCGCGACCAGCGGCAGGCCGAGATAGCCGAGGTTCGAGTGGTACGACTGGACGACCGCCACGCTCCGCCGACCCATCGACGCCCGGTCGCGGTGGACGAGCCACGCCAGCCCGACCGTCGCGAACAGCACGAACAGCAACCCACCCAGCAGCGTCAGCGACAGCAACTCGCCGATCGCCCGATCGTACGTCGAGACGAAGATCAGCGCCGGCAGGGCGACGTAGTAGGCGACCGCGTTCAACCGCGCCGTCCGGCGGGCGTCGAGCAGGCCGGTCGTGCGGAGTCCCGCCCCGAGCAGGAGGACGACCAGCAGACCGGACAACCGGACGAACAGTTCCATACGAGCCTCGAGTCGACTCGGGCTTTTCTACCGTTCGGTTAGTGACGACAGTGGGACGGTCTCGCATTGCTCGAGTCGAGCGATCGGACGACGAGAACGCGAGTGGCGATCCGACCGCTAAACATATAAATACTAATGTGTACTCTGACGTTACTCTCAGAAATAGTTATAGAATATTGGCAGGAACACACCTCCCGGGATGGGAGCAGAACAAACGCCCACTTCTGGATTGGATAGTGGCACGATTACCGAACTCGAGAGCTCACTTCGGGGAGGGCTCGTCACGCCGGACGACGAATCCTACGACGAGACTCGAGCCGTCTGGAACGGTCTCGTCGATCGGTATCCGACGCTGATCGTCCGGTGTAACGGCGCCGCCGACGTCGCCAAGGGACTTGCCTTCGCCGCCGAGCACGACCTGCCGTTTTCGGTTCGCGGCGGCGGTCACCACCAGACCGGCAGTTCGACGGTCGACGAAGGGGTCGTCCTCGATCTGGCCGAGATGGATACCGTCCGCGTCGATCCGCGGCGGAAGATCGCACAGGTCGGCCCCGGCTGTCGCGCCCGCGACGTGCTACAGGAGACCCAGCATCACGGGCTCGCGACGCCGACCGGGAGCGCGGGCGACGTCGGTGTTCCGGGCTCCACGCTCGGCGGCGGAATCGGCTGGATGCGGCGCAAACACGGGCTCGCCATCGACGCGCTCCGCTCGGTCGACCTCGTCACGCCCGAGGGCGAACTCGTTCACGCGAGTCCCGAGCGCAACGAGGACCTCTTCTGGGCCGTCCGCGGCGGCGGCGGGAACTTCGGCGTCGTCACGAACTTCGAGTTCGACCTGTACGAGGTCGGCCCCATCGTCGGCGGCCTCGGCGTGTTCTACCCCGGCGACGAAGCGGCGACCGTCCTCGCAGCGTACGACGAACTCGCGGGCGACGCCCCCGAGGAGGTGACGACGCTCGCCCTGAAGGGGCACGTCCCGGACCTCCCGCCGATGCCGGACGACCTCGTCGGCGAGGACGCCGTGGCGATCCTGGGCTGTTACGCCGGGGACCCCGAGGCGGGGATGGACGCCCTGCAGCCGTTCCGCGAGATCTCCGAGCCGCTGCTCGACATGAGCGAGCCCATGCCCTACCGCCAGCTCCACGAGCTCGGGACGATGATGTTCCCCGAGGGGCGCAACTACTGCCACCGCTCGTGCTACGTCGACGACCTCTCCGAGGAACTGATCGACGCGATCGTCGACCACGCGGACGAGGCGGCGTCGCCGCTGGCCGGCGTCGGCGTCTGGCAGCTGGGCGGCGCGATCGGCGACGTCGAGTCCGACGCGACCGCGTACCCCCACCGCGACGCGGCGTACATGCTCACGGTCGAGGCGAACTGGGACGAGGGCGACGACGACGCGAACCTCGAGTGGGCCCGCGACGGCGACGATCTGTTCCGAAGTCTCGGTGGCTACGGCGCCTACGGCGGCTTTACGGGCGCGGATCCGCGGACCGACGAGGACGTCACCGAGCGCGTCTACGGCGACAACGTCGATCGCCTCGCCGAAATTAAGGCGCGGTACGACGAGTCGAACGCGCTCGATCGGAACGTGAACGTGACGCCGGCGGACGACTGATCGACCGAGTACGTCTTTCGCGTCCGCCGATCGGCCAGACCCGCCCGGCCCGCTCCGCGAGCGACGGGAGCCACACCCGGAGCGTCCCGCTCTCCCCGCCCGGAACTCATTCGTCCCAGTCGATCGCTTCCGTCCGTTCCGCGTGGCGGAGGATGAACGGCCCGAGCGAGCCGGTTCGCTTCGAAATCGTCGCGATTCGGAGGACGTAGGTCGCCAGCAGGAAGAAGGGAACGAGGGTGATCGTCGCGCTGGCACCCACGAGCCACACCATGGCATCGACACCGAGGATCGCGCCGCGAACCAGTTCGGGATCGAGATACAGCACCGTCGCCGTGGCGGCGACGACGCCCGGCAGGCCGGAGTAGATCATCGATCGCGTGAGGTGGACGAGCTCCCACTGGAAGTACAGCGACTTGAAGTGCTCGAGGGCCGGGCCGAACAGCGTCAGACTGTCGATCAACTCGTCGAACGCCGCCAGTTGGTCGTCGTCGAGGCTGTCCCCGTGCTCGTCGCGCAGCCGGCGGACCGCGTAGATCTTCCAGGAGTAGTTGTAGTTCAGTCCCGATCGAAGGACGCCGAACTCCCCGAACTGGGACGTCTCGAGCTGGGACTCGATCTCGTCGGAGTTCCGGCAGACGTTCTCGACCAGTCGATCGGTCCGCTGGCGCAGGGTCTCGTCGTCGGTGTCGGCGACGGCGTCGCGGAGCGCTTCGGCTCGGTCGCTGCTGGTCCGCACGAGCGCCTGCAGGAACTGTGCGGGATCGGGCGGGCCGACCGTTCCGAACAGTTCCTCGACGTCGTGTCGGTAGGCCATCGCCTCGTTCATCCACGTCTGCTGGTCGCCGAGCCGGCCGAGCTCCTGTGAGAGCACGAGCTGATTGATCGAGACGACGAGCGTCACGCCGGTGAGAACCGCAGCGATCAGCGCCTGAAACGTCGTATCGATGGGCGTGCCGCTGTCCATCATCTCCCGGAGCGGGAGCGACAGCGCCCCGAGAACGACGAACGCGGCGAACGCCACGGCGGACAGCAGTCCCGCCAGCGCCCACCGATTCGCATCGAGCAGGAACCAGTGCGCGACGGGGTTTTCGCCGGTTCGCCCGCGGAGCGTGTCCCTCGAGAACGGACCGTCCATACGGGCCCGTTCCGTCGCCGGACGAAAAGCGGTTGAGCCTGAACTCGACCTCGAGCGACACTGCAACTCGAGAGAGTCGTCAATCGTCACGTAGATCGAGAACGAGCGCAAACCGATCGTTCACAACGGTTCGTCTCCAACGTAACCTATGGCGATAGAGGCGTCATTCACCGTCGATCAACCCGAGTTTCCCCTGAACACGGTCTTCGAGCAACTACCCGACGCCACCGTCGAACTGGACCGCGTCGTCCCGACGAGCGATGCCGTTATCCCCTACTTCTGGATTTACGCGGAGCGCATCGACGACCTCACGCTCGATCTGACCGGGGACGAGGGGGTCGACGACGTGACCGTAATCGACGAACTGGACGAACAGCTGTTCGTCCGTATCGACTGGAATCTCGACCACGAGAGCGTTCTCACCGCGATCGTCGAAACCGAGGTCACCCTCCTCTCGGGGATCGGAACGGCCGAGAACTGGACGTTCGAGGTCAGAAGTAGCGACCAGCAGTCGGTCTCCGAATTTCAGTCGTACTGTCTGGAGAACGGCATTCCGATCCAGCTCACCCAGCTGCACGCGCTCTCGCCGATCGACTCGGACCGGCGGTACGATCTGACCGACGGCCAGCAAACGGCGCTGATACTGGCGTACTCCCGAGGCTACTTCGACTCGCCGCGCGCCGCCACGCAGGCCGATCTCGCCGAGGAACTCGATATCAGCCATCAGGCGGTTTCGTCGCGGTTGCAACGCGGTATTCGGCGGCTCGTCGCGAGCACACTGATAACGTCTCAGGAGTGACGGGGTCGTAAACCCTATTTAAGAACGTATTGCGTGGGCAAAATCCAGTGACAACCCGTTCGAGCGCGTTTCTTCACGTGATGACATTCTCTCAAGAGACGCTCGGCCCCGTCGAGATCATCGACTCGATGCCGTTCGTCGAGGTCGATGTCGACTCGGAACGCTTCCGAGCGGCGTTCGACAGCGACCGCGATTCGGCGAGTCTGGCAGTCGTCGCCGTGGTCGCGGCCGCCGCTCACCGGGATCCCTTCGACCTGCCACCGCTTCATTCGGCGATCGATTCGAGCGCGCTCGAGGCCCTGTTTTCGAAGTCGACCACCAGCAGGCAGCGCGTTTCGTTCCGGTACGAGGGGTTCGACGTGACGGTGTTCGACGGGGGCACGATCGAGGTCAGTCCGATGGAGGCGGCCTAGACCGTAGCGATGTGTCGCGAAACGAGTCTCGAGACGAGGAAAACGTATGGAGACGCGTAGTCGGGAGATCGAACGGAACGAGCGCCTCGAGACCGCGCTTCGAGAGCAACCTCGGCGGGTGATCGCTGCCCTCGTCGACGACGAGCCGCTGGACGCGACGCCGATTCTTCGCGACGATGAGGTTCTCTCCTGTGAGGAATACGTCACGCTCGTGTACGAGTTTCATCACGTGGTCCTTCCCGAGTTGGCGGCCGCCGGGCTCGTTCGGTTCGATCGACTCGAGGACGAAGTGCGGAGAGGAGAGCAGTTCGTGGCCGTGCAGTCCGCTTTCTAACGAATTCCAACGACGGTATCCGAAAATTCGAAGCGGGCAGTTAGACCCCGGTATCCGTGCCGGGGTCCGGCGGCCGAGGGTCGGCTCGCAGCCCCCGGAACGCGAGGACGGCGCCCGCCACGAACGCGATCGTCGCGAGGTAGATGGGGCCGAGGTGCGTCAGCCAGTCGTGCGCGAAGAGATCCATGTAGTGCATCGGCAGCGCGATCGCCAGACCGATCACGGCGGCGACGACCGCCGTCGCCCACGCCCACAGCAGGCCGGCGCGAACGCCGTACCACGCCAGTGCCGTGATAGCGATCCCGGTGGCGATGATGAACGCCGCGGTCGCGACGTGCAGGTGGTTGATGTAATGCATGATCGCCGGATCGATCGCGTTCAGGTCCGCCGGGGAGATCCCGTTGAGGCTCGCGACGCCGAGTTCGAAGCCGGTGCCGAAGAACGTCCTGGCGAGGAACGCGACGCCGTAGCCGACGAACGAAACGCCGGCGAGGGCCATCAGGAGCGATCCGGTTCGTACGCCGCGCTCGAGTTCGTAGTCGCTCTCGTAGTGGTCGACAGGTGCTTGGTCTGTGCTCATAGTCGGATCGGTGGGGAGGTCCGTGCCGGTTCAGACCTCGACTTCGGTCACGTGCCGGTCGTCGATCTCCTCGAGGGAGTACTCTTTCTCGTGCTGTTCGCGGACGTGGTCACGCGTGATCTCCAGCAGCCGGTCCCTGTCGTCCTCCTCGGTCCGCATGCGGAAGACACAGCCCGATACTTCGGTATCGCACGCTACTTCTACGGCCGTCATCGGCTCGTCCGTTCGCTGAGTGTCTGTCATGGCTTGGATCGCCTCCTCGAGAGAGGGTACGCCGGACGGAGATATGTAGGCACCTAGTGGTTTCCGTGCGGCGGGCGCCGTCCGTGCAGACGATGCACGGCAGTCGCCGGCTGCAAGCCGGCGATCCGGCCGCCCCGCGGTTCGCCGTCGTGGTCGAGCTCGTCGCCGCGACGTCGACTACCCGACGGCCGTTTCGAGCGCGAGCGGACGCGCATCGCGTCGGTAGGACTCGAACAGTGATTCCGCCCACTCGCGTGCCTCCGGCACGTCGGTATCGATCAACAGCCGAACCATCCCGCTGTCCGGGTCGTAGCAACTGACGGCGATCCGATCGTCGAAGAGACCGACGCCGTAGGGCGGCACGTCGTCGTGCACGCTGACAGAGAGGTTGCCGCTCTCGAGGGGCGCGGAACAGTGCGTCCGGTAGTTCGAGAGGATGTAGCCGGCGACGGTCGGCGGATCGATGATCTCCGTCTCCATGCCGTCGACGATCGACTGCCGAAGCTCGTCTCTGCAGGGCTCGAGCAGGGCGACGTCGGTGCCGACGAACCGGAATCGGCTCGTCCGCCGGAGCAGCGCCGCGAACCGGTTCACCGGGCGGTACGGCGCGTCGGGCTCGGCGACCGTCACGACCGCGCGGCTGGCCATTTCGACGGTGAACCCGTCGGTCTCTTCCGGGAGCAACTGCCAGCTGTCGCGGAGCGTCCGCTCGGTCTCGAGGCGCTCGAGCAGGTCCCGCAGTCCGGCCGCGACGAACGCACCCAACTGCGTCGCTTCGTACCGGTTGCCGTTCCTCCTGATCCAGTTGCGTTCGTCGAACGCGCGCAGCGTCCGTCCGATCGTGGACGACGATGCCCCGGTCGCCGCCAGGAGTTCGGCCCGACTCGTCGGCCGCTCGGCCAGCGCCTCGAGGACGGTCACGCGGTGTTCCGACCGCGCGAGGAACTCGATCTCCTCGAGCGGTTCGCTCGTAGTACTGTTTGGCATGGTAATCCTACGCATGCGGACGTAATAGCTGTTCCAGTGCGGCGTTTCGTACCGTCTCCGGTTCAGCTACCGTCTCGCGTTGTCATCGCGCTTCGGACTTGTACACCGAGAATCGCACCGTGAGGGCCGTCTGCTCGAGGATGTCTGGACGTGCGAGGCGATTAGATAGAGAATCCTCGACAGAAATAGTGGGTTAGGGCGGATTTGAACCACGCCGAGACGGTCGCTCTCCTCCGTTCGGGCGCTGCGACTCGCCTGGTTCAAATCTCCCGAAACAATTTCCGACGGAGCTGAATGACTCGCGTCGCGTGACAGTGTCGTCACGCTCCGCTCGTCGGTTGTTGTTCCGTCAGAAATGGGTTGGGGCAGATTTGAACTGCCGGCCTCCTCCATGTCAAGGAGGTGTCATAACCAGACTAGACCACCAACCCGCCTGGTTTCGCTTGCGTGGCGTCCGTCGCCACCTCGCCTGCACTCAATCGTTGCTGGCCACCGTAATTGAAGGTTTCGAATCGGACGCCGTACGCGACTCCACCGCACGACGGCCTCCGACACGCTTAAGTCGATGTACTCATTTGAGCATTACAAGACAACTACGTACATTGGTGTTCACTATGCAGGAGTACGTCGAACGGGTGACCGAGGGCGAGGATCTCACACAGGAAGACGCTCGAGCGGCCTCGACGGCCGTCTTCGAGGGCGCGACGGAGGCACAGATCGGTGCGCTGCTGGCGGCCCTGCGCGCCAAGGGCGAGACGGAAGCCGAGATCGCCGGCTTCGCGGAAGGGATGCGCGACGCGGCCAGAACGATCACGCCGGACCGCGAGCCGCTGGTCGACACCTGCGGCACCGGCGGGGACGACTACGACACGATCAACGTCTCGACGACCAGCGCGATCGTCGCCGCGGGCGCCGGCGTCCCGGTCGCGAAACACGGCAACTACTCCGTCTCGTCGTCCTCGGGCAGCGCGGACGTCCTCGAGGAGGTCGGCGTCGACGTCGAGGCCGAGCCCCCCGCGGTCGAGGACGCCATCGAGCGCGACGGCATCGGCTTCATGCTCGCGCCCGTCTTCCACCCCGCGATGAAGGCCGTCATCGGCCCGCGCAAGGAGCTGGGCATGCGGACGATCTTCAACGTGCTCGGCCCGCTGACGAACCCCGCCGGCGCCGACGCACAGGTCGTCGGCGTCTACGATCCCGACCTCGTGCCCGTCCTCGCGGACGCCCTCTCGCGGATGGACGTCGAGCGCGCGCTGGTCGTCCACGGCGCGGGGACGGACGAGATCGCCGTCCACGGCGAGACCGTCGCCGCCGAAGTCGACGGCGAGTCGGTCGAGGAGTACACCCTCGAGCCGGCCGATCTCGGCCTCGAGGAACACGACATCGCGGACATCTCGGGCGGCTCGCCCGAGGAGAACGCGGCCGACATGCGCGGCATCGTCGCGGGCGACGTCACGGGCGCGAAACGGGACGTCATCCTCGCGAACGCCGGCGCCGCGATCTACGTCGCGGGCGAGGCCGACTCGCTCGAGGCCGGCGCCGACGCCGCCCGCGAGGCGATCGAGTCCGGCGACGCCGGGACCAAACTCGAGCAGCTCCGGGGCGACGTCGCCGAACCCGCGGGACGATGACGCGGGTGAAGATCTGCGGCCTGACGAACGAGGACGACCTCGAGACGGCCGTCGACGCGGGCGCCGACGCGCTCGGTATCATCTGCGACGTCTCCGTCGACACCCCACGGGAGGTCGCGGTCGAGCGCGCCCGCGAACTCGTCGACGCCGCGCCGCCGTTCGTGACGACCGTCCTCGTGACGATGCCGTCCGGTCCCGAGCGGGCGATCGAACTCGCCGACGAGATCGAACCCGACGCGATTCAGTTCCACGGGAGCATTCGACTCGGCGATCTGGCGTACCTGCGCGCGAACGTCGACGCGAAGCTCCTGCTCGCCGTCGACGCCGACGACGCGGTCCGAGCGGAGACCTACGACGACGTGGTCGACGGCCTCCTCGTCGACACGCCGGCCGCGGACGGCGGCGGCGGTACCGGCGAGACCCACGACTGGGACCAGACGCGGGTGGCGACCGTGGACCTCGAATCGCCGCTGATCCTCGCGGGCGGACTCACGCCCGACAACGTCGCGGACGCGGTCCGAACGGTCGACCCGTTCGCGGTCGACGTCGCCAGCGGCGTCGAGGCCGAGGGCGGCGTCAAGGACCCCGACGCCGTCAGATCGTTCGTCGACCGAGCCAAGAACGCCCGACGGACGGCGGAGCCGTACCCCGAGCCCAACCATGAGTGACTCTGACACCGAACCCGACGTATCGCCGACGCTCGACGTCGACCGGGAGACCTTCCGCGAGCACGCGGGCGAGGACCGTCCGGCCGTCGTCCGCGCCGTCGCGACCCTCGACGTGGAGACGACGCCCCTCGAGGCCTACGCCGCCCTCACCGGCCGTTCGGCCTCGAGCGATCGGGAACGATCGCCGTACGCCTTCCTCCTCGAGAGCGCCGAGAAGACCGCCTCGAGCGACCCCGACGGCGCCTTCCGGCCGAGTTCGGCGGACGCGGATCGCCACGCCCGCTACTCCTACGTCGGCTACGATCCCGACGCCGTCGTCACGGTCGAGCCCGACGAGACGGCGGTCGAGCGGCTCACGGACGACGCGCCGCTGGGCCTGATCGAGACCGATCCCGAGGGCGACGCCGTCGACGCGCTCCGGGCCGCGATGCCGGACGTCCGGTTCGCGAACGCCCCCGAGCACGACCGCCAGCACCTGACCGGCGGGCTGGTCGGTTTCCTCGCCTACGACGCGGTCTACGACCTCTGGCTCGAGGAGGTCGGCTGCGAGCGCCCCGACTCGCGGTTCCCGGACGCGCAGTTCGTCCTGACGACGAAGACGCTCGCGTTCGACGAACGCGACGGGACGGTCTCGCTGGACTGCACGCCGGTCATCGAGGGCGACGACGACCCCGACGCGGTCTACGACGCCTTGCTCGAGGAGGCCGAGGCCGTCGCGGCGACGCTGCGGGCCGCGTCGACGCCGGAGACCGGCGGGTTCGTCCGCGAAGACGAGGTCGTCGGGCCGAAAGCCGAGTACGAAGAGAGCGTCCGCCGGGCCAAGGAACACGTCCTCGACGGCGACATCTACCAGGGCGTCGTCTCGCGGACTCGCGAGCTGTACGGCGACGTCGACCCCCTCGGCTTCTACGAGGCGATGCGCGACGTCAACCCGTCGCCGTACATGTACCTGCTCGAGCACGACGACCTGACCGTCGTCGGCGCCAGTCCCGAGACGCTGGTCTCGGTTCGCGGACGCGAGATCATGTCCAATCCGATCGCCGGCACCTGCGACCGGGGCTCGAGCCCCGTCGAGGATCGCCGGCTGGCCGGCGAGATGCTGGCCGACGAGAAGGAGCGGGCCGAACACACGATGCTGGTCGATCTGGCGCGAAACGACGTGCGCCGCGTCGCCGAGGCCGGCTCGGTCCGCGTCGACGAGTTCATGAACGTGCTCAAGTACAGCCACGTCCAGCACATCGAGTCGACGGTGACGGGCGACCTCGCGAGCGACGCGGACGCGTTCGACGCGACGCGGGCCGCGTTCCCCGCCGGCACCCTCTCCGGCGCGCCGAAGATCCGAGCGATGGAGATCATCGACGACCTCGAGGCCGAGCCGCGGGGACTGTACGGCGGCGGCGTCGGCTACTACTCGTGGTGTGGCGACGCGGACTTCGCGATCGTGATCCGGACCGCCACCGTAGAGGACGAAGGAAACCGGGATCGGATCACCGTCCGCGCCGGCGCCGGCCTGGTCGCCGACAGCGATCCGACCGCCGAGTACGAGGAGACCGAGAAGAAGATGGGCGGCGTCCTCGCCGCCCTCGAGGAGATCGAGGACCCTGGGACGGACGCGGCTCTGGCCGACAGCGCGGACGGGGAGCCGGCCGACGACGAACTCGAGTCCTCGCCGGAGGTAGGCCGATGAGCACCGCGAGCGAGAACCGAGACGTCGGCGACGCGGAGACGGACGCGGAGCCGCTGACGGTGCTGTTCGTCGACAACTACGACTCCTTCACGTACAACTTAGTCGAGTACGTCAGCCAGCACGAGGGCACCGAAACCGAAGTGGTGAAGAACACCGCCTCGCTCGCGGACGTTCGCGCGGTCGACCCCGACGCGATCATCATCAGCCCGGGGCCGGGCCACCCGAAGAACGACCGCGACGTCGGCGTCACGATGGACGTCCTCCGCGAGGTCAGTCCGGAGGTGCCGACGCTCGGCGTCTGTCTCGGTCTCGAGGCGGCCGTCTACGAGTACGGCGGGAGCGTCGGCCGGGCGCCGGCGCCGATCCACGGCAAGGCCTCAGCCGTCGACCACGACGGCGAGGGGGTCTTCGCGGGCCTCGAACAGGGACTCCGCGCCGGCCGGTATCACTCGCTGATCGCGACCGAGGTGCCGGACTGTTTCGCGGTGACCGCGACGGCAGAACACGATGGGGAGACGCTCGTCATGGGAATCCGCCACCGCGAGCGCCCGATCGAGGCCGTCCAGTTTCACCCGGAGAGCGTGCTCACGGCCGTCGGCCACGACGTGATCGAGAACTTCCTCGAGTCGATCGAAGACTGAGAGACGAGTCCGCGAGAGAGGCGACGCGAACCCTCGAGCGGGTCTCCGATACCTTTTCGCGCGCGAGTTCGAATCGGACCGATTCGACGATCAGTGCGAGACCGAACGGCGTCGAGAAGGGAGTCAGAAGAACGGCAGGAACGACAGATCAGTGACGCCGGCCGTGTAGAGCCCGGCGAGGACGATAGCGGAGACGATACCGACGCGAATAGCCAGTTTGATCGCGATCTTGATCGCGACGACGGCGACCGCGAAGGCGGCCAGGCCCGCCAGCACGAGCAGAACAGTCGACGAGGTCAGTGGTCCGAGCATAGGAAGTCCTCCGTATTGCAGTAACGTAATCTTTCTGGATACTCTGAACAAATGACTCGACTGACTCTCCGGGCAGGGGACGGGTCCGTTCGGATCTGGGAAACCACACGACAGCGCGGTGAATATACTCACTGAAGACTACTTTCAGGCCGCTCTGAAAATCGTTAAGACCGTTGGCCGCGTAGGGACTGATAGCCGCGGTTACGGCCGTCTCGAGTGTCGTAATCGAACCCGAAGCGATAGGATACGAAAGGACCCCAGAGACATCTGTACAAGCACAGTTGTTCTAATACAAGAAAAGTAGAGCAACAACACCACGTTTTAAGATGGACCGCTGTCTACCGAACCTTCGTCACGAATGATGCGACCCAGAACCCGGACCCACGATAGAATCGCTGCCCCGCGGCGGGTGACCCACGAGGTGACCCGCGCATGAGCGAATCGGAACTCTCCGCGGAGGATCTGTCCCTCCCGATCAAGCGCACCGACGGCGACACCCTCGAGGAGCGCCTGACTGACAACGCCTATCACAATATTCTGCCCGCGCGGTACCTGCGCAAGGACGCCGACGGCGAACTCATCGAGGAACAGGAGGACCTCTTCGACCGCGTCGGCAAGAACATCGCGCTGGCCGAGGCCGTCTACGAGGCCGAGAAGCGCGACGCCGAGATCACGGTCACGCCCGACCAGCTCAAGCCCGACCACCCGCGGCGCGACGAACTCGCCGAGGAGGTCTTCGGCGCGGGCACCACCGCCGAGGACGACGACGAGACCGCGCTGTCTATCTACAACGTCAACAAGTTCGCCTACGACACCGTCGTCCCCGAACTCCCCGACGAGATCCGCGAGCACGTCGAGGACGTCGCCGACGAGTTCCAGGGCATGATGGAGAATCTCGACTTCATGCCGAACTCGCCGACC
This sequence comes from Haloterrigena sp. KLK7, assembly GCF_037914945.1. Classification (NCBI taxonomy): domain Archaea; kingdom Methanobacteriati; phylum Methanobacteriota; class Halobacteria; order Halobacteriales; family Natrialbaceae; genus Haloterrigena; species Haloterrigena salinisoli. The sequence goes on from NZ_CP149787.1 coordinate 3,178,333, forward strand.
CTGATGAACGCGGGCGACGAGCTCCAGCAGCTCTCGGCGTGTTTCGTCGACTCCCCCGAGGACGACATCGACGACATCCACCAGACCGCCAAGGAGGCCGCGCAGGTCTTCCAGAGCGGCGGCGGCATGGGCTACGCCTTCTGGCGCCTGCGCCCCTACGGCGACGCCGTCGGCTCGACCGGCGGCATCGCCAGCGGCCCGATCACGTTCATGCGCACGTACGACCAGATGTGCGAGACGATCGCCCAGGGCGGCGCCCGACGGGGCGCGCAGATGGGCGTCATGCGCGTCTCCCACCCGGACGTCATCCAGTTCATCCACGCCAAGAACAAGGACGTCTCGCTGGCCGAGACCCTGCGCCTGAACGACCCCGACGACTACACGCACAACTCCTTCCAGGAAGCCCTGGACGAAGCCCGCGAACTCATCGACGAGGAGGGACGAGTCCCCAAGCACCTCCGGAACGCCGTCGAGGGCCACCTCTCTAACTTCAACATCTCCGTCGGTATCACCGACGACTTCATGGAGGCCCTGCAGAACGGCGAGGAGTTCACCTTCACGAACCCGCGGACGGGCGAGCCCCACATCGCGACCGAGGAGACGAAGGAACTCTACGACATGTTCGGTCTCGGCGAGCACGTCGAGGTCGGCGAGGAGCTGTCGATCCCGGCCGAGGAACTGTGGGACGACATCGTCGAGGGCGCCCACGAGAACGGCGAACCCGGCGTGATCTACCTCGAGCGGGTCAACAAGCAACACTCCTTCGACGTCGAGAAACACCCCGACCACCGCATCCTCGCGACGAACCCCTGCGGCGAGCAGCCCTTAGAGGAGTACGAGGCCTGTAACCTCGGGCACATCAACCTCTCGACGCTCGCGGACCTCGAGGCGCCCGACTGGCGCGTCTGGTACGACGAGCACGGCGACGAGTACGAGTCGCTCGAGGACGCCGTTGACGCCTTCCTCGAGGACGCGATCGACTTCGAGGAGTTCGACCGCCGCATCGAGATGGGCACGCGGTTCCTCGAGAACGTCGTCACGATGTCTGACTTCCCGGTCGACAGGATCGAGGAGAAGGTCCGGGAGATGCGCAAGATCGGTCTGGGAATCATGGGCCTGGCGCAGCTGTACATCCAGCTCGGGATGGAGTACGGCAGCGAGACCTCCAACGAGGTCGCGCGCCAGCTGATGACCCACATCAACCACACCTCGAAGTGGACGTCCCACGAGCTCGCCGAGGAGCGCGGGAGCTTCGACGAGTGGGACAAGTCCAAGTACGCGAACCCGACCGAGTACCGCGAGTGGTTCGAGCACCAGACCGGCCTCGACGCCGACGAGTGGGAGGACGGCTTCCCGATCCGAAACCACAACACGACGACCATCGCGCCGACCGGCACGACCTCGATGGTCGGCAACACCACCGGCGGCTGCGAACCGATCTACAACGTCGCCTACTACAAGAACGTCTCCGACGACGTCCAGGGCGACGAGATGTTAGTCGAGTTCGACGACTACTTCCTGCGCACCCTCGAGGCCAACGACATCGACGTCGACGCGGTCAAGGAGGAGGCCCAGGAGCAGATGGCGACCAACCAGTTCAACGGCGTCGAGGGGCTCTCGACGGTGCCCGACGCCATCGGCGAACTGTTCGTCACGACCGGCGCGCTCTCGGCGAAAGAGCACGCCGGCGTGCAGGTCGCCTGTCAGCAGGGCGTCGACTCCGCGATCTCGAAGACCGTCAACGCGCCCAACGACTCGACGCTCGAGGACGCAAAGGACGTGTTCGAGTACATCTACGAGCACGGCGGCAAGGGCGTCACCTACTACCGCGATGGCACCCGCAGCAAGCAGGTGCTGACCACCCGCGCCGACAACGCCGACTTCGCCGACGAGACCGAGGCCGCACAGGCGCTGGTCGAACAGATCGACGAGATCTTCGGCGGCCTGACGCAGTTCCTCGAGAGCGACGAGGTCCGAGACGTCCTCGAGGCGGACGTCGACTCGCTGGTCGCCGACGAGGACGAGCGGTCGCCCGTTCAGGTCGACTTCACCGAGAAGCGCGAACGGCCCGACGCTCTACAGGGCGTCAGCCAGCGCATCGACACCGGCTACGGGAAGGTCTACGTGACGATCAACGAGGACCCCGAGACCGGCCAGCCGTTCGAGCTGTTCGCCAACATCGGCCACTCCGGCGGCTTCACCAACTCCTTCACCGAGGCGCTGGCGAAGGTCATCTCGACCTCGCTGCGCTCGGGCGTCGACCCCGAGGAGATCGTCGACGAACTCTGCGGGACCCGCTCGCCGAAGGTGGCCTGGGACAAGGGCGAACAGATCCAGTCGATCCCCGACGCCATCGGCACCGCGATGCGCCGCTACCTGGAGGAAGAGATCGACAAGCCGTACCCGAAACAGCAGACGCTCGAGGAGTCCGCCGACGCGGACGCCGTCGAGTTCGACGGGCCGAAGACCGACGGCGGCGCGGCCGCCGCGCAGGGTCAGAGCGGCGCTGCGGACGCCGAGGACGACACGACCCAGGACCTCATCGACGCCGGCGAGTCGCCGGAGTGTCCCGACTGCGGCTCGATGTCGCTGTACTTCTCCGAAGGCTGCAAAACGTGCGAGAGCTGTGGCTGGAGCGAGTGCTGATCCGGTCTAACGGCTGAAATCGTCCGAATCGTTTCGAACCGTTTCCATCGTCGACGTTTTCTACCGTTTTCGAATGCCGTAGTCCGGTGTACAGACACGGACGATACCGACACGAACAGCAGTGCCGAGGATCGATTTCGCCCGCACTCGCTCTCCGCGGCGCCCCTCGAGGACCGTCAGGACTTAGCGCCGACCGGTCGATAGTGGTGCGTATGGCCGCCGATAGCGACGAGACCGACGTCGAGAGTGATGCCGAGACCGGTACCGAGGAGGATCCCGAAACCGACCTCGAGAGTGACGTCGAAACCGATGCGGGCGGCAGAGAGCCGGCGTCCCGGTCGGGCGGCGGCCCGACCTGTCCCCGCTGCGGCGGCGAACTGTTCAAACGCCACTGCAAGTACGTCTGCCCGCAGCACGGGGTCGTCTTCGACTGTGCGGATACGTTCTGGAACTGAGGAGGCGGCGGAGGCCCGTTCGTAATCGAGCGCTCGTCACTCCAGAGACCGCGGTGCGGGCGATTCAGGGTCCGACTCGAGGCGTGAGTCGCCCGGTACTGCTACAAGACGACGGTCTGTGGTCTCGGACGAACGATCCGTATGTCTACGTCTACGCAACCGACGATCCTCGTCGTCGAGGACGAGCGCGAACTGGCCGATCTCTATGCGACGTGGGTGAGCGAGGACTACGAGGTCTACACCGCCTACGACGGTCGATCGGCGCTCGAGTCGATGAGCGAGGCGGTCGACGTCGTCCTGCTCGACCGACACATGCCCGACGTGCCCGGCGACGAGGTGCTCAATCGGCTTCGGGCGGCGGGCCACGACTGCTGGGTGATCATGGTCACGGCAGTCGATCCCGGACTCGACATCGTCGAACTCGATATCGACGAGTACGTCACCAAACCGGTGACTCGGACGCAGTTGATGCGGATTATCGAAAATCTTCGGGTGCAGTCCCGATACAGCGGCGACGGCCGGCGCGAGCTCGCCGCCCTGTCGAACAAGATGGCGACGCTCGAGGACGAACACGCGCCGGACGAGTTAGCGGAGACCGAGGCCTACCGGCAACTGGAAGCGGATCTGAAGGACTTGAGCGAGACGCCGGTCGGCGACGGCGATCGCTGATCGTCACCTGTCCGTGGGACGGCCTGCGGTTCGGTCGCGTTCCCGTCGCCGCCCGCGAACGAATCGATACGCCGGCGCCGCTAGCAGCGCGATCGCAGCCGCGAAACAGGCGAGCGCGAGCGTCACGCCGAGTTCGCCGAGTCCGCCGGTCCGGACCGTCGCCGCCGACGCGCCGACGACGACCGCGGCGATCGTCCAGGGGAGTTCGCCGATCGCCGTCCCGATCGCGAGGTGGCGGAGTCGAACGTCGCTGACCGCCGCCGCACAGGTCGCCACGTCCGACGGGATCGGCGCCAGCCGCGAGGCGACGACGCCCCGGACCGGGCCCGCCGTCGCGTAGTACCGACCGACGACGGCGCCGGCTCGCTCGAGGATCGATCCGAACGGTCCGGCGGTCGATACGGACGCCGAGGGGGACTGGCCGGCGTCGCCATCGGTCGGACCGGCAGCGATCCAGCGGGCGACGACGAAGACGGGGACGACCGTCACCACGACGCCGAGGAGCGCCACCGGAACGCCGACGGCGACGCCGTAGCCGTAGCCGACGACGGCGGCGAGCGGCGTCGTCGGCAGGGCCAGCAGCGGCCGCCCGAGGTAGAGGGCGATCACGACGAGGCCGAACAGGACCGGATCCGCCGACACCGACTCGACGGTCGCGAGCAGCGCCGACGGAGAAACGAGCGCGCCCGCGGCGAGGATCGCACCGATCGCGATCGCGCCGGCGAGCGCACGGGGCCGCACCGATGGAGACGACATCGGTCGCAGTTTCCCATCGAGTATTGAAACTTTTGTGTCTCTCGAGGGGCGGGGACAGAACGTTTATTCGGTCGGAGAGACCACCACTCACCGATGGATCGGGAGGAACGTCGGGTCGAGACGTCCGCCGACGCCAGCGACGACCGCGTCGAACGCGGACTGGCGTTGCTCGAGCGACTCGAGCACGACTCGCTCGCGCTGGCCGACGTCGTCGACCGGATCGAGACGGTGACCAGCGACCCCACGGTGACGCGGACGATCCTCGACGAGGCGGAACTCCGTGGGATCATCGAGCGCGAAGACGGCATCGTCCGCCCGAAGAGCCGCCAGTACGTCAGCTTCGAGAGCGACGTGATCACGAAGGAGGGGGAGTTCTCCTGCCAGCGCTGCGGATCGGGGCTGTCGACGGGCTACTTCATCGACCTCGACGCCGGCGAACTGGGACCGTTCGGTTCGTCGTGCATTCGGAAGGTGACGGGACGGGAGGATTGAGGCCTCAGCGGCCCTGCCGGAGTTCGGAGATCAGCTGTTCGATCGTCTCCTGTTGTCGTTCGATGAGTTCGGACTGTCGATCGACGGCCGCCTCGAGCGAGTCGATCCGCTCGACCAGCTCGGCCGGATCGTACTCGGCGGCGCCCGTCTCGGCGGTCGCCGCGGACTCGGCCGCCGCGTCGGCGACGAGGCCGCTGTCGTCCCACGTCGAGTCGGCACCCGACTCGCCGTCGCCCGCCGCGTCCGACGCGTCGTACGCCGTCTCGACGTCGTCAGTCGCAGTGTCGGCGCGGCTCGCGTTCGTGTTCGCGTCCGCTGTCGACCGCGGTTCCGCCTGCGTCGCGGCGATCCGTTCGGACTGGCGGGCCGATTGCTGAGACGTCTGGGATTGCTGGGACTGCTGGGATTGCGGCGACTGCTGGGATCGCTGTGGCTCGCTGGTGGCCGCGAGCGGATCGGTCGACCGGGATTCGTCCGCGGCCGTCGCCGTCTCGGTCGCCGCGACCGTCTCCCGGTCGTCCGGCTCGGGCGGGTCGGCGTCGAGCGGATCGACGCCGTCGCCGAAGTCGACCGCGCCGCCGTCCCGGTCGCCGCCGTCGTCGCCGACCCCGACCGTCTCGTTGAGTTCCGCGAGCGACGTCACGTCGTGGTACTCGAAGAGGGCGCGTTTGAGGCGTTCGCGGAGGTCGTTGGCCTCGTCGTTGGGCGCTTTGATTCGCTCCGGACGGCCGGCGACCGTGAGCACGATCTGGGTGGCGACGCTCCCGTCCTCGAACGCGAGCTTCGTCACGTCGTCGAAGTGGTAGCCCTCGTAGTCACCGTCCCAGACCGCCGCGCCGATGTGTTTGACGAGCCGGTCGCTCGTGATGATCAGCGTCAGTTCGCTGAAGCGGTAGGTCTTGACGACCGTCTCGCCGGGGTCGGTGATCCCGTTGCCGTTCAACACGCCGGCCAGCACCGGATGCAGGACCGCGTCGGTCTTGTCGGACGGGACGGTGAACTCCTTGGTTCCCTCGAGGGCGTACTCGAGGGTGAATTTCGTCTTGCGCCGGCCCTCCGAGAGGGTCAGCCGGTCGGCCTCGTGAGGGTATTCCTCGACCGATTCGTCGCTCAAGATGCCGTCGGAGCGGTAGACGAGGGTACTCGAGGACGTGATGAAGAGTTCGTCTTCGCCGCCCAGAGAGACTCGAGCCGCGATTTCGTCGCCGTTGAGAGTAGATTGGACGATTCCCGGAACGCTCATGCGCGGGTAGTTAGGAAGGCCATGTGATAAATCCGTGGGTCGGCGTTACAGGGCGGCCGGGAATGAGAAGGTTAAAGAAACACAGCGCACAACCGAAGAGTGAGCCCGGGTGGCTTAGCTGGACATAGCGCCGCACTCATAGGGTTCAGAGATTCGGTGCGGTACGCCTTGGAAGCCTCCGTGTCCCCCACGAGGACCGCCGAGCCTCGGACCTGGGACATGCGGAGATCGAGGGTTCGGAGCCCTCCCCGGGCATTTTTCAAAGGAGTCACGAACGGAGTGAGTGACGACGCCGTAAAATGCCCGGGGAGGCGGAGAACCCGTAGGTCCTCGAGAGTGAGCGAAGCGAACGATCGAGAGCACGGAAGAGCTCCGCTCTTCCGGAGGTTCGGAGCCCGGAGTCGTTCCGTGGTTCGGAGCCCGCCTCGAGACTCTATTCGTCGCCACTACGAAGCTACTCCCCGAAGCGACGGCTGAGAACGAACTCGAGAGGAACGGACCTTCGTTCCGATGCGCGTCATCATCAGTTTTATACGGCATACCATGGCATGGCGGGGTATGGGGACGGGGGTCTCATCGAAACCGAGTCACAGTATCGTCACGCAGATCGCCGAAATCGAGGGCGTCGATCCGACGGACCTCGAGCCGCCGCTTCACGCCGTCGTCGATCCCGACGCGCTCGAGCGGCTGATCGACTCGAGCCCGACTGACTCGAGCGGGACGTCGCTCTCGATCACCTTCACGTATCGGGGCCATCGCGTCCGCGTCGACGGGTCCGGAGCCGTCGAAATCACGACGGCGAATCAGCTCACCGACGCGAGCGGCGAGTCGTCGGAGGAGTTACACGGCGACTGAGCGCGGTCCGCGCTGCCGGATCGACGGGCGCTCGAGTCGGGACGAGATGTGCGCGAGTCGGCGGCATCGTGTGATCGAGAGAGCGGTGCATTCGTCGCGTAGCGTTGCGACCGTCTCGTCCGAGCACTCGAACGTGTCGGAGACCGATCGCGGCCGACCGCTCGAGACCGGTCGGTAGACGCGACTCTCGAATCCGTGGAAAGAAGAACGCGAGAACGGCTCGGCGGGTGTGTTCTACGCCGATTCGACGCGGATCTCACCGTCGGCGGTGACGGTGACGAGATAGTCGAGATACTCGAACGAGACGGACCCCCCGGATCGAACCCCGTCCGCACGCGGTTCGAACAGTCGCTCGAGCGCGTCGGTGTTGATCGTGTGGTGAAGCGGCTCGAGATCCGTTACCGATTCGTTGCCGAACGCCGCGACCGCGTTGACGACGGCGACGCTCAGTGGTTCGTTATCGAGTCGATCGTACTGCACAACGTACTCCGCTTCCGCTTGCGCGGACGGTGATCGTGTAGTCATCTCAGTCATTGATTTCGCGCACCCCCAGTGCGGTCTGTGGGAAGACACCCGTGCTTCACCGGTCGTCGTAAAGAACCTGATCGTTATCTGTATAACCGATCGAATCGAGGACGGTTATACAGTTAACCATCGAGCGATCGGCCGTCGAACAGCGCGGTGAAGAGTTTCCGCTCGGTGGCTCGAACGTGTTTCTGGAAGGCGGGAGAGGAGATCCCCAGCGAGTCGGCGATCGATTCGCCGGTCGTCCGTCGGGGCCACTCGAAGAAGCCGCCGTGGTAGGCCGTCTGGACGACCTCGCGTTGCCTGTCGGTCAACCGCTCGAGCAACGCGTTGCGGGCCGCGGCGTCGATCGTCGACTGCGTCCGCGTCGAGCCCTCGCGGCGGGCGACGAGCGACACCGCGAACTCCCGTCGGTTGAGTTGCGACAGCACGTTCCTGACTTCGACCGTCTCCGGGACCTCGACGACCGCTCGCGTCCCGGTTTCGTCGGCGACGAGCGTCCGCAGCGTCCCGCCGTTGGCGTCGACCGCGGCGCCGAGAAACGGGCCGGTGTAGTGGAGTTGCAACAGCGTTTCCGCGTCGGTGTCGGCGATCACGGAAACGTCGCCGATCCCCTCGAGGTCGGTGAGGTCGGCCGGATCGACGTCGATGGGTTCGTCGACGACGGCGAACACCGTCGGTGCGCCGTCGTCGCGGATCGTCCCGCCTTCGAACTCGACTCGCGCGTCCAGTCGATCGGCGAGTCGCCCAAGCGGGTTCGATCCCTCGAGTTCGAGCTCGAGTTCCACCACGGGGACGCTCTCGCCGTCCAGCGGCGTCTTCCGCTTGACGGCGTCGATGGAGTAGCCGATGGTTTCGCCGAGTTCGGCGAGCATCGAGCGCAGCGGTTCGTCGAACGCGTCCCGGTCGTCGCTGTACAGCGTCAGGACGCCGTAGAGGAAGTCATCGTAGACGAGCGGCACGGCGTATATCGATTGGAAGTTCCGCGAGAGGGCGTCGCCGCGCCACGTCCCGTCGCGAATCGAGTCGGCGACGTTCTCGACGGCGACCGGCGACCGCGTCCGCGCCGACCGGCCCGCCGGTTCGGCGGCGGAGTCGTCGACGGTCGTTACCGAGACCGCGTCGAGATACCCCCGCTCGCGGCCCGCGCGTTGCCGGGGCAACAGCTGATTGCCGCCCGGGTCCGGCTCGCCGATCCAGGCGAACGAACAGCACTCGAGGTCGGCGAGGCGCTCGCAGATCCCCCGTTCGATCTCGGTGCGTGAGTCGGCCATCAGGAGCAACTGCTCGATGTCCTGTCGGACCCGACTGGCCGCGTTGAGCCGCTCGAGGCGTTCGTTCTGTCGTTTGAGTTCCCACTCGTGGCCGTGGAGCCGGCGCGTCCGGGTGATTCGGTCGAGCGCCGCCTCGGCCGTCCTGGCGAACAGTTTGGCGAGTTCGAACGTTTCCTCGTCGTAGCGTCCCGGTTCGGGATCGAGCGCGACGAGGACGCCGTGTTCGCCGATCGGAACGTAGAGGCCGCTGCGGGCGTTCGCGGGCGGATCGAACGCCTGCGGTGCGTCCCCGACGTCGTCGTACCGAGCCGGCGCGTCGTCGACGAACGCCTGCCAGGCGAGACTCCCGTCCGGCCGGAGCCGCGGCGGCGATCCGATCGCCGACTCGAGGCCCGGCGAGTAGGCCGTCGGCACGAGTTCGTTCTCCCGGTCGTCGAACCGATAGACGACGGTTTCGAGGTCGAGCACGTCGTTCGCGACGTCGACCACGTACTCGCAGGCGGCCTGCTCCGATTCGACGGTCAGCAGGTGGCTCGTCGCCTCGTGAAGGGCGTTCAACGCCGACTGATACCGGGCGCGGTCGGTGACGTCGGCGGCGATGCCGATCACGCGGTCGACCGCGCCGTCCTCGACGATCGGTCGGCACCACTGCTCGAGGACCCGGTCCCCGAGTTCGATCGAGGAGTGCGTCGAGACGCCCTCGAGGGCCGCTCTGACGTCGGCGCGGACGCCGGGGTGATCGTCGAAGACGTCGAACACCGACTCGCCGACGATATCGTCGTCGACCGCCTCGCTGCGCTCGAGCGCGCGTCCGTCCGCCAGCGCGATCGTCCCGTCGGCGTCGCACTCGAAGAGAGCGACGGGGACGTTCTGGACGATCGTTTCCAGTTGCTCCGTCCGCTCCCGGAGCTCCCGTTCGCGCTCGACCCGTTCGGTCACGTCCTGGAAGTACACCGAGAGCCCGGACGGCGACGGGTAGAGGCGGACGTCGTACCAGCGCTCGGTCGGTTCGTAGTGGTGTTCGACGGACGTCGGCTCCTGCGTGTCCATCGCCTCGAGCGCCGCCGTCTCGAAGGGCGTCTCCCGGAGCCCCGGGAACAGCTCGAGGATGGAGCGGCCGACCACCGTCTCGGGATCGACGCCGAGGAGGGTGCCCGCCTGATCGTTAACGTAGGTGAACCGCCACTCCGAATCGAGCGCGTAGAACGCGTCGCTGACCCGTTCGAGCGATTCCTCGAGTTCGCGTTCGACTTGATGGGACGCCGTCACGTCGCGGATCGAGGCGACGATACCGTCGATTCCCTCGTCCGGCCGGTCGCCGCGGGAGTCCCCGTCAGTGAGCCGGTTCGTGAGGACGGTCTCGTGGACGTACCAGGCGTCGTCCGCGTGCCGACAGCGGTACTCGACGGTGGTCGTGGCACCGGGGTCGCTCGATCGGAGATCGTCGAACGCGGCGCGGACCGACGACGCGTCCGATGGGTGGACGCGCTCTAGGTAGTGGCTCCCGAGGAGTTCCTCGTCGGCGTAGCCGCCGATCGATTCGACCGACGGCCCGATGGCGGAGACCGTGCCGTCGTCGTCGATGACGAGCACCACGTCCGAGGTGTGTTCGAGCAGGGTCTCCCGTCGCTCGGCTTCCCGGCGGACGGCGGCGGACTCGACGGCCCGGCGCAGTCGATGAGCGAGCAGCGACGGCCGATCGGCCGCGGCGCTGGCGATCACGTCCGTCGCGCCCGCTGTCCGGAGTCGATCGATCGACTCGTCGGCCGCCGACTCGACCGCGTAGACGACCGGACACGCCCCGTCGACGCGCTCGAGGACCGTTCGGTCGTCGGTGAGCAGGCAGTCCGTCTCGTCGAGGGAGACGCCCTCGAGTTCGGTCGCCGGATCGAGCGGTCCGCGGATCGCGACGCCGTCGTCCGCATCGATCCCCGCCGTCGCCGTTCGCAACCACGTCGACGTTCCGACCGCGAGGGCTCGCACCGGCGTCGACTCGGGAACCTCGAGGCCGCGATTCATACCCGCCGATGCGGGCGGCGCGAATAAAAACCTCGTGGGGAGTGCGGGGAACCGAGCGGAACCAGTGCACGGGTGCGACGAACGCGACTGCGGTCAGTAGCCGATCGCGACGCCGTCCTTCCGGGGCTCGGTCGCGCCGGCGAGGGTTCCGTCGCGGCGGCGAACCAGCTGGGCGCCGCCGAACATGACCGGCGGCAGAACGCTGACGTCGTGGCCTCGCCGCGCGAGGGCGCTCAGGTTCGGCAATCGCTCTTCGACGCCGAGCGACCCGCTCTCGCGGTATCGCCACCGCGGCGCGTCCAGGGCCGCCTGCGGGGACATGCCGTAGTCGACGAGGTTCGAGAGCACCTGGACGTGCCCCTGGGGCTGCATGTAGCCGCCCATGACCCCGAAGGCGAGCCAATCGTCGTCGTCGAGTCTCGCGACGGCGGGAACGAGCGTGTGGAACGGTCGCTTCCCGGGCTCGAGGCCGTTCGGATGGTCGGGATCGAGCGAGAACGAGGCGCCGCGGTTCTGCAGCGCGATCCCGGTGTCGCCCGCGACGAGCCCGCTGCCGAAGCCGGCGAAGCGGGAGTTGATGTAGGAGACGAGGTTGCCGTCCTCGTCGCCGACGGTGAGCAGGACGGTGTCGGCGTCCTCGGCGGCGGCGTTCGGAACGCCGACCGCGGGATTCGAAATCGGACGGTCGCCGATCGCCCGCGCGCGCTCTCGAGCGTACGATTTCGACGCGAGGGGCGGAATCGTCTCGTAGTCGGGATCGGCGATGTGGCGGTGGCCGTCGACGAACGCGAGTTTCGTCGCCTCGGCGAAGGCGTGGACTCGCTCGGGGGAGTCGTAGGCGCGTTCGCCGGCGCCGATCTCCTCGGCGACGTTCAGCGCCTCGAGGGCGATCAGTCCCTGATTGTTCGGCGGCAGTTCGTAGACCTCGGCGCCGTTGTAGGTCGTGCTGACGGGCTCGACGAACTCGGGTTCGAAGGCGGCGAGATCGTCGCGAGTCATGAGCCCGCCCGCGGACCGAACCTCCTCGACGATCGCGTCCGCGATCGAGCCCTCGTAGACCTCGTCGGCGCCGTGTTCGGCGATCCGCCGCAGCGAGTCGCCCAACTCCGGGAGCGTGACGGTCTGGCCGGGATCCGGGCTCTCGCCGTCGAACAGGTACGCCTCCCGGGCGTGATCGTTCGTGAAGAGCTCCTCGGCGTTCGTCCAGTGGTGGGCGATCACCGGCGAGACGGGGTATCCCTCCGTCGCGTAGCGGATCGCCGGCTCGAGGACGTCGGAGAGCGAGCACCGTCCCAGTTCCTCGACCGTGGCCTCCCAGCCCCGGGCCGTCCCCGGGACGGTGACCGCGTGCGGGCCGAGGAAGGGCATTCCGAGGTCGTCGCCCGACTCTCCGCCGTCGACGGCGTAGCCCCGCGACTCGGGGTAGTAGCGCTCGAGCGTCTCGTCGTCGGTCGCCTCGAGTTCGGCTCGCACGGCCTCGATCGTCGCGTCGGCGGGCGCCGGGCCACACGAGCGCAGCGCGCCGACCTCGCCGTCGGCGGTCCGGTAGAGCGCGAAGACGTCGCCGCCGAGCCCGGTCGCGGTGGGCTCGACGACGTTGAGCGCGGCCGCCGTCGCGACGGCGGCGTCGAAGGCGTTCCCGCCGTCCCGGAGGATCGAGAGCCCCGCCTCCGCGGCCAACGGCTGGCTCGTCGCGACCATTCCCCGGTTGCCGTAGACGGTCGACCGCCGCGAGTCGAACCGGTCGAGATCGATAGCGTCGGTCATCTGCTACCGACTGGGAATCACGACGGGAGCGGGCAGAGGCTGGCCGTGAACACGACCCGCTCGTCGGTCTCGTTTCGCGCGCCGTGGACGGCGCCGCGCTCGTGGGCGACGACGCCCGGCGCGTCGACCGTCTCGCTCTCGCCGTCCCGGACGACCGTGACGGTCCCCTCGAGGACGTGGAAGACGTTCGTGCTCTCCGGGTGGTCGTGGGCCTCGAGTTCCGCGTCCGGACCGAGCGCGAACGCCTTGACGAGCACGTCGTCGCTGACGACCAGTTCCGCCGTTTCGACCTCGCCGTCGGCCGGATCGAGGTCGGCGACCGCCGCGCGGTATTCGTCGAGCGTCATACCCGGTAGTTCGACACACTGTCACAAATGCCCACCGGACGCGTCACTCGAGCGACAGCGGTGCGTGTTCGGCCCGGTAGCCGTACTCTTCGTCGGCGTCCGCGAGCGCGTCGACGGCCGTGACCTCCCGGAGCCGGAGGTCCCGTTCCATCTTCGTGACGACCGGCGTCTCGTAGTTCGCGGCCCGGTACTCGAAGGACTTCCCCTCCTCGCGACGGCGAGCGACGAACTCCCGGTGGCGCTCGAGTCGCCGTCTCCCGACCGACCGCGAGAGCGCCGGCACGTCGGCGACGCGGTCGTCGAACACCTCGAGGAACGACGACTCGAGCTCCGAGCCGACGGAGTTGCGACCGGCGCACATCGCCGCGAGCGTGGTCGTCCCGGTCCCCCAGAAGGGGTCGAGGACGGTGTCGCCGTACGCGGAGTACATACAGATCAGCCGGTAGGGGATCTCGAGCGGGTACGCGGCCGATCGGTCGCGGAGGTCGTCGTCGGAGAGCGCCTGCAGTTCGCCCCGGACCTCGGTCCAGACGTCGGAGAACCAGCGGTTGCGCTCCTCCCAGAAGTAGGCGGCCTCGTAGCGTCGGTCGGCCCCCGGCTCGAACGAACGGCTCTCGCCGCCCTTCCGGAAGATCAGCACGTACTCGTGCTCGAGGGTGACGTAGGCGTTGGGCGGAATCATCCCGCTGCCCATGAACTTCGCGGCGCTGTTGGCCGGCTTGCGCCAGAGGACGTCGGGAAGGGGATCGAAGCCTCGCGACTCGAACGCCTCGAGGACCCGCGCGTGGTTGGCGTAGACCCGAAAGCTGTCGTCGACCGATCGGGTCGCGTCGCCGACGTTGATACAGGCGATCCCGCCGTCGACGAGCACGCGCTCGAGTTCGTCCCAGACGCGGTCGAGCTGGGCGTGCATCGCGTCGAAGGCCGCGCGGCCGTCGCCGGCCTCGAGGGCGTCGCCGACGGCCGGATCGAGGCGGGCGAAGAGGTCGTCCCACATCTCGATCATGGGATAGGGCGGAGAGGTGACGGCGAGTTCGACGGAGTCGTCGTCGATCGCCCCGAGTTCTCGGGAGTCACCGACGAAAACGCGGTGGGTCGTCTCCATTATCTTGACGTGTCGGCGTCGACCCCTTAGCTTCTTCGTCGGGGAGGCGCCGATGAGAATCGAGCGCGTCGATCAGGCGACGAGAAAAACCGGCCGCTTACTCCTCTTCTTCCTCGTCCGCGTCTTCGGTCTCCGCCTCGGCTTCGACCGTCTCCTCGTCCGCTTTGTCTTCGGACTCCGACATGTCGTCGCTCGTCGCGGGTTCGAACTCCTCGATCGGCTCCCACTCCTCTTCTTCGTCCCCGGAGCGGCGGCGGCGAAGCACGACGGCGGCGGCGATCGCTCCGACGGCGACCAAGAGCTGCAGCAGCCGGCTCGAGCCGCCTTCCGGCTCCGTTTCGCCCTCGCTCTCGGTCTCGGAAGTCATCTCGGTGATCGTCTCCTCGTCGTCGCCGGTGCCCCCCTCCATGACGTCCTCGATGATCTCCGGTTCCTGGATGTCCTCGAGCGACGTCTCCTCGAGTTCGGGCGATTGCCGGCCCGCGAGGAAGCCCAGCGCCGCGCCGGTGCCGAAGAGGATCCCGGCCAGCGGCAGACCGGAGCCGCCTCCCGACGGCCTGCCTTCGGCTTCGTCGACGGCCTCGACGATCGAGTCCCGCAGCGGGGACTTCATTCCCAGCCCGACTGCTTCCTTGACGATAGTCTCGGACAACATCTTCTCCTGTTGCTCGCTTTCGGCCATAATCGCTCCCGACCACATCCCCGTAAATAGTTCTGTCCAACGTTTCCAGTGAACGAATCGCTTGCTGAACAGTTATGAGTCGGCTACCGATCGGTGATCGACGTCGTAGCCGCTCCCTACGTGTGAGCCCGTCGACTCGAGTGCCGCATCGCCCGTCGGTCGCGGTCGATACCGCGGTCGAGATCGACGGCACAGCGGTCTCGAACCCAGCGGTTCGTCGAATCGGTCCGGCGCCGAGTCGCTCTCGCTCTCGCTTCCGGCTCGCGACCGTTCACCGATCCGTTAGTATTCAACGTAGCGTACAGTTGTTCGATTATTCGTTCGCAGAACCGGTTCGAGAAACGGACTATTAGCGACGTATATATTCTGAGCGGACGAACGCGTCGTTACGAATTGGTTACTATGAGACATAATGACTCCCATAACGAAAGGCCTCGCCTGTGACGGGGACGGGTATGAGCGTCATCCGACAGCCCGGCGTCCTCGGTCGAACGACTCGACGCCGCGTCGTCGGGGTGACCGCGGCGCTCTCGGCGGCCGCCGTCGAAGCGGTCGCCGTCGGTCTCTGGTTCGGTCTCGTGGTCGGGTCACCCAGCACGTCGACCGCGCTCGCCGCGCTCGGAATCCTGTTCTGTGGCTCGCTGCTCCGGGCGAGCGTGTTCGGCGCGACCGTCAGCGATATCGGGGCTCTCCTCTGTCCCCAGCGGCTCGGCGTCGCCCTCCTGCTGACCGGCAGCTGGATCGTCTGGCTGCTCGTGGCGCAACTGATCGGCGGGGTCGGCGGGGTCGCCGTTGCGACCGTCCTTCACACCGGTCTCCTCATCGGGCAGTTCGTCCTCGAGCGACGCGCCTTCCGCCTCCGGTCGTCGTCCCAGACGACGCGCGCACCGATCGTGCCCGGCCTCCTGCTCGCCGTCGGCGCGGCGGCGCTGCTGGCGTCGGCCTGGTTCACCGACTGGGCGGTCGCCACGCCGCCCCTGTCGCTCGAGGTGACGACGATCGTCATCCGGGTCGACGCGTTGCAGGTCGGCGTCGTCGTCTTCGGCCTCCTGGCCTTCCTCGCCCACCAGCGGCGGTTCGAACGCCTCCTCGAGCCCTGTCCCTGATCACTTCCCCTCGGCGCCGACGTTCTGATCGCTCTGGAACGAGTCCGGATCCGGTTCGATCGCCGCGTACTGGACCGCGCGCCGACCGAGCGTCGCGACGCGCTCCTCGAGTTTCTCGTCGACGAACGCGCCGTCCTCGATCGCCGAGCCCGAGTTCGGAACGGCCGCCTCGTGGGGGATCACCCACGCGTTCAGCGCCCGACAGACCGACCGCATGTGCTCGAGGGTCGTCACGGGGAAGGAGCCCCCGGAGACCGCCAGCAGTCCGACGGTCTTGCCCCGAAACTCGTCGAACCCGCAGTAGTCGATGGCGGTCTTCAGCGGCGACGAGAACGACCCGTGGTACATCGGCGAGCCGAGGACGATCGAGTCCGCCTCGCGGAGGCGGGCCGCCAGTTCGTCGGCGTCGCCCGCGTCCTCGCGGTCCCGATCGGCGTCGAACGTCGGCAACTCGAACTCGCGCAGGTCGAGCAGTTCGGTCGTCGCGCCGCCGCGCTCGGCGGCCTCGAGGACGCGCTCGAGGGCGACGCGGGTCGCGCTCGCCTCGCGGAGACTGCCACAGACTGCGGTGACGTGAACGTCGGCCATGTCGGGTCGTCGACCTCGAGGCTCATATAAGCGGGCCAACCGGTGTGAGGGGCGGTGCCCAACGGAGCTTTCGTGAGACAGTTACTCGTCGGCCGCCGGGAGCACCACCGAGAACGTCGACCCCTCGCCGGGCGTCGACTCGACGCGGATCTCGCCGTCGTGGCGCTCGACGATCCGCTGGCAGAGCGCGAGCCCGATTCCGGTCCCGTCGTACTCCTCGCGGCTGTGCAGGCGCTCGAACACCTCGAAAATTCGCTCCTGATCCGCCGACTCGATTCCCATGCCCTCGTCGCTGACCGAGACGACCCACCGGCCGGGGTCTCGAGGGCCGTCCGCGCGGTCGTCGGACTCCCGTTCGGCCGCGACGTGAATTCGCGGCGGGTCGTCGCCGCTGTACTCGATCGCGTTCGACAACAGGTTCTGGAACACCTGCCGCAACTGGCTGGCGTCACCTCGGACGCGGGGCAGCGAGTCGACGGTCACCGCGGCGTCGGACTCGGCGATCGGGAGCCGGAGGTCCTCGCGGACGTCCGCGAGGACCGCTTCGAGGTCGACCGGCTCCAGCGGGTCACCGCGGGTCTCGACGCGGGAGTACGTCAGCAGGGCGTCGATCATCTCGCGCATGCGGTCGGCGCCGTCGATCGCGTACTCGAGGAACTCCTCGCCGTCGGCATCGAGCGCGTCGCCGTAGCGGGATTCGATCAGTTGCAGGTAGCTCGAGACCATCCGCAGGGGCTCCTGGAGGTCGTGACTGGCGGCGTAGGCGAACTGTTCGAGCCGCTCGTTGGACTCCTCGAGTCGGTCGATCGTCTCCTCGAGGCGGCGCTGATACTCCTTGCGCTCGGTGATATCCTGAGCCATCGTCATGCCGGCGAAGACGTCGCCGCGGTCGTCGGTGATCGGCACCGCGTGGAGCACCCACTCCCGGCCCGCGTAGGAGACGTCGACCGACCGTTCCTCCCCCTCTAGCGTCCCGAGAACCGCCGGTTCGAGCGCGTCGCAGAGCGCCGCGGGCCAGACGTCGTAGAAGCTCTCGCCCTCGAGATCGGCGGGCTCGACGGGGATGTCCGCGAACCCTTGGCCGGCCGCCAGCGTGTACTCGAGGTCGTGATCGAACAGCGTCACGAGGCCGTTCGGGAAGTGCTCGGCTAAGGTCCGGTGGCGCTGTTCGGACTCGCGAAGCCGGCGCTCTCGCCGACGGCGATCGGTGACGTCGCGGGCCATCGCGAGGACGTAGCCGCGATCGAGTTCGACGTAGGTCGCGTTGACCTCGACGGGGAACGTCGTCCCGTCGCGGCGCCTGTGGATGCCGTCGAACGTCGTCCGTCCCTCCGCTCGGAGGTCGTCGACGAACGATCGCCACTCGGCCGGGTCAGAGAGATCGTCTTGGAAATCGATCACCGACCGGTCGAGCAGGCCCTCGCGGGAGTAGTCGAGCTTGCGACAGGCCGTATCGTTGACGTCGAGGACGTCGCCCGTCCCCGGATCGAAGACGAAGACGCTGTCCGTCGAGTGGTCGATCAGGGTCTGAAACAACTCGAGGTCGCGCTCGCGCTCCTTGCGCTCGCTGATGTCCCGGACGACGCAGACCAGCCCGCCGTCCTCGGTCTCGGTCAGCGAGTGCTGTTCCGGAAACGTCGTTCCGTCGGCGCGCAGCCCGGTCGTCTGGCCCCGCCAGTGGCCCGCCTCGTGGACCTCGGGGAGGATCTCCTCGTGGACCTGATCGGTCTCGTCGTCCGGATAGATGGTCTCCCAGTGCCGGCCGAGCATCTCCTCGCGCTCGTAGCCGTAGTTGTCGGCGTACACCTGGTTGACGTAGGTGAACTCCCCGTTCTCGTCGAGGAGGCTGATCCCCTCCTGGGCGGTCTCGAGCGCGGTGTAGGTCCGTCTGGCGTCCAGTTCGGACCGATACCGGCTCACGGCCGCCTCGATCCGGTCGGACACGTCGGCCCCGCTCTCTCCGCCGTCGCCGCGCGGAACGTAGTCGGTGATCCCCGCCGAGATCGCACGGCTCGCCAGCTTCTCGCTTCCCGCCTCGGTCAGCATGAACACCGGGAGTTTGGGGTCGCGTTCCCGGATCGATCGCAGGAGATCGAGCCCGGTCGTCTCGCCGAGATCGGACTCGGTGACGACGCAGTCGACCGCCTCGAGCGACTCGAGGACGGCCGCGCTCGACTCGGCCGTTCGAACGGTCAGCTCGGTATCGGCCTCACAATCGCGCAACTCCGCGGGGATTCCCCGCTCGGCGTCGTCGAAGCCGACACAGCAGACGCGGATCGCCGCCGTCTGAGGGCCGCGTATTGGCGACGATTCGGGTCGGTCGGGGACGGTTCCGTCCGGTCCGGAGGGCGGTTGACTGGTCATGTGAAATGCGGAGAGGGGGAGGTCATTCGAGCGATACCGACTGAATGCACGTGATCGCTCGAAGAGACGGAGGCAAATAACGGTTCTGGGACCGAACTCCGCGCGGGACGCTACCGGCGGAGTCGGGCCACGAGATCCCCGTCTTCGCCCCTTTCGAGGTCGACTAGGCCGTCCGACTCGAGGTCGGTGAGCAGGCCCGTGAGCCACTCGCGACCGTACTCGCCGTCGGGCGCGTAGTCGACCCGGATGCGGTGGCCGAGCGTGTCCAACTCGAGTTCGTCGTACTCGCGCAGCGTCCCGATCACGCGACCGCGGAACTGCCGGCGACTCCCCTCGAAGGACGGCTGGGTGGGGACGTCGGGGGCGGTGAAGTCGCCGCTGGCGTAGGCGTCACACCACTCGCGCCACGGACAGCCGACTTCGTCGCACTTCGGGGTCTGCGTACAGGCGACGCCACCGAGTTCCATGATCGCGTTGTTCCAGACGCGGGACTCACCGTCGGGCATGAGTTCGCTCGCCGCGTCCTCGAAGGCCGCGTCGTCGTCCGGCACCGAAAACGCGCGGTAGGCGACCCGCTTGACGTTCGTGTCGACGACCGCGTCGCCGTTGTTGAATGCGAAACTCGCCACGGCGTTGGCGGTGTACGGGCCGACGCCCATGAGTTCCTGCAGTTCGTCGGGCGTTTCGGGGAAGTCACCGTCGTACTCCTTCTCGACCTGTCCCGCGGCCTCGTGGAGGTACTTCGCGCGGTTGTTGTAGCCGAGACTGTGGTCCGTCCAGAACCCGACCACGTCGGCCCGGTCGGCGGCCGCGAGATCCGTTGTCGTCGGCCAGCGCTCGAGGAACGCCTCCCAGGCCTCGACGACGCGATCCAGTTGCGTCTGCTGGCTCATCACCTCGCTGACGAGGATCTCGTAGGGGTCGTCGGTCCGCCGCCACGGGAACTCGCGGTGGTCGTCCTCGTACCACGCGATCAGGGCCCCGCGGACGGCCTCGAGGTCGTCGGGGAGCGACCAGTCCCCGTCGCCCGCACCCGAACCGGCGTCGGCATCGTCGTCGCTCTCACTCATCGGTTGACCTAGCGACCCGCCGGTCTTACTGGTGGCGGTTCGGAATCGGTTCCGATGGCGAACCGACATCTCTCACCTCGCTCGTCCAGCGAGCCAGTGCAGTGGCGCACGCTGTCAGTCGCCCGAACGAACGTGAGGGCGACCGACGAACCCGTGCGAGGGATGAGCGAAGAAGCAACGCGACTGAGCGAATCGGCTGGGGAGGACGTGGAAGTCCCCGTTGCCACGGTAGCAGCGTGTTCGTCGCGGACCTCTCGAGTGCGCGTATCGGCCGCGTGTCGCCAGCTATGCCGTGACAGATATCCGATACTGCGATTCCGCTACCGACGATTCGAACGGCGAGTCGACCACGAAAGCCCTATCCCGTCGGCTCGAGTCCCCTCCCGTATGAGCCTCGACGATCTCAACGACGACGTGACGGACGCCTACGGCGCGCTGGACGATGACCTCACCGTCTCGCTCGACCGGGAGACGCGCAACGAACTCGCCTTACTCGAGACCGCCCTCGAGCCCGACGAGACGGACGAACTCGTCCGGCGAGCGATCCACATGCTCTTCCAGTCGACTATCGATACCGGAAAGCTGGACTTCCAGCTGCGAACGGCCTACGACGTCACCTACGACGAGTACCTCTCGGGGATGACCTTCGAGGAGATGACCGGCGCGGATCAGTACCCGGCGATGGACGACGAGCGGCGCTATCAGTTCTAATCGGGGGTCGAATCCCGCAGCCGACGCGACACGCTGCGGTTCGAATCGATCGCACCGGAGAACGATCTCTCCTTAGAGTCGATCGGTCCGGTTCGGGAGCCGTGCGGTCGCGAGCCAGAACTCGGCGACTCGCTCCATCGTCTCGGTGAGCGCCGCGGGATCTGACGGCGTCGGCAGGACGGCGTTGGCACCCCGGACGTAGGCCTCGGTGACGACATCGTCGTCGGGCGCGTCGGCGGTCGCGACGACCGGGATCCGCGCGAGTTCCGTCTGCTCGGCCGTCCGCTCGAGCACGTCGAGTCCGTCTGGACCCGGCTCCGGAAGCTCCAGCCGGAGGACGACGAGACAGGGGGCCGGCGCGTCGGCGTACTCGTCGCGTCCCTCGAGAAAGGCGAGCGCCGCGTCCCCGTCCGAGACCGCGTGAATGGCAGTCGAGCCCCCGCCCGAAAACGCGTCGCTCGTGAGGCGAGTGCGCTCGTCGGACGGCTCGACGAGCAACACGTCGGCCGCGGATGCGCTTCGATCGATCATCGGGTCCGGTCACCTCGAGCCCGTCGTCCGTCTCGCCGCTCGCTCTCGGCCGTCGACGGGACCGGGCGCTCGAGGCTGATCTCCCGTTCCCGATAGCGCCGGTCGACACGACGGTGCCGGTGCTGGTGCTGGTGCTCGTGCACGCCGATTCGGGGTGAGGCAGTCATGCTAATTCCGGTCGGTAGCCACCGCTGGGAAACGCGTCCGCCTCGAGTCGCGGACGAGCGACGACGGGCAGTCGACGGCCGGCGATCGCGACCGATTAGCGCGGGAGCCGTCAATCGTCGATCGGCGCCGCACTCGAGAGCGCTTCGTCGATCTCCGCGTCCTCCATCTTCTCGACTAAGGCGTCGATGACGTCCTCGCGTTTGCCCTTGACGAACTTGATCGAGCCGACGACGAGGTGGCCGCCGCCGGAGACGCCGCCGCCGGGGACCTCCTCCTCGAGTTCCGAGACCATGTTCGGAATGTCCAGTCGAACGCCGTCACTGCGGAGGACGGCGAAGTCCGGACCGTAGCCGACCGTGATCACCGGATCGCCGGTCTCCTCGATCTTGCGGTCGTGGATCTCGCCCGTGGTCTTGCCCGGCGCGGGGTAGGTAAAGCGGTGGGCGTAGTTCTCGACGTCGATCCGGTAGAGGTGGGCGCCGTTGTCCAGGTCCTCGTGCTCTAAGTGGGGCATCGCCGCGTCGAGTTGCTCGTCGACCTCCTCGCGGGCGCGGTCGGCGAAGAACTCGACGAGTTCGCGGTGGCGCCCCTCGTCGTCGGAGTCGATCTGGAGCAGGTCCTGAATCAGCTGGTCACCGGAGTTGTAGCGCAGCCAGAAGGCCGCGTAGTCCAGCGCCTCGCTCAAATCCTGCAGTCGATCCTCGTCGTAGCCCTCCTCGGAAGCGAGCTCGAGGTAGTCCTCCATCGCGTCGGCCTTCGAGCGGTCCGAGAGGCCCGCGACGGCGGGGACGTGTCGGAGTTCGTCGCCGAGGTCGGGGTAGATCATCCGCGCGAGTTCGACGCAGCACATCCCCGTCGTGATCCGGTAGTCCTCGTCGTGGAGGTAGGGGTTGACGTGGGCGTCGAGCAAGTCCTCGACGGCGTCGGGATCGGGGTGGTGGTGGTCGACGACCGCGATCGGGATGTCGTAGTGGGCCAGCGTCTCGTAGGCCGGGACGTCCTCGGCCGTCGAGCCGTTGTCAAGCATGAGCAGGAGGGGAAGCTGCTGGCCGTGTTTCTCGCGGTCCTCGAGGGCGAAGTTGAGGTCCCGCGTGGCGTCTTCCATCTCGTAGAACGGCGCCTTCGCGGGCAGGCGCTTGATGAGGTGGCGCGGCGCGTTCTCGTCCTCGTGGACGTCCGCGATGAATCGCTCGAGGGCGATCTGGACGGGCACTGCGGCGCACATGCCGTCGCCGTCGGCGTGGTGGCGCACCCGGATGGGCCGTCCCTCGAGGACGGTCCGACGGAGCAGTTTCGCGACCTCCCGCAGGTTCGGCCGCAGTTTCTCGAAGGCGGGCCAGTCGATCAGCGGCTCGACGTCGTGGGGCTCGGCGCGGGCCTCGAGGGCGTCCTCGAGCCGTTCGCGGGCCGCGTCGGCGTCCTCGCCCTCGAGGTTCGAGAGGCCGTCGACCTCGATCTGGATCGAGCCCTCGCGGCGCTCGGGCGTGCCGGTCACGCGGACGACGTCGCCGACCTCGACGGAGGGGTAGGCGCGGACGCCGGCCTCCTCGAAGGCGGCACAGGGGACGACGCCGTACTCGTCGGCGACGTGGAAGATCGTCGGCCCGGCGGTCTGTTTGACCTGGACGATCTTGCCCTCCAGGTGGATCTGGTCGCCGATGTTCGACTTGAGGCGGTCGGTTCCGGTGAGGGCGTAGTCGTGGGCGACGTTCTGGAGCGTGTACTCCTCGACGTCGACCGGTTCGAAGGCCATGTCACCGTTGTCGCGGACGCTCTCGAGTTCGACGACGAGTTCGTCGCCGACGGCGTAGGTGCCCTCGAGGACCGACTCGTGGACGAGCCCGGAGACGGAATCGGAGAGATCGACGAAGACGCCGTAATCGACGATACCGTTGATTTCGGCGAGATACGGTCGGTTTCGCTCTACATCTTCTGCCGTACACTCGGCAGCGAGATCGTAGACGACGGAATCCCCGTCATCTGCGCCGGGTTCCCCGGCGGACTCACGTGTCATCTTGAACCGTAGTTTGAGCCGGTCGCGTATAACCCTTGTCAAGAAGCGATACGCCGGCTCGAGAACAGTTCCGGCGAGACGTCACTCACCGAGACGCGTCGAGTATCGGCCGTCAGCTGTGTTACAACGATCTTACTCGCCGATCCGGAACGAGTTACTACCAGCAGATAATGGCACAGTTCCGATATTTGTCGGTGCCTATGGGATCGCGTTCAGCGTCGGCAAGTCGGGCCGATCCCGCTACTCGCCCTGTGCGTCGACCGTCGCGACGGCCGCGAGGTTCACGATGTCGCTGACCTCGTCGTCGCGCTGGAGGACGTGGACCGGACGATCCATCCCGACCAGCATCGGACCGATCGCCTCGGCGCCGCCCAGCCGCTGGAGCAGCTTGTAGCAGACGTTGCCCGCCTCGAGGTTGGGGAGGACGAGCACGTTCGCGGGCTCGTCGAGCTCGGCGAACTCGTAGTTGTCCTCGAGTAACTCCTCGACGACGGCGGTGTCGGCCTGCATCTCGCCGTCGACCGGGAAGTCGACGTCGGGGTCCTCGCGGAGTCGCTGCGCCGCCCGTCGGGGCTTTCGTGTCCCCTCGTTGTCGACGCTGCCGAAGTCCGAGTACGACAGGAGGGCGGCGCGGGGCTCGACGTTGAACCGCCTCGCGAGGTCGGCCGTGTGGCGCGTGATCTCGGCCAGCACGTCCTCGTCGGGGTCCTGGTTGACCGTCGCGTCGGCGAGGAAGACGACCCGATTTTTGAACGTCAGCATGTAGACGCCCGCCGCGTAGTCGGTGTCGGGCGCCGTGCCGACCACCTGCAGCGGCGGCCGCAGCGCGGACGGATAGTGGTTCGTGAGCCCGGTGAGCATCGCGTCGGCGTCGCCCTGATCGACCATCACCGACGCGAAGTAGTCGCTGTCCCGAATCCGCTCTCGCGCCTCGGTTCTCGTCACGCCCTTGCGCCGGCGGCGCTCGTAGAGCGCCTCGGCGTACTCCTCGTAGTCGCCGGTTTCCGGATCGACCACCTCGGGGTCGAACTCGAGCCCGAGATCGGCGACGGTAGCCCTGATCTCCTCGGCGTCGCCGATCAGCACCGGTCGCGCGAGGTCGCGGTCCTCGAGCTGGGCCGCCGCCCGGACGATCTTCTCGTTTTCCCCCTCGGCCAGCGCGAGCCGCTTCGGGTCGTTCTTGGCCTTGTTGAACACGGTCCGCATCATCTCGCGGGACTTGCCCAGCCGCGCCTCGAGGTCCTCGACGTAGGTATCGAGATCGAGGGCGGTGCGAGCGGCGCCGCTCTCGACCGCGGCGCGGGCGACCGCTGGCGCGACCTCGAAGAGCACGCGCGGATCGAGGGGCTTCGGAATGATGTACTCGGGGCCGAACTGCAGCGGCTGGTCGCCGTAGGCCTTGCGGACGGCGTCGGGAACGTCCGTCCGCGCGAGGTCGGCGATGGCCTCCGCGGCGGCGACCTTCATCTCCTCGTTGATCTCGCTGGCCCGAACGTCGAGCGCGCCGCGGAAGATGAAGGGGAATCCGAGGACGTTGTTGACCTGGTTCGGGTAGTCCGAGCGCCCGGTCGCCATGATGACCGTATCGTCTCGGGCGTTCTTCGCGGTCTCGTAGTCGATCTCCGGATCGGGGTTGGCCATCGCGAAGATGATCGGATTCGAGGCCATGGACCGCACCATCTCCGCGTCGACGATGCCGCCGACGGAGAGGCCGACGAAGACGTCCGCGTCCACCATCGCGTCGGCGACGCCGCCCTCGGGAACGTCGCGAGCGAACTCGCGGCTGTAGGGGTCGAGATCACCGGCTTCGGCCCGCTCGGTCGTCAGGATGCCGTCGATGTCGACCATCGTGATGTTCTCTTTCCGGACGCCCAGCGAGACGAAGAACCGGGCCGTCGCGAGGGCCGCCGCGCCCGCGCCCGCGAACGTGACCGAGAGCTCGGAGAGGTCCTTGTCGGCGATGTCGACGGCGTTGAGCAGGGCGGCGCCGGAGATGATCGCGGTACCGTGCTGGTCGTCGTGGAAGACCGGAACGTCCATCCGGTCGCGCAGGCGCTCCTCGATCTCGAAGCAGGCGGGCGCCGCGATGTCCTCGATGTTGACGCCGCCGAACGTCGGCTCCATCGCCGCGACCGACTCGACGAAGGCGTCGACGTCGTCGTGATCGAGTTCGATGTCGAAGACGTCGATGTCGGCGAAGCGCTTGAACAGGACGCCCTTCCCCTCCATGACGGGTTTCGAGGCCTGCGCGCCGATGTCGCCTAAGCCGAGGACGGCGGAGCCGTTCGAGACGACGCCCACGAGGTTACCCTTCGACGTGTACTGGTAGGCGTCGTCCTCGTCGTCGGCGATCTCGCGACACGGCGCGGCGACGCCGGGCGAGTACGCCAGCGAGAGGTCCCGCTGGGTGCTCGTCGACTTCGTCGTGCGGATCTCGATCTTGCCGGGCGGCTCTTCGCGGTGGTACTCGAGCGAATCGTCGTCTAGTGACATAAATGAGAATATGGATAGCCGCCGGAAAAACAGTACGCTAGTAGAGATAGGAAATATATACACACCTAGTTGATGTCCAATATACATCATTAACGACCGGGATAGACCGGTGGGAGGCACCGCAGTCGTCGACCTGACTCCGCCGCAGGTTCGTCGCGTCGACCGTCGCCGAGACGACCATCGGAACGTTTAGCAACCGCAAGCACGCAGGTCGTGTCATGGGGCTGTTCGACGCGCTGTTTCGCTCGAGTTCGATCCTCGGCATCGCCGAGGAGACCCTCGAGTTCGCCCTCGAGTCCTCCGAGGCCGCCCATCCCGACGAGTACATGGGATTTCTCCGGGGAACCGAGGCGGATCGACTGGGGCTGGACCGGGACGGACTCGTCATCACGGACATTCTCGTGATTCCCGGCACGGAGTCGAACAGCGTCAGCGCGACCGTCAAGACGAACCAGATCCCGAACGACGTGAAGGCGCTCGGCAGCGTCCACTCCCACCCGAACGGCGTGATCAGGCCGAGCGACGCGGATCTGGAGACGTTCGGTCGGGGCAGCGTCCACGTTATTATCGGCGCCCCGTATCGGCGCTCGGACTGGCGGGCGTTCGATTCGCAGGGCGAGCCGACCCAACTGAACGTGATCGACGTGGAACTGCCCGAGACCGAGGACTTCTTCGATTTCACGCAGGCGGATATCGACGACGAACTCCGACGATAGCATGATGCTCGAGACGACCACTGGCCCGACCCGCGGATCGACGGCGAAATCGACGCGACGAGCCGACAGACCGACAGACGAGGGAACTGCGGCGGGGATTCGGGGGACGACATGACGCGAACGGTCATCGCGCAGGGGACCTTCGACATCCTTCACCCCGGCCACGTCCACTACGTAGAGGAGGCCGCGGCGATGGGCGACGAACTGATCGTCATCGTCGCCCGCAAGGCCAACGTCGACCACAAGGCGAAGCCGATCTGTCCCGCGACCCAGCGCCGGGACGTCGTCGCCGCCCTCGAGGCCGTCGACGACGCGATCGTTGGCCACGAGGCGGACATCTTCGCGCCTATCGAAGAGATCGATCCCGACGTGATCGCGCTGGGTCACGACCAGCACCACGACGACGACGCGATCGAGGCCGAACTCGAGCGCCGCGGGATCGAGTGTACGGTCGAGCGTGCGAGCGCCCGCGAACCGGACAGCGAGGACGAACTCCTCTCGACGCGGCTGATCATCGACCGGATCCTCGAGCGCCGCGGTTGACGCCGGACGCGGGCCGCACCGTCAGTTCTCCAGGATAACCGGCGGGGGGAGCCGCATCGAATCGATCGTGTGGCCCGTCTCGACGAAGTGTTCGATGGCTCGCTCCGAGACCTCCGACTCGGTCGTGCCATCGGCGGTGCTGGCCTGCCACCCGCATTCCAGACAGTACTTATACATTCGTGGCTCTGTCAGTCACTCTGTGACACTGGCGGGAAAGACTCGTGCAGGAAATCGAAGGGCACGAGCGTGTGCAGGGCCGGGAACACCGATGCCGGGGTTCGGAGTGTTGTACTCGAGCGAGTGAATACGCTTCGACTGACAGTCGTTTCGACGACTACGTTCAGTGTCGATATCGGTCGCTTCGTTTGACGGAGGGATCGGTCACCGACGGTCGCCCGAAGGTGTTCGCTGCGCGCTTGATAGGGTTCGATACCGGTATCCGAGGACTTTAAGCGCCGAGGTAGCAATTCCCGGGTATGAGCCAACAGCCCGAGCAGCGGTCGCCCGCGGAGGGCAAACCCGACGATCTGCCGAGCAACGAGGTCACGGAGGGGGTCGAGCGAGCCCCTCACCGTGCGATGTTCCGCGCGATGGGGTACGACGACGAGGACTTCGACTCGCCGATGATCGGCGTCGCGAACCCGGCCGCGGACATCACGCCCTGTAACGTCCACCTGGACGACGTGGCCCAGTCGGCCTACGACGCCGTCGACGAGGCCGACGGGATGCCCATCGAGTTCGGTACCATCACCATCTCCGACGCCATCTCGATGGGGACCGAGGGGATGAAGGCCTCCCTCATCTCGCGGGAAGTCATCGCCGACTCCGTCGAACTGGTCGCCTTCGGCGAGCGCATGGACGGGCTGGTCACCATCGGCGGCTGCGACAAGAACATGCCCGGGATGATGATGGCCGCCATCCGAACGGATCTCCCCAGCGTCTTCCTCTACGGCGGTTCGATCATGCCCGGCGAGCACGGGGGTCGGGAGATCACGATCCAGAACGTCTTCGAGGGCGTCGGCGCCGTGGCGGACGGCGACATGTCCGAGGAGGAACTCGACGAGATGGAGCGCAACGCCTGTCCCGGCGCGGGCTCCTGTGGCGGCATGTTCACCGCCAACACCATGGCCTCGATCTCCGAGACGATCGGCTTCGCGCCGCTGGGCTCCTCGTCGCCGCCCGCCGAGGACGAGGACCGGTACGAGGTCGCCCGCGAGAGCGGCGAACTCGCCGTCGAGGCCGTCGAGGAACAGCGTAAGCCCTCGGACTTCCTCACCAAGGAATCGTTCGAGAACGCCATCGCGCTGCAGGTCGCCGTCGGCGGTTCGACCAACGCCGTGCTCCACCTGCTGGCGATGGCCGCCGAGGCCGGCATCGACCTCGACATCGAGGAGTTCAACGAGATCAGCGCGCGCACGCCCAAGATCGCCGACCTCCAGCCCGGCGGCGAGCGCGTGATGAACGACCTCCACGAGGTCGGCGGCGTCCCCGTCGTCCTCCGGGAACTGCTCGAGGCGGACCTGCTCCACGGCGACGCGCTGACGGTCACCGGCGAGACGATCGCCGAAGGGCTCGGGCGAATCGACCCGCCGGCGGTCGAGGACCTCGACGCCGACTTCCTCAACACCGTCGACGAGCCGATCCACGAGCGCGGTGCCATCCGCATCCTGACGGGCAACCTCGCGCCCGAGGGAGCGGTCATCAAGATCACCGGCGAGGACCACCTCCACCACGAGGGTCCCGTCCGGATCTTCGAGGAGGAGGAGAACGCGATGGCGTACGTCCAGGAGGGCCGGGTCGAGACCGGCGACGTCATCGGCATCCGCAACGAGGGCCCCCAGGGCGGCCCCGGCATGCGCGAGATGCTCGGCGTCACGAGCGCCGTGGCGGGACAGGGCCACGCCGAGGACGTCGCGCTGTTCACTGACGGCCGCTTCTCCGGGGCGACACGCGGGTTCTCCATCGGCCACGTCGCGCCGGAGGCCGCCGTCGGCGGCCCGATCGCCGCCCTCGAGGACGGCGACACGATCACCATCGACATCGACGATCACGAGCTCTCCGTGGACCTCTCCGACGAGGAACTCGAGGCGCGACTCGAGGAGCACGACCTGCCCGAACCCAACTACACGACGGGCGTGCTGGCGAAGTACGGGCAGATGTTCGGGTCTGCGGAGAACGGTGCCGTGACGAACCCCGGCGCGAAGCAGGACTGAAGGCGCGCGACGCCGGCTCGAGGTCGGCGTTTCGATCGGTACGCGTGACGGACGGATTTGTTTCGGTACTCGACCGTCGCTAGCAGCTCGTTTTTCGCCAGATTGGAACGTATCGCTACCTGAACATGAACTCGACCGATAGCAGCGGGACGGTCAGGAGTTCGCGAAAGTGGCCCGGAGTCGGATCCGGTGTCGTTTACTCGCTCCGAAAAGGAGTATAGTTATTACATTTTGTCGTACAAGCTTTACGTAGAATGGCTGACCTGAAACGGTACGCGGCGTTCGCGATCGGGCTGCTCGGAATCTGCGGTGCGCTCTTCGGAACCCTCGGCGGACCGGGAACGACCGGCGAACCGAACGCGGCGCTCGCCCTTGGCAGCGGCGTCGTCGGCGCGGTCTCGCTCGGCTGGCATCAACACGCGAAGGACGGACTCGAAAACGACGAGCGGTACATGGCCATCAACTACCGCGCCGGCTACGTCGCCTTCTGGGCGGTGTTCTGGTTCCTGTTCGTCTTCGCGCTGGCCGGGATCGGAGAGGGCGAAAACGGCGGCGTGAACTACGGACTCCCGATCGAGGCCCACGCGATCGTGATGACGGCCTTCGCGCTCGGGCTCGCCGCACTGATGATCTCGAAGACATGGTATAAACGGCAGTTCTGAGGCCCATGGAAAATAATCTCAAGGTCTGGCGAGCGAAGGCCGACGTCACGCAGGCCGAACTCGCGGACGAGGTGGACGTCTCCCGACAGACGATCAACGCCATCGAGCGCGGTCGCTACGACCCGAGCCTCGAGTTGGCGTTCGAACTGGCCCGCTACTTCGACTGCCGGATCGAGGACATCTTCACGTACGACCCGGAAGACGGGGACTGATCGGCGGCTCGGATCGACAATCGAGCCCGACGGTCGCGGCCGTCACTCCCCGAGTCGCCGTTCCGCCTCTGCGAGCGCTTCCTGTGTGTCGATACCCTCGAACGTCCGGTCGGAGACGCCCTCGAGGACGTCCTCGCCGACTTCCGCGACGTCGATTCGCTCGAGCGCGGCGACGATCCGTTTGTCTTCGGAGTCGAGCGTCTCTTCGCAGGCGCGGGCCATCGCGTCGGCCCGGTAGACGGCCTGCGTCGTCTGGTACCAGCCGTCCTCGAGGCGGACGACGGCGCCGTCGCGACCGCGGGCGCGCTCGTGAAGCGTCTCGAGCAGCGCGGGATCGACGAACGGCATGTCGCAGGCGACGACGGCCGCGTACTCGCGGTCGACCGCCTCGAGGCCGACCTGAATACCCGCGAGCGGCCCCCTGTCCGGGACGGGATCGGTCGCGTACCGGGGCTCGAGGTCGCTGCCCGCGAGCGCGGCGCGGATCGCCTCGAGCTGGTCGTCCCGGCAGTTGATCACGAGGTCGTCGGTCACGGTCGCGAGTCGGTCGCCGACCCGGCGGATCATCGGCGTCCCCGCGAGGTCGGCGACGGCCTTGTCCGACTCGCCGAAGCGCGTGGAGTAGCCGCCGGCGAGGACGACGCCGCCGAGCGAGCGTTCGCTGGTCACGGGCGGCGATAGGACCAGCTATCCCATAAACTACGCCCCCATTCATCGGCATCTGGGGACTCGAGGGCGGGACGGGATCGACGGCGTCACTCGAGGACGTCGACCAGCGGCTCGTCGGCGATCATGCTCGTCAGGACGACCCGCGGGATGCGGCCGTGAGCGGCCGCCTCGACGTCCGCGCTCCGCTCGAGGATCCG
The DNA here is from genome assembly GCF_037914945.1 of Haloterrigena sp. KLK7. Taxonomy (NCBI): domain Archaea; kingdom Methanobacteriati; phylum Methanobacteriota; class Halobacteria; order Halobacteriales; family Natrialbaceae; genus Haloterrigena; species Haloterrigena salinisoli. The sequence continues at coordinate 3,209,425 of NZ_CP149787.1, forward strand.
CGTCGCGACCTCGCGGGCGACCGCACGATCGTCGGCGTCGTCGACCATGTTGAGCACCGGGACGTACGTCGCGTCCGGCGGCACGTCCTTCAGCCCGCCGTCGGGGCTGGTGAGGACCGCCGCGACGTCGTCCGGCCGAATCGGGTCGCCGAGATCGCGTCCGGTAACGGCCGCGACGCGCTCCGGCCGGTGGACGGCCTCGTCGTCGAGGGGTCGGCCGACCGCGTCGACGCTGGCGATCGCGAGCACCGTCTCCGCGGCCGCGGGCAGTTGGGGCTCGCGCTCGTTCGGCGCCTTCAGCAGCCGCGTTCGCGCCCCGTCGGCCTTGACGAGGACGTGATCGACGCTCGAGGCCGCCGCGATTCGATCGACGATATCGGGTTCGTACCCCAGATAGCGGTCCTCGCGCTCCTGGGCCGGGACCAGTCCGAGCGGCCACTCGAGACCGTCCGCGGCGCCGTCGACCTCGCCGCCGTCGGCCCGCTCGAGCAGGTCGACTGGGTCCTGCGTGACTCGCACCGCGGCGACCTGCCGGTCGAAGATCGGAATGCGGACGGTCGCCGTCACGACCGCTCGCTCGAGTCGGCCCGCGAGCTCGTACAGCGTCGATTTCTTGCCGCCGGCGCCGACGACGCAGGTGACCGCGGCGTTCGCCTCGAGCGCGTCCACGAGATCGAGATCCGGGTCGTCGTCCATACCCGCCGGTACGACGACCGACGAGAAAGAGCCGGCGGTCGGTCGACGGGTTCGGTGGCTACGAGAAGTGCTCTCGCGTCGGCGACCGGCCCGGCAGCGCGTACTCGAGGTAGCCCACGAGGTACGCCAGCAGGAGCGGGAGATACCCCTCCCGTTCGTGGCGCCGGACCGACGTCCGAACGGGACAGTCGGGGTCGTAGGCGACCCGACCCGCCTCACGCAACCGCAGGGAGAGATCTGTGTCCTCGAGAAACGGGAGCGACTCGTCGAAGCCGTCGACCGCCTCGAACGCCGACCGGCGAACGCTGCAGTTCGGTCCCGGCTGCTGGACGAAGCCGACGGACCAGCTGATCCGGTACCACCAGTCCGAGAGGAGGCGAAAGCGGACGCGGTGGGAGAGTCCGTCCGCGAGCGGCCGGAGCGGACCGCCGACGCCGACGACCGCCGGCGTCGCGTAGTGGCGCCAGTGGCGTCGTACCCACGTCGACGGGACGATCGTGTCGGCGTCGGTAAACAGTAGGACGTCGCCCGTCGCGACCGCTGCGCCCCGGTTGCGCGCCGCGCCGGGGCCGTCGCGGCGGTCGTCGGTGAGCACGCGGTCGACCACCCCGTGTTCGCGAGCGATCCGCAGCGTCGCCGCTCCGCTCGCGACGACGATCACCTCGAGTCGCCCGTCGAACGACTGGCGTCCCAGCGAGGCGAGCGTGCGCTCGAGTCGGGCCGCCTCCTCGCGGGCGGGGACGACGACCGACGCGGTTGCCATGGGGGAACTGTCCCCGCGACCGAGATAACGCCTGCGACGACAGTCGTTGCCAGCGTCGAAACGGCCTTCCCGGGGGCCTCCCTACGGCCGGGCACGATGACCGCGACCGTCAGCGCGGGAGCCAGGCTCCACGTCGGCTTCCAGAACCTCTCGCTCGCTCGCAGACGACTCTACGGCGGGATCGGCGTCGGGCTCGAGGAGCCGCGCGTGACGGTCACCGCCGAACCCGCCGACGGCGTCGAGGGCGACGATCCGCTGGGGCGGGAGTACGCCGCCCGCGCCGTCGACGCCCTCGACGTCCCGGGGGTCGCGGTCACGATCGAGGAACGGCTGCCCCGCCACGTCGGCCTCGGCAGCGGGACCCAGCTGGCGCTCTCGGTCCTCGCCGCGACGGCGCGGGCACACGGTCTCGAGCCCCGCATCCGAGACCTCGCGCCGGCGATGGGCCGGGGCGGGCGCAGCGGTGTCGGCGTCGCAACCTTCGAAGAGGGAGGGTTCGTCGTCGACGCCGGCCATCCGACCAACCGCTTCACCACCGAGCCGCCGGCGGAGGGCGACTGGACGGTCCCCCCGGTGGTCGCCCGCCACGACCTCCCCGCGGACTGGCGATTCCTCGTCGCCGTCCCCGACGCGGATCCCGGCCGCAGCGGCGACGACGAGGACGCGAGCATGCGCGCCGTCGTCGAGCGCGCCGACCCCGCCGTCGCCGACGAGATCGCCGGCGTCGTCACCCGCAAACTGCTGCCCGCCGCCGCGGAGGGCCGTCTCGAGGCCTTCGGCGAGGCGATCGCCGAGATCGGCCGGAAGAACGGCGCCTGGTACGCCGACGCGCAGGGCGGGGTCTTCCGTCCGCCCGCGGGAACGCTCGTCGAGACGCTCGAGGACTGCCCGGTGCTGTCGGGCATCGGCCAGTCGTCGTGGGGCCCCGTCGTTTACGGCGTGACCGACCGCAGCCACGCCGCCGAGGCCGAGTCGGCGGCTCGAGACGCCCTCGCGGACAACGGCCTCGAGGGCCGGGTGTTGCTGGCCGAACCGGCGACGGACGGGGCTCGAGTGCGGGCTGGAGGGAAAGAGCAATAGAGAAAGTAACGTACCCGCGAGCGAAGCCGAAAGCTGCGCGAGCGGGCCGACGACTGACCCGAAGCGAGAGAAACGAGCGAGGGGAAGGAGAAGGCTTTTGATCGACCTTTTGTCGAGGGTGCGCCGCAGGCGCACCCGCGGCGTAAAAGGGTGGCCGCAATGGGTAAGCGGGTCCGTTCCAACGGAGTGGGTATGAAACGGCTGCCGCTCGGAATCCCGAGACTCGACCGGATGATCGGCGGGGGCGCGCCCGCCGGCAGCGTCGTGTTGCTCGCGGGCGAGGCGGGGGCCGGCGCGCGGGAGTTCTCCTACACGAGCGCAGTGATGAACGGCCTCGCCGACGCGGCGCCCGACGAGTTCGACCGCTACTACGGCGACCTCGAGTCGGGGGCCGAACTCCCCGACGCGGTCCACTACGTCTCGTTTACCGACGAGCGGGCGGCGATCGTCGACGAGATGGGGCTGGTCATGGACGACGGACTCGTCGACGCGGGGACGGACGGCGTCTCCGTCGTCGAACTCGCGGAGTCGTACTTCCAGTTGACGCCGGTGCCGACGGACTGGTACGCCGAGCGCGCGACCGATATCACCGGCCTCGGTGATCGAACCGGTCGCAGCGACGTCCTCGAGGCGCTGGGCGAGTACCTGACCGAGCACGCCGCGGGGAGTCTCGTCGTGATCGACTCCGTGACCGACCTCGTCGCGACGGCCGACGACCGGCTGGCGTGGTCGGACCTGACGGTCCTGTTGAAGGGACTCAAACGCGCCGCCCACCGCTGGGGCGGCGTCATCCTGCTGCTTGTCAACGCGGAGGCCCTCGAGCCGACGGAGCTGGGGCGCCTGAAGGAGGCCACCGACGGGACCCTGCTGTTCGAGTGGGAGAGCGGCGGCTCCGAGCGCGCCCGCACCCTCGTCGTCGAACAGTTCCGCGGCGTCCTCTCGCGACTCGAGGACGAAGACATCGTCCGGTTCGAGACGGCGATCAACGACAGCGGATTCGATATCAGTAACGTCCGCAAGATCCGTTGAGAGACGATCTCCGGCGCGTATCGAGCAGTGAGTCCGAACCAACCATTAAGCCCGTCTCGTCCGAACGACGAGTCGAACGTATGTCGAGCGAAGACGACGGCGGAATCTCGTTCGCGTTGCCCGGCGAGGTCGACGACTGGCTCGCCCGGGAGGCCGGCCGGCGCGACGAGAGCCGCGACGACGTCTGCCGGCGCCTGGTCACGGCGGCCCACGCCGTCGCGACCGACGACGAGATCGAGCCGAGCGACCTCGACGATCTCACGGCCGTTCGGGCCCGGCTCGACGCCCAGCGCGAGGAGTTCAGGGAGTTGCTCGAGGACGTCCGGAATCGCGTCGTCCAGGTCAAACGCGAGACCGACGCGAAGGCGCCCGCCGACCACGACCACGCCGAACACGTCGGCGAGGACGCGCTCGCGGCCGTCCGCGAGGACCTCGAGGCCCTCGACGCGACCGTCGACGACGGCTTCGAGAACTTCGAGACCGTTCTCGAGACCCTCCTCGGCGAGACGGCGGCGCTCGACGATCGAACGACCGCGCTCGCGAACGCTGTGGTGGACCTCCGCGAACACCGGAACGCCGCCGCCGAACGGGAGCGGCGTCGAGCGGCGGTCGACCGACTCAAACTCGCGGCCAATCGACTGGGGATCCGCACCGCCGTCTGCGACGCCTGCGACGCCGCGGTCGACCTCGCGCTGTTGACCGAACCGGCGTGTCCCCACTGCTCGACGGCGGTCACGGACGTCGTCGAGACGGACTCGTTCTTCGGCTCCCCCACGCTCGAGACGGGCGAGCCGCCGGCCCTCGAGGGACGGGTCGACGACCCGGTTTCGGCGACGTCCGAGGACGTCTTCGATGCAGTCGAGGCGGACGCGACGGAGACGAATGCGACGGCGGCGGACCGCGCCGAGCGAGACGACGGGAACGAGCGGAACGAACAGTCCAGCGACTCGAGCGCGGCGTCGGTTCTCGAGTTCGATTCGGCGGAGCCGGCCCGATGACCGATGACGAGGGGCTCGAGTCGGACACCGCGGGCGGTTCGGAGCCGTCGGCGTCCGATCCCGATAGCGTCGACCGCACGGGTCCCCTCGGCGACCTCGCCGCGTCGGTCGCCGACCGCGGAGACGTTCCCAGAGGCGGCACCGAGACCTCGAGCCCCGAGGTCGACGAACTGTTCGACCGCGAGGACGTCGCGGATATCGACCGCGACCGACTCTGGCAGCGCCTCGAGGACGACGAGACGGCGGTGCCTCCTCGCGACGAGGAGCGTGAACTCCGCGAGATCGAGGTAGACGGCTACTGTCACCAGTGCGAACACTTCGCGTCGCCGCCGACCGTCGCGTGTACCCGCGAGGGAACCGACATCCTCGAGATGCCCTCGCTGGGTCGGTTCCGGGTCGCCGACTGTCCGGTGGTCCTGGAGGACGAGGCGCTCGAGAAGCGGGAGTGACCGGGCGCGGGCCCTGAGAGGTGCACTTTTCCTGCTCGATCCGCTACACCCGGCTATGCAGTTCTGCGACGATTGCGGTTCGATGATGAAAGCCCAGGGCGATCGCATGGTCTGTACGAACGAGGACTGCGGCGCCTCGAGCGAGCGCGACCGCGAGCAGGAAGACGCGTTCGTCACCACCGAGTCCCAGACCGACGACGACGTGATCGAGTCCGACGAGAACGCCAACTTCGAGGGGAAGCCGAAGGCGACGGACGTGATCTGCGACGAGTGCGAGAATCAGGAGGCGTGGTACACGCTCAAACAGACCGCCTCGGCCGACGAACCGCCGACGCGCTTCTTCAAGTGCACCGAGTGCGGCCACCGCTGGCGCGGCTACAACTGAGGCGCCGATCGCTCACGCGCTCACAGTTCGTTTCCGAGCGCGAGTCCGATCACCGCGCCGACGATACTCAGTCCGACGGTGTACAGCGCGCTGGCCAACAGGAGGAAAACGGCCAGCACGCCGAGCGAGCCGGAGCCGGCGAATCCCAGGAAAACGAGGGCGACCAGTCCGAACAACAGGAACGGGACGAGCATGACGAGCCCCGCGAGCGTGCCGACGCGCAGGCTCTCGTCCGTCCCGCCGCCCTCGAGATAGCCGGCGACGGCCCCGCCGAGAAGCGTCGATCCCGGAAGGAACGACAGCACGATCCCGACGCCGCCGCCGATCAGGGCGTTGACGACCGCGTTCGAGTCCGACCTCGAGTTCGAATCCGTCCCGTAGGTGTCGATCGGCGGCGGCGTGTCGGTCGCGTCGGAGTCCATACCGACGGATACTGTCGCCGAATCAAAAAGTGTTCGACGCCGACACGGTCGATCGGCGTCGACGTCAACGCACGGCGGCGGCGATGACCGACCCGCGTTCGTCCGTCATCTCGAGTCGAACGCGGAACCCGCTCGTCGCGGACCGCTCGAACCGTTCGAACCGCGACGAACCGCGGTACCGAGCCGCGGTCCGTTTCGGCGCGTAATCTACAACTGTAGATGACAGTTACGACACAAGAATCGTTTATCATACTAATGTCACCTCATAACTAATCCGTGATACGGGCAGATGGCGGCCATGGATCGCAGGCAGATCCTCAAGGCGGCTGGCGTAACGTCGACGATCCCGCTCGCGTCCGGACTCGGCGCCGCACGCGGTGACGAGCGCGGACAGGGGGGCGACGGCCGAGATCACGGACGGGAACGGCGGGCGTGTTCCCAATCGCAGTGTATCCACCCGGTGCTCGGCTACTCGGGCCTCGAGGGCGAGGCGAAGATGCCGGCGCCGCTACGACCCCAGTACGAGGTCGATCTGATCACGAGACCGCCGGACGCCGAATCGGAGCGGCCGCTGCCGGAGTTCTTCTTCGAGCCGACCGGTCTGTCCGTCGAGCCCGGCGACGTGGTCCGTTTCAATCTGGAAACGCCCGATCACACCGTGACCGCGTATCATCCGCAACTCGGCCGGCAACGCCGCGTCCCCGAGGGAGTCCCGGCGTTCTCGTCGCCGGTTCTGGGCACGGGAACGTTCTGGCTCTACCGATTCGATCAGCCGGGCGTCTACGACGTCCTGTGTGCACCCCACGAGATCTTCGGGATGGTCGGACGGATCGTCGTCGGCGATCCGCCGACGGAGCCGGACTTCGGCCCGTCGGGGCCGGTCGAGATGGACGGCGAGGAAGTCGAGCTCCGACCGCCGGCGCTCACTGCGGAACTGGTGTATCAGGATCCGCTGCTGGATCCGACGACGATCGCGGAACGGGGGAGCGTCGGCTGGGACGACCTCGCTCCGGAGAGCAAAGAGGTGCTGCTCGAGTTCCCCGAGCCGCCGGCGGAGTGACGGCGCGGGGACGCTCGACGCGGCTGCGAACGCCGCAGCGACGCGGTTGACCGCATTTTTCTGGGGAGCGACGCCGACAGCGGTCGCCGTCGGTCGCGTTCGTCGGCCGAACGCGGCGCGGACACAACGTTCACAACGATTCGCGCGAACCCCACCAGTAGACGAATGTCCGAGGGGCCGCGGCTGCCGGGCGTCGAGACGGACGGAGAGGACGAGGACCGCATCGTCTGTCACGTCGACGCCGACTGCTTCTACGCCTCCTGCGAGCGGTTGCGCGAGCCCGAACTGCGGGGCGAACCCGTCGTCGTCGGGATGGGCTACGAACCCGGCGAGACGATCGGTGCCGTCGCCACCGCCAGCTACGAGGCCCGCGAGTTCGGCGTCGAGAGCGCCCAGGCCATCTCGACGGCCCTCGAGAACCTGCCCAGACGCGCCGCGCTCACGGAGGACGCCGACGACTACGACTCCGACCTCACCCGCGAGGAGACGGGCTTCTACCGACCCGTCGACATGGACTACTACGAGTCGGTCGCGAGCGAGGTCCGCGAGATCCTCCACGACTGCGCCGACGTCGTGCGGGAGGTGAGCATCGACGAGGCCTACCTCGACGTGACCGAGCGGACCGCCTGGGAGGTCGCCGACGGCTTCGCTCGCCACGTCAAGGACCGCATCCGCCGCGAGGTCGGCGTCACCGTCAGCGTGGGCGTCGCCCCGACGATGAGCGCGGCCAAGATCGCCAGCGACTTCGACAAGCCCGACGGGCTCACGGTCGTCCGGCCCGGCGAGGTGCGGGAGTTCCTGGCCCCGCTCGAGGTCGACCTGCTCCACGGCGTCGGCCCCGTGACGGCCCGGGAGTTGCGGGAGATGGGCCTCGAGACCGCGGCCGACGTCGCCGCCGCCGATCCGGAGCCGCTGGTCGAGGCGTTCGGCGAGCGCGGTCGGGAACTGTACGACCGCGCCCGCGGCGACGACGACCGCCGGGTCGAACCGAAGGGCGAACCCAAGAGCTTCTCGCGGGAATCGGCCTTCGCCGACCCCGTCTCGGACCCCGACCCGAAGTACGAACAGATCGAGACGCTCGCGTCGGCGGTCGCCGACCGAGCCCAGCGCGAAGGGGCGCTGTACCGCACCGTCGGCGTCAAGGCCGTCCTACCGCCGTACGACGTCAACACGCGCGCTCGGTCCCTCTCCGGGCCGGTCGACGACCCCGATCTCGTCGAGCGCATCGCTCGCGACCTCTTCACCGAGTTCGAAGCCGACCCCGTCCGCAAGGTCGGCGTCCGGGTCGCCAACCTCGAGTTCGCGGCCGCCGATCAGGCCAGCCTCGACGGCTGGGAGCGACGCGCCGACGAGCAGCGAGCCGACGGCAGCGGGGCGAGTGACGCCGGTTCGAGCGACGATGGGAGCGAATCGACCGACGACGAATCCGAATCGACCGAGGAGACGAGCGACGGCGACTCCGAATCGGCCGACGACTCGGGCGACGGTGACGAAGCGGCGTCTATCGACGCCGCTCGAGGCCTCGTGGACGGGCAGTCATCGCTGACCGACTTCGCTGACCGGTGACTTCGAACGTACCGTGACTGTCACCACAGCCGAAATAATCAATTGGGTGGAGCGACGAGACATACCATCCTGAGCCGAACGACACGATAATCACGTGCCGAGCCGACAACTCACATCCGACAACACGATCCCCTAACTCTCACATGACTGAGGACTTCTACGACCTTCTCGACGTCCCTTCCGACGCCTCCCAGGACGAAATCAAGACCGCCTATCGCGAACAGGTACGGGTCTACCATCCCGACCACAACGACGACGATCGGGCTCGAGCGCAGTTCACGGCGGTCAAGAAAGCCTACGACATCCTCGGCGATCCCGTCGAGCGCCAGGCCTACGACCGCCTCGGCCACGAGGACTACGTCGCGAAGCGAACCAGCGGCCTCCCCTCGGCGGACGTCTGGCGATCGAGCGACGACACGACGGACGACGGGGACGACGAGCCGGAGCGAGCGACGGCGACCGCGGGCGCATCGGCGACCGGGACGACCGGGGCGACGTCGACGTCGACGACGGGGTCGCGGTCGACCGCCGGCTCGGGGACGGGAACCGCCTCGAGCGCGTCGACCTCAAGTGCGTCGGCCTCGAGCACGTCGACCGCAACGGGATCGACCGCGAACGCGGCGGGAACGACCTCCAGCGCGGACGCCGCGACGAGTTCCAGCGCCGCGGGGACGGGTGGGACCGGTTCGACCGGAACGAGGACAGCGGGTCGAACGACGACCGAGACAACGGGAACGACGGGAACGGCCACGTCGAACGCGGACACCGAAACCGGCTGGCTCGGCGACAACGCCGTCGCCCGCTGGTGGCGCCGCCAGAACTTCTCGCTGCCGCTGATCTGGCTGTCGGTCCTCGTCTATCTCACCGGGCTCGGCCACTTCGCGCTGGCCAACCGATCGGGCCTCGAGACCCTGCGCGCCGAACTGGCCGCCGCCGGCACCGAGCCCGATGCCATCGCGGCGACGCTCTCGAGCGGACGCTACGGGATCGACTCGAGCGTCGCGTATCTGACGGCGTTCGAACTCGTCGCGCCGCCGCTCGAGGAGCCGCTGTGGCCCGCCGCGCTGGCCGGCGCGGTCTGCCTGACGCTCCTGACGTTGCTCGGCGTGCGCGCCTATCGGGACGGCGAAACGTGGGGGCCGGTGTCGATCGACGAGACGATCGTCGTCGCGCTCGCCGTGACCGCGGCGACCGTCCTCGTCGGCGGCCCGCTGCTGGCCGGCGCGGTGCTCATGCCGATGCTGTTCGCCGTGATCGTCCGTCACACCAGACGTGGGCCGGGCTGGAAACCGTCGTACCTGTACGTCCTGCCCGTGCTCGCGCCGCTGGCCGGATTCGGCGCGGCGATGATCGGCGAGGCAACGCTGGCGATCGATCTCGCGACGCTGGTCGCGCTGCCGATCGTCGGCGGGCTGGGGCTGCCGCTGCGAGCGACGATCCGGAAACACTTCGGCTGGTAGTCGAGCGATCGATCCGATCGCTCGAGTGTCGATGAACGAACCGTTCCGTCTCTCGGTCGATTTCCGCTACTCCTGCTCCCGCTCGAGCCTGCGAGCGGATGTCGGTCACCGATTCGTTCCGAGCGCGTCGAACCCGCCGCGGTACGTCAGGAGATACGAGATCACCGGCGCGAGGAACAACAGCGGAACGGCGTACAGAAGCATCGTGAACGGGTCGAGCGGCGAAACAATTCCCGCGATCAGGACCGCGAGCAGACACGCCCCAGGGTCGTCTGCAGAAATCGAACGAGATCGGCAGTTCTCATAACGCTACTAATACCGAGAATATGATATTTGTTGCCATCTTCGCGCACCGATCTCGAGTTCCGTGCCTGCCGGAACTGCCGACGCCTGACCGAGCCGCCCTCAGCCGACCAGCGTCGCGACGCCCTTCGTCTGGCGGTAATCGCGTCCCAGGATCGCCTCGAGTCGCGCGACGATCGCCTCTTCGTCGGTGTCCTCCCACTCGGTGGGGTCCCGGATCGGAACGATCAGGAACCCTCGTCCGCGGATCTCGCGGGCGTGCAGCGCGGCCATGTCGAGGTCGAGTCGCCCCCGTTGGGTGGTGTACTCCCGGAGGACGTGGTCGGTCGCCCGCTCGCCGACCGGCAGCAGGATGTGGGCGTTGATCGCCCGGAGTTCGGCGTCGAAGAACCGCTCGAGGTCGGCGTAGGAATCGTCGCTCGGCGTCTCCCCGGCCGGGAGACAGCACATGTGGATGTAGCTGTAGTACAGGTTCTCGAGGTCGGGGCGATCGGTCGGCCCGCTGGCGAAGCCGACCTCGCGAGCGAGCTCCTGAATCGCGACGCCGGCCTCGGTTTCGGTGAACGGTACGCCCGTCGACCGCCCGCCGTGGACGTCGGGGTGGTCGCCGATCACGTGGAAGTCGGCGTTGGCGTCGCCGTAGCCGAAGACGGCCGTCCGCTCGTCGGGACCGGTCCGATCGAACGGTGGTCGCAGTCCGAACGGGTTGCTCGTCCGCTCTGTAACGTTCTTCACGGCTGTCGAAAGTCCATCGAGCGGCTTAACCGCCCCGGTTGCCACAGTTGAGACGGTCTTTCGCGGACGACCGATTCGCGAGCGTCACCGCTGCTCGAGTTCGATGCGTTCGAACCGTCTACTCTCGATTCGTTGGGAGTCAGGGTTGAGTCGGCCTCGCTGGATGGTGTACCGTCCGTCAGCGTCCGCGAAACACATCGATACCGACTTCCCCGCGTCCGCCGAGTGATCGGCTATGACCGACTCCGGTGCCGCGCTCCGAGAACGCCTCGACCGCGGCGAGCTACTGGTCTGTCCCGGCGTCCACGACCCGCTCACCGCCGGCGTCGCCGACGCCGTCGGCTTCGACGCGATTTACATGACCGGGTACGGGACGTCGCTATCGACGACCGGCTATCCCGACGCCGGCTTCGTCACGATGCCGGAGATGATCGGCAACGCCGGGAACATCCAGGAGCGTATCGACGTTCCGCTCATCGCCGACGCGGATAACGGGTACGGGAACGCGACGAACGTCGTCCGGACGGTGCGGGAGTACATCAAGGCCGGCGTCGGCGCTATCCACATCGAAGACCAGACGTTCCCGAAGCGCTGTGGCCACACGAAAGGGCGGCAGGTCGTCCCGCGGGCGGAAGCGATCGGCAAGATCGAAGCCGCGGCCGACGTTCGAGACGATCGGGCCGAGGACTTCGTTCTCATCGCTCGAACTGACGCCCGCGGAACCGGTGACGGCTCCCTCGACGAGGCGATCGGCCGCGCCAACGATTTCCTCGAGGCCGGCGCCGACGTCGCGTTCGTCGAGGGACCCACCGACGAATCGGAACTGGAACGCATCGGTCGAGCGGTCGACGGCCCGCTCGTGTACAACTTCGTCGGCGATCTCGGCTCGTCGCCGTACGTCGAACTGTCGGCGCTCGACGAGTGGGGCTTCGACCTCGCGTTGTTCCCGATCGCGTCGACGCTGTCGACGATCGCGAACGTCTACGCGGACCTCAGTGCGTTCGCCGACGACCCCGTCGCGGCGATGCGCGGCATCGACGACGACTTCAACGACCAACCGGTCGGTAGCCTCCACGAGTTCGCCGGGTTTCCCGAGGTCGTCGACTGGGAGCGACGGTACCTCCCGGACGACGAGCGGGACAAATACGAGGGCTCGCTCGGCGACAACCCCGGATCCGAGTAGTCGCGCCCGTCGAATCTCTGCCAGCGGGTTCCGGGATCGCCGTCCGGTCACCGTCGCGTGCCGACAGTCGACGAGGAACCCGAAGGCGACTCGAGACGGTCAGTGATCCTGCTGCGCGTCGATCTCGAGTTCCGCGTCCAGTCGACGCGAGAGCGGCGTCGGTCCGCTGCCGGCCTCGGCTGCGATCGTCGAGCCGATGAGTTCCGCGAGGCCGCGGCGCAGTCGCTGCGAGACCGCCGAGTCGGAGACGTCGAGTCGGTCGCCCAGTTCGACCAGCGTCGTCCGCCGCGGCACGTCGAAATAGCCGGCCTCGTAGGCGGCGATCAGCAGTTCCCGCTGCGCCGTCGTCAGGCCGAACCCGCGGCCGCCGCTCGGCTCGCCGGTCTCGTGGAGCCGGACGAGTTCGATCGAGATGTCCCGCTCGAGGCAACTGCTGTAGAAGGCCGACAGATCCTCGGAGGACGGAAACCGGAGGCGGAACGTCCAGCGGGTCTCGGTGCCGACGGCGCTCGTGACGATCACGTCGCGCTCGCGGATCGACTCGAGGACGCCGTTGACGCTGTCGTCCCACGCGATCTTGACGAGGACGTGATCGTCGGTTTCGTCGACGATCGAGACGGCAGCGACCGTCTGGTCGGACTCGAGGGTGTCGACGATCGAGTCGGCGACGTCGGCCGGCGCCCAGAAGTACGGGACGACCGACTCGCCGGTCGGGACCGTCGTCTCGACGGTCAGCGTCACGTCCTCGTCCAGGTCGAGCAGCGACCCGAGCGGGAACGCCGCGGCCGGGACGACGACCGTCGCGACGAGACTCATCGGTCGCTCCGTTCCGCCGGCGACGCGCCGGCGCGGTCGGCGCGGCCGTCGCGGTCCGTTCCTCGACCTCGATTCGACTGCCTCGACGCGCGCGGCGTCCGTCCGGTAGCAGAGTCCATGGAGGGTCAGTCGGTGGAACATCCACAGGTGCTTACAAGGAGTAGCGGGTTAGGTATCGAAGTGATTTAACTAGCGGGTACTATCGATGTGGGGACTCGAGCGGATAGACGAGAGGGGAGTCGACCGCGATCGAAACCGGTCGAAGAACGGCGCGCGAACGGCCCCCTATAGCGGTGTGTTTATCCTTCGAGGGGTTGTGTCACCGAATATATGTATCAGGTCGGCCACTACGGGACGGCGCTGGTCGCGTACGCGCCACTCGGCACCGCCGTCGCCCTCGCCGGACACGAGACGACGGCGATACTCGGGGCGCTCGCCTGCGTCGCGCTCTCGACGCTTCCCGACTGCGACCACAGAGTGCCGCTCGTCGAGCACCGCGGTCCGACCCACTCGCTGGCGTTCGCCCTGCTGGTCGGCGCCGGCCTCGCCGGGATCGCCGCGATGCTCGTCGACGCCGGCTCGCCGCTGCTCGGCGTCGGCCTCGTCGGCTTCGCCTTCGCCGTCGGCGCGCTCTCGATCTGCTCGCATCTCCTCGCGGACGCGCTGACGCCGATGGGGATCCGTCCCCTCTGGCCGCTCTCGAATCGTCGCTACACGCTCGCGGTCACGAGAGCGGCGAATCCGCTGGCCAACTACGCGCTGCTCGGCGTCGGCGTCGGAGCGGTACTCGCGGGTGCGGTCGTCGTCGCCGCGCTCGGCTGACGGGACTCGAACCCTCCGTGCGCCCGAGGGAATCGGAGGCGACGAACAGCGGAACGAGGAATGGACGGCGTTACCGCGACAGCGACGTTCGCGAGGTCCTCGAGGCGCGACGCGTCAGTCCGACGCCCGCGAGGAAGGCGACGAAGAGCAGTCCGGCGCCGACGGCGTAGAGGTAGTCGAACGCGGGGTTAACGGCCTGTCGGCCGAGGTAGGCGACGGCGAGCGCGAGCACCGCCGTCGCGCTCAGGAAGCCGGTCAGTCGGGCCTCGTCGAACCGCCGGCGGCCGATGATCGCGGCGACGATGACGGCCGCGAGGATGACGAGCGTGACGCCGTACTGGGCCATCTGCATCGACGGTCCGTACGTCGTGACGTCGCTGATCACCGTCGGGCTGAGCACGACGTGAGCCGGGAGCGCGACCGCACCCAGCGCGAGCGCGCCGGTGACGTGCGTCGCCGTCAGCCGCGGCGCCCAGACGAGGACGGTCGCGACAGTGAACACCACGAAGATCGAGATCGCCGTCCAGAAGTGGAGTCCGAGAATGTCCATCGTGTAGGTCGTGACCGTTTCGCGACCGAGGGCGACCTGAATCGGCGTCAGCACCAGTCCGGCGACGACGAGGCCGGCGACGCGACGGTCGACGTCCGGCAGGCGGACGGCGGCGATGGCAGTCCCGATGATCGCGAAGCCGGCGAACATGGCGACGAAGCGGTGGAACCACTCGTAGAAGCTCGGGAGGTTCGCCGGGAGCAGGTTGTACGGCCCGGCGTCGCACTGGGGCCAGTTGGCCTCGCAGGCCAGCCCCGACCCGGTCGCCTTCGCGGCGATGCCGAGGAGGATCGTCGCCGCGACCATCACGAGCGTCACCGCGAGCAGGTGCGGAAAGCCGAACCGTTCGATCAGCGGACGAACTACGGGACGAGAGGTCTGACTGTTGGTCGACACGGACGTTCGAGGATGAGTTGGGACGGACCGTACTTAGGTTGCCCGAGTCGTTCTTACCGCGCTGGAATCGGCCTGCTGACCCCGAATTACGTGCGATTACGATGCCGTCAGACGGCTCACCGACGGCTTCGCGTTCGTCGCATTCAAGAGTCGGCCACGCCAGCACTCGGCATGGAGAAACGCGAACGCCTCGAGGCCTACCTCGAGTCGAACGATCTCAATTCGGTCTGGTTCGCCCGACCGAACTCGTTCGCCTGGCTGACCGGGGGGAACAACGTCGTCGACCGCGAGACCGACGCCGGCGTCGCCGCCGTCGGCTACGACGGGACGGACCTGCGAATCGTGACGGACACCATCGAAGCCGATCGCATCGCCGCCGAGGAGCTACCGGACCTCGACGCGGACGAGGTCTCGATCGAGCGGTTCCCGTGGCACGATTCGTCGCTCGAGGCGGCCATCGCGGCCCGCGTCGGCGACGACGAACGGGCCGCCGCGGACGTCGACGCGCCGGGCCTCGAGCGCGTCGATCCGACGACGCTCCGCCAGCCGTTGACGAAGCGCGACCGCGAGCGCTACCGACGGCTGGGTCAGGAGACGGCCGCCGCCGTCGAGTCGGTCTGTCGGGAACTGCGGAGCGAGGACACGGAACACGAGGTCGCCTCGGCCCTGCGAGTCGCACTCTCCGCCCGGGACGTCGAGGCGCCCGTCGTCCTCGTCGGCGGCGCCGAACGCGCCCAGCGGTACCGCCACTACACGCCGACCGAGGCCGAACTCGGCGACTACGCGCTCGTCTCCGTGACGACCCAGCGGGCCGGCCTCCACGCGAGCTGTACGCGAACCGTCGCCTTCGATCCGCCGTCGTGGCTCGAGGACCGCCACGCGACCGCGGCCCGCGTCGAGGCGACGGCGCTGGCGGCGACGCAGACGGCGGCCGGGGACGGCGGGGACGCGGCGACGGCCGGGGACGTCTTCGCGGCGATTCAGGACGCCTACGACGCGCTCGGCTACGCGGGCGAGTGGGAACGTCATCACCAGGGCGGCGCCGCCGGCTTCGCGGGCCGGGAATGGATCGCGACGCCCGACCACGACGCGCCGGTGACGGCGCCGATGGCCTACGCCTGGAACCCGACCGTCGAGGGCGCGAAGAGCGAAGACACCCACCTCGTCACCGAGGACGAGGTCGAGTCGCTGACGGACACGGACGACTGGCCGACGACGACGGCCCGGGCCGTCGAGTTCGATCTGGAACTCGAGCGGCCGGACGTGCTGACGCTCGAGGACTGAGTCGCCGCACGCGGCGGGCGCCGCAGTGGCGACTCAGTCCTCGAGTCGAGAAATCGAGAGAACGGGGGCGGAGGAGCGGCCGGCGCCGCGGTGGCGTCACTCCTCGCGGTCGGGTTCCGACGCCGATTCGGCGGCATCGTCCTCGTCGGTCGGATCGGCGTCGCGCTCCGCGACGGCGTCCTCGGACTCGGAGCGCGCCGTCTCGGACGCGTCGGTCGCGGCGGGTTCGGGCGGTTCGGTGTCGTCGACGGTGATCGTCACCGGTTCGTTGCCGCCCTCGAGACCGGGGTCCGTCTCCCCGTGGCGATCGAGGAGCCGATCGAGCGTGAAGATGGTGTTCAGTTCCTGCTGGACCTGGTCGACGACGCCGCCGACGAGTTCGCTCGGTTGAATGGCCGTGTACTCGTAGGGGTTGTTTCCGGCGCCCTTGCTCGCGCGCTTCTCCCGGTTGACGCGCTCCTCCTCGTGGAGTTCCGCGAGGGCCTCTCGGACCGTGCTCGGATAGAGGCCGGTCCCCGTGGCGACCTCCTCGGAGGTGCTGCCCGGGTTGGCCAGCAGGTAGACGTAGATCTTCGCGCGGGTCTCCGTGTCGAGGATCCACGAGAGCAGATCGACGATCCGTCCGTCGACCTCCTCGACGGCGGCCGCTCGATCGCCCTCGTCTCGACGCTCCGCTGAATCGCCCTCCTCGCCGGACTCGAGGAGCGACTCCTCGAGCGGATCGGTCGGTTCGTCGCGATGCGGCTGGCCGCTCCCGTCGTCTACCCGATGCTCGTCAGTGTCATCTGAAGCCATATGTCCTCTCGTCCGAGACCAGGCCTCCCACAGGGGTAAACCTTTGCGGGGGTCGGTCGTCGTCACGCGTCGATGGCCGAATAGATCAGCTGAAGCGGACGAAACCGAACGGTATCGGGTTCACTCGGTGCCGAGCAGCAGCGACTCGCAGAGGGCGTCGGGCCCCTCCTCGAGCAGGCGCCGCTGTCGCTCGGCGCCGCTGTCGCGCTCGTAGACGCGCTTGATGCCGTCGACGCCCAGCCGCTCGCACTCGCGGTCGACGAGTTCGCCGAGGTCGATCGTCCCCTCCATCTCGCGGTCGATGAGGCTGGCCTCGTGGCCGTGGCGGATCGCCCGCCACTTGTTCTCGTCGAGGAGTTCGCGGCGGTGGTCCCGGCCGTAGCCGTCGGCGCCGTCCTCGTACTCCTCCGCGAGGGCGCAGACGAGCGCGTGGGCGTACTCGACGAACGCGAGGACGATCTCGGGATCGGCCTGTCCGTCGGGCGTCCGCAGTTCGACGGTCCCGTGGGCGGTGTGAGGCCGCACGTCGTACCAGAGTTCGCCCCGGTCGCGGATCGACTCGGTCTCGAGCATCCGGCGCTCGAAGCGATCGAAGGCCTCGTAGTCCTCGAAGTAGGTCGGCATTCCGGTGTTGGGCAGCGCCTCGAAGATCTTCGCGCGGGCCGACTGGAGCCCGGTGTCGTACCCGTTCCAGTACGGCGAGTTGGCCGACAGCGCGAGGATGATCGGGACGTACCAGCGCAGTTCGTTGGCGATCCAGACCGCCTTGTCGGCGTCGTCGACGCCGACGTGGACGTGGACGCCCGCCGTCGTGTTCCGGTGTTGCGGGTACTGAATTCGGTCGAGTTGCGACCGATAGCGGGGCTTTTCGGCGTGCTCGAGTTCCTGCCACTTCGCCAGCGGGTGCAGCCCCGCCGCGGCGATCTGGTACCCGTGATCGGTGGCGTGATCGACCAGCGCCCGTCGGATCTCGAGTAACGTCTCCCGAGCGTCTTCCGGGTCCTCGATCAGCGGCGTCTGGGTCTCGATGACGAACTTGAACAGTTCGTGATCGAGTCGGTCCCGCAGGATCTCGGGCGGATCGTGCTCGTAGACGAGCTCGTCGGTGCCGCTCGTGGGGCGGCCGTCGTCGTCGACGACGAAACACTCCTCTTCAATCCCCAGCGTGCCCATGCGCGTAAACGAATCCCGGGACCCGCGTTCCATCGTCTGCCGTTTTCGCCCGCGACGGTAAATACCGTACGACTCGGCAGTGCCGTGGTCCCCTCGACGTTCGAACCCACGGGTCGCGAGGTGACGGTATGCGCCACTTCCGAGACCGTCCGACCAGCCGCTCGCCGCGCTGTGGGCGTCGATCAGGAGGCGACGCGCTCGGCCTCGGGATCGACGTCCGCCTCGTCCTCCCGGAGCTTGAACTTCTGGATCTTGCCGCTGGGATTCTTCGGGAGTTCGTCGACGAAGTAGTACGTCCGCGGGCGCTTGAAGTCGGCGAGCCGATCGCTCTCGAGAGCGAACTCATCGAGGGCGGCCGCATCGACGCCGTCGGCGACGACGTACGCGACGACCCGTTCGCCCCACTCCTCGTCGGGTTCGCCGACGACGGCCGCCTCTTCGACGGCGTCGTGGGCGAAGAGCACGTCCTCCACCTCGGCCGGATAGACGTTCTCGCCGCCCGAGACGATCATGTCGTCCTTCCGGTCGACGACGTAGAGGTAGCCGTCCTCGTCGCGGTAGCCCAAGTCGCCGGTGTAGTACCACGTCGTCCCGTCGGCCTCGCGGAGCGATCGCGCGGTCGCCTCGGGGCGGTTCCAGTACTCGCGCATCGCGCACGGACTCGAGATCAGGATCTCCCCGATATCGCCCGCCTCGACCGCGGCGTCCGGATCGGCGTCGGGTTCGACCACGCGCACGCGGTGGTTGAGCGCGGGCAGGCCGGCCGAGCCCTGCTTCGGAATCTGGTCCTCGGGCGGCTGAAAGACCCCCGCGGGACCGATCTCGGTCATCCCGTAGGCCTGGACGTAGTCCTCACAGAGGTGATCCATGCAGTTCTCGAGGACGCGCTCGGGCATCGGCGCCGCGCCGTAGAGGCCGATCCGGAGCGAGGAGACGTCGACGTCGGCCTCGGCGGCGGTCAGCGACAGCGCGTTCCACGCGGTCGGCGCCGCGAAGAGGACCGTGACGCCGTGGGCTTCGATCGCCTCGAGGGCCGCCTCGGGCTCGAACTCGTGGTGGATGACGGTCGCCGCGCCGCGGTGGACCCGCGCGAACAGGCTGCAGTGGAGTTCGGCGCAGTGGTACAGCGGCATCATCGACAGCCCGACGTCGTCGCGGGTGAGGTCGAGCTCCGCGATACACAGCAGGTTGTGTTCCACCATACTGCGGTGCTCGTGGACGACGCCCTTCGGCCGACCCGTGGTCCCCGAGGTATAGATGAAGGCGTAGACGTCGTCCTCCTCGACGTGGACGTCGGGTCGTTCGGTAGAGCCCGACTCGAGCAGGTCGTAGAATCCCCGCGCGTACTCCGGGGCCTCCTCGCGGTCGTCGTCGATGAACACGTACTCGTCGACGGTCTCGAGGCTCGGCCGCGCCCCCTCGACCGCCTCCCGCGTCTCGGACTCGAACAGGACCAGTTGCGCCTCGGCGTCGTTGACGATGTACTCGATCTCGCCCGACGGGAGCCGGAAGTTCAGCGGGGTGAACACGGCGCCGAGCTTCGCGCACGCGTAGACGGTAAGCGCCATCTCCGACCCGTTGTACAGGACCGTCGCGACCCGATCGCCCTTCTCGATCCCGCGGTCGGCCAGCGTGTTCGCCAGTCGGTTCACGCGCTCGTCGAATTCGGCGTAGGTCCACCGCTGGTCCTTGCGCGGATAGACGATCGCGTCGCGGTCCGGATAGCGGTCGACCGTCTGCTCTACGGTGTCACCGATTGTGGGGTGTTGTGACATACCACAGCCGCGTACCACGAAGGCCCTTATATTTGTTATCGGGTACGCCGCCGTTCGTCGCTGTGACCGGGCGACCGCGCTCATCGAGGGCGTGGTACGGTCCCGAACTCGGAGCGTCCCGACGACGCGCCCGCTCAGCGATCAGGAGGTCGATCGAAACTCTCGGGAGTTCCATCAGAGATTACATGCTGTACGTCTCAACCCCGTCTCGAACGCTACCGTGGATTCGTGACTCCCTCGAGACACCCCCATAGTAGAATCCGATGTTACGCTACTGATCGCGAGACTAACGGTCGGAATAGCGCTCTTACCTCGATCGTCTCGTCCGGCGAATTCGGACGTTTCTACTCGCGAAACGCTCGAACGAAACGTCCGGTTTTTGTCGAATTATGACGGTGACATCGATGATTCCGATGCCACGTACGAGAACTATCGGCGTCGCAGTCGTCGCGGCGCTCGTCCTCCTCTCGGGGGCGAGCCTCGCGTTCGCCGCGACCGACGCCGGCACGATCCAAGAGAACGAGACGGAGAACGAAACGGCCACGGTGACGTTCGAGAATCAGACGTCCAACGGGACGGCAGTCGTGGTCAACAACACGACGCTGCCCGAGGGCGGTTTCGCCGTCATTCACGCGGCCGCGCCCGCCGACGGAAACGAGAACGAGACCGTCACGAATCTCTCCGAGGACTACGATCCCGGGGAAGTCCTGGGTAATTCCACCTTCCTGGACTCCGGCGAGCACGAGAACGTGACCGTCGAACTCAACGAATCCCTCGAGGAGAGCCAGGTGCTGATCGCGATGGCCCATCAGGACACCAACGACAACGAGACGTACGAGTTCCCCGAGGCCGACGACCCCTACACGAGCGACGACGAGCCGGTGACCGACGACGCGATGATCTCGCTCGAGGACGAGATGAACGAGACGTCCGAGTGAAGGAGAGCCATCGAAGCGATCGAGACGAGAGGATCGCAACTCCCCTCCGTTCCCGTTCGCTACGAGGAGCGGATGCGATAGCCGTTCAGCCGGGATCGAGCGGTCGCTTCGCATCGTAATCGACGCGGCGTCGATCACGACCGGTCGATTCTCTCATCGCGGCCGCGCAACGACCCCGAGATGGTCGGCGTGATAGTTTTCGAGCCGTTGCGTCTCCACAATCTCGTACCCCTCCTCGAGTTCCTCGCGGACGTCCTCGAAGACGGCCGCCGGATCCCGGGTCACGTCCTCGCTCCGCGCCTTCACGGCCAGCAGCAACCGTCCGTCGTCGGCCAAAAAGCGCCGGTTCTCGAGCGCCACGCGGGCCTGGCCCCTCGTGGCTACGTCCTGCACGATGACGTCGACGTCCGACTCGACGACGTGGGCGTACGTCTCGGGCTTCCGGGCGTCCTTCAGCAGCGGGAAGAGCCACGGCCGACTCTCCGCCGCCTCGAGCAGGTCCCGCGCCGGCCGCGCGGCGAACTCGACGGCGTAGGTCGGCCCGGCGAAGTCCGCGACGTGACTCACGGTCGTTCCGCTGGCCGCGCCGAGATAGAGGACGGTCTCGCCGCCCTCGAGGCCCGTCTCCATCCCGAGTTCGAGCATCGCCCCGAGCTTCGAGCGGTTCGGGTTCCACGCGCGCCACTCACCGTCGGTCGGTTCGCCGTAGACCGGCTCGCCGCGAGTGGCGAGACGCTCGGTGCCGTCGAACGCGCGGCGCTCGACGCCGTCCGGGAGCGTCTCACTCATCGTCATCGCCTCCGTCGCCGTCGGCGCTCGAATCACCGTCGTCGGTTCGCGCCTGAATCGTCGCGATGCGCTCCTCGAGTTCGGCCCCGAGTTCCGGCTTCAGTTCCCCCGAGTAGTGGTCGACGCGGGCGGCGATGGCGAGCTTCCCGGCCACCGCGCGGGCCGCCGAACCCCGTTCGTCGGGGTGGGTTCCCCGGACCGCGTCGTGCGTGTAGATGATCCCGTGTTTGGGCGAGGGGGCGTGCCCGCGGAGGTGGGCGAACAGCGCGTCTTCGGCGCCGAGCACCTGGACCGTGCCGCTGGGTTTCTTCGCCAAGCTCTCGAGGCCGCCGGCCAGCGAGAGCAGCCGCGCCGCGAGGACGGGGCCGGCCATCGTCGCGAGGTTGGGCGCCACCGTCGGCGCGGTCCGCTCGACGTACTCGCGCAGTTCGTCGGCCTCGTCGGCGAGGCCGGCGATGCGCTCGGCCAGCGAGACGAGCGCGTCCGGCGCGGCGTCGGGCGTCTCGTCTCGACCTGCCAACTCTCGAGCGTAGTCGACGCCCGTGCCGGCGTCGGGATCGACGGTCCCCGCCCACTCGGCGAGGCGTTCGGCGAGTTCGTTCGCCGTTCGCGTGCAGTCGTCCATCGCCCGCACCGCGTGGACGAGCTGGCGGTCGTCGGCCGCCTCGCGCTCGGTCACCGCCGCCCTCGTCGCCGCCGTCGTCGCGGCCCGCAGGGCGTCGTAGTACTCCGCCTCGTCGGCGACGACCCCCGCTTCGACCGCGAGCGCGGGCCAGTCGCGGGGGTCGTCGGCGGCCCCCTCGCGAACCGCCGTCGCGGCCGCCTCGGGACCGTCGGACTCGAGGCTCTCGAACCAGCCGTCGTCCGCTCCGGCACTGTCAGTCATGTCTCCACCTTGGAGGCCGCGGTCGTATATGCGTTCTCGAAACGACTCCGCCCGGCTCACAATGCGCTCGATCGGAACGGTGGCAAACGCGACGCAGCGGTGGACGCGGCGCGTCGTGATTCTTCGACCGGAGCGATTTCGTCCGGCTGACCACGCTTCGGAACGGTGACCAATCGTCGAAACGCCTATCGGTCCACCCCGAAAACGTCCGGGAAAGAATGTCCATGCGAAGGAGGTCCCAGCGATGTACGTACTGATCGTCGGCGCGGGACAGGTCGGCCAGATGATCGCCGCGAACCTCGCGGACACCCACGACGTCGCAGTGGTCGAACGCGATCCCGAACTCGCCGACGAGATCACGTACTCGTACGACGTACTTTCGGTCCAGGGCGACGGGACGGAACTCGAGACGCTTCGGGAGGCCGGCCTCGAGCGAGCGGATCTGGTCGTCGCGTGTACCGACAGCGACGAGACGAACATCGTCGTCTGTGGCACCGCCAAGACCGCCAGCGACGCGTTCTCCATCGCGCGCGTCCGACGGCGGACGCTGCTGAACACGTGGGAGGGGTCCCAGGGCGCCTTCGGCGTGGACTTCATGGTCTGTACGGACCTGCTGGTCGCCCAGACGATCTTCCGGATCTCCGGCTTCCCGCGGGCGCAGGACGTCGAGACGTTCGCCGGCGGCCTCGTCAGGATGGCCGAGTTCGAGATCGGCCCGGAGAGCCCGCTGGTCGGGAGCCGCGTCGAGGAGGCCGACCGGTACGACTCGATGACGTTCGCCGCCGTCTTCCGGGAGGAGGAACTGATCGTCGCCCGCGGTGACACCCAGTTCCGCGCCGGCGACCGGATCGTCGTCATCGGGAGCCCCAGTTCCGTCAAGGAGTTCGCCATGGCGATGGTTCCGGACACGACCTCGAGCGCGGACGACGTGGTCATCGTCGGCGGCAGCGAGATCGGCTTCCAGGCCGCCCGCGAGTTCGAGGCCCACGGCTTCGAGCCGCGGCTGATCGAACGGGACGAGAAGCGCGCCCGCGAGATGGCCGAGGCGCTGCCGCACACGTTCGTCATGCAGAGCGACGCGACCGACACCGACTTCCTCACCCGCGAGCACATCGACGAGGCCGACATCGTGGTCGCCGCCCTCGACAGCGACGAGAAGAACCTGCTGGTCTCCCTGCTGGCCCAGCGCGTCGGCGTCGGTCGGACGGTCGCGATCATCGAGAACACCGAGTACACCGACCTCTTCGAGGCCGTCGGGATCGACGTCGCGATCAACCCCCGCGAGGAGACCGCCGAGGAGATCGTCCGCTTTACGCGGACGGACCAGACCGAGAAGATCGCGATGTTAGAACACGACCGCGCCGAGGTCATCGAGGTCGAACTCGACGCGAACAGCGCCCTGACGGGCCGGGAGATCGCGGAGTCGATGGACGATCTGCCCGACTGCGTCGTCATCGGTGCGATCTCTCGGGGCGGCGACCTCGTCACGCCCCGCGGGACGACGGTCCCGCGGGCCGGCGACCACGTCGTGTTGTTCGTCGACGCGGCCGCCCTCGACGAAGTGTCGGCGGTGCTCTGATCACCGGTAGAGGCCGAGCCGTCGGAAGATCGCTCCCAGCAACACGGCGACGGGGATGATCTCGAGGCGGCCGACCCACATGTTGAGTATCAGCATCGCCTTCGCGGTATCGGGCATGCCCGGTCCGGTGATCCCCGAGTCGAGGCCGACGTTGCTCTGGGCGCTCATCACGTCGAAGACGACGTACTCGACGGGGTGCGCCGGCGAGAGCGTCCGCAGGAGGACGGCCACGCCGACGGCGAGGAACGCGATCCAGAGCAGGAAGACGACCGCCGCTTCGGTGTACTCCCGCTGGAACTGGTCCTCGCCGAGACTCCGCTTGCCGAGCCGGAGTCGCCGAATCGCGCTGTCCGGCTGGAAGACCGAGCCGATCTGCCAGGCCGTCCCCTTGACGAGCGTGATGACGCGGACGAGTTTGAGACCGCTGACCGTCGACCCCGCCGCGGCGCCGGTCAGCATTCCCAGACACGTCACGAACGTCGCTCCGGCCGACCAGACCGATTCCGTGCCCTCGCCGACCGTCGCCGTGCCGAAACCGGTGTTCGACGTCGCGGAGACGAACTGGAACAGCGAGATCCGGAACGTCTCCTCGAACGTCTCGTACTGTCCGTTGGCCCAGAGGATCGCGGTCAAGGCCAGCGACCCGATTCCGAACCAGAGGAAGACCCAGCGCGTCTGGACGTCCTCGTAGAAGTTCTCGAGTTCGCCCCTGAAGATCAGGTAGTGGACGGGGAAGGCGATGCTGCCCGCGACCATCACCGGAACGACCGCGTACTCGATGAGGGGGCTGCCGTAGTGGCCGATCGAGTCGGCGTGGACGGAGAATCCGCCGGTAGCGATCCCCGTCATCGCGTGATTGATCGCGTCCCACAGCGGCATGCCGACGAGGAGGAACAGCGCGATCGAGGCGAGCGTCAGTCCGAGGTAGATCTTCCAGATCTCCGTGACCGTGTTAACGATGCTGGGGTGGATCTTCTCGGAGCGGGCTTCGCTCTCGTAGAGCGTCAGCGACCCGCTGCCCGGGCGAGCGAGGATCGCGACGGTGAGGACGATGACGCCGACGCCGCCGATCCACTCCGTGAAGGAGCGCCACCAGTGCAGCGATCGAGGCAGTTCCTCCTCGACGGCGGCCACCGTCAGCCCCGTCCCGGTGAAGCCGCTCATGCACTCGAACACGGCATCGAGCGGATTCAGAAAGATATCCGTCGTGTCGTTCAACGGCGGCGTGTTCGCCCACGCCGGGAACGGGTCGATCGCGATCGTCCACGCGATCAGCAGGAACGGGAGCGCGCCGAGGACGCCGACCGCCGCCCACGCGCCGGCCGCCGTAATCATCGCCTCGAGTTTGCCGGTGGTCGACGCGTCACGGTATCGGCGGGCGAGCGCGACGCCGATCCCGCCCATCGTGACCGCGGAGACGGCGAACGCGGGGATCGCGTAGAACTCGCGGTTGATCGCGGCGACCGGGATCGAGACGACGAGCATGAGCGAGACGACCTGGACGATTCGACCGACGTCCCGTCCGACCGCCCGATATCGAACTCTCATGCTCGATCGCCGGTAAACGCCGCGACGGCGTCGGATAACGTCGCGTCGTCGGTGAACACCGTCACGTGGTCGTCCGCGTGAATCGTCGTCTCGCCCCTCGGTGCGCAGATCTCGCCGTCCCGCTGAAGCGCGACGACGAGACAGCCGTCCGGCAGCGAACCGGTCTCGATGGCCGTCTCGAGGCGCTGCCCGTTCATCGGGGCGTCCTCGGTGACGGTCAGTTCGACGAGTTCGGTCTCCTCGTCGAGATCGACGAAGTCGCTGACGCCGGGATATCGAACGGAATGATAGAGGTAGTCGGCGATCAGTCGCTGCGGGTTCTCGATGAGGTTGACACCGATCTTCTCGAAGACGGGGAGGTTCTCGGGATCGTGGACGACGCTGACGAGGTTCGGGACGTCGTGTTCCTGGGCGAGCAACATCACCATGATGTTGACCGCGTCGACGTCGGTCGTCGAAATGACCGCGTCCGCTCGGTCGACGTTCGCGTCCCGGAGCGTGTCGTGGTTCGTCGCGTCGGCGTTGAGCACGAGACAGTCGTACTCCGAGGCGACGTCGTTCGCCCGCCCCTCGTCGCTTTCGATCACGACGACGTCGTTGCCGTCGCGGACCGCGAGATCGATCAGGTTCGAGCCGATACTCCCTGCGCCGATAATGATAACATACATCGTTGGTGTCTCCGTCAGGCGTCGTTCGAGTCCAGTCGCGAGAAGACGACGACCGGACGCTCGCACTCGGTGATCAGTCTGTACGAATCGGACCCCGACAGCAGTCGGTGGAGTCGGCCGCCGGATCGGGGCCGAAACCCGATGGCGGTCGCGTCGACGTCCGCGGCCGCGGCGGCGATTTCGTCGACGACGTCGGTCCCGTACCTGAGTTCGCGTCGGATTGGGAGGCCGTCGGGCAGCCGCTCCTCGACGATCGAGAAGATCCGGTCGGCCTGCGCTCGGCGCGCCTCGAGGGGCGCCTTGTCCGGGTATCCGTCCGTCTTTTCGATGACGTGGACGACGGTGATCGTCTCGATCTCCTCGACGAACGACTCCAGCGAGTCGCACGTCGCCCGCGCGTCGCGCTCGGTCGCGACCGGGACGACCGTGTGCGTCGTGATCGAATCGGTCATCGGTTCACCACCGCCGACGGAGCCGAGCGCTCGCAGCGCCGCGCTCCCGACGTGGCTGTCGACATCGTTCCATCACTGCTGGCGTTACGGATTCAATAATATAAACCTAGCTGATTTGCGGATACAGAATCTCCCTTAAGTTCACTTATTTCGATGGTTGACTACCGAGCGGTTCTCGTCACACGCTCGAGCGCGCAACGGCTGCGAACGGTGGACTCGGCGCTCTTCGCGTGCACGTGATCGTCCGCTCACTGGGACGGGATCCGATAGCGACCGACCACCGGCGAAAACGCGCGCAGCGGTGGTCCGACGGCCGTCGGTGTCGCCGACGCGACCGTCTCGAGCGACGAGGCGCCGACGGTCAGCGATAGAGATCGAGCCGCTGGAAGAACGCGCCCAACAGCACCGCGACGGGGATGATCTCGAGGCGCCCGATCCACATATTGAACAGCAGGACGGTCTTGGCGGCCGTCGGCATTCCCGGACCGGTGATCCCGGTGTCCAGCCCCACGGTGCTCTGGGCGCTCATCACCTCGAAGATGACGTACTCGAGGGGGTATTCGGGGGGCAACGCCCACAGGAAGACCGCGACGCCGACGGCGAGCCCGGCGATCCAGAGGACGAAGACGACGGCCGCCTCGGCGTACTCGCGCTGGGCCTGTGACTGATCGAGGGTGCGCTCGCCGAGCCGGAGTCGGCGAATCGCGCTGGCCGGCGCGAAGACGCTCCTGATCTGCCAGACCGTCCCCTTGACGAGCGTGATGACGCGGACGAGTTTGAGGCCACCGACGGTCGATCCGGCGGCCGCTCCGGTCAGCATCCCGAGACAGAGCAACAGCGTCGGCCCGGCCGTCCAGACGCGGTCGGTCCCCCCGCCGATCGACGCCGTTCCGAACCCGGCGTTCGACGTCGCGGAGACGAACTGGAACAGCGCGATCCGGAACGTCTCCCCGAGCGACTCGTACTGTCCCCCTGCAGAGAGCAGCGCCATCAGTGCGACCGAACCGACGGAAAACCAGATGAACACCCACCGGGTCTGGAGATCGGCGTAGACGTTGCGCAGTTCGCCCTTGATCAGCAGGTAGTGAATCGGGAACGCGATGCTACCGGCGACCATCACCGGAACGACCGCGTACTCGATGATCGGACTGCCGTAGTGGCCGATCGAGTCGGCGTGGACGGAGAACCCGCCCGTCGCGATGGCCGTCATCGCGTGGTTGATCGCGTCCCACAGCGGCATACCGGCGACGAAGAACAGGGCGATCGCAGCGAGCGTGATCCCGAGGTAAATCTTCCAGATCTCCGTGACCGTCGAGACGATGCTGGGATGGATCTTCTCGGAGCGGGCCTCGCTCTCGTAGAGCGTCAGCGACCCGCTGCCCGGGCGGGCGAGAATCGCGACGGTGAGGACGATGACGCCGACGCCGCCGATCCACTCCGTGAACGAGCGCCACCAGTGCAGCGACCGCGGGAGGTTCTCCTCGACGGCGGCCATCGTCAGCCCGGTGCTGGTGAAGCCGCTGATGCTCTCGAAGATCCCGTTGAGGGGATGTCGAAAGACGGCGACCGTGTCGGTCATCGGCGGCGTGTTCGCCCACGCGGGATACGGATCGAGCGCGATCGTCCACGCGATGAGCAGAAAGGGGAGGCTGCCGAAGACGCCGATCGTTCCCCACGCGGCCGCCGCCGTGACCATCGCCTCGAGCCGACCGGTGTCCGACACGCCCCCGTATCGTCGCGCGAGTCCGATCCCGAGTCCGCCCATCACGACGGCCGAGCCGACGAACGCGGGGATCGCGTAGAACTCGCGGTTGATCGCGGCGACGAGGATCGAGACGAGCGCCATCAGCGAGACGACCTGCAGGATTCGACCGAGGTCCCGACCCACTGCCGAATACCGCACCCTCATGAGTGGTCGTCGGTAAACGCCGCGACCGCGTCGGCCAGCGCCGTGTCGTCGGTGAACACCGTCACCTGATCGCCGGCCCGAATCGTCGTGTCGCCCCGCGGGGCGCGGATCTCGTCGCCGCGTTTGAGCGCGACGACGAGGCAGCCGTCCGGCAGCGAACCGGTCTCGATGGCCGTCTCGAGGCGTTGGCCGTCCATCGGGGCGCCCTCGGTGACGGTCAGTTCGACGAGTTCGGTCTCCTCGTCGAGGTCGATGAAGTCGCTGACGCTGGGATACCGGACCGAGTGGTAGAGGTAGTCGGCGATCAGTCGCTGCGGGTTCTCGATGAGGTTGACACCGATCTTCTCGAAGACGGGGAGGTTCTCGGGGTCGTGGACGACGCTGACGAGGTTCGGGACGTCGTGCTCCTGGGCGAGCAACATCACCATGATGTTGACCGCGTCGATGTCGGTCGTCGAGATGACGGCGTCCGCGCGGTCGATGCTCGCATCTCGGAGCGTGTCGTGGTTCGTCGCGTCGGCGTTGAGCACGAGACAGTCGTATTCCGAGGCGACGTCGTTCGCCCGCCCCTCGTCGCTTTCGATCACGACGACGTCGTTGCCGTCGCGGACCGCGAGGTCGATCAAGTTCGAGCCGATGCTGCCGGCGCCGATGATAACGATATACATGTTCAGTCTTCCCCTGCTGATGGTTCGAGTCGCATTTCGAGCGTCCGACAACGGGTTGTTCGCTTTCGATTATTAATCTGTACGACTCGACGGCCGAAAGCAATCCGACGAGCGCGAGCGTGATACACGCCGTCCGCCGGCGACACCGGTTGCGAACGGACTGGAACGGACCGCGTACCGAACGACCGCCGTCGATAGTCCGTCATACTTCGTTCCGATTGGAGGGCAGTCACGTCGCTAGGTGTTTCGGCGGGCGATCAAAAAGCAGAAGCCTTCAGGCACGTGGGCGTACCCGGGACCATGAGTATCCGTCTCGACGAGGTGAACAAGCGAATCATCCACGCGTTGATGGACGACGCGCGGAACACGTCGGCGCCGATGATCGCCGACGAGGTCGGCGTCTCTCCGGCGACGATCCGAAACCGTATCGACCGACTCGAGGAGGCCGGGATCATCACGGGGTATCACGCGAACGTCGACTTCGACGCCGCCGACGAGATGCTCACGACGCTGTACGTGGCCACGGCGCCCGTCGAGGACCGCGCGCGACTCGCCCAGCAGGCCCGGGCGATCACCGGCGTCGTCAACGTCCGGGAGTTCGTGGCCGGGCGGGAGAACCTCCACGTGCTCGCCGTCGGGAGCGACGTCGACGCGCTCAACGGCGTCGTCCGAGAGCTCACCGCGCTGGGCCTCGAGATCGACGACGAGAAGATGATCCAGCGAGAGCAGTTTCAGGCCTACCAGCCGTTCGGGCCGGCCGAGTCCCACCAGCAGTTCTCCGACTACATCAGTCTCGCCGGCGGCAACGAGGTCGTCGAACTGACCGTCGACGACGACGCGCCGATCGTCGGGAAGACCTTAGCACAGGCCGGCCGCGACGCCGTCCTCGAGGACGGCGTGCTCGTCGTCTCGATCGAACGCGACGACACCGTACTGACGCCGACGGGAGAGAGCGAGATTCGCGCCGGCGACCTGCTGACGGTGCTCTCTCGGGGCGGGATCACGGAATCCATGCTGAACGCGTTCGAAGCCGACGACTGAGTGCGTTCTCGAGCGGACAGCACCGAGTCGAGGACGATTCGATCGGGCGCACTCGCGATCGCTCGGATCGCGAAACGAGTTCGTCAGTCCGTTCTCGTCGTCTCGGATTCGGGGTTCGGCGTCGACGGCTCCGGAGTCACGCCCGTCTCCGCGTCGCTTCGGTCGCCGTTCCCGGAGCCGAAGATCCGCTCGCGAACGGAGCGTTTGTGGCGCTTCTCGGCGAGCAGCACCGAACAGTCGACGTCTTCGAGGACGTCGAGCACGAGCGAGCCGCGAACGACCCGCGAGAGCAGCCCCTTCTCCGTCGCGCCGATGACCAGCAGCGTCGCGTCCGCCGCCGCGTCGCCGATGCTCCGCTGGACGTCGCCCGTCTCGACGGTGAGCGTCGCGTCCGACAGCTCGCGTTCGTCGGCCCACGACTCGAGGAACGCGCGTCCCTGCTGGGGATCGTCCGCGACGTGGAGGAGGGTCACCTCGGCGTCGTACTGGTCGCGCAGACAGCGCGCGACGGCCGCCGCGAGGTCGGAGTCCGGACCGCCCGCGGTCGGGAGGAGGATCCGTGACGGGTCGAACCCGCGGTCGCGGAAGACCAGGAAGTCACACGGCAGCGAGTGGGCGAGTTCGTCGGTCCTGCTCTCCACGCGGCCCGACGATCCCAGCGAGTCCGGCCCCCAGCCCATCACGCAGACGTCGGCGTCGTAGCGCGTGGCGGCGTCGAACACTTCCTCGACGCCGCGGTGGGAGAGGACCACGTGGGTCTCCACGTCGACGCCGTACGTCTCGGCGTCGGCTCGCGCCTGCTCGACCAGGTGTTCGGCCGCCTCGTAGTCCTGCTGGTCGCGTGCGGCCGTCAGCGACGTCTGGTCGGGGACCTGCTCGACGTTGACGGCGACGACCGTCCCGTCGTTCCGGTCGGCGATCGCCGAGGCGAGCGTGATCAGGTGTTTCTCGTGGGCGGGGTTCGCGAGCGGGACCATCACTCGGTAGTCGCCGCCCTCCGGTTTGACCGCCGTCGTCGCCGACACCGCCGCGTCGGGGAGTTCGTCGGACCGCTCGAGGACGTAGTCGGCGAGCACGCCCTGCGATTCGATCTCCGACCGAGCGTAGCCGAGGTACCAGACGAGTCCGAAGACGACGAACGCCATCGAGAGGAGGATGACGGTCGGCTCCATGAACGCGATCAGCGCGAGCGAGAGCACCGCGCCCAGAATCGGCGTGATGGGATACAGCGGCACTTCGAAGTCGGGCTCGTAGCCGGCGGGGTCCGCCTCGCGGAAGACGATCAGCGCGAGATTCAGGAGCCCGTAGACGATGAGATGGAGGACGCTGCCGGCCGACGCCAGCATCTCGAGGTTACCCAACGCGATGAACAGCAGGATGAGCGCGCCCGTGATCGCGATCGCGCGGTACGGCGTCGCGAACCGCGGGTGGATCTCGTTGATCTTCGGCGAGACGAGCTTGTCCCGGCCCATCGCGAAGTTGATCCGCGAGGACGCGAGGATCGAGGCGTTGGCCGACGAGGCGGTCGCCAGCAGGCCGCCGAACAGCAGCGCCGCGGCCCCCGCCGGTCCCATCAGCATCCGGGCGACGTCGACGACGGCCGTCTCGTTGTTCGCGACGACCTCGGTCTCGACGGCGGCAAGCACTGTCAGGAGGATCAGGGCGTACATCACGGTCACGATGACGACGCTTCCGATGACCGCCCGCGGCAGGTTGCGGCCGGGGTTTTGAATCTCCTCGCCGACGGACGTGATCTGAACGAACCCGAGGTAGGAAACGAAGACGAGTCCCGTCACCGGGAGGAGCGGCGCCCAGCCGAAGGGGTCGATGGGACGGAGCGTCTCCAGATCGGCGTTCAGGAGTCCGAACAGCGTGAAGACCGCCAGAATACCGACCAGCGTGACGACGATGATGTTCTGTAACCGGCCGGTCTCCTTCGCGCCGACGTAGTTGACGGTGATGAAGAAGGCGGCGCCGACCAGCCCGATCAACTGGGCCGACTCGAGGCCGACGGGACCGAGCGCCACCGCCGGGACGCTCACGAACTGGTTGACGTACTCGCCGAACCCGTACATGTAGAACGCGGAGGCGAACGCCAGCCCCATCCAGTTCCCCCAGCCGGCGATCGAGCCGAACAGCGGCCCGAGCCCCTGGTTGACGTAGTAGTAGGCCCCGCCGGAGACGGGCATCGCCGTCCCGAGTTCGGACGCCGAGAGCGCCGTGAACAGGGCGATCACGCCGCCGATGACGAACGCCAGCGACGCCAGCGGCCCGAGATCCGCGACGGCCTCCCCTGGGAGGACGAAGATACCCGCGCCGATCATCGTCCCGACGCCGATCGTTAGCGCGGCGAGCGGTCCGAGGTCCTTGGCGAGTTCCTCGTCGCTCCCGCTCATCGGTTCCCCCTCGCCGGTCTTCCGGTGAACGCGTTCTGTAGTCTTCGTTTCATTGTCGTACTGGAAACGGCGTCCGGCGTGTGACCCGCCCCGTTACCGACCGCGAACGCGGACGGGACCCGACGATACCGAGAGTCCCCGCTGTACGGAGGACCGTTCGGACATACTCGGGCGATGTCGGACACGCGCCTTAACTGGTTCGTTTGCCGCCCAGCCGCCGAGACCGGCTCTCACGTCCGCGAATCGGATCAGCGCCTCGAGTCGCGCCGCGTTCGGTCCGATCGCTGGACCGACTCCTCGAGGATTCGATTGACGGCCCAGGCGACCCAGCCGAAGACGAGGACGGTGAACACGCCCATTTCGGTGCGGACGAACGTCCCGTGCCAGATCGTCAGCACCGCAGCGACGACGACGATCGACACGGCGGTGACGGTAAAGACGTCGAAGAACGAGACCGGGCGCCGGACGCTTGGAAGTCGAGCCATGCCGGTCGAACCTACGCGGCGAGCGCATATAGATGATCGGTTGACATGGTCGTAGTCCGTACGTTCGCTCGAGACGACGATCGGTGTCTTCCGGCGACTCCGCCCGGTTCCCGCGATCGAACCACTTCAGTGGAATTATGTAGCGACGTCGAGTTCCCCCGATCATGATTCTGGCTCGAGCGGAGCCAGGCCTGAGAGTATGAATATACGAGTCGATTGGCGGGCGAGCGTCGCGCTGACTGGTACCGTTCTCAAGTATCTCGCCCTGACGCTGCTCGTACCGCTGGTCGTCGCCGTCATCTATCGCGAGGATATCCTCGTGTTCGTAGCGACGATCGGGATCGTCGTTGCCATCGGGTACGGACTCGAGCGACTCGATCCCGATCCCGACTTGCAACCGCGAGAAGCGTTGCTGCTGGTCGCGATCTCGTGGCTCGTGGTCGCGATCGTCGGTGCGATCCCGTATCTCATCGCCGGCTACGGGACCGAATCCGCGCTCAGACATCCGGTGAACGCGCTGTTCGAGTCGATGTCCGGGTTCACGACGACCGGGGCGACCGTGATGGCCGCGATCTCCGTCGAACAGCACTCCCACGCCCTCATGATGTGGCGCCAGCTCACTCAGTGGCTCGGCGGGATGGGGATCATCGTGTTGATGATCGCGATCCTGCCGGAGCTGGCGGTCAACGGCGCACAACTGATCCGCTCCGAGGCGCCGGGTCCGGAGCTGCAGAAGCTCACGCCGAAGATCGCCGAGACGGCGCGCATTCTCTGGCTCGTCTACTTCGGGTTCACGATCGTCTACATCGCGCTCCTCTACGGACTCCACCTCGGGGGGCTGGCGCCGAACATGAACTTCTACAACGCTGTCGCCCACGGCTTCACGACGCTGCCGACCGGCGGGTTCTCGCCGAAAGCAGACAGCATCGCCGCGTTCTCCGCCGCCGTCCAGTGGGTCGTCATCCCCTTCATGGCGGTCGCCGGAACTAACTTCGCGCTCTTCTGGTACGTGTTGGACGGCGAACCGGGACGACTCTTCGAGAACACCGAGTTCCGCGCCTACGCGGGTGCGATCGCCGTCGTGACCGCGATCGTGGCCGCGTTGCTCTACAGCGGCAGCGCCCCGCCGCTCGGCGACCTCGGCGGCGCGACCGAGGGATACGGCGAGAGCGCGCTGCGCCACGCGGCCTTCCAGACCGTCTCCCTGCTGAACTCGACGGGGTACGCGACGAGCGACTTCGCGCAGTGGGACCCGATCGCACAGACCGTCCTCCTGATCACGATGTTCATCGGCGGCTGCGCCGGCTCGACCGGCGGCGGCGTCAAGATCATCCGCTGGCTGGTCGTCCTGAAAGTCGCCCGCCGGGAGCTGTTCACCGCCGCCCACCCCGAGGCCGTCCAGCCGATTCGGCTCGGCGGCTACGTCGTCGACGAGGACGTCATCCGCGGCGTCCTCGGCTTCACGCTGCTGTACCTGTTCATCTTCGTGATCGCGACGGTGTTCATCGCCGTCGATTCGACCCGCGGCGCGGTCTCGCTCCAGCCGATCGACGCCATCAGCGCCAGCATCGCGACGATCGGGAACATCGGACCGGGCTTCGGCGACCTCGGTCCCTTCGGCAGCTACCGCGAGTTCCCCGTCACCTCGAAGCTCGTGATGATCTTCCTCATGTGGATCGGCCGTCTCGAGATCATTCCGGCGCTCGTGCTGTTCACCGGGGCGTTCTGGAAACGGTGAGGCGGTCGAGAGTCGACATCGCCTTCGGACGTCCGCAAGTCCCTCGGCCGGGACTCGAGAGCAACCGGTCGGCGGATCGTCGCTTATCTCTCTGACGGCTCCTTCTCGTACGCCTTCAGGCGGTCGTACTCCTCGGCCGTGATCGGAAGCACCGTGCCGTGTTTGAACCCGTACGGGAACGAGAACTCGTCGTCGGCGCGAACGAACTCGTCTTCCAGCGAATCCGCGACGAACGGGACGTAGCCCTGCGTCTCCGGGCTGCCGCCGTAGTAATCCAGGAACAGACACCAGCGTCCGTCCTCGAGTCGCACGGCGGTCGGTGCCTCGTACCGTCCGCCGTCCAGTCCCTCCATGGTGCGATCGAACGCCGCCACTCGGGAGAACGGCCCGGTCGGGCGCTCGCTCTTCAGCAGGACGATTCCGGTGGGATTCCCGTCGCTCTTCGCGAAACAGTAGTACGCCCCGTCCTCCTCGTACATCGCGGAGTCGATGACGCCGCTGTCGGCCTTCCGATACAGTAGGTCCGGCTCCGAGAACGCGTCGAACGAGTCGGTCCGCGCGTAGTAGATCGCCTTGTCTCCGTAGTCGTTGCCTCGATGTGACGACGACCAGTGAACGACGTAGTCGCCGTTCTCTCGGTCGTAGGTGATATCCGGCGCCCAGAGACAGCCGAACTCCCCGTCTCCGAACTCGACCATCCGCTGTTCGGACCACTCGACTAAGTCCTCGGACTCCCACAGCACCAGCGAGTCGCTCCCGTTGCGAGTGATCGCTTCCCACGATCCGTCGTACTGATTGGGCATCCCGTACGCCAGACTGAGGTCCGTCCCCATGATCACGAACCGCCCGTCCGTCGTCCGGGTGATCGCACAGTCCCTGACCCCCTTGTCGCCCTTATAACTCCAGAGAACGGGGTCGCCGTCGTTTACCTCCTCCCAGTGGAATCCGTCCCTGCTGATCCCGAAGTACACCTGCTCACCGTCCGGCGTCCGCTTCTCCCTGAAGTGTACGAACAAGTACGCGTCCATTGCTATCCCGTCGATTGTCAGGTGATCACGTATCCGTTTCTGTTTCCGCTCTCGCCCCCGATCGATACCGCGCCGAGGGTTTCACCGGGGCCTCGAGCGGCTATTCGGGAGTGTCCGGTCAGTCAGACGGATCCGTCGCCGGTCGAGTACGAACCCGAACCGCGACCGCGCCGCCTAGACGCCGAACGTCGCCCGGAGCATGTCGCGGGTGCCCGGACCGAGCCCGACGGCGACGACGGTGATCAGCATCAGGATGGCGAAGCGCGGCTGTTCGTCGAAGATCTCCTCGTTGAAGACCCAGACGACGAACGTGGCGGCGACGAGTTTCACGAGCAGGAACGGCCAGGCGGCGCCGATGGCGTCGACGACCCCGGCGGGCAGCACCGAGCCGGTGATGTCGACGATCGCCCCGTTGATGGGGTGTTTCGGCGTGAGATTGTTGGGGAGCCCGAAGGCGGTCGCCCAGTCGAGTCCGATGACGTTCGCGACGCCGTCGACCGCGTGCGCCCAGATGACGACCAGTCCCATGTACTCCGTTCCGCGGTTGATCTCGGGGGCGAACTCCCCGATGAGGAGCCAGGTGACGGCCGTGGCGACGGTCGCACCGACGAGCGTCGTCAGCAGGAGCAGCGGATGGAAGTCGGCGTACGGCTGTGTCGACGCGTACCCCAGATAGGCGAGCGTGAGCGTCAGGTAGGCCGTCCCGATCGCCGCGAGCGGGTACTCGTAACCCGAGACGCGGTCGGTCCGGTCGAGCCAGACCGCCACGACGACGGCGATCACCGTGAGGAGGGCGACGGTGAAGTAGATCAGCGGGCTGATCAGGAAGCCGATCCACGGCAACTCCATCATGAGTTCGCCCGTCTGCCGGTAGGCGGCGACGCTCGTGTCCTCGACGACCCGGAGGGCGCCGCCGAAGAGCATGAACGGGAACAGCGCGAAGAAGCCCGCGCGGTAGCGCTCGATCTCGAGGCGGCGAACCAGGAAGAGGACCCCGATCGCCATCAGGACGAGCGTCGGGATGTAGCCCGCGTAGGAGACGAACGTGTAGCCGGGTTCGGCGGTCGGTCCGGCGTTGGGACCGACCTCGCTACAGTGGACCGGATTCCCGTCCGCCCAGGCGACGCAGCTCCAGCCGTGGGCGTCGGCGACGACCGGGCCCCAGTAGTACTGCCAGATGAGATCCACGTAGACCCGCTGGGGGAAGAGGTACGCAGCGAGCGCCACGCCAGCGGCGAGGAGAACGACGGTCGCGGCCCAGATCCGCTCGGCCCCGTACCGTTCGATGTACTCGTCCATGCGGGAGTAGCTGTACGGGGGCCGCTTACCGTTTCCGATTTTTTGCAGCGGCGGTCGATCGGATCCCGCCGCCCGTCAGTCCCCGCCCGCGTCGATCTCCCGAGCGGCGGCGCGGAGTTCGTCGTGGAGGTGGCCGTTCGAGGCGACCAGTCCCGCGCTGTCGTGGCGCCAGCGGTTCCCCTCGAGGTCCGTCACGGTCCCGCCGGCCGCCCGGACCAGCGCGACGCCCGCGACGGTGTCCCACGGGTTGGCCCGCAGGTTCGTGATCGTCCCCTCGAGGGCCCCCGACGCGACCATCGCGAGCTCGAGCTGGGCGCAGCCGAAGCGGCGAACGTCGCCGAAGCGCTCGGTGAGACCGCGGACCGCCGCGGCGTACTGGTCGCGCTGGTCGAAGTCCCACCAGTAGGTGGGGCAGACGGTCCCGGCCTCGGGATCGGAGCGGGCGCTGACCGAGAGCGGCTCGCCGTTGCGGAACGCGCCCGTCGGCCCGACGCGATACGTGTCGCCCAGCGCGGGACAGACGGTGGCCCCGGCGACGGGTTCGCCGTCGCGGACCGCCGCGACGGCCGTCCCGAACGCGCGGATCCCGTTGACGTAGTTGTTCGTCCCGTCGATCGGATCGACGATCCAGGCCGGCCCCGTCTCGGGGACCGCCTTCAGCGCGTCCTCCTCCTCGCCGACGATCGGGTCGTCCGGGTACGACGCCTCGATCACCTCGATCACGCGCCGCTGGGCGTCGCGGTCGGCCTGCGTGACGACGTCCGTCTTGCCGTTCTTGTGGTCGACCTCGAGCTCCCCGCGAAAGGAGGCTTCGGCGACGTCCGCCCCGGCGCGGGCGGCGTGGACCGCGACGCTCGCCCGCCGAGCGGCCCCATCGTGTTCGCTCATAACGGGATATGGGGGCGACGGCGTGAAAAGGCGTTACCTTTCGGAGCGGTCGCGCTCGAGGTTCTGTGCCACGATATCGTCTTGCACTATTACGAACGCATCTGGACGACCGACTGCCACACGCGCTAGTCAATCGATTCCTGCGATCCGCTCGAACGGCGCGTTCGCGCTGACCGGCGTCGGCTCGTTCCTCGTCGTGCTGGCGCGGTTTCACGGCCCCGACGCGCTCTCCGAGTGGTGATCGACGCCGCGCCGGTCGCCGGCGATGGACAGGTCTGTTCATTTCACTCGCATGACGACAGCTTTATTCGGGTTATCGCGTACTCGCCACCATGAGCGCCGACGAGCGGTCCCGCGAGAAGCGGGGACGAGACGAGCCGGAGGCGGCGGAGGCACTCGACGACGAGACGATCCGAGAGGCCGTCGAGCAGTCCTCTCGCGGGGTTCCGGCGGCCGGCGCCGTCGTCCGCGACCGGTTCTCGGCGGACGAGATCTTCCACCGGATCGTCGCCGCGGCCGACGACGAGATCACGACCGGGATCCGGGAGCTGTTTTTCAGCGCGCTGGCGGCGGGCTTCGCGATCACGCTGACGGTCATGCTCTACGCGTCGCTGACCGACGCGACCGGCGGCGCGCCGATCGTCGGCGCGCTCCTCTACCCGCTCGGTTTCGTCTACATCATCATCGGCGACTACCAGTTGTTCACCGAGAACACGCTGCCGCCGGTCGCGCTCGTCTTCGAGCGGCTGGCGAGCGTTCCGGCGCTGCTGACCGTCTGGACGATCGTCCTGTTCGGAAACCTGGTCGGCGGCGCGATGGGCGCGTACGTGCTGGCGAACACGGGCGTCTTCTCCCCGTCCGTCATGTCCACTGCGGTCGGGATCGCCGAACAGGGCACCGCGACGCCGTGGTGGAGCCTGTTCTTCAAGGGAATGTTCGCCGGTCTGATCGTCGCGGGCGTCGTCTGGCTCGATTACGCGTCACAGGACACGACCTCGCGGCTGGTGCTGACGTATATCGCGTTCCTCGCGATCCCGCTGGGGAACCTCCACCACGGCGTGGTCTCGGCGACCGAAGTGCTGTTTCTCGTCTTTCGCGGCCAGCCGGTGCTCGCGACCGGCGTGATCGACTTCGCCCTCCCCGTGCTCCTCGGCAACACGATCGGCGGCGTGGTGCTCGTGACCGTCGTCAACTACTTCCAGGCGGTCGAACGCGAGTATCGAGAGCAGAACTACGTGCTCTCGTTTCGCGAACTGTGCTTCGGCAGGTTCGCCCGCGGCGAGTACGCGCCACCGCCGCGAGACGATTGAACGCGGTCGCGGAACCGCTCGAGGCCAGTCCGAAACGGTTCCGCCCTCCGAAGCGATCGAAACCGAGACGGCGGCGCACGGCGACATCGAGCGACCGGCCGACGGCGCTTTCAGCGGTCCGACGGGACGAGTGAGGCCTCGAGCGTGACCACGTACCGTTCGGTCTCCCTGCCCTCGTGATCGGTCAACTTCGACTCGATCTCGACCCCGCTGACGTGTTCGATCGTCTCGTCGGCGGCGTCCATCGCGTTCTGTACGGCGTCCTCCCACGATTCGGTCGAGCTTCCGACCAGCTCGACGATTTCGGCTCTCTCACCCATTGCCGTCCCGATTGACGCCTCCACCTGGTAAGTGATACGGCCAGTACGACCGACGGAGAAGACGCTCTCGAGACGCGAGTACTCGAATTTAAAGGGCCATTGTGCCTATCGATAGCCGGTAGAACGTCAGGTTTACATACGCGAGGGAGGGGAGCCGCGTCGCTCGAGCGCGTGCGCGTCTCGAGAGACTGACGAACGGATTGCGCGCAAAAGCGCGGCGGCCGCGATCAGGTGATCTGGATGATGTTTCCGTTAGACGTGACGTGCAGGTCGCGTCCGAGTTTGTACCCCTGGTTCGAGGCGAGATCGACGTACCCCGAGAACCCCTTCATGTTCTGGTGGGCGGGGATGACGTGCTGGGGCTGGAGCGCCTCCAGCATCTCGTAGTGGCCCTCCTGGCGGAGGTGACCCGAGACGTGGATGTCGGAGTAGATCCGCGCGCCCTGCATCCCGAGCAGTTTCTCGGCCTGGTAGCGCTGGCCCTCGTTGGTCGGCTCCGGAATGATCCCGGCCGAGAAGACGACCTTGTCGCCGTCGCCCAGTTCGTAGGGAGTCTCGCCGCGGCCCATCCGGGTGAGCATCGCGCGGGGCTCGCCCTGGTGGCCGGTGACGACGGGCAGGTAGTCCTCCTTCCCCTCGTTCATGATGCGCTCGAACGTGCGGTCGACGGAGTTTCGGTGGCCGAACATCCCGAGGTCGTCCGGGAAGTCGGCGAAGCCCATCCGTTCGGCGGTGCCCGAATACTGTTCCATCGAGCGGCCCAGCAGGACGGGTTGACGGCCGATGTCCTTGGCGAACTCGACGAGGCTCGTCACGCGCGAGATGTGACTCGAGAAGGTGGTGGCGACGATGCCGCCGTCGTAGTCCTCCATGCTGTAGAGGACGTCCCGGAGGTGTTCCCGGGCGACGTTCTCGGACTGGGTGCGTCCCTTCTTGTTCGCGTTGGTGCAGTCCTCGATGTAACAGAGGACGCCCTCGCCCTCGCGGCCGATCTCGCGGAACCGCTTCATGTCGATCGGATCGCCGATGACGGGCGTGTGGTCCATCCGCTTGTCCAGCCCGTAGACGACCGCGCCCTCGGGCGTGTGGAGGACCGGGTTGATCGCGTCGATGATCGAGTGCGTGACGTTGACGAACTCGAGTTCGACCTCGCCGCTGTCGCCGATCGACATCGTCTCGCCGGCGTCCATCTTCACGAGATCGTTCCCGCTGTCGAACTTCTGTTCGTCGGCGAGTTCGCCCTTGACGAGTTCGATCGTGAACGGCGTCGCGACGACCGGCGCGTCGTACCGGTGGGCCAACTTGGAGATGGCGCCGATGTGGTCGAGATGGCCGTGGGTCGGCACGATGGCCTTCACGTCGCCCTCGAGGTCGCTCATGATCCGATCGTCGGGGATCGCACCCATATCGATCAGATCCAGGCTGTGCATTCCTTCGGTGCGGAGGTTGTCGTGGATCAGCACCTTCGACAGGTTCAGCCCCATGTCGAAGATGACGATGTCGTCGCCGGCCCGGACCGCGGTCATCTGCCGCCCGACTTCCTCGTAGCCGCCAATTGTTGCGATTTCGATTTCCATAGGAAACGCCGATCATAGCGGCCTGTCACAGATGCGGTAGTCGAATTCGACTGCCGTGCGACTCCGTCGGCGGGCGCGAACGACGCTCTCGTTCCCGGCCTCGACGCAGTGTGTGAAAGACAGCGCGTCTTTCGGTCGTCCGTACAGTCGACCCTCGAACGTATATACCCGTGGGTCCGTTGGGAGTGGAAGTCAGACGCCAGTCGCGACGCGTGGGACCGTCGATCGGGAGCAGCGTGGGGACGACTCTCGAGTCGCTTCGGGACGGCGGCGACGCGACAGCCCAGCGACTCGAAACCCGAACGCCGACCCGCTACTTGACGGCCGTGACGGGGGACGGACTCTGTCGAATAACGGTTTCGGCGACGCTCCCGACGATGATTCGGGAGAGTCCCGTTCGACCGTGCGTGCCGATAACGACGTGATCGACGTCGGCGTCCTCGGCGTACTCGGTGATCGTCTCGCACGTCGGTCCGATATCGGCGACGCAGTCGATCGAGACGCCGTACTCGTCGGCGATCGCGTCGGCGGTTTCCAGCCGCTGCTTCGCACTGGCGAACAACTGCCCCGTCTCTTCGGCGGCCGCGTATTTGGTCGAATATCCGATTTCGTCGATCACCGTCAGGACGGTGATCTCCGCCTCGGGGAAGTTCTCGAGCGCGTGTTCCAGCGCGTGACGGGCCGGCAGCGACCCGTCGAACGGCACGAGAATGTGGGTGTTCATGTAGTGGTATTAGTTACCAATAGACATGGCTGTTGTGCAGGAGCGTGCCATACTGTCCACTGGCCGGAGAGATCCGTCGCTCGTCGACTCGAGCGGCGCGGAGAAGTTTGCGAGGGAAGATCGCTCCGTGTTGATCTTCCGCATCTTTACCGGTGCTTTCGCACCGCATGCGATGCGAGGGAAGGGAATCGAACCCTTGAACGTCTACACGAGCGGATCTTGAGTCCGCCGCCGTTGGCCGCTTGGCTACCCTCGCACGCAGTGGCGAATTCTCGCCTCTTCGGGTTAAATCGTCCGATTCGGACGCGAATCGCGACCGGCGTTGAAAACGCTTAGGGGGCCACACCGGGTAGCGCGACTGTGAGCGAGAATCGCGTCGTTCAGGGGCGAATGGTCACGGCCGAGAAACTGGCCGAGATGGTCGAGGACGACTCCGTCATGGAGGTCGACTCCATCGAGGAGGCCGACCGCGACTGTCCGGACTGCGGCGGCAACGTCCTCGAGGTGACCTACATGCCGTCGGTCACCGAGCTCGTCACTGGCTGGAAGTGCCAGGACTGCGACTGGAGCGAGGCCGACCGGGACTGAGCGTCTCGTCGTCGGTCGCAGGCGACCCGAACAGCGACCGCGTTTTCGATCCGGTGATCGGGGGCTAGTAGCGCGATCTGCTTCCGCAGAACGCCCTCGAGAACGCGTTCGACGATTCGGCGGCCGAGGTCCGAATCAGCCGGTTCGCCCGTCACGGCAGTGATCCGTACTGGGTATCAGGCGTCGTTTGAGAGGTGCACCCGCGCCGATGAGCACGAATAGGAACCCGCTAGCGAGCAGCAGGTACAATCCTATTTCGACGTCATACCGCTCGACCGACCGGTAGTTCCGAAAGATGGCGCCGAACACCCAGAGTACCACTCCGCCGGCACCGACGAGTGCGATATCCGGTCGCCACGCTCGGTATCGAGACAGTGCGGCGACGCCGACGACGGCCACGACGAGCAAAACGACGAACGGGTCGATACCGCGAAGGCCGGTCTCCATGCCCGACACGTATTCTGTGGTGTAGATCGGGCGCCCGTCCCTGTAGCCGACCGGACGCTTCCGAACCCACGGGAGCCACACTCCAACGACGGCCGAGACCGCCGCGACGATCGTCGCGACGAGATACGCCGGTGACGGGGCGTTCGCCATACAGTACCTTCCCCTACCTCTGGTAAGTGTCTTGCCAGTTCCGGACGCGCATTTCGCACCCCGAACCGGACGACGAAGGCGACGATTAGTGCGGACGCGTCACCGATGGGGTCTCCCGCGATCGGTGCGCGCTACTCGCCCTCGAGCGGCTCCCCTCGCCGATCGATGCGCGTCGCCGGCAGTCCGGCGCGATCGGCGTGCTCTCGAATCGCGTCCTCGCTCTCGGCCCGGTAGTGACAGAACGTGCCGGTGACGTCGCCGTCCTCGTCGGTCATCACTTCGGACTCGACCCACCGGATATCGGTGCCCTCGTCGCGGAGTTCCGCCAGCGCCTCCCCGGATTGCTCGCCGGCCGCCTCCAGTTCGTCTTCGCTGATCGGTTCGTCCAGGTCGCGGAGGATGAGGAAGTCCTCCATCTCCCCTTCTCGCGTTTGTTCGGACATGTGCTACAAGCGTTATCACACACCATGGAGACTCATAAATCCGGAGGAGCCGGTTCGCGTCGGTGACCGGTCGACCGCTCACCAGACCAGCCACTCGAGACCCACCACGACGGCCGCCAGAAAGACGTGCTCGCCGTCGACGACGAACCCGTAGTACAGCGGTCCGCGGTCGGGCGTCGCGAAGGGAATGTAACAGGCGACGTAGCCGTTCATCGCGAGCACGGAGAGGAACTCGAGGGCGAGATCGCTCCCGACGACGAGGGCGACGACGGCCGCGGCGATCGCGAGGTTCGCGGCCTGCGAGTAGCGACGGGTCGCGGCCGTCCCGAACCGGTTGGGTACGGTCGCGATCCCCTCCTGACGGTCGCCCTCGATGTCCTTGACGTCGAAGATGGCGGCCGCGACGGTGATCATCGCGGTCAGATACACCGCGAACGCGAGGATCTCGAGCGTCCAGAGCCGGCCGTAGTAGTAGCCGACGCCGAGCGGAATGACGCCCCAGGCGAACCCGACGAACAGGTTCTTCACGAGGAAGATCTGCTTGATCCCCCCGACCGAGTAGAGGAGGACGGCGACCAGCGGGAGGAGGAGATAGGCCGCGCCGGGAAGCCCGAGGACGACGGCGACGCCGATGGCGGCGACGTACAGTCCGACGCCCGCGGCGAGCAGCAGTCGGCCGTACCGCTTCGTGAACGAGGCCCGCTCCGGCACGTTCTCCTCGTCCTCCTCGAGGTCGGTGAATCGGTTGACGGTGTAGACGAACAGCGTGGCCGCGAAGACGATGAAGAGGGGGAGCGGCTCGAGCGGGAGGCCCGCGAGGACGAGCGTCGTGACGACGACGCTGGTCGTCGACAGCGAGATGAAGAGATTGCTGTGGACGAAGAGGCGGAGGGCCGACTGGAGCGACGACATCCAGCGTCGGGCCCGGTGCGATGCGATCGAGTTACTCACGGATTCGGCCACGACCGTGGGAAAACGTGGGGTGGTAGACGTTTGAATGCTGTGTTGACCCGGACCGCACGTCTCTCGAGGAGGAGCACTCGTCGCGTCTCGAGGGGACGAACTGCTCTGTGCCGTCCCGGTACCGAACAACCGTACGGATAAGTAGCGGCGCTGACTACTCCCGGTATGGCAGAGATTACGTTGACGACGGCGCAACGGCGGGCGGTGACTGCGCTGGTCAACGAGTATCAGTCGAGCGATGCTCCCGTGCAGGCGAAGACCATCGCGGCGGAGCTCGGCCTCGAGACCGAGAGCGTCCGCCGACAGATGGG
Source organism: Haloterrigena sp. KLK7 (assembly GCF_037914945.1). Lineage (NCBI taxonomy): Archaea > Methanobacteriati > Methanobacteriota > Halobacteria > Halobacteriales > Natrialbaceae > Haloterrigena > Haloterrigena salinisoli. Next base: position 3,254,310 of record NZ_CP149787.1, read on the forward strand.
ACACCTGCGAGAGCTGGATCTGGTCGAGGGGGTCCAGGGACCGAAGGGCGGCTACCGGCCGACCGACGCCGCGTATTCGGCACTCGACCGGCAACCCGACGACGATCCCGAACCGAGCGTCCTGGCCCGCGACTTCGAGCGCACCGACGCGATCGTCGACGAGGTCCGCTTTACGAACGTCCACCATCCGGAGCGCTGTCGCGCACAGCTCCGCTTCCAGCAGTCCGTTCAGACGTTCGACGCGGGAGATGCGATCGCGGTCGGGATCGGCTCCGGAACGGACCTGCTGCTGGCGGGCGTGATCGACGCCGTCCAGCCGACCGACAACGTGCTGATCGTCGACATCGCGCGGCTCGAGACGCCGGCGTCGTAGTCCGACCGAGGCGTCCGGAACCGACGCGCTCCGCCGCTCCGCGACTCCGCGTCCGCCGGTGATTGATCGAATTACAAAATCGGGTACTCGAGGCAGGAATGTGCCGGTGAGTTCGGACGAGTGGAAAGCAGTTTACGCAGGCCAGTTGAATATCTCCAGAAAGGAGTCGTCTGGAAAGACGTTCGACCCGGACGGACGCGCTGGAGTTTCCGGTCATCGATCGATTTTCCGTCGCGAGTGGAAACTAACAGGATTTAAGCAAGGTCGGAACGCCCGTTCGAATGGCTATGAAACTGCACGAGTATCAGGCGAAGCAAGTCTTCGCCGACGCCGGCATCCCGACGCCGGCATCAGAACTCGCCTCCGACGTCGACGGCGCCGTCGCCGCGGCCGAGGAGATCGGGTATCCAGTCGCGATCAAAGCGCAGGTACAGGTCGGCGGCCGCGGCAAGGCCGGCGGGATCAAACTCGTCGAGGACGCGGACGAAGCGCGCGAGGCGGCCGACGAGATTCTGGGGATGGATCTCAAGGGTTACCACGTCGATCGCGTCCTCGTCGAGGAAGCGGTCGATTTCGTCAACGAACTCTACGTGGGGATCACGATGGACCGCGGCGAGGGCAAACCCGTCGCGATGGTCTCGACGAAGGGCGGCGTCAACATCGAGGAGGTCGCCGAGGAGGACCCCGACGCCATCGCGCGCGAACACATCGACCCCTCCTTCGGGATGCACGCCTACCAGGCCCGCAAGGCCGTCTACGACGCGGGGGTCGACCAGAGCGTCGCTCGCGACGTCTCGAACGTTCTCATGACCCTCTACGAACTCTGGGACGCTCGCGACGGCTCCGACGCCGAGATCAACCCGCTGATGGTCACCAGCGACGACGAGGTCATCGCGGCCGACGCCGTGATGAACATCGACGAGGACGCGCTGTTCCGCCAGCCCGAACTCGCCGAGATGGAAGAGGAGGCCGCGGGCGGCGACGAACTCGAGCAGAAGGCCGACGAGTACGACTTCGACTACGTCCGTCTGGACGGTAACGTCGGCATCATCGGCAACGGCGCCGGCCTCGTGATGACGACGCTCGACCTCGTCGACCACTACGGCGGCGAGCCCGCCAACTTCCTGGACGTCGGTGGCGGCGCGAAGGCCGAGCGCATCGCGAACGCGCTCGACATGGTGTTCTCGGACGACAACGTCGACAGCGTCGTCTTCAACATCTTCGGCGGGATCACGCGCGGCGACGAGGTCGCCCGCGGGATCAACGAGGCGCTCGAGCAGTTCGACGAGATCCCCAAGCCGGTCGTCGTGCGACTGGCCGGTACCAACTGGGAGGAAGGCATGGAAATTCTCAACGAGGACCTCGTGACGGTCGAGCAGACCCTCGAGGACGCGGTACAGCGTGCCGTCGAGTACGCTGGGGAGGTGAACGAATAATGAGCGTTCTAGTCGACGACGATACGCGCGTCGTGGTACAGGGCATCACCGGCGGGGAAGGCAAGTTCCACGCCCAGCAGATGATGGAGTACGGCACCAACGTCGTGGCCGGCGCGGTCCCCGGCAAGGGCGGTCAGGAGGTCGAGGGCGTCCCGGTCTACGACACGGTCCACGAGGCCGTCGAGGAGGAGAACGCCGACACCTCGGTTATCTTCGTCCCGCCGGCGTTCGCCGGCGACGCCGTCTTCGAGTCGCTCGACGCCGATCTCGACCTCGCGGTCGCGATCACGGAGGGCATTCCGACCCAGGACATGGCCCGCGTCAACAAGCGACTCTCCGAGACCGACACGCGACTCATCGGCCCGAACTGTCCGGGGCTCATCACCCCCGGCGAGGCCAAACTCGGCATTCTCCCCGGCAACATCTTCGCCGAGGGGAACGTCGGTCTGGTCTCCCGCTCGGGGACACTGACCTACCAGGTCGTCGACAGCCTGACCAACCGCGGTATCGGGCAGACGACCGCCATCGGTATCGGCGGCGACCCGATCATCGGCACCGACTTCGTCGACGCCCTCGAGCTGTTCGAGGACGACCCCGATACCGACGCCATCGTCATGTGCGGTGAGATCGGCGGCGAGGACGAGGAGGAGGCCGCCGCGTTCATCGACGACTACGTCGACACGCCGGTCGCCGGCTTCATCGCCGGCCGCACGGCACCGCCGGGCAAGCGGATGGGCCACGCCGGCGCCATCGTCTCCGGTTCCGGGACCGGTACCGCCGAGAGCAAGATCAGCGCCCTCAACGACGCGGGCGTCCCCGTCGGCGACACGCCCGAGGAAGTCGCCGACCACATCGAAGAGTTCCTCGCGTAACGTCGCGACCGGTTCGGTCTCGGCGCTCGGCCTCGAGTCGCGACTCGAGGACCGTCGGCGTTCGAGTTCCGATCGCCGTTTTTTCGAGCGCTCACGTCGAGTGTCGACCGAGCCGTCACTCCCCCGCTGAGCGACCGCTCGCTCGTCGGGACGCGCAGATCCCGGCAGCACGTCCTTGGGGGAGCCGACCGTCCGTTCGCGCATGCCAGTCCGAATCGTGTGTGACGAGTGCGGAACCGCGCATACGATCCCCGAGCGACCGGACACGGACCGCGGGGGAACGGGCTGTCCCGAGTGTGGGGCCCGCCCGTACACGGTCCGCCGGGAGAATCTCGCGTGGCATCCGGACTGCTAGCGACGGCGCGGTTACGGGCGACGACGATCGAACGAGCGCTCGATGGCCCGGGAGCGATCGACTCGAGAGCGACTCGTACTGAGAACGAAGCGACCAGCGAACGGAGCAACGAGAACGGAACGGACGGTGCCGTCGCGGATCCGACGCGACGCCGTTTCGGGGGCGAGGGAGCCGTGTTACCGGCCGATCGACTCGACCGAACCGGCTAGAACAGGCCGCCGAGCTTCGAGCGAAGCCAGCCGAGCAAACCGCCAGAGCCGTCGTCGTCCGTCGTCGCGGGAACGTCCGCGTTGTCGTCGACCGCGGGCGAGGTCTCCCCGGCGTCCGATTCAGTGGCGTTTGCTTCGTCGTCGGCGTCGGGTCCGGTGGACTCCGTCGGCGTCTCGGCGTCCGCCGATGCCGCGACGTCGTCGGTCGGCGTGGCGTCGCCGTCGTCAGCATCGTCGCCGTCGTCGGCCGAACCAGATGAGCTGGTTTCGTCGCCGAAGAACTCGTCGACGTCCGTCGGCGCGTCCGTCGATTCGGACTCGGAGTCGGCGTCGGAATCGATCGTCGGTTCGGACTCCTCGGACTCCGGTAGCGACGACTCCGAGTCGAGATCGCCCGCCGCGGTATCGGTCTCGGTGGGACCGTCCGCATCGGCCGCCGCAGCCGATTCCTCGTCGGTTTCGTCGTCGTCGCTCGCCGCGTCGTCGGTCTCGATCCAGAGGAACTCCTCGTCTTTCGTCCGATCGGTCAACAGGAGGTCCTCGAGCGCGTCTTCGTCGACGAGCAGCTCGTCGTCGATCGATTCGGCGTCCGGCCCCGGTTCGTCCGCGCTCGCGATGATGTCGTCCGGACTCTCGTCCTCGAGCACGTCGGTGACGTCGTCGGTGTCGGACACGGTTTCCTGCAGCTGGCCGAAGACCGCAGCGGCCGTCTGATCCTCGACGGTCTCGGCCCCGTCCGTGTCGTTCGACGACTCCCCAGCCGTCTCGCCGGTCGCCGCCTCGTCGGCGGCCTCCTCCCCGGGCGATTCCTCCTCGAGGTCACCGAACAGATCATCCGCCCCCCCGACGTCGAGCGCGCCCTCACCCGAATTTGCGTTCATCGTACTATCAGTCATGAACTTCTTCTTCGGGTATACATAATCGCATGACTTTAACTTTCGGAATTTTTTCGCTCCCGTGGAGGGACGCCGAAAGCGTATTAGCGTGACGGCCGTTTCCGGTCAGTTCACGACGGGAAGTTGGCAAATATACAGTTTTATCGGCTCACAACGGACAGTTCAGAAAATCAGACGTCTCGACAGATCACGGAACCAGCACGAAGGCTATCGGTCGCCGTCTCGGGAGTGGACTGTTACCGCGGCTAAAATCGTGCACGACGACGAACTTCACCTCGCGTCCGACTCCGCAGACGCGGCTCTCGCCTCCGAGTCTCGGATCGAACCGGCCCGGCCCTCGAGCGGTGAGGCACGGAGATGCCGCGATCGCTCGGCCGGCCGCGCCGCTCGAGAACGGGGAGTCAATCGTCTTCAGTCAGTCGCTCGTAGGCCTCACGGACCAGTTTGAACGCCGATTTGCTGCCGCTCTCCCGGTCGGGATGGGCGCGTTTGACCTGTCGGTGGAACGCCGTCTTGAGCTCGTCGTCGGTCGCGTCCGCCTCGACGCCGAGCACTTCCCGGGCTTTCGTCTTCCGCATGTCGACGTCCTTGACGATGCCGTTCGCCTCGGCGCGCTCCTTGCAGGTCGGACAGAATCGCTCGGTCCGATCGTCGATGGTCGTCACGCGGAACAGTTCGGCGGCGACCCACTCGTTGCACTGCATACAGAGGGACTCGTCGCCGTCCGTCTCCGCCCCGTCGGGATCGGTGGCCGCGCTCCCCTCGTCGCCCGCGGTCGCCGTGTCGTCGTCGCCGTCCGGCGCCTCCGTCGCACACGACGGACAGCACGCGAGGACGGTTCCGTCCGCCAAGACGACGTCCTCGAGTTCGGTCTCGAGATAGGTTCCGGTACAGCCGTCGCAGGCGGCCCGCCGCTGGTCGAGCGACGAGCACTTCCGTGCGGCCTCGCGTGCGTGTGGCTCACAGCGGGGACAGCACGCGACCCGCTCGCCGTCGGGCATCGTCACCGTCGTCAGGTCCTCGAGCGGCACCGTTCGGCCACACCCCTCGCAGCCGGCCTGACGGTCGTCGGCCACAGCCATTACCGACGCCTTCGTAGTCCTCCTTAATTAGTTTTCTTTTGATATCTTTCCGACAGCTCGGCGCCGAGGTCCGGCGGCAGACCGGGAGAGCAATAGGGACACGGCCTCGAGACACGGGTATGGACACCGCAGTCCGAACGGACGACCGGGCCGAGACGGTCGATCGAGAGACGCTGCTCCTCGGCGCCGGCGACGTGATCGCGGTCGCCGCGCTGCTCGTCTACGGCCAGCTCAGTCACGGCGTGAGCCCGATCGAACAGCCCCTCGAGACCCTCGAGACGATCGCCCCGTTCGCGATCGGCTGGCTCGTCGTCGCGGCGCTGGCCGGCCTCTACAGGCGCTCGGTCTCGGTCTCGATCCCCCGAACCGTGCGCCTGACGACGGTCGTGTGGCTCGGCGCGGCCAACGTCGGCCTGATCCTCCGACAGGGCGCCTTCGGCGACACGGCCGCGTGGCCGTTCCCGCTGGTCATCACGGGCTTCGGACTCCTCCTGCTGGTCGGCTGGCGCGTCGGATACGCGGCGTTCGTCGGCCGAAACGCGTAGTCGACCCGTCGGCGGTCGCTCTCCGTCCTGACATCGGGGCCGCCGCGACCGGGGCGCGCGACGTGCCGGCTTCAATAGCTACTTGAGTCGACCACGCGACCGTCGGGTATGGGCGGACGTGGGCCGAAACGCGAACTCGCGGAGAAGATCGCCGGGGAAATCACGCTGAGCGACGACCCCGGCGCCACGCTGCGGAAGTGGCGCACCGACTTCGATATCTCGCAGACGGATCTCGCCGCCGAGTTGGACGTCTCGTCGTCGGTCATCTCCGACTACGAGAGCGGCCGCCGGGAGAGCCCCGGCATCGGCGTCGTCCGCCGGCTCGTCGACGGGCTGCTCTCGATCGACGAACGGCGGGGCGGCGACCGCATCCGGCAGTACGGGCGGGTCCTCTCGGCGGGCTTCGACAGCGACGTCGTCCACGACCTGCGAGAGTACGCGACCTCGATCCCACTGGCGAAGCTGTACGACGACATCGACGCGACCCGGATCACCACCGGGAGCACCGACCGCATCAGCGGTCACACGGTCATCGACAGCATCCAGGCGATCACGCGCCTCTCGAGCGAGGAGTTCTTCCGGCTCTACGGGCAGAGCACGAACCGCGTGCTGGTGTTCACGGGCGTCTCCCGCGGCGAGTCGCCGCTGGTCGCCCTGCGAGTCGTCAATCCGACGCCCAACGCGGTCGTTCTACACGGGATCGAGGAGGAGGAACTCTGGGATCACGCCGCCGATCTGGCCCGTATCGACGGCTACTCGCTGGCCGTGACGAACGCCGATCTGGACGGGATGCTCGAGTACCTCGTCGGCCTCGAGTGATCGCGTCGGTTCGACGCGCTACGAAGAGAAGGGAGACCGCGGCGGAGACGGGAGACGGCGCTTCTCAGGCGATCTGATCCTCGTACTCGTCGGCGGAGAGCAGTTCGTCGAGTTCGCTCGCGTCGTCGGCGTCGATCTCGAGCATCCAGCCGTCGCCGAAGGGGTCGTCGTTGACCAGTTCCGGCGCGTCGAACAGGTCCTCGTTGACGGCCGTGACCTCGCCGCTGACCGGCGCGTAGAGGTCGGAGACGGCCTTGATGGACTCGACGACGCCGAACTCTTCTTCCTGCGTGAGGGCGTCACCCTCGTCGGGGAGTTCGACGAAGACGACGTCGCCGAGTTCGTCCTGTGCGAAGTCGGTGATACCGACGCGGACGGTGCCGTCGTCCTCGAGTGCCCACTCGTGCGATTCTAAATAGCGTCTGTCGTCGGGAACGTCGAAGCTCATGGTTATACGGTGTCGATGAACGGTGTCGTTTCAACTCTTGCCTTTTTGGACTGGCCGCGGACGACGACCTGCAGGGTCGTCCCCGGTTCCGCGTACTCGACGGGCACGTAGCCCAGTCCGATGGGTTGCTCGAGCGAGGGACTCATCGTGCCGCTGGTGACGGTGCCGATCACGCGGCTGTCGGTGTTCGTGATGTCGTAGCCGTGTCGCGGGACGCCGCGGTCGATCAGCTGGAAGCCGACCAGTTCCTCCTCGACGCCCTCCCGCTCGATCTCGGCGAGGGCGTCCCGACCGACGAACTCGGTCTCGAGGGCGACCGTGAAGCCGATGCCGGCCTCGTAGGGCGTCCGCGGATCGGACTCGCGGTCGAAGTCCTGCCCGGCCAGCAGGAGGCCGGCCTCGATCCGGAGCGTGTCCCGGGCGCCCAGCCCGCAGGGCTGGCAGTCGAACAGCGACCAGACGTGCTCGGCCTCCGACCACGGGACGATCAGTTCGAAGCCGTCCTCGCCGGTGTACCCCGTCCGGGCGATCCAGCAGTCGACGCCGTCGACCGTCGCGTACTGGGCCTCGAACCGATCCAGTTTCGTGATCGACTCCGCGGTCACGTCGTCGACCAGGTCGGCGGCGTCGGGCCCCTGAACGGCGAACATGGCGTACTCGTCGGTCCGGTTGTCGACGGTCGCCTCGAGGTCCCACTCGTTGCGGTAGGTGATCCAGCGCTCGTGGGTCGACTCGTCGGTGCCGGCGTTGGGGACGAAGAGGTAGGTCGGCTCGCCGTCCTCGTCCGCTCGAGCCCCGTCGTCGGTCTCGTTGGGCAGCCGGTAGACGACGGTGTCGTCGATGATGACGCCGTCCTCGTCGGTGATCGTGGCGTACTGCGAGTCGCCGACGTGGAGTCGGGTGACGTCGTTGGTCGTGAGCCGTTGCATCAGTTCGGTCGCGTCCGGTCCGGTGACGTGGATCTGTCCCATGTGGGAGACGTCGAAGATCCCGACGGCCTCGCGGACGGCCGCGTGTTCCGACCGGATCGAATCGAACTCGACCGGCATGTCCCAGCCGCCAAACTCCGTGAACTTCGCGCCACGCTCGTCGTGGAGCCCACGCAACGGCGGCGTCTGAAGCGGCATGCTCGAGTGATTCGCCGGCGGAGTAGTAATGTCTTTTCGTCGCTCGGAGCGGGAGCGGCCACGCTACGCATCCGTTCGGGAGGGACGTTTCCCTCTCGAAAGCGACCCCTCCGGGCAAATTTTAACGACGATCGGTCCCGATTCACACACCGCAATGCTCGAATTGTACCAAGCGGAGGGCTGTCCCTACTGTGCGAACGTTCGAGAGAAGCTGACCGAGCTCGGCGTCTCGTACGTGGTGCACAATCCCCGGTTGCCGGGCGACGAAGGCGGCGACGTGCTCAACGAACGAACCCATCGAGAGCTGACCGAGTTAGGTGGTGAGGATCAGATCCCGTACCTCGTCGATACGGAGCGGGAGGAGGCGCTCTACGAGAGCGACGATATCGTCGAGTATCTGGAAGAACACTACGCCTGAGCGCCGTCACGAGGGGAGTTCGAGCGATCGGCCCTCGCACCGGGTCCGTTCGACGGGCGCCCCGCCGCGAGGCGCCCGGTCGTCTCGAGTCCGAACCGCTCGGCTACCTACCGACCGCGTTCCTCGATCCGCATCGCGTACGAACCGCTGCCGGCGTTCGCGTGGATCTGGATGCGCAGATCCTCGTCGCCCGAGAGTTCGAGGTCGATCGCCTCGCCGGCGCCGTCGCCCGCGGACGACTCGTCGTGGTTCCACCGCGTCGGCGACTCGCCGTCGACGTTCACGTAGAGGTCGAAATCGGCGCCGGCGGGCCCCTCGAGCGAAACCGTCGCCGAACACGGATCGCTCGTGCGGGGCGCGTACACGTACCGATCGCTCTCGCCCCACCAGCCGCCGGAGAGGGAGCCGTCGGCGCTCGCGACGACGGTCTCGTCGCCGCACTGACCGGCGTCGTCCTCGTCGGTTCCGTCGGCGTTCTCGTTCGCGTTCGAATCCGCCTCGACGGCTGCAGCCGCGTCGACCCGGCCCGCACCCTGTGCGGTCGCCTCGAGGCCGAGGTCGGTCGCCGTCGCCAGGAGGTGATCGCGGAGTTCCAGCGGCGAGAGATCTGGATGGGCCGAGAGCGCGAGGCCCGCGACGCCGGCGACGACGGGCGTCGCCATCGACGTCCCCGACATCCGGCCGTAGTCGTCCCAGGGGACGGGAGCGACGAGGCCCGCGCCCGGCGCGGCGAGGTCGATCTCCGGCCCCGCGTTGGAAAACGACGCCAGCGACTCGCCCTCGAGGGCCGAGACGGCGAGGACGTCCTCGTACGCGGCGGGGTAGGCGACGCCGTCGTCGCCCGCGTTACCGGCGGCCCCGACGATCAGGACTCCCCGCTCGAGGGCGTACTCGCAGGCCGCGGCCAGCGTTCGGTAGTCGTTCGAGGCGCCCAGCGAGAGGTTGATCACGTCGGCGCCGGCGTCGACGGCCCACTGAATGCCGTCGGCGATGTCCGAGAGCGATCCCTGCCCGTTCGCGTCGAGAGCGCGGACGGCCAGCAGCGAACAGTCGCTGATCCCGGCCGTGCCGCGGCCGTTGTCGGTCGCGGCGACGGCGATGCCGGCGACGTGCGTCCCGTGCTGTTCGTCGCCGCTGGACGGGTACGGATCGCTGCCGCGTTCGGCGACGTCTTCGCCCACTCGGTCGCCGACGGCGGACTCGAGGTCGGGATGGTCGTACTGAACGCCCTGATCGATAGTTGCGATGCGAACGTCCTCGCTCCCGAGCGTGGTCTCCCAGGCCGTCTCGCAGTTGACCTGCTGGGGGGCGCTCTGGTAGCCGTAGTAGGTGTCGTCGGGCTCGCCGAACGACCGGACGGTCGCGTTCGGTTCGGCGTACTCGACGTGCTCGGCCCGCTCGATCGCCTCGATGAACTGCTCGCGGGCGCGGGCCGGCGCCTCGGAGGGGAAGGAGACGGTCGCGTACCTGATCGTCTCGTTCGCGTGGACGACGTCGGCGGCGCCGGGCACGGCCGCACGCGCCTCGCGGGCGACGTCCGGTGCCGACGCCGAGATACCGACGACGAGTTCGTCCTTCTTTGGCCCCGGTTCGCGTTCCGAGGTCGCGCTGGCCACCCCGCTCGAGCCGAGCAACCCGCCCGCGGCGAGCGTGCCGGCACCGGTCAGGACCGTCCGTCTGTCGTAGCCGTCGTCCGCGTTCTCGTCTGGGCGACCGTTCTGTGGCATGAAGTGACAATCATCAGTTCCTGAAAGTAGTAAACTCTTATCGAACTGTGGAATATTTATTCGAAATCTCATTCGGGGAAGGGTGTCAGAAGAAAATATCGTCGACTAATAAGGGGATAACATGTACAGGCAGCCGATTAGGGGCCCCCGTTCGGCAGCGAACAACTGATCGACCGTTGGCGGCGGGCGGCAACGGGTTCCGCGTGAACGAGACGAGGAGCGGCGACGCGGTCGAGTTCGCTCCCTCACTCACCGGACACGTCAGCGACGGTCGCGCGAGACGGGGTATCGTCGGTCCCACCGGTCGCGTCGCCAGTGGCGGTCTCACTGGCCACGTCGTCTGCGCTGGTCTCACCGGTCACGCCCGCCTCGGCCGCACGGCCGGCGGACGGCATCGTCTCGACGGCCGCCGCGGCGTCGACGCGGCCGGCACCCTGTGCGGTCGCCTCGAGGCCGAGATCGGTGGCCGTCTCCCGGAGGTGATCGCGCAGATCCGCCGGCGAGAGATCGGGATAGGTCGAGAGCGCGAGGCCGGCGACGCCGGCGACGACGGGGGCCGCCATCGACGTCCCCGAGATCCGGTCGTAGCCGTCCCACGGGACCGCCGAGAGGATATCCGTTCCCGGCGCGGCGAGGTCGATCTCCGACCCCGTGTTGGAGAAGTCGGCCAGCGACTCGCCCTCGAGGGCCGAGACGGCGAGGACGTCCTCGTACGCGGCGGGGTAGTCGACGCTATCGGCGCCCGCGTTGCCGGCGGCGGCGATCAGGAGCGCTCCCTGCTCGAGGGCGTACTCGCAGGCCGCCGCCAGCGTCCGGTAGTCGTTCGAGGCGCCGAACGAGACGTTGATGACGTCGGCGCCGGCGTCGGCGGCCCACTGGATCCCGTCGGCGACGTCCGAGAGCGACCCCTCGCCGTTCGCGCCGAGGGCGCGGGCGGCCAGCAGCGAACAGTTACTGATTCCCGCCGTGCCGACCCCGTTGTCCGTCGCGCCGGCGGCGATGCCGGCGACGTGGGTGCCGTGGTGCTCGTCGGCGCTGGCCGGATAGGGGTCGGCGCCGCTCCCGAGGAAGTTCGCGCTCGTCTCGCCCGCCGCGCCCTCGAGGTCGGGGTGATCGTACTGGACGCCCTGATCGACGACGGCGATGGACACGTCCTCGCTCCCGACGGTCGTCTCCCAGGCGGCCTCGCAGCCGACCTGCTGGGGCGCACTCTGTTGGCCGTACTCGCGATCGTTCGGAACGACCGAGGCGTGGAGGGACGCGTTCGGTTCGACGTACGCGACGACGTCCGACGCCGCGATCGCCTCGAGGAACCCGTCCCGGGCCCGCTCCGACACTGACGGGAGCGACACGGTCGCGTACCCGATCGTCTCGTTCGAGTGGCGAACGTCGACGGCGTCGGGAACCGCGGTGTGCGCCGCCGCTGCGACGTCCGACACCGTCGACGAGAGGCCGACGACGAACTCGTCGGTCTCCGACCACGGGCCGCGATCCGACAGCGCGCGGAGGCCATTCGAGCCCAGCAGCCCGCCCAGTGCGAGCGAGCCGCCGGCCAGGAACGTTCGTCGATCGCAGGCGATACCGCTCTCGTCGTCGTCACGGGGACCAATCCGTTTCATCGGACGGAAAGCACAACTAACGGACCGTAGTAAACGCTTCTCGAACGAGCGAGGATTTATTCAGTATCGTATCCGGCTGAGTGTATCAGACATAAATGCGGTATCCAATTAAGTGATGAACCTGTGAAGGTGGCCACTTAGAGCCAGGTCGAGATCCCGGAACAACTCGGTCGACGTTGGATCAATCGACCGACGCGTTTTCCCGCCACTTCCCTCGGTTCCGCCCTCGAGTCGATCCGTCACATCTATCTCGGGCCCGCTGAAACGCCCCGTATATGTTCGACCGCGTTCGCGCCCGTCTCGCCCGCCGCGCAGGCCTGCCACCGGAGACCGAGCCGACGGTGGGGCTGCTGGTCGACGGGCCGAACGTCTTCCGCGACGAGTTCGACGTCGACCTGAACGATCTCCGGGACGCCGCTCGAGACCTCGGTCGCGTCGGCGTCATCCGCCTCTACCTCGACGAACACGCGACGCCGGGGCTCATTCAGGCCGCCGAGGCCCGCGGCTTCGAAGTGATCGTCACCAGCGGCGACGTCGACGTCAAGCTCGCCGTCGACGCGACCGCCCTCTGTAGCGACGGCACGGTCGACCGGCTGGCGATCGCCTCCCGCGATACCGACTTCAAGCCCGTCCTCGAGTACGCGGGCACCGTCGGCGTCGAGACGGTCGCCATCGCGCCGGGCACGTACGGGCGCTCGGACGCCCTGCGGAACGCGGCCGACGAGGCGATCACGCTCGGCGACTGAGGCGATAGACGACCGGCTCAGCGGCTGATACGTTCCGCGAAGGGTTCATACTCGACCCGATTTTAAGAGGACAGCATGTGTTCCTCCGGCCACGACCAACAGACCGCAGTCGACGTCCAGAGCGGTGATCAGAACGCACCGCTCGGACTGGAGAGCGGACTCGACGCCCTGCGCTCGAGCCCGGAGTTTCGCGGTCCGGTCGAGTCCCTCGGCGATCACGACCCCAACGAGCACCTCGCGGTGATCTACGAGGACCAGGAGGAACAATTCGCGGCCGTCGTCCCGTTCATGCGCCAGGGACTCGAGCGCGGCGAGCGCTGTATGTACGTCGTCAACGAACGCACGAGGGACGAGATGGCCGCGGCGATGGAACGGGGCGGGATCGACGTCGACGCGGCCCTCGAGTCGGGTGCGCTCACGTTCCACACGGTGCAGGACACCTATCTCAGGACGGGAACGTTCGATCCCGACGACATGCTCGACTGCTACGCCGAGGCCATCGCGGAGGCGACGGCCGACTACGAGGGCCTGCGCATCAGCGCCGAGACGACCTGGATCTTAGACGAGGGGACGAGCCTCGAGCAGTTCATGGAGTACGAGAGCCGGGTCAACGACCTCTTCTACGGCGAGGACTGCATCGCGCTCTGTCAGTACGATCGAACCGTCATTCCGGCGGAGATCCTCTGTGACATCGTTCGGACCCATCCCCACCTCGTCTACGACGGCGCGGTCTGCCACAACTTCTACTACACCCCGCCGTCGGAGTTCTTCGGCCCCGACCGTCCGGACCGCGAGGTCGATCGGATGCTGGGCACCCTCCACGAGCGAACGACGGCGAAAGTCGAGCGCGACGAGACGATCGAGGCCCTCGAGGAGTCGAACGACCAGCTCCAGCGGTTCGCCTACATCGCCTCCCACGACCTGCAAGAACCGCTGCGGATGGTCTCGAGCTATCTCCAACTCCTCGAGCGCAACTACCGTGACGACCTCGACGCGGACGCGCGGGAGTACGTCGACTTCGCGGTCGGCGGCGCCGATCGCATGCGCGAGATGATCGACGGCCTGCTCGCGTTCTCCCGGATCGACACCGGCGAGACGGCCCTCGAGCCGGTCGACTGCGAGGCCGTCGTCGAGACCGTCGTCACCGACCACCAGGTACAGATCGAGGAGAGCGGGGCGACGGTCGAGGTGGGCTCGCTCCCGACGGTCAGGGGCGATCGGACCCAGCTCGAGCAGCTCTTTTCGAACCTGATCGGAAACGCGATCAAGTATCGCGGCGACGAGCCGCCGCACATCGAGATCGACGCGACCGAGCGCGGGTCCGAGTGGCGACTCTCCGTGGCCGACGACGGCATCGGGATCGATCCCGAGTATCACGACCAGATCTTCGACGTCTTCAACCGGCTCCACGCGATCGGGGAGTTTCCCGGCACCGGAATCGGTCTCGCGCTCTGTCGGAAGATCGCCACCGACCACGGCGGGGAGATCGACGTCGACTCCGAACGCGGCGAGGGAGCGACGTTCGCGGTGACGCTCCCGGCCACGGAGCCGGGCGCGTAGTCGCCGACCCGCTTGCTAGTCACCCCCAATACGCTTAATCGGTCCCGAGTCGTCCATCAGGTATGGATCACAGAACCGGTTCGAGTCCAGTGGGAGATCGTCGCCTACCTGCTCGTCGACTGCGCGAACTCGAGGCGCGACTCGAGGACGCCGAACGGCAGATCGGCCGGCTGGAGAACACGTTGCGAGGAGTCGTTCGGGAGACCAACGACGTCTCCGTCGGCGGTCCGTGTAAGTGCGGAAAGTCGCTCCTGATCGTCCGCCAGCGAACGGTCCACTGTCCGCAGTGTCAGTACCGGCGCGCGATCTAGCGGCGCGGCGCAGCCGGCGGCGGGCGGCCTCGAGTCGGCGCCCGAAGTCGGAGCGTTTTCCCGCCCGGCCCGTCCACTATCGGCTATGATCGACGACGAGACGCCGGTCCTCGATAACCACCTCCACCTCGATCCGGACAACCACCGCGGTATCGACGCCGTCCGCGACTTCGCTCGCCTCGGCGGCACCCACCTCCTCGTCGTGAACAAACCCTCCTGGCACCTCGGCGTCGAGGCCGAGACCGGCGAGGACTTCCGCGCGGTGTTCGAGCGCACCATCGAGATCGTCGACGAGGCCTCGAGCGAACTCGACGGACGGGCCTGGCCCGTGCTGGGCGTCCATCCCGGGCTGATCACGCGGCTGGTCGACGACCGCGGCTTCGCGCCCGAGGAGGCCCGCGACCTGATGCGGGCCGGAATCGACGTCGCCGCGGAGTACGTCGAGTCCGGCGAGGCGCTAGCGCTGAAATCCGGCCGGCCCCACTACGACGTCGACGACGACGTGTGGGCGGCCTCGAACGCGGTCATGCGCCGGGCCTTCCAGCGCGGCGCCGACCTCGACTGCGCCGTGCAGCTGCACGCCGAGGCCAGCGAGGACATGACCGAGGTGGCCGACTGGGCCGAGGAGGCGGGGCTGCCCGCCCGTAAGGTAGTCAAACACTACGCGAGCGGTCGCCTCGAGGGACCGATCCCGAGCGTGATGAGCGAGAAGGATCGCCTCGAGACCGCCGCCGAGCGCGGCGAGCCGTTCCTGATGGAGACCGACTACATCGACGACCCGGACCGTCCCGGCGCCGTCCTCGGGCCGAAGACGGTGCCCCGGCGGGTCCGCTGGCTGCTCGAGAACGGCCACGACGAGGCGGTCCGCATCGCCCACGTTGAGACCCCGGAACGCGTCTACGGAATCGACACGGAAGCGACCCTCGAGCGGACCTAAAGCCGACGTTTCGGTTCAGTAAGCTCGGCGTAGAGTAGAGAAAGGCATTTCAAGCGGCCGGTGTAGGTGTCTGTATGAGCAATCCCCCGACCGAGTTCTACTCGGAGGAACGCTGGCAGAACTGGATCGGCCGCATCAAGGACGAAGACATCGATCCGGAGGACGAAGACTCGGCCCGACTCCTGCTGAATCTGCAGGACGACACGGCGATCGCGATCGCCAAGATCGTCGCCGCCTACGACGACGGGGAACTCGATCAGGAGGAAGCGCTCGAGGAGATCAACGACGTCCGCGAGATCGTCCTCGGCGAGGTCGACATCGAGGACGAGGAGAAACTGATCCTCGTCGACGGCGTCCAGACGAGCCTCGTCTGCGTCTTCTTCGCCGCCGAGGAGTACATCGCGGGCGGCCCCGCGGAGGACGGCAGCGTCGGCGACTACCTCGGCGCCGCGGCCGACGCCGAGGCCGAGGAGGACTTAGACGCCGCGCTGGGCTACGCCGCGCAGGCGGGCACGCTCATCATCGACGGCGAGGAACTCGACATGTCCGTCGCCGAGGACCTCGAGTACGGCCTCGTCACGGAGTGGATCAACGGCCTCGACAGCCTCCAGAGCGCGATGAGCGATCCCGAGGTCGTCGAGGAAGACGACGAGTAACCGCGACGACGCCGTCCAGTTCGCCGTCCGGACCGGCCGCGTGCGCCGCCGCCGCGCGGTCCGCCCGACCGGGGGTCGAACCCGTATCACCGACGGACCGATTCTTCGAGATCGCTCTCGAGGGAACGTCGAACCGACCCGAAGCGGCGGCTTCATCACGACCGTCGGGATTCGGTTGCGGCAACTATTGCGCCACCTCGTCGGGCGGACCGTGACGGAATCGCGCCGCCGTCCCGGCCGTCGTGTGATCACACCGCACGGCAGACCGGACTCGAGACGCCGGTCGTTGCTCGCGTCGAGTGGCCCGAATTCGAACAGTACAGCGCCGATCTGTCGGATCGACGATTCGATTCGCCGAACGCGATCCGTGTCGGAGCGCGAAACCGTCATCGGCGACCGATCGTCGCAGGTTCCGACAGACGTTTCCGCTCCCCCAAAGCGTTTATCCCTCCTAATTATATCTAATTACACTGCATGAGCGAGAACTTCCCCGACTACGTCGACGTCGACTACGAGGACGGCGACGGCGAGGACCCCGAGGACTATCCCCACATTCAGGACAAGATCGAGAAGGCCATCGAGGTCACCCGCGAGGGCTTAGAGGAGTACGAGAACCCGGCCGTGATGTGGACCGGCGGCAAGGACTCCACGCTCACGCTGTACTTCATCAAGGAGGTCGCCGACCGCTTCGACCTCGAGGTACCGCCGGCGGTCTTCATCGACCACTACCAGCACTTCGACGAGATCCACGACTTCGTCGACCACTGGGCCGACGAGTGGGACCTCGAAGTCATCTACGCGCGCAACGAGGACGTCGGCGAGTACGTCGACGAGCACGACCTCGAGCCGGGCGACGACATCGAGATCGACGAGCTCTCCGAGCACAACCAGCACCACGTCGAGAACATCCTCGAGTACGAGGAGGACACGTTCCCGTTCCTGCTCGACACCTACGTCGGCAACCACCTGCTGAAGACGGTCGCGCTCAACGACGCGCTCGAGGAGCACGACATCGACGGCGTCATCTCCGGCGTCCGCTGGGACGAGCAGGAGGCCCGCGCCGACGAGACGTTCTTCTCGCCGCGCCACGACCCGGACATCTACCCGCCCCACGACCGCATCCAGCCCATCCTGCAGTTCGACGAGGCCGCCGTCTGGGACGCCTTCTGGAACTTCGTCGTGCCGGACACCGTCGAGAACTTCCCCGAGGAGGGCCACGTGCCCCAGTCCGACGACGACCTCCCCGAGGGCGTCGAACAGGAGGACATCCCGATCTCGCCGAAGTACTTCGCCGGCTTCCGCTCGCTGGGCAGCGAGGTCAGCACGGAGAAGAGCGACGAGGATCCCGCCTGGCTGCAGGACCTCGAGGGAACGACCGAGCGCGCGGGCCGCGCCCAGGACAAGGAGGACCTGATGGAGCGCCTGCGCGACCTCGGCTACATGTAACGCCGGCCCGACGACCCGCTCCGTTCGGCCGACGGCAGTCGTTCTTTTCGACCGACTCCATCGATACGCGACGCGCCTCGAGCCGCGGCGCCGTCGGTGAGCGACGGAATCGACGTCCTCGGCCGCGGCGGACGGTACCGATCCCGTACTCATTTGTGCGCGCGACTGGTGCCTCCGCACAGCCGTGACTATCTACCGAACGCGAGCGGGACTTCGCCACCAGTTCAGGGACGTCCTCAACTTCTACTACCCGGACTGTCTCGATACGACTGTCGGCGGCTACGTTTGCCAACTCGACGAGCGCGACGGGCACGTCTACGACGCCTGGACGAAACACCTCGTCGCGACGGCGCGGGCCGTCCACAACTTCAGTCTGGGCGTTCTCGCGGACGGCCCCCACTGGTGTGAACACGCCGCCGAACACGGCCTCCGGTTCCTCTCGACCGTCCACTGGGACGCCGACCGCGAGGGGTACGACTGGCTCCTCGAGGGACGGGAGCCGACCGATCGAACGCGGTACTGCTACGGCCACGCCTTCGTCCTCCTCGCCGGCGCTCGAGCGCTACAGGCCGGGATTTCGGGCGCGGAGTCGGAACTCGAGCGGGCGTTCGAGGTCCTCGAGGAGCGGTTCTGGGAGCCCGAGCACGGACTCTACGCCGATCGAGCCTCGCCCGACTGGGACCTCTCGTCGTACCGGGGCCAGAACGCGAACATGCACGCCTGCGAGGCGCTGCTCGCGGCCTACGAGGCCACCGGCGCGGATCGATACCTCGAGCGGGCGTACACGGTCGCCGATCGGTTCACCCGCGAGGTCACCGCGGCGACGGACGGCCTGCTGTGGGAGCACTACACCGAGTCGTGGGAGCCGGACCTGGCGTACAACGAGGACGAGCCGCGCCACCAGTTCCGACCGCCGGGCTACCAGCCCGGCCACCACGCCGAGTGGGCGAAGCTACTAGCGCTGCTGTCCGAGTACCGCGACGAGGACTGGTTGCTCGAGCGGGCGCGCGAACTGTTCGACGCCGCGGTCGACCTCGGCTGGGACGACGAGCACGGCGGGCTCTACTACACGGTCGAGGCCGACGGCGAACCGATCGTTCCCGACAAGTACGGCTGGGTCCATACGGAGGCGATCGGCGCGAGCGGGCTGTTGAGCCGGCTCGACGAGGGCAGCGAGGAGCCCGGGACGGAGTACCTCGAGTGGTACGACCGGCTCTGGAACGACGCGAACGAGCACCTGATCAACCCGCGCTACGGCAACTGGTACGAGCGGCTCGCGCGCGATCACGAGCGCGAGGGGCCGAACCGCGGCCCCGCGGTCGAGCCCGGCTACCACCCGCTGACGAACTGCTGGCTCCTGTTGCGAGCGCTCGAGGCGGACGGATCGACGACGCTCGGTCCTCGAACGGGCGAGAACTGAGGTGCCGTCCCGGCGTCGGTGCTCAACTCGGCTCGATCAGTGGATCGCTCGGTACTGACCGTACATGACGCCGATGCCGAGCATGATCGCGCCGAAGACGATCATCGACGGGGCGACCATCATCAGGACGGTCTCGGTCGTCATCATCGGGGCGGCGATCAGCCCGCCGACGCCGATGGCGATCACGGCGAGAAACGCGACGGCCGTCGTGCGTTCGTTGAACTCCATGTCCGAGGGTTAGGAGAGGGGTCCCTAATCACCTCGGGAATCGGCAGCCCGTTTGCGGCGGTGGAAAAACGAGAGGGACGAAGGTGTTCGGCCGATTCAACGCGACGTCACTCGGTCGGTCGAACGAGGTTCGCCAGCGCGACGACGATCCCGAGGAACCAGCCCAGCGGAATCGAGATGCCGAGCCACATCGCCGCGTAGGCGGCCCCCTCGAGCTGGTAGTTCGAGCGGAGGTACTCGTTGACGCCGCCGACGGTGAGGACGTTGTCGAGCGCCCAGGCGGCGAACTCGTAGCTGGGATCGAGCACGTACGGGTGCAGCGACGGCGTCACGAGGGCGGCGACGACGGGCGGGAGGAACAGCGCGGTCATCGCGAACGGATAGGCGAAGACGACCGTCACCGCTCGACCGCCGACCTTGGTACACGTCGCGGCGAGCGCGGTCGACACCGTCGCGACCGCGCTCGCGGCCGCGACGGCGAGGACCGAATTCATCGGGATGTCGACCTGTTCCATGTACGACATCGCGCCCCAGGCGACCGTCAGGAGACCCCAACCGAGCAGCGCGATGCCCGTGACGCCGACGATGCCGAGACGAGTGCGCGTCGAGTCGAGTTTCGCCGCGTAGTAGCGGGTCGCGAGTCCAATGACAGTCAAGGGGTAGAGGAGCAGTAAGCCGAACAGCCCGAGAATACTCCAACCGTTGTAACCGATCTTCTGGGGGAGCGTTTCCGGCTTCCACTTCCCCATGACGGAGTGGCCGCGGCCACGCTGACGTGGAAAGACGAGCTCCATCCAGGCACCGTGTAACCGCTGTACGTCGGCCTTGACGGCGCCGACGAACCCACCACCGCCACGTTGTCGTGAGCGGGTAGACATACGCGAGCCATAAAGCCGGTGTACCGTAAGCTTTCCTGAATTTCCCGCTCGAGAAACAGGTTGCAATCGACGGCCGCTTTCACCTCGACGGCGGCTAGCGCCGGTGTCGGCCGCTCGAGAGGTATCAGTTCCAGGGCGCGAAGCTGGGATCGACCTGACGGTCCGTCTCGTCGATACTGTCAATTTTGTTGATGTCTTCGCGGTCCAGCTCGAGAGTCAGCGATTCCCAGTTGTCGCGGATGTGGTCCTCGCCGGTCGCCTTCGGAATCGCGGTGACGCCCTTCTCGCGCAGCCAGGCGAGGCTGACCTGAGCTTCACTGACGCCGTGTTTCTCGGCGACCTCCTGAATCTCGGGCTGGGTGAACACCTCGCCGCGAGCGATCGGCGAGTAGGCGACGACCTCGACGCCGGCGTTCTCGCAGGCCTCCCGGAGGTCGGGCTGGGGGAGCAGCGGGTGGAGTTCGACCTGATTGGCCAGGATCGGCGCGTCACAGATATCGACGGCCTCCTGGACCTGCTCGGGGAGGAAGTTGCTGATACCGACGTTCTCGATCAGCCCCTCGTCGTACAGCTCCGAGAACGCCGACAGCGTCCCCTCGGCGTCGTACGTCCCGGTCGGCCAGTGGATGTACAGCATATCGAGATAGTCGACGCCGAGCCGATCGATGCTCTCGCGGGCCGTCTCGAGGACGTCGTCGTGCGCGAGATTGGAGCGCCAGACCTTGGTCGCGAGGAAGATCTCGTCGCGGTCGACGTCGGCCGCCGCGATCCCCTCGCCGACGGCCGCCTCGTTCTCGTAGGCCTGCGCGGTGTCGATGTGGCGATAGCCCGCCTCGAGGGCCGCTCGGACGCTCTCGACGCACTGGTCGGGGTCGTCGTGCTGCCAGGTGCCGAACCCGAGCATCGGCATGCCGTTCGCGGTCGGACACGTTCCGGGTGCGACGGTTTCGGCGTCTTCCGTTCCCATGTGGGGAGCAAGGAACAGAACGCGAAAAGGAGTTGTGTTTGCAGTAGTCCATACCGGAAAGGCGACACGAGAACCGAGGACAGGGACCGCAGTGACGCCGGCGTGCCCGTACTGAAGGTCATCGGTGGAACGCGACGCGAATTCGCACCGATCTCGACGGGAGTAAAACATTTCAGGTATTACACGAAAGAAAGAGCGTGGACAGAGATACGGGTCGCGTCGCCCTGATCGCCCTCCTGTGCTGTCTCGCGGTCGTGCTCGTCGCGGCGACGTTACCATCGATGGTCGAGAACGGCGGGAGCGGTGGCGGGTTCGGCGGTGACGGCGGCAGCGGCGTCAACGAGCGGAGCGACTCCCCAGCGGCCGATTCCGGCTCCGAGCAGGCCCCGGCGTACGACTTCCAGGGGCTGTGCATCGCGGTCCTCGATTCGGAACTCGGCTTCCTCGCGCTCGTTTCGGGCGCGGTCGGAATCGCCGCGCTGGCGACGCGGTCGTACGATACCAAGGTGACGATCATGCTCTCGGTCGCGTTGCTCCCGCTGGTCGTGCTCGTCTTCGTCGTCCTCACCGGCGGCTGCGGGACGCAGACCCTCGACCCGCCGACTCCCCCGGCCGATGTGCAGCCGCCTCCGTCGGAGAACGGCTCGAGCGGTCCGCTCGGCGGCGGCGACGGCGACGGTCCCGTTTCCGGGCCGACCCTGCCCTCGCTGCTCGTGCTGACCGTTCTCCTGGTGACGGTCGTCGGCGCGTTCGCGGCGCTGTTCTACGGCGGCGACGACGAGGGTCGGGAATCGACGGCCTCGGCCGCGGAGCCGGACGACGACGTTCAGCGGAGCGAACTCGGCCGCGCGGCCGGACAGGCCGCCGACCGGATCGAGGCGGGCGACGACTTCGAGAACGACGTCTACCGGGCGTGGCGCGAGATGACGGACCCGCTCGAGGTCGACCGACCCGACTCGAGCACGCCCGGCGAGTTCGCGGCCGCGGCGCGGGACGCGGGGCTGGATCCGTCCCACGTCGACGAGTTGCGGACGATGTTCGAGGACGTCCGCTACGGCGACCGCCCCGTCACGGACGACCGCGAGCGCCGCGCCGTCGAGATACTGCGGCGGATCGAAGCGGTCTACGCCGACGACGACCGCGACCGCGAGAACGGAACCACACGATGACCGAACACCCATGAACAAGTACGCGATAGTCGGCGCCGGACTGGTCCTGCTCGGCCTGGCGTTCGTGGCGGTCCCGGGCCTGACGCCGCCCCTCAGCCTCAGCGAGACGATCGTGTCCGTGATCGGCGCGATCGCGCTCCTCCAGGGGCTTCGAACGGTACGGGACCGCCGACACGCCGACGTCACGCAGGCCGAACTGCCGTCGCCGGAACGGCCGCGGGAGCTGCCGACCCCCGGCGAGGGGATCGACGCGAGGATCGAATCAGGGAACGTGAAGTACGGTCGAGAGGGACGGCAACTCCGCGACCGGCTCGAGCGGGCGGCCGTCGACGCGCTGGTGCTCGAGGAGGGCTTGACCGAGGACGAGGCCCGAGAGGCGCTCGAAACCGGGACCTGGACGGACGATCCGCTGGCGGCGGCGCAGTTCACGAAGTCCGTTCCCGACTGGGCGCCGTGGCGCGTCCGGATTCGAGCGGCGGTGCGTCGCGACTACCCCCGCCGTGCCAGACGTGCCGCGGACGAAATCGCGCGAATAGCAGGGGTGAGCGACGACGAATGACGGGGCGTAACGACGAGGAACGATCGACCGACGGTCGAAGCGAGCGCGCCGACGGTGGCGAGGCCGCCGGTCTCGACGCCGGGTCACCCTCCGAACCTGGTCTCGACGCCGGTACCGATAGTCGGACGGACGCCGACACCGATACCGAGACGGGGTCCAGCGGGAAGGGGTCCAGCGCCGACGTCGATACCGAGCCCGACACCGACGGAGACACCGCACACCCCGCGGAATCGGTCGTCGTCGACTCGAGCGTCCGGGAAACCAATCGCTGGGCCGGCGTCGCCGCCGTCGCCTCGCTGTTCGGCGGCGCCGGCGTCATCGTCACGTCGCCGGCGCTGTTGCTGGCGGCGGTCGTCGGCATCGCGTACGCGGCCTACGCCCGGGTCGGTCGGCCGCCGAACCCGACGCTCTCGATCGACCGCGAACTCGAGGACGGCGACCTCGAGCCGGGCGAGTCCGTTCGCGTGACGGTGCGCGTCCGCAACGACGGGGACGAACTCCTTCCGGACCTCCGCCTCGTCGACGGCGTGCCGGCGGAGCTCGTCGTCACCGACGGCTCCCCGAGACACGGGACCGCGCTCCGGCCGGGCGAGACGGAGACGTTCTCC
Source organism: Haloterrigena sp. KLK7 (assembly GCF_037914945.1). Taxonomy (NCBI): domain Archaea; kingdom Methanobacteriati; phylum Methanobacteriota; class Halobacteria; order Halobacteriales; family Natrialbaceae; genus Haloterrigena; species Haloterrigena salinisoli. Next base: position 3,277,721 of record NZ_CP149787.1, read on the forward strand.
TACGCGGTGACCGCCCGCCAGGGCGCCCACGCGTTCGAACCGGTGTCCGTCGTCGCGCGAGGGTTCACCGGTGCCGTCGAGCGCGTCCAGCGGATCCGCGCCGACACCGAACTCCGCTGCCCGCCCGCCGAGACGGAGACCGACGTCCCGCTGCGGTCGCTGACGCTGCCGCTGACCGGCCGCGTCGAGACCGACGTCGGCGGCGAGGGCCTCGAGTTCCACTCGACCAGGGAGTACCGCCGCGGCGATCCGCTCTCGCAGATCGACTGGAACCGCCGCGCCCGCGGCCAGGAGCTGACGACGATAACGTTTCGCGAGGAGCGGTCGGCGACGGTGATGCTCGCCGTCGACACGCGCACGGACGCGTACCGTCGACCGGACGAGACGGGACGCCATGCAGTCGATCGCAGCATCGAGGCGGCCGTCGCCGTCTTCGACGCGCTCGACGCGGGCGGAAACAACGTCGGTCTCGCCGGCTTCGGCCCGCACCAGCAGTGGCTGTCGCCGGGATCGGGACCCGACCATCGGGCGAGGGCCCGCCGACTGCTCGCGACCGATCCGGCGTTCGGGCTCTCCCCGCCGGAGTCGTCGAAATCGATGCTGTACGTCCAGCGACAGCGGTTCCGATCGCGGATGCCGTCCGATTCGCAGGTGGTCCTGTTCACGCCGCTCTGTGACGACGACATCGTGCGGACCGCGCAGTTGCTCGAGGCCGACGGCCACCTCGTGACGGTCGTCAGCCCCGATCCGACGGGGCGGGAGACGCCCGGCGAACGGGTCGCGGCGGTCGAACGAACGGTCCGCGTCTCGACGCTCAGAGGGGCGGGCATCAGGGTCGTCGACTGGCCGGCGGACGAGTCGCTGGCGGCGACGCTCGAGCGAAGTCGACGGCGGTGGTCGGCGTGAGCGCCGACGTCGACGCGGTCGATCCCGATCACCGGCCCGCGATCCTGACCGGCGGGCTCTCGCTCGTCGCGCTGCTCTTCGGGGTGGTCTCGAGCGCGCTCTACTCCCCGCTCGTGCTCGCCGGCGGCGCCGCAGCGCTGGCGGTCGTCGGTGCCGGGCTCTGGACGGGCTCCCGTCGGGCCGTCACGATCGGCACCGCCGTCGCGCTCGCGGGGCTGCTCGCGGGCGGCGTTCGGGGCGTCCCGGCGGTGCCGATGCTCGCGAGCGTCACCGCGACCGTGCTGGCCTGGGACGCCGGCCACCACGCGATCGGGATCGGAAATCAGCTCGGACGGGAGGCGGCGACGGCGAGGGCAGAGCTCCCCCACGTCGGCGCCACGGTCGGCGTCGGACTGGTCGCCGCCGTCGGGAGCTACGCGGTCTTCGTCGCCGGTCCCAGCGGGCAGCCGGTCGCGGCCGTGATCGCCATGCTGTTCGGGGCCGTGCTCCTGCTGGCGGCGTTGCAGCGGTGATCGGTTCCGCGGCGAGCGTGACCGACGTCGGTCACGGGCTCCCGAGATCCGTCGGAAGGGACGCGCTACTCGAGCGTCGGGACGGGGACCGAATCGAGCACCTCGTCGACGATCGCCGTCTTCGAGGCGCCGTCGACCGAGGCGTCGGGCGTGAGAACGAGTCGGTGGGCCAACACGGGGCCGGCGACGCGTTTGACGTCGTCGGGCGTCACGTAGTCCCGTCCGGCGACGACGGCGCGGGCCCGCGTCGCCTCGAGCAGGCGCTGGGTGCCCCGCGGCGAGACCCCGGTCTCGACCTGGCTTCGAGTGCGCGTCCCGCGGGCGATATCGGCGACGTAGGACACGAGATCGTCGTCGACCCGGACCGACTCGGGGACCTCCCGGAGCGCGCGGACGCGGTCGCCGTCCAGCACGGGGTCGACGCTCGGACTCCGTTCGGTGCGCCCGAGCCGACGGTGTAACAGCTCCCGTTCGCCGTCCGCGTCGGGATAGCCGATCGACTGTTTCACCAGGAAGCGGTCGACCTGCGCCTCCGGTAGCGGGAAGGTTCCGGCCTGCTCGACGGGGTTCTGCGTCGCGATCACGAAAAACGGCCGCGGCAACTGATGTGTGTCGCCGTCGACGGTGACCTGTCCTTCCGCCATCGCCTCGAGCAGCGCGGCCTGGGTCTTCGGCGGCGCGCGGTTGATCTCGTCGGCCAGCACGACGTTCGCGAAGATCGGTCCGGGACTGAACTCGAAGGAGCCGTCCGACTCGTCGAACACGTGAGTACCGGTCACGTCGGCCGGCAGCAGGTCCGGCGTGAACTGGATCCGGGAGAACGACAGCCCGAGCGCGGACGCCAGACCGTTCGCGGTCAGGGTCTTCCCGGTTCCGGGCACGTCCTCTAAGAGCACGTGACCTCGCGCGAGGACGCCGAGGAGGACGGTCTCGAGGAACTCCCGATCCGCGATGACGCTCTCGCTGACGGCATCGAGGACGGCGTTGCACTCCGCACGCGCGTCGGTAATATCCATGTCCTACCCGTAGCGATACTTACACATAAACGACCGTGGTCGAACGGGGGCGACCGATACTGTTCGGGGGCAGCTTGGTCTGTGTTCCCCGGCTATCACCGCGTGTCCGGACGACGGACTCGAACCGACCGATGCCATCGATCTCCCACCGTTCGACGCTCGAGGGGGTACCGTCCGTGACCGGTGAGACGATCCCGGTCGTCGAAACACCGCGATCCGAACGAGACGGCGGCCCGCGATGACCGGGCGACCGATCGCGGACCGACCGGTCCACGAGGTTCTCGCGGCGCTGGGAAAGCGAGTGCTCCGTCCAGGCGGCCGGGAACTGACTCGGCGGCTCCTCGAGGCGCTGGCCGTCTCGTCGGCCGACGACGTCGTCGAATTCGCGCCCGGCGCCGGAGCGACGGCCCGCCGCGCGCTGGCGTCCGGACCGAACTCGTACACCGGGATCGAACTGGACCGCGAGGCGGCGCGGGCGCTCCGGGACGAGCTGGGCGGGCCCGACTGCGAGATCGTCGTCGGTAACGCGGCCGACACCGACCTCGAGGACGGGACCGCGGACGTCGTCTACGGCGAAGCGATGCTGACGATGCAGCCGAGAGAGGGGAAGGCCGCGGTCGTCCGCGAAGCGAGCCGCCTCCTCGAGCCCGGCGGCGTCTACGGCGTCCACGAACTGGGGCTCGTCCCCGACGGACTGGACGCGGAGACGAAGGCGACGGTTCGGGACGACCTGTCTCGAGCGGCGAAGGTACACGCGCGCCCGCTGACGGAATCGGAGTGGGTGTCGCTGCTCGAGGCCGAAGGGTTCACCGTCCGGTGGCGAGCGACCGCCCCGATGCGCCTCCTCGAGCCGCGGCGAGTGCTTCGCAACGAGGGCGTGGTCCGGGCGCTGCGAATCGCGGGGACGCTCCTCGCGCGGCCCGACCTCCGCGATCGGGTTCGGTCGATGCGACGAGCCGTCGGAAAACATGAGCGGCGGCTGAACGCGGTCGCGCTCGTCGCCGAAAGGACGGAGACGTGATCGAATCCGCGACCCTCGGTCGACTACTCCGCGACTGCGGCCTCGAGGCGCTCCTCGGCCTCGGGGAACATGACGTTGTTCTCCTTGTGGATGTGCAGGTGCATGTCCTCCTCGAGGAGCTGCAGCCGGTCGAGCATGTTGCGATAGCTGGTACACGCGCCCTCCGGGACCGCGTAGCCGTCGGTCAGCGAACGGAGTCGCTCGAGGTGGGCGGCGGCCGCGTCGTGTTCGTCCTCGAGGTGGTCGATCGCCTCGCGGATCCGCGCCTCCTCGTCGGGCGTCAGCGACGCCTCCCCGTCGAGCCGTTCGAGTTCCGGAAAGACGGTCTCCTCCTCGTCGGAGATGTGGTGGGAGACCTCGTCGGCGAGATCGAGAAACACCGATTCAACGTCGTGGAGTTCCGGACGGGCGTCGCCGTGGACGCGGACCACCTTTCGGATCGTCCGCTCGAGCGACGGCAACTCGTCGCGGAGGTAGTCGTGGTGGCGTTCGACGACGTCGTCGACGAGCGACGATATCGAGTTCCAGTCGTTCGTCTCGCCGTCGTTGTCCGATCGGGCCGCCCGAAGTTTCTCGCGGACCGCCGCAACCTCGAGGTCGGCGTCGGCACAGGCCCGCGCGAGCGAGGCGTCGCCGCCGCAGCAGTAGTCGATTCCGACGGACTCGAACACCGGCGCGAACTCGGGGTTCTCCCTGACGAGCGCGCCGAGTCGTCGCTCCGGATCGATTTCGGCGGTCATCGGTCTCGAGAGCCGTCGGTGTGGCGTTCGAACGCGATACCGGTCCGACCGACGCTCCGCCGAGCGCGTCGGGCGTCGCCGCCGTCCGTGTCGTCGTCCGCTAGCCGTTTAGGTGGGCCTAAACTCATACGGTCGGAGAAAGCGACGCCGCGTCGAAGGACCTTCTCCCGAACGTGATCGGGTCGGCCGTCGCGTTCCCGAGCGCGTTCGAGAAACGAGTCGCGATCGAGCGGCGATCGCTACTGATACATCCGCAGCGGCTGAGCCTGCGAACTCTCCTCCTGTGCGACCTGCTGCATCTGCTGGGCGAACTGCTCTCGCTTCTCGCGGATCTCCGCCGCGCGGTCGAGCAGCTCCTGGACCTCGACCTCGACGTCGGCGATCCGGCAGACGCCGTCCTCGAGGAGGACGCTCGCGGACTCGGGATCGGGGAACTGCGGGCTCGACTCGACGACGAGTCCGACGCTGTCGTAGTCGCGCTGTGCGGCCCGGTTGATGAGCGCGCCCGTCGGTCCCGTGACGACCCCGTCCTCGGGCGGCACGTCGATGTCGTGGTCCGCGAGCCGCTCGCCGGCGTCGCCGGTGGCGACGCCGTAGATGTCGGGCTCGTCCTCGCGCTCGGCGGGCAGCCCGCTGAGGTAGAGCGGGAGCGCGTCCTGCGCGACGATCCACTCGGTGAGACACTCGGCGACGGAGCCGACGGTGTCGGCCTTGATCGGGGCGTCGCTGCGCAGCGCGAGGAGGTCGTGCTCCTCGCTGGCGTAGATTCGGACCGGCGGCCGGGCCGTCCGATCGCCGCCGCGGTAGACGCCGACGCGGGGCAGTCCTCCGCAGTCGACGCTGGCGTAGTAGCGCATGTCGAGTTCCTCGACGAGGTGGTCGGTCGCGATCTTCCCGACGAGTCCGAGTCCCGGAAATCCCTCGACGAGGACCGGCTCCTCGAGGTCCATCTCGGGACCCTGCTGACGGATCTGTGCCATACGCGAGACGTCCGTCGGCGCCCCCATAAAATCGAGGGCGGCGGCTACCGGGGCCACGTCCCGTCGATTCGGCCGCGCCCGGCGCTTCGAAACCCACAAACGCGGGGCGCTCGAATCCGCGGGTAATGGAGCCACTCGAGCGGTATCGACCGATTATCGACGATTTCGACGCGTTCCTCGAGGCCTGCGAGCGGCCGCTTGGCAACGCCGCCCGCGTCAACACGATCAAGGCCTCGGTCGAGCGAACGCTCACGGCCCTCGAGGAGGAGGGCCTCGCGTACGAGCAGGCCGACTGGAACTCCCGCGTGCTGCGCCTCGAGACGGGGTCGCCGGGATCGACGTGGACGTCGTTCCACGGCTTTACGCACGGGCAGGAGGAGGTCTCGGCGGTGCCGCCGGTCGTCCTCGATCCCCAGCCCGGCGAGCGGGTCTGGGACAGCTGTGCCGCGCCGGGCGGGAAGGCGACCCAGATCGCGGCGCTAATGGACGACCGCGGGACCGTCGTCGCCAACGACAACAACCTCGGCCGGATTTCGGCGCTGCGGTTCAACGCCGAGCGCCTCGGTGCGACGAGCCTCGCCGTCACGAACGCCGACGCGCGCAACTACTCCCTGAACCGGTTCGACTTCGACGAGTTCGACCGCTCGCTCGTCGACGCGCCCTGTACCTGCGAGGGGACGATCCGGAAGAACCCCGACGCGCTGGACAACTGGTCGGAGGGGGCCATCGCGTCCGTCGCGGGCGTCCAGAAGGGCATTCTCCGGCGGGCGGTTCAGGCCACCCGCGAGGGCGGCACCGTCGTCTACTCGACGTGTACCTTCGCGCCCGAGGAGAACGAGGCGGTCGTCCAGCACGCCCTCGAGGAGGAGGACTGCCGCGTCGTGGACTTCGATATCGACCTCGAGTACTCGCCGGGACTGACCGAGTGGGACGGCGACGAGTACGACTCGTCCCTCGAGCGGGCGGCGCGGATCTACCCCCACCAGAACGACACCGGCGGCTTCTTCGTCGCGAAACTGGAGGTGACCGCCTGATGACGGACGACTCCGACGCGGACGCGGCCGAAATCGAGCGAAACGACGGGCAGCGCTTCGACCGGCTGCCCGCGACGCCGGCCGAGCGGACCGTCGAGGGCCGGGTCAGTCGCGAGGAGGTCGTCGACTACTTCGACGATCGGTTCGGGATGTCGCCCGAGACGTTCGACGACTACACGTTCTGGGAGAAGGGCGCCGGCAAGATCTGGATCTACGGCGGCGAGGCGCCGACGCCCCTCGAGATCGAGGCAATCGGGATGACCTGTCTGCGCACTCGGCAGGAACACTGGAAGCCGACGACGGACTTCGTCCAGCGGTTCGGCGGTCACGCGACTGACTGCGTGATCGAACTCGACCGCGAGGAGGCGCGGGCGTTCGCGACCGGCGAGGATCAGGAACTCGAGCGCTGGGAGGGCGACTGGGGCTACCTGATCGGGGCCCACGAGGTTGCAGGGCAGTTCGAGCCGCTCGGAATCGGCCTCTACGTCCACGGTGAACTGCGCTCGATGGTTCCGAAGGGGCGCCAGCGAGAGCTGTAGCGGACGGGCTCGAGTCGGGGTAGCGACCCCGCGCGGTTCACAGGCTGAAGGGCCATCTAGCTACTAAGTGAGCGGTGCTGGTAGCGCCCGTATGAGCGACGAAGACGCCCCGACGGCGTCCCAGCCCGACACCGGCCTCGCCGAGCGACTCGAGGCCGGCGAACTCGTCCGGTGGCTCTACCTCTACGGCGATCGGCGCCGCCTCTCCGCGATCCTTCTCGCCGCCGTCTTCGGGCTCTCGCTGCTGTTGATCCGGGCCGGGCTGATCACGCCCGCCGCGGCCGACGACGTCACGGCGCTCTCCGGAGCGCTGATCGGCGGCATGCTCCCCTTCATCACGGTCGTCCTCGCGATCAACCAGCTGATCCTCTCCGAGGAGTTCGGCTCGACGGGAGCGTTCTTCGAGCGCTTAGAGGAGACGTCCGAGTACCGCCGTCGGATCGAGGACCACACCGGCTATCGGCCGTCGCCGGCCGAACCGTCGGAGTTCCTCCGCGTTCTGATCGAGGCGAAGCGGAAGACGGCGCTCGGGCTGCAAACTATCTGTCGGGACGGCCCGGACGACGTCCAGTCGCGGGTCGACTCGTTCGTCTCGCAGACCGATCCGCACGATCGGGACGCCATCGAGACGCTCGCCGACGTCAGGTTCGGGTCCTTCGCCGTCATCTCCGTGATCCTCCACTACAACGATCCGTGGCAGCTCCAGATCGTTCGCCAGCTCCGGGAGTACCACCGCGACTCCCTCCCGGAGCCCGCTGACGGGCAACTCGAGCGCCTCGAGGAACTGCTGGGCGACATCCACATCGCTCGGCAGTACTTCAAGAGCGTCTACATGCAACAGGAACTCGCGGACCTCTCGAAGATCCTGCTCTACGTCGGCTTTCCGACGCTGCTCGGCGGCGCGTTCGTCATCATCGCCTACGGGAACCTGCTGGCGCTGGGACTCCACCCCTACGTCTACGTGCTGGTGGTGAGCGCGACGATCACGGCCCTGTTCAGCCCCTTCGCCGTTCTGTTGCTGTACGTGCTCCGGATCGCGACAATCGCCCGGCGCACGGCCGCGGACTTCGGTCCGTTCGTCCTGCAACAGGAGCTCCCCGAGGAGGAGACCGAGACGCTCGAGTTCTCGTGACGCCGGCTGACGTCGCGATCGCTCGCGCAGCGCGTCCGCCGAGAGACGGTATCCGAGTCGTCGGTCGGTCGCAGTCGTCAATCGGTTACGGTCGTCCGGGCGGAGCCGATACGTCGCCAGCAGTTCGCGGTGCAGCCCTGCTTCGAAATCCCTTTCGCGTCTTGTCTCATCAATGATTATCATAGCCCCTGATTACCGTGACGATTGGTAACACATATCTCCGAATATAGTGTCCTCAGGCCCTATATCGAGAGATTAGCAACATACAAGTGTCCGAGGACCGTTTCGATATGAAATGACTGAAAGGAGATATCTAACGCTCTTCGTTCTCCTCGCCATCGCTTGGGGAACCGCCTTCGCGGCGATCGAGGTCGGACTGGCGACGCTGCCGCCGATCCTCTTTGCGGCCTTCCGACTCGACGTCGCGGCACTGCTGTTTGCCGGCGCCATCGTCGGCCTCGGACGCGAGTGGCGACCCCGGACGCGCACCGACTGGATAACGATCGGCGTCGCGGGCGGGCTGATGGTCGGCGCTCATTACGGGCTGTTGTTCATCGGTCAGTCGTACGTCTCGAGCGCCGTCGCCGCGATCGTCCTGAGTCTGACGCCGATCGCGACGCCGCCGCTCGCGCTCGCTCTCCTCCCGCAGGAACGGCTCCGTGCGCCCGCCGTCGTCGGGCTCTTCGTCGGGCTCGCCGGCGTCGTCGTGATCGCGCTTTCGGGCGGCTCGCTCGGCGGACAGGCGATCGGCGTCGGCCTGCTGTTCGGTTCGGCGTTCGCCTTCGCGGTGGGCTCGGTGCTGACCGAACGATTGCAGCGAACGCTGCCGGTACTGTCGTTGCAGACGTGGGCGATGGCTCTCGGCGCGGGGATCCTGCACGGCGTGAGCTACGCTCACCCGGGCGAAACCGTCCCCTCGCTGACGGCGTGGACGACCGCGACGGTCGCCGCGCTCGCGTACCTGGGGATCGTCGCCACTGCGGGCGGGTTTCTCGCGTACTTCCTCCTGCTCGACCGCATCGGCGCGAGCCAGCTCAGTCTCGTCAATTACGCGTCGCCCGTCGTCGCCACTCTCGTCGGCTGGGCGCTGCTGGGCGAATCGATCACGCTCGCGACGATCGGCGGGTTCGGGATGATCGTCCTCGGCTTCGCCCTCTGTCAGCTCCCGTCGCTCTGGCGACTCCTGGCACCGGTCGCCGGCTACAAACCGCGGCGCCGGTCGGCCGCGGGCGATTGCGTCGTCGTCGACGGCAACGTATACGTCCCCGCCGACCGCGATACCGGTCGCGCCCCCCGCGCCGCGCCTACCGCGGACTGACGCGTTCGGGTGCGGAGACGACCGCAGGCGCTCGTCGTTCGGATCGATCGGTTCGGAATGCACTGGTGGGACCGCGGCTCGAGTCGCGGGGGACGCCGTCCGTCCACGGATCCCGTCGGCTACCCGGCGCGCGGTCGGGACGGCGATCGCGAACTGGAGGCGGACCGCGATCGGCCCGCGGACGACCGTCGCGTGCGCACCCTGACGACGAGCGCGGACGAGATGAGGCGGTAATTCGAGTAGATCACTCGCCTCCGACGACCAGACCGTGAGCACGAGGCTGCCGAAGACGCGCTATTACTGTCGAACGCGCGCTGCCGCCTCGCCTGCGAGGAACCGCTGGACCCAGTTATCGAACCCCGCCTTTCGCTCGAGGAAGGCGCCGTGACGGGCGCCGGAGAACATCGCGAGTTGGGAGTCGGGGAGCCCCTCGTGGGTCTCCCGGAGGACCGCCTCGGGGAAGAACGGGTCGTCGGTGCCGCCGATGACCAGCGTTCGGGGCTCGATTTCCCCGAGGCGGTCGGCCCCGTCGTAGTCGTGGACCGCGTCGAAGGAGATCGACACGTCTCGCGGATCGGCGGGATTCGGCGGCTTGACGCGTCCGATCGCCCGAGAGAGCAGCGGGACGGCCCGCCGCCGGGCGCCCGTGAACATCTCCTCGTAGAGGCGGGCCCGGATCTCGGTCCACTCCCCCTCGAGGGCGAGGCGGTGGAGTTCGCGGGCGATCGGCCGACCGCTCCCCGCGAGCCGACAGCCCGAGACGCCGAGGACGAGGCGGTCGACCAGTTCGGGCCGCTCGCGGGCGAGCTCCTGGGCGATCAGCCCGCCCATCGAGAGCCCCAGCACGGACGCGGCGCCGACGCGGTCCGCGAGGACGTCCTCGTAGTCGCGGGCCATCGCGGCGATCGACTGGCGGTCCTCGAGTCCGCGCGGCCGACTGACCAGGTAGACGGTGTAGTCGCCGAGAAAGCGACGGAAGGTGGCAGCGGTCGTCACCGCGTCGGTGCGGCCGTACTCCCCGTCGAACATCGCGTCGCCGATCCCGGGGATCACGAGCAGCGGCTCCGGGCCGTGGCCGACGCGGACGTACGGGTACCGGCCGTCGAACTGTCCGGTGTCGAATCGTTGCGTCAGTGTGGCTCCCATTCGAATCCTCTCGAGTCGAGGGTCACCGTCGACGTGTAAAACGGTTGGACGCGCTCGTGCCGTGACGACGCGAGTCGCCCTCACAACCGTTCGCCGCGGAGCGGAACCGACTCGCCAGTAGGTAGTGGTACGGTCCGTCAGGCGGTATTGGATCACATGCCGGGCTCCGCACGCGTGCAAACGCCAACCGCTCAGTTCCTCGCCCCGTCACGATCCGGAACCCTGTTCGGTACAGACAGCGCGGTTATCCACCGAGATCGAACACGTGTTCGCGACTGGCCCCACAACTCGGGCAGACGTGACGATACACGACCCGCCGGCCGTCCGTATGGCTCGTCCAGTTCCCCTCCTCGTCCACGTAGCCACACTCCGAGCATCTCTTCTCGGTGTTCTCGTAGCGCTTTCGTATCCATTCGAAATCTGACCGCCCACCAGTGCGCCGTGGTACCATACATCAATGTTGTCCTGACGAGCAGATAAATCTGTGGCGCTCTCGAGGGTCTCTCTCGGATACCGAAACCGCGCTACGACTGTTAGGGAGACAGGTCCGGCAGTCCGGCCTCGATCTCCTCGCGTCGGTCCTCGAGCCACTCGGGGAGAACGAGCCGGTCGCCGAGTTCCTCGAGTTCCTCGTCGACCGTGTACCCCGGCGATTTGGTGGCGTACTCGAAGAGGACGGTGCCGTACTCGCGGGCGTAGACCGAGTTGAACCACTTGCGGTCGATGATCTCGGTCGGTCGCAGCCCCCGGTCGATCAGGAACTGGCGCCAGTCCTCCTGTTCGTCCTCGGCGACCTGAAACGCGACGTGATGGACGGTCCCCGCGCCGGGAACCCCGCGGCGCGCCTGCGGGTCCTCCGCGATGTCGACGACGAAGCCGAGATCGCCGTCGGCCGTGTAGCGCTTGCGCGTCCCGTCGCGGTCGGTCTGGCGGTAGCCCATCTCTTTGAGCAGGTCGCCGGTCGGATCGGCGCTCGTCAGCGAGAGCGTCACGCCGAAGAAGCCGCGGATCGCGTGGGCGTGGGGAACGGGGCTCTCCGGGAGGTTCGCCGGCGGCGCGTCCGTTCGAGCGACCAGTTCCAGCGGCAGGCCGTCGGGGTCGGTAAACGGGAGGACGGTGTCGCCGAACCGCTCGCGCGGCTCGTCCGGGTCGGCGCCGGCGTCCGCGAGTCGATCGCGCCAGTAGTCGATCGCGCCGTCGGGGACGAGAAACGACACCGCGCTGGCCTGGCCCGCGCCGACCTGCCCGGAGCGGGCGTCGGTGTAGGGGAAGAAGGTCATGCTCGTCCCCGGCGTCCCCTCGTGATCGGCGTAGAAGAGGTGATAGACCGAGACGTCGTCCTGATTGACGCTTCGCTTGACGAGCCGCAACCCGAGCGTCTCCGTGTAGAACTCGTAGTTTCGCTGGGGATCGCTCGCGATGGCGGTGACGTGGTGGAGGCCGGGAGTTGCCGTCGGCATGACCGATCGTACGACGGCGGGCGGGATAACGCTGGGGCTGACGCTCGGCAGTCGGACGTCGGCGGTCGACTCTCGCAGAAGGGGTTACGCGGACGCGGGCGGCAGCGTCGCCTCGTCGAACCAGAACGCTTCGACGGCCCGACCGAGTTCGGTGAACTCGTCGGGGTCGCTCGGCTTGGTGAGATACGCGTTCGCACAGAGCTCGTAGCTCCGAGCGATGTCCTCGGTCGCCTCCGAGCTCGTGAGGACGAGCACCGGCGGCGCGCTCACGTCCGGATCGGTCTTGATCGCCTCGAGGACGTCGAACCCGCTCGTTCGGGGCAGATTCAGGTCCAGGAGGACCAGACTCAGCTCGGCGGCATCGACGCCCGCCCGTTGGTCGCGGAGGAACTCGAGGGCCGTGTCACCGTCGTGAGCCGTGTGAAACGTCGTCTCGACGCCGGCCTCCCGGAACGCCTCCTCGACTAGCCGAACGTCACCGGGATTGTCTTCGACGAGCAGGATCTCTATCGGCTCGGTATCACGGTGGGTAGTCACGAGGATGCACGTTTCTTCGTTGACACCACACCCCGATAAGGCTACGTACTAAAGAAATTGGATCGAACAGTTCTCGGCGAGCGATACGTGTGAATACACCCCTGGCGATACTGGCCGACTGAACGGTATATAACTAAAGATGATGGCAGTGACGTCCTCTCGAAATTCTAGAACGCCTCGAGTCGGGTATCTGAGCTGTAAGCACGAAAATGACTCTGGAGCCGTCCCGTTGGACGCTCGAGGCTTCCGTTCGCCGCTCGTATCGCCGCCGAGACGGGCCGACGCCGGCTACCGCTCGACGAGCGTCCCGCCGGCCAGTCCCTCCCACTCGACGCGGTAGCCGAGTTCCGAGAGGACCGCGCTCGAGTCGCTGAACCCGGCCGCTTCGAGGACCTCCTCGGCCTCGGCCAGCGCCATTCCGGCCTCGATATCGGCCGCCAGCGACTCGAGGACGGCCGGTCGAGCGAGCGTCCGCCCCACCCGCTCGTGGTCGGGAAACGCGACGTCGGCCAGCGCGTCCTCGCTGACGCCCCGTCGAGCGGCGAGGTCCTCGAGGGCGATCACGTCCTCGTCGGGGCGCAGTTCGTCCGGCAGCGCGGCGGCGCTCTCGGCGACGAGTTGACGCTCGTACTCCCGGAGGACGCCGGCGACGTCCTTCAGCCGCACGTTCCCGGAGTAGGGGATCGCCCGGAAGTCGCGGGCCGCGATCTCCTCGCCGACGCCCAGCGACTCGTCGACGGCGACGATCAGTTCGACATCCTCGAGGTCCGACAGCTGCGCGAGTTTCTTCTCGACGTACTCGGGCGTCCAGAACCCCATGATCTCGAAGTAGACGCGGAACTCGCCGTGGCCTCCCTCGGACGAGTCCGACGAGTCCCCGCGGGCACTGCCCGCGGGACGATAGTCGAACGCGAAGTCGGGGATCATCACCCGCGTTCCCGTCGCGAGGGGCGCGGGTTCGCGCACGAGGTCCCACTCGAGGTCCAGGTTCGAGAAGCGCGCGGCGAAATCGGCCTCGACGCCGCTGTCGAAGGACACCTCGGCGACCGGGTCGGCGTCGGGGACGCGGACGGGATCCGCCTGCGAGAGCCGGAGGGTCCGTTCCGTCCCGCGGTCGTCGATCGTCGCCTCGAGACGCCACTCGTCGGCTTTCGCGACCGTCCGGAGGAGGCGGGCGAACCGGGTGCCGTACCGGCGGGTCGCCCGGAAGAGGTGGGTCGGCCCGGTGACGATCACCTCGCGCTCGGCGATGCCGTGATCGGTCACATCACCGCTGTCTTCGCCCTCGAGTCGCCGGATCTCGTACATCAATCGCAGCCGCTTGACCGCCGAGATCAGCGCCTTCGGATCGCTCGAGCGGACGCGAACTTCGGTGGCGTCGAAGAGCGCGGTCTGTGCCAGCGAGAGGTTGTACTGGGCCACCAACTCGTCCGGCTCCCACTGCGACGCCAGTTCGGTGAGGACCTGCCGCTCCTCGAGGTCGGCGTACAGCGCCCCCGCGACGTCGTCGGCCGAGACGCCCAGCGACTCGCCGGCGCGAACGAGGGCCGTCGCGCGCTCGTCCTCGCTCACGACGCCGACCGCCTCGGCGGCCTCGAAAGCGGCCCGACGAGCGCGTTCGGGATCGATCTCGGCGTCGGTCTCGAACGTCGCGTCGCGCTCGAGCAGCGCCGACAGCCCCCTGACGAGCTTGAAGTCCTCGGCGTCGGCCTCCAGTTCCGTCAGGGCGGCCTCGAGTTCCGCGCGGGATTCGCCGACGTGGCCCTGATACGTACCGATGACGCGGGCGGCGAGCGGACGGTGCTCCCGGTCGGCGAACTGGAGGTGGTAGCCGCCGCCGGCCCGCGAGACGCGGAGCAGGTCCTTGGTCAGCATGCGGTCGATATCGGCGCGGCGCGGCAAAAAGTGGTCCGCTCCCGAATCGGCCGACGGAACGACGGGGCCGTTCAGGCATCGAGATTACGGCGCGCCGGGTCCAAGGGCCGGTATGGACGACGAGCTGCGAATCGCCTACGAGACCCACGACGGGGTCCGGGAGCTGATCGACTGTCTCCACCACGCGCTCGAGTCGATCAGCCTGAATTTCGATCGGTGGGGCGAGCAGTACGCGAAGGGACCGGGGATGTACATCGCGGTGGTCACGGGACCGTCGGTCGCGGACTTCGCGGATCCGATGGGGCGGAACACGTGGCCGACGGACCGCTGTCGCGACGTCTGTCTGGATCTCGAGAGCTTCTACGAGACGGCCCGCGAGGTCGCGATGACGCGGGACGGTGCGCTCGTCGTCAGCGTCGACGGCGTCGTGCAGGAACAGATGGTCCGCTTTACCGATCTGCTGCCCGCGGAACTCGAGACCCTCGACGAACAGGAGGACGAGTACGAGGGGTGGATGGGGTCCCGGCACATGAGCGCGCTGGACACCTCGCGACGGACGAACGTGATCTCGACGCTGACGCTGAGCGAGGAGACCGGTCGCGTGACGATCTTCGAGGGCGGGTCGTTCGAGACCACCAAACGGACGGAACTCGGTGGCGAGTGGAACCCGGAAGCGTACTCGTGATTACGGTTCCTGTCCGGGCGCCTCGCCGCTCTCACAGTCCGTGATGTACGACTGTGCCTGCGGATGGTCCGGATACAGATCGAGAACGGTCTCCATCTTCGCCGTCGCCGTCTCGCAGTCGCCGCGCCAGTAGGCCTCGAGGCCCGCTTCGTAGGCGGACTGCATCTCGCCCGCGGTGTTTTCGATGCCCAGTTCGGTCAGGAATCCCGTCGCGATCTCGATCGGGAGGCCGAACTGGATGTCCTGGATCTGGGCATCGTTGGGACTGAACGTCGCGACGCCGACGACCTCGCCGTCGCTGTTATACATCGGGCCGCCGCTGTTACCACCGTTGATCGCCGCGTCCGTCTGGATCGAGTTGATTCCGGTATTGAGTTCGCGCCGCGCACTGACGATACCGGTCGTCATCGTGGGCTCGAGCGTAGTGTTCGTGGAATCGAAGAACTCGCTGATACCGATATCCGGATAGCCGATGACGTATAGGTTTTCGCCGGTGCCGAGGTCGTTCGCGCTACCGAGCGTCACCGTGGGGAGGTTCTCCCCGTCGATGTCCAGTACCGCGATATCGCGGCCCATCGACGGCTCTCCGTCGTCCTCCTTGTAGACGGTCCCCGCGGTCTCGACCTCGGCGGACCAGCTCTCGACCTCGAGGTCGTCGTCGGTCGTCGCCTTCCCGTTGAGGACGTGCACCGACTCGGAGACGTCTCGGAGGGTCCCGTGCTCCTCGTAGTAGCTCATGATCTCCTCGTACAGTATCCGACTCGTCTCCTCCACCTGCTCGTCGGTCAAGTTTCCACTCGACGAGAACTCCTCTCGAATCGCTTCGCTCTGCTTCACCGCGAACCGCTCGTACGCCGTTTCCGTCGAGTTCTGATGGGCTCCGACGACGTGTGCGTTCGTGACGACGGTACCGTCAGGCGAGACGATAAAGCCCGATCCCACTGCGCCGGTCTGGACGTCTTCGCGTTTCGTGGTCGCGTTCCGCTCGGTGACGGCGAGCAGGCTTTTGGCTGCCTCGACGGGTCCTCGCTGGTCCTCTTCCGTCTCCGTCCGTTCGTACGCGGCCTTGCGTTCCCCGTCCTGATACAACTCGAGGATCGGTGACGATCGACCGCTCCCGATTTGGTACTGGTACTCCTGTGAGGTTCCCGACTCGTATTCGAGGTAGAGGGAGTTGTTCCGCGTGGCGTATCCGCCACTGTACTGGTAATCCGCCCCGTTCACGACGAACTCCCGGGTGTACGAAAAGTAGAGTTGCTCATCCGTCGTTTCCCAGACACCGAGTAGATTCGGATCGACGACGTCGATCCACTGAGCCGACGGCCACGTCATCGTCCCCTCGACGACGTGGCGGACGTTCGTTATCGCGGCCTTGTCCCGCTGGATGATCTGACTCTCGACGTTCGGTGGGTCCGGCGTCTCCGCGGGTTCGTCGTCGGTTTCGGTCTCGGATTCGGTTCGCGTCGGCTCTTCGTCGCTTTCGTTCCCGTTGGTATCTGCTCCGTTGCCAGTCTCGTCGTCGGTCTGCTCGGCACAGCCGGCGAGGCCGACGCTGCCGGCCACTGGAACGGTTCGGAGCAGCCGCCGTCGAGTAATATCGCCCTCAGAATCCATTCGATGCAGAGATACTCTGCCTTATCGGTAAGTATCCTGTGGCCGATCCGACGTCACTGCCTCGAGCGGAATTCCGCGCACCGACGGTCAGTCGTCCCGTTTCGCTCGGAACGTCGTCCCATCAGTCGAGATCGGTACTGCCTCGGTACGGGTCTCGTGATCACCTCGTCGAACTCGTTTCACTCCGAGTCGATCGCGTCCTCGCCGAGCCGCTCGCCGCAGTTCGGACAGCGGTCGTAGCGGAGGTCGCGGCTCGCTCGATGGACCGCTTCCATCGCGTTCCGGATCCGTTCGTCGGCGTCCAGTTCCGTCTGGTGAGAGAGGGAGGCCCCTTCGACTTCGATCAGGAACCGCGCGATCTCCGTCGCCTCGTAGGCGATGTCGTCTATCTCGTCGGCCGTGAAGAAATCGGCGTAGGCGCCGTAGAGGAACGTCGCGCCCGCTTCGCGAACCTTCTCCTCGAAGGATCGCCGCGTCTGATAGACGGACTGGCGCGTGTACCGGTCGTCCATGAAGGGAACGAGGTCGGGGAGGTTCTCACCGAGAGTCGTCATCTCGACGCCCGTCCCGGTCCGAAAGTCGGCACAGAGGCGAGCGATCGCCCATTCGCGGGCCGTGAAGGCCACTCGATCGCGAAGGAACTCGTTGACGCGGTCGTAGTCGGCGCCCTCGAGTCGCTCGAACCGATCGGTATCGGTCGCACTGCTCGTCGCGGATGAATGCGTGTCTTCGGGCATGGTTGTTTTCTGCGGTTGCCCGCGTCACGTACACGGGTTCGACGACGATAACGCTGTCCGTCGGGCACCGTATCGGCCGATGCGTTCCATCGTTTCGGGGCCGAGCGACCGATAATTCCCGGCGTCGAAATGCCGCTTCTTTCGGTTCGCTCGCCTCGAGACCGCCAGTTTCACTTTCACTGTGGTACGCGAGTCCTTTTTACCGGCCATCCCCTCCCCGACACATGGTCCTCACGAAAACGAGCACGGGACTCGCAGTCACGGGAGCAGCGACGAGAGCGGGGTCGCGATCGGATCGCGATCGGAACGAGGTGATCGCCGGTGTCGCGTAGTTCGTCCGACGAGATCGCGGCCGACCCGAACCACTCCCGCGCGGAGAACGGCCCGACCCTCGAGCGAGTGACGTTCCGGGCCACTGACGACCAACTCGCGGCCCTCGAGTCCCTCGTCGACGACGGCGTCTACCACTCCCGGAGCGAAGCGCTCCGGGCCGGCGTGCAACAGCTCCTCGAGCGACACCGGGACGCCGGAACCGACGGAGAGAGCCGGTAGGGTTCGTTCTCGAGAGGGCGGCTTTCGGATGCGGCGGGTGTCGGGTGGGGGTTCAGACGGCGAGGGGTGCAGTCGACGGGCGGTTCGGTATCGCCTCGACGGGCCCTATTCGGCCGTCGCACGGACGGACCGCTCGCGCTCGGCGGCCGAAACGTACGCGTCGTAGCCGCCGAAGCTCGTCACGACGGTCCCCGTGACGACGTCGTTCCACAGCGGCAGTCCCTCGAGGCCGAGAGCGAACGGGGCGAGGAGGAGCCAGAGCCCGAGGAGCGCGACGACCGTCGCACCGGTCGCGCTCGGCGGCCGTCGATCGTCGGTCCCGAGATGGGTGTAGCCGACGGCGAGCAGCACCAGTGTGCCGACGATGACGTCGTTCCAGCGACTGACCGGCGGCGCGCCGAAGACGAACGGGGCCGCGATCAGCCAGCAGCCGAGTATCCCGCTCCCGCCGGCGGTCAGTTTCGTCGTCGCGTACATGATCCGGGCTCGTGACTCGATGGGCGACGGTCAGCGCTCGCACTTATCGCGTCGGCGCGCGCGGTCGGTCCGCTCAGGCCGACGCCATGTCTCGGCAGGTCTCCGCGCAGTCCCGGAGGGCGTCCGCACAGACCTGACAGTGTTCGGCGTCGTGGCGTTCGCACTCCTCGGCGCACTCTTCACAGGCGCCGGCGCAGGCTTCGGCGAGTTGCGCGCTGTAGTTCGAGTCGCGAGCCATGAACCGCGCGTGCATCGTCGTCAGGTCGGCGACGTCTCGGCAGAGCCGGAGACACTCGGCCATCTCCTCGCCCTCGCCGGCGCACTCGTCGGCACACCACTCGCACGCCTGAGCGGCTTCGAAGCAGTTGTCGATACAGTCCTGCATCTCCTCGTTCTCGCTGATGTGGTCGATCTGAGTCAGTGCCATTGCGATCGAACGGTCGTCGGCGACCGGCTTTGTTATCCACCGGCCACGAGGAACCGACCGAACGGTGAGGGGCGATACGCGCGGCCGGAACCGCGGAATGTCCGATCGGTGAGGGGCGGTTCACGGACCATTACCGCGGGTGTGACGGCGGGTTCGTCGGCGGATCACTGCCGACTGCGACCGATCTCGTTCCCAGCCGTGACCGATCTCGTTCCGCGTCGGAGCGGCATCCGATCCGGTCGCCGCACCGATGAAATACCATGCCGCAATTTAACGACCGCCGGAACTGAAGCCCGCGGTGTGACTCACTCCGTCGTCCACCTCCTCGGCGTCCCGTTCGCGATCATCGCCGGCACCGGAGCCGGGGTGTTCGCGCTCCTGTCGTGGGGGATCTTTCGGGACTCGCCCTTCGGCACGGCGATCGCGCTCCTCTCGGTCGGGATGGTCGCGCTGACGATGTACCACACGATGTTGCTCGTCGTCGAGCCGGCGTCGCCGGTTCTGGACGTTCTCCGAAGCGCGGCGAACACGATCGTCGCGATCTTCATCGGCCTGCTGATACTCCGACACCGGCAGCTCCGCCGCGATCGATCGGGAGGTGGGGTCGCGTGAACGGACTGAGCCCCTTCGTCGGCTACAACCTGGCGATCGGCGTCGTCGTCGCCCTCGAGCTCCTGTATCTCCTCTCGCTCGAGGAGTCGGTGACGGCCTACCGTCGGTTCGTGCTCGTCACCGTCGCCGGGCTAGTGCTGGCCGTGATCGGCGGGCCGATCGTCGAGCTGGTCGCGCCGCAGCTCGTCCACTGGGTTCACGGCACAGCGGCGTTGCTGGTCATCTTCGGCCTCTACGATCCCGTGACGAACGACGTGCGGACGACGGAGTGGGAGCGCGTGCTGTTGACCGAGCCGTCGCGGATCCGGCGACCGGCCGAGTGGATGACGCCGATGGACGACGAGGTCCTCGGCGCGCTCCACGGCACGGATCTCGTACTGACGCCGGCGGTCGTCGCCTTCAACACCGGGTTCAGCCGGAAGGAAGTGAACCGCCGCCTGATCGAACTCGCGGATCACGGGTTCGTCGAAAAGGTCGAACGGGGGAAGTACCGACTGACGCGACGCGGAGAGCAGTACCTCCGAGGACAGCTCTCGGCGACCTCGTCGTCGGACGCCGAAACGGGCGTTCGGGGATGAGCCGCTCGGCGAGTTCGACGTTCCGACGGCTCGCACCTGATCGGCCGCGATTACTCGCGAAATTTCGAGAGCGTCCGGGCCCCGCGTGCGAGCGAGGCGGCGGGATCCGACGGCTCGTCGTGCTCGTAGAGCAGCCACTCGGCGCCGGCGTCGCGGGCCGCCGCCGCGCAGGCGTCGACGTCGACCTCGCCGTCGCCCAGTTCGACCGGCCGGCCCTCGGCCACGTCCTTGAGGTGGACCAGCGGAGCTCGTCCCTCGAGTCGCTCGAGTAACGCGGTCGGATCGCGGCCGGCCGCGGCCGCCCAGCCGACGTCGAGCTCGATCAGCAGGGAGGCATCGGTCTCGTCGATCAGGAGGTCGAACGCGCTCCGGTCGTCGCCCTCGAGCGGGACGAACTCGTGGTCGTGGTTGTGATACCCCAGCGCGAGCCCGCGCTCCGCGAGTCGATCGGCCAGTTCCGAGAGCCGGGCCGCAGTCTCTCGGACGGCCGCCGCGCTCTCGAAGTGACCGTCGCCGAGATACGGGACGACGACCCGATCGCAGTCGAGAGCCGCGCAGGTTTCGGCCACGCCGTCGAGGTCGTCCTCGAGCGCGTCGATTCCGACGTGGGCGCCGGCGACCTCGAGGTCGACGTCCTCGAGGACGGCGGCGACTTCCCGCGGAGCGGTTTCACCGAAGCCGGCGAGTTCGACGCCGTCGAACTCGGTCTCGGCGACGCGGCGGAGCAGCGTCGGGAGTTCGTCCTCGAGGCCTCGTAGCGTGTACAGCTGGATCCCGGTTCGGACCATGTCAGCGAGCTATCGCGCCGCGGGGGAAAGACCGTCGCATTTCGGCGTCGCTGACGCGACCGTGCGCCGTCGACGCCGACGAGTCACCGGTCTCGACGCCGTCCCGCGATCCGTTCCTCGCCGGTGTCCTCGGCGACGACCTCGTAGAGGAGCGCGCGACCGCCGTCGGCTTTCGGACGGAGGATCCGGCCGAGTCGCTGGGTGAACTCCCGCTCGCTGCCGCTGCCCGAGAGCACCACCGCGACCGACGCGTCGGGCACGTCGACCCCCTCGTCCAAGACGTTCGAGGTCGCGATTCGGGTGTACGTCCCCTCGCGGAAGCGCTCCAGGATCTCCCGTCGCTCCGCCGTGCCCGTCTGATGGGTGATCGTCGGAATCAGAAACCGCTCGCTGACGTCGTACGCGAGGTCGTTGTGGGCCGTGAAGACGATCGTCCGCTCGCCGCGGTGGTCGTCGAGGATCCCCTCGAGGGCCTCGAGCTTCGCCTCGCTGCCGAACATGATCTCTCGCGCGCGCTGGCGAGCGAGCAGGGCCTCGCGGGCCTCCGGGTCCGATCCCGACCGCTTGACCAGTTCCTGGTAGTCGGAGCCGCTCTGCATTTGAATTCCCGAGCGCGCGAGGTAGTCGGTGAACACCTCTTGATTGCGCTCGTATGCCTCGCGCTCCTCGGGAGTGAGTTCGACCGCGAGGCGCTTGATATCGTAGTTCGCCAGGTGGTCGCCCGCTAATTCGTCGGCCCCGACGCGGTGGACGAGCGGACCGACGATCCCCTCGATCACGTCGTGGGCACCGTCGGGACGTTCGAACGTCGCCGTGAGTCCGAGTCGGGCGGGCGCCGCGAGCAGGCGCGCGATCTCGCGGTAGCCCTCGCCGCCGAGGTGGTGGACCTCGTCGAAGACGACCAGCCCGAACCGGTCGCCGACCGAGTCGGCTTTGAGGTACGCCGAGTCGTACGTCGAGACCGTGATCGGCTCGAGGCGCTGCTCGCCGCCGCCGAAGCGTCCGATCGGGCACTGAAACTCCCGCTCGAGTTCCCGCTGCCACTGCTCGAGCAGGTCGATCGTCGGGACGACGACGAGCGTCGGGGTCGAGAGCCGCTCGATCGCCTTCAGCGCGATGACCGTCTTGCCGCTGCCCGTCGGGAGTTCGAGGACGCCCGCGGGCGCGCTGGAGAGCGAGTTCCGGTCGGAGTCGACGGCGGCGTCCGCCCAGCGGTCGGTCTCGAACCACGCCGACAGCGCCTCGCGTTGGTACTCGCGGAGTTCGTACGCCGAGCGGAGGTCGGTCGGGGACTCGAGTGCGAGCACCCGATCGTCGATCCGGTCGGGATTCGCGGTCGCGTCCGCCAGCGCCGCCCGGAGATCGGCGTAGCGAAACGCGGGGACGCGCCGTCCGTCAGTGCGCGGATCGGCCGCGAGATCGGGAACCGACTCGCGAACGGCGGCGAGAGGGGCTCCCTCGAGGCCGTCGATCCGGACGGTGCCGTCCTCGTACCGGAGCGCGATCGACGTCGAATCCGTACGGTCGTCCTGGGGCCGCGTCACGGTCTCCACTCGCGGCCGGACGACCAAATACTGTCGGACCGGCGACGGTCGGCCGGCGACCACCGTACCTCAACCCTTTTATTACCGCTGTTCGTTGACAGCCACATGAGCGAAGACGAGGACACGGACGCTACCGCCCGGGGTGTCCCGTCCGAGGACAACTCCGGC
This sequence comes from Haloterrigena sp. KLK7, assembly GCF_037914945.1. Classification (NCBI taxonomy): domain Archaea; kingdom Methanobacteriati; phylum Methanobacteriota; class Halobacteria; order Halobacteriales; family Natrialbaceae; genus Haloterrigena; species Haloterrigena salinisoli. Next base: position 3,300,119 of record NZ_CP149787.1, read on the forward strand.
GACGCCGATTCGTCCGACAGCGCATCGACGACGGACGCCGACGAATCGACCGTCGAGGCCGACGCGCCGGCGACGGACTCGTCGGCCGGCGGCGAGGACTCGGAGGGGCACGCGGGCGACGAATCGAGCGCGGACGCGACCGACGGGACGGCGTCGCGACCCGAAACGAGCGACGACGTCCAGCAACTCCTCGATCGGGTCACTGAGTACGACGACGAACTCGCGCACAAGGTCAACGCCATCGTCGAGGAGGCCCGCGACCTGAACGGGACCGTCTCCGACCAGCGCGAGGAACTCGAGGACCTGACCGAGCGCGTCGAGGAACAGGCCGCCACGATCGAGGAACTCCAGGACGAGCTCGAGGCCAGAGAGGAGCGACTCGAGGAGACCGAGGACGAGGTCGAGGACTTAAAGAGCCGACTGAAGCGCAAACAGGCGGACTTCCAGAACTACAAGAAACGCGCCAAGAAGCGCCAGGACCAGATCAAAGAGCGCGCGACCGAGGACCTCGTCGAGCGACTGCTCGGCGTCCGGGACAACCTGAAACGCGCCCTCGAGGAGGACAGCGACGATGCCGACAGCCTGCGCGAGGGCGTCGAGATGACCCTCAGGGAGTTCGACCGCATCCTCGAGGACGAGAACGTCTCCGAGATCGACCCCGAGCCCGGGACCGAGACCGACCCGCAGCGCCACGAGGTCATGATGCGCGTCGACAGCGCCCAGCCCGAAGGCACCGTCGCCGACGTCTACACGCCCGGCTACGAGATGGGCGACAAGGTCATCCAGAACGCGCAGGTGACCGTCTCCAACGGCGAACTCGAGGGCGAGGACGGCGCCGGCGACGAGGCCGACGGGACGGACGCGACGGACGAGAGCGACGAGGATGCGGACGCCGGATCGACGGCCGATACCGACGGGGACCAGTCGGACGAGTCGACCGACGAGAACGAGGGCGCGATCGAACTCGGCGGCGAGGTCGCAGACGAGGACGACCGGACCGGATCCGACGACGAAGCGACCGCCGACTCGGAGTGAGGTCGTCGATTGGATAGCGATCCAACAATTTTCCCGCTGATTTCGCGTCGATTACCGGTCGATTTCCGGCCGCGGTACGTATTCACATCCTTCCGACTGAGGCCTCGAGAGCGGCGTTCACAGCTGATACGGGATATTTTATTCGGCCCCCGATTTTCCCTAGTAACCTTTAAAACAAAGTGCGCACAATAGCCCTCCACGATGGCGAGCAACAAAATTCTCGGAATCGACCTCGGGACGACGAACAGCGCGTTCGCGGTGATGGAAGGCGGCGATCCGGAGATCATCGTCAACTCCGAAGGCGAACGGACGACGCCCTCCGTCGTCGCCTTTACCGACGACGAGGAGCGCCTCGTCGGGAAACCCGCGAAGAACCAGGCCGTTCAGAACCCCGAAAAGACGATTCAGTCAATCAAGCGTCACATCGGCGAGGAGGACTATACCGTCGAGATCGAGGACGAGGAGTACACGCCCGAACAGATCTCGGCGATGATCCTCCAGAAGATCAAGCGCGACGCCGAGGACTACCTCGGCGACGAGATCGAGAAGGCCGTCATCACGGTCCCGGCGTACTTCTCGGACCGACAGCGCCAGGCGACCAAGGACGCCGGCGAGATCGCCGGCTTCGAGGTCGAGCGCATCATCAACGAGCCGACGGCCGCGTCGATGGCCTACGGCCTCGACGACGACTCCGACCAGACCGTCCTCGTCTACGACCTCGGGGGCGGGACGTTCGACGTCTCTATCCTCGATCTCGGCGGCGGCGTCTACGAGGTCGTCGCGACCAACGGTGACAACGACCTCGGTGGCGACGACTGGGACGAGGCGATCATCGACTGGCTCGCCGACGAGTTCGAGGAGGAACACGGCATCGACCTCCGCGACGATCGACAGGCCCTCCAGCGGCTCAAGGACGCCGCCGAGGAGGCCAAGATCGAACTCTCCTCGCGCAAGGAGACCGAGATCAACCTGCCGTTCATCACGGCGACCGACGACGGCCCGATCCACCTCGAGGAATCCCTGACGCGGGCCAAGTTCGAGTCGCTCACCAGCGACCTCATCGACCGCACCGTCGAGCCCACCGAGCAGGCCCTCGAGGACGCGGGCTACGAGAAGGACGACATCGACGAGGTGCTGCTGGTCGGCGGCTCCACGCGAATGCCCCAGGTCGAGGAGAAAGTCGAGGAGCTGACGGGCAAGGAGCCCCAGAAGAACGTCAACCCCGACGAGGCCGTCGCGCTGGGCGCGGCGATTCAGGGCGGCGTCCTCGGCGGCGAGGTCGACGACATCGTCCTGCTGGACGTCACGCCCCTCAGCCTCGGTATCGAGGTCAAGGGCGGTCTCTTCGAACGCCTCATCGAGAAGAACACGACGATTCCGACCGAGGAGTCGAAGATCTTCACGACCGCGGCGGACAACCAGACCTCGGTGCAGGTTCGGGTCTTCCAGGGCGAGCGCGAACTGGCCGAGAAGAACGAACTGCTCGGTGAGTTCCACCTGACCGGCATCCCACCGGCGCCCGCCGGAACGCCCCAGATCGAGGTCACGTTCTCCATCGACGAGAACGGGATCGTCAACGTCTCCGCCGAGGACAAGGGCAGCGGCGAGAGCGAGGAGATCACCATCGAGGGCGGTGCCGGCCTCTCCGACGCGGAGATCGAGAAGATGCAGGAGGAAGCCGAGAAACACGCCGAGGAGGACAAGCAGAAGCGCGAGCGCATCGAGGCTCGCAACACCGCCGAGGCGACGATCCAGCGCGCCGAGACCCTCCTCGAGGAGAACGACGAGGAGGTCGACGACGACCTCCGCGCCGACATCGAGGCCGCGATCGAGGATCTCGAGGAGACGATCGACGACGGCGACGCCGACGCCGAGGACATCGAGGCCGCGACCGAGGACCTGAGCAAGGAGCTCCAGGAGATCGGCAAGCAGATCTACCAGGAGGCCGGCGCCGCGGGCGCTGGCGGCGCTGGTGGTGCGGCCGGTGGCGCCGCGGGCGGCGCTGCGGGCGCCGGCCCCGGCGGCATGGGCGGCGGTCCGAACCCCGGTCCCGACGCCGGCGCTGCTGCCGGCGGCGAGGACGAGGAGTACGTCGACGCCGACTTCGAAGACGTCGACGACGAGGACGAGGACTGAAAGGACGAGTTCGAGTCGTCGGCTCGGAAGACGAACGAAGTGAGTCTTCCGTAGTTTCGAAAAGTGAGCGAAGCGAACTTTTCGAAGTAGACGACGAGTAAGTCGTCGTCTGCAGCCCGTCAGACGTAGTCTGACGACGTCGACGACGAGGCCGAAGACGACGAGTAACGAGTGGAGCCTGCTTCACTGTTTTTCGTCGCGCTGTTCGTTCCAGATCGATCGACCGTCAGAATCGGGGTTGTGGGCCGTGTTGCAACGTCGGTCTGCGGTACAGTCCGGGTAGTGGTTAGAGCCACCCATCCGCTTCCGTGACGTCGATGCCGTGCCGTCTGAAAAGCTGCTTCCCGGTCTCGTACGCGGACTCGGTCCCGGCATAGAGGCGGGACGGAAGCATGACGTAGCGACGCTTTCGCTCGTCGTCGGCGTTGTACCGAACGACGAACCGGGGCCGCGTTAGGATCGTATTCCCTTCCCTAGCGATCACGGAGTCGATAGCATCGATCGGAATCTCCTGATCGTCAGTGAAGTTGTACTTCCGCGCACGGTACTTCGCTACGGTGAATCCGCCCAGTAGTAACAGTACGAACGCGGTACCAGCCCACGGAACGGCCGCCCCTAGCCAGACCAACCCGCCGATGAGGACGAGATAGAGGACAATAATGCCGAGCCGCCGCCGCAGGCTCCCCCGTTTTAGTATCCCCTCGTACATCGTGCGCAAGTTCCGCCTAGACTGGTGTGTCAGCCGAACAGTGTCACTATCAACGAGGCATCGACCAGTTTTCGTCCGAAACGAGTCGGCGTCCTCAGTTCTCGTGATAGACATGTGCAACCCTCTTAGGTGTATTTTCGAGTTGAAGGATATAAATAATTTCTAATATTAACGGTATGGAAGATCGAGACGTAGCACACAGTCGAATACTCGAGTCTCAGTTTCGGAAGCTAACCGTGTGCGGTACGTATCCGTCACCCTCGGAAAACGAAGGTGGGATGAATGATGGTACGTGAGTCTTCTATCGCTTTTGAGTTACCGTAGCGGTCGAGGTACAAGCGCTGCACCCGCGAGCGACCGGAAGCGCGGCGCTACGCGCCGCGGAAAGACGAACGGACGAAGCCCGTGAGTCAGGGAGCGAGCGGCCTTTTTAGCGTAGATTTTTGCGCCAGCGCGGGACCGAAGGTCCCGCGGGCCGTGCGAACGGGCGCGAAGCGTCCGTGAGCAGACGAGCGGTGAGTGAACGAAGTGAACGAACCCGAGGCGGAAAAAGGTACTTCTGGAACGTTCGTTTCAAGTGTCTCAATCGAGTATCGGTTTGACAACGAATGAGCGAGGACTTCTACGACGTACTCGGTGTGGACCAGGACGCGTCCGCCGAGGAGATCAAACAGGCCTACCGGCAGAAGGCCACCGAATATCATCCGGACGTGAGCGACGACCCCGACGCCGAGGAGAAATTCAAGAAGATCCAGAAGGCGAAGAAGGTCCTCACCGACGAGGAAAAGCGAAGCGCGTACGACCGCATGGGCCACGACCGCTACGAGCAGGCCGAGAAACACGGCTTCGACGCCAGCGAGGGCGGCGCCGGTGCCGGCGGAATGGGCGGCGGCCCGTTCGGCGGCATGGGCGGCGGTGGCGGGATGGGCGGCGGCGGGCTCGGCGACATCTTCGAGCAGGTCTTCGGCGGCGGTGGCGGCGGCCGCGGGCGCCGGCGACCGCGCAAGGGTCGGGACCTGCGGACCGAACTCGAGATCGACCTCGAGGAGGCCTACGAGGGCGCCCAGAAGCAGTTCACCGTCGAGCGGCCCGAGGAGTGCGACGTCTGCGAGGGCGAGGGCCACCCGCCGGAGGCGGACTCCCAGACCTGTCCGGAGTGTCAGGGCCGCGGCCAGGTGACGCAGGTCCAGCAGACGCCGCTGGGACGGGTCCAGCAGACGACCGCCTGTCCGCGCTGTGAGGGCGACGGGACGCTGTACTCCGAGACCTGCGACGAGTGTCGCGGCGAGGGCTACGTGCGCAACGAGGCCACCCTGACCGTCGAGGTCCCGGCGGGCATCCAGGAGGGTCAGACGCTCCGGATGGAACGCGAGGGCGCGCCCAGCCCCGAGGGCGGCCGGCGCGGCGACCTCCTGATCGACGTCTCGGTCCGCGACCACGAGGAGTTCGAGCGCGAGGGCGACGACCTCCGGTATCGGCTCCCCATCTCGTTCCCGCAGGCCACCTTCGGCGACACCGTCGAGATCCCGACGCTGGACGGGACCGTCGAACTCGACGTTCCGGACGGAACCCAGAGCGGCGAGACCTTCCGCCTCGAGGGGAAGGGGATGCCTCGCCTGCGCGGCCGCGGGAACGGCGACCTCTACGTGCAGGTGCAGGTCGTCACCCCCGAGAGCTTAAACGAGGAACAGCGCGAGGCCCTCGAGGCGTTCGCCGAGGCCGGCGGCGACGAGATCGAAGTCAAGGAAGGGTTCTTCGAGAAGATCAAGCGGGCGTTTTAGGTCGGCAATCTGATCCTCGCTTCCCGACGGCACTGCGCCGAATCGTTTCGAATCACTGACGTCGTCGTCCGGTGTTCCCGTCGACGCGTCTCCGCCGGGACCGGTCTTGCGTGCAGTACGACTCGTGGTAACTCTCTAACCCGTGGTATCGGATAGTTGTGTGACAGGTTCATCTCCCCACGGAGCGTAGTTCAGACGGGTTTCCACCGTCGTCGGCGGACTCGAGACCGAGCCCGACCGACGACGAGAAATCCACAGGAGGGAACTCATGGTATCGAACGAAACGCAAGCGGAAATCGAAGAGTATCTCGGGACGGTTCCGAGCTGGATCGACGCGCTCCCGGAGCCGGCCGCCGACCACAGCTGGGGGATCGTCCGCGACCTCCAGCTCGAAGAGACCGAACTCGAGGGGCGAGAGAAGGCGCTGGTCGCCCTCGGCGCGGCGGCGGCGATGCAGTGTCCGTACTGCGTGCACTTCCACAGGGAGGAGGCGAAACTCGAGGACGTGACCGACGACGAACTGTCCGAAGCGATCGGCGTCGCCAGCGGCGTGCGATACTTCTCGACGGTACTCCACGGCGCGGAGATCGACCAGGAGTCGTTCGTCTCCGAGACCGAGGAGATCGTCGACCACGTCAGGGATCAGCGGGCCGCGGCGCCGAGCGACGACTGAACGACCGGGACACCGGTCTCGCGGTATTTCTTCCGAACGCCGTCGGTGCGATCGACTGGAGCGACTCGCCTCCGTCCTATGCGTGGTACGGAAACACCCAACACAGCTATGCCGACTGTCGTCGAACGAACACGTGGGGATACCCATGTCACACAAAATCCTGCTGCTCGCGGGCGACTTCGTCGAAGACTACGAGGTAATGGTCCCGTTCCAGGCGCTCCAGATGGTCGGCCACGAGGTCCACGCCGTCTGTCCCGAGAAGGAGGCCGGCGACGCCTGTCCGACGGCGATCCACGACTTCGAGGGCGACCAGACCTATACCGAGAAGCCGGGCCACAATTTCGAGCTAAATCACGACTTCGACGCCGTCGATCCCGCCGAGTACGACGCCCTCGTCGTCCCCGGCGGCCGCGCGCCCGAGTACCTCCGGACCTACGACGAGGTCCTCGAGATCACCCGCCACTTCTTCGAGGAAGACAAACCCGTCGCGGCGCTCTGTCACGGCGTCCAGATCCTCGCGGCCGCGGACGTCCTCGAGGGCCGAACCTGTACCGGCTATCCGGCGCTCGAGGCCGACGTGACGATTGCCGGCGGCGAGTGGGAAGACGGCGTCACGCGCGACGGCACCCTCGTGACGGGACAGGCGTGGCCGGACCACCCCGAGTGGCTCGCGGCGTTCCTCGACGTGCTCGGCACCGAGATCGATCACGCGGACGCCGCGCCGGCCGCCGCGGACGACTGACGGAGCATCCGCGTCGCGGTCGCCGACTGCAGCATCGTCCACCGTCGTACGACGGCCGTTGACGGCCCCTCGCCGACTCGAGTCGGCGCGCTTTTTTCGCCACGCTTCCCAGCCTCGAGTATGAACGCTGGGACGGTCGACGACCTACTGACTCGCGAACTCCGGGACGATCGCACGGCCTTGGTCGACGCGACGGACCGGGAGTTCGACCACCACTGGCTGTGTACGACCGCGTGGAAGGCCGGGAACTTCCTGCGACACGCGGGCGTTCGCGAGGGCGTCACCGTCGGCGTCGTCGGGGAGACGCCGCTCTCGCTGCTGGCCTTCTTCGGGACGACGCTGCTCGAGGGGACGACGCGGTTCGATCCGCCCGCGGACCTCGCCGACGCCGAGGAGTTCCGGGCGCTCGTGGCGCCGGTTCGGGACCTCGAGTCCGACGCCTACGACCTCCCGCGCGGCGCCCAGCGCGTCGGCTACGGGGCGAAACCCGACGAGCCGGACATCCACCACTTCGACGCCGGCGTCTGGAGCGAGAACCCCGCGTTCCCGCCGCTGGATATCGACCCCGAAACCGCGCTGCTGACCGACGGCGATCGGACGGTGAGTCACGGCGAGGTCCTCGAGGGCGCCGCTGGCGTGGTCGAGGAGTACGGACTCGAGGCAGGGGATCGGGTGGTCGTTCGTGCGCCGCTGGCGGATCCTCGGACCGTCGCGGCGGGCGTTCTCGCGCCGCTGCTGGCTGAGGGGGCCGTCGTGCTCACCGGCGAGACCGAGGAGACGGCGGTCGAACGCGGCGCGTACGCCGTCTCGAGTAATAGGGACGACTCGAACGGAGTTCCCGAACCGAACCGAATCGACGTGAGCGACGTGTCGCTCTGACTCGATTTCGATCTGACTCGGCGGCTCGAGCGATCACTTCTGTTTCGTCAGATTTCGTGACGACTGGGACTACCCTGCTATCGTGGCAACTGGGAGATGCCACATCCTTCCCAGCCGACTCACTCACTTCGTTCGCTCGTCCACTGGAAGACGCTTCGCGTCTTCGAAGCATTCGCTCGTGATACTCGCGAAGACCTCGCGCAGTTTCGTCGCGGGCCTTCGCTATCGCTCAGACCCGCGACAGCGCGCGCCACCGTATGCCCTACACACACCGCGAACGGGCGGTCGAACGGCAATCTCACACGAACCACTCAGAGTTCTCGATACGGCAGGCCCTCGAGCGCGGGCCCCGAGAGCACGTCGCCGTCGTGGGTAAAGCGCGAGCCGTGGCAGGGACAGTCCCAGGTCCGCTCGGCGTCGTTCCACCGGACGAGACAGCCCATGTGCGGACAGACCGCCGAGACCGCGTGGACCGAGCCCTCCTCGTCGCGGTAGACGCCCATCGGGCGTCCGGTCCGGCGAGTAATCTGCCCCTCCCCGGGGGCCGGGATATCGGCGCCGTCGGCGCGGAGCGAGGCGAGGACGGACTTGATGCGGTCGCCGACGAAACTGCCGCCGACTTTCGCGTTCTCCTCGAGGTAGGTCTTGGCGGCCGACTTCGGCGGGAACCGCTGGGGATCGAACACGTCAGCGTGCGGGCTCGAGCCCTCGACGATCAGGTCGGCGAGGATCATCCCCGCGGCGGTGCCGCCGGACATCCCCCAGCCCTTGAACCCGGTGCCGACGTAGACGTGCTCGGAGAAGGGATCGAGCGGCCCGATGAACGGGACCTCGTCGACCGGCGAGTAGTCCATCGTCGACCAGCGGTACTCGATCGACTCGACAGTGAAGTGCTCGCGGGCGAACCGCTCGCAGCGGCGATACCGCTCTGAGGTCGGCGGCCCGCTGACGCTCGGCTTGTGGCTCTGGCCGCCGACGAGGAGGAGTTCCCCCGGTTCGTCGGTGTCGTCCGCCGGTTCCGCGGGCTGCGTTCGAATCGTGGCCGGCGGCGAGGCCGTGTTGTAGTACATCCCCTCGGGTGGCTCCTCGTCGACGCGGACCGCCAGCAGGTAGGCCCGATGGGGGTGCATCCGCGAGAAGTAGCCGGCCCGATCGAAGAAGGGGAAGTGCGTCGCGACCACGACGTCGTCGGCGGCGACCGCGCCGCGTTCCGTCTCGACGCGACAGGGCTCGCCGGGGTCGATATCGACCGCGCGGGTCTCCTCGAAGACGGCGCTGTCACCGTCGTCCTCGTGGATCTGCTCGGCGATCGCGAGCAGGTACTTCCGCGGGTGGAACTCCGCCTGGTCGTCGAACCGAACCGCCCCCTCGGTCTCGAACGGGAGGGGCGTCTCCTCGACGTACGCGGCCGGGAGCCCGAGCCGCTGGGCCGTCTCCGCCTCCGTGCTGACCTGCGAGACGTCGTCGGACGAGGCCGCGTACGTGTAGGCCGGCGTCCGCCGGAAGTCGCAGTCGATACCGTGCTCCTCGACGCGCCGTTCGACGGCGTCGATCGCCGCCTCGTTCGCCTGCGCGTACTGCCTCGCCTTCTCCGGTCCGAACTCGGAGACGAGCGTGTCGTAGATCAGCCCGTGCTGAGAGGTCAGCTTGGCCGTCGTGTGACCGGTCGTGCTCTCGACGATGCGGTCCGACTCGAGGACTGCCACTGTCTTTCCGGCCTCCTGCAACTCGATCGCGGCGGTCAGCCCGGTGATGCCGCCACCGACGACGGCGACGTCCACCTCGAGGTCGCCCTCGAGCGGGTCGTAGTCGGTGGTCGGCGTCGTGGCCAGCCACAGCGATTCCGGGCGCGGGGACGCGGATTCGGGATCGAAATCGTCTGACATGGGGTATCAACGGCTCGTGCTATCGACACTCGGAACAAAAGGGGTGTGGGGTGATAACGCACGGTCGCCTCGCGGGCGGGACGAAAAGAACGGGAGGAGGGCGGCAGCCACCGCCGTCGCGCAGCGTTTCGATTCGGCGGGTCGCTCGAGCGGGGAACGGCAAGGGGTAGGCTTTACTCGCTCCTGGGATAGAGTGCAGCTATGTGCGAGCTGAGGCGGTACAGCCGACACAGCCGGTATCGACGGCGGGGGGCTAGCGGGCCCCTCGGCGCCGACCCGAAGCGACCGACGAACCGCGGTCGAGACGGCGCCGGTTTCGATCCGACCACCGGTCGGAACGGTCCGCCCGGACGGTCGGGCACACGGGGGCGACCGCTGTGAAGAAGCGACTGCTGGGGACGATCGCGGCGGCCGTCGGCCTGACGGCGCCGTGGGTCGCCGTCTGGCTGCTAACCGTCGGTCTCCCCGCGGTCGGCTACGATCCGGCGCTGTCCGCGAGTCTGTCGACGCTCGCGACCGTCGCGGTCAGCGGTGTCTCGATCCTCGGGGCCGCGTTCCTGCTCGCGTGGGCGGCCGAGACCGCCGAGAAGGACGTCCCGAGCGCGTTCGCGATCGCGATCCTCGCGGTGCTGGCGGTCGCGCCGGAGTACGCGGTCGACGCCCTCTACGCCTGGAACGCGGGGCAGTTCGCGGGAACGGAACGCGGGATCGAAGCGGGCAATCTCGCGGTCGCGAACATGACCGGCGCGAACCGCATCCTCATCGGACTGGGCTGGTCCGGCATCGCGCTGTTCACGGTGTTCCGACGCGGTTCGACGGACGATCCCGCCGTCGAGGATCGCGACGGCTACCTGCGGGACGCGGTCTCGATCGATCCCGACATCAGCCTCGAGATCGTCTTCCTCCTGCTGGCGACGCTGTGGGCGTTCCTGGTGCCGCTGAACGGCGGGATCGATATCCTCGACATGCTGGTTCTGGTCGGCATCTACGTCGCGTACATCGCGGTCGTGATCCGCGGCGACGTCGAGCCCGACGACGTTCACACCGGCGTCCCGGCCTATCTCCAGTCGTTTTCCAGACCGCTGCGGATCGCCACCGTCGTCGCGCTGTTCGCGTACTCCGGGCTGGTGATCTTCGTCGCCGTCGAGCCCTTCGCCCACGGCCTCGAGGAACTCGGCACGGCGGCCGGGATTCCGCCGTTCTTCATGATTCAGTGGATCGCGCCGCTGGCCTCCGAGTCGCCGGAACTGATCGTCGTCGCCTATCTGGTGAACAAGGCGCGGTCGACGGCCGGGTTCAACGCCCTGATCTCGTCGAAGCTCAACCAGTGGACGCTGCTCATCGGGACGCTCGTGGTCGTCTACTCGCTCGCGCTGGGCGAGTACGGAGCCCTCGCGTTCGATTCCAAGCAGTCGGCCGAGATCTGGCTCACGGCCGCCCAATCGTTATTCGCGCTCGCCCTCCTGATCGACTTCGAGATCACCGCCCGCGAGGCGATCGTGCTGCTCGTGCTGTTCGTCTCGCAGGTCCTGCTCGAGTTCGCCGTGATCCGGGAGGTCGTCACGCTTCCGATCACGACCTACGAGATGCTCATCGCGTACAGCGTCGTCTACATCGTACTCGGACTGGCGCTGTTCGTCCACCGCCGTGAGGAGTTCCGATACCTCGTCAAGCGGAGCATCGGGACGATAACCAGCGCGTTCCCGGGGCGCGATCGACCGCAGCACGCCGACGACTGAGCGCCGCGGGCCGACCGCTGCGGCGAACCGGAGAACGATCCGTTTTTGCACCGATTCCCCCAATCGGCCGTATGGAGAAGCTCATCGAGTCGCTTTCCGACGCCCCGATCATCGACAAGGACGGCTACGAGTACCTCGTCCACCCGATTAGCAACGGCGTGCCGATGCTCGACCCCGACCTGCTGCGCGAGGTCGTCGTCGAGGTCATGCAGACGGCCGACCTGAACGTCGACAAGATCGTCGCCCCGGAGGCGATGGGGATCCACCTCGCGACCGCCCTCTCCCTGCAGACGGACATCCCGCTGGTCGTGATCCGCAAGCGCCCCTACGGCCTCGAGGGCGAGGTCTCGCTCCACCAGCAGACCGGCTACTCGGAGTCGGAGATGTACATCAACGACGTCGAGGACGGCGACCGCGTCCTCATCGTCGACGACATGCTGTCGACCGGCGGCACGCTGGCGGCCATCTGTACCGCGCTGGACGACATCGGCGCCGACATCGTCGACATCGTGGTCGTGTTGCGGAAGGTCGGCGACTCCGCGCTCGACGACACGAAGTTCGATGCCACGAGCCTGCTCGACATCACCGTCGAGGACGGCGACGTGACGGTCCACTGATCGGCGCTCGTTCGGTTCCCGTCGTTGTCCCGCGAGACCAGTGGGTAGCAGCGGCTCCCCGTCGCTGATATCGGGATTCTATGCACGATAATGGATATAGTGGGCCCCGATCGACCACTCGATGAGCGCATATACGAGACTTTTTGTACATCGATTCGCTACGGGGTGGGTATAGTATGTCGAACGAAACTGACGGGGGCATTCAGATCGAATACGGCGTCGACGACAAACCGCCGTTGCCGAAATCGATCCTGCTGGGGTTGCAACACGTCGCGGTGATGATCGTGCCGGCGACGGCGGTGGCGTACGTCGTCGCGAATGGGGTCGGTCTCGAGGCCGACGCGGCCTATCTCGTCCAGATGGTCCTGCTGTTTTCCGGACTGGCAACGATGGTCCAGGCGTACACCGTCGGCCCGGTCGGCGCGCGGCTGCCGATCGTCATGGGCTCGAGTTTCACCTTCGTCGGCGCGACGATCGATATCGGTGCTAGTTTCGGGATGGCCGCCGTCTTCGGCGCGATCCTCGTCACCGGCTTCGTCGTCGAGGGACTCATCGGCTGGCAGTTCAAACGCATCAAACCCTTCTTCCCGCCGCTGGTGACCGGCCTCGTCGTGGTCATCATCGGTCTCTACCTGATCCCCGTCGCGATGGACTACGCCGCCGGCGGGGCGGACGCACCGGACTTCGGTGCCCTCCACCACATCGGACTCGCCGGACTCGTGCTGGCCATCGCCGTCGGGCTCAATATGTTCACGCGCGGCGTCACGCGACTGTTGTCCGTGCTGGTCGCGATCATCGTCGGCTACGCGGCCGCCATCGCACTCACGTTCGCCACCGGGCTCGAGCTCGTCTCCTTCTCGGACGTCGGTAGCGCCGCCTGGGTCGCGCTTCCGTCGCCGACCCACTTCGGATTCGAGTTCGAGCCGATCGCGATCGCCACGTTCGCCGTCCTCTTTCTGGTCTCCTCGATGGAGACCGTCGGTGACATGTCCGGCGTCACGGCCGCCGAGGGGCGGAATCCGACCGACGAGGAGTTCCGCGGCGGCCTGTTCAACGACGGTCTGCTGAGTTCGATCGGCTCGATCTTCGGCGCGTTCCCGATTACCTCGTTCTCCCAGAACGTCGGCATCGTCAACTTCACCGGCGTGATGAGCCGCCACGTCGTCGGCATCGGCGGCGTCTTCCTCGCCGTCCTCGGACTGAGCCCCAAAGTCGGCGCCGCCGTCACGACCATCCCCAGCGCGGTCTTCGGCGGCGCGGTGCTGCTGATGGCCGGGATGGTCGCCGCGAGCGGGTTCCGACTGATCGTCACGCACGTGGACCTCGATCGCCGGAACACGGTCATCGTCGCCGTCTCGCTCGGCCTCGGTCTCGGCATCGCGACGACGCCCGAGGCCCTCGCGGGACTGCCGAGCCGCGCCGAGCTGTTCTTCGGCCAGCCGGTCATCGTGACCGCGCTGTCGGCGCTGGCGCTCAACACGCTCGTCCCCGGCGACTCGAGCCCGCTGTTCGACGCCGTGCCCGCCGCGGAGACGTCGGAGGCGGAGTCGCCGACGGTTGGACCGAGCGACGACTGATCCCGTCGACGAGCTATCGTTCGGCCCCGAACGCGAGTCGAACGCCGAATCGGCCGGCGTTCTCGCATTTGAGACGGTCACCGACCCCTGAAAAATCCTTTATCCGGCCGTTCGTGGTACCGCCGGCCATGCCAGACGTCGCAATCGTCGGCGGCGGCCCCGCCGGCCTGAGCGCAGCACTCTTCACCGCGAAGAACGACCTCGAGACCGTCGTCTTCGACACCGACGAGACGTGGATGCACAAGGCCCATCTGTTCAACTACCCCGGAATCCGGAGCATCAGCGGCAGCGAGTTCATGGAACTGACTCGCGGACAGGTGAGGGACCGCGGTGCCGACGTCCGCGTGGGCGAGGAAGTATCCGACGTCGAACCGGGCGACGACGACTTCACCGTCGAGACTGAGGACGGCGAGTACGACGCCGACTACGTCGTCCTCGCGACGGGCGCGGACCGCTCGATGGCCGAGGACCTCGAGGTCGAGTTCGACGAGGACGGGACCGTCGACGTGGACCTGGACACCGAGACGAGCGTCGACGACCTCTACGCGACGGGCGCGATGGTCCGCGACGAGGAGTGGCAGGCCGTCATCGCCGCCGGCGACGGCGCTTCGGCGGCGCTCGACATCTTAAGCAAGGAGAAGGGCGAGCACTTCCACGACTTCGACGTCCCGGACGACGTGCCGTGATTCGGCCCGCGACTCGCCGCCGCGCGGCCTGCGTGTTCGGGGCCCACGACTAAGCGAATTCTCGTCGCGATTTCACGTATGGACACCACTAGCGCCGACCGCATCGACGACTTCGAGGAGCTGTTCCACCACAAGCTCGCCCAGATGTACTACACCGAGCAGGAACTCGTCGAGACGTTAGACGAGATGGCGATCAACGCGACCAACGACAAGATGAGCGAGGGGTTCGCGGACCACCGCGACGAGACCCGGACCCACGTCCAGCGTCTCGAGGAGGTCTTCGCGGCCCTCGACCGGCCGGCGGAGCGGCGGGAGGATCCGGTCCTCGACGCGCTCGAGCAGGAGCGGCAGACCCTCGAGGACGCCATCGAGGACGACATGCTCAACATGGCCTATCTGAACGCCGCGATGATGACCGAGCGCATCGAGATGACGGCCTACGAGGGGCTGTCGACGATGGCGAAACAGATCGGCTACGACGAGGAGATCCGCGAGCCGCTCGAGTCCAATCACGACGAGGAGGAGTCGACCTACCGCGAACTGTCGGCGATGCAGACGGCCTCCGACATGAAGTCGCTGTGGGACCGACTGACGCCCTCGTAACGTCGCTCCCGAGACGCCCGCATCGGACGCCGCGGGACGCGATTCGAGTCCGTTTTCTTCGATCCGCTCCGGAACGCCGGTAAAGCCCGTCGGGACTGGGCGCTATCGATCCCGACCCGAGACCATGCATGAGTATGTCACCCACATACTTTATACTCGTGGCCGTCCCAGTACGGTGTACAGTCGGGCGATAGCAAGTCCGACGGCCGACGGACGCATCGCGCTCGACGGCGGGCCGCGCACCTTCGTGGCGTATTGCAACGGGCGTCCACCGTCGCTCCGGACCCGTTATCCGCGCGGCCCGTTCCGCGACCGTCGAGACGAAACCGATCGAAGCGACCTTTTCACCGGTCAGTCCACCGGGAGCGGGGTCGGCTCGAGGCTCGCGTCGGAACGTCCCCGCTCTCGGATTAGCCGCGTTCCGCGATCGACTCGTCGCCCGTTCGGGAGCCGCTCGGCTCGAACGGCGCGCCGATCCGGCGTGGGTATATATCACACAGTGATCTTTTTGGTCTCGAACGGGTAATTGCGTGCAAGAATGCAGTACGACGCCGTTCTGTTCGACTTCGATGGCGTCGTGGTCGAGAACCCCTCGCCGCGACGCATGTACGACGCGCTCACGCGTACCTACGAGAAACTCGGCTGCTCCGATCCGGCGGCCGAGACGGTTCAGGAGGTACTGAGCGGCGACTTCGAGTCGATCGCCGACCGCTGTCGCCGGCTCGAGGTCGACACGGACACCTTCTGTTCGCAGGCGGCCCGCGAGATGATCCGGACCCAGCTCGCGGACGTCGAACGCGGCCTGCGTTCGATGTACGACGACGTCACCGCGGTTCGCTCGCTCGAGTTACCGCTGGGGGTCGTCAGCGACAACCACCCGACCGTGGTCTCGCGACTGCTCGATCGCTTCGGCCTCCGGTCGCTGTTCGAGGCCGTCTACGGCTGCCCGCTCACCCCCGACGGTCTCGACCGTCGCAAGCCCGACCCGACCAACATCGAACGCGCGATGGGCTCCCTCGAGGCCGAGTCGGCGCTGTACGTCGGCGATCGACCGGTCGACGTGCGGGCGGCCCGCAACGCGGGCATCGACTCGGCGCTGGTCACGCGCGCGGGCGACGAGATGGAAACGGAGACGGCGGAGTCGCCCGACGCGTCTCCCACCTATCGGCTGGCCTCGCTCACCCAGTTGCCGATGGTCCTCTAGACCGGCGTTCGACTCCAGCCGGCCGTCCCGCCGACGTCCGTGGTCACCGAGACGTTCCTGCCGACCTCCGTTCCTCGAGACCGTCCCGCGGAGACGAATCCAGGGACACCCGTCGCGAGGTTCTCGAGGCTGCGTTGTCCGTCGACCGTCCGGCTACTACCGCAATTTCGATCTCGGTCGCGACCGTCGGCGCCGCAGTCAGGCCCGCCGTTCGTCGAAGTGCTCCGTACAGAGCACGTGATAGACGGTGTCGTCGGGGACGACGTCGCCCGCCGGCGTCTCCTTGAACAGCGTAACGCCGTACGCCGCGTCCTCGTCGCAGTCGACGCAGGTCCCGGGCCCGTGCTGCGTGCCGGTGCTCCGGTGGCCGGCGCCCGTGTACGCGTCGCCCGCCGTCCGGAACTCGGCGCAGTCGCGACAGAGCCGCCACCGGTTGTCGATATCGGCGAGTTCGAAGATGTGATAGGCCATCTCGTGCTGAGTGAACGGTACCGCCGCGTTACAGAAGAGACAGTCCGCGGACGTCATGGACGACCCTGCTCCGAGAGGGTGTGTAACGGTTTCCCACGAACTGTCAGGGACGGACGCGCTACCGAGGAGACCGCGAGTCGACGGCCCGGCTTCGCCGCAGATTCCGGCCATCGCTTTTTGCGCTCGAGGGTGGGAGTCCCCGGTATGAACGACGCGGACTGGGACGAGCTCCGATCGCAGTGTGCGGCCCTCGAGTCCGGCGCGCAGCTCCTGACGCCGCTGTCCGAGCGGCCGTTTCGCGTCCAGACGACCGCCGAGGACCGGATCGTCGTCCGCTTCGCGGACAGCACCGAGGAACGCCCGCTCTGGCGCGAACAGTTCGGCGTCTTCGACGAGCGACTCGAGGACCAGGGGATGGCCGTCGACGACCTGCAGCCGGGCGTCGAGCCCTACGCGACGGTCCTCACGCTCTCCGACTCGTACGCCGTCGCGGACGACGCGATCGTCAGGGACGACGACGCGACCGGCGGCGAGAGCCCGTTTCTCGTCTCGGCGGCCGACGCGCGGACGCCGCCGGAGCGACTCCACGACGACGCCCTGCTGCTGGCTCACCTCGTCGAGTACCTCAACGTCGACGACCACGACGCCCTCGAGTCGCTCGATACCGACGCCCTGACCGACTACTACGTCCTCGCCTCGGACGTCCAGCGCGGCGCCGACGGAGTCCGCGCGACGGCCCGCGACGAACTGCTCGAGCGGCTCGGCCCCGATCAGGAGCTCCACGGCCGCTTCGGGACGGTCCGGCGGACGACCCGCACGCGCCGCCGTCCGAAGGACGACGAGACCGTCCTCGCCGCCCTCGACGAGCGCGGGATCCCCCGCGAGTGGGTCCTCGGCGTCGATCCGGACAAACTCGACGTCGTCCTGTCGGTGACAGACCTCGAGGAGGACGCGGTGTTCGACACCGACGAGGACGTCTACGTCCAGAAGATCGGCGTCGACGAGGACGAGAAGTACTCGCGGCTGCAGGGGCTGGCCGACCGCATCGACGAGCTCGCCGACGCCGAGGGCGAGGCGCTCACCGACGACCTCGAGGCGCTCGAGGACCGCCTCGAGGAGGCGCTGACGGCCGGCTAGTCGTCGGAGCCTGACCCGAGACAATCCGACGCGCCGGCGAGCGATCGCCCGGTGGCGACGCCGGTCGTTCGACGGCCACCGTCGTGGAATCCGATACCCGTTTCCGGCAGCCGCACCTACCGACGGACAGCCATGCGTTCCCGCTCGACGGGCACCCGATTCCTGATGGTCGCCGTCGGCTGCCTGCTCCTCCTGACGTCGCTCGGGCTGGCCGGACTCGGCTATCTGGCGCTCGCCGCCCTCTGGCGGTCGGCCCCGGACCCCGCGACGACCGTGCTCGTCGTCGTCGGCGCCGGACTGCTCGTCGGCTATCTGAGCTACCGGTTCGGGACGGCGGCGGTCCTCTCGCGGCTCGAGGCCGTCGAACTCCCGCGGTCGCGGGCGCCGGCCCTCTATCGCCGTCTCGACCGCCTCGAGGAGCGGATGGGCGTCGACGCGCCGACGCTCTACGTCGCCCGGCTACCGGCGCCGAACGCGTTCGCCATCGGGACGGCGCGCCGCGGCGCGATCGTCCTCGATCGGTCGCTACTGCGGTTGCTGACCGTCGACGAACTCGAGGGACTGCTCGCCCACGAGCTCGCCCACCTCGAGGGGTACGACGCGTTCGTCCAGACGCTCGCGTTCAGCGTGTTCCGAACGGTCACCGGGCTCCTCTTCCTGCTGTGCGCGCCGCTCCTGGTGGCGATCGTCGGCACCGCCAGAGCCGTCGCGTGGATGCGCGGCCGACCCGGCGCGTGGACCCACACGACGTTCGGCCGCCTCCTGGGTCGACTCGAGCGCGGCGTCCAGCTGGCGTTCCTGCTGGTGACGCTCGCCGTCCGGGCCCACTCGCGCCGACGGGAGTACGCCGCCGACGACCGCGCGGCCGCGGTCACCGGGAACCCGATCGCGCTCGCCCGCGCGCTCCGGAAGATCCAGCGCGTGGCCGATCCGCGCCGCGGACTGCTCTCGCCGCTGTACGTTCACACTGATGAAGACGACTGGACGCAGCTGTTCTCGACCCATCCCGACACGAGCGAGCGGATCGAACGGCTGATCGAACGGACGCGGACCGCTCCGTCGAACGGTCGACCGCAGCGGGTCCAGTGACCGCCTCGAGTCGGTCGGAGAGCGTTTCGGACTCCGAACGGCTATCGGCGAACGAGATGGCCGGGGACGGTGACTCGAGGAAGAGACGCGCCGATAGCGAACGCGGCGGATCGGTCACGCACCGGTCCACCCGCAGTCGACGCACCTGCGGACGCCGCCGTCGGCGATCGTCGTTCCCGAACAGGTCGGACAGGCGCTCACGCGCGTGCCGCCGTCGGTGGCCACGCGCTCTCGAGTCCGCTCGCGCTCGAGGTCGGCCGGCAGCGACGGATGACAGGTCGCACAGACGCGTTCGGTCCGCCGATGGGTCATGGTCTCCGTTCGGGTTCGATGCTCGAAGCAGCGGGCTACCTCGTCACCGCAGCGTTCGCATTCGACCATTGTGTGCTAACAACCACCACACCACACAATAAGTGTTTCCCACATGTTGTGATATAGCGATGATCTACGCTAGTTCGTCACCCGTATTCCGAATTATAGACGAGGTCGTCGAATACATTCCCATATCGGTTGGGCATTCGGCGTGGAACGCGGCGAGGGAGTCGACCGTGACCGACAGCGCTCGAGCGTTCGTGGCGCGACGGACAGACTCAGGGGTCCACGAACCCGCAAATACTTTTGGCTGCACGGGTCGTACCTCGAATCATGTACGTGCGGGACGCGAAAAACAGGGAAGAGGTCTGGTTGCTCGATCACATCGAGGCGATGGGGCTCGACGAGACGGCGTTCCGCTCGCGCGACTACGTCGTCGCGGTGGACGAGGCGTCCGGCGAGAAGGCCGGGTTCGGCCGGATCAGGATCCACAAAACCGACGACACTGCGCCGGCTGACGCCGATTCCGATCGCGCCGGCGGGCGCGCGAACGACGTCTGCGAGCTGACCAGTATCGGCGTCCTCGAGGGCTGGCGCGAACAGGGCGTCGGCGCACACGTCGTCGAGCGGCTCGTCGAGTACGCCGGGGATCAGGGGTTCGACACCGTCTACACGCTGACGAGCGAGGGGAGCTACCTCGCCCAGTTCGGCTTCGAGCGCGTCGAGGAGTCGGAACTGCCGGCGGTCCTGCGGGACCGACTCGAGGACAAGCGCGAGGGGGTCGATCCGGACGCCGTGCCGCTGGCGATCGACGTCGACCGGTTCCGGATGCCCGACCGCCTCCGCGAGGCGTTCAAGCGGGCCCCCGAGGGCCGGGACGACGTGTCGAACGACGAGTCGGCCGAGGACTTCGGGATCGACTCCGAGTCGGCGACGTACAAGTACGATACGGGCCGGTAGCTCGCCGCGAGAGGTGTTGTGACCTCGAGTCCGCCGGTAACGCCGGTGGCGATCGGGGAACGGCTCAGTTACGCCGATCCCCTAACCGCTGTGGCTGCCTGTCGAAGCCGTGAGAGAACGCGACCCACGCGATCGCGGAGACGGCGAGGATCGGCGGCAGGATCGCGAACCCCCACAGCGGATCCAGCCCCCACCCGAGCAACAGGACGAGGTTCGCCAGTCCGATCGCCAGAAACGGGGCGACGTACAGCGCCGCCCGACGGCGGTCTCGGTCGTCGTCGGTCGGTACCGGCGGTTCCATACCGGCCCTACCACGGCATCGCTGAAAAACGGTCGTGCCGGGACGGGCGACGGTCACGGAATCGTGTGCGTGTGAGTCGCTACCGTCGCCGGTCACGAGAATCCCGCGGTGGAGATATCACGATTCGGGACGATACTGGCCACCTTCATCAACCTTCAAGCCCCAGCCCGTCAATCGGTAACGATAATGTTCGATCAAGACGATCTCGAGGAAATCCGTGCCAGCAAGGAGGAGTGGCACGAGGAGGAGGTCGCGCCCGTCCTCGAGCGCTTCGGCGAGCGCAAGGAGACGTTCACCACCGATACGGGAGGGCAGGAGGTCGATCGGCTCTACACGCCGGACGACGTCGCGGACCTCGACTATCAGGAGGACCTGGGGAACCCGGGCGAGCCGCCGTACACGCGCGGGGTCTACTCCACGGGCTACCGCGGTCGGCTGTGGACGATGCGCCAGTACGCCGGCTTCTCGACGCCGGAGGACACCAACGAGCGCTACCACTACCTGCTCGACGAGGGCCAGACGGGGCTCTCGATGGCCTTCGACCTGCCGACCCAGATGGGCTACGACTCCGACGACTCGATGGCCGCCGGCGAGGTCGGCAAGGCCGGCGTCGCCATCGACTCGCTGTCCGACATGGAGACCGTCTTCGACGGTATCCCGCTCGACGAGGTCTCGACGTCGATGACGATCAACGCGCCCGCGTCGGTGCTGCTGGCGATGTACATCGCGGTCGGCGATCAGCAGGGCGTCGACCGCTCGGAACTGCGGGGGACGATCCAGAACGACCTCCTGAAGGAGTACATCGCGCGCAACACCTACATCTACCCGCCCGAGCCGTCGATGCGGATCATCACGGACATCTTCGAGTTCTGTGCCGACGAGACGCCGAAGTTCAACACGATCTCGATCTCGGGCTATCACATCCGCGAGGCGGGTTCGACGGCCGCTCAGGAGTTGGCCTTCACGCTGGGCGACGGCATCGAGTACGTCGAGACGGCCATCGACGCCGGACTCGACGTCGACGAGTTCGCGCCCCAGCTCTCGTTCTTCTTCAACGGCCACAACAACATTTTCGAGGAGGTCGCCAAGTTCCGCGCCGCGCGGCGGATGTGGCACGACATCATCGAGGAGCGGTTCGACCCGGACGACCCCAAGTCCAAGCAGCTGAAGTTCCACACCCAGACCGCGGGCTCGATGCTGACCGCCCAGCAGATCGAGAACAACGTCGTCCGCGTCGCCTACCAGGCACTGGCCGCGGTGCTCGGCGGCACGCAGAGTCTCCACACCAACGGCAAGGACGAGGCGCTCGCGCTGCCCACCGAGGAATCGGTTCGGACCGCCCTGCGCACCCAGCAGATCCTCGCCCACGAATCCGGCGCCGCGGACACCATCGACCCGCTGGCGGGCAGCTACTACGTCGAATCGCTGACCGACGAGGTCGAAGAAGAGGCCTACGAGATTCTCGAGGAGGTCGAGGAACGCGGCGGGATGCTCGAGGCCGTCGAGCAGCAGTGGGTTCAGCGCCAGATTCAGGACACCGCGTTCGACCGTCAGAAGGAGATCGAGGAGAAAGAGCGGATCATCGTCGGCGTCAACGAGTTCGAAGTCGACGAGGACCCCCAGATGGACGTCGAGGAAGTCACCCAGGAAGACCAGCAGCGCCAGATCGACAGCCTCGAGACGGTCCGCGCCGAGCGCGACGACGAGGCCGTCGACGCGAAACTCGAGGCGCTGCGCGAGGCCGCGCAGGGAGAAGAGAACCTGATGCCCCGCATCATCGAGGCGGTGAAGGTCTACGCGACGGTCGGCGAGATCTGTAACGTCATGCGCGACGAGTTCGGCGAGTACCAGCCCGGCGGCGCGGTTTGACGAACTGAACTCACGAGTTGATTCGAGTAACGCTACCGATGTGTCTCGAGTAACACTCGTTTACAGACGCTGCCGTCGGGCGATTCGGAGGCAACACTCCGTTGAGCGGGGAACTCGGGGGAACGGTCCGCTCTGTTTATCCGAATATCGACCGACGGCGTTGCCGTGAGTCACTCATGAGCGAGCGATCCGACGAGCGGCCGAATCCGGTACCCGAATCAGCGACCGACTATACCGCGACGTCCCGTCGGCGCCTGTTGCAGGCCGCGGCGGCCGCCGGCGGCGTCGTCGCGCTGGGCGATATCGCGGGCGCCCAAGAGGCGGAGACGATCGAACTGGGCGGCGAGACCAGCGGCTGGCAGGGCGTCGCGCCCGACGACATCGAAGGCGAGACGAACCCGACGCTGGAACTCGAGGCCGGCACGACCTACGAGGTCACGTGGGAGAACCTCGACGGACAGCCACACAACTTCGTCATCGAGAGCGGCGAGGGCGAGGAACTCGAGCGGACGGAGCTCATGATGCAGCAGGGCGAGACGCAGACCCTCGAGTTCGAGGCGACGAGCGAGATGGCGGAGTACTACTGCGAACCCCATTCGGCGACGATGCGCGGGGATATCTCGGTCGGCGGCGGTGGAGGCGGGGCGGAACAAGACGAGGCGGCCGACGGAGAGCCCGAAGCCTTCTTCGAACCGGGCGCGGAGATCGGCGTGCAAACGCTCGCATCGGGCATGACGGCGCCGACGGACATGGCGGTCGCCGACGAGGAGCAGGAGCGATACTTCGTCGCCGACCAGACGGGCGAGCTCTGGGTCGTCACGGACGACGGCCTGCAGGACGAGCCGTTCCTCGACGTCAGCGATCGGCTGGTCGAACTCGGTACGTTCGAGGGCGACTACGCCGATCCGGAGCAGGACTACGACGAACGGGGCCTCCTCGGGATCGAGTTCCATCCCGAGTTCGCGGAGAACGGGCGCTTCTTCGTCCACTACAGCGCGCCGCCGAACGACGAGACGCCGGATGGCTGGAGCCACGTCGAGGTCGTCTCCGAGTTTCAGGCCACCGATGACCTGAGCGCGGGCGACCCCGACTCGGAACGGGTCCTGATGGAGTTCCAGAAGCCCCAGTACAACCACGACGCCGGACCGATGGCGTTCGGTCCCGACGGCTACCTCTACGTCCCGATGGGCGACGGCGGCGGGGCCAACGACGACATGGAGGGCCACGTCGAGGACTGGTACGACGGGAACGAGGGCGGGAACGGGCAGGACGTCAGCGAGAACCTCCTCGGCAGCGTTCTCCGCGTCGACGTCGATCAAGAGGGCGAGGACCGACCGTACGCCATCCCGGAGGACAACCCGCTCGTCGATTCGGAAGAGGGACTCGACGAACACTACGCGTGGGGCTTCCGGAACCCGTTCGGGATCTCCTTCGACAGCGACGGACGGCTGTTCGTCTCCGACGCCGGCCAGGACCTCTTCGAGGAGGCGAACCTCGTCGAGGCCGGCGGCAACTACGGCTGGAACGTCAAGGAGGGGACCCACTGCTTCAGCACGGAGAGTCCCAGCCAGCCCCCGGAGGATTGTCCCGACTCGGCGCCCGACGAACCGCCGTACAACGGACAGGAACTGCAGGACCCGATCGTCGAATATCCCCACGTCTATCAGGAGCAAGTGGTCGGCATCACGATCATCGGCGGCCACGTCTACGAGGCCGGCGACGTCGCCGACCTCGACGGGAAGTACGTCTTCGGCGACTGGACGGCCGACCCGGCGCGACAGTCCCCGCAAGGGCGAATACTCGCCGCTTCGGAGCCGAGTGACGGGGACGGAGGGATGACCGGCAACGGCGGCGGCAACCAGACCGAAGGGATGAGTCCCGACGACCAGGCGGTTCAAGAGAACGTGACGTCCGGTGAGGGCGGTATCGAAGAGGGAGGCTTCGAGAACGAGACGAACGCGACCAACGAGACGGCCGACGCCGGCGCAGACGTCGGCGGTGGCGGCCAAGAGCAGGTCGTCCCGCGAGACGAACTCTGGGACATGGAGGAACTCCAGCTCGCTGGCTCCGAAGACGGAACGTTCCCGTACTTCGTCCGCCAGTTCGGGCAGGACCTCGAGGGCAACGTCTACGTGCTCGCCAATCAGGTGGGCGTCCCGGAAGGCGACACGGGCACGGTCTTCGAGATCGTCCCACCGGGAGAGGGCGAATCGCTGGAAGCGCCCGAAGAGGGCGAAGCGGTCGCACCCGAGGAGCAGGAGGCCGACGAGAACGCGACCGAGGACACGCAGGACGAGCCGATCGCCGAGGACGGGAACGCCACGGACAACGAGAGCGTCGCGGACGGGAACGTCACGTCCGGGGAGAACGCGACCGACAACGAGACGCCGAGCGCGAACGTGACGGTCACCGAGAACGAGACCGCTAACGGCTCCTGAGGTCGCCGTCGCCGCGTCGTCCCGGTCGACGGTCCGGTCCCGCTCGAGTCGGCTCGAGCCACCGGGCAAGGCCGGTCCTCGAGCCGTGGGCAACTGTGGGCTCCCTTCGCCGGCCCGGATTTGATGGCTATCGACGTGAAAGACGACGCCATGCGCGAGAACGCCTCCACGGCGACCGTTACCGCAGGGGACGCCGAGATTCCGGCGCTCGGATTCGGCACCGCCAGAATGACCGGCGACGAGTGCCGACGAGCCGTCGAGACCGCCCTCGAGGTCGGCTACCGGCACGTCGACACCGCCCAGATGTACGACAACGAGCGCGCCGTCGGCGAGGCCCTCGCCGCCAGCGACGTCGCTCGCGAGGACGAACGCAGTGAGTCCTCGGAGAAGCGAGCGGGAGCAACGCGACACGTGAGCCGCGAGGACGTCTTCGTCGTCACCAAGGTCCACCCCGATAACGCCGCGCGCGAGGACGTTCTCGCGTCGACCCGCGCGAGCCTCGAGCGACTCGGACTCTCGACGGTCGATTGCCTCCTGCTTCACGCGCCGAGCGACCGCGCGCCGCTCGCGGAGACGCTGGCCGCGATGAACGACCTGCAGGACGAGGGCGCCGTCGATCACGTCGGCGTCAGCAACTTCTCGGTCGACGAACTCGAGTCCGCCCGCGAGCTGTCCGAGACGCCGATCGTCGCGAACCAGGTGAAGTACCACCCCTATCATCACCGAGACGACCTGCTCGAGTACTGCGTCGAGCGCGACGTCTGCCTGACGGCGTACAGCCCGCTCGCGGAGGGGACCGTGCCGGGCGACGACCGACTCGCCGAGATCGGCGAGCCCTACGACAAGTCGGCGTCGCAGGTCGCGCTGCGCTGGCTCGTCCAGCAACCGAACGTGGCGGTGATCCCGAAGGCCTCGAGCCGCGAGCACATCGCGGCCAACGCCGACATCTTCGACTTCGAACTCTCGGACGACGAGCTGGCGGCGGTCGCCGACGTCGGCGACGGACTCTGGGATCAGCTGGCCGTCACGCTCGGATTGCGTTGAGCTCCCGTCCTCGATAGCGGGGGGTGTAGTAATCGCTGCTTCCGCGGCGGAAAATGCCTTTCTATACAGTGAGGAGACCGATTAGGAGAACAACAGTCACAACTACTAAGCCCGTGCTCGGCCACCATATCGCATGGTAACACTGGGCACAGTATTCGAATTACTAACGAACGAACGTAGACGGTACGCGCTCTATTACCTCTACGAACAGGACGGTCCGGTGACTATCAGCGACTTGGTCGAAACGATCGACAGATGGGAAGACGGGTCACCTCCACAGGAGAGTACGCTGGATACGTTCGACGAGATAGCGCTCGATCTGAAGCACCACCAGCTCCCCAAGTCCGCCGAGGTCGAGTTCATTCAGTACGAACCGGAACGGGGAACCGTCCAAATTCAAGGATCGCCCGAAAAGTTCGATACGTTCGTGACGATAGCGCGATTGATCGAAGACCCGTCGGAGTGATACCGCATCCCCGTTCAGCTCTGGGCCGCAGAAGGCCGACAGTCGGCTCGGCCAGTACGCAGACGCCACGAACGGACTCGATCGGGGGATCGAAAGCCGAGAGAACCTGCCGTTCACCCCACGGAAATCCCGACGATATTTGTCGATCCCTGGAAAAGAGCCACCGATGCACTTCGATCACGCAGGGATCGCGACCGAGGACGCACGGGAGCTCGCGGCGCTGTACGGCGACCTCTTCGGCCTCGAGGTCGCCCACGAGGAGGAGTTCGACGGGATGCGCGTCGTCTTCCTCGACTGCGGCGAGGGCTACGTCGAACTGCTCGAGCCGCTCGAGGAGGGCACCATCGCGAGCTATCTCGAGGACAACGGCGCCGGAATCCACCACCTCGCGCTCGCGACCGACGATATCGAGGCCGGACTCGAGACGGCGCGCGAACACGACGTCGCGTTGATCGACGACGAACCGCGGCCCGGCGCGTGGGGCCACTCGGTGGCCTTCCTCCACCCAAAGGACACCGGCGGGATTCTGATCGAACTCGTCGAGCACTGATTCGGGAGCGAAAACGCGGTCGGACGGATCGGCGCTTCGAGACGGCTTACTCGAGTCGATTCTCGCTCTCGCCCGGTTCACCGCGGTCGACGTCGATGCGGTGGGGTTCCGGTCGCTCGCTCTCGCTGCCGCCGCTCCCGCCGACCGGAATCTTCGTCCGGAGTTCGCTGGCGAACGACTGGACCTGATCGACCAGCGTCTCGACCTCCTCCGCGAACTCGTCGACGGTGCGCTCGACGTAGTGGACGCGCTGGGCCGGAATCCGTCGCACGATGTCCCGTCCCTCGTCGTCCTCGCCGGTCTTGATGATCCAGTGGTCCTGGAAGTAGGCGATGTGCTCGTTGGGCACCGACGTCTCGACGGTCTCGTCCGGTTCGTCGTATACGATCGTCGCCTCGCCGATGTCGCGCTCGAGTTCGAGGTCCTCGTCTACCATACGAGTACTAGCACGTGAGCGCGCGTAGAATCACTGCTTGCGAGCGACCGGTCTCGCGTTCGGGCCCGGTCCCGATCGCCCGGGGGTGCTATCCGAAGTTCTCGATCAGCGCGTCGTCGGGATCCCCGCCGGCGTCCTCGATCGCGTCCGCGACGAGCGTCACGAACTCCTCGAAGCCGAACGCGTAGATCCGACCGTCCTCAAAGTAGTTCTCGAGCGCGTCCTCGAGTCCCGCGTCGTCGGCGGCGTCGAGGACGACGACGTCCGCACCCGCGTCCTCGAGGGCCTCGAGGCGGTCGGTGTGGGCCGGCGCGTCGGCCCGATAGACGACGACCGCGTCGTGGCCCGACTCGTGGGCCGCTTCGGCGATGGCGACCGCGGGGCCGACGCCCGGGCCGCCCGCGACGGCGACGACGTCCTCGTCGCCCTCGTAGGTGATCGTCCCGAACGGCCCCTCGACGTGGACGGTCTCGCCGCCCTCGAGGTCGGCCAGCCACGGCGAGAGATCGCCGTCGGGGTCGATCCCGACCGTGATCTCGAAGGTCTCGTCGACAGACGGCGACGAGAGCGTGTAGTGGCGCATGACGACCTCGTCCTCGTCGATCTCCTCCTCGTCGTCGACGTCTCGAGGCACGGCTCGGAGCAGGACGAACTGCCCGGGACGGGCATCGAACCCGTCGGGCGTCTCGAGCTCGAGCGCGACGGTGTCGGGACCTACTTCGCGGATCGATTCGACGGTGACTGGCGTCCCCTCGATTGGCATGTCGACCACGTTTAACGGCCGGTCGAAAAGGCGTTCCGTTCCCCGACGAGTCGCCGTTCGCGACCGCCGAGACCGAGCGATTCGATCGACCGCGGATCGCGCCCGGAGCGATAACACGAATCCGGCTGCAGGACCGCTCTACCGCGTCTTCTGTCGCTCGAGTCCGTGTTGCGTTTCTGCGATTAATTCGGTACTGAGTAAGGAAAACTGTCCTTCCGGCCCGAACATATCAGCGACTGTTGCGGCGGTCCGGCTGTGCTTTCAGAAGCCTTTTCATTTACTGGGGGCAAGGCTCAGCATAACATGGCTGAGGACCTCAACTGGGCGGTTGGAGGCGAGGCCGGGGACGGTATCGACTCCACGGGTAAGATCTTCGCTCAGGCACTCGCTCGAGCCGGACGGCACGTATTCACGTCGAAAGACTTCGCGTCGCGTATCCGCGGCGGCTACACGGCCTACAAGATTCGGACCTCCGTCGAGGAGGTCCAGAGCGTCGTCGATCGCCTGGACATTCTGGTCGCGCTCACGCAGCGAACCATCGACGAGAACCTCGACGAACTCCACGAGGGGAGCGCCATTATTTACGACGGTGAGCGCTCCTGGGAGGCCGAGATTCCCGACGAGATGACGGCGGTCGACGTTCCGCTGAAGTCGCTGGCCGAGGACGCCGGCGGCGCGATCATGCGCAACATCGTCGCGCTCGGCGCCGCGTGTAAGATCACCGGCTTCGACGTCGAGTACCTGGACGAGGCCCTCGAGAAGCGCTTCGGCGGCAAGGGCTCGCAGATCGTCGAGAACAACAAGGAGGCCGCTCGCCTCGGCCAGGAGTACGTCGAGGAGAACTACGACCTCGATCACCTCGGCTACAACGTCGAGACGACGGACAACGACTACGTCCTGCTCAACGGCAACGAGGCCGTCGGCATGGGCGCGATCGCGGCCGGCTGCCGGTTCTACTCCGGCTACCCGATCACGCCCGCGACGTCGATCATGGAGTACCTGACGGGCCGGATCGAGGACTACGGCGGTCACGTCGTCCAGGCCGAAGACGAGCTGTCGGCGATCAACATGGCCCTGGGCGCCGCGCGGTCCGGCGCTCGAGCCATGACCGCGACGTCCGGCGCCGGGATCGACCTGATGACCGAGACGTTCGGGCTGGTCGCGACCAGCGAGACGCCGCTGGTCATCGCCGACGTCCAGCGTTCGGGCCCCTCGACGGGGATGCCGACGAAGCAGGAGCAGGGCGACCTCAACATGGCGCTGTACGGCGGCCACGGCGAGGTGCCGCGGTTCGTCATCACGCCGACGTCGATCACCGAGTGTTTCTGGAAGACCGTCGAGGCGTTCAACCTCGCCGAGAAGTACCAGACGCCGGTCTTCCTGGTCTCGGACCTGGCGATGTCCGTCACCGAGCAGACGTTCCCGCCGGAGGCCTTCGACATGAGCGAGGTCGAGATCGACCGCGGCAAGCTCGTCGACGAGGACGAGGTCGACGAGTGGCTCGACGAACAGGGCCACTTCCGCGCCCACGCCGTCACCGACGACGGCGTCAGCCCGCGTGCCATCCCCGGCACGATCGACGGTGCGCACATGTCCACCGGCCTCGAGCACGACGAGCTCGGTCGCCGGACCGAGGACCAGGACGAACGCGTCCAGCAGGTCGACAAGCGCTACCGGAAGGTCGAGACCGCCCAGGAGGAAGAGGACTGGGACTATCGCGAGTTCGGCGACGAAGACGCCGACAACCTCATCCTCTCGTGGGGATCGAACGAGGGCGCGCTCGTCGAGGCGCTCGACTACCTCGAGGAGGACGGCATCGACGTCCGCGTGATCTCGGTGCCCTACATCTTCCCGCGGCCCGACCTGTCCGACGAGATCGAGGCCGCCGACGACGTGATCGTCGTCGAGTGTAACGCGACCGGCCAGTTCGCCGACCTGATCGAACACGACGCACTTACCCGCGTCAAGCGCATTAACAAGTATACTGGCGTCCGCTTCAAGGCGGACGAACTCGCCGAACAGATCACCGAACAACTCTCCGCGGAGGTGCCTGCACAATGAGCTCAGACGTACGATTCACCGACTTCAAATCCGACAAGCAGCCGACCTGGTGTCCCGGATGCGGCGACTTCGGGACGATGAACGGCATGATGAAAGCCCTCGCCGAAACCGGCAACGACCCCGACAACACCTTCGTGGTCGCCGGGATCGGCTGTTCCGGCAAGATCGGGACTTACATGCACAGCTACGCCCTTCACGGGGTCCACGGCCGTGCGCTCCCGGTCGCCACCGGGGTCAAGATGGCCCGTCCGGACATCGAAGTGATGGCCGCCGGCGGGGACGGTGACGGCTACTCGATCGGTGCCGGTCACTTCGTCCACGCCGTCCGCCGAAACGTCGACATGTCCTACGTCGTCATGGACAACCGCATCTACGGGCTGACGAAGGGCCAGGCCTCGCCGACCTCGCGGTCGGACTTCGAGACCTCGACGACCCCTGAAGGGCCCAAGCAGCCGCCGGTCAATCCGCTGGCCCTCGCGCTGGCCTCGGGTGCCTCCTTCATCGCCCAGTCCTTTGCCTCCGACGCGCTGCGCCACCAGGAGATCATCCAGGAAGCGATCGAGCACGACGGCTTCGGCTTCGTCAACGTCTTCAGCCCCTGTGTCACGTTCAACGACGTCGACACCTACGACTACTTCCGCGACAACCTCGTCGACCTCCAGGACGAGGGCCACGATCCGAACGACTACGAGGCCGCCAAGGAAGTCATCCTCGACAGCGACAAGGAGTACCAGGGCGTCATGTACCAGGACGAGAACTCCGTCCCGTACCACGAGAAACACGGCGTCACTGAGGACATGTCCGAGATTCCCGAGGGCGCGCCCGAGGACGCGATGGACCTCGTCCGCGAGTTCTACTGACGGCCGACGGACCGACGCGTTTTTTCGCGCGCTACCGGAACAGCAACGGCACTATCAGTAGTTGGTAATACGGTTTCTTTATTCAGAATTAGGTGCGAAACTGATATGCCGGATTCGGTAAGTACGTGTGCGTATTGACTGCCGAGGTTCCTACCGGTTTTCGATAGTGTCTACCGGACCGTACTAAGTGTAGGTTATGCATTGGGCAAGACAATCTAGCGACGGCTGGAAGAAAGGCCATATACACGTCTCACTCTATTACATTGAGTTCCGAACAGGATTTAGCTAACGGCTTTATGAACTATTGATTCTCAGGAACACTCAAGTTGATCTGATCCGTGCCGTTCCATCCATATCTCTAGTCCTCGAAAAACTGGCGTGAGATCGTTTACCATTTCTGTTTCTTCGTATTCTACTCGTGGAGGAATTTCGTCGTACTGTGTACGTTCAAGAAACCCAACTTCGACAAGTTCATCGAGTCGTCGAGAGAGTGTATTCGGCGAAAGTTCGAGCGAATCTTGGAGTTCGCCGAAACGGATCGACTGCTTGTCTGTAGTGACAATTTCATTGAGGATTGCTAAGGTATGTGCCTTCCCAAGAAGTGAGAAGAGCGTACTCTCATCAACCCCTTCACCCCGTTTTGATCCTTGACTTCCTTTGCCCTCGCTCATAGCACCACTACGAAATTCGTAGTAATAGATGTTCCGAAGAGGAGTATCCTCAGTTGGGATACTACAAGAGGAGCAAGCCACGTACTTCAGGTTTCAATTGAGACGGGTATGGATTGATACGTTGATCCCCTCACTTCCACTCTCGGTAGTAGCAACCAGACTCCTAACTTGGTAGCTTTTCACGTCCCCACTCATGGGCTAGAACGGGAGACTATTGATGAAAATCGGAATGATTGGCGCAGGGAATGTCGGGAGTACAGCCGCTCAGAACTTCGTTGAAGCAGGCCACGAGGTTATGATTAGCAATTCTCGGGGACCAGAAACACTCACCGATCTCGTTGACGATCTGGGAAGCAACGCTCATGCGGGGACCGTCTCTGAGGCAGCCGATTTCGGCGAAGTCGTCATGGAGGCGATTCCGTTCAATGCATACAAATCCCTCCCTGCGGACATTCTCAGTGATAAGATCGTTATCAGTGCCTCAAATTATTATCCGGGGCGTGATGGACTAACCGACGTAGGGAAGACACATACGGACCTCATTGCGGATCATCTCGAAGACTCAAGAGTCATCAAGGCATTCAATTCTATTTATTGGGAAAACCTCCGAGACGGACAACGGCTTGAGGCCGATCCGGATGATCGTTTTGCGATATTTATCGCTGGGGATGATGATGAGGCGAAAAGTGTAGTTTCGAGTCTTATCGAAGATATTGGATTCACTCCTGTGGATACAGGTCTACTTACTGAGGGAGGCCGTCACATACAACCGGGTTCGCCGATCTATACTGGCTCACTGACCGCGAGTGAGGCACGGACACGGTTAGCGGCACTCAAAGCGACTGTGGCTGCATATGAAAACGGCTATTACAGCCCCTCGCAGGAAGTCACAATCCAAGAACTAGCTAATGAATTAGACATGAGTGAAGAGTCTCTCTCAGAACATCTTCGTCGGGGGACAGAACAACTCATCAATCAATATCTTAAGTCATTCCCCTTTAGTTAAGACTCACAAGCTCTACGGTTGAAGTCTATGCCGTCATGGGATTCACCAGAGCCGAACTGGCCAATGAGCTGAATATGAGTAAATAGTCAATCTCATAATATCTTCGGCAAGGAACGGAGCAACTCATCAATCAATATCTTGATTGAGAACCTATTTCCAGCCACTAATAATCCGTTATTATCCAATTTTAACAACTATCGAACAGGTGGATGGCTACTCCGGTAACGCTTTCACCTGTACTTAACGCGACTTTCACGACCACCTCTGAATAAAGAAACCGTGCTACTATCTACTGCTCTGGCGAGAGCGGGAGCGGAAACGATTGGGGATCGGTCGTCGAGCGGAATCGCTCGGACTCGAGTCCGAACACCGAGACGCAGCCCGATCAGACGGGGTGTTCGACGGACTCCATCAGTTCCTCGACGGTCGCCGACTCGGCGGCGAGCGCGGCGGGATGACTGCCGACCAGCACCAGCCGATCGCCCTCGTGAGCGAACGACGTCACCGCGAGGTCGACGTCGATCCGTTCGCCCTCGAACGTCGTCGTCCCCTCGAAGACGTCGACCGACCGTCCGTCGCCGAGGATATCGAGGCCGAACGACTCCCGATGCGTGAGGTTCTCGATCGAGACGCCGCTGTGCTCGAGTTCGCCACCGTACTCCGAGAGCAGGTCCTCGTTGCTCAGTTCGCCGATCGGATTGAACGACCGGCCCGCGACCGAGACGTCCGGAACCGAGATCGCGGCGAAGGCACAGCCCTCGCTCGCGGTGCCGCGGAATTCGATCTCCTTCGTGTACGTCGAGGTCCAGACGGTCGCTTCGACGTCGCGCTCGACGCCGACGTCGACGCGCTCCTCGATCGATCGCTGCTCGATCGCGCGTTCCTCGTAGCCGGCCGTTTCGAGCGCGCTGTCGGTCGGTGCCGCGCGTTCGGCCGCGACCTCGAGCGGGGCGTTTCCGAGTGCGAAATCGAGACAGCCGGCAGCGAGCGCGAGCGAGCCGGTCACTCCGGCCGCGAGAAGCGTTCGTCGAGACGTACTCATTATCCTGACCTTCGCCAGCATCCGTATATTCCTTGTGGCAGGCCGGCTTCGGCTGTCAGCGCGGCGAAATGAGGCGAATCGCCGTGTCCCGTTGCTCGGTGGCGACGGCGAACACAGCAAGCGTTATCGGGGTCGACCCCACCCGTTTAGGCATGACCGAGTTCGCCAACCGGGTCGAGCAAGTGTCGATCAGCGGGATTCGCGAAGTGTTCGAAGCCGCGAGCGAGGACGCGATCAACCTCGGACTGGGACAGCCGGACTTTCCGACGCCCGCCCACGCCCGCCGCGGGGCGATCGAGGCGATCGAGTCGGGCCACACGGACGCCTACACGTCGAACAAGGGGACCCGCAGCCTCCGCGAAGCGATCTCGGCGAAGTACGACCGAGACTACGGCCTCGAGATCGACCCCGAAGACCTCATCGCCACCTCGGGCGGCAGCGAGGCCCTACACCTCGTCCTGCAGGCCCACGTCGACCCGGGCGAGGAGGTCATCTTCCCGGATCCCGGGTTCGTCTCCTACGACGCCCTGACTCACATCGCCGACGGGACGCCCAAACCCGTGGGGCTGCGCGAGGACCTCACGCTCGATCCCGCGACGGTCGAGGAGGCGATCACCGACGACACCGCCGTCTTCGTCGTCAACAGCCCCGCGAACCCGACCGGTGCCGTCCAGAGTGAAGAGGACATGCGCGAGTTCGCCCGTATCGCCGACGAGCACGACGTGCTCTGTCTCTCCGACGAGGTCTACGAGCACATCGTCTTCGAGGGCGAGCACCGCTCGCCGATGGAGTTCGCCGAGACGGACAACGTGGTCGTCGTCAGCGCCTGCTCCAAAACGTACTCGATGACCGGCTGGCGACTGGGCTGGGTCGCCGCCTCCAATCGCCGCATCGAGCGGATGCTGCGCGTCCACCAGTACGGGCAGGCCTGTGCCTCCGCGCCCGCCCAGTACGCCGCCGAGGCGGCTCTTACGGGCCCGCAGGAGCCGGTCGAGGAGATGGTCGAGACGTTCGAACGGCGACGCGACCTCGTCGTCGACGGCCTCGAGGACGCCGGTCTCGAAGTCCCCACGCCGGCGGGCGCCTTCTACGCGATGCCGAAGGTTCCCGAGGGCTGGTGCGACGAGGTGCTGGACCGCGGCGTGGTCGTGGTCCCGGGCGACGCCTTCGGGGAGAACGGCGCGGGCTACGCCCGGCTCTCGTACGCGACGGGCACCGAGGAGCTGAAGGAAGCCCTCGAGATCATCGACGACGCGACGCGGGCGGTTCGGTAGGTGCCGACCGGGATCGGCGGGCGCGATCCGCCGGTCACTTCGACGACCGACTGACGACTCGAGGCGCCGTCTCGGGATCCAACAGACACTCCGCGGGGAGTTCGTCCCGGCGGCCGTCCAGGAGCTCGACGACGGTCCTGATCTCGTCGAATCGGGGGCCTCGCGTCACGCGGTGAGCGTTCCGATCCCACTCGATGTAGCCGTAGTCGGCCAGCTTCGGAAGGTGGACGTGGTGTGCGCGAAGGATGTCTTCGTCCGCATCGGGTATCCCCCGACCGCTCGAGAGGTGTCTGCGAAGCAGTTCGTCGTTCGACCCGGCGACGTCCGACGAGACGCCGTCGGGTCGCGAGACGTGCTGTGGCGTGCGGTCGAGCAGGTCAACGAGTAATTCCCGGCGGTACTCGGCCGCGAGCGCGTCGAACATGTGGTCGATCATCTATTGTCTCCCCCTCGGGACCCAGTGACACCTTCGATAGCATTAAACGGGAGACATTTTCACCGCCGGTCTCTGTTTTGAGTAACCGAGTGACGAGCGGGCTCGCCCGCCCTACTGCGCGAACTCCTCGAGCAGCGTCTCGCAGAACGCCTCGAGGTCGTCCGGGTTCCGGCTCGTGATCAGTCCGTCGTCGACGACGACCTCCTCGTCGACCCACTCGCCGCCGGCGTTGCGGACGTCGGTCTGGAGGCTGTGGTAGGACGTCAGCCGCCGTCCGTCCACGACGTCGGCCTCGATCAGCGTCCACGGGCCGTGGCAGATCACGGCCGTCGGCTTGTCAGCTTTCACGTGGGTTCGAAGGAGTTCGACGCCCTCGTCCCGCGTTCGGAGGGTGTCCGCGCCGACGGTTCCCCCGGGGACGATCACTGCGTCGTAGTCGTCCGCGGAAACCTCGTCGAAGCTCTTCTCGATCTCGTAGCTCTCGCTCTCTTCTAAGTCGTTGTTGACCGTCTGTCCCTCGCCGGTCTCGCTCCCGACGACGTCGACCGTCGCGCCGGCGTCGGTGACGAGGTCCTTCGGTTCGACGAACTCCACCTCTTCGGTGCCCTCCTGTGCGAGGAACACTGCGACCGTGACGTCCTCGAGTTCGCTGCCGTCGACGTCGATGTCTACCATGTCCGCGAACACGGTCGTCGAAGGGAGAAGCGTTGGACTTGCGGATGCAGCCGCGGCGAGCCGCCCATCGGACGGCCTCGTTGGCCGTCAGGAACTGTAGCCTTATACGCCTCTGCGGGCATGATACCGAACGAGATGCGCGCTGTACGCCTTCAGGAACACGGCGACGCAGACGTACTGCAGGTCGACGAGATCGACCGACCCGAGCCCGACGCGGACGAACTGCTCGTCGAAGTGGTCGCCGCGGGGGTCAACCCCGTCGACACCTACTTCCGGGACGGCTCGTACGAACCGGTCGACGTGCCCTTCACGCCAGGCGTCGATTTCGCCGGCGTCGTCGCGGAGACGGGCGACGCCGTCGGAGACTTCTCGGAGGGCGACCGCGTCTTCGGCACCGGCATCGGCAACGGCACCTTCCAGGGATCCTATGCCGAGTACGCGACGGTGCCGACCGACCGCGTCGTTCACCTCCCCGACGGCGCGGACCTGACCGAGGCCGGCGCGGCGGGCGTCGCCGCGGTCACGGCCTGGCGCGCGCTGGTCGACCACGCCGCCCTCGACCCCGCCGAGTACTGCCTAGTCCACGGCGGCTCCGGCGGCGTCGGCCACGCCGCCGTCCAGATCGCTGACGCGGTCAGCGCTCGAGTCGTCACTACCGCTTCGGACGAGTATCACGACGCCCTCGAGAACCTCGGCGCCGAAACGGTCCTCGACTACGCGCGCGACGACCTCGCGGACGCCGTCATGGAGGCCAGCGACGGCGGCGTCGACGCCGTGCTGGACCACCGGCTGGACGACTACCTCCAGTTCGACGCGGACGTCGCCGCCACCGGCTGTCGCGTCGTCGGGATCGGCGAGAACAGCCCCGATCCCGGCTTCTCGAACGACGGCGCCGCGCGCTCGAAGGACGTCAGCTACCAGTTCATGAGCATGTTCAACACGCCGGACCTGCGCGTCCCGCTTCGCGGCGTCGCCCACCTCATGGCGAGCGGCGAGCTGTCGATCGAACTCGCGCGAACGTACGACCTCGAGGAGGCCTCGCAGGCCCAGCGCGACGTGATGACCGACAGCTTCCTCGGGAAGCTGGTCCTCGAGCCCTAACACGCGCGGGTTTCGGAGGGGTCGACCCGCTCCTGTGCGGTGGCGCGCGCTGTGCCGCGACGAGTGAACAACGAGTCGCGGGAAAATCGTGCGAGGGATGAGCGAGTGAGCAAAGCGAACGAGTGAATCGGTTGGGGAGGACGTGGAGCTCCCTGCTGCCACGTGAGCAGCGCGTATACATCGCTGTTCAGTACGCCGACAGAGTCACAGTTCGCTATCGAACTCGAGCGATCCGACGGCGTCCGTTACCGGAGCGGTCCACAGACGGCCTCCTGCCGGTCCAACAGCCTCCGTCCCGCATCGCGGAGCGTGAGCGTCTCCGTCTCCGAATCGTAGTCGATCGCGCCCGCGGCGACCAGCTTCGGGATGTGGAGATGGTGCAACGAGATGCGAGCCTCTCGGACGTCCCGCGACGGGGCACCGGCGAGAT
Organism: Haloterrigena sp. KLK7; assembly: GCF_037914945.1. Taxonomy (NCBI): domain Archaea; kingdom Methanobacteriati; phylum Methanobacteriota; class Halobacteria; order Halobacteriales; family Natrialbaceae; genus Haloterrigena; species Haloterrigena salinisoli. Next base: position 3,337,778 of record NZ_CP149787.1, read on the forward strand.
CCGAAATCGCTCCCGGATCGGGGTTCCGCGTCTCGGTCGCGATCGCTTCCGCGACCTCGGACAGCGTCGCCGTACCGTCGGCGCGCTCGAGGTACCGTAACAGCGTCCGTCGCTGCTGATCCGCCAGCAGTCCCATCGCCGTCCCGATGGCGTCGGCGCTCGAGTCGTCGATATCGGCGTGCGTCGACGGAGAATTCGTCGGTGGGATCATACCCTCCATAGGCGCCACACGGTATTTAACCGGGCTGTGAGTTCGATCGAAACACTCGATACGTATCGGCCGATGTAACCACTCTGACGACCGGAATCGTCGACTCCGCCCTCGAGGAGAGGAGCCGTCAGACGAGGTCAGCGACCGCGTCCATCGTCGTCTCCTTCTCCGCTTCGCTCATCTCGTTGACGAAGCCGATCCGAACCGCGTCGACGCCCTCGAGGCTCGCGTACTCCTCGACCCATTCGCGGACCTCCGCGGGCGTCCCCGCGGGCGCGAGGTCGTCTAGCACGTCGTCGGGGAGGGCGGCAGCCATCGCGTCGGTGTCCCGATCCTGCCAGGCGGCTCGAACGTCCTCGACGACGTCGGAATACCCCTGCTGGGCGACCGAATCGCCGTAGTAGGGGCCGTAGGCCCCCAACATGAACGCGATGGTCGACCGCGCCTTCTCGCGGGCGGCCTCGCGGTCCTCGCTGGCGATGCCGCGAACGATCGGAGCCACGCGCAGGTCCTCGAGCGTCTCGTCCGCGAGTTCCGCGCCTCGTTCGAGGTCCGCGAGGCGCTCCTCGAGGCCGTCTCTCGTGAACAGCTGGGGCGTCCAGCCGTCGCCGAAGCGGCCGGCCATCTCGGTCGCTTTCGGACCGAGAGTGCCGAGGTCGATCGGCGGCGGGCTCTCGGGTACCTCGCGCTCGTAGTTGAGCCCGGCGATATCGAAGATCTCGCCCTCGTAGGCGGGGTTCCCATCGTCGTAGACCGAGCGGATCACCTCGATGGCCTCGCGCGTGCGTCGGAGCGGTCGGTCGAACTCGAGGCCGTGCCAGCGCTCGGTGATCGCGGGCGAACTCGGGCCGAGACCGAGGCGAAACCGGCCGTCGGACGCGTCGTGCATCGTCAGCGCGGTCTGGGCGAGCAGCGCCGGCGAGCGGCCGTACGGCGAGACGACGTCGTTGGAGATGCCCAGTTCGTCGGTCCGGTCGGCGGCCAGCGTCAGCGGCGGGACGATGTTCCAGCCGGTCGTCTCGCCGACCGTGAGCCGGTCGAAGCCGAGTTGCTCTGCCTGCACGGCGCGCTCGGCGACGCCCTGCGGGCGCTCGTAATCGGTGAGTCGCACCAGCAGATCCAGTTCGGCGTTCACGCTGTGCCCCTCCGTGACGGTGGAATCGGTCGGCGTCTTGCCATCGTTCCGTACCGCGTCACGGATTCACATAAAATTGAAGCGTTGCAGTCCAGTCGCGCGAGCGCCCCGCTCCAGTCGCGAGTTCGCCGGGCGATCCCTACCAGGATGGTCTCGACGTGCGCTCGTTGCGCCCGGAGCTACCGTTCGTAGAGCGCCGTCTCGCCGTCCGGCGTTCGATACCGGGCGAGCGTCGTTCGTCCGGCGTTCTCGGGATTCTCGTCCTTGTCGACGGCGTAGACGGTATAGGTGCAGTGATCGCGCGTGAACTCGACGACGGCGTAGCCGTGGCGGTGCCAGTCGACGTACTCGAGGTGCTCGTTTTCCGATTTGGCGAGATCGCCGAGCGCGTCGTCGGCCCAGTCGCCGGGGAAGTCGATGACGTCGGCGGCGTTGACGCTCGAGACGGCTGGCGTCATCAGTTCGACGCCGATCCGGTCGGACGTCTCGAACGGCTCGATCTCGCCGTAGCCCGACTTGACGTAGCCGGCCAGCGACGCGTGGAGGTCGCCGGTCAGCACGACGAAGTTCCGCGGATCGGCGTCGGCGACGTGTTGCATGAGTTCCCAGCGCTCGTGTTGGAAGCCGTCCCAGGAGTCGTGGAGCAGTTCGACCTGATACCAGCCGTCGCCGACGGTCAGGGGCATCGTCAGCACCTCGTTGGCCCAGACCGTCCAGACGGCGTCGGACTCGCTGACCCAGTCCTCGAAGTAGCGCTTCTGCTCGCGGCCGAGCATCGTCCGTCCCTGCGCTTCTTCGTCCGTACAGGTGATCCGGGCGTCGCCACAGGGCGGACCGTCGCGGTAGAGACGTTCGTCGGTGACGGTCAGATCCACGAGGTCGCCGAACTGGAGGTCCCGCCACAACCGGAGCTGTTCTCGCAGTTCCGGCTCGCTCGGATCGAACTCGACGCGGGCGGGGACGTACTCGACCCACGCCTGAATGCCGTCGGCCGTGATCTCCAGTGCCGTCTCCGGCCGCTCGCCGCCGTCCTTGTCCGGGAGCACCGGTGCATCGGCGTCGTCGTCCCAGTACCGGTTGTTCCCGATCTCGTGATCGTCCCAGCCGTGGATAACCGTGTGCCGTTCGAGTCCCTCCTGGAGGTATTCGTTCCCCTTGTAGACCCGGTAAAGCGACCGGAAGTCGGCCAGCGACTCCGCCAGACCGGCGCCGCTGGGGAGGTCGATATCGCGCCCGTCCTTGATATCCGTCGTCGGCGAGGTGTAGGCGCCGTTCGCGGACTCGTAGATGAAGTCCCCGAGGTGGACGACGAAGTCGACGTCTTCGGCCGCGATATGGCGGTAGGCTCCGTAGTAGCCGTTCTGGTAGTCCTGACAGGTCAGGACCGCGAACGACAGCGAGTCGGGGCTCGCACCGGCCGCCGGCAGCGTCCGACAGCGGCCGGTCCGCGTGGCGACGCCGTCGTAGACGAACCGGTAGTAGTAGCGCCGATCCGACTCGAGTGCCCCGTCGAGATCGACTTTCACCGTGTAATCGTGCGCGCTCGAGAGCCTGTCAGCGGGCACCGTCCCCTCGTGGACCACGTCCTCGAAGTCGTCGTCGGTCGCGACCTGCACGCCGACCGGTTCTCCGGAGACGACCGCGTCGGGAGCGACCCGCGTCCAGAGAATGACGCCGCTCGAGGTCGGCCCGCCGCTGGCCACGGACTGCGGAAACGTCGCGTCGGGATCGGCCGTCCCGTCGACGGCGAAGACGCTGCGATCGTCGACAGACTGCGCCGCCACCGGCCGTACGACGTCGCGCTGGGCGAGGATCGCTGCGAGGCCGCCGGCGACCGAGGTGGTGCCGATGCTCTCGAGAAAGCCGCGTCGGTTCGTCCGTCGCCGTGTGCCATCTCGCTCGGGCATACGGTAGTACCCGCGGAGAACAGCGAAGTAACATTATATTTCATATACCTTAATAAATATACTCACCACTGTCTCTAGGAGAAATATATTCGCCTACGTTCAGACGAGCATCTCGAGCGAGACCACGAGACGGTGACTGGACCGACGTCACTCGTCAGGACGGTTCTGTCGGTAGTCCAGACAGAGTAGCCCCGCGCGGGCCTGAATCGCGACGAGTTTCCAGATCGGAATCGTCTCGTAGTCCAATCGGTCTCGCATCTCCCCGATTCGCTCGCGGAAGGTCTCCTCGAGCGCAGCTTTCGTTCCCGTGAGCGTCTCGCGAGCGTCCTCGTCGGCGCTCATCGCGGCGTGATCGATCGACCGCAACAACATGCCGAGGTACGTCAGCAGATGATACTGCCTGAGGTAGCGTTCGTCGACGTGCTCGGCGACGGTCGCCGGCCTGTCCGTCTCTGCGGCCGATTCCGCCCACTCGAGTTTCGACTCGTCGACGTGTTCGAAGTGGGCGGCGACGCCCGACGCCTCACGCGCCATCGGCCCGTCCGGGAGGTGCTCGCTGACGGAGTCGACCGCGCTCTTCATCGCCTCAAGGATCGGCCGCCGGTTTCGAACTCCCTCCCGAATGACGTCCTCGTGGGAGCGATCCAGTTCGCTTCGATCCTCGATCCGCGGGTCGTAGAAGTACGGCAGTTCGACGGCGAACTCGACGACGTCGTCGGTGAAGCGGCTGGCGTAGTCGTAGGCGTTGCCGCCGAGGAGTTCGGCGTCGAGTTCGGGGTCGTCGTCGGTCTCACGCGCGTCAAACCGGTCGGCGAAGGTCGGAAGCCGATAGACCGCGTCGTCGAGCGCCTCGTCATCGAACCGTTCCGGTTCGCCCAGATCGAGCGGGACCCCGTACGCCTCCGGAAGTGACGTGAGCGCGTCGTAGAGCGGGGCGTGCGGTTCGGTGAAGAGGAAGTAACAACCGCCGAAGGCGGCGTTGTGGAAGCTGTAGATAAACTCCGGTCGATAGCTCTCGATCAGATCGGCCAGCGCGCGCGTCGACGGAATCGGGTCGTCGTACGAGTAGCCCTCGCGTTCGACGGGGAACGTGGCCTCGACCTGCTCGTCCGGCGGCGGTCGGTAGAAGTTCTGCGCGTAGTTCGAGAGCGTAAACGGCCCGTCGAACCAGCCTTCGTTGAGTCGGACGCCGTCCGGATCGGCGACCGGCATACAGACGAACTCGTAATCGAGCGACGCCCGCAACTCGTCGTTCGTCGCGAGTTCGTGGAGCAGGAAGTCGATCGTCATCGAGCCGATCGGTTCGTTCGGATGGGGCGCGCCGAACAGGAGCGCGCTCCGGTCGCCGTCACCGACGGTCACCGTCCATAACGTCTCGCCGTCCGCGCTCTCGCCGCGTTCTTCGTACTCGACGTGGTCGTGCTCGGCCGCGAGCGTCCGGTCGCGATCGCGGTGTTCGTCGACCGTGAAGAACGACTCGTAGCGGGGGATCGCGTCGTCGATCCATTCGAACGCGCGCGACGGTGCCGACGGGGAACCTGTCATGCGGCCTCGAATTCCGTGCGCACGACCATAAGTGCCGCCGACCATTCCATGGAAGAAAGGACCGCTGCGTCGCACGGTCGGGTCGCGTCACAACGGAACTGAACGCGACTACGGAGGCGTCGATCCCTCATCTTCGAGGATCTTCGCACAGATCTCTTCGGCCGCCTCGAGGTGATCGTCGGCTCCCTCGTGGTCCGTTTCGTCGACTTCCCCGAGCAGGTGCTGGACCTTCGCGACCCGCTCGAGGACCGTCTCCCGCTCGAGGTCGCTCGTCGCGACGTCGGCGGCGACGGCTTCGGCCTCGCCGAGCCAGCGGTTCGCCGTCCGATCGATCGGGAGTTCGGCGGTCGCCTCGAGGTGGCGATGGAGTTCCTGTGTCCGCCCGGAAAGCGAGTCGTCAGTCACGCGTACCGATACAGCGGCGAGTCCCGTAGTGGTGTCCGTCGACAGTTCTCGAAGCAGTGGGAAATATTGATGCGGGACGTGGATAATGGGGACATATGACACACGACTGTTCGTTCCTCGAGGCCCTCGACCTGGAGGACGATCAGGTCTCGGTCGCGGCGGGTCGCCGGGAATCGCACGCGGACGATTTCGGCACCGAAGGGAGCGGCCGCGGCGCGCTCCCGGACGCGGTCGTCTACCCCGAGCGCACGGCCGACGTTGCGGCCGTCCTCGAGGCCGCGACCGAGCGCGGCGTTCCCGTTACGCCCTACGCGGCGGGGACGGGACTCGAAGGCAACGCCGTCCCGGCCCGCGGCGGGATCAGCCTCGATCTGACGCGGATGGACGCCGTCGTCGACTACCGGCCCGACGACTTCCAGATCGACGTCGGGCCTGGGATTATCGGCTCGGCCGTCGACGAGCACGTCGCACCGGACGGGCTCTTCTTCCCGCCGCTGCCCTCCTCGGGGGACATCTCCACGATCGGCGGGATGATCGCGACCGACGCCAGCGGGATGCAGACGGTCAGGTACGGCGAGGTCGCCGACTGGGTGCTCGGCCTCGAGGCCGTGCTCGCGGACGGGACCGTCATCGAGACCGGATCGCGGGCGAGCAAGACCTCGAGCGGCTACAACCTGACTGACCTGCTCGTCGGCAGCGAGGGGACGCTGGCCGTGGTCACCGAGGCCACCCTCGAGTTGGCGGGTCGCCCCGAGCAGATCCGGGGCGGGCGGGCCATCTTCGAGACGCTCGACGACGCGGCCGAGGCCATCGCCGAGGCGGTGCGCACCGAGGTCGACGTCGCCAAGATCGAACTCGTCGACGGGCTGAGCGCCCGGATGGCGAACCGCTATCTCGGCAGCGACCTCCCCGACGCACCGATGGTCTTCCTCGAGTTCCACGCCAACCACGGGATCGAGACGGAAATCGACCTCTGCCGGACGATCTTCGAGGGCCACGACGTCCGCCAGTTCGAAACGAGCGCCGACGAGGCGGCGATGGCCGACCTCTGGGAGGCCCGCCGGGAACTGGCGTACGCCATGCGGAACTACGAACCGGATCTCCGGCCGCTCCACCCCGGCGACGTGACGGTGCCGATCAGTTCCTACCCCGAGATCGTCCGCGAGGTCAAACGGCTCGCCGACGAACACGACCTCCTCGTCCCCTGTTACGGGCACGCGGGGGACGGCAACCTCCACTACAGTCCCCTCGTCGATCCGGACGATCCCGAACAGCTCGAGCGCGGCGAGCGGGTGTACAAGGAGATCGTCGACCTGGCGATCGACATCGGTGGCACCGCGACCGGCGAACACGGCATCGGTCAGGGGAAGCGAGCGTATCTCGAGCCGGAACACGGCGCGGGCGCCGTCGACGCCATGCGATCGATCAAGCACGCGCTCGATCCGACGGGAACGCTGAACCCGGGCAAGCTCTTCCCCGAGACGGCCGACGGCGAGCGGGTTCGGAAGCCGGATCGCTGACGGCGAGGCCGAGTCACGACGGCTGCGCGTCGTCGACCGTCTCCGCGAACTCGACGTCGGTGATCTCGAACCGCGCGCCGCCGTCGGCGTCGGTCGCCGCGATCGACCAGTCGTGGTGGTCGACGATATCGGCGACGATCGACAGTCCGAGTCCCGTCCCCCCGTCGCCGGTCGTGTATCCCGGTTCGAAGAGTCGGTCGGGATCGTCTTCGAAGCCGCGGCCCGTGTCCGCCACGTAGAACCCGTCCTCGAGCGCGCCCACGGTGACGGTGATGGCGCTGCCGTCGCGTTCGACGGGACTGCGAGGCCGCGACTCGAGGGACGTTCCGTGCTCCACGCCGGCCTCGGAAGCGTCGGCGCTCGAGGGCCCGGAAGACGCGCCGGGTCCGCCGTCGTCCGCGGGAGCGCGTGACCGAGGACTCCTCGAACCGTGTTCGACGGTTCCCTGACGAGTTCGCGAGTCAGGGCTCGTGGAACCGTGTTCGATAGCGTTTCGAAAGAGGTTCTCGAGCAACTGGCGGAGCTGCGTGCGGTCGGCGCGGATCGTCCGATCGTCGACGACGGAGAGCGCGGCGTCGCCCGTGTCGACCGTCTCCCAGGCGGCCCTCGCCGCCGACCCGAGGGCGATCGGTTCGGGCTCGAGGGCGGTCCGGCCCTGGCGAGCGAGCGTCAGGACGTCGTCGATCAGTTTCTCCATGCGCTCGTGGGACCGAGCGATCGTGCGGACGTGTTCGGGATCGTACTCCTCCTCGAGCATGTCGAGATAGCCCTTCGACACCGTCAGCGGATTGCGGAGGTCGTGACTGACCACGCTCGCGAACTCGTCGAGCTTGCGGTTCTTGCGCTCGAGTTCGCGCTCCCGCCGGACGCGGTCGGTCACGTCGCGGACGACGATCGTCCAGCCGATGGGAGAGCCGCGGCCGTCGATCGGTGAGACCGAGAGCTCGTAGATGCGACGCTCGGCGCCGTCGCCGAGCGTGAACTGTGCGTCGCGGCCGTCTCCGCCGTCGGACGATGAATCGATCACCGCGTCGACGTCGACCGTCGGAACGACGTCGTCGACGGGGGTGCCGACGAGCGCGTCGCGGTCCCGATCGAAACGACGCTGTGCGACCGGATTGCTGTCGATGATCCGGCGATCGGCGTCGACGACGAGCACGCCGTCCTCGAGGTTGGCGACGACCTCGTTGCGCGCGATCGGTGCGAGCTCGAGGAGCCGGTAGCGGTAGAGGCCGAACGTGATCGCGAGCCCGGTGATCGTCAGTCCGATCGGCGTCGTCCCGATGATCTCGAGGGACGAGCTCGCGACGACGGCCGACGCCCACGGGACCGCCATCGCGACGAGGACGACGATCCCCTGCCAGCGGTAGAGGCTGCTGCTCCGGACGGTGACGTCGAGGACGACGACAGCGGTAGCCGCGAGACAGAGCGTCGCGTAGCCGAGGTGGACGAACAGCCCGAGGTTCGGCTCCGCAGTGACGACCGTCGCCGACCGGCCCCACGGGACGTTCATCGCGACCGTCGCCTCGGCCGGCGGCCCCCAGAGGACGCGGGTCCGACCGTTGAGGGCCAACAGTCCGAGCATGACCAGCGGCTCGATCGCCAACAGCCCGAGCCGGCGGCGAGTGAGCCAGCGGTCCCGGCCCGTGTACTCGAGGGCGAACACGAGGAACAGCGTCGGGATGACGGCGGCGGATATCCACTGGAGATTCGCCCAGCGCACCTTCCAGACGAACGCCGTCGACTCGATCTCGAGGACGTGCGTTCCCAACCAGAGCGCGACGCTCGCCATCAGTACGGCGAGGGCTTCCGAACCGGCGGTCGGACGCGATCGCCACGCCGCGACCGCAGTACCGACGGCGATGACGAGAGACAGCGACAGAACGATGCTGTACGGGTTGATCATCCAGCCCATCCGTGACTACCTCCTTCTGCGCCAACGATGGCCAAGTGTCTACCGGCCTGCCAATGTGGGACCGATGCGATCGCTCCGTCGAGCGGCCGTCACCCGTTCTCGAGGACCTTTCGGCGCCCGTCTCAGTCGTGGACCAGCACGTCGAGGACGTCGGGACCGTCGCGGGCCAGCGCGTCCTCGAGTGAGCCCTCGATGTCGTCTGGCGTCTCGACGAGTTCGGCTCGGGCCCCGTGGCTCTCGGCGTTTTTGACGAGATCCACGCCGGGGTCGAACTCCATGCCGACGAACTCGTAGTCCTCCTCCTCGCCGCCCATGAGGTGGAGTGTGTTGTCCTTGAGGATGCGGTAGTTGCGGTTGTCCGAGATGACGACCGTCAGGTCCAGATCGTAGCGCGCGGCGCTGTAGATCGAGTGGGGGTAGTACTGATAGGAGCCGTCGCCGATGAAGCCGACCACGTCGCGGGGGTCCTCGCGCTGCTCCTCCGCGATGGCCGCGCCGACCGCGGCCGGGAGGCCGTAGCCGAGGCCGCCGCCCTTGTTCGAGATGTACTGTTCGGGCGCGAACTCCCAGCGCGTCAGCATGGCGTACTTCGAGGTGACGCCCTCGTCGACGATGGCCGCGTCGCCGGCCACGCGCTCCATCGCGTCGACGAGCTGGGCCTTCGAGGAGCGGGAATCGTCGTCGTCCCCGTCGCCCTCGCCGTAGCCCGACATCTTGGCCTCGACCATCTCCTTGACCTCGGCGACCGCCTCGAGGCGGTCGCTCACGACGTCCGCGGAGAGCTTCCCCTGAACGCGCTCGGTGAGTTCCTGCATGACCAACCCGGGGTCGCCGACGACGGCCGCGTCGGCGGGTTGATTCTTCCCGACCTCCCAGGCGTCGTCGCTGAGATGGATGCAGGTCGTGTCCGGATCGACCAGCGCCTCCTCGTGGCGGGTCAGCGTCGTGTTCGTCGAGACGCCGGCGAAGCAGATCGTGTCGGTGTCCATCAGCATCGCGGCCGCGTCCTCGCTGGTCGGCAGGTACGAGACCCACTGGTCGTGGTCGGTCGGGAAGTCGACCTCGCAGGAGAGGATCTCGCCGTGGACGCGGGCACCGGTCGCCTCGGCGAGTTCGACCGCCGCGGCGACGGCGTCGGCGCCCGAGCGGGCGACGTGGTCGCCGACGACCAACACGGGATCGTCGGCCTCGGCCAGCAGCTCTGCGGCGCGCTCGAGTTGCGCGGGATCGCCGCTGCCGGCGTTCGGGATCGGCCCCAGTCGCTCGGGCTCGGCGTCGGTCTCGGCCATCGTGACGTCCAGTGGCAGGGCGAGGAAGACCGGCCCGGTCGGCGGCGTCATCGCGACGCGGAACGCCCGCCGGAGCATCGTCGGCAGCGCCGCGACGTCGAGGACCTCGTCGGACCACTTGCAGAACTGGCGAGCCATGTCCGCGAGGCGACCGGAGAGGATCGGTTCCTCGTGGCGGAAGTCGGTGCTGTGGTTACCCGCGGTGACGACCAGCGGCGCGCCGGCGACCTTGGCCGCATAGAGGTTCCCCAACCCGTGAGCCAGTCCGGGCGCGATGTGGAGGTTCGCCACGCCGACCGGCGTGATCGAGTCGTCGTGGTGGGCGTGGTACCGACGCCGCTGGGCGTAGCCGCCGGCCATCCCGACCGCGATGTCCTCGTGGAGCCCGAGCCGGTACTCGAGGTCGCTCTCGCCGATGGCCTGGACGATCGGCAGCTCCGTCGTTCCGGGGTTCCCGAAGACGTAGTCGACGCCGTAGGACTCGAGCGCGTCCGTAACGAGGTCGGCTCCGGTGTATCCGTCTGCCATGCCCGCCAGTGACACGGGACAGTACATCAAAGTGTGCGTTACGGTGTACCGCACCGGTTGCGCGGACCGCGGGCGTGCATCCGCGACGGGAATCGTCGGCCGTTCGATGGCCGCCCGTCCGCAGCGAACGGGGTGCCGGCACGGGTATTATGTATCAGTTCGTTGTCGATCAGGTATGGCCCTCGCGAGAACCGGCTCGGGCCCGCGAGCGACGGCGCGAGCGTTCTGGTCGCAGGTCCACCCCGTGTTCATGACGCCGCCGGTCGCGGCGGCGCTGTTCGGGGGGATCCTCGCCGGGCGCATCGATCCGCTGCCCGCGGCGATCCACGCCGTCGCGATCTTCGCCGCGGTCTACACGGCCCACGTCAAGGACGGCTACGTCGACTTCCACGTTCGCGGCGAGGACGACGACCATCCGCTGACCGAGCGGGGCTGTCGCGTGGGATTGGCGCTCTCGACGACGGTGTTCGCCGTCTGCTGTGTGCTGTTGGGTCTGCTCGTTGACCCGATCGCGGCCGCGCTGACGCTGCCGACGTGGCTGATCGCTTACTACCACGCGCCGCAGTTGGACACGAACCCCCTCACGGCGACGACCGGCTACCCGCTCGGGATCGCCCTCGCGATCCTCGGCGGGTTCTACGTGCAGGCCGGCGCGGTCACCGCCGTCGCGCTGGGGTTCGCCCTGATCTTCCTCGTGCTCCTGTCGGGAATCAAGGTCATCGACGACGCGCAGGACTACGACTACGACCGCTCGATCGAGAAACGCACCGTCGCCGTCGCCGTCGGTCCGGACCGGGCGTACGCGCTGGCGTACGGGCTAATGGTGACGGCGCTGCTGGCCGTCCTCGCCTTCGCCGTCGCGCGCGTCTTCCCGCCGACGACGGCCCTCGCTGCGCTCGCCTTCGGCGCGGTCGCGCTCGTCGCTCGCCGCGCGGAGCCGACCATCGCCACGATGTTGCTCGTCCGCGGCTCCTACGTCTTCCTCGCCGTGCTCGTCACCGCCGTCTGGTTCGAGCCGCTCGCCGGCGTCGGGCTCCCGTGAGCGAACCGCGACGAGTCGGCGGCGCTGCTCACTCCTCGTCGGACGCTTTCGGCGGCTTCCAGTCCATTTTGAGGGTGATCGTCTCGCGTGAACCCCGCAGGATCGACGACCGCTCGCGAACGCCCAGTTCGTAGGCGATCGTCGGCGACGGCCGGAGGGAGACCGTCTTGTTCCCCGTCCGGATCGACGCCGGGCCGTCGCCCTCGAGTTCGTCGGCCAGTTCGCGGAGCCGTTCGGCGGCCTCGTCGCGCGTGAGTTCCTCGGCGGAGAGGGTCTTGTCCACCATACGAGAGCCTCCAACGAACGCCGGAAAAAGCGATATGCCTAACGAAGATGGCCTCGAGTCCTCGCCGGACGCGAGTCGATGACGTTCGCAGCGATAGCAGCGGTCACGAGGCGGTACTGACGATCTTGGTTCCCTCTCACGAGTCCACACACTGTACACAACTCATAACTCACATCGTGATCCGACCGAATTTCGCGGTCACTACAGATGCGAATGTGTCAACAAAATATATAGCGGCTGAAAACAAGGAGAGTATATGGAGCCGTCATTTCGTCGTGATACGCTCATTTTCCTCAGTGTATTTGCAGCAGGCCTCATACTAGTCGGCGTTCTCGAGGCAGTTTTGCTCGGACGCACACCCTCCGTGTTTCTTCGTGACGTATTCACCGACCCCATTTGGCTGTTCCACTGTGTGCTACTGACAGCCATATGGTTTCGGATGTATCCAAAGTTCCAGAGAACGTACGAGAGGCGAACGAGCTAACTCACCGCTGCTCCGCTACCTACTCAGTCTGTACTGACCACCCTAATTACAACGCAATTCAGCTTGTTGGGGATGATCAATTAGTGCTCACGATCTTGATCACGTCGCCCTCCTCGAGCTCGTACTCCTCGCCGACCTCCCGGTTCGTCTTCGCGTTGACGGCGTGGAGGTAGCCGTCGCCGATGTCGGAGTGGACGGCGTAGGCCAGATCGACCGGCGTCGAGCCGTCGGGCAGCAGGAAGGCGTCGGGCAGGACATTGCCGCTGCCGTCGGACCACTTCGCGGCGTCCTCGACCGGATAGGCGGTGAGGTGCTCGAGCAGGTCGTAGACCGCGTAGTTCAGCGCGCTCTGGACGCCGGTGCCGCCGTACTCGGTCATCGACGCGGCGAGGTCCTCGAGCGCCTCTCGCTGGGCGTCGTTGACGTCGTCGCCGATCGCGAGGGTCTCGTCGCCGGGGTCGTAGTCGACCAATCCGTTGTCGGCGGCCCGTCGCAGCGCGAGTTCGCCCTCCGCGGTCGTGGGGATGACGGGCTTGTCGAGCTCGAGCAGCTTCTCGACGTTCTCCTCGGGGGCGACGTCGATCTTGTTCGCCGCGACGACGATCGGTTTGGTGCGCTCGCGGACCAGCCGCGCGAGTTCCTCGCGGTGCTCGTCCTCCCACTGGATCGGGTCCTCGGGGTAGTCCAGTTCCCGGAGGACGACGGCGATCTGTTTGGGCGAGGCGCCGAAGCCCGAGAGCATGTCCCCGAGGACGTCGTCGATGTCGAAATCGGGCGACCGGGACTTGCGCTCGACGGACTCCCAGTTGTTCTCGACGATGCCGGCCAGCCAGAGGTCCATCTCCTCCTCGACGAAGTCGATGTCCTCGAGCGGGTCGTGCTCCCCGATGTCAACGGGTTCGCCCTTCTCGTTGGTCCCGCCGGAGGCGTCGATCACGTTGACGATGACGTCCGCGTTCGTCAGTTCGTCGAGGAACTGGTTGCCCAGCCCCTTCCCCTCGTGGGCGCCCGGCACCAGCCCCGCGACGTCGATCAGTTCGATCGGGACGTAGCGCTTGCCGTCCTCGCAGTCGTCCGCGTTACAGCGCTCCTCGCGCTCGAGGCAGGGACAGTCGGTCCTGACGTAGCTGACGCCGCGGTTGGCGTCGATCGTCGTGAAGGGGTAGTTGGCGACGTCGACGTCGGCCATCGTCGCCGCGGTGTAGAACGTGGACTTGCCGGCGTTGGGCTTTCCGGCAAGCGCGATCGAAAGCATGGCTCAGGGTAGCAGGGTCCGGGAAAACTACCTTTCGATTCCGGGAGTGGCGCCTCGAGTCCGCGAACGTCGGCTCCGACGGGAGCCGACCACGCACTCGAGCAGTCGCCGTGAGTCCCCGACCGGTCGCCGCGAACCCCTTCGATTGAAGGGTTCAGGCTCACCTGCCCCGCTCGGCAACGGCCGGATATGCAGTACGACGACTTCATCGGCGAAGTTCAGCACCGCGCACAGCTCGACTCCCGAGAGGCCGCGCTGAGTATCTCCCGAGCGACCCTGACGACCCTCTCCGAGCGCGTCCAGCCCGACGACGCCGAGAACCTCGGCGCGCAGCTGCCGGACGAACTCGGACGGTTCCTCGAGGAGGTCGACGACGTCGAGCGGTTCGACTTCGGCGAGTTCGTCGACCGCGTCGCCGAGCGCGAGGAGATCGGCGAGGACGATGGGGCCGACGCCGCCTTCCACGCGCGGGTCGTCGTGAGCGTCGTCGCCGAAGCGGTCACCGGCGGCGAACTCGAGGACATCGAGCGCCAGTTGCCCGACGACGAAGGGTACGATCAGCTGTTCGAGATCGCCGAGGAAGAGGAGTATCCGGCGTAGCGAAAATAGCAGTCGGAGCGACTCGAACCGGCCAGCGGTCGCGTCGCAAAGCGCATAGCGTCCCGTTTCAGGGACGGTTATGTAAAACGAAGCATCGACTCACAGTTCGATAGCCAGCATCACCTCGTCGACGTAGTGACCGTTGAGCTTGTAGTGGTCTTCGCGGATCGCTTCGATCTCCCAGTCGTGTTCTTCGAGGAAGGCGATGGCGTCGTCGTTGCTCGAGGGAACGCTCTGGTAGACTCGCTCGTAGCCCCGGGAGCCGGCCCACTCGAGGCCCCGCGAGAGGAGGTGCGAGCCGAGGCCGTGGCCGCGGTACTCCTCCAAGACGCCGACGGTCAGCTCGGCGGTGTGGGACAGCTTCTCGATCTCCGGGGCGTGCAGGTGGACCCAGCCGACGACGTCCTCGTCGACGGTCGCGACGAAGAACATCCGGGACTCGAGTTCGTTGTGTCGCAGCAGGGCCTCCTCGTGATCGATCTCGTCGGCGACGCTCTCGGCCTCGATGTAGGTCTTCTCCTCGGCGACCTGCCGAATCGCGCCGATGATCCCCGAGAGGTCTTCCTGCCTGGCCGGCCGGACGTGGAACTCGAGGTCGTCGGCGACGTACTCCTCCTCGGCGCCCGCGTCGAGAACCACCCGCAGTTTGCCGTCCGCCGCCTCGAGTCGCCCGTCGCGTTTGAGGATCGCGACGTGGTGGCGGAAGCCGCTGGGATCGATGCGCAGTTCCGACCGGGCGTCGTCCGGATCGACCGCCCCGTGGCGCTCGACGTACTCGTAGATCCGTTTCCGGTCGTCGTGGCCGAACTCCAGTGGTTGGGTGGATCCCATGGTGGATGTTGCCACGCAACAGCACTTAACCCTTGGCAGGCAGCGGACGCTGGCGGGAACGGCAGCGGTGGGAACGTCGCGCGGGACGGTAACAAATAGCGGTGACGACGCGGACTTAATGGACCAACAGGTGAATCCGGATCGACTTCCCCGGCCGGTTCGTCTCATCGGTCACGTGAGATGGCTTTCGACCCGATTCGGGTCGAGCGAACGGAGTACATCTCACGTCTCTCTCCATGATCGGAACGGACGTAGTCGCCGCCGGTCCCGTACTCGCCCTCGCAGTAGTCGTCGGACTGGCGGCCCACGAGTGGACCCACGCCCTCGTCCTTCGGCTCGTCGGGATCGATCACACGGTCTCCTATCTCCCCGGGCGAACCGACGGGATCGTCGGGCTGCTGACGTGTTGTCCGTGGGCCGTCGTCGAACCCCGACCGACCGGTCGCGAACCGGCGGTCCACCTCCGGGCCGCCGCGCTGGCACCAATCCTCCTCGCCGTTCCCGTCTTCGCGGCCGGGTTCGGCGGCGCCATCCCGGTCGACTCGCCGATCGCGATGGCAGTCGCGATCGGGTGGCTCGCCTGCGCGGTTCCCAGCCCGCAGGACTTCTCGGTCGTCTTCTACGCCCACCGCCTCCTCGAGGCCGAGACCGATGCCGATCCGAACGCGACGGCGCTCGGCTCCCGCGCCGACTGACGGTCGTCGACTTCGTCGGGCGCTGTCGCGTTCTCGACGCTTCGGACTCTCTTTCTCACCCGCTCTCTCCACGAATACGATCCGCAGCGGCGGATCTAGCGAGGACTACGACGCGACAGTTCCGAATACCAGTGGCCCGCCGTCACGACGGAAAACGCCAGAACGACGATCGACGCCGCGGCGCTCCACGGAATCGGCAGCAGACCGCCCGCCCTCGCGACCACGAGCAGCGCGCACCACCCCACCGCTCCCGCGTACCGGCGCGGCCACGGATCGGTCGACGGCTCCTCGAGTCCCGAGAGGTACGGATCGAACTGGGCGGCCAGCGGAGTCGGCTCGACGATCCCGCGATCCTTGTCGTAGTCGACGATCCCGCGAGTGTCGAGTTTCGGCAGGTGTGACTGGTACAGGGAGATGTAGACGCGCTGGCGCTGGTCCGAGGTCAGGTTCTCGACGGTCGTCTCGTGTTCCCGAGCGGCGATCCGCTCGGCGAGGTCGCGAAGCGTCATCGGTTCGCCGGCGCTTCGGAGATGCCGGAGCACGTGGCGACGACGACTGGTCTGGAGGATGTGATAGATGTCGTCCGGCTCGAGTTCCGACTGTTCGCGCTTCGGTTCGGCTCCTCGCGACGAGTGTCCCACCTCGGTGCACCCGCTTCGGGACGCAGTGTCCGCCATCGTCGATAGGAGACGTGTCGACGGGAGCGGTTAATAACTTGGTCGTTCGGACCGATGACGTCGTCATCGAGGCCGCTCGTCATCGTATTCGAGCCTCGAGTGAAAGGAAGGAGTGGAAAGACGGTCACACAGCCACGAGTGACCGCTGTGATTGAGCACGAGTGATCCACCGGCGCGCGTATCGCACTCGGTAGCTCGTCGCGGGGTCGGCGTCACGCCGACACTCTATGTTTGTTTCCGTCCAATAATAAAGCTATTCCTCGAGGTAGATTAGCTAATCTATATCGAATTAGTGTACGGTTGATTTCTTTGCCGAGTATTTATCGTCGGCTCGAGTATAGTGTCGACAAGAGTCGGGGAAAGATAGCCGTCTGTTCGACTCGCGTCTCGGAATCGGACCGGCGAGGCGGGCGACGACTACGGATCGATCGCGGTCGGCATCGTCCCGCCCGTCAGCTCCGCGGTGACGAGCGCGGCGTGACACCGGCGGAGCCGTTCCGAGAGCGCCTGATGCGAGACGTCGAGTTCCGCGGCGAGCTCCTTGAGCGTGATCCGGCGCGGGACCTCGAAGTAGCCGAGCTCGTGGGCCGTTCGGACCGTCTCGTACTGGGTTTCGGTGAGCGGCGTCCCGGCGCTCGCCAGGTCGTCGATCCCCGTCAGTCGGGTCACGTCGACCTCGAAGTCGTACTGGTCGAACAGCGAGTAACACGCCGACAGCGAGTCCCGGTCGTGGAAGAGCAACGTTACCGACCACGATCCGTCGTCTCCGCTGGCCTCCAAGAACGCCCCGTCGTTCTCCGCGACGATTCGCTCGAAGAGTTTGAACCGGTCCCCGAAAGCGAGTCGGAACAGCCACCGCTCGCGGTCGGCGTCCTCGTCGGGACTCGACCCGTCGGTCCGCGTCTCGTCGGTCACGCTCGCGATCACGTCGACCGAGGGATCGGCATCGAGCGCCTCCCGGACGGTCTCCCGATCCGGGCCGGCGAGCCAGACCAGCGGCGGCGCGTCACCGATCATCCCGCCGATCTGGTACTCGAGGGTCGGTACTCGTTCGAACGACCGAGCGGCCACGAGACGGTCCGCCGGGATGTCGAGTTCGACGACCGTCGTCATTATCGTCATCAACCACAACCGGGCATAGACTCGTTGGGTTTCCGGTAGCCTTTCCCGCCACCCAATTTCAGTGAGAGTCAACCGAAAATGAATGTTCAGACTGGGTAGTGGCTCCGAAGGGCCATCACGAACTTCGAGAATCCGTAATACCGATTTCACTTTCTGAAGGCATCGAAAAGCTATAATATTAGCACCGGTAAATAGTTATCTGGCTAAGTGATCGAACTTGGCTGACAGGGAATGCAGGCCGGCTTGTGTCGCGTTTTCTCGCCGATACCGTCCAGCAAGCGCCGCTTTAGCCGCATCGCGCTCTCGGCTCGAACGCGTCGGTCGCGCCGCGTTCGACAGTGCGGTCAGGCGCCGGCGGTGGCCGACTTCGTCGACTGACGGCCGCCGGCGATGCTCCCGGCGGCCAGCAGCGCGACTAGCGCGCCGGCGATGACGTTACTCC
The DNA here is from genome assembly GCF_037914945.1 of Haloterrigena sp. KLK7. Lineage (NCBI taxonomy): Archaea > Methanobacteriati > Methanobacteriota > Halobacteria > Halobacteriales > Natrialbaceae > Haloterrigena > Haloterrigena salinisoli. Next base: position 3,355,667 of record NZ_CP149787.1, read on the forward strand.
AGCGGATCCGATCGATCGTCACCTCGATCACGAAGGGGGCGGCCACCACCCAGAGCCCGAGGAGGACGACGAGCGCCGGCGCCGCGATGCTCGGGAGCCGTCCGCCGTCGGGCCATCCCGCCGCGTAGGCGGCGAAGAACGCGATCGCTGCCCCGACGAGGGCGTTGTTGACGACGATCAGTCCGGTTCCGGTCAAGACGACTCCCGACCAGAGGATCCAGGCGCCGATCCCGGCGGCCAGTCCGATCAGTCGGTCCGGCAGCGGCGAACGGTCGGTCGTTCGGCTGGTGCTCATACGCGGTCGTACGCGCGCCATTGGTCTAAATGATACCCACGCATTATGCCACGCGGCGACGAGCGCGACGCGTTCCGGCGCCCTCGCGAGACGACCGCGTCACTCGGCGACCGGCAGCGTGAACGAGAACCTCGATCCCTCGCCCGGCTCGGAGTCGACCCAGATCTCGCCGCCGTGGCGCTCGACGATGCGCTGACAGAGCGCGAGGCCGATGCCCGTCCCGTCGTACTCCTCGCGACTGTGGAGCCGGTCGAAGACCGTGAACACCCGATCCTGATCGGCGGGATCGATGCCGATGCCGTCGTCCGCGACCGCGATCACCCACTCGCGACCGCGCCGGGTCGCGGTAACGTCGATCCGCGGCGGCTCGTCGCCGCTGTAGGTGAGTGCGTTCTGCAGCAGGTTCTGGAACACCTGCCGCAACTGGCTGGCGTCGCCCTCGACGCGCGGGAGGTCCTCGACGGTGAGCTCGGCGTCCGTCTCCTCGATCCGGAACTGGAGGTCCTCGAGGGCGTCGTCGACGATATCGTCGAGCGCCATCGATTCGAACGGGTCGCCCCGCGTCTCGACGCGGGAGTACTCGAGCAGCCCCTCGATCATCTCGCGCATCCGATCGGCGCCGTCGACCGCGAACTCGAGGAACTCCTGACCGTCCTCGTCGAAGGCGTCGCCGTACCGGTTCTCGAGGAGTTGGAGATAGCTCGTGACCATTCGAAGGGGCTCTTGCAGGTCGTGGCTGGCCGCATAGGCGAACTGCTCTAAGCGCTCGTTGGATTCCTCGAGGGCGGTCTCCCGCTGTTTCCGCTCGAGTTCGTACTCGATCCACTGGCTCATCAGCCGGTGGAACGTCCGTTCGGCCGCGGAGAAGCCCCGGTCGCGAGCGTCCGTCGAGACGAAGAAGAACGTCCGATCGGACTCGTTCTCGAGTTCGATACGCGAGCCGAGATACGTTTCGACGCCGAACTCCTCGTAGGCGAGGCTATCGCCGAAGCCGCAGTCGACGGGGTCGACGACGTCCGCCGTCGCCTCGTCGTCGACGGTCAGCCGACAGTACGTCTCCGAGAGCGGCGCCCGGGCGCCGGGCCTGAGGTGGTCGTGATCGCCGGCGATCGCCTCCACCTCGAAGGAGTCGGTCGCCGGATCGATCCGCGCCAGTCCGCCGAGTTCGAGGTCGAACCGCTCCCGGCCCAGATCGAACATCGCGCGGACCTTCTCGTCGAACGTGCGGTCCGGATCGGCCGTGATCTCGTAGAGGGTCTTCTGGTGGCGTTCCCGCTGTTCGCGCTCGAGTTCGTACTTCACCCACTGCCCCATCAGCCGGTGGAACGTCCGCTCGTCGTCCGAGAACGCCTCGTCGCGCGGTTCAGAAGAGAGGAAGAAGAAGGTCCGGTCGTCGTCGCCCTCGACCTCGACGTGCGCACCGAGATACGCGTTCAGTCCGAACTCCCGGTGGAGCGTCGACGATCGATGGGACTGATCGTGTGCGACCGAGACGGCGACCGTCTCGTCGGTCTCGAGGGTCTCCGCGCAGAACGTCTCCGACAGCGGCACCTCGAGGTCCGACTCGAAGTAGACGTGGTCGCCGCTGGCGATCTCGATCTCCGCTCGATCGGCGTCGCGGTCGATGCGGGCGATCCCGCCGACCTCGAGGTCGAACCGCTCGCAGCCGAGTTCGAACAGGTCCTGCAGTTTCGACTCGAACGCGCGGTCGGGATCGCCCGTGATCTCGTTTTGGCGCTGAAGGAACTGCTGCTGGGTCCGCAGTTCGGCGCGCGCTTCGGTTCGGTCGAGGAGCGTCCCCATCATGCGGTCGATCTCCCGGTCGGGTCGGTCCGGGCCGAAGAACTCCTCGGGCGGGGTGTAGTAGAAGTTCTGACAGACCGTGTTGTCGTAGACCAGATGCGGATGGGTCTTGATGATATCGCGGAGGACGTCCGACGAGAACCGACTGCGGTTGTACTGACAGAGGGCGATCCCGTCGGCGTCGGGCAGGAGATCGTTGAGTTTCCCCTCGTACTCGACGAGATCCTCGAGGGGCGGGTCGTCCCCGAACACCCACGTCATCTCGCCGGTGATCCGGAGCCCCTCGTACTCCGCGGCGGCCTCCTCGATCGTCTCGGAGAGAAAGGCGATCATCTCGTCGGGATCGAACGCCCCGTTCCGCAGGTAGGAGTCCTGTGCGGTGTACATGGTGAGCGCCCCCGACTCGAGGGCCGCGTCGACGTCGACGTCGGCATCGCTGTCCCGAAGCGCCGCGAGCACCGCTGCAGTGTCGTTCTCGTCGGCGATGTAGACGCACCGCTCTCCGCGCTCGAGGCCGTGGGTGATGTAGGGAATCACCGTCGCGAACTGTTCGGCCCGCGACTCGTAGATGAGCGCGAGGTGGTCGTACGATTCGTGGCCGGCGACCGATTCGACCGGGCCGGGGAACGTCGAACTGGCGTCGAGTGCCTCGAGACCGGTCTCGAGGCCGAGCACGTCGTCGGAGGTGGTGTGAAGCTGTTGACTCATGGGAGAGAGCGGGGGTGATCGACGGGCTATTCTCGTCGGAAGCGGGTCGACGCCGCCCGCACCGAACGCGGCGGTCCGCTTCCGAATTCACTACCCCTACAGATTGCTCTGAGCGGGATAAGTACGCCGGTCGAAAACCGTCGGTATCCGTGGCTGTACGGGCTTCGACGAAAATACTGACCTATCGATACGTTCGCTCCCGATGGACTGTTCACGCGACGACTGCGTTTCGACCGGACGCAACGTCCGTCCACGGCCGACACCCGCGCAGTTTTACCGTCCGGGGCGTACTATGCCCTATGACTACCGGTAACGCCGGCATCGAGGACGCAATCGACATCTTACTCGTCGAGCCGAATCCGGGCGATACCCGACTGTTCACCGAGAACTTCAGGGACGCGAAGCTCGTGAACACCGTCCACGCCGTCTCCGACGGCGACGCCGCGCTCGATTTCCTCCACCAGCGCGGCGAGTACGCCGACGCGTCCCCACCCGACATCATCCTGCTCGAGCCACAGCTCCCCGGTACCAGCGGCATGGACGTCCTCGCCGAACTGAACGGCGAACCGATCCTCGCCGACATCCCCGTCGCCGTGCTCACGAGTTCGGAGGTGGGCGAATCGATCGTCCAGTCCCACGGCCTCGAGGCGGACTTCTACGTTCGGAAGCCGGTCGAGCCCGCGGACTTCGTCGCGTTCGTCGACGAGATCGAGGAGTTCTGGTTCGCGATCGTTCGCGAACCGTCGGAAACGTGAGCGACTCGAGAAGCGGCGCCCGTCGTCCGCCGAGATCGCCGCGCTCGTTCCGTGGTGGGCGAGTCGAACACGGATTCCCGCGGCGAGCGAGTCGCGGATCGAAACGTACACCGAGTGTCAGGGAGAATCATGACTGTTAGCCACTGACGTGGCCGAAATCGGACGGCAAGCGTTCTCGGGGCCAACAGGGTTTTTGGCGTTCGGTAGCTAGCTCCGGTGATGAACTCCACCGTTACGGACACCAGCCGACCGCCCGATAGCAAAGCCTTGCTGTTTTGCTTCGAGTGCGGCCACGAGAGCGAAGTCGACGGCGATTGGATCCTCGAGCACCGCGACGACCGCGAGCACTACCGCTGTCCCGAGTGCGGGACGACGATCACCGCTCGACCGACGGACGAGGGCGGACGGGCGTCCGACTCGAGCGGCGGTCGATCGTACTGCGCCGGCGACTGATCGCCGACCGACCGGTGATCACCGGCGTACTCGCCGGCCATCGGCTCCGATACGTATTCGTCGAGTCCCGATTCTCGTTTCCCGCTTCGGTCCCGTCGGTCGTTCGACGCTCGTCACCGCTCACTCCTCCCCCGGGAGCGCGACCGAGACCGTCGTCCCGTCGCCCGGTTCGGAGTCGATCCAGATCCGTCCCCCGTGGCGTTCGACGACGCGCTGACAGAGCGCCAGCCCGATCCCGGTGCCGGGATGGTCCTCGCGACTGTGCAGTCGCTGGAACACTTCGAAGACGCGCTCCTGGTCGGCCGGATCGATACCGATCCCGTCGTCGCGGACCGAAATCACCCACTCGCGACCGCGCCGTTCCGCGTCGACGCGAATCCGCGGCGGCTCGTCGCCGGAGTACTCGATCGCGTTCGAGAGCAGGTTCTGGAACACCTGCTGCAGTTGCCCCTCGTCGCCACGGACGCGGGGAAGGCTGTCGACCGTGATTTCGGCGTCGCTCTCCTCGATCGCCACCTGCAAGTTCTCGAGCGTCGCGTCGACCACCGCGTTCAGTTCGACCGGTTCGAACGGATCGCCCTGCGTTTCGATTCGGGAGTACGCGAGCAGGCCCTCGATCATCTCGCGCATCCGCTCGGCGCCGTCGACGGCGTAGGCGAGGAACTCCTCGCCGTCGGCATCGAGCGCGTCGCCGTAGCGGGATTCGATCAGTTGCAGGTAGCTCGAGACCATCCGCAACGGCTCCTGCAGATCGTGGCTGGCGGCGTAGGCGAAGTGTTCGAGGCGTTCGTTCGAGGCCTCGAGCCGGTCGATCGTCTCCTCGAGGCGGCGCTGATACTCCTTGCGCTCGGTGATGTCCTGGGCCATCGTCATGCCCGCGAAGACGTCGCCGCGGTCGTCGGTGATCGGCACCGCGTGGAGCACCCACTCCCGGCCCGCGTACTCGAGTTCGACCGACGTCTCCTCGCCCCGGAGCGCCCCCTGAAACGCCGGCTTGAGGTCCGCGGCGGTCTCGTCGGGCCAGACGTCGTGGAACTGCCGGCCCTCGAGATCGGCGGGCTCGACGGGGATGCGATCGAACCCTCGGCCGGCCGCCAGCGTGTACTCGAGGTCGTGATCGAACAGCGTCACGAGGCCGTTCGGGAAGTACTCCGCGAGCGTTCGGTAGCGACGCTCGGACTCCTCGAGAGCGCGTTCGCGCTCTCGCCGCTCGGTGACGTCGCGGAAGTAGACCGAGACGCCGGTTTCGGAGGGGTAGATGTTCGCCTCGACCCAGAATCCGAGCGTGTCGTAGTAGAGTTCGTAGCTGGTCGCCTCCTGCGTCTCCAGGGCCGTGTGGAAGGCGTCCCTGACCTCGTCGATCGCCTCGGCGGAGGGGAACACGTCCCAGAGGTTCCGGCCGAGCAACTCGCCTTCGGCGTGTTGCAGGAGCTCCTCGGCCTGCTCGTTGACGTGAGTGAAGCGGAACTCGTCGTCGAGCGCGTAGAAGGCGTCGGAGATGCGACCGAAGATCTCGTTCAGTTCCGTCGAGAGCTCGGCCTCGCGTTCCTTGAGCTCCGTGACGTCCTCGCCGGTCGTGACGACGCGGTCGACCGCCCCGTCGTCGGTCCGGATCGGGGCGGCGTTGACCGACAGCCAGCGCGCGTCGCCGCTCGGGAGATCGACGCGCAGTAGTTCGTCGTAGACCGGGTCGCCCGTCTCGAGCGTCCGCGCGAACGGGTGATCGTCGACTCCGATTTCGTCGCCGCCTTCGTCGTAGACCGGCCGGTCGGAAGGGGCGTAGTCCGAGACGTCGTCGGCCGGAATCTCGAGCAGCTCCCGCAACCGCTCGTTCATCCGGGTGACCTCGCCGTCGGCGTCGAGCACCAGCACGCCGACGGGACTGGTCTCGAGGACGCGGTCGATCAGGTCCCGCTCGCGCTCGAGTTCCCGTTCGCGGTCCTCGAGTCGGCGGTCGGTCGGCCCCCGCTCGGTGATATCGCGGACGATTCCGACCGAGCCCCGAAACCGGCCGTCCTCGACCAGCAGGTTCGTCCGGAGTTCGCAGGCGAGTTCCTCGCCGTCGGCCGTTCGCGCCGTCAGTTCGAACGTCTCGTCCATCGCGTCGCCGGCCGCGAGTCGGTCGGCCATCGCACGCGAGATCCGCTCGACGTCGTCGTCAGCGATCAGGACCGACGCGTGCGCGCCGAGGAGGTCCGCCCGCGCGTAGCCGCTCGACTCGAGGATGACGTCGTTGACCGCGACGAACCGCCCGTCGGCATCGAGCTGATAGATCCCGTCGTCGACCGCGTTCACGAGCGTCCGGTAGCGCTGGATCGCCCCTGAATCGTCGGCGTCGTCGGCCCAGAACGCTGATTCGGTGGCGTCCGCTCGTTTACTCATGGCTACCCAGTCGGTAGTGAAGCGGATAAGTCCCGTGATACGGGGGGTGGGTTGCTCGCTTTTCCGTTTCTCGTTCGCTCTCGAGTCCCGTTCCGGACCGGGCGCCGACGGCGGTGGTTTCGAGCGCGGTGGTGTGTCGGTGCCGGCACCCGACTGTCCGCCGCGACTCGAGACTCGGTGGTACTCGAGTCGCGGGTGACCGAACCGGTTCGGAGCCGGTGGGACGCTCGACTCGAGGGCCACTGACTCGATAGGGTCGATCGATGTCGTCGCAGCGAGAGCGCCGATTCCCGTGCGGACGCTCCCGCCGGAGACAGGACTGCGTCTCGAGGTGTGGCTGGCAGCGAATCGACCCAGCCGTTACGCGATACGGAGTAGGGTTAGAGTTCAGACCGACCGCTCGCGGACGTGTTCGCGCCAGCGGAATGGGTCGGAGGGATTTGAACCACGAGGACTCGCTTCGCTCGTCCTCTGGGCTCAAATCCTCCGTTTCCAGTACTCATCGCTCACGATGTTGTTCGCAATGAGGAATGGGGTCGGAGGGATTTGAACCACGGTCGCAGCGAGCTGCTCCCTGATTCAAATCCCACTGAGACATACCTGCCGCTCGCGTTTTTGCTCGCGGCAGAGGAATGGGGTCGGAGGGATTTGAACCCCCGATCGACTGATATCTCCGGTGCGCCTCGGAACTCCAGAGGGTCATCACACGGACACTGATCAGGTGCCCGATCAGTATATCAGTCTGGAGTTTCGTCCCGGGCGCGTTGCCTCTGGAGTCAGTCGCCATGCCGGGCTTGGCCACGACCCCTCGCTCTCCAGTTGGGCCATCCCGCCTAAAGTGGTTTCGATTCCGAACCGTCCTACAGCCACGGGGCCCGGCCCTCGGTGTCCGTCGTGTCGTCGCCCGGGTAGGTTCCCGTGTCGGCGTCGTCGGTCTCTTCGGCCGGTTCCACGTCCAGTTCGGCGTTCTCGTCGGCGTCGCCGCCGTCGGTGATCGGATCGACGGCCAGCGGTGGGCCGCCGTCGTCCGCCGCGTCGCTCGAGTCGCGCTCGAGGGGCAGGTCGATCGCGAGGATCGCGGCGACGATCAGCGCGGCCAGCGGGGCCTGTCCGAAGGCCATCCCGAGCAGGGACAGCGGGAGCAGGCCGAGCGCGACCGCGCTGCCGAAGCGGAAGCGGTCGATGTCCATGCAGCCGCGCAGGTACGGCGCGCCCAGCGCGATCGTCAGCGCGAAGCCGACGCCGATGGCCGCCGCGAGGGTCGCGTTCGCGACGAGCGCGGGGTCGTTCATCACGGTGAACGTGGCCCCGCTGGGATCGACGCTTGCGACCAGTCCCAGTCCGATGATGACCACCGGGTTGGGCAGGTACTCGCCGATCGTCGCGCTGGCGGTCTTGGCCGCGATGGCCGCGATGACCAGCGCGGCGAAGCGCTCGAAGATGACGATGTCGATCAGGCTCTCGAACGACGGCGCCAGCGCCGCTTGCACGGCCGCCAGCAGTATCAGCGGGACGCCGACCAGCAGGACGATCGCCGCCTGTTCGCGGGGCGTGCCGGACATCTCCGCGAGGATCACCGCGACGGTGGCCGAACCGCCGAAGATCAGGAGGCCGACCTGGACGGCACCCAGCGGGTCGTTCAGCGCGCCCGCGAGGATCAGCGCCGGGAAGACGCCGTCGATCAGCGGCAGCATCATCACCAGCGCCAGCAGCTTGGCGTCACCGCCGATGATGCGCTCGAGACTGAGAGCGACCGGGTGTCGTGACGTACTCATCGGTCAGGGCCGGTGGCCGTGACCCGAGGCCGGTGGGTAATAGGGAGGACGATCCCGGACGGACTGGTGGGCGAGCCACCAGTTCGTGGGATTCGGACCGCGGCCTCGCGCTGTGAGTTTCCCTGTAAAATTCCCGAACTGGAATTTGGCGGCGTCGCTGTCGACGCTCGTCCAACCAGCGGTTCGGGGGGCACTGAAACTCACAGCGATCATACCCGAATTGACGACTGGCCTCTCAATAAGCGTTGTGTGGGATGGGGTCGCACAACCCGGCGTATTCCTGACACTGGGGGCCAGATGCGGGCAGCGATGTACATCGTTGTGGGCCGGGTTCGGAAACGATACCGATTGCCATCGAGACGACCGCTGCCTCGAGGGCGAGGGCGGCCCGAATCGGATCCACTCGCGCTCTGATCGAGGGCGATCGGTGACGACAATCGACCGACAGGCGGACGATCGTCTCGCGAGCACCCGCTCGAGCGCATCGGCCGCGTCCGCCCCCGAGAGCCCCGTCATCCGTTGTCATCCGAAGATATCTCGCAACGCTTTTCCCCCGCGGGTCCGGACGGCTTACATGGCGAACGACATTCCTGAGCACGAGCGCTATTCTGCAAAACTGGACGTACCGGAGGCGCTGACGTTCGACGACGTCCTCCTTCGACCCAAGGAGAGCCGCGTCGAACCCGACGACGCCGATCTCACCTCGCACGTCTCGAAAAACGTCGAGGTCTCCGTCCCGATCATCTCGGCGGCGATGGACACCGTCACCGAGAGCGACATGGCCATCGCGATGGCCCGCCACGGCGGTCTCGGCGTCCTCCACCGGAACATGAACATCGACGAGATGGTCGAGGAGATCGAGCGCGTCAAGAGCGCCGACGAGCTCATCATCCCCCTCGACGAGGTCGTCACCGCCGATCCCGAGATGTCGGTCCGCGAGGTCGACGAGCGGATGGCCCGCCGCGGCGTCGGCGGCGCGCCCGTCGTCAACACCAACGGCGAAGTCCTGGGGATCATCTCGAGTACGGACATCCGGCCCCACCTCGAGGTCAACGAGGACGACCCGGTCACCGAGGCGATGACCGACGAGGTCATCACGGCCCACGAGGACATCGACGCCCGCGACGCGTTCGACCTGATGTACGAGCACAAGATCGAGCGCGTACCGGTCGTCGACGACGAGAACCTCCTGGTCGGCCTCGTCACGATGCAGGGCATCCTCCAGCGCCGCGAGTACCAGGAGGCCGTCCGCGACGAGGACGGGCGCCTCCGCTGTGGCGTCGCCGTCAGTCCGTTCGAACGGGATCGCGCCGAGGCCGCCGACGAGGCCGGCGCGGACGTCCTCTTCATCGACACCGCGCACGCGCACAACCTGAACGTCATCGACGGCGCACGCGAGATCAAGGAGAGCGTCGACGCGGACGTCGTGGTCGGCAACGTCGGCACCCGCGAGGCGGCCGAGGACCTCGTCGACTTCGCGGACGGCATCAAGGTCGGCATCGGTCCGGGCTCGATCTGTACGACCCGCGTCGTGAGCGGCGCCGGTATGCCCCAGATCACGGCGGTCGCGCAGGTCGCGGACGTCGCGAGCCGGAACGACGTCCCCGTGATCGCCGACGGCGGCATCCGGTACTCCGGCGACGCGATCAAGGCCGTCGCCGCCGGTGCGGACGCGGTCATGCTCGGCTCCTACTTCGCCGGCACCGACGAGGCCCCCGGCCGCGTCGTCACCATGAACGGCAAGAAGTACAAGCAGTACCGCGGCATGGGATCGGTCGGCGCGATGAAGTCCGGCGACAGCGACCGTTACCTCAAAGACGAACCCGAAGAGGAAGACGAGTACGTCCCCGAGGGCGTCGAGGCCGCGACGCCGTACAAGGGCACGCTCAAGTCCGAACTCCACCAGCTCGCGGGCGGCATGCAGTCGGGCATGGGCTACGTCGGCGCCGAGACGATCCCCGAGTTCAAGGAGCGCAGCGAGTTCGTCCGCGTCTCCTCGGCCGGCCAGGCCGAGAGCCACGCCCACGACGTCGTCATCACCGACGAGGCGCCCAACTACTCGCCCGACAGCGAGTAACGTCGCCGTCGGCCTCGAGCGTCGACCCTCACTGCTTCCTCGAGCGCCCGATCAGGCCAGTTCCGTCCGCCTGATCTTGCCGGTCGTCGTGGTCGGCAGTTCGTCGACGAACTCGATTTCGCGCGGGTACTCGTACTCGGCCAACTTCTCGCGGACGCGGTCCCGAATCTCGCTCCGCAGCTCGTCCGTTCCCCGCTGGCCGGCGACCGGCTGGACGACCGCCTTGATGATCTCCCCGCGGGTCTCGTCGGGGACGCCGACGACGCCGACCTGTTCGACGGCGTCGTGTGCGAGGATCGTCTCCTCGACCTCGCGGGGCGCGACGCGGTACCCGCTGGTAATGATGAGGTCGTCGTCCCGCGACGTGAACCACAGATACCCCTCCTCGTCTCGCTCTGCCAGATCACCGGTCAGGTGCCAGACCGTTCCGTCGGGACCGTCCTCGAGCGTCACCGCGTCCGTCTTCTCGGGCGCGTTCCAGTACTCCTCGAAGAGCACGGGATCGTCGCCGCGGCGGACCGCGATCTCGCCGATCTCGCCCGTATCGACCCGCTCGCCGGCGTCGGGATCGACGACCGCCACGTCGTGGCCCGGCACCGGTTTCCCCATGCTGCCCGGCTTCGCCGGGAACCACTCCCGGCAGTTCGTCACGAGCAGGTTCGCCTCCGTCTGGCCGTAGAGTTCGTTGACGACCACGCCAGCGAGCTCCGCGTCGGCCCACTCGAGGATCTCTCGAGTCAGGGGTTCGCCGCCGGAGCAGATCGCCTCGAGCGAGAGGTCGTAACGGTCGGTCGGTTCGTCGACGCCCATCAACATGCGGATCGCCGTCGGCGGGACGAACGCGTTCGTCACGTCGAACTCGGCCATGATCTCGTAGGCCCGCTCGGGGTCGAACGACCCCATCGGATAGCCGACGACCGGCCGCCCGTAGTGCCAGGCGGGGAAGACGAGGTCGCCGAGCGCACCGATCCAGGCCCAGTCGGCAGGCGTCCAGTAGACGCCGTCGCGGACGTCCCGCTCGAAGTACATCTGGAACGCGGGACAGTGCCCGAGCCAGACGCCGTGCGCGTGGAGCACGCCCTTCGGCTCGCCGGTGCTCCCGCTGGTGTACATGACGATCGCGGGCGTGTCGACGTCGGTGTCGGCGCGGTCGAACGTCGTCTCTCCCCAGTCGACGGCGTCGTCGAACCGCTCGACGGTCACGTCCTCGAGCGTCGCCTCGTTCGCGTCTCCGCCGACCGATTCGCCGCCGTCGACGACGAACACGTACTCGAGGGCCGGACAGTCGGGTGCGACCTCGCGCATCGTCTCCCACTGGCTCGCGTCGACGACGGCTACGCGGGCCTCGCTGTCGGTCAGCCGGTAGCGAAGCGCGTCGTCGCCGAAGAGCACCGACAGCGGCAGCGAGATCGCGCCCAGTTTCCAGCAGGCCAAGTGCGTCAGCACGTTCGCGGGTTTCTGCGGGACGACGACGGCCACGCGGTCGCCGCGCTCGAGGCCGCGGGACTCGAGCGCGTTCGCGACGGCGTTCGATCGCTCGTCGAGGTCGTCGAACGTGTATTCCTCGCGCTCGCCCGCGTCGTCGACCTGGTACAGCGCGACCCGTTCGCCGTCGTCGTGTTTCCCGACCAGATCCGCGGCCGCGTTGAAGTCGTCCGGAACGTCCCATTCGAACGATTCGGACGCCGCTTCGTAGGTCTCGCCGTCGAGCGTGACGGTGTACGTCATGTCGTGGTAAGCGTCCACACATGACGAGAAAGAACTGTCGCCGTCGAAAAGCGGACTGCGGACGCTACGGGTTCAGGTCCGGCGTCGAGAACGCGCCCTCGTCGGCGTCGGGATCGTACTCCTCGAGCGCGGTCCGGACGAGTTCGAAGACGCCCTCCTTGCTCCAGCGGGCGGTGTTGACGTGCAGGTCGTAGAACTCCCGGTCGTCGATGTCGATCTCGTAGTACGACTCGTAGCGGCCGGCCTCGCTGACCTCGCGGACGCGCATCTCGGCCTCGGTCTCGACGCGCTCCTCGATGCGCTCTAAGCGGACGTCTTCGGGTGCGTCGAGCCAGATCCGTAGGTCCGCGCGCTCGCCGGCCAGCCAGCCCGCCAGCCGGGACTCGAGGATGAAGGGTTTGTTCGCCATCCCCCACTTCTCGGCGATCTGTTGGAGGCGCTGGTCGATCGCGCGGTCGATCTCGTCGTTCTCGTCGGCCTTCGCCGTCAGCTGGTTCAGGTTCATGTCCCGGTCCTCGGCGAGTTCCCGGAAGACCTCCCCGCCCGAGACGTACGGACAGCCCATCGCGTCGGCGAGTCGCTCGCACAGCGTCGTCGCGCCACAGCCCGGCGGGCCGGAGACGGTGATGAACAGTGTCGTGTCGATCTCGACCGTCGTCGTCGCTCCCGTGGACATGTGCGCCCCCTCTCGGTTCAGGGTGAAAAATAATCCGACTCTCGCGTCCGTTGTGAGACGACACCGAACCGCTCGAGGCCGAACGCCGATCAGAACGGCGACCAGCCCGGCGACTCGACCGCGATCGCGACGCCCTCGAGTCGCGGTTCCTCGGCCAGCGCGGCCATCCGTTCGCGTTGGGAGTCGGCGTCGCTGGTGCTGACCAGCGTCACCGAGCCGTCGTAGCGCGTTCCCGCCTGATCGTCCCACTCGATCTCGAGCCTGGCGCGGCGAAACCGCGTCCCCTCCGTCAGCCGAATCGACTCGAGTCGCTCGAGGGGGACGGCGAAGTTCGCCTCGTCGAGGTCGACGAGTTCCTCGAGTCGGCTGTCGTCGACGAGCGCGCGGTCGCGTTTCCCCATGTCGGCCCGCAACAGCATCGAACGGTAGGACTCGCCGACGAAACACCAGACGAGGCGTTCGTCGGTCACCACGAGCTCCCACAGCTCGATCGAGTTCGGCCGCTGGCGGAGCCACTGCGTGAGCCGCGCGAGTTCGGTCTCGCCCCGGCCGTCGGCTGCGGTCTCCGGCCCGAGGTCGCCGTTCGGGCTCGAGTCGGCGTCGCGGTCGGTGGACGTATCGGCCGTCATCGCTCGAGCAGGGCGTGGAGATCGCTGGGTACGGTCCGTCGAGACTGGGTGAGCAGCGAGAAGCCGACGAACAGGACGATGGCGACCAGCAGCGCGACCGTTCCGACGGGGAAGACGTCGGGGAAGACGTACGTCGTCATGATGGCGCTCGCAGCGGACTCGTAGCCGGCGACCTCGAGGGCCATCGGTAGCGCGCTGTAGACGATGTTGACGAAGAGGCCGCCGAGAACGGCGACGATCGCCCCCTCCTTCGTCGCGCCCTTCCAGTTCAGCCCGAAGACGGCGATGGGGACGAACGCGGCGGCGAAGAAGCCCCAGCCGATCGTCCCGAGGATGCCCACGAGCGTATCGGAGAAGTAGACGACCCCCGTCGCGAGGACCGTCAGTCCGGCCAGCGCGACCTGCGTGACGCGCAGTTCCGTCCTGTCGTCCTCGATCGGTCGGCCCAGCGCTCGCGGGATGTCCCGCGAGACCGCCGCCGCGCCGATGTTGAGGAACGAGTCGCTGGTGGACATGATCGCCGCCAGCAGCGCCGCGAGGATCAGTCCCGCGATGACGCTCGGCGTCTGCTCGAGGACGAAGACGGGGCCGACCTCGCTGGCGCTGAACGTCTCGCCGATCTCGCCGGCCTCGACCATGGCGCGCATCGACAGGCCCGCGGAGAAGGCGATCAGACTCGAGATCGCGTAGGAGATGGCGGCGATCGGAGCGCCCCACTTCAGGATATTCATGTCGCGGCTCATGTAGAACTTCGTGATCAGGTGGGGCTGACCGGCCGATCCGACCGAGAACAGGATCCACCACGCGACGCCGACGAGGACGGCCGTGGTCGCCCCGCCCATCGCGCCGAACGGCGAGATCAGGTTCGGGTCCGCGCTCGCGAGGTTCCGCGAGATGTTCTCCATCCCGCCGCCGAACGACAGCGCGTACGCGAAGACGAAGACGGCGCCCGTGATCATCGTCAGCGCCTGCAGGAAGTCCGTCCAGACGCCGGCGATCATTCCGCCGAGCATGCTGTAGAGCAGCAGGATGAGGGCACCGCCGAGCAGCCCCCAGATGACGGGGACGCCGAAGATGGCGCGCATGACGAACTGCAGCGCCGCGAGGTTCGTCGCGAGGTAGGCGACCACGCCGACGATCACCGCGAGCCCGGTCAGCCCCCGCACGGTGTCGCTCTCGTAGCGGGCGTACATCCCGTCGGCCAGCGTCAGCACGTTGCGGACGTCGGCCAGCAGGCGCATTCGCTTGGCGAGGACGATCCACGTCAGCAGGAATCCCAGCGGCGCGGTGAAGAAGATCCACAGCGCGGTCGTGCCGTACGCGTAGACCAGTTCGGGGCCGCCGACGAAGCCGAAGCCCGATTGGATCACCGAGAACGCGGTCATCGCGAGCACCCACGTGCCGACGCTCTTGCCGGTGATCAGGAAATCGCTCGTCGACTCGGTCCGCATCCAGCCCCAGGCGCCGATCAGGACGACGATGAACAGGTACGCCGCACCGAACCCGAGGATGACGGGATCGTCGGCGACGGGAATCCCCTCCTGAAGCGGCAGCGGCGCGAACGCGCTACTCATCGACCTCACCTCCGTCCGCTACTTCGCCGCCGTCGGCCACCTCGGTGGGTCGGGACGGTTGCTCCGGCGCCAGCGGGAACGACTCACGCCGCTGACGTTCGCGGGCCGACTCGATGATGTCGTCGACGATCTCCTCGCCCGCGATCCGGTCGAAGATCAGCGAGTAGTAGATCGCCGCGGTCAGCGGTAACAGCCAGATGAACCCGAAGTAGATCAGCGTCGAGAGCGGGACGCCGAGGACGTAGCTGTACTCGGTCGCCCCCGGTTCCCACGTCAGCCAGATGCCGGCCAGTCCGATCAGGAAGAACGCCGTCAGCGCACCGATCAGCGCCGTGTACGGTTCCAGATCGGGATCACCGGTTCCTCGTTCGATCGTCGCCGAGGCGACCACCGCGAGGATGAGCGCCGCCGCGACGAACGAGAACGTCCTGTACAACCCGAGACTCGCCGTTGCCAGTGCACCCAGCGAGAGCACACCGATCGCAGCCATCGTGGTATTTCGTGCCATGAATTCGTATCACCGTCGTTGCGGTCGATCGTCGATCCCTACCGAGGGTGAGCCCCGGCCCTCTGACACCACAGCGGTCCGTCGTCGACCGACTCCCCCATCGCGTGTTACCAACTGCCGTGATACTTAGTATCTCATCACAGAATCCCGAGAAGGTGCTCGTTAACATGTCAACAGCGGTCTCGAGGCGCGGCCGTCGGAAACGGTCCGGTGCATCGAAGAACGTCGGCGAGGACGACCGGTGATCCGTCCGCAGGCGACCGGTGATCAGTCGACGACGAACGAGTTGCCGCACTCGGAACAGGTCATGCGAAAGTTCCCGTCCTCGGTGAGTTCGAGGCCGTGGCCGACTTCGGCGTCACACTCCCGACAGTAGAGCAGTGACTCGATCTCGTCCCAGTCGTGTCGCGCCTTCGGCGCGCCGAAGGCGAAGCCGACGACCCGTTCGTCGGCGTCGGAGTCGTTGTACCCGTGCTGGAACTCCCCCGGCGCGAAGCGGATCACCTCGCCGGCGTCGACGGAGACCTCCCGCGCCGTCTCGTCGTCCGGCGAGCGCGTCTCGAACGTCGCCGTTCCCGCCTGGACGTAGAAGACCTCCTCCTGATCGTGGTGGGCGTGGAGCCCGCCGGAGAACGACTCGCCGGGCTCGAGTTCGAAGTAATTCATCGCGAAGTCCGTGAAGCCGAGCGCCCGTGAGATCGGCCGTCTGACGGAGTGGACCTCCATCGGGTTGCGTTCGATGTCGACGTCGTCGATCGCGGTCTTGTCCATAGCGGCGCATCCAGCCGGCGCGATAAAAGTGCTCCGCGATACCGTCCCGCACGCTACTATCGAACGGAAACCGATGGCGGTACCGCGAAGAGAAACGCATACGGTCGTCCGCTCCCGAGCACCGAGTGTGAACCGCCGTACGGCACTCGGACTCGCTGCGACGTCGGCCCTCGCCGGACTCGCGGGCTGTATCGAGGGCGTTCAGGAGCACTTCGGACTGCAGGGGGTCATCCCCGTCGAGGTCCAGAGCGAAGCCGACGAGACGCAGAACATCCTCCTCGAGGCGCGCGAACGCGGATCGGGCCGGCAGAGCTACGAGCAGAGTTACTCCGTCACGCCGGATGAGACCGTCAGCGCGCCCCACCTCGACCAGACGGAACAGAGCTTTCGCGTCGCCAAGATCGAAAACGAATCGGTGACGACCGTCAGGACGGCGTCGGTGACGCCGGAGACCAATCTCGTGATGATTCGGCTCTACGACGACGACCTCGTGATCGAACTCGAGTTCGAGGACGGCGATACCGAGACCGTCGACGGCGAGAGCGGCGACGGCGGCAACCAGACGGCGAACGGGAACGAGACCGATCCCGACGCGAGCGGCAATCGGACGGCAGCGAACGAGACCGACGCGGCCGCCGACGAAACCGACGAGTAACCTCTTCGATTCGCGGCCGGCGGCACGGATCACTTATCGGAGCCGGCGAACCCGAGAGCGCCGGTTCGAGAATAGCACCAGAGAGCGACCGCTCAGGGATAGGGATGGAACGCGCGCTCGAGTCGCGGTTCGAACCCGAGGTCCTCGGGCACCGTCCGCGCCCGCTCGCCGAAGAACGGCTCGCCGGTGAACAGCGGCTGGGCGCCGGGGACGACGACTCTGACCGCTTCGAAGCCGGTCTCCGCGACGTCTCGGGTCGTCAGCCGCGCCGCGTACGGCGTCAGGCCGGCGTCGGTCGTCCGTTCGACGACGTCCTCCAGCGCCGCTCGTCCCTCGGGCGCGGCGTCCGGGCCGACACGTTCGGCCGGAACCGTCCGGTCGACGTCGACGAATCCGCGAACGACCTCGGGGAACGACGCGTACTCCCCGATCGCGCCCGAGGCGTCGGCGACCTCCTCGGGACCGAGGTTCCGCAGTTCCATCCAGTTCTGCAGCGCTTCCTCGAGCGCCGACCGCGCGGCGGCCGTCGCGTCGAGGGCCGCCGCGGAGCCGACGGCGAACGCCGGCCACTCGTCGGCGGTCGGCTCGACGGCTCCCTCGAGGGCGTCCGGTTCGCGGTGGACGGCGACGGCGACGACGGGGACGTCGACGTCCTGCGTGACCAGCAGCGGCGTCACCGACAGTCCCTCGCCGCGGGCGCGCCGGGCGAGGGCGGCGAAGGCGTCGTCGTCGTCGACGGTCAGCCCGAGCGGGTCGAACGTCGAGTACCACGCGAGCATCGTCGCGTCCCGCTCGATGACCTCGGTCAGGCCCGACAGCAGGGCGTCGACGGTCGACGAGCCGAGTCCGAGCCCCGTCGTGATGCCGGGAACGAGTGACTCCCCGGGCTGGGGGAACTGGACCGCCGCGGCCGGCAGGTGGGCGTCGTCGCCGGTCGCGAGGTCCTCGCCCGGCACCCATCGGTACTCGTCGCTCGCGTCGTAGGTGGGTGCATCGTCGGGACGCACGAGATCCGTCGGCGAAACCGGATTCTCGAGGTCGGCCTCGCTGGCGTGGGCGAACTCGCCGTCCCGGTAGACGCCGGCGCAGTAGCGCTCGAGGCCTTCGCCGACCGCTTTCATCAGCGCCGCGTTCCAGTCGTCGGCGACGCCGGCCGCCTGCGTCGGCGCGCTCGCGTCGCTGAATCCCTGCGTGGCGGTCGTCGTCGCGAGGTAGTAGGGCGCGGGGAACGACTCGATCTCGCCGATGCTCCTGACGATCCCCACGCGGTCGTCGATCGCGGCCTCGGCGCTCTCGACGGCCGCGTCGAGGGCGAGCGAATCGTCGTCGCGCTCGAGGGTCCGATCGCGCGTTTCGTTCTGACACTCACAGCCGGGGACGGGCAAGACCCGTCGCCTGGCGTGGGGCAGTTCGACGACGTGGCCGATCACCGACCGGTCGTCGCCCGACAGGACGCGGACGCACTCCCGGCCCGCGAGCGCGCCGGCGAGGCGGGCCGTGCTGCGATCGGCCTGCGGTCGGTCGCTCCGCTCCCCCTCCTCTATGTTCGCGGCGACGCGCTGCCGGAGACAGTCGAAACAGCCCGTCGCGGGCGCGAAGCCCGAGACGGCCGCGTCGACGCCGGCGAGGGGCTGGCCGCCGACGCCGCCGATCTCGACGGCGATCCACGGCGTGCCGCCGGCGCGCGCGGCGGCGTTCGCTCGCCGGAACGCGGCCGCGCCGGCCACGTCGCTGACGACTCCGAACCGGGCGTCCTCGAGGTCGTCGGCTGTCGCGTCTTCGACGGTGACGTCGACGTCTCCGAGGGCGGTGACGACCGCCTCGCGGACGGGATCGTCACCGACGACGTGTACGTTCATACCGGATCACTCACAGGCCGGCATCAAAAGGGCCGCGCTCGGTCGCGATCGGTCCCGCGTCTCTCGAGGGCGTCGGTGTCAGTCGTCGTCGCCGGTCTCGCCGCCGTCGTCCGTCTCCTGGCGCGTCTCTGCGATATCAATCGTCTCGCCGCCCTCTTCCGGCATATCCTCGCCCTCCTTGATCGCCTGGGCCTCCTGTTCCATCGCCTCGACGTCCATCTCCACGTCCTCGATCTCGCCGAGCATCTCGGAGATGTCGTCGAGGCCGATCAGTTCGCGAGTCTCCGCGTCGAACTCGCGACTCTCGAGTTCCGTACCGTCCCGCTCGACGTCGCTCCCCGAGAGGTGGTTGCCGTAGCGACCCACCAGCGAGGTGAGTTCCTGCGGGAGGACGAACGTCGTCGACTCGCCCTGACCGATGTCGGACAGCGTCTCCATCCCCTTCTCGATGACCGCGCGTTCGCCCATCGACTCGGCGGACTTCGCGCGCAGGACCGTCGAGATCGCGTCGCCCTGCGCCTCGAGGATCTGGCTCTGCTTCTCCCCCTGAGCGCGGATGATGTTCGACTGCTTGTCACCCTCCGCCTGCTCGACGGCGCTGCGGCGTTCACCCTGCGCCTCGAGGATCATCGCGCGGCGGCGTCGCTCGGCGGAGGTCTGTTCCTCCATCGCGCCCTTGACGCCCCTGGAGGGCGTGACCTCGCGGACCTCGACCGATTCGACGCGAATGCCCCACTCGTCGGTGGGTTCGTCGAGTTCCTGGCGGATCCGCTCGTTGATCATCTCGCGGCGGGAGAGCGTGTCGTCGAGTTCCATGTCGCCGATCACGGCGCGCAGCGTCGTCTGGGCCAGGTTCGAGACCGCCCGCTCGTAGTCGTCGACCTCGAGGAAGGCGCGCTTGGCGTCCATCACCCGGATGTAGACGACCGCGTCGGCCGTGACGGGGGAGTTGTCCCGCGTGATCGCCTCCTGGCTGGGCACGTCGAGCGTCTGGGTCCGCATGTCGAAGTCGTAGACCCGCGAGACGAACGGCGGGACGATGTTCAGCCCGGGCTCGAGCAGTTTGCGATACTCGCCGAGGACGGTGAGTGCGCCCCTGTCGTAGGCGTCGACGATCTCGACCATCGACCAGACGGTGGCGATCACGACGACGAGCACCAGCGCGCCGACGAACAGGAGCGGGTCTGCGGCACCCACTTGCAAGGGATCGAACGGGAGTGGTGTCATATATGAGATACGGTATCGAACCGAATAACGCTTGGCCCAAACGAAATAAACCAGCGCCCCCGAGCGACGATTCGACACCGCCCACGTGAGAACCGAGAGCGACTCGAGAACGAGTCTCGAACCGATCGGTCGCTCGAGAACGGAGTTCGATCAGTCGCTCGAGGCGGCGTCCGCGTCGACGTAGACGAGTTCGTCAGCCCGTTCGAGCAGGCGCACGCCCCAGGTGACGGTGACGGGGACGAGCGCGGTGGTGAAGATGGCGATGAAGACCAGGATCGAGAACATCTCGGTGTCGATGACGCCGGCCTCGAGGGCGACGGTGGCGATGATGATCTCGACGGTCCCCCGCCCGTTCATTCCGAATCCGACGACGAGCCCCTCCCGCGAGGTCAGCGACGTCGGCAGCGCGAACAGCCAGGAGCCGACGATCTTCCCGAGGAAGGCGATGGCGACGAGGGCGACGAGGACGCCCAGCGAATCGGAGAACACGCCGAACGTGATGTCGAACCCGACCGTCACGAAAAAGACGGGCGCGAACAGCCCCATCGCGAGGTCGTAGATGACCGTGTGCATGTGTTCGTAGAGCGAGGGCTCGACGTCGGCCTGCCGGAGGAACATGCCGGCCATGAAGCCGCCGATGATCATGTGCAACTCGGCGAGCGTGGCCAGATAGGCGAACAGCAGCGAGACGAGCAGCGCGAACGTGAACGCGGTCGTGTGATCGACGAAGCCGTACCGCTCGCGCTGGCGTTCGATGTGGTGCCACGCGACGGGCAGGAAGCGGTAGCCCAGCACCAGCGTGATCGCGAAGAAGCCGAACGCCTTGACGAGGATCAGTCCGATCTCGGTCGCGTCGAACGCGCCCGCGGTGACGTAGCTGTCGACGCCCGCGAACGCGACGAGCACCCCCACGTCGGAGGCCAGCGCCCCGCCGAGCAACACGTTCGCGATCCGCGTGTCCAGCAACTCGAGGTCCGCGAGGATCCGGGACTTCGTGGCCAGCGACGTGGCGGCCATCGCGAGCCCGAGGAACAGGGCCGCACCGACGGAGACGTCGAGCAGGATCCCCGCGGCGTACCCCAGCCCGAACGGGATGACGAAGGCGCCGAAGGCGATCAGCAGCGACTGCGGTCCGAGCCGGAACAGTTCCCGGAGGTCGACCTCCATCCCGACGAACACCATCAGGAGGAACACGCCGAGTTCGGCGAGGACGGTCAACAGCTCCGAGGGGTGCAACAGCCCGAGCAGCGGCGGCCCGAACACGATACCGGCGAACAGCTCCCCCATCATCGTCGGGTAGCCGAAGCGTTCGGCCACCGCGCCGAAGATCCACGCGACCGTGAGGACGAGCAGGAGGCTCAGAATGTCGATGTTGACGGCTTCGACCATCGATTACCACCTCGAGCGACGAGTCGAACGGTTGCGTCGCTGTTCCCCTCGAGCGAACCGGCGGCGGCTGTAGGCGGGGTGGTCCATGAGGACGCGGCTCGATCGAACACGTCGAGTCACGACCACTTCACTGGTGGGGATACCCCACGGAATCGGAACGAGTCCCTCAGTCATCGGTGCTCACGTCCTTGACCTCGAGGTCGTCGCCGGTCTGCGGGTCGGGTTCGGCGTCGCGAACGTCGGCGTTCCGCCACGTTCCCCGGCGGTACCAGCCGTAGGCGAGGGCGGCGCCGACGACGTTCGAGACGGCGAAGGCGATCCAGATGCCCTCGTAGCCGATCGACCTCGAGAGGCCGTACGCGGCCGGGAGTCGAACGCCGGCGTAGATCACGAGGACGATCGCCGCCGCCGTGAGCGTCTTGCCGGTTCCCCGGAAGCTCCCGTTGTACGCCCGCATCACCCCGATGAAGCCGAACGACGGCGCGACGTACCGCAGGAAGGTCATCCCGATGTCGACGACCTCGGGATCGGTGGTGAACACGGCGATGATCGGCCGCGCGCCGAGCCACGCGACGACGCCGAGCGCGCCCAGCACGACGAACATCACCCGGGCGGCGAAGTCGGCGGCCTTCTCGGCGCGGTCCGGTTTCCCGGCGCCGACGTTCTGGCCGGTCATCGTCTCGACGCCGCGGGCGACCGCCACCGCCGGCAGGAAGATGACCGAGAACACCCGCGTCCCGACGCCGTAGGCGGCGACGACCGTGTCCGGGAAGAGGGCGACGATGACCAGCAGCAGGTTGATCGACAGCGCTCGGCCCATCCCCTCTATCGACGCCGGGACGCCGATCTCGACGAGTTTCCGCGCGAACGAGAGGTCCGGTCGCATCTGTTCCAACCGAATCTTGACGCCTCTCGCGCCCCGAAACATGATCGCGAGGCCGACGACGAGCGCGAGCCCCCGGGAGAAGACGGTCGCGATCGCCGCGCCCTGAATGCCGAGCTCGGGGAACGGTCCCCAACCGAAGATCAGGAACGGGTCGATGACGACGTTGAGCAGCACCGAGCCGAACATCACGAGCATCGGCGTGATCGTGTCCCCGTAGCCCCGCATGAGCGCGATGAAGACGAAGAAACCGAACATGAACGGCATCCCGAGCGAGATGACCTGCATGTAGTCGGTCGCCAGCGGCAACACGTCGTTCGAGGCGCCCAACAGCCCGAGGAGTTCCCTGACGAAGCCGAACCCGACGATCCCGATGAGAGTCGCACCCAGCAGCGACAGCGCGACGGTCTGGGAGGCGGCGTACTCCGCCTCGCGTTCCTCGTCCGCACCGATGTGCTGGGCGACGAGGACGCTCCCGGCGACCGACAGCCCCATTCCGACCGAGATCAACAGGAAGACCATCGGGAACGCGAAGCTGATCGCCGCCAGCGCGTCCGTGCTGTACTGACCGAGCCAGAACGTGTCGATGAGGTTGTAGGCGGTCTGCAGTAGATTCGTCACGATGATCGGCAGGGAGAGGTAGAACAGCGGCCGCGCGATGCCGCCCTCCGTCAGGTCGAACTCCTCGCGGCCCTTGAAGAGACTCGAGAGGCGGTCCACGAGGCTCATCGGGTCCCCTCCGTCCCGTCTTCTCCCGCGTTCTCCGAGCCGTCCGCTGCCGTCGCTTTCGTCTCAGCGGTCGACGAGGCGTCCGCCGTCCCGTCGGCCGACGACGCGTCGTGCCCGTCGGAACGCGAGTCGGCGACCCGCAGGCCGTCGATGTACTCGTGGACGTACCGTCTGGTCCGTTCGAGCGACCGATCGACGGCCGCCGCGCGCGTCTGGGCGCCGTGGAAGACGGTGACGAGGAACGCCGCGGTCTCGTCGGGATCGACGTCGGCGCGGAACGCTCCGTCTTCGATCCCCGCCTCGACGACGGCCGCGATCCGGTCGTGCATCGTCCGATCGAACTCGGTCAACCGTTCCCGGTAGGCCTCGTCGTACGGCGACTGGGCCTTGATCTCGAGGATCGCCGTCCGGAACTCCTCGGCGGCGTCCTCGTCGGCCGGCGTCAGCAACTCGTCGAACAGCCCGTGGAGCCGTTCGGCCGGCGTCTCGCCGGGGATCGTCTCGAGTCGGTCCTCGAACCGATCGAGCAGAAAGCCGAGAAACGACTCGAGGAGGTCGCCCTTGCCGTCGAAGTGGTAGTGTAAGGTGCCCTTGCTCCTGTCCGACTCCGCGGCGATGTCCTGCATCGTCAGCTCCGCGTAGCCGCGCTCGCAGAGCGCCCGATACGTCGCCTCCATGAGATCGTCGACAGTGTCTTCGGACATCCGATAGCGTGCTACTCGAACTCACTGACCGGTCAGTCAAAAACGCTTCGCAACCGGACGCTCACGGTCGGTCCGACGAGACAGACGTCACTCACGGACGACGAACGTACAGAGATCGATAGCGGCCGGAATCGGACTCGCTACTCAGTCCTGCTCGCGGAGCCGCTCGAGAACCTCGCGGGCGTTCTCGACGGCCTGCTCCTTCTTGGCGGGGTAGGCCTCGACCTTCCCGCGGAAGGTGATCCCGTCGCCGAGTCGGACGTCACCCTCGAAGGCGGCCTGCTTGTCGAGTCGCAGAAAGAGTTCGGTGTTCTCGGTGACCCGCTCGTCGAGTTCGCCGATCACGTCGTCGAACGACTCGAGGTCGGACAGCCGCGAGAGGACGTGGCGGACGTCGTCGGCGTTCTCGACGCGGGCCGAGAGCACGAGGATGCGGTCGCCGTAGTGGCCCTCGCTCTCGGTGCGTTCGATCGGGAACGGTTCGTCGTCCTCGCCGTCGGGAAGAAACGTGCGCAGCGCCTCCTCGACGCGCTTCTCGTCCTCGGTGGCGTAACAGAACGTGCGTAGGTCGACGTAGTGTAGCGGGATCTGTGGCATCTGAACCTGTCCGTGTCCGTGAGACGGTCGCGAATCGATCCTCGCGACCAGCGGTCGTTATTCCTCGTCGTCGTCTTCGTCCGCCGCCTCGAGGTCGTCCTCGGGGACGCCGGTCTCCTGTCCGTCCTCGAAGCTGACGGTGTAGGTAACGTCGCCGAACATCGACTCCATCGTCTGGGTGACGGTCCCGGTCTCTCCGTCGAACTCGCTGTGCTCGTCGTTCAGGACGACGCGATCGTCTTCCTCGAAGCTCATACCCGATGCTTCCCCGTCGTCGCGTAAAAAGGGACTGATTCCGCCGCCGATGTCGGCGCTCGAGGGCGCTCGCGCGATCGATTCCGGTCGCTCACTCCGCCGTCCGCCCGCGCCACCGCTCGTAGCCGTAGCCGACGGCGGCCGCGATCCCGTAGCTCGAGGCGAGGAACGGCGCCCAGTAGACCCAGAACTCGAACCGCGGCGCCACGACGTTCCCGATGGCCGTCCCGACGCTGTAGAGCAGATACCCCGGGAGCGCGAGCGGCGAGAAGAGCCGCGTCTCGAGCCAGCCGAGGGCGAAGGGGACGACCAGCGCCGCGAAGGCGACGAGCGTCGCGGGGCTCGCGACGGCCCGCCGGAGCGACGCCGGCAGGCGATCTCCGATGGTGCCGCCCCCGTTCGGACGCCCGCGTTCGGTAGTCATTCGGCACCCCCGGTCTCGAGCAGGCCGTGCATCGAGAGGACGTGGGCCGTCGCCAGCCGCGTCAGTTCGAGCCTCGTCTCGCGGTCCAGCAGGAACTCGGTCGTCTCGAAGAGGTAGGCCGTCGACTCGAGTTCGCGGGCGGCCTTCTGGAAGAGCAGGGGACTCGAGAGGTCGGTCTCCCGGGCCGTGAACCGGTGGAAGGGGAGGTACCAGGGGACGCCGTCCGCGTCGAGCGCGTCGGCGAGTTCGTCGCCGCGGGCGTCGGGCGAGTGGAAGACGGCCTGCCCGACGAACTCCTGGTGGAGGCCGTAGACGCCGAGCGACCGGTGGAGGTCGAGGACGACGTCCGGCTCGCGGCGTTCGACGGCGTTCCAGAGCCCGCGCGCGAGTTCGCTAGTCGGCTCCCGTCCGGCCGGGAACTGGCGGTTCAGATCGCCGTCGATCCCCTCGCGTTCATCGTTTTCGACGGCCACGCGGTTCGTCTCGGGGACGACGACGAGCGTGCCCGCGTCGGGGCGCCAGTCGACGACCTCGCGGGCGACCGCGATCCCGCTTCGCTCGTCGCCGTGAACGCCGCCGAAGATCATCGCCGTCGGCCCGTCTCGCGGCGAGTCGATCTCGTACAGCGGCGTCTCGTGATCGGTATCCGGAAGGATTCGTTCCGTCTGCGTTTCGGCCTCGCCCGCGTCGCTCGGCGCTCGAGCGGCCGCGAGCAGCGGGTCGTTACTCGACGGTCGACTCGCGAGGCCAGCGGTGACCGTTCCCGCGAGAACGCCGCCGGTTGTCAGTAGGGTCCGACGTCTCATCGAATCAGGAAACAGCGTCCGTCGTGAAGCGCTTTCTCATCGACGGCGCTCGCGGAGTCGCGCCGTCGGGTCGGGACTCGAGCGCTCCGGTGCGATCGTCCGCCGGGAACGGTCGGACTATCGCATGTTCTTCAGCGCGACGACGGTGTCCGACATGAGCCACGCGTCCTCGTTGGCGGCGTCTTCGATACTGAGCGCGAAGAACGACTCGCGGCCGTCGTCGACCGTGATTCGGTAGCTACGGCTCTCTAATTGGGCGTCTGCGGACGGGTTCGATTCAGCGGGGACCACAGGTGTGCTCGGGAACCAGCGGGGATAACTCGCTCGGTCGACGGCTAGCGCAGTCCGAAGCGAGCCGCAAACTATCACGCAGGCGGTATTCGTTCGAGCGGACGACGTCGTCCGTCGTTACTCCCCGAGTTCCTCGAGCAGCGTCTCGGCCGCCGCGCTCGAGGAGCCGGGGCCGCGGGCGGTGAGCAGGTCGCCGTCGACGGTGACGCTGGTGTCCTCGTCGAGTTCGGCGTCCCAGTTGGCGCCGGCTTCTTTGACCTCGTCTTCGACCCAGTAGGGCAGTTTCCGGCCGCTGGGCATCAGATCGTTCTCGTCGACGATTCCCTCCTCCCACTCGTTGGGGAAGCCGGTGACGTCCCGGCCGTTGACGATGAACGCGCCCTGTCGATCGCGGGCGAACGCGAGGATACCGACGGCGTGACAGACGACCAGCGCCTTGCCGTCGTCGTCCGCGACCGCCTCGCGGAGGAGGCGACGCGCGTCGCTGTCCTGATTGACGTCCCACTCGGTGCCGTGGCCGCCGGGGAAGACGACCGCGTCGTATCCCTCGGCCTCGGCCTGGGCGGTCGGAATCGGATCGTTCAGCCGCTCGTCGTTCTCGTGGACTTCCCGGACGTGCTCGGCGGTCTCCTCGCCGACCTCGTCGGGGTCGATCGAGCGCTCGTCGACCTTCGGCGGCTTCCCGGAGGGCGTCGCGACCGTGATCTCCAGACCCGCGTCCGAGAGCGTCTCGAGCGGCTCGACGCATTCCTCTCCCCAGTACCCCTCTTCGCTGACGACGAACAGTGCAGAACTCATACGCGACCGTACGGGACGGAGCGTAAAAACGACCAGCCCACCCCTCGGTTCTGCCGCAATGTCTCGCTTCGATACGTCCCCTCGCGTGACACTCCGCGACGACGAGAGTGGCCTTTTTCGCCGTCCAAGACGTACGTCACACTATACCATGTCAGATCGACCCACTCCGTTCGACGGCCTCGACGACCTGTTCGACCAACTGAATCGACGACTCGAGACGGCCGCCCGAACCTGGCAGTCGGAGGTCGACGACCGCAGTCGACTCGACCTCTCGATGGGCGGGGGAGGGACTCGGCTGGACCTGACCGACCGGGGCGACGAGTTCGTCGCCACCGTCGACGTCCCCGGCTACGAGAGCGACGACCTCGAGATCCGACTCCGCGGCGACACGCTCGCCATCAGCGGCGAACGGCAACGGGCGTTCGAGGAGAGCGACGGAATCGACGAACGCGATGATCTCGAGGGTGGTGAGGCCGACGAGACCGACGAAACGGGCGAGCGCGACGGCACACACGAGACAGGTGAGCGCGACGGAAGACGCGAGACGGGCGAGCGCGAGGGAACGTACATCCGCCGCGAGCGCGAACTCCAATCGTTCAGCCGGCAGATTCGGCTCCCCGAACCCGTCGACGCCGACGCCGTGACCGCGACCGTCAACAACGGCGTCCTGACGGTTCGACTCCCGAAACTGGAGCCCAGCGGCGAGACGCGGACGATCGACGTCGACTGACGAGCGATGCCGCAGCCAACACCCGCAGACCGATCACGCCGGCCCCGTCACCAGGTGTGTGCGCGGATCGACTGGCGCGCGCTCACCGGTCGTCGTCGAGGTTCAGGGCGTCGAAGAACCGACGCGTGAGGCGGCCGTCGACGAACTCGAGCAACGCGTCCGTATCGTCGGCCTCGTCGGCGAAGAGGCCGAGTTCGATCCGCCCGCCGGCCATATCGTGGTGACCGCCGACCTGTCCGAGATCGTCGAAGGCGGTCTGGAGCGTCTCGCCGATGTGGATCCGCGGATCGATCGACCGCGCGCTCAACCGGATCGCGCCGTCGACGACCCCGTAGACGAGCACGGTGTCGACGCCCTCGAGGTTCAGCAGGTAGTCCGCGGCCTGAGGCAGGGCGTCGGTCTCGGTCGTCTTGGCGACGCTCGCGACCAGCGAGGAGCCCCGCCGCTCGCGGCTCGCGATCGCCTTCCCGATCGCGTCGAGCGTTCCCGGGGAGAACGCGCTGCTGTAGAGTTGCTCGAGGGTCTCCAGGTCCGCGTGAGGGTAGACCGCCAGCGCCGCCTCGTACTCCCGGCGGGTCGGCTCACGGACGAAATCCAGACGCTCGCGGTGGAGCGCGAACAGCAGCGCCGAGGCGAGCCGCGTCGTCAACTCGATCTCGAGCTCGCAGAGGTACTCGACGAATATGGTCGCGGTCGCACCGATCCGGGTTCGGACGTCCTCGAAGGTCGCGCCGACGGCCTCACCGGGGTGGTGATCGACGATGATCCCGGGCGTGATCGTCGCCGGCAGTTCGGTGTTGGCCCCCGGCTGGGAGTGATCGACGAAGCCGACGCAGTCGTAGCCCTCGATGGCGGTGTTCTCGACCGACTGCAGGGAGATATCGAGCATGTTGACGAGGGCCCGGTTCTGCTGATGGGAGATCTCGCCGCCGTAGGCGATCGTCACCTCCTCGACGTCGTGGTCGGTCGCGATCGCCTC
Source organism: Haloterrigena sp. KLK7 (assembly GCF_037914945.1). Lineage (NCBI taxonomy): Archaea > Methanobacteriati > Methanobacteriota > Halobacteria > Halobacteriales > Natrialbaceae > Haloterrigena > Haloterrigena salinisoli. The sequence goes on from NZ_CP149787.1 coordinate 3,384,127, forward strand.
GAGGGCCAGGGCGCTGGCCAGACAGTCCGGATCGGGGTTGTCGTGGCAGACGATCGCCAGCGACCCCACCGTCTCGAGGACGGCCACGAGTTCGTCTGCACGGGACATACCCGGTGTACGACGACGAGACGTTTGAATCCCGCGTCGCGTCTCACGAATAGTATCGACGGTCGGCGGTCCCGGCTCCCGTCGCGCGGTTCGCTCGAGGGCGCGCCGGCCGTCGGGATCGAAATCGGACGGCCGGTCTCGCGGCGACGAATCGACTTATATCGGAAGTAGAACATCATCGGGTACGTTCTCGATCGGAGGTAACGCGGCTGTACCCCTGCAGTGGGGTTCCCACCTCGGAGAAACGCGCCTCTCGGTTCAATAATCGAACGAATCGATACTCGAGTGTCACGTCATGACCTCGAACACCGATTCCCGACGACGATTCCTGCAGACGACCGGTGCGGCGACCGCGCTGGCGATCGCCGGTTGTCTCGGCGGGACGTCAGACGACGGCGACGGGGCCGCACAGGACACCGATGCCGAGACGGGCGACGACGCGGACCTGTCGACAGCTGAGTCCGTCGACGTCGATCGGGTCGCTCGCGATCCGACCGACGTTCCCGATCCGGTCGACTGGAACGAACCTCGCGAGCACGACGTCACGATTCGAACCGAACGGGTGACCGCCGAGATCGAACCGGGAGTCACGTTCGACTACATGACCTTCGAGGGGCGGGTTCCCGGCCCAATGATTCGGGTCCGCCGCGGCGACCGCGTCACCCTCACCTTCGAGGTTCCCGGCGACCTGAACGTGACGAACCACAACATGGACTTCCACGCGGTCTACGGCCCGGGCGGCGGTGCCGACGCGACGACGATCAGCCCCGACGACGGTCCCGCGCAGATCAGCTTCAGGGCCGAGTACCCGGGCGTGTTCATCTACCACTGTGCGATCCCGAACATGGACCAACACATCAGCGCCGGGATGTTCGGCTCGATCCTCGTCGAACCCGAGGACGGCCTGCCGGCGGTCGACCGGGAGTTCTACCTCGGCCAGCACGAGATCTACACGAACGGGTCGGTCGGCGAGGAGGGCCACCACGGCTTCGACTTCGACGCCATGCTCGCCGAGCAGCCCACGTACGTCGTCTTCAACGGTCAGGCCGACGGTTTCACCGAGGACGGCGTCGGGCCGATGCGCGCCGAAGTCGGCGAGACCGCCCGCGTCTACTTCGCCAACGGCGGTCCGAACCTGCTGAGTTCGTGGCACCCGATCGGCAACGTCTGGAGCCGGTTCTACCGCGACGGCGACCTCCTGACCGAGCCCGAGCGCAACATCGAGACGGCGCCCGTGGCGCCGGGGACGACCGCCGCGGCCGAACTGGAGTTCCCCGTGCCGGGTCCCGTCAAGGTCGTCGACCACGCACTAACCCGCGCGGCTCGGCGGGGTGCGCTCGCGATCATCGACGTCGACGGCGAGTCGAATCCCGAGATCTACGATTCGAACCCGTGAGAACCGACCTTCGAAAACCGACGTACGACGGGTAATCGGACTCCGTTTCCAGCGCAGTTAGAACGATGCAAACCGGAACAAACTCCCCCGTCCCAGTCTCCGATAGCAGCGAGAAACCCGGGGCCGATCAACGCGCTGTCCGCCCATGAGGAACGATACCGACGGCGACCGGATCCGAGTCACGGTAACCGTGACCGAGGACGATTCGATCGAACAGCTCGTCGACTGCGTCGAGGACGTGGTCGACGCTCGCATCGTCGACGCGCCCGACTCGAGTCGCCGCCCGACGACGCTCCGAATCGACGTCCGGGACGTGACGCCGAAACAGTGGGAAGCGCTCGAGGTCGCTTTCGAGCAGGGATACTTCGACTGCCCTCGAGAGACGGATCTCGAGACGCTCGCGACGAAGCTTTCGATCTCGAAGTCGGCGGTCTCCCAGCGCCTTCGCGCGGCCGAGTCGACGCTCCTTCGGGCGATCGTCGAGGCGACTCGAGCGCCCGGATCGCACGACACGGAGACAGCGGCCGAACCGGAGCCGGAGCCCGAAACGCGATAGCCGGCCGAGCGTTACTCTCCGGTCAGCCCTTCGCTCGCGGGCACGAAGGCGATCTTCTCCCCGCGACCCTCGCGTTCGGCGCGCTCGGAGCGCAGGTGGGCCGATTCGACGGTCGAACGCTACGTATCGGTGGAACCAGCGTCCTTCGGTAGTATGTACATCTTTTATACTGGGAGATCTCATCCACGTATATGCGAGACGCGTATCTCGTCGGTGCGGGGCAGTCGGACTACGGGGCGTTCCCGGAGGAGAGCTACCGGTCGCTGTTCCGGACGGCGTTCGAAGCGGCGACGGAGAGCGTACCGAACGGGATCGGCGGCGCGGACGTCGACGAGGCGTTCATCGGCAACCTCGGCGTCGGCGGTCGGCAGCTCGGGCTCTCGGGGCCCGCAGTGACCGAACACGTCGGCCTCGGGGGCGTCCCCTGTACGCGCGTCGAGAACGCCTGCGCGGCCAGCGGCTTCGCCGTCCGCCAGGCCGTCCAGGCGGTCAAGTCGGGGATGGCCGACGTCGTCCTGGCCGGCGGCTTCGAGATCATGTCCGATATGAGCTCCGACGCGACGAAGTACTGGCTCGGCGTCTCCGGCGAGACCGAGTGGGAGCGGCTCTCCGGGACGACCTTCTCCGGCGTTTACGCCCAGATGGCCTCGGTCCACATGGAGCGATACGGCACCACGCGCGAACAGCTCTCTCGGGTCGCCGTCAAGAACCACGCCAACGGCGCGAAGAACCCCCACGCCCAGTTAGGGTTCGAGTGTTCGCTCGAGGACGCCGAGTCCGCCCCCGTCGTCGCGGACCCCCTGAACCTCTATCACTGCTGTCCGACCTCCGACGGCGCTGCCTGCGCCCTGATCGTCAGCGAGGACGTGGTCGACGACTACACCGACGACCCGATCCGGATCGCGGGCGTCGGCGCGGGCAGCGACGACGTCGGCCTCTTCCAGCGCGACACCTACACCGGGGTCCCCGCGAGCCGGCGGGCCGCCGAATCGGCCTACGAGATGGCCGGCGTCGGGCCGGACGACCTCGACTTCGCCGAGGTCCACGACTGCTTCGCCATCGCCGAACTGCTGGCCTACGAGGATCTGGGCTTCTGCGAACGCGGCGAGGCCGGCGACCTGATCGAGTCCGGCGCGACCGAACTCGGCGGCGATCTCCCCGTCAACACCTCCGGCGGTCTCAAGTCCAAGGGCCACCCCATCGGCGCGACCGGCGCCGGACAGGTCGTCGAGGCGTTCAAACAGCTCTCCGGCGAGGCCGGCGAGCGACAGGTCGAGAACCCGACCCGCGGCCTGACCCACAACGTCGGCGGCAGCGGCGGTGCCGCCGTCGTTCACGTGTTCGAGAAGGAGCGGGAGGTGAGCGCCTGATGACCGCGATCACCGGCGTCGGCGCGTACGCACCGCGGTTCCGCATCACGGCGGAGGCGTTCGAGGAGGCGTGGGGCCAGTTCCAGGCCGCCGGCATCACCGAGAAGGCCGTCCCCGCGGCCGACGAGGACCCGCTGACGATGGGCTACGAGGCCGCGACGCGGGCCCTCGAGGCCGCGGCCGTCGATCCCGAATCGGTCGACTGGCTCGCCTTCGCCGCCTCACGACCGCCCGAGGCCGAGGAGGACCTGACCGCACGACTGGGCGCGATGCTCGCCCTCGACGAATCGACGACCCAGCAGCTGTTCACCGGCAGCACGCGCGCCGGAACGCGGGCGATCTGGGCCGGTATGGACGCGATCGACGCCGATTCTACCACCGGACTCGTCGTCGCGGCCGACGCACCGAAGGGCGACCCCGACGACGACGTCGACCACGCCGCGGGCGCCGGCGCGGCCGCGTTCGTCCTCGAGAGCGGTGCGTCGGAGACGCATCCAAGTCCCGGCGAGGGGGCCGCCGAGATCGTCGACCGCGCCGAGTACGCCGTTCCGTACCCGGGCACCCGATTCCGAAACACCGGCGAGGACGAGACGCGGGGACTGGGCGTCACGCAGTACGACCGCGCCGCGTTCACCGAGACGATCGGCGGCGCCGTCGACGGCCTCGAGACCGATCCGGATCCCGACGCGGCGGCGATCCAGGCACCCGACGGCAAACTCCCCTACCGCGCCGCGGGTGCGGCGGGCGTGAGCACCGACGAGATTCGGGCCGCCGCGGCGGTCCACGACCTCGGCGATCTGGGCGCCGCGAGCGTTCCCGTCTCGCTGGCGAGCGCGCTCGAGGACGGCTACGAGTCGATCCTCGCGGTCGCCCACGGCAGCGGCGCGGGCGCTGACGCGCTGGTCGTCGAAGCCGACGGCGACGTGCCCGCGGAGACGGCACTCGAGGGCGACGATACCCTCTCCTACGCCGAGTACCTGCGCCAGCGCGGCGTCGTCACGACCGGCCCGCCGTCGGGCGGCGGCGCCTACGTCAGCGTCCCCTCCTGGCGGCGGTCGATTCCCCAGCGCTACCGGCTCGAGGCCGGCCGCTGTCCCGACTGCGGCGCGCTCTCGTTCCCGCCGGAGGGCGCCTGCGCCGACTGCGGGGCGCTCGTCGAGTACGAGCCGGTCGAGCTCCCCGGCACTGGGACCGTCGAGGCCGTCACGACCATCTCCCAGGGCGGCGCGCCGCCGGAGTTCGCCGAGCAGCAGGCCCGCTCGGGCGACTACGCGGCGGCGATCGTCGCCCTCGAAAGCAGCGTTGCGTCGGAGACGCAACGAGCAGACGGTGATAGCGCGGAGCAAAGCTCCGCGGACCGTTCGAGCGGGCAACGCCCGCGAGAAGAAGCCGTCGACGATGACGGCAGCGAGACGGTCAGCGTCTCCGCGATGGGCACCGACGCCGCGCCCGAGGCGTTCGCGGTCGGCGACCGGATCGAGACGACGATCCGCCGCATCTACACGCAGGAGGGCGTGACCCGCTACGGGTTCAAGGTCCGTCCCGCGGAGTAGGTCGTCGGCGACTCGAGGCCCTCACCGACGGATCCGAACTGACCGGACTCCGCGTTCGCGCCCCTCGGTCGGTCACCCTTCCACGTCAGTGTCGGCACTTATTCCGCCCCGGTCGAATCGTTCAGTCGGCGGGGTGGGAGTCCTGTCGTTGCCGACACGCTCCGTCCGGTCTGGGGGGATCGGACCCGCCACCGGCTGCGACGATCCACTGTCAGAGGCACGGGCATCGTCACGCAGCCATCGATCGGTAGCCACACTCGGAACGAGTGCTACCACCGACCGACAGTCGGTGGTTTGGGGGTGGCTCTCAGCGACCTATTTTGAAGATCGATTCGTGCGACGAGAGGAAACTGCAGACCCGTTCAGTCGCCGGTCAGCGCCTCGCTCGCGGGCGCGAACTCGATCGTCTGTCCGCGCCCCTCGCGCTCGGCGCGCTCGTAGAGCATGTGCGCCGCGGCGACCGTCTCGATGCCCGTCCCGCCGCTGTCGAAGAGCGTGATCTCGTCGTCGCTCGTCCGCCCCGGCGCCTCGCCGGCGACGACCTCGCCCAGTTCGGCGTGGATGTCGCCCTCGGTGACGGCGCCCTCCTGGACGGCCAGCATGAACTCGCCGGAGTCGAACGTCGCGCGCTCTCGGAGGTCGGGGACGTACGTCGCCCGCTCGATCGTCCGCGTGTCCACCTCCCGTTTGTCCGGCGAGTACTGGCCCATCGCCGTGACGTGCGTCCCGGGCTCGAGGGCGTCGCCGTCGAACACCGGCTCGCCGGCCTTCGTCGCCGTGATGACGACGTCCGCACCGGAGACCGCGGCCTCGCTCGAGTCGACCGCGCGGACGTCGGCTGCGAGGGCGTCGTCGAAGTCGGCGGCGAAGGCCTCGCGGTTCTCAGGGGTCGGCGAGTAGACCCGGATGTCGGAGAACTCGCGGACGGTCGCGGTCGCGCGCAGTTGGCCCCGCGCCTGCGCGCCGCTTCCGATGACGGCGAGGGCGTCCGCGTCCTCGCGTGCGAGTACGTCGACCGCGACGGCGCCCGCCGCGCCGGTCTTGTGCGGGTTCATGCTGGCGCCGTCGAGCAGGGCGAGCGGGGCACCGCTGTCGGCGTCGAAGAGGGGCGTCATAAACCACGCGTCACCGGCACCGAAGCCGGCGCTGTACATGTAGCCGCCCATCGCGCCGGTCTCGGGGAGGACGGCCGCGTAGCTCGTCAGCATTCCCTCGGGGTCGGCGCGGAAGAACTTCGAGCGCGGCTGGGCGGGCGCGCCCTCGCCGCGCTGGCGGTACCCCTCGCGGACGGCGTCGACGTAGTCGGCGGGCGTCGCGAGGTCGGTCACGTCGTCACTCGAGAGAAACAGGGTCGAAGTCATGCGGGAAAACGGAACGCGAGCGGAGATAAAGACCGGGGAGACGAGACGCAGATCAGTCGGCGTTCATCGGCGGCCGCGTGGACTTGGGTTCGTCCGCACCGTCTGCGGGCGTGTTGACGAACATCGCGTGCCCGATGATCGCCATCGCGACGAACGCGCCGACGGGCACCGCAGCCGTCAACGAGAGTCCCACGAGCGTGAGGGCTGCGGTGATGCCGAGCAGTGCGACTGGGATGAGGCCGAGAACAATGTCGTAATATCCAGTCATAATCTATACTATGATATGAGGAATAGGCATATAAGCGTTTTCCATAATCGCCCGATACTGGATCGATTTCTCATTCGTATATAGCGTAGGGGATCTGCATAACTTATGAGTTGCTTATCACTCGGTTTTCCGGCCGTCGCTCGGATCGATTTCCCGGCCAGTTCGAGTGAGATATCGTATATTATCTCGACAGCTTGGATTGCTAATCGCGGGAGGGGAACGGGATTGTGGGCCGCCGAAATCGGAACAATTCCGACCCCATACATAATCATCATACATCGTATTTCATTCAGTCGTCGAGATAGGTTGTCCCGTTTCTGATACGTCTCGAGATCGATCGAGCGGGCGGGTCATCGCACGCGACGAGGGCCACCGGGCGTGATCGACGGCGTTTCGCCGCGCGAAAGCGAGGCAAAGACTGGTAGAGTAGAGTAGAGTAGAGTAGAGTAGAGTAGAGTAGAGTAGAGTACGCCAACGAGTGTCATTCCATCCGTGTTCGTCCACGTCGCCGTCGCCGGAGTAGTGGAGACGGAACTGCTGGACGATCGGTTCGACGCCAAAGTGATCCCACTCGTTCCGTTCGTCACTGCGAGTATCGACAGCGATACGCTGATCGAACTCCTCGTGCCCGGCGCGCACCGAACCCTGTTTCACAACGGCTAGATCGTTCTCGTTCCCGCGGCGCTCCTCTTCTGGGACGGCAGCCGTCGAGAATCGTCGACCGTCCGCGAGCGCCGGGACGAGTACGGCTATCGAGTCGGCCGGATACTCAGCGCGGCGGTAGTCTCGTCACGCGTTGTTCATCCGCTTGCTCTCGCGGTTACCACAGCGCGAGCACTCGCGGACGCGGTACGGTTCCCGGGAGTACTGAGCGGTGTCCCCGTCACCTTCGGTTATCAACTGGATCGAGATCTCGTGGAGCGTATCGGTTCCGCAGACGTCACACGGTTCGGTCATCCCGTCTGATACACCGTTCGTCGTTGCCATACTCGTATCTCACACCGCTCCCGGATATATCGTCGCCAGCGACTGCGGATCGGGAGAAGGGGTATATATAGGTATTTTCGCAAATTGAAAACGCGACTCGACAACTCCGGTAGGAATCCCGACGGCGGTCGGGCCGAATCGATTCGTCAGCGAGGATCGGCCCTCTCGCGACCGTTTACCCCCGTCTTCGAGAAAGATCGGACACGGGCGAGGCGGACATATATCATTGAGATAAACTGTCTCCGCTACTCGGAAAACATTTAGCAATGAACTACCAAAGCGGTCACGTATGGACGACGAATCCTCCATCGAGGAGATTCTCAATACGATCGGGGACGAGCACGCCCGGACCGTCCTCGCCTCGATCAGCCGCGAACCCGGCTCCGCGAAGGAGCTGGCCGAGCGGCTCGATCTCTCCCAACCGACGATCTATCGCCGCCTCGAACTCCTCGAAGCGAACGATCTCATCGAGTATCGCACCCTCGTCGCGGACGACGGGAACCACTACAAGGAGTACACGTGCAACTTCAACAGCACCGTCATCTCGCTCGACGACGACGAGTACGACGTTCGTATCTTCCGAGAGGAGAACCTCCCGGACCGGTTCTCCCAGCTCTGGGACGAGCTCGGTGTGAAATAACGACTCGAGACAGTATGATAGCAACAGACACTGAGACGCCGACCCGACGCGCTGGTGAGATCGAATGACCGTGGCCGGGCTCAGTCAGGCGCTGCTCATGGTGATGCAGATGGCCGTCTTCGCGCTCTCGCTCGGGCTGACGCTCATCAGCTTCCAGTCCTATCGACAACGTCAGTCCAAGCGCCTGGAGTCCGCGTTCATCGGCTTCGCGTTTCTCAGTATGGGCGTCGGGCTCACGACGATCGTCTCGCAGCTCCCCGATCCGATGACGCTGTTTCGCGTCGTCGAGACGGTGCCGTTTATCGTCGGCTTCGGCATGCTCTACGTCTCGCTGTACCGGTGACTACTCGGCCGACGGCGGGTCGGTCGTTTCGACGCGTTCCTCGAGCCAGGCGATCGCGTCCTCGACGGCCGCCTCGTCGGTCCCTCGCACGCGGATCCGTCCCGGCCGATTCTCGCCTCGCGGATAGCTGCCGACGCTGACGTCGAACGCTTCGGTGACCCTCTCGAGTACCTCGTGCAGCGATCCCTCGGGGGCGGGCGTGTAGATCGTCTCGGCGACGGCGTCGCCCCGGAACTCGTCTTCGACCGCGTTGAACATGGCCCGCATCTCGTCGGGGATCCCCGCGAAGACGTAGACGTCCTCGACGATACAGCCCGGCGCCCAGCCCGCGTCGGTCACGATCGGCGTCGCGCCCTCCGGCAGCGACGCCGCGGCGTCGAGATCGAGGTCGAGGTCGTACTCGTCGACCAGATCCGGGTTCTCGTCGCGGAACTCCGCGGCCTTCTCGAGCAACCGCTCTCGGATCCGATCGAAGACGACGAAATCGCGGTCGAGGCCGTCCGCGACGGCTTCGACGGTCACGTCGTCGGGTGTACCGCCGATCCCGCCAGTGACGATCACGGCGTCGAACTCGTCGTTCCAGCGGGCGGCGTAGTCGGCGATCAGCGCTCGGTCGTCGGGTATCGTCAGGATGCGGTCGACGGTGCTCCCGTGCTCGGTGATCCGCTCGGCCAGCCACGAGGCGTTCGTGTTCGTCGTCGCTCCGGCCAGCAACTCGTCGCCGACGGTGACGATCGCGACGTGCATAGCCGCCGTTGGGACTCGAGTCAGTTAGCCGCTCCGCTGGCGGAATCGCCGTCGCGACGTCGGATCGTCGATCCCGATCTCGGTACTCGCGCTCCGATCAGGGCCACTGCGTTATCGGGTCGCCGGCCCCCGATCGACGAACGTACGCGGCCTGCATCTCGCGGACCGCGTCGTCGAACCGCTCGCCCGTATCGAGACCGTCCCGGACGCGCTCGAGTTTCCATCGACTCGGCGTCGTTCGCTCGCGCCAGCGGGCCTCGAGGGGCGAGAGGAACTCGTCGATCGTCGCGGTGGGAACGCCTCGCTCCCGGAGGCCGCGGCGGGCGAAGGCGAAGAGTTCGTCGTAGATCGCGTCGCGATCGGACGTGCGATCGCCGCCGGCGGTGATCCACGCGAGATCCGCCTCGAGGCCGTTCGCGACCGCGTCGTAGAAACTCCGAACCGCAGCCTCGCGCTCGAGGGTCGCGAGCGGATGGTCGGCCGCGCAGAGCCCGCGGAGGAGGCCGGCGACGAGACACTGGAGGCCGACGGTCTCGGTGACCGTCGGCTGGGTCGGAAGCGGCCGGTACTCGAGCCGGACCGACCAGCGATCGCCCTGTGCGACCGGCTGCCCGCCGACGACGGTTCGGAGCCACCGCCAGTAGGTCCCCCGCTTGTGGTCGAGTTCCCAGAACCGATCGGCGAACTCCTCGCGATCGCCGTCGGCGAGCCACTCGCGGAGGAACGGTGCACAGGTCTGGTCGGCGACGAGCCTGTCGATAGCGTCGGTCGTGCGCGCGATCCGCCGGGGCACGCGGACCTTCTCCCAGGCCCGATTGACGGACTGTTCGAACACCGGGATCCGGAGTTCGCGGTGGGTCGCCTCGAGGAGCGCGTACGGATCGGCGGGCCCGGCGGACTCGTCTCCGTCGCCGAAATCGTATAGCTCCGGCGGCAACAGCGGTGAGTTCGTCGCGAGCGCCAGCACCGGTCCGAGAGTCCCGAGCGCGGTGTTGTAGTACCGGGGAAACGCCTCGACGTCCGGGATCTGGACGTGCGGCTGGACGGAACTCGTCAGCGACTCGAACAGGAGCGACGGGAACGTCTCCTCGACGCCCGGCACCGAGAGCGCGATCTCACCCTCCGTCCGCGCCAGCACGTCGTTGTCGATCGCGTAGTATCGCGGCGAGTCCGTCATGTTCTCGGCGAGCGCCACGCCCTCCCGCTCCGTCGTGGCCGCGAGGTACTCGCGGGCGCCCTCCGGCGGCGGTCGCGTCCACATCGCGTCCAGCACGATCTCGCGGCCGGCCTCCTCGGCGACCGACTGCGCCTTCCGAACGCGGCGCTCGAGTTGCGCCGCCTGTGCGGCGATGCCCGGGCCGTCGAACGTCGACGGTTCGGTGTTGAACTCGACGTTGTGTCGTCCGAGCTCGCGCTCGCAGCGGCCCTCGAAGACGGCGTCCGGGACGTGCGCGAGGCGCCCCTCATCGTCGACGGCGTAGGCCTCGAGTTCGAGTCCCAGTCCGAAGTCGGGGTTGTCGAGCCGACCGGCCCGCAGGGCGTCGGTGAGCCGGCCGGCCTGCTGGTCGACGCGCCGATCGAACTCGCGTCGGGTCTCGTCGGCCAGCGACCGAGCGACGAGGTCGACGGGATCCGCCATTACGGAACCGACTCGAGCCAGTCGCTTCAAGGGTGGGTGAGAGTGTTCGATCTCGAGACTCTCATCGCAGCGTGAACTCAGCGGTCAGATAGACGCGAGCAGATAGCGAGGGCTCCGTCCGAAACCCGGCCCCGTGGAGTCAGGCTCCGCAACCACTAAACGCGACTCGCACCAACCAGTTCCCAATGACTGACTGGACCGAGAAGTAAGAGATTTTACACACACGATATACACACCCGATCTCGAGTTCGAAACGGTTACGGATAAGTTCTATAATCAGGCTCCACCCTCCCTTCGCGAGATGATCAATCAGCGGCGGCGCTGGTTCTCGGGTGGCGTTCAAAGCATCTACCTGCTTCCGCGCCGGTACCAGCTTGCATTTTGGCTGCGGTCTAGTGCATGGGCACTTACACCCGCGTATCTGCTTCACCTCCTGCTCTCTGTTACCACTGATGGGCTGGCATTCGCACAGACGTATTTCGTCTTCTCGGCCCTCCTGACGGCGTTCCTGTACGTATGGGCGCTCCTCGGCGCCCTCTACACTAGAGATTCTGTCGGGACTGGACTCGCCCTCGTCATACTCACGCCGCTCGTTGCTGTTCTCCACTCGCTCGGCGCATTGTGGGGATTAGTCTCTCCGATTGAAGAGTGTCAATCTCAGTTAGTGGTGACGCACCTGCGGAGTAGGCCAGTAGATATGTCAGAAAAAGCTATCCTCGGGGACGCTCAGTTCGGTGTAGAGGTGGGGTTTTAATCGCACTGACAGGTTTGATATCGACCACGTGAACAGGTGAGCGCGGTATGGGAATCTTATGAGGCCGTAATTTACGTATACTTTTTTACCGCTATGCTATTGATGAAAGACGATAAATGGGAAATTCACAGAGACGAACGTTCCTAAAATCCGCTGCTGGCGTGCTTTCATTGACTGGAATCAGTTATGTCATCATAAAGGGGCCCGGGAAATTTCAGGAAATAGTCTGGGGAAATGATAAGGACGAGGAGCCAACAGACGATTCGTCTGACACCGATATTATGGAAGAAGAACAAACGAATTCCGTGACTGGGGACAATCCCGACGGCCCTGCGGGAGAGTGGTCGCTTCGCCTCGACGAACAGTGGAATGAATTCGATACCTCCCACTGGGCGGTCGGGTTTATCGATCACGAAGACTGGATTCCAGACGATGATGCATCTGTCAGCCCCGAGCATGTTGTCGTCGAGGATAATCAGTGCCGTCTCTTGATTGAATCTACAGGAACGGGGCCAGATGGGTGTTACCAAGGAGTGATCAACTCGAGTACGGGAGGTGAAGGATGGCATCCATCAGAAGGCGTTCCGATCGATCCCGCCGCGGGAGAAGGAGGGCAGTACATGGAAGCCCGAATCAAGATGCCCGGTCGAACCGGCATCCTTCCCGGGTTCTGGACGATGCCTGCGAATATGAATTGGCCGCCCGAGATTGACGTGGTTGAACTCTTTCAGCAAGGAGATACCCCTGAAAGCGAGCGACAGACTTTCCAAACGGACGCCCATTGGACGCAGAGCACTGAGCCCGGCGATCAGGATACACACGCCCACGACACGCACTCAACGGAAACAGGGATCGATCTTACCGAGACGTTTAACACGTATGGTTGCGCGTGGTTCGAAGACCGGATTGAATGGTATTTTAACGGAAACCACATCAACATACGAGATAGTCCACCAGAACTGTTTGCGACATTAAACAATGGCGCCGCCCTCCCGTTTGGACTCATCTTCTCGAACCATGTCAACCGCTTCGGCAACGCAAACCTAAACGAAGAATGGATCGAAGAGATGGTAATTGATTGGGTGCGGGTGTGGGACCTCGCCGAAGAATCCGGTGATTCTGAGGGTTAGAAGATTCAACGGGCAGGTTCTTCAGAGCAATCATCTTCGGTGACGGTGCGTCTGTGGAGTCGATCAATCCCGTGATCGACATCGCTGAGTCGACTGTCGATGCGGTCGAGTGTGTCGAGCATGTCGGCGACATCCTCATCGTTAAGGGCTCCGGACGCCGATGATTCATCAGCGATGTACTCCTCGACCGCGGTTCGAACGAGATCGCTGACGCTGTCGAGCGCGGGGTCGTCTTCGACGTGGTCGTTCCAGCGGGTCTTGTGGTCGTCGCTAACGACCGCGGGAATGCGTGGCATGGGTCGGACGGTACCGGATCAAGTCAACGGCATAGCAGGTAGCCCTACACATGGAATACACATATTATGACTGACTGGACCGAGAAGTACCGCCCGACGACGCTGTCGGAGGTACGCGGAAACAACAAGGCCCGGGACAAACTCGAGGACTGGGCCGAGACGTGGGACGAGCACCGGGACGCGGTGATCGTCCACGGGAGCCCGGGCGTGGGGAAGACCTCTGCGGCCCACGCGCTGGCCGGCGACATGGGGTGGCCGGTGATGGAGCTCAACGCCAGCGACAGCCGGGGGGCCGACGTCATCGAACGCGTCGCGGGCGAGGCCTCGAAGAGCGGCACGCTCACGGGCGGCGAGGCCGGCCGGCGGCTGGTGATCCTGGACGAGGCGGACAACTTCCACGGCAACGCCGACTACGGGGGGTCGGCCGAGGTCACGCGGGTCGTCAAGGACGCCAACCAGCCGATCGTCCTCGTGGCCAACGAGTTCTACGACATGAGCAAGTCGCTGCGCAACAGCTGCGAAACGATCGAGTTCCGCGACGTCTCGAAGCGCTCGATCGTCCCCGTCCTGCGCGATATCTGCCGGCGCGAGGACGTCGAGTTCGAGGAGGAAGCCTTAGAGAAGATCGCCGAGGACACGAGCGGCGATCTGCGGTCGGCGGTCAACGACCTGCAGGCGGTCGCCGAGGAGGCCGAGCGGCTGACCGTCGAGGACGTCGTCACCGGCCAGCGCGACACCACCGAGGGGATCTTCGACTTCCTCGACACCCTGATCAAGGAGGCGGACGCCGAAGGGGCGCTGCGGGCCTCCTACGACGTCGACGAGAACCCCGACGAGATGTTGAACTGGATCGAGGACAACGTCCCCAAGGACTACACGGGCGCGGAACTGGCCGACGCTTACGAGTTCCTCGCGAACGCCGACCGCTGGCTGGGTCGCGTGCGGGCGACCCAGGACTACTCCTACTGGCGCTACGCGACCGACAACATGACCGCCGGGGTCGCCGCCTCCCGCCGCGAGCCGAAGGGCGGCTGGACCCGCTACGGACCGCCGAGCTACTGGTCGAAACTCGGCCGCACCAAGGGAACGCGGAACACCCGCGACTCCATCGCGGAACGCATCGCCGAGCGCGAGGGCACCAGCGTCGCGACCGCCCGCCGGGAGATCCTCCCGTTCCTCGCGGCGATGACCCACCACTGCAAGAACCGCGACCTCACGGTTCAGATGGCCGCGGTCTACGAGCTCGACGAGTCGGAAGTCTCCTTCGTCACCGGGAGCGGGAAGGACACCAACAAGGTCGAGTCCATCGTCGAGGAGGCCGAGGAACTGCGGGCCGAGGAGACCGTCGCGCACTCCGGGTCGGCCTTCTTCGAAGCCGAGGACGCCGGCGACGACGACGGGTCGACCGACGCCGCGGACTCGAGTGCCGACGACGGCCAGGAAACCCTCGCGGCGGCCGGCTCGGCTGACGACGCGGCGACCGGCGAGTCGGAGCCGGACACCGACGACGCCGAACCCGACGACGATCAGTCGGGGCTCAGCGACTTCATGTGACCTCGTCTTCCGCCGATCGAAACACTTCTCGACCGCGACATATCAAGTTATAGTACGACCGACACAATTACTTCGGAGAACGGCGACAGTTACTCCCGGTGACCGACCGAATGACTGGCCAACAGCCCTGTCCCCTCTGTACGGAGACGTACGACGATCGAACGAGCCTCCGCGTTCACCTCGAGGTCGAACACCGGAAGTCGGAGATCGTCGCCGAGTTCGTCGATCTGTACGACGCCGGCGCTGAGAGCGCGATCGACGGCGATCCGTCGGTCGTCGACGAGGACCGACAGGCGCCGTCGGCCGACTGAGGTCCCCGTTCTGTCCTGCCCGCTCGACCGTCTACAGCACGGATTAGCCGTCGATAGCCGAGAGTCGCTCGAGGAACGGAGCCGAGAGTGCGTCCGCGACGCCCTTGGCCAGCGCCGCCGGCGACTCGCCCTCGAGCGGCGGCACCGTCTCGACGCCGTAGCCGGTCATCCGCTCGAGTTCGTCGGGGTTCGTCCGTTCGGCGACCGTCGCCCCGGCGTACTCGTTGCAGACGATCCCCGCGACGTCGATGCCGCGGCGCTCGAGGGCCTCGATCGAGAGCGCGGTGTGGTTCAGCGTCCCCAGGCCCGACCGGGTGACGACGACGGCCGTGGCCTCGAGGTCGGCCACGAGGTCGATCACTTCGCGCTCGCCGGCCAGCGGGACGCGGAGGCCGCCGATCCCCTCGACGATCGGGCGCTCGGTCTCGGCGATAGCGTCCTCGCAGGCCGTCCGAACTTCCTCGTAGGAGAGTTCCTCGTCGGCTACCTCGGCCGCGACCCGCGGCGCGAGCGCGGGCTCGAGATAGCGCGGACAGGTCGCCGCGTCGGGTTCCTCGCAGGCCTCAGCGACGAAGCCCGCATCGTTATCCGGCGGAGACCCCGTCTGTGCGGGCTTGATCGACCGGGCGTCGACGCCCCGCTCGCGGAACCAGCGGGTGATCCCCGCGGTGACGACGGTCTTGCCGATTCCGGTTCCGGTGCCAACGATTGCGATCGGCTCGCTCATTGTGGTTCTATCAGTCCGAGTTCGTCGCCGGCCGCCCGGAACGCCTCGAGACAGGCGACGATGTCCTCGCGCTCGTGGGTCGCCATCGGGACGACCCGGATGCGGCTGGTTCCCTCGGGAACCGTGGGCGGTCTGATCGCGGGCGCGACGACGTTCCGTTCCCGAACGCCCTCGGCGAGCGCGAGCGCGTCGGTCCGATCGCCGACGAGAACGGGGAGGATCTGCGAGTCGCCGAGCACCTCCAGTCCCATCGACTCGAGGCCGTCCCGGAGGTGCGAGACGTTCTCCCAGAGGCGATCGCGGATGTCGCTGTGGCGGGCGATGTGCAGCGCCTCGCTGGCGGTGGCGGCGGCCGGCGGAGTGAGCCCGGTCGAGAAGACGAACGAGCGGGCGTCGTTCACGAGGCACTCGATCAGTTCCTCGCTGCCCGCGACGTAGCCGCCCTGACTCGCCAGCGCCTTCGAGAGCGTTCCCATCTGGACGTGGACGCGGTCCGTGAGACCCTCCGCCTGGACGACCCCGCCGCCGTTCGCGTAGAGTCCGGTCGCGTGGGCCTCGTCGACCATCACCCACGCGCCGTACGCCTCGGCGGCGTCGCAGATGGCCTCGAGAGGTGCGACGGTGCCGTCCATGCTGAACACGGAGTCGGTGACGAGCAGCCACGACTCGTCGCTCGCGCCGTCGCGGTCGGCGCGGCGCTCCAGTTTCGACCGCAGGTCCGCGGCGTCGCAGTGGTCGTAGACGACCGTCTCGGCGCCCGCGAGGCGACAGCCGTCGATGATACTCGCGTGATTGTACTCGTCGGAGAAGATCACGTCCGGCTCGAGGGCCGTGATCGTCCCGAGGTTGGCGGCGTACCCCGAGGAGAAGACGAGCGCGCGCTCGGCGCCTTTCGTCTCGGCGAGCTGTCGCTCGAGGTCCCGGTGGACCATCGTGTCGCCGGTGACGAGTCGGCTCGCTCCGGCGCCCGTGCCGACCGTCGCGGCGGCCTGCCGGGCGGCGTTCTCGACGCGCTGGTCGTCGGTCAGCCCCAGGTAGTTGTTCGAGGCGAAGACCAGCGCCTCGGTCGAGTCGAGAACCGGTAGCTCGCTGCCCGACGGCGGGGCGAAGTAGCCCCGCTCGGCGACCCGGTCGACGGGCGAGAGCGATCGTTTCAGATCGGCGTCCTCGAGCGATCGGAGCCGGTCCTCGAGGTCGAAGCCGCGATCTTCCATTCGGCTAAAGGGTGACAGTGCCATGGTATGACTCTCACGGTTCCGATCAGCGCGGCCGTTCCCGGCGCTCGCTACCGAGAGGAGCACTCGAACGCTGGATTTGGCCCGTCATCGTCCGGGTCTGAGGGTGGTACGGAGCCACGGTTCAGAACCTGGGCATCAGTTCGGCGGGGCCGAAGACGCCGTACTCGCCCGAGCGATTTCGGCGGACGCCGGCCTTCAGGTAGCCAAGCGCCGGTCCGTTGACGTTTGCCTCCATGCTCGTCTCGTCGCCGAGCTGGAACGTGTTCGTCGCCGTCTCGCCGTCGAACGTCCGGCCCGTCACGCGCACGGTCGTCGTCGTCGGCTTCTCGTCGCTGCGCACGTCCAGAATCCCGCCGACCTCGACGTCCTCGGCGTCGCAGACGCCCGCCCGCTCGAGCAGGACGTCGTCGGCGTGCTCCATGTCCTCGAACTCGATGACGCCGTCGCGCTCGTCGATGATTTCCTCGATCTCCTCGTCGGAGAGGTCCCGGGCGGTCTCGATGTCGTACTCGGGGAGGTGGGCGATGTCCTCGCGGACGGTGCCGCGGTTGTCCTCGTAGCCCGACTTGAGGCCGACGCCCCACCAGATGTCGACGTCCGTGACCTCGACGAACGACTGGGCAGCCAGCGCCGCCGCGCCGGTCAGCAGGCCGGGCGTCGCCCCGGCGCCGCAGATGAATGTGATCCCCGCGTTCTCGAACTCCTCGCTGCGCTCGTCGAGCATGTCGATCACGCGCGAGCGCTTGAGCACGTCGATCAGGACTCCCGAATAGTCGCCCTCGAGGAAGCGGTCGGCGACCCGCGGGATGAAGTCGTGCTCGTAGTTCGGCAGTGCCAGCAGGACGGCGTCGATCCCGTCGCCGTGATCGATAACGTCCTGAATGGGGTCCTCGCTGGGGCAGGCCTGCTCGGAGGCGACGACGCCTCTGTCCTCGCCGTGCTGTTTGACGCCGCCCTCGCTGTCCGCGGTCGTCGCTCCCGATCCCCCGTCCGTCGCGACCTCGTTGTCAATATTACCCTCCGTCGCCGCCAGCAGTTCGTCGACGTCCAGCCCGTCGAAGTCGATCGCGGTGCCGTGGCGGTCACACGCCGCGACCGGCGTCAAGTTATCCTTGTGCTGGCTGACCTCGAGCGCTCGTCGGCCGATACCTCCCGTTCCGAGTACCGCAAACGTGACGTCGTCCATAGCTGTGTCTGAATGTCGGATCGTAATCGTCAGTCGTCGCTCGGTTCTCCGCCCGTGCTCGCCGTCGTCTCGGTCGACGATTCCTCGGCGTCGCCGCGTCGCGCCTTGACCGCTTCGGGGTCGAACTCGTTGGTGTCCATGTTGGGCTCGAGTCCCGCCCGCTCGACGATCTCGAGGTCGTCGCCGGGCGACTGGCCGTCCGTGGTCAGGTAATCGCCAGTCAGCAGGCCGTCGGCGCCGGCCTCGAGGGGCAGGTGCTGCTCGTCGGGCGCGAGGTTGGCCTCGCGACCGCCGGTCAGGCGCACCCGCGACTCGGGGTGGAGCAGCTTGTACACCGCGACCGTCTTCACGATCTCCTCGGTCGTGATGTCGACGCCCCGCTCGGCCATCGGCGTCCCCGGCACCGGGTTCAACACGTTGACCGGCAGCGAGGAGATCCCGATGTCCTGGAGGGCGACGGCGGCCTCGACGCGGTCGGTCGGCGTCTCGCCCATCCCGAGAATGACGCCGGCACAGAGGTCCATCCCCGCTTCCTTCGCTACCTCGAGGGTCTTCACGCGGTCCTCGAAGCTGTGGGTGTCGACGATCTCGGGGAAGTACCGCGGCGAGGTCTCGATGTTGTGATTGTAGTGGTTGATCCCCTCGTCGGCGAGGATCTCGGCCTCCTCCTCGGTCAGAATCCCGAGGGAGGCGTCGACCTCGAGGTCACACTCGTCGCGGACGAGCCGGATCGACTCGATGACCTCCGCCCACTCTTCGGGGCGGTGTTCCTTCGAGACGCCCTTCTCGGCGACGACGATACCGAAGCGCTGGGCGCCGTCGGCCTCGGCTCGCTTCGCGGCCTCGAGGATCTTCTCCGGGCCGAGGAATCCGTAAGTGTCGATGCCGGTGTCGAAGTGGACCGACTGGGCGCAGAAGCCGCAGTCCTCGGCGCAGTTGCCGGCCTTCGCGTTGACGATCGAGCAGGCGTCGACCGTGCCGTCACCGAAGCGGTCGCGCACGACGGCGCCGGCCTCGGCGAGCGGTTCGACCGGTTGCGCCATCAGCGCGAGGCCGTCGGTGCGATCGAGTCGCTCGCCGGCCAGCACCCGCTCGAGCGCGTCGTCGACCGTCCGGTTGTTCGTCTCGTAAACCACACTCCTAGACGTGGTTAACGAGAATATAATGTTTTTGGAGACTCTCCTCGAGAGAAAACGGACGGAACGAGCGTCAGCAAACGCCGTTTTCGGTCCGTATCTACCCGTTGCGCACGGGTCCCGTTTCGAGATCCGGTGACTCGAGCGCTGGCAACTCGTGGTCCGTTCACGTCGGTTCCCCAACCGTTTAATACTGCTGTGTGGTCTCACGGCGCATGGTGGTACGCATCTCGGAGGAACGGTTCGACGACGTGCCCGATTTCGACTACGAGCCGGAGTACGTCGACGTCGGCGAGTTGCGAATGGCGTACGTCGAAACCGGCGGGAGCGGGGACGGCGGCGGAGACGAGGAGACCTTCCTCTGTCTCCACGGCGAGCCGACGTGGTCGTTCCTCTACCGAAAGATGATGCCGATCCTGGCCGAGCGCGGCCGCGTCGTGGTCCCCGATCTGATCGGCTGCGGGCGCTCCGACAGGTACGAGGACCGCGACGCCTACTCCGTCGAGATGCACTACGACGCGCTCGAGACCTTCGTCGAGGAACTCGACCTCACGAACGTCACGCTCGTCTGTCAGGACTGGGGCGGCGTCCTCGGGCTCCCGCTCGCGGTCCACCGGCCCGAACGGTTCGCGCGGCTCGTTCCGATGAACACCGGCGTCCCGGACGGGACCCAGGAGATGAGCGACCGGTGGCACGAGTTCGCCGAGATGGTGGCGACCGCCGACGACCTCGATATCGGTAGACTCGTCCGGAACGGCTGCTATCGAGACCTCTCCGAGGAAGTGGTCGACGCCTACCGCGCGCCGTTCCCCGACGAACGGTATATGGCGGCCGCGCGGACGTTCCCCGCCCTCGTCCCGACGTCGCCCGACGATCCGGGGGCGGAGCTGATGGCCGAAACCCAAGAGCGTCTCGGCGAGTGGGAGAAGCCGGCGTTCGTGCTGTTCGGGAGGGAGGATCCGATCACGTCCCACGATCGCGATCCGCTCCGGCACCACATCCCGACCGCGACCGAGCAACCCGACGTCTGGATCGAGAACGCGGCGCACTTCCTCCAGGAGGACGCCGGCGAGGAGACCGCCGAACGCATCGTCGAGTTCGTCGATCGAACCTGACTCGAGACCGGCGGACCGGACAAACCGAGCGAGACGGACGAACCGGGCGACCCGAAGACCGCTATCGGGGACCGTCCTCGCGGCGAACGAAGCCGATCGTCGCCGGATCGAAGTAGTACGTCGAGTGACAGTCCGCACACGAGGCCGTCAACAGTTTGCCGTGATCGTACCGTTTCCACAGTTTCGTCTGATCCCGTTCGATATCCAGCGTGACCGGATGTCCGCAGTCGGGGATCGTACACGGAAACCGGATGTACCAGTTGGGCACCGAGAGCGCGCCGAGCGGCGCGAGTTCGCTCCGGAGGCGGCTGAGCAGATTGAAGATCGTAAACGACGGGTTCTCCCGGTCGATCGTCACGCCGTCGACGTCGCTCACGTACCCGCCCCGCTGGCGTTCGTCCTCGTGGAGCGGAAGCACCGGAATCCCCTTGGCCAGCGCGTAGCCGATCTCCTGGTTGATCCACCGGTTGGTCGCCGCGTCGTCGGTGATCACCGCGACGACGACGTCGCTGTTCGCGAGTCGCCCCTCGAGTCGTTTCCGGGATCGGCCGGATTCGACCTCCTCGAGCGCGATGTGGACGCCGAAGGGGAAGTTCTTGACCGTCGAGAACAGCTCTTGGACGAGATCGAGGTCGCCGGGCGCGTGCGAGACGTAGATCTGTTCTCCGGTCATCTGCGAATCTACGACGACTGGTGTGTGAGACACTATTAATCTATCTACTCGTCGACCGGCTTCGGTCGCCTCGTTTCGAGAACGCGCTGGGAGAACTCGAGGTCGTCCAATCCGATGCCGAGTCGATCGAACCAGTCCCGCTCGACGTGCCAGCGGCCGCGGACGTCCCCGTCGGTCGTGAGCGATATCGCCTCGAGACGGCCCGGCGACCACTCGCGTTCGGCGGCGACGTCGAGCAGCGTCCGAACGACGGTCCCGACCTCGCCGCTGCCGATCGCGTCGGTCTCGGCGACGGTCTCGTACTCGAGTACGAGTCCGGTGCCGTCCGGCGGCGTGACGACGCTGTCGTCGGACGGCTCGAGATCGTCGCCCGCGTCGGCGGAATCCGTGTTGTCGCCCGCGTCGCTATCGGGCGAATCGGCGTCGCCCGCGTCACCGTCGGACGGGCGGTACTCGCAGTCCGTCACGTAGATTCCCTTCCCCATCAGGCGGTTCTCGAGCGCGACGTCGAGGGGACGCTCGTCGGTCATGCGGGATGCTACCGCGACCAGGGAGAAAAGTCGTCGGTTCGGAGCCGTCGCCGTCGAATCGATCGGGCCCGCTCAGAGGGGGTCGACGAGGTCCTCCAGCGCCGCCCGCGGGTCGTCGGCCTTCGCGACGCCGCTGGCCAGCAGGACGCCTTCGGCGCCGAGGTCGCCGGCCGCGACGACGTCGTCGCCGGTACTGATGCCGGCGCCACAGAGGACCGAGACCTCGCTATCGACGTGGTCGGCCGCCTCGACGGCGTCCTCGACGATATCGGGATCGGCCTGACTGACCGGCGTTCCGGTGCCGATCAGCTCCGGCGGCTCGACGGCGACCGCGTCCGGGCCGAGCGCCGCCGCGGCGCCGATCTGCTCGGGATTGTTCGCACAGACGATCGTCTCGAGGCCCGCGCGCTCGGCGGCGCGAACCGAGCCGTCGATGTCCGCCAGCTTCAGCCGTCGCTCGGAGTGGTTGATCAGCGTCCCGTCCGCACCCGCGTCGGCGACGGACTCGGCCAGCGTCTGCCCGGTGTTGCTTCCGTGCTCGATCGAATCGACGTGCTGGGCCCACGTCTCGACGCCCGTCTCGGCGACTCGCTCGAGGTGGGCCGCCTGCGGCGCCACGGCCAGCCGTGCATCGGTCGACTCGTCGACCTCCCGGACGGCCTCGGCGACCGCGACGGGATCACAGGGATAGGTCTTCAGGTTAACGAGGACGAACATATAGGCACAGCCAGCCGCCCGAAAGAAATAGCTTGCGAGTCGCCGGCGCGCGAATCGACGGGCGCGACGGCCGATACGCGTCAGTCGCCGGCGTCGTCGTCAGTCCTTGCGCTTGACGACGTCGCCGAGCGTGTAACTGCCCGAGGCCGAGCCGCCCGACCACTCCGAATCGTCGCCGGCGCTCCCCTCAGCGCTCAGATCGATCTCGAGGAAGCTCTCGAGCTCCGACTGGACGCGGTCGCTGGGGAGCGTATCGCCGCGTTCGATCTTGCGGATCAGGCTGGCCTTCTCGTTGAGTTCGTTGGCCAGATCCGACTGGCTGAGCCCCTTCCCCTCGCGGGCCTTGCGGACGCGGTCGTCGTAGTCGGTCGCGAGTTCGTCCATGTCGTCGAACATGTCCGACCGACGCTGGGAACTCGAGCCGCCCGAGCGGGACGACGAGCTCGATGCAGAGCCGCCCGAACTACCCCCGGAGCTGGACGACGAACTCGATCCGGTCGAGTACTTCGTCGAGGAGCTCGAGCTGGAGGTCTGCTTGACCTCGGTACCGAAATCGGTACAGTTCGAACACACGTCGAGCTTCGCGCCCTCGACCTTGATTGTCTTCGGAGACGACGTCTCGGCGCCACACATCTCGCACTGGACCATGGGGGTACGTATATCGCGACGAGCCATAAACCATGCGGCGCGGTCCCGATGATTCGGATTTTCCGCGTTCGACTCGGGTCGCGCTCGAGTATCGCTCGCGATCGGAGACACCGCGAAAGCCACGCTCGGTTCGGTTGTCCGGTCGAGCTATCGCGGGTGAAACGGGACGAATCAGCTCAGTCCAGGGCCGCCCAGGAGTAGACGAACCGCTGGAGCGCGGTCAGGTGGCCCACGACCGCGAGGAAGACGAGCAGCCAGCCGATCACCGTGAACCCGCCCGGCTCGACGTCGGCAAGCGGGTAGGCGATGAAGCCGACGATCCCGATGATCGCCAGTCGGTCCGCTCGGCCGACGAGACCGCCGTAGACGCGGTCGAGACCGACGGCCTGGGCCTGCGTTCCCAGATAGGAGGTCATCACGACGCCCGTCACGGCCAGGAAGCCGAGCAGGTAGTCGTCGATCCCCGCCGCGAGGCCGGCGATGACGACGATGTCGGCGTAGCGGTCGAGGACGTGATCGAGGAGGTCGCCGCCCGCGGAGGCGACCTGCTGTTCGCGTGCGAGCGCACCGTCGATGATGTCCAGCCAGCCGTTGAGGAAGACCAGCGTCGCGGCCGCGACGTACCAGATCGGATCGGCGCGCCCGCCCAGTAGGAACGCGGCCGCCGCGAGGATCGCCATCCCGAAGGCCAGCACGCTCACGCCGTCGGGCGTCATCCCGGCGCGATCGAATCCCCTGACGAACGGGTCCAGGAATCGCGAGACGTACGGTCTGAGTTTGTCCAGCGTCATGCCAGGTACCCCACGAAGTCGACCTCGCCGGCGCTCGGCTCCCGCTCGCCCGTCACGACCGCCTCGAGGGCGTCCGCGACGGCCTCGGGATCGCGGTCGGTCGTATCGATCTCGTAGACCGACTCGAGGCCGTGTTCGTCGACGGTCTCCGAGAGGATGACGTCCAGGGCCTCGCTCTCGGCGTTCTCCGTCGCCTTGGCCTCGCTCTCGCCGCGCTCGAGGAGTCGCGCCTCGAGCCGTTCCGGCGCACACCGCAACACGGCGACCCGGTCGGCCGCGAAGTGGTGGGCGAGGTGCGACTCGATGACGACGTCGTCCCGGCCCTCGAGCCACTCGCTCATGGCCTCGAAGTCGGCGATCTTGCTCTCACGCTCGGCGTCGACCTCGGTGTAGAGGCCCTCGTCCTCGAGGACGCGGTTGAGGTGGATCACCTCGAGGTCGGGAGCCGACGAGTTGCCCGCGGCGAACCGCGACTCGAGCAGTTCGGTCGCGGTCGTCTTCCCGGTTCCCGGGGTGCCGGTGACGGCGACTCTCACGTGTCGGACACCTCCGCTTCCGGGTCCGAATCGACTGCGGTCTCGCCGTCGTCGGCGTCGTCTCCGCCAGCCGCATCGGGTTCGACGTCGAGGTCGGCGAGCACGTCGTTGAGCGTCTCGACCGCCCGCTCGGTCTCCTCGTCGGTGCCACAGGTGATGCGGATACAGGCCGGGAGACCGAAACTCGAGCAGTCGCGGACGATGACGCCGCGGTTCTGCATCTCCTCGGCGACCGCGCTGGCGTCGCCGACGTCGACGAGGACGAAGTTGCCCTCGCTCTCCCAGACGCGGGCGTCGGCGTCGATGTGCTCGCGCATGTACTCGCGGGATTCGCGGGCCGTCTCGACGGTGCGCTCGACGTGTTCCTCGTCGTCGAGCGCCGCGAGGCCGGCCCGACAGGCGAGTTCGCTCGCCGCGAAGGGGGTGTTCACTCGAGCGTAGGCCTCGGCCCACTCGTCGGGGACGACGGCGTAGCCGAGTCGCACGCCGGCCAGCCCGTAGGCCTTCGAGAACGTCCGCAAGACGGCGACGTCGTCGCGGGCGTCGTAGCCGTCCCGGCCCTCGATCAGGGCGACGGCGCTGTCGCGGTCGGCGAACTCGCCGTAGGCCTCGTCGACGACGAGCAGCGTCTCGTCGTCGGTCTCGTCGGCGAGTCGCTCGATCTCGGCCAGCGGCATCGTCGATCCGGTCGGGTTGTGCGGGCTGGTGATCCAGACGACGCGCTCGCCGTCGGAGGTCTCGAGGACGACGTCGGCGGTCTGGGCGAAATTGTCGGCCCGCGAGAGTCCGTACTCACGGACGTCGCCGTGGTGGAACCGGGCGCTCATCCCGTAGTAAGCGAAGCCCGGCGTCGGGACGAGGACGTCGTCACCGGGCTCGAGGGTCGCCCGGTGGAGGTAATCGATCGCCCCGTCGCCGCCGTTGGCCAGCCAGATCTGGTCGTCCGTGACGGACCAGCGGTCGGCGACGGCGGCGGTCAGATCGGCGTGGGCGGCTTTCGGGTAGGAACTGACGCTCGAGGCGGCGTCGCGAAGCGCCACGGCGGCCGCGGGGGAGGGGCCGTGCGGGTTCTCGTTGGAGGCGAGTTTGACGAACTCCGAGGGGTCGCGCCCGAGTTCGCGGGCGACTTCCTCGATGCCTCGACCCGCCTCGTAGGCGACGTGATCGGACAGGTCGCGCGGTTGCATACGAGCATCCTGTCGGCCGTGGGTCTTAAGGGTGCTTACCTGTCGTCGGGGCGGACGATTACTGAATATCGTCACAATCGGGCACGCTCGAGGCCGAACTCCGCGGCCCCTCCTGTGTCGATCCCCGATCAATGGCGGGTCAGCTCGGGAGCCGTCCGGTCCGCTCGAGACCGAGGAGAGCGACGGCCGTGACCCCGAGGAGGAGCGCGGCGCCGGCGAACACGCCGTCGTAGGTGTAGCCCCGCTCGAGGACCAGACCCAGGGCGGACGAGCCCAGCGCCTGTGTCAGCATCCAGGCGGAACTGAACACGGCGTAGGCGCTGCCCCGCGTCGAGTCCGGGAGCGTGTCGAGGAGGTACGCGTCGGTGGCCGGAAACAGCGCGTGGATGACGACCCCGACGACCCCGCTGAGGACGGCCAGCGCGAGGAAGCCCTCGACCGTCGTCAACAGGAGCAGCGTCGCGGCGAACGTCCCGACGATGCCGAGCAGGTACGGGACGTGGGGAAACCGGTCCGCCAGATCGCCGCTGAAGAAGAACGCGGGGACGCCGGCGGCGAAGACGATCGTGAGCAGCGTTCCCGACGCGCGGTCGGAGAGCCCCTTCGACTGCATGTACAGTTCGTAGAAGTTGAACAGCCCCTGCCAGACGAACGAGGCCGCGCCGACGATCGCCAGCGCCGTGACGATGAGCGGCCACTCCGAGAGCGCGCCGGCGACGAACTCGCGGTCGGCATCGCCCGCCGTCGGCATCTCGGTCTCCCTCGCGGCGACCCAGGTGGCGGCCGTTACCAGCACGGCACCGGCGGCGATCGCCCACAGCGAGAGCCGCCAGTCGACGATCAATGTGAGCGCGACGAACGGGGCAGCGGCCACCGCACCGATCTGGGCGGCGGCGCCGTGAACACCCATCACGCGGCCGACGCGGTCCGGAAACAGTTCGCTCAACAGCGGGTTCGCCGCGACGAAGTAGACGCCGGAGGCGATGCCCATGAGGAACGCGCCGACCAGCAGGTGGCGGACGGTCGTCGCGTTCGCGGCGAGCCCCGAGGCGACCACCAGGATCGTTCCCGAGCCGAGCACGACGTGATGCCTCGAGACTCTCGTGAGCAGCCATCCAGCGGGCAGTCGCGGGGACGCGCTCCCGACCCACACGAGCGTCACGATGAGGCCGGCCGTCGCCTCGCCGATCGCGAACTCGGCGACGAACACGTCCAGCAGCGGGGCGAAGACGATTCTCGCGAGATTGAGCAGAAAGACGAGTCCACAGAGGGAGGCAAAGAGACGAGTGCGGGACACAGTCGGTATTTCCGACAGTCGTTCTCAAGCGTTCCGAAAACGGAACTCCCAGTCCGCTACCTACTGTGCTGGTCTCTGGATACCGGCGGCCCCGCTCGCTACGCCCGCAGTCGTTCGACGCGCTCGAGCGAGTCGGCGTCGTCGGGATCCTTGTCGGACCGAACCCCCAGGAACCGCGGGAACCGCAGCGCGTAGCCAGACGAGTAGGTCGGCGAGGTCTGGATCTCCTCGTAGCCGACCTCGAAGACGACTTCGGGTTCGAGATCGACTTCCTGTCCGTCCTCGGCGGCGATGTGGGGCTCGAGCAGCTCGGTGAGTTCTTCGAGCTTCTCGTCGGTGATGCCCGTCGCGACCTTCCCGACGGTCTCTAAGTCGTCGCCCGCGCGCACGGAGAGTTCGAACGTGCCGAGGAAGGTCGCGCGTCGTCCCTCGCCCCACTCCGCGCCGGTCACCACGCAGTCCAGCGTCTCCACGTCGGGTTTGCGCTTGCGCCAGTGCTTGCCCCGCCGGCCGGGCGAGTACGCCGAGTCGGGATCCTTGAGCATGATCCCCTCGTGGCCCGCCTCGAGGGCCGCGGCGTCGATCGCCTCGATCTCGTCGGGGTCGTCGGTCGTCCAGAGCAGCGAGAGCCCCTCGATATCGGCCTCGTCGTCGACGGTCGCGTCTTCGAGGGCGTCCGGATCCTCGTCGGCCTCGGCCAGCACCCCTCGCAACCGCTCGTGGCGCGCCGTCAGCGGCTCCTCGAGCAAGTCCTCGCCGTCGACGTGCAGGCAGTCGAAGAAGACCGGCCGAACCGTCACGTCCTCGCGGGCCTTCGCGACGTCGTGTTTCCGCCGGAAGCGCTTGAGCACCTCCTGGAACGGGAGCGGGTCGTCGTTCTCGTCGATCGCGACGACCTCGCCGTCCAGAATCGCGGACTCCTCGAGGGCCCCGTCGGCGAACTCGACGACCTCGGGGAGCGCGTCCGTGACTTCCTCCATGTTCCGCGAGAAGACGCGGGTCTCGGCGGTTCCGTCGTCGTCGATCCGATGGTGCAACTGTACGCGAGCCCCGTCGTACTTCCACTCCACGGCGGCTTCCTCCCACTCCTCGAGCGCGTCGGTCACCGTCCCCGCCTGGGCGAGCATCGCCTGCACGGGGCGGCCGACCTCGAGTTCCATCGCGTCGAGGCCCTCGCGACCCTCGTCTCGGGCGACCCGGGCGACCTGCCCGTAGTCGTTCGAGACCTGCAGAGCGCGCTCGACGCGCTCGACGGGGACGTCGAACGCCTCGGCGATCGCGTCCCGGACGGTGCCCTCGCCGACGCCGATCCGCATCTCCGAGAGGACGAGGCGAGCGAGGTAGCGGGCCTCCTCGCTCGAGCAGCGGTTGAAGAGGCCGAAGAGGAGGTCGATCTTGCGGTCCTGACTCCCCGATCCCTCCGCGGCGGCCAGCTCCGTGAGCGTCTCGTGGACCTCGCTGACGGTGAGGTCGCCATCGCCGGCGCCGCCGGTACCGACCTCGTCTCCGCTACCGCCGCCCGTGAACGCGCCGAGTCCCTGCTGACCGCCGAACTCGTAGCCCGCGGCCACCTCGCCGATCTCGCCGACCTCGGCCAGTCGCTCCTCGACGTCGTCGCTTCCCACGTTCGTCCCCGCCGCGCGGGCGATCGCCTCGTAGCACGTCGTCGGCCCGATGTCCAGCGTCGTCGAGTCCCAGGCCGGGACGACGCGTCCCTGGACGAACCGGGCGACGATCTCGAGATTCTGCGGTTCCACCGCAGAGTCAGCGGAACGTCGTTCCTCGCTATCGCCGTCCGCATCGGCGAGGAGGTCGCTGACGTGGGCGATAATCTCGAGGTCGGCCGGCTCGGCTTCGATCGCGGCGGCGCGGTCGGCGAACGTAGCGAACTCCATCGGCGGAGTGTACCGGCGGCGGGAGTAAAACGGTTCTGAGACGGACCGTCCGCCGGCGTCGTTCGCCCGGAGGACTGGTTTAAAGGCAATCGCGCTCGCACTCGGTGGTATGGCAGAGGAGGAACTCGCCGAGCGAGTCGCCGACGTGCTGGCCGTCGACGCCGCGGCGTTCCGCGAGCGCGCCGAGGCGGACGCCGAGGTGATCAAGGACGCCGTCGACGAGGGCGTCTTCGACAACCCGCAGGCGATCGTCGGCCTCGAGTACGAGTTCTACGCGGTCAAGAACGACGACTGCGCGCTCCGGCGGGTGCCTCGCCGACTGCTCGAACTCATCGGGTTCGAGAAGGAACTCGGCCTGCACAACGCGGAGATGACGACCAGTCCGCAGCCGCTGAACGCCCACGGGATCGCCGCCCAGGAGTCGGAGGTCAAGGCCCGCCTGCGGACGGCGCTGAACGTCACCCAGTCCGAGCGGATGCGGCTGGTGAGCGACGCGCTCTGGACGATCCCGCCGGAGGGCGAGGACGCGACGACGTATCTGACCGACAGCGTCGAACGGGCGACGACCGCCGCCGACGGGACCGAGCGCTCGTTTCGCATCGCGACGAACATGAGCGACTCGGCGCGCTACCACGCGATGGCCAACACGGATCAGGCCGAGTCCGCCGGCATGTGTATCCAGGCCCCCCACGTGTCGCTGCAGGCCGACACCGTCATGCCGGAGAGCCTCATCACGTCCATCCAACCGCACTACCAGGTGGCCCACGCGCCTGATCTCCCCGACTACTTCACCTACGCGCTGCGCATCGCGGGGCCGCTGCTCGCGCTCGGCGTCAACTCCCCGTTCTTCCCGGCGGACCTCTACGACGACGAGGCGACCCCCGAGGAGATCCTCGAGGACGCCTGGATGGAACACCGGATCAGCGTCTTCGAGACCGTGCTCAACGATCCCACGACGGGCGAGGGGAAAGTGCGGTTCCCCCGCGACTTAGAGACCGTCGAGGAGGCGATCGACCGGATCGCCGCCGACGACACCATCGTCCCGATGCCAGTCGACGCCGGCGAGCGCTTCGACGATCAGTTCCCCCACTTCAGCCGCAAACACGGCACCTACTGGCGGTGGATTCGGCCGGTGTTCGGCGGGCCGACGCGCTCGGCCGCCAACGCCCGCATCGAGTTCCGGCCCATTCCGGCTCAGCCGACCGTCCGCGACTCCGTGGCCTTCCTCGCGGCCTTCGCCGGCCTGATGGAGAGCCTGACCCGCCTCGAGCACCCCGTCGTCGAACTCGACTGGCAGCTCGCCCGGGAGAACTTCTACTCGGCGATGGTCGACGGCCTCGAGGCCGAGCTGACCTGGATCACCAACGACGGGAAGGAGACGACCGACCGGCTCGCGCTCTACGAGGACCTGCTGGCCCACGCCGAGGACGGACTGACCAACCGCGGGCTGAGCGAAGAGGAGGCCGCGAAGTACCTCTACCCGCTCCGGCGGCGGGTCCGACAGGAGGTGACCCCCGCCGACTGGAAACGCGAGCGGGTTCGGTCGGAACTCGAGGCCGGCGCCGACCTCGCCGGCGCGATCGAGGCGATGCAGCAGGCGTACGTCCGCCGGCAGTCGGAGACGCTCCTCGAAGGGAGTTTCGCCGACTGGATCGGCGACTAGGCGGGTTCGTGACGAGAGCCGAGTATCGATATCGCAGGAACGGGCAGTACGATGCCGCTCGAGGAGTCCCTTCTAGCTGGGCTTCGACGAACTCGCGAGAACTCCGCTCGAGGAGGTTCCCCTTCGTACGGTCCGAATCGAAACGAAGCGTTCTGCTATCGTGGCAACTGGGAATCGCCACGCCCTCCCCAACCGATTCGCTCTCTCCGAGGCTCACGGCGGCAGAGCCGCCGTTCGCACGGTATGCGAGACCGTCGGTCTCGCACTACTCACGACGACCTCGCGCGGTTTCGTGTCGTGGTTCGCTGTTCGCTCGCCACGGCACAGCGCGCGCCACCCACGCCGGTCACTCGGTAGAGCGCTGCGTTCTCAGTCGCTGGTACCCTCGTGTGACGGATACTCAAATCAGGCGCGTAAGCCACACACAACGTCCGTAAGTCGATTTCGAACCCCAAGATACTTCTTTGACTGGCCAGTCAGTTAAGACAAGACCGACCGCTGCCCAGTTCGAATCCTAATGACTGATACAACTGAGACTACCGACGAACTCATGGAGGCGACCTACGCCGCGCTCTGCAAGCACGGCTACGCGTCGCTCCGAATGCAAGACATCGCCGACGAATCGTCCAAGAGCAAAGCCACGCTGCACTACCACTACGAGAGCAAGCAGGACCTCCTCTACGCGCTGCTGGACCATCTCACCGACTCCTTCGCCGACCGAATCGAGACCCTCGAGGGCGAGACGCCGGCCGCGCAGTTACTGGCGCTCATCGACGCCTACCTCGAGCCCGCCGCGGACGACTCGGCGGCCGAGTTCTGGACCGCACTGCTCGAGATCAAAGCGCAGGGCCCGTACGACGAGCGGTTCCGGGCCGAACTCGCCGATTTCGACCGGATGCTTCACGGCCGGGTCCGATCGCTGCTCGAGGAGGGGAGAGACGAGGGCGTCTTCCGGGCGGACGTCGATCCCGACGAGATCGCGGAGTTCCTCGTCACCGCGTTGAACGGCGCCCAGACGCGCCACGTGGCCGTCGATCACCCGCTCGAACGGACCCAACGCACGCTCGAGACCTACGTTCGACGCGAACTGCTCGCGGACGACGCCGACGAGACGGAGGGACGGTTCGAGTGACGGTGCGCGACCACCTCGAGGCGATCTTCGAATCGCCCGACGAACTCGATCTGACCGAGGGTGGGATCGCGCGCCCGCTGATCTACCTCTCGATTCCGCTGATCATCACGAACCTGCTGCAGGTCACCTACAACCTCGCGGACACGTTCTGGCTCGGTCAGCACAGCACGACGTCACTGGCGGCGATCAGCTTCGCGTTCCCGATGGTCTTCTTCCTCATCGCGCTGGCGCTCGGCGTCTCGGTCGCCGGGAGCGTCCTCGTCGCCCAGCACACCGGGGCCGATGAGGAGGAACGGGCGGAGTACGCCGCCTCGCAGACGATCATGTACGCGATCATCGCGTCGCTCGCGCTCGGTGCCGTCGGCTACGTCTTCGCCGGAGACATCCTGACGCTGTTCGGAGCCGAGGCCGACATCGAGCCGCTGGTCACCGCCTACATGGAGGTCTACTCCGTCGGACTGGTGGCCGTCTTCGGCTTCCTGGTCTTCCTCGCGCTCATGCGGGGGTACGGCGACACCGTCACGCCGATGCTCGTCATGTTCGGCTCGGTCGTGCTCAACATCGTCCTCGATCCGTTCCTCATCTTCGGGTTCGAGGGCAACCCGCTGTTCGGCTACCTCGGACTGCGCGGCCTCGAGGCCGACCTGTTCGCCGCCATCGGCTACGCCGGGTCGGGGATCGAGGGCGCCGCGATCGCGACCGTCTTCTCGCGCGCGTTGGCGTTCGCCGTCGGCCTCGCGATCATGTTCCGCGGCACGCACGGCGTTCGGATCCGCCTCTCGCAGATGAAACCCGATCTCGGATACGCGCGCCGACTCATCGAGATCGGGACGCCGGCGTCGATCGAAGGGACCGCGCGAGCCCTTTCGATCAACCTGCTGCTGGTCATCATCGCGATGTTCCCCGAGACGGTCGTCGCCGCCTTCGGGATCGGTACCCGCGTGTTCTCGGTGATCTTCCTCCCCGCGATCGCCTTCTCGCAGGGGATCGAGACGATGACCGGCCAGAACATCGGCGCCGGTAAGCGAGACCGGGCCGAGCGGACGAACCACTTCGGCGCGAAGGTCATGCTGGTCACGCTCACCGGCCTCGGCGCGGTGGTGTTCCTGGCCGCCGCGCCGATCGTCTCGATCTTCACGACCGACGCCGCGGTCGTCGCCGAGGGCGCGACGTTCCTCCGGTTCACCTCGCTGACGTTCGGCTTCATGGGCGTGATGCGGGCCTACAGCGGCGGGTTCCGCGGCGCCGGCAAGACGCTCATCGCCGCGGCGATCTCCGTGCTCACCCTCGGCGTGATCCGCTTCCCGCTCGCGTGGCTCGGCGCCGAGTTCGTCGGCTCGAGCGGCGTCTGGGCCGCCTTCGCCGTCTCGACCGTGATCGGCGGCGGAATCGCCTACGCCTGGTTCAACTGGGGCGACTGGCTCGATCCCGCGGCGGTAGAGACCAGCGCCGCGGTCGGTGCCGAAACCGGCGGGAGCCCCGGCGACGACTGACGGAATCTCACCGTAACGGCCCCAGTTCGACGGACGACCGGCCGACTCCGGAATCAGCCACAAGTGATTAAGTATTCACGCTCGAGAGTGTTGCGTATGGTAACTTTCCTCTCCGGAGGCACCGGAACGCCGAAGCTGTTAGACGGTGCCGCCGCCGCGTTCTCGCCGGAGGAGACCACCGTCGTCGCCAACACGGGCGACGACATCGAGATCGGCGGGCTGTTCGTCTCGCCGGACGTCGATACGCTGCTGTTTCAGGGCGGCGGGGTGCTCGACCGCGAGACGTGGTGGGGAATCGACGGCGACACGCACCGCACCAACGACGCGCTCTCGGACATCGCGTCGGCCGCGGGGCTGCCCGACGGCCCGCAGTACCTCCCTGACGACAGACAGACCGAGGGGCGCGAACTCGCCGACTGGCGGCGCTTCTCGGGCGTCGCCGAGTTCATGACGATCGGCGACCGCGACCGGGCCGTCCACATCACGCGGACGAGCCTGCTGGACGAGGGGCTGACGTTGAGCGAGGCGACCGCGCGACTCGCCGACGCGTTCGGACTGACGATCGACGTCCTCCCGATGAGCGACGATCCCGTCGCGAGTCTCGTCCACACCGACGAGGGGATGATGCACTTCCAGGAGTACTGGGTCGCTCGGCGCGGCGAACCGACCGTCGAGACCGTCGAGTTCCGGGGGTCGTCGAAGGCCGAACCCGCGCCGGGCGTCATCGACGCCCTCGAGGACACCGTCGTCATCGGCCCGTCGAATCCGGTGACGAGCATCGGACCGATGCTCACGCTGCCGGACGTCGCCGACGCGCTCAGTCAGTCGACGGTCGTCGCGGTCTCGCCGTTCCTCGGCGACGACGCCTTCTCGGGACCTGCGGGCGACCTCATGTCGGCGGTCAACGCCGACCCCAGTACCGAGGGGCTCGCGACGGCCTATCCGTTCGCCGACGCCTTCGTCGTCGACGAGGACGACGACGCCGAGTTCGACCGCCCGACGCTCCGGACCGATATCAAAATTGACTCGCCCGAGGACGCCGCGCGGGTCGCCCGGACGGTCGAGGAAGCGATCGATATCGTCGACTGAGCGAGCAGTCGATCGGCCGATCGGCCGACCGGCCCTCGAGCGAACGCCTCGACCGCGAAAGACCACGTTCAAGGCCCTCGGCGCCCGACGCTCGAGTATGTTCACGCCGCCGCTCGCCCTGGCCAGCCTCAGCGGGGAAGCCGACGCCCGGTGGGCTCGAGCGGGCGCCGACTACGCGGGCGCCGCATTTCTCGGCGGCATCGCCATCGACGGCGAGTCGCGCGCGGCGGCGCGGGAACTCGTCGAACGTGATCGAACCGAGTTCCTCCCCGACGATCCGCTCGCCTTCATCGACCGGCAACTCGCCGCCCTCGAGGACGTTCCCGTCCAGTCCGCGTTCAACGTCCGGAGCGCGACACCCGAGCCGATTCCCGACGCTGCCCGCGTCTGCCGGGACCGAGACGCGTTCCTCGAGATCAACGCTCACTGCCGACAGGACGAGCTCTGTGCGGTCGGCTGCGGTGAAACGCTCCTGCGGGACCGCGAGCGATTGTGCGACTACGTCGAACGGGCCGCCGACACCGGCGTCACCGTCGGGGTGAAGGTCCGTGCGGAGGTCCCCGACGTCGACCTCCCCGCGCTCGCGGCCGCGCTCGAGGGCGCGGGTGCCGACTTCGTCCACGTCGACGCGATGGACACCGAGTCGATCGTCCGCGACGTCGCCGAGGCCACCGACCTGTTCCTCATCGCCAACAACGGCGTCCGCGACGACGCGACCGTCCGCGAGTACGTCGACTACGGCGCCGACGCGGTCAGCGTCGGTCGGCCCAGCGACAACCCGATCGTCCTCGAGCGCGTCCGCGAGGCCGTCGATCGACGCCTCGCGCTCGAGGAGCCGCGGTCGCGATAGCGCGACCGCCGGACGGCGGGGACGTCGCCTCGAGCGCCGCCGTCTGTAATAAAGCGTCACTATGTTCGGACGGAGACTTTTCAGTACACCGCACAACTCGGACGTAGAACCAGTATGGGCCGTCCCAACGAGTACGCCGGCGATATGCGCTGGGGATGGCAGTGTCCCCGATGCGACGCGGACGTATCGGTCGCCAGAGACCCCGGTTCGGAGACGTTCCGCTGGGTGTGCCCCACCGAGGACTGTCCGTCGATCGGCTTCGGCTTCAGCTCGCGGCGGCGGGCGCGGCTCGCGCTCCGGGAGTACCGCGAGGCGTACCAGAACATCTACCGCTAAACACGACGCGTCGACGTCTTCCGTACGTTCTATACGACACTCCGGACCGAGGAGCTGGCAGGCGGTGGCGCGCGCTGTGTCGTGGCGAGCGAACAGCGAACCACGACACGAAACCGCGCGAGGTCGTCGTGAGTAGTGCGAGACCGACGGTCTCGCATACCGTGCGAACGGCGGCTCTGCCGCCGTGAACAGACGGGCCGGAGGCCCGCGAGCAGAAATCGGCTGGGGAGGATGTGGCGTTCCCTGTTGCCATATGAGCAGCCCACTCGAGTAGCAGTCGCCTTCTATCGCCTCGAGAATCGGCCACCGGAATTCATCGGACGGATCGAAGGGACCACAGACGGGAACACTCGGCCGGAGAAGCACATCCATAAATCCTCCCCGTACGTACCGAAACGCATGCGAACGCCGGCCGCAAACGCACAACTGGCACTCCTCCTCGAGGTCGCGGGCACGCCCAAGCCGGGCAACGTCGACCGACGCCGCGACCTCGAGGACCTGCGATTCGAACACTTCCTCGCGGGGGCCGTGGGCGCCCGCGACGGCCTCGAGATGGCGGCGAACGGCGGTGCGGTCGGAGCGTCCTTCGAACGCGCCGTCGCGGGCATGGCGACCCAGCGCGGCGGCAACACCCAGTTCGGCTCGCTGCTGTTGCTCGTGCCGCTCGTCCGCGCGGCCCGCGAGGACTGCGCCCAACCCGTCGTCGAGGCCGTCTGCGAGGACACAACCGTCGCCGACGCGGCGGGCTTCTACCGGGCGTTCGACCACGTCGACGTCTTCGTCGACGACCCGCCCGCGGACATGGAGCCGCTGGACGTCCGCCGCGGGAGCGACGCCGTCCCGGTCCTCGAGGAGCAGGGTCTGACGCTGCTGGACGTCATGAGCCGCAGCGTCCCGGGCGACGACGTCGCGCGCGAGTGGGTCGAGGGGTTCGAGCGCTCCTTCGGGGCCGCCGAGCGACTCGCCGCGGCCGACGGCCCGGTGGGCGAGCGCACCGCCGAAGTCTTTCTCTCCCTGCTCGCCGAGCGTCCCGACACGCTCGTCGCGTCCCGCAGCGGCGAGGCCGTCGCGCGGGAGGTCACCGACCGCGCGGCCGAGCTGGTCGAGCGCGACGCCCTCGAGACCGACCCCGAGGCCGTCGAGGCCTTCGCCGCGGACCTCGTCGCCCGCGGCGTCAACCCGGGGACGACCGCCGACATCGCGGCCGCGGGGCTGTTCGTCGCCCTCGAGCACGAGGCGATCGAGGTATGACCGGCGACGAGCCGCGGGCCGACGCGCTCGAGACGACCCCCGAGAACGCCGAACCCGTCGAGTGGCCCGTCTCGCTGTCGGGGGTCACCGAGGCCGTCGTCGCCACGCTGGGTCCGAACGGGCTGTGGAACCTCGCCGCGCTCGGTCTGTTCGCGCCGGATCGGGACGGCGGATCGGAAAGGGACAACGCGGGCAGTGACGACAATCTCGTCACCGCGCGCACGTGGGGCGCTACCCGCACCCGCGGGAACTTCCGTCGGCGGGGCGAGGGCTACGTCCTGTTCGTCGACGACCCCGTCCTCTTCGCCGACGCCGCGCTCTCGATCGTCGAGCGCGAGGAACCGGTGCCGGACGCCGCGAACGCGTGGGCCCGTGTCGCCGTCGAGTCCCTCGAGACGGGTACCGACGAGGGAACCGAGTGGGAGCGGTGGGCCCTGTGGCCGCTCGAGGCCGGGGTCGAGGCCGAAACGGTGCCGACGATCGACCGCGGGTTCGGCGCCGTCGTCGAGACCACCGTCGCCGCCTCGCGGCTGGACGTCGACGGCTACGACGAGGCCGAACTCCGTCAGCGCCTCGAGTACTTCGCCTCGGTCGTCGACCGCGCCGGCGGCCCGCGCGAGCGCGAGGCGCTCGAGCGCGTGCGCGAACACTCCTCGTGGTAAGGTGCCCTCGTGGTACGGCGCTGGTCGCTCCGCGGCGAGGCCGCGATCGACCCGCCGTTCCGTCCTCCCCGACAGCGAAAGAGAAAGGCATTAAGAGCCTCTGGACGGAACCTCCCTACATGGCAATCAAACCGGCCTACGTCAAGAAGACCGGGACCATCCTGCTGGAGCGGTACCCGGACGCGTTCACGACCGACTTCGAACAGAACAAGGAGAGCGTCGCAAAGCTCACGAACGTCGAATCCAAGGGCGTTCGCAACCGCATCGCGGGCTACGTCACCCGCAAGAAGAGCTCGCAGGCGTCCGCAGCGTAATCAGGGCCTTCTGTCTCGAGTTTTCCGTCCGCGAGCCGCAGGCATCGCGACCGCTCGGCAGTCACGGGTCGCGTCAGAATCGGGGTTCGCGCGCCGTCGACGAACGGACGACGCGTCGGTCTCGAGTTCGAGTCGGCGAAACGGTCAGTGGTCGAAGCCGGAGTCCATGAAGAGGGCGACGATGAGCGCGCCGATGGCGAAGAACATGGTCAGCATGAACCCGACCGCGCCGGTGACGATGTTCATCTCCGTGCCGACGACGAACAGTTGCATGCCCTGAAATCCCGTCCAGGCGAACACGATGGCGACGAGAAACAGGACCGCCGAGACGATTGCGGCACCGATCTGGAACCCGCCGTCGAACGGGCCGACGCCGCTCGAGTTCGCGGTCGAACTCGTCATCGGGACCACCCCGCGTCCGAGCCGGATCGAACGTATTGCGTGTGCATCGGTGAATCAATTTCACTCCGTTTTCTTAACGTCTTCTATGCGCCGCGTCGATCGGGCGCCGCTCGCGCGCGACGAAAACCCAAACGGTTTTGCGGACACGCCACTGAGTGCGGGAAAATGGCAGTACGAGTAGGCGTCCTCGGCGCGACCGGTGCCGTGGGACAACGACTAATCCAGCTTCTCGATCCCCACCCCGACTTCGAGATCGCAGCACTGACCGCCAGCGAATCCAGCGCCGGAAAGAGCTACCGACAGGCCGCGAAGTGGCGCGTCGACAGCCCCATCCCGGACGACGTCGCCGACATGACCGTCACGGCGACCGACCCCGACGAGGTCCCCGACGACGTCGACCTGATCTTCTCGTCGCTCCCCTCGAGCGTCGGCGCAGAGGTCGAGCCGCCGTTCTGTGAGGCGGGCTACGTCGTCTCCTCGAACTCCTCGAACGGCCGGATGGACGAGGACATCCCGCTCGTGATCCCGGAGGTCAACCCCGAACACATCGACCTGCTGGAGGTCCAGCGCGACGAGCGCGGCTGGGACGGCGCGATGGTCAAGAACCCCAACTGCTCGACGATCACCTTCGTCCCCACGCTGGCCGCGCTGACCGACTTCGGCTTAGAGAAGGTCCACGTCTCGACGCTGCAGGCCGTCTCCGGCGCGGGCTACGACGGCGTCTCCTCGATGGAGATCATCGACAACGCCATCCCCTACATCGGCAGCGAGGAGGACAAACTCGAGACCGAGTCCCGCAAACTGCTCGGCGAGTTCGACGGCGCCGAGCTGAGCCACAACAGCATGGCGGTCTCGGCCTCCTGTAACCGCATCCCGACGATCGACGGCCACCTCGAGAACGTCTGGGTCGAGACCGAGGAGGAACTGACCGTCGACGCGGCCGCCGAGGCCATGCGCGAGTACCCCTCGCTCGACCTGCGCTCCTCGCCCGAGCCGCTCATCCACGTCTTCGACGAGCCCGACCGTCCCCAGCCCCGGATGGACCGCACGCTCGGCGACGGGATGGCCATCGCCGCGGGCGGTCTCCAGGAGTCGCCGTTCGGGCTCCAGTACAACTGCCTCGCGCACAACACCATCCGCGGCGCCGCCGGCGCGAGCGTGCTGAACGGCGAACTGCTGCTCGATCAGGGCTACATCTAGTCGAGTCCGCCAGTCGCGGTCGAAGCCGAATTTTTCGCGTGCGGACGTTCGAGTCCCGTAGCGGCGCGGCTCGCAGTGGCACAGCGCCGCGGCTCGACTCCGAAATGGCACTATACCGCCGTCAGCGACGGTGTCAGCCCCGAACGAGCGCGCCGAATCGTTCCTCTACGGGCCGACCGACCCAATGTATGTTGGAGGCGTACACAAATGCGTACGGTCCCAACTACGGGTATGCTCCCAGTCATCTCCGATCCCGACTCGCTGACCCCCGTCTCGGCCGGCGCTACCGCCGACGGCGACGGGGCGCAGTTCGGCGTGCTCGCGGATCGGCGTCGTCGGGCCGTCCTCCGGTATCTGGACGCCCGCGACGAGGAGTCCGTCTCGCTGTCCGACCTCGCGGATCACCTCGTGCTCGAGGACGACGCCGAGGCGGGCGGTGCGCTGGCCAGTTGCGGCGACGCGCTGTTCGGGACGCGGCGACGCGTCGCGATCACGCTTCGACACAGCCACGTGCCGAAGCTAGCTGACGCCGGCGCCGTCGCGTTCGACCACGAGACCAACACCGTCGCCCTTCGCGAGGAGGGGCGCGAACTGCTCGCTCGAGCCGAGACGATCGACGAAAGCGACACCGACGCCGATGCCGACGGCGGCGCCGAGAGCGAGGCGAATCAGGTCGGCGGCGTTGCCGAAACGCCGACGCCGTAACCCGGGGATCGGAGCGCGA
Source organism: Haloterrigena sp. KLK7 (assembly GCF_037914945.1). NCBI lineage: Archaea > Methanobacteriati > Methanobacteriota > Halobacteria > Halobacteriales > Natrialbaceae > Haloterrigena > Haloterrigena salinisoli. Next base: position 3,423,932 of record NZ_CP149787.1, read on the forward strand.
CGCCTGCTTCTGCCGACTCTACGTCCTTACCGAACGCTACTCACGGACGACTACACTCGCTCACGGGCAGTTACCGACCGAGCAGCCGGCGGATACGCGCCCGACTACGAGTCGTGCGGTAACGCGACCACCGGGACGGACGCCTCCTTGACCATCCGTCGCGCCACGTCGCCGGTCAACAGTTCCGCCAACCGGTTGGACTCCCGAGCGGTGAAGACGACAGCGTCGACGTCCCGGTCCCGCGCTTCGGCGAAGATCCGTTCGACGATATCGGTGCCGTAGCAGACGGCCGTCTCGACGGTCGCGTCCGTGGTCGTGGCCTCGAGAGGTTCTAACGCGCGCTCGAAGATCTCCTCGGCGTACTCCTCGCGCTGTTCGACGCCGGCCTTGTCGGGCGCGCCGCCGCCCTTCTCGATGACGTTGACGAGGATCACCCGACTCGTCTCGGAGAGATAAGGGGCGAGCGCGGTGGCCGTCCGTTCGCCGTCGTCCGGGTTCGCGACGGGGACGAGTATCGGCCCGTCGAGCGATAGCGTCATCGGCTACCTCCCGTTCGATCGCGGTTCGCTCGAGGCGACGGTCGATCGAGAGCGTGCCGGCGACGGCGCTGACGGCGCCGACCGATGACTATCGGGTCCATACCTCGAATTCGGACGGTGACGTGAAAAAACTGCAGACCGCGGTCGGGATTCGGAGGTCGGCAACGGGCGCAGGCGATCGATGACGACCGTCAGCGATCGGCGACGACCGGCAGTGATCGACGCTCGACGCGGATCGGCGATCGACCGACGGGGCGCAGACGGTCGGCGATTCGAGGATCCCGGGCGCTCAGGGCAGGACCTGATTCTCGAGGTCCGCGTCGGGCTCGTCGGCGAACCGGCGGACGTTCTCGGCGACGATATCGGCGAGTCGCTCGTAGTACTCGGGGGTATGGCCGGCGTTGTGGGGCGTGATCTGGACGTTCTCGAAGGTCCACAGCGGGTGGTCCTCCGGCAACGGTTCGGGATCGGTGACGTCCAGCGACGCGCCGCGGATCCAGCTCGAGCGCAGGGCCTCGACGAGCGCGTCGGTGTCGACGACCGGTCCGCGGGCGACGTTGACGAGGACGGCGCCGGGATCCATCGTCACGAACGCCTCGTCGTCGATCAGTCCGCGCGTGGTCTCCGTGAGCGGACACGCGAGCACGAGGTAGTCGGTCCGCGCCAGCGCGTCGTCGAATTCCTCGCCCTCGAAGCCGACCACCTCGTCGGTCGGGCCGCCCTTCTCGGGCGTGTACCGGACGCCGATCGTGTCGACGCCGAAGGGCTCGAGGCGGTCGGCGACCGACTCGCCGATCGCCCCCAGTCCGACGATCGTCACCGTCGACCCCTGCAGTTCCTCGGCCTGGTAGTGGCGCCACTCCCGGCGGCGCTGCTGGCGCGCGCCGACGTGGAATCGGCGGGTAAAGCGGAGGATCGCCCCCAGCACGTGCTCGCCGATGTTCGGCCCGTGGACGCCCGAGGCGTTCGTCACCGCGACGCCGCGCTCCTCGAGTTCCTCGAGGGGCAGGTGGCCGGTCCCCGCGTAGGCGCAGGCGAAGACCTCGAGATCGTCGGCGGCCTCGAGTAAGTCCTCCTCGAGGGTCATTCCGGTGACGAACCGGGCGTTCTCGATCAGGTCGCGCTCCGCCGCCGGCGTGCGAGCGAGTTCGACCGTGCGGTCGGGCAGTCGCTCGCGGATCGCGGCCGCGTACTGTTCGACCGGCATTCCGTGCGTCCCTTTCCGGAGGACGAGTACGTCCGGCGCGTCGGTGTCGCTCATGTCCGTGGCGTCGGTCAGCGGTCCCAAAAGCGTTCGTCTCCCGGAATTATACTGAACTAGTGCGACGGCCTCGAGTCTCGGTGGCGATCGGGACCCGATACGACCGAAGACGGATCGCGGGTTCTGCCGCCGCTGGCAACGGGGAGTCGCCACTCCCTCCCCAACCGATTCGCTCGCTCCTAGGAGGTCGCTCGCTCATCCACTGGAAGACGCAATGCGTCTTCCAAGCCTCTGTTCGCTACGCTCACAGAGACCTCGCACGACGTCGTTGTCCGCCCTCACTAGCGTTCGGTCGGACGCCGGCGCGCGCCACCGCACAACGGCGCGTCGGTTCGAACGAGCGGCCGACTCGATTCAGTCGGGGAGAAATTCACCTCGCAGATTTTATAACGACACGTTGAGTCCAAACGGCGTATGGAACGCGTAGACGTCGCGATCGTCGGTGGCGGACCCGCAGGGGCCTCCGCGGCCGAACGGGCCGCGGCACACGGCGCCGAGACCGTCCTCTTCGAACAGGGCGTCCCGCGGGAGGACCGCGACGGGCTCGGGCCGGACTCGACCGACGCCGCCGGCATGCTCGACTACTGGATCGATATCATGGAGTTCGACTACCGGGAGATCCCCGACGACGTCATCCTCCGCGAACTCGAGTCCACCGAGTTCGTCGGCCCGTCGACGTCGGTCGAACTGACGAGCACGGGAATGGCGGCCAGCTATCCGAACTTCGGCTACACCTTCCACCGCGCGCGCATGGACGACTGGCTCTACGAGCGCGCCGAGGACGCCGGCGCCGACCTCCGCGTCGGAACGAGCGTCACGGACCTCGAGACCGATCTCCGCGCCTCGAGCCCGAAGGGACCGACTCACACGCTGACCCTCTCGAACGGCGACGAACTCGAGGCCCAGTACGTCGTCCTCGCCGACGGGCCGCAACGACGCATCACGCTGGACGCGCTCGACCAGTTCACCGCGCCCGGCCGCAGCGTCTCCGACTACCTCTCGCCGCCGGAGGCCAACCACATCGCCTACCAGGAGTATCGGGACTTCCCCGAGGAACTGTTCGCGGAGTTCGAGGACACCCTCAAGTTCTGGTGGGGGTACATGCCCGGGGAGACCGCCTACCCGTGGATCTTCCCCAACGACGGCACGGTCGCCCGCGTCGGGCTGACCATGCCCATCGGGATGGAGCTCGAGGACGTCGAGAACCCCGCCGCCTACGCCTTGCTCGAGCCCGACGACGACAAGCTCCCCTCGGGCGCGGAGTACATCCGGCGCCTGCTCGAGCGCGAGTACGGTGACGAGTACGACATCGAGGGGGACATCCCGCGCGTCGAGGACCGCGGGAAGTCGAAGGGAACCGAAACCTACCCGATCTCCTCGACGCGACCGATCGAGTCGCCCGTCGGCGCCAACATCGCCGTCGCCGGCGGCGCGATGGGGACCACCTCGGCGTTCCACGAGGGCGGCTACCACGTCGCCGTCCGAACGGGCAAGATCGCCGGCCGCCTCGCCGCCACCGACTCGCTGGAGAACTACAACGACGTCTGGAAGGGAGCCGTCGGCGACGAGATCCTGCGCAACGTCTCCTTCGCCGACATCGTGCGGGACTACGGGCCCGACGACTGGGACCGCACGTTCGAGATCGTCAACCGGATGCAGGGCGACGACGGCGAGGGCCTGGTCAGCCGCGGCTACTCCGCCGGACTGGGCGCCTCGAGGGTGCTCCTCGAGTACAAGCGCCGCAAGTTCAAATACCGCGACGGCGGCTACGTCCAGTTGCGCGAGGACGAGTACTTCTACTGAGGTCGCGTCTCGCGGTCGCTCGCGACTCGGTGTTCCCAACCAGTTGTAGGAGAACCAGTACTTAGGGAGGGGCGGATCATACGGAGAGACGTGCCAGCTATCGACAGCGACCGCGCTCGCCGATACCTCTCTGGCGGGTGCGTCTCCGGGCTCGGGCTCCTCATCCTGCTCGTCCCCCTCTACGATATGTGGGACGACCTCCGGAACCTCTCGTGGGGACTGCTGTGGACGCTGCTCGAGAACAGCGCGCTGCTCGTCCTCGCGAGCGGACTCGTCCTCGCGGGCGTGTGGATCGTCCGGCTGGACTGGGAGACCGAGTACGTCGTGACCATCGCGAAGTGGAACCTCCTCGTCGGCGGGGCGATCGCGGTGCTGTTCCTGTGGACCGTTGTGATCCAGCTCCGCGTCATGGAGGAACCGAAGCCGTACGTGCTCGCGCTCAACGGCGTCCTCTTCGGCGTCGTCGCCGCCTTCGGAATCGGCGTCTACAACGCCAGCAGGCGTCGGTACACCGACGAACTTCGCGAGCGGGAACGGGAGCTCCAGCGGATGTACGACCGGGTCTCGGAGTCCGAACGACGATACCGGACGCTCGCGGAGCGGTTCCCGGACGGGATCGTCGCCCTGTTCGACGACCGGCCGACGTTCTACCTCTCGGCGGGCGAAGCGTTCGATCGGCTGCCGATCGATCCCGCCGACCTCGACGGGCAGACCCCGAGCCAGGCGTTCGGCACGGAGTTCGCTGAGACGGTGGAACCGTCCCTGCAGGCCGCACTGGCCGGTGACAGGGAACGGACGGAGGTCGAGTACGCGAGTCGACACTGGCTCGTCCGAACGATTCCCGTTACCGACGACCGCGGCGAGGTATTCGCGGGACTGCTGATGTGCCAGGATATCACCGAACTCATCACGTACCAGCGGCGACTCGAGGAGTCCAACGAGCGCTTAGAGCAGTTCGCCTACGCCGTCTCCCACGACCTCCAGGAGCCCCTTCGGATGGTCTCGAGCTACCTCGAACTGATCGAGGACCGATACGGTGACGAGCTCGACGCGGACGGCGAGGAGTTCATCGACTACGCCGTCGACGGCGCCGACCGGATGCGCGAGATGATCGAGGGACTGCTCGAGTACTCCCGCGTCGAGACGCAGGGCGACTCGTTGGCTCCGGTCGATCTGAACGCCGTCCTCGCGGACGTCTGCGAGGACCTGCAGGTGAAACTCGACGAGTGGGAGACCGATCTCACCGTCGACGACCTCCCGCGCGTCGAGGGCGACGCCAGCCAACTCCGGCAGGTCTTCCAGAACCTGCTGGAGAACGCGATCGAGTACAGCGGCGACGAGCCGCCGCGCATCCGCGTTTCCGCCGAGCGCGCCGGCGAGGTGTGGGTAATTTCGGTCGCGGACGAGGGGATCGGGATCGATTCCGACGACGTCGATCGCATCTTCCGGATCTTCGAACGCCTGCACACGAGCGAGGAACGCTCGGGGACGGGAATCGGGCTGGCGCTCTGCCAGCGGATCGTCGACCGCCACGGCGGCGAGATCTGGGTCGATTCCGAGCCCGGCGACGGAACGACGTTCTCCTTCACGCTCCCCGCCGTGGCGGACGAACGCGGAGCGGCGGGTCGAGAATCGCGATCCGATGCGGACTGACACCCGACGCCGACTGATACTCGCGGGACCGTACGTCCACCCTACCGGCGCGTAAGCGGCGATCCTTTTTCCGACTCGACGTTGGACAGCGAGTATGGCTCGGCGAAACGACGCGAGCGAGTCGAGCGACGCGACGTCGTCGCTCGAGACCGACCCGATTCGGACCGACGGCGGCGGGCACGGCGTCTCGAGCGACGGGGCGACGACCGGACACGACCCCGACGGGCCCGTCGGTCCCGACAGCCCCCACGAACCCGACATCGATCACGACGAGCACGAACACCGCAGTCGCTGGCCGCTCGTCGCCGCCGCCGGCGCCGGCGGCCTCTACGGCGGCGCCGCGATCGCCGTCCTCGGGAACGGGACCGGTCTGATCCCGCCGCTCGTCGGCGTCGCCCTCGCCGTCGTCGGGGCGATCGTTCTGCTGGCCGGCATCGCCGGATGGATCGACGAAGTGTTTCTCGCGCCCGCGCGAGCGGGCGCCGGCGGAACGTCGTCTCGAGAGTCGTACGTCTGGACGACGCTGCTCTTTCTCACGACCGACGTCTCGACGTTCGGCGCGCTGTTCATCTACTACTTCTTCGTCAGAATCGGCACGTGGCCGCCCACGGAGCTGCCGCCGCTGCTGGGGTCGCTCGTGATCGTCAACACCGCGATTCTGATCGCCAGCAGCGTCACGTTCCACTACGCGCACGAAGCGCTCGAGGACGGGAATCGGCGCCGCTTCCTCGGTCTGCTCGGGACGACGCTCGCGCTCGGGGTCGTCTTCCTCGGCGGCCAGGCCTACGAGTACTACGAATTCATCGTCCACGAGGGGTTCTCGCTCGCCAGCGGCGTCTTCGGGACCGCCTTCTACGGACTGACCGGTCTCCACGGGTTCCACGTCGCGCTCGGCGTCGGCGGCATCGCCGTGCTGTTCTGGCGCGCGCTCCGCGGCGACTACGGCCCCGAGCGCGACACCTCCGTCGCGACCGTCTCGCTGTACTGGCACTTCGTCGACTTCGTCTGGGTGTTCCTCGTGCTCGTCCTCTACGTGGGCGCGACCATCTGAGCGGCCCACACCGCTCGGTTGCGTGGCCATGCGCTCGAGACTGCCCGCCGCGCCACGTATTGCGCCCCGCGTCGCTACGGGAGGTCGTCGCCCGCCTCGCGCTCTTCCTCGAGGAGTCGCAGCGTCGGGTCGGGACAGTCACAGAAGGACGTCTGCCCGAGCGGTTTGCGCGTGCCGTCGGGCCAGACGTGGACGATCCCGATCCGGCCACAGCCCGCACACTTCGCCGCGGCACGCCGCCGCTCGTCGTGTTCGACCACTGAAATCACCTCGGGTCCGCGGTACGAGGGCCAGTCGGGAAAAACCCCGGTGGCGGTGGCTCGGCCGTCGCGAGCGCGGGCCCGAATCGCCGTCCGGCTATCCGTCGACGGCGGGGTCGGCGGTCCCGTCGACGCTGAGGTCGACGGTGACGTACTGCGAACTCGTCGTCTCCGGTGACCCGTGAATACCGCCCAGCGAGAGCGAATCACCCGGCTGAAGGGGGTCGGAGTCGGATTCGTCGTCCGCGCCGGTATCGCCACTGTCGGCGGTCGTAAACAGGAGCGCGCGGAAGGAGGGCGAGGCGTCGTACGCGACGACGTGGCCGGTCGCCTCGGCGAGTCCCTGCGGGTGCCAGTCGACGGTCTCCCGGACCGTGACCGCACTGTCGGGCATGTACTGGTACGAGCGCATCACGCCCCGCTCGATCGGTCGCGCTGCGCTCTCGGTCGACTCGGTCCGCGCCCCGTCCGTCGCTCTCGCACTCGAGGTGCCGACGAGCGCTCCGGTCGACAGGAGACCGCACTTGACAAACGTTCGTCGCGTCGTCGATCCTGACGTGTCCTGATACATGAGTACTCCGTCCCTGCTCTCGACCATCGACGGTGGGATAATGATTTCCCATGCTGACACAACGGCGCACTGGCAAGTGACAGCATTATCTCGTTCGGTCTGGCCAGTGACGTCCGGATGTTCTTCCAAGAACCTGAGCTCCAGTACGAGGTCACCGTCGAAGAACCGGATCCGCACTTCGCGAAACTTCTCCAGCAAGCGATCGGCGGACAGGAAGGGGAGATGCGCGTCGCGATGCAGTACATGTTCCAGGCGTGGGCCCTCCCCGAAGGCTACGAGGAGTATCGGAACCTCCTGATGGAGACCGCAGCGGAGGAACTCGGCCACATCGAGATGCTCGCCACTGCGGTCACCAAGAACCTCCGCGGCTCGGCAAAGCAGATGGGCGACGAGGCCCAGGAGACCGCGGCGACGGCCGCGGCGATGACCGGACAGAACCCCCGCCAATTCCTCTCGGCGGGCGAGTCGGCGATGCCCGTCGACAGTAACGGCGTCCCCTTCACCGGGAACTACATCGTCGCGTCGGGCAACCTCGCGGGCGACCTCTACGCGAACGTGATGTCCGAGGCGACCGGACGCACGCTCGCAACGCGGCTCTACGAGTACACCGACGACCCCGGCATGAAGGACATGCTCTCCTATCTGATCGCCCGGGACACGATGCACCAGAACCAGTGGCTCGAGGCCCTGGAATCGCTCGACGACCCGGTTCCCGTTCCCGCGAGCTTCCCGCAGGAACAGGAAAACCAGGAGTACAACTACGCGTTCATGTCGACGAGACGCGAACAGCAGCCCGATCCGGGTTACCCCTGGACGCAGGGCGAGTCGCCGGACGGCAAGGGACAGTTCTCCTACCTCCCCGAGCAGCCGGGTGACGGGGAAGTCATCGCCCCGCAGCCGAGCCCGATGACGAACGACACGCCGAACCGACCCGACGACGAGGCCGCCAGCGATTCGAACGCGACCGGCACCTCGAAGAAGGATTCGTCCGGTACGTCGAACGAGACCGACTCGAAGAAGTAAGAGCGCGACGGTTCGCGTCGCGCGGCTCCGATCGAAGCGTCCCGTGACCGGGGTGGAAGGGGCCGTCGATCGACCGCGCTATCGCCGCATTCGTTCCTCGAAGCCCGCCAGTTTTCGGTAGATCGGCGGCGTCAACACGCCGCCGAATCCCATGAGGATCGCCACCGCGCCGATCGGGAACAGCAACGGCTGCACCTCGAGACAGGAGTTCTGGGACGTGATCTGGACGTAGTAATGCGTCCCCTCGTATTCGACGACGACCCCCTCGAGCAACGCCGCCCGGTTCTCGAGCTCGCCCGACACCCGCCCCTCCTGAAGGGGGCTATCGATCGCCTCCTCGAGGGCCCGCCGTTCGGCCGACGAGAGCTGCTCGGCGGGGATTTCGTCGATGGTCGCCAGCGATTCGTTGTACTCGTCGGCGGGCGTCGCCGTGATCGTCGGCTCGCCGCACAGTCCGAGGCCGTCCTGGACGACCACGTAGCCGCCGACGATCGAGAGAGGGAGTCCGACGGCGATCAGGAGAACCCCGAGAAAGGGGGCGGCGTAGGTCAACATGAGCGACTCCGACGACGCGGTCGGTTCGACCGGGCCGGTGCTGTCGGTGGCCGGCGGTTCGTCCGCGTCCGACGGCGAGGCGTCGTCGCTCATCGCGGTCCCTCCGACGACATCGGTCGACGACCGCCGAGATACGTGATCATCCCGGCGAGTCCCAGCCCGTAGATCCAGTGAGCGAGCAGCGCGAAGACGAGGTAGGTCACCAGCTCGAGCCCGGTCTGGCCGGTATAGAAGGCGATGACGAACCCCGAGGCGATGACCGTCGCGTACCACAGCCCCGTGATGAACGTGAGTTCGCCCGGGAGGTACTCTCCCAACGAGAGGAACAGTAGGGGCCAGACCGTCATCCCGGCGAAGAGGAAGAGCCCGTATCCGAGCGCGAGGTTCGCCGGCAGTCCGACCAGCGTCGCGAGGTCCGCGAAGGACTCGAGGTCGAAGACGCCCAGCGCGACCGCGACGAGGAGGACGCCCGTCATGAGCAGCGTGCCGACGAGGCCGCCGGCCGCGCCCGCGCCCGCGTCGCTCACGGCGCGCCGGGCGACCGGCACGATCCGACCGTACAGCGACGGCGGCCGTTCCTCCTGTGCGGGCACGTACGACGGGCGGACCTCGTCGGGTTCGCTCGGCGGAATCCCGCGCTTGCGCTCGAGGCGGTCCTCGAACCACTGCCACTCGGGCGTGAACTGCTGGGTCGCCTTCAGCTCCCACGGGTCCGTGGTCTCGACCGGCGACCCCCGGAAGTACGACCAGAGCATGTTGTAGAGCCACATGAGGACGCTAATTCCGATAATGAACGAGCCGACGGTCGCGACGACGTGCAGCCCCGAGTACTCCGGCGGGTAGGTCGCGTACCGACGGGGGTGCTCGAGGAAGCCGAGCGCCATCAGCGTCATGAACGTGAGCCCGGAGCCGATGACCAGCAGCGACGACTGGAAGATCGCGAGCCGACGATCGTACATCCGTCCGGTAATCAGGGGATACCAGTAGTAGCTGGCGGCGAACATCATGAAGGGGATGATCCCCATGATGATGAGATGGAAGTGACCGACGACGTAGTAGGTGCCGTGGTAGATGACGTCGACGGGGATGACCGCGAGGAAGATGCCGGTCACGCCGCCGACGATGAACAGGCCGATAGAACCGACACAGAGGATCAGCGGCGCGGCCAGTCGGACGTCACCGTTCCACATCGTCGTGATCCAGTTGAACACCTTGATCGCGCTGGGGACGGCGATGGCGATCGACGTCGCCATGAAACTCGCCCGGATGCGGGGGTCGACGCCGGTCACGAACATGTGATGGGCCCAGACGCCGAACGAGAGGACGCCGATCGCGATCGTCGAGTAGACGATGAACTTGAACCCGAACAGCTTCCGGCCGACGAACTTCGGGAGTATGAGACTCATCAGGCCGGTCGCCGGAAGGAAGACGATGTACACCTCGGGATGGCCCCAGAACCACAGCAGGTGCTGCCAGAGGATGGGGCCACCCCCCTCGACCGCGAAGAACGTCGTTCCGAAGTTGCGGTCGAGCAACAACATGAGCAGCGCGGTACCGAGCAGCGGAAACGCGAAGATGACGATCGCGCTCGTGATGAGCATGTTCCACGAGAAGATGTCGAGGTTCGCCCAGCCGATCGACTCGTCGCGCTCGTAGACGACCGTCGCGATGAAGTTGATCCCGCCGATCGTGGTCGCGATGCCACTCAAGTGGAGTCCCAACAGGAGGAAGTCCGTCTGGGGATTCGGCGCCAACGACAGGGGCGGATACATCGTCCACCCGATCGCCGGCTCCTGGAACGCAAGCAGGACCGACAGCCAGTCGTTCGGTACGGCGACCGCGAGCACCGCCCCCGTCACCTCGGCGACGATCCCCAGTCGAGCGAGCAACAGCGACGGCGGAAGGAGCCAGAACCCGATGGCGTTGAGCCGCGGAAACGCCATGTCGTCGGCCCCGATCAGCAGCGGCAGGAAGTAGTTCCCGATCCCGAAGAACACCGGCGTGACGAAGAAGATCAGCATCGTCAGGCCGTGCATCGTAAACAACTCGTTGTACGTCTGCTCCGTCCAGAGGTTCGCCTCCGGCGTCAGCAGATGCGTCCGGATCATCATCGCGTCGATGCCGCCCCACAGCGCCGCGACGGTACCGAACGCGATGTAGAGCAGCCCGATTTCGCGGTGATTAGTCGTCGTCGTCCAGCGAATCGCGGCCGCCTTCGCATCGGCCAGACTCAGTTCTCGACGGTGGCCGGTCGCATATCCCCCGTCCGGCGCCGGATCGGTCCGCGCTCGCCGCGCCAGAACGATCGTCAGAAGGCAGCCGACGACGACAACGACGAACAACGAGACTTCCGTGAGCGCGCGGTTCATCGGCGCTCACCACCAACGGTCCGATCGCACCGCTCGTCGCCGTGCATAGCGGAAGGCTCACCACCGACCCCAATAAATATGAACTCACCATCCAGTGACTGTCATCGGTTTTGATATTCCTTCGAACCCCAGTATCCGTCTACACTCATCCGCAACCGTGACTGTTCACTAAACGATGAATGACGTATAACACGCCGGTCGTTGAACCGCCGTCAATGAGTAGCCGCCGTCGCACGATCGTCGCGCTCACCGTCGCGACGTTCTCGACGCTCCTCGCGCTCACCGGCACGGTCGCGGCACAGTCGCCCAACCGCGAACTCATCGACGGCCTCGAGTATCAGTTGCTCTACGCCGCCCTGCCGCTGACGCTGTTCGTCCTGATGATCCTGATCTACGCGGCCGTCAAGTTCCACGACAACGACGATCCGAAACCGACCACCGAGGACCCCGCCCTCGAGATCACGTGGACCGCCGCGACGGCGATCATCCTGCTGTTCGTCGGTCTCTCCGGCTACAGCGTCCTCGTCAATCCGTATATCTCGCCGTCACAGGCACTCGAATCGGACGATCGGAGTCAAGAGGGCTTCGACTCCTTCGAGGACCTCCCCGACACCGGCGACGAGGAAGTCTACGTCCGCGGCTACCAGTGGGAGTGGCAGGCGACCTATCCCGACGCGAACGTCACGACAGAGAATCAGATCGTGATCCCCGCCGGCGAGGACGTAACGTTCTGGCTCACCAGTGACGACGTCATCCACTCGCTTTTCATCCCGGATCTGGGCGTCAAACAGGACGCGTTCCCCGGCGACTACACTCGCGCACGGACCGTCGTCGACGAACCCGGCCGCTACGACGCGGTCTGTGCCGAGTTCTGCGGCGCCGGTCACTCGCGGATGGAGGGGGAAATCGTCGTCGTCGACTCCGAGACCTACGAGCAGTGGCTTTCGGAGAACGAGGGGAACGTCACCGACGCGCCGGACCCCGGCTAGCGGGACGGCCACGACGAGCGGACGATGGAAGAGTTAAACGGGACGAACTCATAGGACGAGTGCGTGCCTTTAGTCCCCGTCCGAGTTTACCCATCCGGGTGCGATGACAGCGCGGCGAACCCGGGCACGCGATATCCGGTGGGCCTCGCCCACCCGTCCGAGGAGCGCGAGTGCTCCTCCGCCCGGCACGAGGGTTAGCCAGCCGACGCGGCACGCCGCCACGGGATGAGGCTGGACGTTAGTGTTCCGGGCGATACCGATTTCCATGGATAGATGACTCGAGCCATAGCGCTGTTTTCACCCGCTGAGAGTCGGGAAAACGCGTAATAATTCGTGTGTTAGTTATTGCCACGCTGGAGGTGACGCCAGCGCCTCCACGCTCCATTCCCCTTGGCCGAACGTTGCCGGCGAGTAGCCCACTCTCCGGCGACTACCGGCTTCCGAACTGAAGCGAGACGGATCGTTGGGATTCTACTGTCGCTCCCTGTTCGACGAGGGTACCGGCTCGCTGTACAGAAATGACTCCATCGACGATCCCGTCACAGTAACCTCGTCTTCGTTCGCGCGCGCTTGGCGGACGGTCTCGCGGATCTCGGCGAACCCGTCACCCGCGATTACGTCACCCGTCCGACTGTCGTGTTCGACGAGCCCGTGGTCCTCGAGTCTCGGAAGGTGACTGTGAACCAACGACGCCGTCACTCGCTGTTTTTCTGCCTCGGTGACGTCCTCAATCGATTTCTCCTGCTCCCAGGCAGCGATCTGCAAGGAAACGCTCTCGACGTTCGCGTGATCGTTCTCTAGAAAGTAGTACAGAAGGTATCGACGGCGCGACTCGGAGAGAATTTCGTAAACAGCGTCCAAGGAGGGACGTTCTGATTCCATATCTACCGAGTTTTTCATACATCCGAATAAGCCCCGCTCCAAAAATATTTGGTCTCGATACGGAGGTTACGCCGGGCGGGTTAGCGTGTGAACGCGATCCGATAGTGATGTCACTACTGGAATAAATACGAAACGCCCCACACAGCGGTGGCTGTGTGGGGCGTAATGATGAGAGTATGAGTGGATGGCGGCGAATCGGGTCTCCCAGAGGCTCGCGCACTCCAGTACTCGCCGAAACGCAGGTGGGCTTAACGTCCGTGTTCGGGATGGGTACGGGTGGCACCCCACCGCTGTGGCCGCCTCAACGCCGATCAACGGAATCGAACCGTCGCAATACCAGTATCGGTGGCAAAACCGTGTAATACGTGTAGTCCAGTTAGCGCCTGGACCCGTTTCCGGGCCAGTGTTGATCCAGATGCGATATGAGTGTGTGGCTTGGCCGGTTAGTGCTCGCGGACTCAACACCTCGTTGCCTTGGTGCGTACATCCCGAGTCTATCGAACTCGTCTTCTACGAGTGGCCTCGGTGGTATCTCTTTTCCAAGTGGGTTTCGAGCTTAGATGCGTTCAGCTCTTACCCCGTGGTGCGTCGCTGCCCGGCACGTGCCCTCTCGGACAGCCGGTACACGAGTGGCACCCATTCGTAGTTCCTCTCGTACTATACGAACGTTCTTGTCAGATACCGTAACACCCCCAATAGATAGCAGCCGACCTGTCTCACGACGGTCTAAACCCAGCTCACGACCTCCTTTAATAGGCGAACAACCTCACCCTTGCCTGCTTCTGCACAGGCAGGATGGAGGGAACCGACATCGAGGTAGCAAGCCACCCGGTCGATATGTGCTCTTGCGGGTGACGACTCTGTTATCCCTAAGGTAGCTTTTCTGTCAGCAATGGGCCGCATCAAGCAGCCGCATTGGTTCGCTAGACCACGCTTTCGCGTCAGCGTCCGTCGTTGTGCCGGACACTGTCAGACTTCCTTATGCTCTTGCGCTCTTTCCCGCGTCTCCGACGCGGGTGAGGAAATCTTGGGGCGCGCTCGATATCTTTTCAAGCGCGTACCGCCCCAGTCAAACTGCCCGGCTACCAGTGTCCTCCGCCAGGAGTGAGAGTCGCAGTCACCATCGGGTAGTATTTCAATGCTGGCTCGGTGGCCCGCTAGCGCGGGTACCTGTGTAACGCCTCCTACCTATGCTGCACAATGGCGACCACGTCTCAGTGACAGCCTGCAGTAAAGCTCTATAGGGTCTTCGCTTCCCCTTGGGGGTCTCCAGACTCCGCACTGGAACGTACAGTTCACCGGGCCCAACGTTGGGACAGTGGCGCTCTCATTGATCCATTCATGCAAGCCGCTACTGAAGCGGCAAGGTACTACGCTACCTTAAGAGGGTCATAGTTACCCCCGCCGTTAACAGGTCCTTCGTCCCCTTGTACGGGGTGTTCAGATACCTGCACTGGGCAGGATTCAGTGACCGTACGAGTCCTTACGGATTTGCGGTCACCTATGTTGTTACTAGACAGTTGGAGCGCCCGAGTCACTGCGACCTGCCTCGTTGCGAGGCAGGCATCCCTTATTGCGAACGTACGGGACTAACTTGCCGAATTCCCTAACGTCGGTTGCTCCCGACAGACCTTGGCTTTCGCCGCCACGAGTACCTGTGTCGGATCTCGGTACGGACAGTGTGCTCGCCTTTTCACGGGCTCTAGGTTGACCTCTCTTGCGCTATCCAGCCATTCGCTCGCTTCGTGCCATTACGGCTTCCACGAGTTTCGACTGTTTGCCCGGGCGAAAGCCCGGGAGAGGCGGCCCCAAAGCGTCGGCTTTGAGTGCACACTGGCATAGGAATATTAACCTATTTCCCTGTTGTCTGCTTCGACTTACGGGCAGACTTAGGACCGGCTAACCCTCAGCTGATCAGCATTGCTGAGGAACCCTTACTCGTTCGGCCGTCGGGGTTCTAACCCGACTAACGCTGCTACTATGACCAGGATTTTCGTTACTGAACGGTCCACACGATCTCTCGACCGTGCTTCCACCCGAACAGAACGCCAACCTACGAGATCACCCTGTGACGGGTGCTGCTAGGTCTCGGTGGTAGACTTGAGCCCCGATCATTTTGGGCGCCGCAAACCTCGGCCGGTAAGCTGTTACGCTTTTCTTAGAGGGTAGCTGCTTCTAAGCTCACCTCCCGGCTGTCTAGGGCTTGCGACCACCTTCGATCGCACTTAGTCTACACTTGGGGACCTTAACCCAGCTCTGGGTTGTCTCCCTCACGGTACACAGGCTTACCCCGTGCACCGGACTCCCTGCGTCGAACGGCGTTTGTAGGTTCGGAGTTGGACAGGGGGGCGCACTCCTCTCGGAGTGCGGTCCCCCAATCCGTCGCTCTACCCCACAAACTACCTCGGCAGAGGTCATGCTTCGACATGTTTCGGTTGGAACCAGCTGTTTCCGGATTCGATGGGCCTTTCACCCCTAGACGTAGGTCACGCGAGGGTATTGTAGGACACCAACGCTATCGGGCCTCCACGTGCCTTTCGGCACGCTTCACCCTGCCCACGCCTAGATCATCCGGTTTCGGGTCGTGCCCGTTTGACTCCCCGCGCTTGAACACGGCGGCCCTCGTCGTAAGACTGCGGCCATGTCGGTTTCCCTACGCCTTCCTCGATGATCGAGTTAGACTCGTCAAACAGGCACACTCCCTGGTTCGTTTTTCAAAACGTACGACTGGACACCGGCTTCCCGAACGGCTTACTACAGGTTTGCACCTGATTCATTGGGTTCGGGACCTTTTGTGCCCAGTCGCTCCATCGCCAACTGATTTCACGCCCTATTGCACCTCCCTTCGTGGGGTGCTTTTCAGCGTTCGCTCACGCTACTTGTTCGCTATCGGTCTTGAGGAGTGTTTAGTCTTCGCGGTCGATGCCCGCGATCTTCACGAGGGATATCCAACCCCCGATACTCTGGAGCTGACTCGTCTCTTACTAATCGACAGTACGGGACTGTCACCCTGTTTCGTGCTCCATTCCAGGAGACTTCGTGTCGCGGTTCGGAGAGTGATCGTCAGTCCGAACACCACATTGCCCGTGAGGGCTTCGGTTTGGACTGTGTCGCGTTCTTTCGCCAATACTAACGACATCGCGTTTGCTTTCTTTTCCTGTCGATACTAAGATGTTTCAATTCTCGACGTTCCCCATTGCGCGAAGCAATTGCGGTGGGGATTCCCATTCGGAGATCCTGAGTTCTTCGCCTCCGTGCGGCTCCCTCAGGCTTATCGCAGCTTGGCACGTCCTTCTTCAGCTCTCAAGCCGAGCGATCCACCAGCTGGCACAGTAGCCACGTTCATCGGATCGACGTTACACGGAAGTGTAACGGATAGTGACCCGGGAACGGGTCCAGTGGACGCCTGGACTACACGTACACACGGTCTCATCTGCACACCGTAGACGCGGCATGCATTAACCCTTCCCAGCCACGTTTACACGGGCTGGTGCATCGGTTCGTTCGGATTAGATCGAAAGCCCGTCTCCCACTTAAGGGACACGATTCGATCCGCTCCGAGTATGGACCCACAGGGATTCGAACCCTGGGCATCCTCCTTGCAAAGGAGGCACTCTACCACTGAGCTATGGGCCCACGTCCGCCCCGGAGGGCGGACAGAGCGCGAAAGTGTTAGCCTTGGTAGTTCAAAGGTGCCCGATCGGCCCAACGTGGGTCGACCGAACGTGAACTGCGTGGCGCAGAGCGCCACGACTTGTGGGCCGGGGCAGCGCCCCGGTCCCGGTCTGTGGAGGTGATCCAGCCGCAGATTCCCCTACGGCTACCTTGTTACGACTTAAGCCCCCTTGCGGAGCCCAGATTCGACCAGCGTTGCGCTGGCCTCATCCGGACCCCACTCGGGTGCTTTGACGGGCGGTGTGTGCAAGGAGCAGGGACGTATTCACCGCGCCCTTCTGAGGCGCGATTACTACCGAATCCAGCTTCATGAGGGCGAGTTTCAGCCCTCAATCCGAACTACGACCAAGTTTCGGAGATTAGCGCCCCCTTTCGGGGTTGCATCCCACTGTCTTGGCCATTGTAGCCCGCGTGTCGCCCAGCACATTCGGGGCATACTGACCTACCGTTGCCCGTTCCTTCCTCCAGTTTGGCACTGGCAGTCCTCCTAATGTACCCAACCACCACGAGGGTGTTGCTGGCAATTAGGAGTGCGGGTCTCGCTCGTTGCCTGACTTAACAGGACGCCTCACGGTACGAGCTGACGGCGGCCATGCACCTCCTCTCAACGGCTCCAGTAAGCTCATCACACTGACCTTCACAGCACGTTGTCGATGCTGGTGAGATGTCCGGCGTTGAGTCCAATTAAACCGCAGGCTCCTCCGGTTGTAGTGCTCCCCCGCCAATTCCTTTAAGTTTCATCCTTGCGGACGTACTTCCCAGGCGGTCTGCTTCACGGCTTCCCTACGGCACAGCACAGGCTCGTAGCCTGTGCCACACCTAGCAGACATCGTTTACAGCTCGGACTACCCGGGTATCTAATCCGGTTCGTGACCCGAGCTTTCGTCCCTCACCGTCGGATCCGTCTTTCCAGAGCGCTTTCGCCACCGGTGGTCCGTCCAGGATTACGGGATTTCACTCCTACCCCGGACGTACCCTCTGGATCTTCCGGTCCCAAGCCATGCAGTTTCCACCGGACGCCCGCGCGTTAAGCGCGCGGATTTCCCGATGGACTTGCACGGCCAGCTACGGACGCTTTAGGCCCAATAATAGCGGTCATCACTCGTGCTGCCGGTATTACCGCGGCGGCTGGCACCGGTCTTGCCCAGCACTTATTCTGCGACCACCTTACGGTCGCGAAAAGCGAGGACGATATGCCCTCGCACTTGGAGTCCCCTTATCGCACTCGCGTGCAGTGTAAAGGTTTCGCGCCTGCTGCGCCCCGTAGGGCCCGGTATCTTGTCTCAGATACCGTCTCCGGGCTCTTGCTCTCACAACCCGTACCGATTATCGGCACGGTGGGCCGTTACCCCACCGTCTACCTAATCGGCCGCAGCCACATCCTATGGCGCCGTAACGTTTCGGATTCCCCGCAGTTCCAGCGTGGGAATCGTATTCCGAATTAGCCTCAGTTTCCCGAGGTTATTCGGATCCATAGGGTAGTTTGGCCACGTGTTACTGAGCTATCTGCTACGAGTCTAAACTCGTGCAACTAGCATGGCTAAATCGGACTCCAATAGCAATGACCTCCGGCAGGATCAACCGGAATGCTATATGATCTCCCCAGTTGGGGAGGGTTTGTTGGCGGTGAATGTTAAGATACACACTCACACATGGGTCCACGTTCGGTGACCACGGATCGTCGACCGATCGGGCGTCACCGAACTACCAAGGCTAACATCAGATCCCATCTGTACGGCGGACCGCAGGGGTGGAATCCTCATCTCCTTCGGACCTACTCGTAAGCCACGAAGGGTACTTAACCCCTTCGGACTGTGAGTGGTCCGGGATGACGGGACGAGTTGAACGTCCCGTCGATCACGCGTTTGCGTTCATATCCCAACGCCCTCGTACACTTAAGGGCATCGGATCAACCTGATCCCGGAAACCGCATCCGGCATCGGATTTCGCGTACTTCCATGTACGACGCCAGCCCATATAAGGCCGTCGTCTCACGACGCCGGTCGGCGTCGATCGCGAGATGATCCGCGGGCCTCGAGCGAACCGATCGATAGAATCGACGGCTCGCGACGAGAGGCGGGATATAGTGCCTACCTCCGCGCCGGAACACGGCCGGAGGGGACGTGGCGGCGTGGGCCACGTCGTTCGCATTAGTGACGGAAGCCGGGGACATATATAAGGCCGTCGTCTCGAGAGACGTCTGTCGTACGTTGGTCAGTACCGAGGAGACAGCGGAAAACTGAGACAATCGGGAACGGAACGCGGTCCGTACTGTTAGCGTCGGCCGGTGGAATCGTCGAGCGAACGCTCCGAGCCCACCGTTCCGAGGAGCAGTCGTCGGCAGCCGCACAGGAGTTCCCGCAGAACGGGTGCTCCATCGTAGATCCACAGGAGGGCGGTACAGGCAGCGAGACCGATCTGGATCCAGCGGTACATCGTGAGGTCCCCTGCGAGCAGCTCGTCCCGATACCGGGAGAAGAACAGTAGGAACTGATCGACGAATCCCTGAGTTGAACCGGGGTCGGGGAGTACGACGACGGGCCAGAGCAGCAGTTCCGGCTGAAATATACCCTCGCGGACGTACGCGTCGATCACGTCCGCGGGCAGGTGCAGGAGGTAGCCGAGCCCGAACGCGATCCCGACTCGAGAGCGTCCCGCCGAGCGAGCCACGAGGCCGATAGCGATCGAGACCGGAACCGCAGCGAAAATCGAGTGGCCGAGCGCGTAGCCGGCGTCGAAGACACCGAACTCCCAGGCCAGCGACTTATCGACGAGATCCGGAAATACCGACGCGAAGACGACTGCGATCGCCTCGAGTCCGGACGGAGAGTCCCGATACACCGTGTGACAGAGCACCGAGTAGGCGAGATAGGCGACGATCGCGTGTTCCCACGGCCACATACGAGGGCGGTGCGGTGGGGAGTGAATAGTTATGCAGCGCCTGTCGACGGAGCGGGTGACGGTGCGAGCGATACTGGTCGAGAGGAACCGATCGATAATCGAGACGGGTAGGACGCCGATTCGCCCTTCGAAACGATCGATTACCGTACTCGGAGTGACGATGCGGGCCGTACGGAACGGCTGAAACTATCTCGAGGATACACTTCCAGAACGGGGAGAGCGCTGGCCACGCCGGAATCCGGGTAATCGATACGATTTACCGATGGGTCGTCGTACGCTCCCGTATGGATCGATCGGGATTCGTTAGACTCGCGGTCATCGGGATCGGACTGGTCGCGCTGAGTTTCTTCGTCCGCGGGTTCAGCCAGTTGGCGTTCGGCCGCGACGTCGCGGACCTGCTCCAGGCGCCGTTTGCGGTCGTCGGCTTTCTCATCGTCGTCTACCTGTTCGTTCGGGCGACGCTGGATGCGGTCGGTATCTGGACGGTCGAGAACGGCGAGGCCTGATCGCCGGGACTAAGGAAACCGTTTTTCCGCCACCCCACGAATCGAGTGATATGACTGTGGACGTACGGGAACTCGCCGACCTCGGACCGGCCGACAGGGCCGCGTTCTTCGACCGTGATGCCGGTATCGACGCGATCAGCGACGACGTTCGAGAGATCGTCGACCGCGTACACGAGGAGGGCGACGTCGCCGTTCGCGACTTCACGAGCGAGTTCGACGACGTCGAACTGGGAAACATCGATATCACTGACGCGTGCGAGCGCGCGTACGAGGATCTCGAGGACGACGTCCGGGAGGCGATCGAGACGGCCGCGGACAACGTCAGAGAGTTCCACGAAGCGCAACTCCCCGAGGACTGGCGCCGCGAGTTCGGTTCCGGACGGGAGCTCGGCCGGCGGTTTCGTCCCATAGAGCGCGTCGGCGTCTACGTCCCCGGCGGCTCGGCGGCCTACCCCTCGAGTGCGATCATGGGCGTCGTCCCGGCGGTCGTCGCGGGCGTCGACCACGTCGCGGTCGTGACGCCGCCGGCCGACGAGATCAATCCCGTCACGCTGGCGGCGATCCACGTCGCGGGCGCGGACGCGGTCTACAGCGTCGGCGGCGCGCAGGCGATCGCCGGGCTGGCCTACGGCACCGAGACGATCACGCGAGTCCAGAAGATCGTCGGGCCGGGCAACAAGTGGGTGACGGCCGCGAAGGCGGCCGTTCGAGGCGACGTCGAGATCGACTTCCTCGCGGGGCCCAGCGAAGTAGTCGTCGTCGCCGACGGGACCGCCGATCCGGAGCTCGTCGCGGCGGAGCTGGTCGCGCAGGCCGAACACGATCCGAACGCGTCCGTGGTCGCCGTCACGGACGACGCGGACACCGCCGACGCCGTCGCCGCAGCCGTCGACGAACAGGCCGACGCACGCGAGCGCGAGGACGTGATACGCGGCGCGCTCGAGAACGACGCGAGCGGCGTCTTGCTCGGTCGGTCGATGAGCGAGGCGATCCTGTTCACCGAGGAGTACGCGCCCGAACACCTCTCGATCATCGCCGACGACGAGGAGTCGATCCTCGAGCGAATCGACAGCGCGGGCAGCGTCTTCCTCGGACCGAACACGCCGGTGGCCGCGGGCGATTACGCCAGCGGAACGAACCACGTGCTGCCGACCAACGGCGGTGCCCGCGTGACCGGCGGGCTCTCGATCGAGACGTTCCTCCGGTCGACCACGGTCCAGCGGCTGTCCGCCGAGGGACTGGCCGATCTCGGCGACACGGTCACGACGCTGGCCGACGCCGAAGGGCTCGAGGCTCACGCCGAAAGCGTTCGGCGTCGGCTCGAGGACCGCGAGGACGACGGGGCGTAAGCAGTAGTTACGGCGCCGGTCCGAGGTCCGGGACCGTCCGACCGAGTTTTTACGGTGCTGGATCCGCAAGTACGAATCGAGATGCCACGGCGTGAACGCGACCGCGACCGGGAGCGTGATCGCGAGTCGGTTGTCGATCCGACCGACGGGCGGGTCCTCGAGCGAAACTACGATTACGCCCAGAAGAACGTCCGACTCCTGTCGATGTGGTACGACTGCGAACCGAAGCGGATGCTCGAGTTGCTGGCGGAACACGACATCGAACTGTCGCGAAACGACGAGCGACAGTTCGGAACGTACTATCGAACGGTACAGCAACACGCGAACGGCTACGGTGAGTAGCCCCGCGGTGTCCGTTACCGGCTTTGGCGACCGGCGCTCGACGCGATTCGTATCGATCACGTCTCCGGACGATCGGCAGGTCGAAGAGCGGTTCCGACGGCGTCACAGTTAACATCGTAGCGACGCTACGGAATACACATGAGCACGGACAGCATGGATGGCGGGGAGGCGGAGACGCGTCCCGAGATCGAAGTGACCGAAGACGCGGCCGAGCAGGCACTGTCCCTGCTCGAGGGAGAGGGTCTCGACGACAACGAGGCCGGCCTTCGCCTGTTCGTCCAGCAGGGCGGCTGTGCGGGATTGTCCTACGGGATGCGCTTCGACGACGCACCCGATGAGGACGACACGATCTACGAACACCACGATCTGCGGGTGTTCGTCGACCCGGCCAGTCTGAAGTACATCGAGGGCAGCGTCCTCGACTACGAAGACGGACTGCAGGCCGAGGGGTTCCACGTGGACAACCCCAACGTCGTCAGCGAGTGTGGCTGCGGCGAATCGTTCCGCACGTAACGCCGCCCGACGCTTCTCGCCGTCCGTTCGCTGTAGTCACGTACCCTCGAACCAGTAGCAGCGGGACCGTCGAAAAAAGACATCATAAGCGGTGTGCAGGTCGACAACGGCCGTCGACCGACCGCATCGAGGTTCCCCGGTCGCGACGTCCGCGTCGGCCCCGGCGGATCGACGACTACTCCTCGAGTTCGAATGCGACGGTGACTTCCGCCTGGTACTGTCGGTCCTCGACGCCGGCGAGTTCGACGCCGAGCTCGTCGACTTCGATCCAGTAGAGGTTCTGTAAGGTGTCCTCTGCGCGATCGATCGCGTCGTCGGCCGCGTCGTCGAAGCTCTCCGTGCTCGTACCGATCAGGGTGATCTTCTTGAAGACCATGGCCCGGATCGCTACACCGCACGGTGACGTAAAGCTGGGTGTCAGTTTCGGCTCGTGAATCGGATCTGGGGCGTCGGTTCGAGTCGATCGGCCCGACGTCAGTCGGCCCGCACTTCGAGGCGCTCGCGAATCGCACCGGAGACGTCGGCGAGGTACGCGCCGCCCCACGTCGCGACGACGAGCGCGCCGATCGAGTTGAACACGAAGTCGAGCATCGTGTCCTCGAGGCCGTACTGCGTGAGCACGGCCCTGGTTCCCAGCGCCTGGGCCGCAAGCGCGATGGCGAACTCGAGGATCTCCCAGAGGACGCCGAACGCGAGGACGAACAGCAGGATGAACACGGCGACGAACCGCTGGGGGAAGTGGATGCCCTCGGCGTGCTCGTGGAGCGCGCGGACGGTGGCGTAGCCCGCGCCGGCGACCAGTGAGGCCGAGAGCGCGTGGGTCATGTGGTCCCACCACCAGACCTGACTGTAGAGCGTGACGGTGGCCCCGGGCAGTCCGACAGTCCCGAAGGCGTGGAGGAAGACGGCGGCGGTGATCCACAGCGTGAGCCGCGGGTCCATCGGGATCTCGTAGTCGCGCTCGAGCAGCGGGGGGAGCTGAGTGACGATCAGTGCGACCCCGGTGTTGATCACGATCCCGCCGTTGCCGCGCTCGATGCCGACGAACAGCATCCCGATCAGCCCGATTTCCATGAGATAGGTGAGCTGGCGCTGGCGGTGTCGAGACGACAGTCCGCCTGAGAGATTACGCATCGTCGACCTCCGCGACCGGCTGGGCCGCCGCCGGAACGCGCCGTTCCGGCCGAACGTACCGTCTGAAGTAGAGTTCGAAGACGACGCCGGCGCCGAGTCCGGCGACGGCGGAATACACGAACTCCCACATGACCGCGTCGTGGTCGGCCGTAAACGGGATCCCGAGCGTCTGGGCGGCGCTCCACCGGAGCAGCGCCCACAGCCCGGCCGCGGCCATCGTCGTCACGGCGACGAAGACGACGGCGAAGCCGGGCGTCATCCGGACGGTCGTAAACGACTGGAGTTCGACGGCGAGAACGAGCGCGATGGCCGCGACCGAGAGATACGACGCGAAGTGGCCGGTCAACCGCTCCGCGCCGACGGCCATTCCGAGTACGGGCAGTGCCGCCATGAACAGGACCTCCCAGGGGAGCATCACGAGCGACGATCGATAGGTAACCGGGGGGAGAACCGCCAGCGCGACGAGCGCCGCCGCGAACGTCGCCCACAGGAAGCCGCCGGTCACCAGTTCGCCGATGCCGACGACCGCGATCGCGACGACTAACACCCACGCGATCGTCGCGTTGGTTCGGCCGTCCGCGATCAGTTCCTCGAGTAGCGTTTGAGACACAGTGGCTGGTACTGACCGTTCTCACAAAAGCGTATTTCGGTCTGCGCTGAAGTGACCGGACGGCGCGCGATGTGGCTCGCTATCCGGGAGCCAGAACGGACAGGTAGACCGCAGCGTACGCGGCGAGCGCGACGGTCACAGCGGCCAGGCCCGTGAGGACGACCTCGAGCGTCGACTCCGTCTGCGGCAGTCGCCGGTAGCTCGAGCGGGGGACGGACGTCGAGCGCCGACCGCGAACGACGCCACAGAGGAGGCCGACGCCGAGGATCGAGAAGACGAAGTGGTAGGACACCTCGAGGGTCGGCGGCGTGACCGCGAGCGCGGCGAGCCCGTAGACCCCACCGACGCCGGCGCGGCGGTCGACGGACCCGAGGATCGATCGGTCGGTGAGCCGGCAGACGACCGCGACGGCGAGCCAGATCGTCGCGAGTTCGATCGCGAAGGCGCCGAGCAGGTGTAGCGTCGGGTCCGGGTGGAGGACCACTCGCGACTCGAGTACGGCGGCGTCGAAGGGGAAGAACCAGTCGGGCGGCGAGCCGGTGACGAGGTCTCCCCACGGGTGCGACCAGAGTCCCCAGAGCGCGGCGAGGGCGACCGTCGACGGCGAGAGCGTCGATTCTCGAGCGGCGCCGCGGGCGACGAGCGCGCCGCTCGCCGCGAACAGCGTCATGACGACCGCGGCGAGGGGCCCGTCCCAACGCAGCGCGACCGCGACGAGCGCTATGAGGAGGCCGCTCGCGACGGTGCGGGCGACTCGCGCGCGATCGGAGCGGCCGCGAGCGGCGAGCAGTCCGAACGCCGGCGCGGCGACGACGCCGACGACCAGCGAGTGCGTGACCGAGCGGTGGACGGCGCGGCTCGCGTCCCAGAAGGCCGTCGACGCGCCCAGGACGCCGTCGGACGCCTGCCACTCGAGGAGACCGACGAGCGCGTACGCGACGTCGATGTCGGGAATCGCGGCGAACGCACCGGCGACGACGCCGACGACCAGCGCCGGGCGGCGCTCCCAACCTCGCCAGTCGGCGACCAGCGCCGCGACGGCGAACGCGAGGAGGGCGTGACCGACGAACACGATGTCTCGGTTATGTGTCGGGCGGGCTTAAACGGCTCGCAGCCGCGGGACGTGTTACCGACCGTCAGTTTTCGAGCCGGTCGGTCTCTAATCGATCGCATCGCACCCGTCGCAGACGGGCTTCGTCCCTCCGGCGTGCGGTAGTTCGTCGATGTCGGTAGGTCTTTGCGAGTCGCACTCGAGCACACGACCATGGCTCAGACTCCGTCGAACGAGTCGGCTCGCGCGCCATCCGTCGGCGAACTCACCCCTCCGGATCGCACGCTGATGGGTCCCGGACCGAGCGACGTGAATCCGCGCGTGCTCCGGGCGATGAGCACGCCGCTGGTGGGCCACCTCGATCCGGCGTTCGTCGAGATCATGGACGAAGTGCAGGAGCTATTGCGCTACACGTTCCGCACCGACAACCAGTGGACGATCCCGATCTCGGGGACCGGCTCCGCTGCCATGGAGGCCGCGATCGGTAACGTCGTCGAACCGGGCGACACCATGCTCGTGCCGACGAACGGCTACTTCGGCGGCCGGATGGCGTCGATGGCCCGCCGGGCCGGCGGCGAGGTCGTCGAGGTCGACGCGCCGTGGGGGGAGCCCCTCGATCCCGACGACGTCGCGGACGCGCTGGCCGAACACGACCCCGACGTCTTCGGCTTCGTCCACGCGGAGACGAGCACGGGCGTCCTCCAGCCCGACGTCCCCGAGCTCACGGCGGCGGCCCACGACCGCGACGCGCTCGTCGTCGCCGACACCGTCACCTCCCTCGGAGGAGTGGAGCTACGGGTCGACGAGTGGGACATCGACGTCGCCTACTCGGGGCCACAGAAGTGTCTCTCCTGTCCGCCCGGCGCCAGCCCCCTCACGCTCTCGGACGGGGCCATGGAGAAGGTCCTCTCGCGCGACGAGGAGCCGCGCTCGTGGTACCTCGACCTCTCCCTGCTCGAGGGCTACTGGGGCGACGAACGCTCCTACCACCACACGGCGCCGGTCACGAACGTCTACGCGCTCCGGGAGGCCCTCCGGCTGGTCAGCGAGGAGGGGATCGAGGAGCGATGGGCGCGCCACGAGCGACTGGCCGGCGCGCTGAAGGCCGGCGTCGAGGCGATGGGGCTGGAGATGAACGCCCCCGACGAGTACTGGCTGCCCAGCTTAAACGCCGTCCGCGTCCCCGACGGCATCGACGACGGCGCGGTCTGTGACGCGCTGCTCGAGCAGTACGATCTCGAGATCGCCAGCGGGCTGGGCGATCTGGACGGCGAGATCTTCCGGATCGGCTGTATGGGTCACTCCGCGCGGCCGGAGAACGTCATCTACGTCGTGACGGCTCTCGGCGACGTCCTCGAGTCGATGGGCGCGGACGTCGATCCCGGTGCCGGCGTGTCGGCGACTCGGGACGCGCTATAACGCGGCGAAAAGCTGTTTTTCGGGAATCGATGCGGTCCGTAGTCGTGGGTTCGCGATCCTATGCGGATACGCGGGGTCCCGGTGGGGCTCGTTCGACCTGATAGTCGTCCCCGTCGACGACGATGATGGCCCACTCGTACTCCGGATTTCGGCTCCGAAGTCTGGCTTCGAGATCGTCCGCGTCGTCCGGTTCGGCGACGAAACAGTGGAACTGCCCCGATTCGGAGGGCAACTCTCCTGTCTCGAGGACGGTGTTGACGTGGACGACCTTCCACTCTCGTTCGGCGCGGAACGTCGGGCCGTTTCCTTCGACGGTGTAACCGAGCTCTGCGAAGATCGACCTGGCCTGCTCGACGAGTCGCATGTTAACAGGACCCATTCACTACTCCCTATGACGGCATCCACCATAAATGTTAGTACGTAACAAGACCAGCGAGATTTTCTAACAAACAGCGCTCTGTACGCCTAATTGCGTACGAGTAGAATTCTATCGTCCCGGTTAGTGGTCGGGAATCGACAATCTCTGCAGAAACGCGACGAATCAGCGGTTCATCGAGCCTCGGACTGAACCGGTCGTCGTTCGCATTGGTGGTGGTCGTCCGCGTCGTTCACCGCCTTCCCGTCGTCCACGTCGTTCACCGCCTTCGGACGGCGGCTCCCGAACCGTACGGACTCGAGGCGGGACTCACTCGTGAGCGGCGTCCCACTCGGTCGGCTTCCGGAAGTTGCCACACTGGTTGCACTTGATGCGGCCCATCGAGTCCATCGCGTTGTCGAAACTCTCGCAGTTAGTACAGAACCAGCCGTATCGCCGGTCGGCATCGCGAGACTCGTAGGCGACGAGGAACGGTCCCTTCGAGCCGCGGTCGCCCTCGGTCTCCGTCACGTAGACGGTCGTGCCGTCCGCAGTGGACCGTGATTGCATATCACCCTCTATCGGCGCTCTCGATAAATGACTGTCCTTCCGCGCTCGCCCCGCTCGGAGCGGCGACACCGGTCACGACCCAGTCATGATACACATTCACAGTCGTGATTGTCCTAACTGAAAGGTTTACCCGGGCGGGAGTCGTTCGCTCGTGTAATGTCGCTGGTCGTCGTCCCCGTTCGGTATCCACTGTCGAAACGCTCCAAACGTACGCTCGAGCGGGCCATCGAGCTCGCTCGGGAACGGGAGGCGGCGCTGACGGTCCTCCACGTCGACCTCTATCAGAACGGGCGGAAAGTGACGCGGGTCGACCTGAAGACCGCCGTCGAGCGGGCGTTCGGACACCTCGAGAACGCCCGGTACGTGGTTCGAACGGGCTTTCTCGTCGAGGAAAGCATTCTCGACGAGGTGGCGGCGGAGGACGCCGACGCGGTCGTCATCGGCAGCCAGCAGGCGAGCCGATTGCGCCGACTCTTCCGGCGATTCACCGACAACCCGGATATCGACCAGTATCTGCGGAGCCACCTCGACTGCGAGGTCATTACGGTCGAAGGCGCCCGCGCGTGAACGGATCGGTTCTCGTCTCCTCCGCTGTCCCGACTGACACTCCCGTTTCGCCACTTAGCCGTCGCCGCCCGCATCGCGGACGACGAACACCGGAATCTCGGCGTTATCGACCACTCGCTCCGAGACGCTGCCCAGCGAGGCGACCTTCTCCCGGGGGCTCTTCCCTCGGGTCCCGATGACGATGAGGTCGATCCCGTGCTCGTCGGCGTACTCGAGGATCGCCTTCGACGGAGTCCCCTTCCGGACGTCGGTGACGGCCTCGAGCCCGCGCTCGGTGGCCTCGTCGGCAACGTCGGCGACGGCCTCGCGACCCTGCTCCTCGAGGTCCGCCTCGAGTTCGGGTCCCGTCTCGTCGGTCGCCGCGGCGGTGACGCGGCTGTCGACCACGTACAGCGAGTGGACCGTCGCGTCGTTGTGCTCGGCGATCGGCAGGCCGTGGGCCAGCGTCTCGGCGATCGTCTCGCTCCCGTCGGTCGGAATGAGGATGTCGTCGTACATCGTCGGCTACCACCGACTTGGACGGGAACCCGGATAAAAGACGGTCACAGTTCTCCCGCGGCGGTAGGTTCCCGTCCGATGGAGCGGCGACGGCGCGGACGAGCGGCCCGACGTCACTGATCGGCCGGTTCGCCGATGTCGGCCTCGTCTCCCTCTTCGGCCTCGCCCTCGGACCGCCGGTCCCGCTCGGCCGACGACCCGGGCGCCGGTTGCTCGGCCCCCTGTTCCTCGATCGACATGCGGGCGACGCCGCTCGTCTCGTCGAAGACGTGATGGCGCCGCGGGTAGGCGAACTCGACGTCGATCTCCGCGAAACGGTCGCGTAATTCCGTCTGCACCTCCGAGCGGGCGACGTTTAGCTTGTAGGGGTTTTTAACCCAGAAGAAGAGCTCGAGGGCGACGCCGTGGTCGGCGAACTCCTCGATGTTACAGAGGGGCGCCGCGCCGTACCGCGCGCTGCCGATTCGAATATCCGGCCCGCCGGAGATGACCGTGCCGACGGCTCTGGCGGCCCGTTCGGCCTGCCGGCGCGCGGCCTCGATGTCGCTCCCGTAGGTGACCGCGAACGAGAGCGAGATCCGGGTCCGTTCGTCCTCGGCGGAGTAGTTGACCACGTCCCGCTCCTGAATCGCGGAGTTCGGGATCACGATGAACGTGTTCTGGAGGGTGAAGATCTTGGTGTAGCGGATAGTGATGTCCTCGACGAACCCGCGGTGACCCTGGTCGGGGACCTCGATCATGTCGCCGATCTCGTAGGGCCGGTCGGCGAGCACGAAGAAGCCGTTGATCAGGCTGCCGACCAGCGGCGCGAGGACGACGGCGACGACCGCCGAGATGACGGTCACCGAGAGGAGGATCTGCGTGTCGCCGACGCCGAGGATGCCCGCCGCGACGAACAGGGACAACAGCAGCACGGAGAGTCTGACTCCCCGAAGGACGGTCCGGGTGACGCTGGGGCGTTCGATCCGGCGAGCGACGGTCCGGCCGGCGATTCGAACGACGTACTTCGAGAGGTACCAGCCGACGACGATCACGAAGAGCGAGAGGACGATATCGACCGTGGTCTGCGAGACGTCGAACGGCAGCATGCCTCGGATCCCCCTGGCCGCTTCGCTGGCCTCGCTCTCGTTTCCCTGTAACACCCCGCGCATAGCAGCACACTCTGGGCCGCTGTGGTTAAGAGTTCTGACTGTCACGGATACCCTGCTAACTGGGAACTTGTCCCACCACCGGAAACTACCCGATTTCGAAAGTAGGTGCTACTCGGGTTATAATAAATCATATATCCGTCGGGAACGTACGGCGTCGTATGGCACCAGACGAACTCCGTTCGACCGTCGAGGGAGTCGGTGAGCGGTTCAATCTCGGCGAGTACGAGATTGACGCCTATCTCACCGTTCTCGAGCAGGGGCAACTCACCGCGAGCGAGATCGCGGACCGGACCGACATTCCACAGCCGCGGGTCTACGACACGGTCCGTAGCCTCAGCGACCGCGGTCTCGTCGAACTCCGCGAGTCCCGTCCGATGAAGGTCGTCGCGATCGATCCCGAGGAGGCCTTCGAGAACGTCCAGCAGTCCCTGGCGGAGATGATCGACGAACTCGAGGCCCGATACACCGCGCCCGCCCGCGACACGGAGGCCGTCTCGCTGGTCAAATCGCGCTCGACGATCCTGCGTTACCTCGAGGAAGTCATCGACGCCGCCGACTACGAACTCTCCCTGTCGCTGACGCCGGATCTGCTGACCCGGTTCGAGGACGAGCTGAAGGCGGTCGTCGACGCCGGCGTCAGCGTCGACCTGATCGTGACGCCGGCCGGCGAGGCGCCCGACCCGTCGGAGTTCGATTACCGCGAGATCGCGACGACCGCCCGCGCGCGACGCGGGATCACGACGCCGGTGATCGCCGTCGCCGACGGCAACTACTCGATCTACGCGACCCAGGACGCCCTGCGCGACGATCAGGACCGCTACGGCGTCATCTTCAACCGCTCGGCGCTGGGCTTTCTCGTCTCCGGCTTCTTCGGGACCGTCCTCTGGACGACCGCCGAACGGACCCTCGGCGAGGACGGCAGCTCGCGGACGTACCCGCGCAAGTACGCCACGATCCGCCGCTGTGTCAAGGACATCATGGAGGCCGGCGGCGAGTTCTACGCGACGATCGAGGGTCGGGACGTGGACGTCGGCGGCCCGCGGGTCGTCCGCGGCCGCATCCTCGACGTCTCCTTCGAGGTCAGCGAGGAAGTCGCCAGCCTCACCTTAGAGACCGAGGACGGCGAGGAGGTCACCGTCGGGGGTCGCGTCGCTGCCCTCGAGGACGTCGAGGCCCACGAAATCCACATCGGCCGCAACGAGCCGCCGATACTCGAGGACTGATCGGTTGGCGTCGTCGACGGCCCTCATCGTCGACGGTCCGCTTCCGTCACGGACGATTCGAATCCGTCGTTGATCCTCGAGACGGAACCGATCCGACCGCTATCATTCGGCCAGTACATCGCTCGACGGCCGCATCTGCCGACTGCCAGTCGGCAATGGCTGATTGGGCGGCGGTCCGTTGCTGTCGTCGAACTTACCCACCTACACCCGTCGGTTCGTCGTTATCGGCAACGAGGCCGTAATGGAGCCGCGAACCAGACTATCACACCTTAGTATGTCATTTATTGCCAACAGCTAAGTTACCAACCGTGGACGGCCCACAGGTCATGGGACGTGATACTGCCGGTCGCAACGGCCGGGGTCGGCTCAGGCGGCGATCGTTCCTGAAGACCGCCTCAGCGTCCGCTGCGGCCGGAACGGTCGCCGTTGCCGGCTGTCTCGGTCGGGGTCGCAAGCCGGGGACAGTGGTAATGACCGCAGATTCGGGTGTCGAGGGGATCATACACAGCGACGGGGACCAGCCCTCGGTTCAGCAGGCGCTCTGGGACGCCGGTCTCGACGAAGACATCCGCCTCGAGATTCAGACGGTCGTCAGCGACTCCGCGTCGCGGATGCAGACGGCGCAATCCGCGCTCGAGGCGGGTCGCGCCCCGCCGGACATCCACATGATGGACAGCGGCTGGACGGTCCCGTTCGTCCTGCGCAATCAGACGGTCAACCTGACCGAAGAACTCTCCGAGGAGACGGTCTCGTTCGTCAACGAGAACTACCTCGACGCGATCCTCGAGACGGCTCGCCATCCCGAGTCCGGAGACCTCCACGGGCTGCCGCTGTTCCCGGACCTCGGGTTTACCCTCTACAGACAGGACCTGATCGAGGACGCCGGCTACGATACCAGTAGCTGGGGGACGGATCCGCCCCAGTGGGAAGAGTTCGCGAACGCGGTCAGCGATGCGAGGGACCAGGCCGGGCTCAACTACGGGTACACGACGCAGGCGGCCGCCTACGAGGGGCTGTCCTGCTGTACGTTCAACGAGGTGATGACGAGCTGGGGCGGGGCGTACTTCGGCGGCGTAGACAACCTCTTTACCGCCGGCGACCGGCCGATCACCGTCGACGAACAGCCGGTCATCGACGCGATTCGGATGATGCGCTCGTTCATCGAGGGAGAGAACCAGAACACCCTCGACGGCTACGCCCAGATCTCTCCGTCGCCGATCGTCCAGTGGACCGAACAGGAGTCGCTCAGCCCGTTCGACGCCGGCAACGCGGTCTCGAACCGGAACTGGTCGTTCGCGATCGCCCAGACCGGCACGGAGGAGGCCTTCGGCGAGAACCTCGGCGTCACGACGAGTCCGGTCGGGGTCCCCGAGGAGGAGGCCGAGTTCGAGGGCACCGGCGGCACCGCCGCGGCGCTCGGCGGCTGGAACCTGGTCGTGAGCCCGTTCTCGGAGCGCAAGGAGGAAGCGCTGCAGGTCCTCGAGGCGTTCGCCAACGAGGAGGTCATGCTCACGGTCTTCGAACTCGGGGGATACCTCCCGCCGAACCTCGATCTGGTCGCGGAGGCCGATCCGGACGACGTCGGCCCGGTCGCCCGCTACGGCGACGTCGTGCAGGCGGCCAGCGACAACGCGATTCCGCGGCCGGCGACCGACCTCTGGCCCGAGCAGTCGGCGCTGATCTACCAATCGGTCAACGCGGCGTACCGCGGTGCGAGTTCGCCCACGGCGGCGATGAACGGCCTCGCGGAAGAACTCCAGCAGAGCGAAGCGGAGGTGCAAACGAATGGCAACTGACACCGATACGGACGTACTGACCGGCGACGAATCCGGACGGAGCCAAGATCGGGAACGGAGCGGCAATGCCGTCATCAACTGGATGGAAGGCCTGAGCGAGGGGGCCTACGCGTACCTGTTGTTGCTGCCGGCGTTCGCGCTGTTGACGCTCGTCGCGTTCTATCCGATGATCCGGACGTTCGTTATGTCGCTCCGGGCCGATCAGACGCGGGGCATGGACCCGCTCGGCGGGTTCGTCGGCATCGAGAACTACGTCGACATTCTCACCGGGAACGCGCGGCTGGCTCGGCAGTTCCTCGACGTCGGGCTGACCGGTTCGTTCCCCTTTATCGAACTCGGTACCCCGTTCTTCCAGCAGGCGTTGTTCGTCACGCTCGCGTTCGCGATCATCAGCGTCATCATGGAGACGCTGATCGGGTTCGGACAGGCCTACGTGCTCGATCAGGACTTCCGAGGCCGGCGCTGGGTCCGCGTCGCGATCATCCTCCCGTGGGCGGTCCCGATCGTCATCCAGGGGATGATCTTCTTCCTGATGTTCCAGCCGACGGTCGGATTCGGTTCCGACCTCATGCAGAGCATCGGGCTCTTCAGCTCGACGCCGCTGGCCAACAGCCGTGACGCCTTCATCATCATCCTCGTGGCCGACATCTGGAAGTCCTCGGCGTTCATGGCCCTGCTGATCCTCGCGGGACTCCAGAGCGTCGACCGGAGTCTGTACGACGTCGCCCGCGTGGCCGGAGCCTCGCCGTGGCAGCGGTTCAAACTGATCACGCTGCCGCTGGTGATGCCGGCGCTGCTGGTCGCGATGCTGTTCCGAACCATGGACGCGATGCGCGTCTTCGGGCTGATCGAGTCGACCGCCGGCTGTACGACGGTGCCGTCGCTGACTTGCCTCGTCGTCGAGGCGATGTTCGGCGGCACGCGAATCTACGCGACGGCCGCCGCCGTCGCCTTCTCGACGGCGCTGGTCATCGGCCTGATTATCGGCGGCTACATCGTGCTCTTCCGCGACACCGAAGGAGGGATGTACTGATGTCCGATCCGAACGAACCCACCGATCCGAACGACGCCAGGGGTACCGACGGCGACGACCGACCGAGAGACCCGACGCTCCGCCGCCCCGACGGGGGGAGGAACGTCCTCAAGGAGGGCCGGGACGCGGAACTCGACCGCGGCCCGCTCCAGCAGTGGGCCGCCGACTCCATCGAGAACCCCGAACGAGTCTACCGGGCGCTGTTCTACGTCGCGGCGATCTTCTTCCTCTTTACGACGCTGTTCCCGTTCTACTGGCTGCTCATGGTCGCGCTGACGCCCGAAGGACAGCTTCAGGACATTATCTTCACGCCGAACGGGTTCAACCCCGGCGCCTTCATCGAGGTCTTCGAGGTCATCCCGTTCCACGTCTACATGTTCAACAGCTTCGTGATCGCGCTGGCCTCGACGGCCGTCGTCCTCGTCGTCGCCAGCCTCGCGGGGTACGCCTTCGGTCGCCTCGAGTTCACCGGCCGAACGCCGCTCATGCTGCTGGTGTTAGTGATTTCGTTCTTCCCGCCGGCGGCCTTCTTCATCCCGCTGAACGACCTGTTCAACACCTCGTTCTTCTTCCTCGAGCCGATCACCGGCGACGGGACCCTCTACAACACGCCCTTCGCGCTGGTGACGCCGCTGTCGGCGATCTTCATGCCGCTCGCGATATTTATCCTCACGACCTTCTACGGGCAGATTCCCGACGGGCTCGAGGACGCCGCCCGCGTCGAAGGAACGACCCGACTCGGTGCGTTGTTCCGGGTCATCATTCCGCTGTCGGCACCCGGCGTCGCGACGGCGGGCGTGCTGACGTTCATCGCGGTCTACAACGAGTTCTTCTTCTCGTTCCTGATGACCGACGGACAGCCCGAGAACTGGGCGCCGATCCTCGACGGGATCCTCGCCTACCAGGGCCAGTACGAGGTGCTTTACCATCTGATGGCCGCCGCGAGTATCATCGGGGTGATCCCCGTCGCGATTCTCGTGGTGATCGCACAGGAGAAGATCGTCAGCGGACTCACCGCAGGAGCACTCAAGGAGTAACACAATGGCACGAGTACGACTCGAGAACATCACGAAACGATACGGAGACGAAACGGCAGTGGACGACATCAGCCTCGAGGTCGAGGACGGCGAGTTCGTCACCTTCGTCGGTCCCTCGGGCTGCGGGAAGTCGACGACGATGGAGACCGTCGCGGGGTTGACCCAGCCCACCGAGGGTCGGGTGTACATCGGCGACGACGAGGTCACTAACCTCGCCCCAAAGGATCGCGGGGTCGCGATGGTCTTCCAGAACATCGCGCTGTTCCCCCACATGGACGTCTACGAGAACATCTCGTTCGGTCTCCGGCTGCGCAAGTACGACGACGATGAGATCCGACAGCGCGTCGAGGAGGCCGCCGACATCGTCCAGCTCGAGGGGATGCTCGATCGGATGCCGGCGGAGATGTCCGGCGGTCAGCAACAGCGGGTCGGCATCGCCCGCGCGATCGTCCGCAATCCGGACGTGTTCCTGATGGACGAGCCGTTGGCGAACTTAGACGCGAAGCTCCGGGTGCACATGCGCACGGAGCTCCAGCGGCTCCACCGGGAGCTGGACGCGACGGTCATCTACGTCACCCACGATCAGGCCGAGGCGATGACGATGTCCAACCGGATCGCCGTCCTGAACGACGGGAAACTCCAGCAGATCGCCCCGCCGCTGGTCTGCTACAACGAACCCACCAACCTGTTCGTCGCGGGCTTCATCGGCTCGCCCTCGATGAACTTCGTCGAGGGGACGCTCGTCGAGGGCGGCCTCGAGACGAACAACTTCACCGTCGACCTCGATCCGAGCCGGATACAGGGCGTCTCCGTCGGCGACACCGTCACGCTGGGGGTCAGGCCGGAGGACGTCCACCTCTCTCGGTACGCGGACTCGCTCACCGACCCGACCGATCGGATCGACGCCCGGACCGACGTCTTGGAGCCGATGGGCGACGAGGTCTTCGTCTACCTCTTGCTCTCTGAGGCGGCGGAAGGGTCGATGGATCAGGATCCCGCCACGTCACCGAACCAGTTGCTGATGAGCGTCACTCCCGACACGGAGATCGAGGCGGGACAGGACGTCGACGTCGTGCTGGATCGATCGAAGATTCATCTGTTCGACACCGCCACCGGCGACGCCTTGCTCCACGGCCTGACCGACCGCTCGGAGCGAGAGCCCGGGACGACACCGACGGAAGCCGATAGCTGATCCGTCGTCGATCGTCAGCGGTGGGGCCGCGACCGCCGATCGGCTCGTCAGCCGCTGCGGTTTGGCAACGGACAAAAGGTGTTCGAGGACGAAGATTCCATATAGCGGTATTGGATGGATCAGTATGAGAACGGACTGCGGCTATTGAAACTCCGATGACAAGAGATCGAAGCGACATCAGAACGGGAATCGTTGGCCTGGGGAATATCGGCCAGTACCACGCGGAGCGACTCATCGAACTGGGCGTGCCGCTCGTGGGAGGGATGGACGTCGCCGCAGAGGCGCGATCGCGGTTCGCCCGCCGATACGACGTCGACGTCTACGAGGACCACCACGAACTGTACGATACCGTCGACGCCGTCGTCATCACGACGCCGAACAAGTACCACGAGGAGTACGCCGTCGACGCCTTGGAGCGCGATCTCCACGTCTTGCTGGAAAAACCTCTCGCCCACTCGTTCGAGAGCGCCGAACGAATCGCCGATGCCGCCGCCGACTCCGACGGGCACGCGATGGTCGGCTTCAACAATCGATTCTCGAACACGGTCCAGATCGTCCGCAACCGGATCGAACGCGGTGAACTGGGTGAGCTGACTCACGTCGAAGCTAACTACGTCAGGCGCCGGGGGATCCCGGGACGGGGTTCGTGGTTCACCCGTCGGCAGATCGCCGGCGGCGGTTCGCTCATCGATCTCGGCGTCCACGCCATCGATCTGGCCCTCTACCTGCTGGGATATCCGGCCGTCTCGGAGGTGAGCGGCGTCGCCCGCGGCGAGTTCGGTTCCGACGAGGAGTACGCCTACCTCGATATGTGGGGCGAAGACGCCGGCCCGGCCGGCTTCGACGTCGACGACTCCGCCAGCGCGTTCATCCGGTGTGCCGGCGACCGAACCATCTCGCTGGAAGTCGCGTGGGCGACCAACCGCCCGGCGAACCACGAATTCGTCATTCGCGGCACCGAGGCGGCCGCTCGGTTCGACCTGCTCGAGGGCGATCTGACCATCCACTCGGCGAGTACCGTCGGTCCCGACCACCTCGAGAACACGTCCGTCGAGACGCGGCAGAACGACACGCACTCGGCGGAACAGGAGGAGTTCTTCGACAGAATTCTCCGCGACGATCCCGACGACAGGAGCGTCGATCACGGACTGTCCGTCCAGCGGATCATCGACGCGATCTATCGGTCCAGCGACGACGGACACACGATCGCTATCGACGAGTGAGGCCGCCGCGAACCCGGCACCGACGGCGACGCCGATGACGATGCCTGCGATCGCAGATACGCGGTTTTGTCCAGTCCTGTGGTACTGATACGCATGCAGATCGAACGATCCCTCGTTCTCGAGATCAGCCGTCACGAGGTCCCCGTCGGACGGCCGATCACCGTTCGGGTCCGCGATAAGGGGAACAAACCGATCGAGGGGGCGCTCGTCGAGGCCGGCTCGAAGCGGAAACGGACCGACGACCGCGGTCGGTGCGAGATCGCGTTCCACTCGCCCGGATTCTGGAAACTCGTCGCGACCAAGTCCCCGACCGAACGGGTCCGCTATCGGTCGACGTCGACGCTCGTCCGCGCGATGCCGCGGTCGGCGACGGACCGCCGGCCGCGACGGGTCGGTCCGCCGATGAGATAGCACGCGCTCGGTAGCGCCGATAGACGGTGGACCGACGGCGGACGGGTCACCGATGGACGACCGCCGGTGAACGCAACCCCCGTTGCCGGCCCGCGTTTTATTTCGCCCGCCGTCGTTGGTGGTCGATATGGACATCGGCGTACACACCCCCCCGCTGGCGGACGAATCGCTCGAGGGCGCGCTCGCGTACCTCTCCGATCTGGGCGTCGACGCGATCGAACCGGGCGTCGGCGGCCACCCGGGCCAGGACCACCTCCCGCGGGCGGAGCACCTCGACAACGACAGCGAACAACAGGAGGTGCGAAACCTCCTCGACGAGTACGACATGCGGATCAGCGCGCTCGCGACGCACAACAACCCGCTGCACCCGGACGACGAGCGGGCCGAAGAGGCCGACACGGAACTCCGCGAAGCGATCCAGCTGGCCGACCAGCTCGACGTCGACGCCGTCACCTGTTTCTCCGGCCTCCCCGCCGGGGGACCGAACGACGAGGTCCCCAACTGGATCACCGCGCCGTGGCCGCCGGAACACGAGGCGGCCCTCGAGTACCAGTGGGAACGAGCGGTGGACTACTGGAGCGAACTCGACGACTACGCCGACGAGCGCGGCGTCGATATCGCCATCGAGATGCACCCGAACATGCTGGTCTACGAACCCCACGGGATGGCTCGCCTCCGCGAGGAGACGGGCGAGCGCATCGGTGCGAACTTCGACCCGTCCCACCTCTACTGGCAGGGGATCACGATCACCGACGCGATCCGCTATCTCGGCGAGCGCGACGCGATCCATCACGTCCACGCCAAGGACACCAAGATCTACGACGCACAGGCCCGCGAGAAGGGCGTCCTCGACACGACCGCCTACGACGACGAGCCGAACCGCTCGTGGCTCTTCCGCTCGGTCGGCTACGGTCACGGCGAGGCCCACTGGAAGGACATCGTCTCGACGCTGCGGATGGTCGGCTACGACGGCGCCCTCTCGATCGAACACGAGGACTCGCTGACCAGTTCGCGGGAGGGCCTCGAAAAGGCGATCGACCTGCTCGACCGGGCGATCTTCGAGACGGAACCGGGCGAGGCCTACTGGGCCGAGTGAGGAGGGACGGTCCCCGAGCCCGAGCCCCGCTCGTCAGTCCTCGAGCGAGTACTCGAGGGAGTCGTCGGTGACCGATCGGTCGCTCACGTCGACGCGACCGTCGCCGAAGACGGTGATCTCGTAGCCCTCGTACTCGAGGACGACGCGTGCGGTCGTCGGACCGGCCGTGGGCTCGAACAGTCGGTCCAGCGCCTCGGGGTTGACCACGGCGTAGAGCGGTTCGTACGCCGGCGGTTCGACGTCGGTGACGTCGACGCCTTCGCGGGCGGCGATCGCCTCGATGATGGCCTGACTGGGCGTCATCGCACCATCGGACGACGGGTCGGACGAAGCGGACATAGGCGTCGCTACATCGAACGTCCCGATAAGCGTAGCGACTCCCCTGATCTCGTGACAAAACGCCAGTAGAGGGCTCCAGAAGGCTATATTTCGGCGTTACAGGATCGACTGTCGGCGATCGTCCGACGGAATCGGTCGTCAGATTCGCTCTCGAGACGCGATCGGTCGCGTGCTCCGAGAAACCCACGGGCCGACGCCTCCGACGGTGAGGGGCTACTCGGCGGCCTGTGGCCGAATGAATCGATCGACCGCGGTCCGGAACTGCGGGCTCACCTGGTACCAGAGCCAGCAACTGACTCCGGCGGCGATCACCGCCGTGGCGACGATCCCGATCGTCGCCGTCAGGTAGGCCGCCGATCCCTCGCCACCGACTGCGAACACGTTCGCCGGATTGTCGTGAACGAAGAAGAAATAGCACACGAACCACGCGGTCGGGAGCAGCGCGCCCACGAGCAACGGGGCCCCGTAGAGGTAGTTCTGCAGCCAGATCAGTCCGAGCGCGCACAGGGGACCGATCACGCCGACGACCAGCAGGAAGGCGGGCTGGCCCTGCGTAAACGTCGCGTCCACCGTCGACTGCGCGAGGGCGAACAACCCCACGATGACGTAATACGTCAATACCGGGACCGTGACGATGAGTCGGGGATCCACGTACTACGATGGCGACCTGTTCGTCTTAACCGTTATTACCGTCGCGTCGATAGGTTCGTCGGCAGTGCGCTGTGGAAGTCGAGACGACGCGGTCGGGACGACCGCCGCGCCCTCGAGCGAAGCGGCGTCGAAAGTATCGCCCTCGTGGCTCGGAGCGCATTTCTATCAGTATTCTTTTTGTAACCATGGGGTTATAATAACGAATCCGATACGATGGGAGAACCGCGTATGCGAGATCTGGGGAGCTCGGATCGGGAATCGGTATCGGCGAGGCTGCGAATCGCACTCGAGACGGTCGTCGGTCGCGAGAACGGTCG
Organism: Haloterrigena sp. KLK7; assembly: GCF_037914945.1. Lineage (NCBI taxonomy): Archaea > Methanobacteriati > Methanobacteriota > Halobacteria > Halobacteriales > Natrialbaceae > Haloterrigena > Haloterrigena salinisoli. The sequence continues at coordinate 3,463,847 of NZ_CP149787.1, forward strand.
GACCGTCATCGAGGAATGCCGACGCTGCGGGACGGCACGCGAGCTGGAGGGCCTGTCCTATCCTGTCCGACCTGCGGCTGCGACGGCGTCGCGCGATACCGGATCGAGTAACGAGCGCGGTCGATCACGCTCAACGGGCCGTCACTCACCGCTGACCAGCGGTTCGCGATCCACCGTCGCGCGATCTCCCGTCACCCCCCGTCGAGTCGGCCGCTCACTCGAGGGGCAGGGCGCTCGTGTCAATCGCGTCCCGCCGGCCGTCCAGCACCGGGAAGCGCTCGCCGCGCCGCGACTCGAGCCAGCGGAGCAGCCGCTCGGCCCACTCGAGTTTGCGCGCTTTGGGCGGGTCGACGGCGGGGTCCTCGAGGTCCCAGCCGACGAAGACGAGCTCCGCGGCGCCGAAATGGTCGGCGAGGAAGGCCGCCCGGTCGCCGTCGGTGAACCCGCCGAAATTTCGGACCGGCCCGCGTGACGCGGCCTGCGTCGTCGGGAGGACGAACTCGCTCGCGTAGTCGGGGACGACGTCGCGAACGAGGGAGACGTTATCGCCGTGCGCGTGGACCGCGACCGGAATCCCCTCGTCGGTCAACCGGCGCGCAGTCTCCGGATTCTTGTCCAGGTCCGTCACCATGCAGTCGACGTCGATCCCGTTCGCTTCCAGCGTATCGACCGCCGTCGACGCCGCGACGACGACGTCGGCCGTCCGCGCTCGCTCGAGTGCCGACGGCGTCTCGAGCGAGGGGCCGGCGCCGGCGACCGCCACCGTGGCGTCGCGGAGGCTCGAGAGATGGGCGAGATCGAACTCGTCGGTCAGCGAGGCCAGGATATCGCGGGCTCGCTCGTCGCCGGTTCGATCGTAGCCGAAATCGCGAAGAATCGCCTCGTAGACGGGCTCCCACTCGTCGAACTCCATACTCGTACTGACGGCCGGAGTCCTATCCGTGTTCGGACTCGTCGGTGGCGGAGCGAGTTCTCGTCGGACCAGTCGAGTCGTCACTGGTCGACGTAAGGCCACAATAATTCCGTGTTGTGGGCCGGGAGTCGCCTCCAAAGTACCCCTACCCGGGAGGCCGCCCGGCGTCCACTCCCTCTTTTTGAAGCCTCCGCCATAAGCTTTCTCTTACTCAAGCATTGTAGCGAGCGACTCGCCGACCGAAGACAAGTCCCCGTCTTCGCGGCGAAGACGGGCTTCCACGGCCGAAATTCCGGCTATCGAACCGACGATCAATGTATGGTTATCGGTAGCAGAGTACGCGGATGCGTCGGCGTCGCTGACGATCGACGCCAGGCGGGCTCGGTCGTCGCGTCGAAGGCCCTCGACCTCGATCGCGAGGGAGTACCAGTCGTCGGCGATGTCGGGATCGACGCCTCGTTCGTCGAGGTGCGTTCTCAGCTCCCGGCTCGAGGCGACGTCCAGCCGCGAGACCGAGAGCGAGCCGTCGCTCGTCCGCGAGCGCTCGGTGAACGCGTCGCCGATCAGGGCCGCGTCGCGGGTCTCGGCGACGTCGTGCGTCCGGATCACGTGCGCACCGCGTTCGACGGCCATCGACGTCGCCGCGAGACTGACCGGCAGCCGTTCCTCGGTCTCGCGCCCCGCGATCTCGCCGAGGAAGTTCTTCCGGTTGATCGAGACCAGCATCGGTCGGTCGAGCGCGCGGAACTCGCGCAGTCGGCGGAAGGTCTCGCGGTCGTCCTCGAGCGTCTGTGCCTCGCTCCAGCCGCCGAAGGCCGGATCGACGATCGTCTTGTCGGTCAGTCCGTTCTGCTTGAGGGCTTCGTAGACCTGATCGACGTAGTCGGCCCGTTCGGCCCAGTCCGGCGACTTCCGCCGGGCCCAGTCGGTCTCCTCGACCGCGCCCGGGCGCTCGAGATCCGGCGGACTCGCCATCTTCGCGACGGCGACGTCGTAGTCCTCGCAGACGGCCGGCATCTCCGGGTCCGCGAAGCCGGCGATGTCGTTGACCATGTCGAACCCCTTCGAGAGCGCTTCGTCGGCCACCTCGGCGTAGCGGGTCTCGATCGAGAAGACGGCGTCTCCGGAGACGCTCTCGATCGTCTCCAGGGCGACGTGGAGGCGGTCGAGTTCTTCCTCGGCGGAGAGCACGTCGAACCGTTTGTTCGCCGACTCGAGGCCGATATCGACGATGTCGGCGCCGTCGCCGATGAGTTCCTCGTCGACGTACCGGGCCGCCTCGCCGGGATCGTCGTAGACGCTCGGATCGTAGGGGGACTCCTCGCTGACGTTCAACACGCCCATAATGCGGGGCGGATAGTCGTCACCGATCCCCAACCCCGCCGCGTCGACGTTGTGCATATCCGATCTGAGGAGAGGAAACGGAAATGACCCCCGGTTCCGGCGTATTCGGCGAACGGACGATACGGTGTCGTTTTCGGTGTATTGATCGCAGAATCGCTTTCGGCGCGCAACTACGCGGTCTCGTCCTCGTCGTCCTCGAGGACGGCCAGCCGCGAATCCCGCAGGAGCACCTTCTTGACGATCGAGGGATTCTCGAGGAGTCGATGTTTGGCGTGGGCGCCGCGGCCGCGGCCGCGACCCTCGCGCTCGGACTGGATCACGTTGAGGAAGTTCTGCTCCTGGAGGATCTCCTGTACGCGCCGTTCGGAGAGGACGTCGAAGTCGAGCTGGCGGGCGACCTCCTTGTACTGGTTGTAGATGATCTTCGTCGGGAACTCCTTTTCCGTGCTGTTCTCGGTCAGCAGCGTCAGCGAGTAGAGGATCGCCTTCGCCTGCTGGGGCGAGCCCTCGATCAGTTCGTTGAAGCGGTCGGCCTCGGTCTTCTCCTTGGCATCGCGGACGTGGTCTGCCGTGACGCGGGTCGCGTTCTGTTTCTTCGCGATGCGACCGGCGTTTCGGAGGATGTCGATCGCCTTTCGCGCGTCGCCGTGTTCCTGGGCCGCCAGCGCCGCCGTGAGGGGAATCACGTCGTCGGAGAGCACCCCGTCGTGGAAGGCGTCGCGTCGCTTCTCGAGGATTTCGACCAACTGGTTGGCGTCGTACGGCGAGAAGACGAGTTCGTCGCGAGAGAGACTGGATTTGACCCGCTCGGAGAGGTGATCGGGGAAATCGATCTTGTTCGAGATGCCGATGATACCGATACTCGAGTCCGAGATGCGTCGGTTCTCGCCCGCGCGAGAGAGTTTCCGGAGGACTTCGTCGTCCTCGAGCATATCGATCTCGTCTAGGATAACGATGGTGACGTCGGTGCAGTGATCGATCGCCTGCCAGAGTCGCTTGTAGTAGTCGCCGGTGCCGAGGCCGCGGTCGGGGACGGAGACGCCGCTCCGATCGGGTTCGTTGACGATCTGGGCGATCGTCTTCACGATCGACGCCTCGGTGTTCTGTTCGCCACAGTCGATGAAGGCGTACTTGACGGTGACGTCGTCGCGCTGCGCTTCCGAGATCACCCGCTGGGTGATCGATCGGGAGATGAGTGATTTGCCGGTTCCGGTCTTGCCGAAGATGAACAGGTGGTTGGGCTCGCTCCCGAAGATAGCCGGGTTCAGGGCGTCCGCAACCCGTTGCATCTGCTCGTCACGACCGACGATCCGATCCGGACCGGGCAGGTGCGTGATCTCGAGCAGGCGCTCGTCGGCGAAGACCGGATCGTCGTACCGAAAGAGCGGGTCTCGATCGTCGTTGGCGGACATTGCGGTACCCCGTGGCTTCCGACTGGATTGAAATAAAGGTATGGAGATCGCTCGCGGATGTAAATGCCGACTGACAGGCCGTAAGGAGCCCGTATTTATCCGTGTTGGCCGGTCTGACAGGAGACGGCGGCCTCGCGCTTCTAATCGCGGCGGCGACTCGGGCGTGTCAAACACCGACACCCCCGTCGCGGATGTAACGCTGGCATCGGTCAGCGGCCGAACTTCGAGCTGCCATCGTTGCCGGAAGAAACGGATATAGACATCACTGAGATGAGAAGAACCGGGCTGAGAGCCGGGGTAGCGGGTGATTTTGCCACCTGTGTGACGAGCGTCTGACGCTGAGGGGACACACACCCCCGTCGCGTTTGTAACGGGGAAGGTGGGGGAGGGGGTACAGAATTATCCCGGATTCCGACGAGATTCAGACGTCATCACCTCGAATTTACATCCGCGACACTGGTGTGTTCCACGAAGAGACCCCCACACCTAGATGGCGTTACAAACGCGATGGGGGTGTGTGTCCCCTCGACGGCTCGGACGGCGGCACTCACTCGAGCGCGGAACGATCCGAACCGAACCAGTTCGGTTAGAGATTTCACGACGCCGGGAAACACGATCCGACTCATTCAGCGGAGAAGGGGATCCAACTCGTCCAGACGATGCAGATTCGGGCAGATTCGTAGACGGCGCAGATTCAAGAGATCCAGAGATCGCCTTCCACTGCGTATAGACTATAGACTAGTTCTAGCTCTAGTTCTAGCTAGTCTAGAACTAGAGCTAGAGAGTTGTTGTTACCCTCCCCACCTAAAACAGTGTGGACACCGTTTCAAACGGGAACCGCTGGACTCCCGAACGCGTCCCTTTTGCCACCGCAGCGGATAGTCGGGGTATGACCGACACGTCCCTCGAGCCGTCGGCCGCTCAGTGGATCGACTCGAGCGACGGTATCACCTCGAGTGATGGTGTCGCTCCGAGTGACGGACTCCCAAGCCGATATATGCGAACGGACGGAACCGAAACGGATACACCGCTCCTCGAGCGGATATCCTCCATCGACCGATGACTCCCGAGCCGTCCGCGACCGAGCAGTCGTCCGATCGCACGCCGCCGGCGGTCGCCGTCGTCGACGCCCAGTTCCCGGGCAACGTCGGCACCATCGCTCGAGCGATGAAGAACTTCGGATTCGAGGACCTCCTGCTGGTCGATCCGCCCGAACTCGATCCCGACGGCGAGGCCTACGGGTTCGCGGGCCACGCCCGCGAAGACGTCCTGCCGAACGCGACGGAGATCTCGTTCGACCGGCTCGTCGCGGAGTATCACACGATCGGCTGCACGGCGGTCACCAACGAGGACGACCGCAGCCACGTCCGCTTTCCGTTCTCGACGCCCGCCGACCTCGCGGAGCGGCTCCCGACCGTCGAGGCGCCGACGGCGCTCGTCTTCGGCCGCGAACGCGTCGGGCTGACCAACGAGGAACTCGCCCGCATCGACGAGATCTGTTCGATCCCGGCCAGCGCCGAGTACCCGGTGCTCAACCTCGGTCAGGCCGCGACGATCACGCTCTACGAACTGCGCTCGCTGACCCTCGCCGACGACGAGACCCAGCTTCCGGACGTCGAGCGGGTCCGGGCCCCCGAACCGACCGTCGATCGGCTCTACGACCAGTGGGCGGCGCTCCTCACCGAGATCAACCATCCCGAGGAGAAACGCGACAAGACGATGCGCATGCTTCGGCGCGTGTTCGGGCGCGCGGACCTGACCGAACGCGAGGCGAACACGCTGCTCGGCATCCTCCGTCGGGCGACCGAACGACCGGCCGAGAACTGAGTCGCGGACGATCAGCGGTCTCCAGACGACGAGCTCGAGACGAGCGAGAACGCTGAACGCGGCGCGACGAGAACCAGCGTCGGGCGCAACCCTGATCGCCGCCGCAGTCACCTTCCTGCGCCGTCGCGTGGCCACCACAGTGATATCGGGGTAGCGACCAATACGAGTAAATGACTGAGATAAATCGACGACAGACACTGTATCTGACGGGAACGGGGATGGCAGCGTTGGCCGGCTGCTCGGGATCGACCGACGAGTCGACCGATCCCGATGCCGATTCCGACGAGTCCGACGACGGTGCGGACGAATCCGACGAGATCGACGTGACCACTGAGCACGAGGGAACCATCGACGCCGGAGCGCTCCCCTCGTACGCGTCACTGCTACCCGATCTCGATCGGTCCGAATACTTCTACGGGGCGATCGATATCGAAACGATGGTCGCGCTCTTCGAGGAGGAAGACGTGCGATCGGGCGAGGAGCCGACGGATCCGCTCGTCGTCAACCCCGTCAGTATCGCCCTACTGAGTTCCTACGGACTGACCCGCCTCAGCGAGTCGCCGGCGGCGAACGCGTACAGTTCGCACGACGAAACGCCGGACGGCGAGGGCACACTCGTGTACGTGAACGGGATCTACGCGATTCTCGGCGAATACGATCGCGACGGCCTCGAGACGACCCTCGAGGAAGACGGATACGAGAGTCAGGACGCCGGCGACGCCTACGCGATCTACGCGCACGGGGAGACCGGCGGCGTCGTCGGCGTCACGGACGAGGTGTTCGCCTTCCCCAATCCGAACGCAGGGGGGTCAGGTTTCGACCCGACTACTGCGATTCGACGGACGCTCGAGACCGCGGTCGGACGGCGGGAGCCGAAACACGCCACCGACGACGAGTTCGAGTGGCTGCTCCGGGCCGGGAGTAACAGCGGCATCGCGACGGGCATCTATACCGACGCCGACGAGTTCGACGCTGCGTATCTCGGGTCCGACCGGTCCGACGAAGAGACCGGGAGTCTCGAGACCGACTACGACGCGTTCGAGGGTGCGAACGGCGCCCACCAGCAGCTCGTCCTCGCGGACGATAACGGCGCTCGCGCCGGCGCCACCGTCACGTACGCGGCCGAGGACCGCGTCGACGTCGGCCGCCTCGAGTCGTCGCTCGGGACCGAAGCCGACGCGGTCGACGTGGTGCGAGACGGAACGGCGGTGTCGATCGACGCCGAGTACGCCGGCGATCTCTGACGCTGCGCGACGATCGATCGCCGCGACTCGAGAACGGAAATTCGTCCGACGGAATCATCACCTCCTCCCGCACTGAATTAGCGTCCCGTCAGACACCGCAGTGGAGTACGGAACCGGGAACTGCTCACCGGGATTCGGCCGTCGCGGTCTCGCGCTCGGTCGCTCGAGTCCCGTCGTCGCGGGCGACCAGCTGTCCCGTTTCGGAGACGGTTCCGAGCCAGCCGCATTCGGGGCAAGCGAACAGTCCCTGGCCGTCGATCATCGAGGCGCCGCAGTCCGGGCAGGCGTCCGCCGTCGCGTTCGCGGCCGCCGACGCCGCCGCGTCTTCGGGCTCGCCGCCCAGCGGGGTGGGAAGCTCGCCGGTCCGGAGCGCGGCGATCGCCTCGTCGGTCGTGTACGTCTCGTCGACGTCCTCGTCGGTGTGCGGGAAGACGCCGACCAGTTCGTCGTCCGCGTAGAGTTCGAGACAGAGCATCGGCATGATCAGCAGGTCGGTCGTCCCGCCGCTGATCTGGTTGGTCGCGGTGCGCTCCCGGAACGGCGGTCGAATACTCACGCCTCGGCGGTCCGCCCACTGCTCGAACCGCTCGAAACTCTCGAGGGCTTCCTGATAGGGCGTGTCGTCCGTCAGCGTGACCTCCTTGGGCCAACTGCGCAGTAGCAAGTCGTCGACCGCGCCCTCCGACTCGCAGGCGCGAAGGGTCTCGACCTGCCTGTCGACCGGCTCCAGTAGCAGCGGTGCGCGCACGTGGCAGACGGCCGTGATCTCGGTTGCTTGTGTGTCTGTCGTCATTAGTTCGGTGTTCGTTCGACCAACGCGTGAACTGATAAAGATTGTCGACGCCGCAGATAACCGACACTAGCCGCGCAGCGAGACTGTCGGGATCGATCGGAATACGGTCGACCCCGCGGCGGTCATCGGAAACAGTGGCCACTGCCCCTACTTCGAGGTCACAGTCGAACGCGTCTCGAGGGCCGACCGCAGCAGCGTCCGGAGCGCACTGCGCTTGACGATACCGAAGCCCGCGAGGATCGTCACCAACCCGAGAATCATCACCGAATCGACGACGTGGCCGAGCGCGATCCAGCTGACGCCCATCGCGACGACCGGTTCCGCGTAGCTGACCAGACTGACCTGCGTCGCCCCGCTTCGGTCGAGCAGTTCGAAATAGAGCAGGAACGCGAACACGCCGGAAACGAGCGTCAGATAGCCGTAGGAGACCAGCGCCGACAGGGTCGGATCGATCGCCGCGACCGATTCGCCCCGCAGGGCCGCCCAGCCCAACAGCACCGCGCCGCCGACGAGCATCGCCCACGCCTGGAGCGTCTCGAGCGGGAGTTCCGAGTCGATCGGTCGCACGAACACGCTCCCAAGGGCGAACGCGACGGCCGAGGCGAACACCAGGGCGGCCCCGACGGTGACGTCGTCGCCGAGCGACCCGGGCGACGGCTGGACCACGGCGATGACGCCGACCAGTCCGAGCACGAAGCCGACGACGCCGCCGAGCGAGAGCCGTTCTTCGGGGAGAACGACGCCGGCGAACGCCGCCGTGAGGATCGGAGCCGTACTGACGAGCGTCGCCGCGACCGCGCCCGAGACGTACAGTTCGCCGAGGTACAACAGCCCGTGATAGAGCGCGATGACGAAGACGCCGGCGACGGTCACCGCCAGCCACTCCGCCCGGCCTCGCGGTCGCGTCCGATCGGTCACGACGGCCGCGTATCCGAAGACGATCCCGCCGGCGATCGCGTAGCGGAGGCCGGCGAACAGCAGCGGCGGCACGTATTCGAGCCCGATCTCGATCGCCACGAACGACGTTCCCCAGCAGAGCGCGAGCATCGAAAAGAGCACCGCTTCGCGGTACTCGTCCGGAACTGAGTCGAGTAGTCTCATATTCGATTCGGAAATCACTCCGATATTTAGATCCTTCTACGACCGATCGGATATCTCCGGATTGAGAACCACACATATGGATGTATTCCGAACGACTCCCCATATACAGTCCCAGACTTGCAGAAAACTCTAATTACATCGGTCGAAAGACACATCTCGCTGGTCGTCGAACAGCGATTCATGGCCATCGACGAACGCGACGTGCGCCTGCTGAAGGCGATCGCCGAACTCGAGACGGGGAGCCCGGAACGGCTCCACGAGGCGACCGGGATCCCGGTCTCGACGATCCACTACCGGCTCAACAATCTCCGAGAAGAAGGGATCATCGCAAACGATCGCTACGAGATCGACCTCGAGGAACTCGGGCTCGGGGTCACCGTCTTAGTCGAGGTTCACGCCGACTACCAGGGATCGTACGAGGAGTTCGCGGACCGACTGCTGACCGTCGAGGGCGTCACGAACGTCTACTTCACGATGGGCGAGACGGACTTCATCGTCGTCGCGCGGCTGAGCGGCAGCGAGATGGTCGAGCGACTGATCGCCGAGTTCGAACAGCTCGAGGGCGTCGAACGGACCGACTCGACGTTCGTCATCTCGGCGATCGAGGAACGGGACGCGCTCCAGAGCTACGAATTGGAGACGCTGCTCGAGGAACTGACCGACGAGTGAGAATCGACCGAACGCGATCGACGTACGGAACCCGAATTGAGACGGGCTCGAGGCGGGATTCCTACGCGCGCTTCTGGATCTCCTCGCGGAGCAGTTCGCTCACGAGGTCGCCGTCCGCTTTCCCGCGCAGGGCCCCCATGCACTCGCCCATGAGACCCGAGAACGCCTGCATTCCCTCTTCTTCGACCTGCTCCTCGTTACGTTCGACGACGTCGACGACGGCGTCGCGGACCTCCTCCTCGTCGGCACCGCCGAGCCCGGCTTCTTCGGCCGCCTCCTCGGCGGTTCGGTCCGGTTCCTCGGCCAGCGCGGTCAGCAGGTCCGGTACGCCCTCGTTGGGGAGGTCGCCGCTCTCGGCCATCGCGAAGACGCCCTCGAGGTGCGCCCGCGTCAGGTTCTCGACGGGGACGTCGTCCCGGCGGAGCTCGGTCAGCGTCGACTCGAGCGTCGACGCCGCGAGCGTCGGATCGATCCCGTCGGCGACGACGTCCTCGAACAGCGGCATGTACTCGCCGTAGGCGACCTGTTCGGCCAGTCCAGCGCCGAGGCCGTACTCGTCCTGGTAGCGCTCGACCTTGTCGGTCAGCAGCTCCGGCTCGGGAACCTCGCTGGGATCGGGTTCGACCGGCGGCACGTCCGTCTCGGGGTACATCCGCGCCGCGCCCGGGAGGGGACGGAGGTAGCGGGTCGTCCCGTCGTCGTTCGCGTCGCGGGTCTCCTCGGGGACGCCCTCGAGGGCGGTCGCGGCGCGCTCGGCGGCGGCGTCGATGGCCGCCTCCGCCACGTCGGTGTCGGCGGCGACGATGGCGACGGCGTCTTCGGGCCCGGCGCCGACGGCCTCGCGCAGGTCGTCGACCTCGTCTTCCGTCACGCCGTAGGCCGGCAGTTCGTCCGTGTGGAAGATCCCGCCCGCGCCGTGGTGCTTCGCGTGATCGGAGAGTTCGGTCCCCAGACGGCGGTCGGGAGCGATCTCGCGGCCGACGATTCCGTCGAAGCCGTAGAGCGCCACCGCGGTGACGGAGCCGCCCGAGTTCAGCGCCCCCGAAATAACGCCGCTATCGGTGTCCTCGAAGACGTCCGTCACGTCCTGGACCTCGCCCACGGAGGCCTCGCGTTCCTGTAACTCTTCGGCGATATCGACGAGTTCGGCCTGCCTGGCGACCTCGTTGCGGACGATGTCGTCGATGTCGTCTAAGCTCTGGACGCCCTTGATCTCGACGCGGGCGCCCTCCTCGATGGAGACGTTGACGTCCTGACGGATCGTTCCCAGTCCGCGCTTGACCTTCCCGGTCGAGCGCAGCAACATCCCGATGCGCTCGGCGGCCTCGAGGGCCTGCTCGGGCGTCGAGATGTCCGGACTCGTGCCGATCTCGACCAGCGGAATCCCCAGCCGATCGAGGCTGTAGCGCACGCCGTCGTCGGTCTCTTCGACGCGCTGGGCGCTCTCCTCCTCGAGCAGCATGTCCTCGATTCCCACTGCGCCCTCGCTGGTCTCGATCTCGCCCTCGGTGGCGATCAGCGTCGAGCGCTGGAACCCCGTCGTGTTGGAGCCGTCGACCACGATCTTGCGCATCACGTGGGCCTGGTCGACCGGCTTCATGTCCATCAACTGGGCGATCTCGAGGGCCGTCTCGAGGGCCTCCGCGTCCAACTCGTGGGGCGGCTCGTCGTCCTCCTCGACGAGACAGGTCGTGTCGTACGCGAGGTACTCGAACTCGCGGTCGACCCTGCTCTCCTCTAAGGCGGCCTGGTCGATCTCGCCCAGTTCGCTCCGCGTCGGGTGGAGGTAGCGCGTGAACTCGCGCGTCGACTCCTCCGGTTCGCGGAGCTCGGTGGGACACTGGCAGAACAGCTTCGTCGCCGTGTCGAGTTGCTGGTGGATCTCCAGCCCGGCGACGAGTCCGAGCTCGTCGTAATCGTACTCGCTCATTGGCGCCCACTCGGAGGCGGAGCGGTAAAAAACCGTCCAGTTGCGCTCAGTATGCGAGCGGTCTCGTGTCCCTCTGGGATCGGTCACTTCATTTGCGGATGCAGCACTCGCATTGCTCATGACACACTTTTTACGCCATTGTATAGTCCCTGTCCGTATGGATCCGTCCGATTTTCTCCATAACGGGACAGTCAGCGTATCGGACGACACATATGCAGTCTGCCGGACCGATCACAATCATCCCGGTGCATTTGCGACCATTCAAGACGAGACGGAGACCACGGTGGTCGTCGAGCAGGATAATGTCGATACGATCGATGCCAGTGAGATTGAGTCCGGGTGGAAGCGACTGACGTTCGAGATGGATCTCCCGTTTGAACTCGTTGGCTTTCTGGCGGCGGTTGCATCAGCCCTTGCCGAAGTAGATGTTTCGGTGTTCGTCATCTCTACGTACTCAACCGATCACGTGTTTGTCAAGGAAGACGAGCTTGATGCTGCTGTACTGCGACTCGAAGATTTGGGATGTAACGTCACCGACTGATGGCGATCGACAGTGAGATCCACGATACCTGTAGACCGAACTCGTTCTCCGTCTCGTACGTCGATTGTGGCAATGTTCAGAAATACGGGTAGCAGCTCCGGTCAGTGTTTTTCCACTGAACGCGAATTTCCGCTGAGAATCCGTTGAACGAACGCTATCGCTGTCGCAAGAGCAAGCCCAACGGCTACGCCCCGCTGTCCGCTCACTCGAGTATGGTCAGACTCTCCACGATCGTAATCCTGCTCGCGATCGTCCTCGGTATCGGTCTCATCCCGATCCCCATCATTCCCGGGGTCGGCATCGTCGTCGGAATCTCGGGGATCGTACTCGGCATTATCCTGCGAGTCCTCGGGCACTGAGCGTAGTCGCTCGAGGAGCCCGCTGGAACGCCCGCACTCGACAGTCCACGTCTTCCGTCTGGGAATAATGTCACCATAAGACTACATACTGGGCGATATCGGTGACGGAATCGAACGATACGGCATCCCGACAGATATTTATCAAGTAAATTAGGTAGATATTCGGGATCGTCCCACCAGATATGTCTGCGAGACTGGAAATCTCGTAATTAAGGCCCAAAAGCAATATCTCGGAACGAAATCTGCCCGAATAATGTCCGAGCGCATCTACAGTATAGACGCAATGCGCATCATCGCGATGGCATTTATTATCACAATACATACAGACCCGTTCAGAGGGATCGGGGTGTACGGCGATGCTCTCAACTTCTTGATAGACTCGTCCGCGCGGTTCGCGGTTCCGTTCTTTTTCGTGACGTCCGGGTACTTTTTCGCCCGCAAGACCGCTCGCCGCGATCCGGTCAGATACTTCGCCGCGCGAGCGGCGTCGATCTCGTCGATCTACGTGTTCGGGCTGTTGCTCTCCGCCCCGGTGTTCCTCGCGGGGACGGCCGTACGCGCCGGTATCGAGAACCGTGACGTCGTGAACGCCGTCGTTCTCAAACTGACCGAGTTCGTCTCGCCGCTCGCGCTGCTGTACTACGGCAATTCGGTGAGCGAGATCCTCTGGTTCCTTCCGGCGCTGCTCTTCTCGCTCGCGATCATCTGTTCGCTCATCGTCTTCGGCGCCACGAGATACCTGGTGCCGATTTCGCTCGGCTTACACGTCGTCGGCCTCCTCGGAGCGAGCTACACGATGTTCGTGGACGTTCCGTTCGAAGTCAGGGACGCGCTGTTCTTCGGGTTCTTTTACACCAGCCTCGGATACGCCCTCCACTCGAGCGAGTGGCGACCGAGTTCCGATCGAAGCGCGCTCTTCCTCGGCGCGACCGTCCTCTTCGGTGCGCTCCACGTCGTCGAACGATACGTTCTGGGATACGTCCTGACGGGCGAGACGTTCGGGCACGGCGTCTACACGTCGAGTTACACGATCGCGACGGCGCTCGTCACGCTCTCGCTGTTCCTGTTCCTCCTGTCTCGTCCCGCCCTCGGCGCGCGGACGCCGCTCCCCGAGTGGGGGAAGTACGCCGTCGGCGTTTACGTCGCACACCCTGCCGTTCTGTTCGCGCTCGAGACGACGGCCGAGGTGCTGGCGGTGACGGGACACGAGATCCGAACCACGTTCCTGTGGCACTTCCTGTTGACCCCGGCGACCTTCTTCGGCGCCTTGCTCGTCTACATCGGGGCACACAGGGTCGGTGCGATCGAGATCGGCGGCTCCCACCTCCCGAGCGTTCGATCGATCGGCAAGTACGTACAACGTCAGTAGGCGTTCGACGCGGTCGCGATCGGCGTCACCGTCCGGTCAGTCGTTCGAGGACTCGGCCGACACGCCCGAACTCGAGTCGCCGTCCGACGAACTCGAGCCGGTCTCCGACGATCCGAAATCGGCGAACGAGCACGTCGAGTCACGTTCGCTTTCGAGCGCGCTCCGGATCGCCTCGAGGACCGTCTCCGGGGTCGCCGCGAACTCGTGCCCTCGTTCCGGAGACGCAGTCGTCTCCGCTCGAGACGCGTCGTCTTCCGCCCGCGTCGCGATGACGACCGCGTCGGCCACCGCCTCGACCGACTCGAGGAGTCGCCGCGTCCCCGACCCGCCGGCGTCGAGCACGCCCTCGGTCACGACCGTCGCGTCGGCGTCCCGAACGCGGTCCTCGAACGACGTCAGATCGGCCGCCGAGAGCGACTCGAACGGCGCCACCTCGAGGCGATCGATCCCGAGCGAGCGGGCGGTTTCGGCCGCCGTATCGCCGCTCGCGACGGGCCCGACGGAAGTTTCGAACGCCCCTCCCGCCGTCGCGAGTCTGGCGATGACGCCCGCAGCGGTCCGCCCGGTTCCGAGGACGTGGACGCGAACGCGGCGGTCGCTTCCGTCCCCCTCGGTTCGGTCCTCGGCGCCGGCGTCGTTCGGGAACGCCGTCACCGTCTCCGTCCCCGTGACCGGGTTCCGCGTGACCGCCGCGGTCGCGTCGAAGACGGCAGAGAGCGACTCGCCGGTCAGGACCTCCCCCGGCGGACCGCTTCGGAAGATCGACCCGTCGGCGAGCATCACCAGCCGATCGCAGTAGCGCGCGGCCAGATCGAGGTCGTGGATCGCCGCGCAGACGGTCCGCCCCTCCGCGACCAGTTCGCGGACCAACTCGAGCGTCTCGATCTGGTGGTTGACGTCGAGGCTCGCCGTCGGTTCGTCGAGCAGCATGACGGGGGTCGCCTGCGCGATGGCCCGCGCGAGCACGACGCGCTGGCGCTGACCCCCGCTGACCTCGTCGATCGGCCGGTCCGCGAGGTCGGCGGTCCGCGTGCGCTCGAGGGCTCGTTCGACCGCCTCGCGGTCCTGGACCGTCGGCGACGAGAACCGCGAGCGGTGGGGATGCCGCCCCATCTCCACGACGTCGCGGACCGGGAAGGAAAACGACAGCGTCGTGTCCTGCGGGACGACCGAGACCAGCCGACTCGAGCGCTTCGAGGTCGCGTCGTGGATATCGACGCCGTCGACGGTTACCCGCCCGGAATCGGGCTCGAGCGCGCCGCTGATCGCCCGCAGGAGCGTCGTCTTCCCGGCGCCGTTCGGGCCGACGAAGCCGACGAACTCGCCGGAGTCGACGGTCAGCGAGACGTCCTCGAGCACCGAGAGGTCGCCGAAGGACAGCGAGACGTCCTCGACGGCGATCGACGCCGGCTCGAGGGGTGACTCGCCGTCGACGTCGTCGGTTCGCTGTCCGTCCTCGTCGGTCCGATGCCTGCCGTCGTCAGTCCGGCGTCCGCTGTCGAAAAATCTCACACCGAATGCACCTCCCGACGGGTGAGCAGGAACAGGAAGAAGGGCGCGCCGAGCGCGGCCGTGATGATGCCCACGGGGACGATCGGGGTGTCGATCGCGGGGCCGACGGGCAGGGGCAGCGTCCCGAGTCGCGCGATCGTGTCGGTCGCGACCAGGAACGACGCGCCGGCGAGCGCGCTGGTCGGCAGCAGGATGCGGTGGTCGGGACCGACGAGCAGCCGCATGATGTGTGGCACGACGAGACCGACGAAGCCGATGACGCCGGCGACGGCGACGCCGGCCGCCGTGACGAGGCTCGCGAGCGCGAGCAGGAGGAGCTTGGTCCGCTCGACGTCGACGCCGAGGTGGTGGGCGTCCTCCTCGCCGAGCAGGAGAACGTTCAGGTCCCGAGCGTAGGCCAGCAAGATCGCGACCCCGACGACCGTCACCGGGAGGGCGAACTTCACGTCGCCCCACGTACTGTTGCTGAGGTGGCCCATCATCCAGACGACGGCCTGTCGGAGGTCGTCGCCGCTCTGGACGAGCATGTACGAGATCATCGCCCCGAGAAACGCCTGGACGGCGACGCCGGCCAACAGGAGCGTCGCGACCGGCGTCCGTCCGCCCTCGGTCGCGATCGCGTAGACGAGAAACGCCGTCCCCAGCGCGCCGATGAACGCCGAGAGGTGGAGACTGCCGAACGGGACCAGCGCCGGAAAGGCGATGGCCGCGACCGCGCCAGCGGCGGCGCCCGACGAGACGCCGATGATCGACGGATCGGCCAGCGGATTTCTGAAAAAGCCCTGCATCACCGTTCCCGCGGCCGCCAGGGAAAACCCGACGGTCGCCGCGAGCGCGATCCGGGGAAGCCGAATGTCCTCGACGATGATCTGGTGGGTCGATTTGACCTCGAACGAGAAGATCGGCGTATACTCGAGACTGGGGACCGGTAGCCCGACGCCGACGCCCGGAACTATCATTCTATCGACTACTACGCCCGACGGAACGGCGACGGCGTTCAGAATCGCCATCGCGACCGTCACCGGGTCGATACTGACTGCGCCGAGAGCGGCGCTCCCGACGACGACGGCGGCGAGCAGCGCCGCGAGGCCCACCGACCACGCGACGGTCCGGATCGGGCGCGTCATACATCGAAACCTCGGTTGGGTTAGACAAATATTTGTTGAAGAACCGCGACTTATCGGCTGATGCGACAAAAACTCGCCGTTCTCGCTATCGCCGTACTCGTTCTCTCGCTGTTCGCTCCCGCCGCGGCCGGGAGCAGTGGCACCGTTACACCGACCGCCGCGGACGCGACGCAGGCGGAGTGTGAGTTCCCGATCGAAGTAACCGACGCGACGGGCGAAACGATCACCCTCGAGGAACCGCCCGAGACCGTCGTCGCCTTACAACCGAGCGACGCGCGAACGGTCTTCGAGATCGGCGCCGAGGATCGCCTCGTCGGCGTTCCGGACAACCCGGCGGTCGCCGACCTCGAGACGGACGGCATCGAATCGGTCACCGACGGCTACCAGATCCAGCACGAGACGGTGGTCGATCTCGATCCGGACGTCGTCCTCGCCGCGAACACCACGTCCGAGTCGGACATCGAGACGCTCCGCGACGCCGGTCTCGACGTGTACCACTTCGGCGAGGCCCGATCGATCGACGACGTCCGCAACAACACTCGCCGAACCGGGGAACTCACCGGCGAGTGCGCCGGCGCAGAAGAATCCGTCCAGTGGATGGACGAGCGCCTCGAGATCGTCGACGAGGCGCTCGAGGGTGCGGACCGACCCCTCGCGTACTACCCCATGGGTGCCGACGGAACGACGCCCGGAACCGACTCCTTCATCCACGACGTGCTGACGACGGCCGGCGTCGAGGACCTCTCCGAAGCGGCGTCGGGTTCGTTCTACCCGCAACTGAGCGAGGAGACGATCGTCGAGGAGGATCCGGAGTGGATCATCTACCCAGACGACTCGGCGGAACCGCGGATGCCCGACGTCGCCGAAGCGACGACCGCGTACCAGTCCGGCAACCTCGTCGCCGTCGACGCAAATCAGATCAGCCAACCCACGCCGCAGGTGATCTATCCGATCGTGGAGATCGTGGGCGAAGTACACCCGGAGGCGTACGCGGAGGCGACCGCCGACCTGAACGAGACGAACGAAACCGCTGACGAGAACGAGACGAACGAGAGCGACGGCGAGACCGAAGACACGATCCCCGGCTTCGGGGTCCCCGTCGCGGTCGGCGCAGTCGTCGCCGCCGTCGGCGTCCTCGCGCGCCGTCGATAACCCCAGTCCCGGCCCGCCCGTTTTGAAAAGCATTTACCCGTCGGACTGCCGAGATGAGTGTATGGTCGAAAACGTCATCTGGCCCGCCTATCTCGACGCGAACCGCACCCGCTCGGAGGGGCGGCGCGTCTCACGGGATCTCGCGGTCGAGGCACCGACGGTCGACGAAATCGCGAAAGCCGTCCAGCAGATCGGCTACGACGCTACGATCGAGCGGGACAAGGCCTACTCCCGGGAGCACTGGGCCGACCGGGGACGAGTCGTCGTCCGCGGCGCCGACGACTCGACGAAGAACGACCTCGTTCAGGCCGTCGCGGCGTACGTCGTCGCGATGCGCGACTGACGTGCGCCGGATCGGCTCCGTCGTCCGTACCGCACAGGGGCTGGCCATCCTGCGGGCCGGCGACACCGACGGTGACGCGTCCGACGACTCCGGCGACCGGTTCCGCGACGAGATCGGGACGTCGGTCCTCGACGACTCCCTCGAGTCGGTCGGCCGCGTCGTCGACGTCTTCGGCCCGGTCGACCGCCCCTATCTCGCGGTAACTCCGGACGACGACGTTCACCTGCCGTCGCTGGTCGGATCGACGCTCTACGCGCGGTGACGTCCGCTTCGGCCTCGTCTCGACGCTCGCAGTGCGACGGCCCGTGCATCGGCGACCCCGCGAATCGACTCGCGGGGAGAGGAAAACACCCATAGGAGCCGGGTGCGAACCGCGGGCCATGAACGATCGGACGCGAGCCCTCCTCGCCGTCGGACTGACGGTCGCGCTCTTTCTGAGCGTCCAACTCGGCGCGCTGGCGCTGGTCGAGCCCTTCTACGAGGGCGGCCACCAGTCCGTCGAGGATCCCGACGATCCGACCAACAGTCTCGTCTACTTCGGTATCATTCTCGTCGCGACCGCGCTCATGCTCGTCACCATCAGATACGACGTCGAGTGGCTCATCAAGGCCATGATCATCGCCGTCAGCGTGATGATCTCGTGGTACGTCTTCGACGAACTCGTCCCATCCGTGGTCACGGTGGGTTCAGTCAACGTCGTCGCCGCGGCCGCCGCCGTGGCCGTCGGCGGCGCCCTCCTGCTGTACCCGGAGTGGTACGTCATCGATCTCACGGGCGTCGTGATGGGCGCCGGCGCGGCCGCGCTGTTCGGCATCAGCTTCGGCCTCCTGCCGGCGCTCCTGTTGCTTACCGTCCTCGCCGTCTACGACGCGATCAGCGTCTACGGCACCGAACACATGCTCGACCTCGCCGAGGGCGTGATGGCGCTCAAGATCCCCGTCGTCCTCGTCGTCCCGACGACGCTCTCCTTTTCCTACCTCGACCCCGAGAGCACCGAGGGGGTCGTCGACGGCCACGAGGAGAGCGACACCGGGAGCGATGTCTCGAGCGGCACGGACGCCTCGAACAGCGCCAGCGACCCGAGTCCGACCGCCGACTCGAGCACCGACGGCGGTCCGCGTCCCGACGACGCGTCGGCGGAAAGCGACGCCGACGCTACCCCGGAGACCGACGCGGGCGACGCCCTCGAGCGCGACGCCCTCTTCATCGGGCTCGGTGACGCCGTCATCCCGACGGTCCTCGTCGCGAGCGCGGCGTACTTCCTCGAGGTCGGGACGCTCGACGTCCCCGGGATATCGTTGAACGTCCCGGCACTGGGCGCGCTGATCGGGACGATCGCCGGCCTGCTCGTGCTTATGCACATGGTCCTCAAGGGACGACCCCACGCGGGACTGCCGCTGCTCAACGGCGGCGCGATCGCCGGCTACCTCGTCGGCGCGCTCGCGAGCGGGCTGTCGCTCGCGACGGCACTGGGGCTCTGAACCGCGACGGGACGGTTCGCCGCCGGTCGCGGAGTCCGGGCCACTCTCGAGGCCGATCCCGCCGACGGTCCGAGAACCGAGACGGGGGACTCGGTTTCGAGCGAGAGCGCCGATCCGACGAACGAATAGGACCAGTCTATCGGGGAACCGCGGTCCCGTCTATCGGACCCGTTATTCGTCGCTTTCGTCGCCGTCCTTCAGGTCGACCTCGACGTCGTCCCCGTGCTGGATGCCCGTCGTCATCGTCTCGGCGCGCTCGGCCTCCGACTCCAGCGGGACGTTCTCGTCGTCGGGATAGACGGCGATGATCACGAGGTGGTCGTCCCCGTGTTCGGCCTTGGCGACGTCGACGTAGACGTCGACCTCGGCCGAACCCTGGAGCGTCGCCGCCCCCTCCCATCTGTCGTACGAGATCGTCACGTCGAGGCCGTCGATGTCCCCTTTCGTGACGGCGCGGCCCCCGACGTTGTCGCCGACCTCGAAGTCCTCGTACTGTCCCTGAACGTACTCGATGAGTTCGGCCCTGCTCATCTCGTCGACGGGGTTGAAGTCCTCGCCAGCGACGGTGACCTGCGGCGTCGAGACGAGCGCGAAGACGCCGGCTTCCTGCTCGGGCCCGAGCTCGTCCATCGGGAGCTCGAGGGTCCGCGTGTACTCGGTGATATAGTTGGTGACCTCGACGGTCTCACCGGCGAACTCCCGCTCCTCGACGAGTTCTTCGGTTCCCGTGTACGCGTATCCGGCCGCGTCGGCCGCGTCCTCGCTGACGCGGATCGGCGACGCCTCGAACGTCGTGGCGTCGTCGATGAGACCACTGAGACAGCCCGCCGAGACGCTGACGGCACCGGCAGCGGCCGCGGCAACGAATCGTCGTCGATACATACTATTCGTGTCGACCGTGTTCTCAAGTATAACTTTCGGGGACGTCGTCACGTCGTGGTGCCTGAAAACTGACTCGTGCGGGCCAAATCGACGGTTCGCGGCGCGCCGGGCGACCGCTACTCGCCGGACGGGAGCCGATAGGTCGCGCCGTCGTCGGTGTCCTGCACCTCGATACCCAGCGCCTCGAGTTCGTCGCGCAGGTCGTCGGCGCGCTCGTAGTTGCCCGCCTCGCGTTCGCGCTCGCGGACCTCGAGGACGAGGTCGACGACGTCGCCCGCGAGGTCGGCCGTCCCGGTCGTCTCGCCGGCGAAGGAGAGACCGAGCACGGCGCCGAGCTCCTCGAGGGCGTCGACGGCGTCCCGAAGCCCGCGGTAGTCGTACTCCGCGCGATCCTCGAGGTGGGCGTTGATCGCCGTCGCGATCTCGAGCAGCGCGGACTGGGCCTCGCGCGTGTTGAAGTCGTCGTTCATCGCAGAAACGAACGAGTGCCGGGCGGTCTCGATCTCCTCGCGGAACGCCGCGTCCTCGACTTTCGTCCGCGCGTCGGGGGAGTCGACCGCCTCGACGGCCGCCTCGTAGGCGCGCTCGAGGCGATCCCAGCGCTCCTCGGCCTCCGCGATCGTCTCGTCGGAGTAGAGCTGTTTGCTATTATACGACCCCGCGGTCAGGAACGTCCGCAGGACGTTCGTCCCCCACTGGTCGACCGCGTCGTCGACGGTGACGAAGTTGCCCAGACTCGAGGACATCTTCTCGTCGTCCATCTGGAACAGCTCGCAGTGGAGCCAGTAGTTGGCGAACTCCTGACCAGTAGCGGCCTCGGACTGGGCGATCTCGTTCTCGTGATGGGGGAAGACCAGATCTCGGCCGCCGACGTGGATGTCGAGGGTCTCGTCGAGGTGAGTCATGCTCATCGCCGAGCACTCGATGTGCCAGCCGGGTCGGCCCTCGCCCCACGGCGACTCCCAGGTCTCGCCCGCTGGCGGGTCGCCGCCGTGATCGACGCCCTCGTGGCGGTGCTCTTCGACCGCGCTCTCGTCGACGCCGCCGGCCTTCCAGAGCGCGAAGTCCGCCGGATGCCG
The DNA here is from genome assembly GCF_037914945.1 of Haloterrigena sp. KLK7. Taxonomy (NCBI): domain Archaea; kingdom Methanobacteriati; phylum Methanobacteriota; class Halobacteria; order Halobacteriales; family Natrialbaceae; genus Haloterrigena; species Haloterrigena salinisoli. Next base: position 3,484,925 of record NZ_CP149787.1, read on the forward strand.
TTTCTCCGAACGCTCGTCTGGGTCGCCCTGTGACTCGATCTCCTCGAGTTCCTGGTTCGAGAGCTTGCCGTAGTCGTCGAAGCTCGTCACGTCGAAGTAGACCGAGCCGTTGGACTCGTAGGCGTAGCCCTCCTCGACCAGCGTCTCGACGAGGTCGACGATCTCGGGGACGTGCTCGGAGACGCGGGGGTAGACCTCCGCCCGCAGGAGGTTCAGCGAGCGCATGTCCGCGAGCGTGCGTTCGATGTAGCTCTCCGCGACGTCGAGTTCGTCCTCGCCCAGCTCGTCCTCGCCGACGCGGGCGACGATCTTCTCGTTGATGTCGGTGAAGTTCTCGACGTGACGCACGTCGTAGCCGAGGTACTCGAGCCAGCGGTGCATGACGTCGACGTGGACCCACGACCGCGCGTGGCCCAGGTGGGGCGGGTCGGAGACCGTCAGGCCACAGTAGTACAGTAGGACGTTCTCGGGGTCCCGTGGCTCGAACGGCTCCTTCTCGCCCGTCAACGTGTTCGTCACGTGCAGGGTCATTGGCGATACTTCCCGCGGCCGGTAGTTAAAGCGTTTGACCTCCTTCGCGAGCGTGAGGGCCGAAACGCCGAGCGCACGCGACGGTGATCGCCGGCGGCGAGCTTAGGTCCGATCGGCGAGGAACGCCGCGGCCCGCCGCTCTCCCCGCGCCATCAGTTCCTCGAGGAAATCGGGATCGCGATCGAGTTTGGTCGCGTGGTGATACCCCGTGAGCTCGATCCGGTGGATCGTCGTCACCGTGTAGTCGGGATGGTCGAAGTGGCCCGCCTCGATCCACTCGTTGATCCGTTCGATGAACCGAAGCTCCTGATTCAGCGAGATGTTTCCGCCGAGTTCGTTGCGCCGGTCGGCGATCTCCGTGAGCGTCGTCGGCGTCTCCGACCGTCGCTGAGGGTTGATCTGGACGACCCAGAGCTCGTCGGGCGTCCGCTCGCCGGGGACCGACATCAGGTCGTGTACCGGTGGGTTCTGCGAGAAGAGCCCGTCCCAGTAGCGCTGCCCGTCGACCTCGACGGCTTCGAACACCGTCGGCAGCGCCGCGGAGGCGAGCACCGCGTCCACGGTGACGTCCTCGCCGGTGAACGTCTCGAAGTCGCCGCGCTCGAGGTTGACGGCGCCGATGACGAGCTCCGGTCGCTCGGCGCCGCTGAGTTCGGGAATCGCGTCGAAGTCGACGTACCGCTCGAGGATCTCGGCCAGTCGTCGCTGTGCCGCGTCGTCGTAGGGGACGCGGTACGGACTCACGCTCGGCAGCCCGACGCCCATACTGTCGAGGCGGGTATAGGTCCGGACCCAGTCGTTGAGGAGTCGATCGAACGCGTCGCTCGCCGCGATATCGCTCCAGATCCCGTCGAGGATCTCGACCGCCGTCGACGGGCCGCCGGTGAGCAGTCCGTACCAGACACCCAGCGCGTTGACGGCACCGCCGGAGGTGCCGCTGATGCCGACCAGTTCGAACCGTTCCTCGCCCGCCGTCCAGTTCGCGAGGAGCTCGCGGAGCACGCCCGCCGTGAACGCGGTGTGACTCCCGCCGCCCTGACAGGCGATCGCGATCCGTCGCGGCCCGTTCGAGTCCGCCGTCGACGATTCGGGCGTCGCGTCCGACCGACTCGCGTCGCCGTTTCCGTCGCTCATCCGCCATCACGCCCGCCCGGTCGTCGAGCGAGGGCCCTCGCGCCGCTATTTCGCTCGGCCTGTCGAACCAGTGATCGGATCGGTACTCGGTTCGTGCGCGTCGCCGTGGTGCGAGAAGTCATCCGACACCCACGATAGCCAACGTCCTCCTGTAAATATATTTACGGCAATACGAGCGGCTATTCGGTCGGTACGGCCGCGAGCGCGTCCTCGACGGCCCGCAACGCGTTCGCTCCCGCCAGCCGATCGACGACGACCAGCAGCGTCCCCTCGCCGACGCCGGCCGCGATCGGTGCGATCTCCTCGAGCGACAACCGCCGGAGGACTGCGGCGAGCGCGGCCGCGTCGACGGCCCCGGTCGCGACGATCGCCGTGTGGTCGCCGTCGCCGCCGTCGGGACCGAAGGCCGCTCCGCCGACGGTGAGCAGCGCCTCCGCCTCCGCGTCGCCGTCGACGGACCCGATTCCGCTTTCCATGCGCACGCGAACGTCGCGCGAGTCCGTTTCGTAGGCAGACAACTCCTCGGCGTAGCGGCGCAGCGCCGTCGCGATCGCGTCGGTCTCGCCGTCCACCTCGAGGAACCGGGCGGCAGCGGTGTAGTTGATGATGCCCGCACGCAGCGCCGTCACGAGAAACGGATGCTCCTCGGCCGTGCGTCGGGTCTCGGCGGCCAGTGACATACCGCCCATCGGGGCGGCCGACACCATAAATACGACGCCGTTCCCCGATCGCGGGTCGTCCGATCGCCCGCTCGCTCTCCGGACCACTCGGTCGTCCGGACGCTCGCTCGGACGCCCCGGGACCGCCGTGTTTTTGCCTCGAGCGCCCGTCGTTTCGACTATGCAACCGGCAGACGTCGAGGAACTCATCGAATCGAATCTCGAGGACGCGGAGGCGGAGGTCACGCACGCGCGGGACGAACACGACGACGATCACCTCGCGGCGACGGTCGTCTCCCCCGCGTTCGAGGGCCAGCCGCTGGTCCAGCAACACCAGCAGGTCTACGACGCCCTCGACGGCCACATGACGACCGACATCCACGCCCTCGAGCTGTCGACCTACACGCCCGAGGAGTACGAGGAGTACGAGGGGTAGTCGAACGGATTCCCATGGCTTTCGCCATCGCGGCCGGTCGAGTCGGCGCCGAACGACTGAACCCCAGTTTTATCCGCCGCTCCTGAAAGGATACGCGTATGGAATCGCTTCACCCCCGCGTCCGACTCCTCTGGATCGCTCAGGGGGCGCTCGCGGCGATCGCTCTCGGCGTCGTCATCGCCGCCGTCGACCGGTGGCTCGTCGACGTCCCGACGGTCGCCCTCGGCGGCGTCGTGGCCGTCGGACTCCTCCTCGGCATCGCCTACGCCGTTCGTCGTTACGGCGTCTGGCGGTTCGAGATCGAGTCTGACGCGCTCTATCTGGAGCGCGGGGTGGTCACGTTCGTCGAGACCGCGGTCCCGTTCGTCCGCGTTCAGCACGTCGACACGCAGTTCGGTCCGGTCGAACGCGTCTTCGGCCTCTCGAGCGTGGTCGTCTACACGGCGGGCTCGCGGAACGCTGACGTCCGCATCCCCGGGTTGACGCCGGACCGAGCCGAGACGATTCAGGACACGCTCCGCCAACTGGCCACCGAGAGCGACGCCACCGACGCCGTCTGATCGCGATGAACCGCCTCCACCCACTCAGTGCGGCCGCCTACGCCTTCCAGTACGGGTTCCTCTGGCTGTCGGTCGCGACGATCCTCACGCTCGTCCTCGGTGGGATCTTCGGTCCGATCGATTCTGCCTGGGTCCCCATCGCCGCACCGGTTGGACTCGTCGCCGGAGCGGCCTACGGGATCGCCTACTTCTACCGGTTCGAGTACGGCATCACCCCGGACACGTTCGACGTCGCCTCGGGCGTGTTCGCCCGCCGATCGCGCGAAATCCCGTACGAACGCATCCAGAACGTCGACGTCCGGCAAGGGGTGGTCCAGCGACTGCTCGGCCTCGCCGTCGTCTCGCTCGAGACCGCCGGCGGCGGCAGCACCGAAGCGGCGCTGAACTTCGTCAGCGAATCGGAGGCCACCCGACTGCAACACCAGATCCGCACGCGGACCGCCGAGGTGAAAGACCGCCGTCACGGGCGCGGACAGCGTAGCGCGTCGACGACTAATGATCAACCCTCCGCGACCGACGCGGACTCGAGCGACGGCGAGCGGGAGGGGACGAAACCGGCGGCCGATGCCGACCGACCGGCGGCCGACGCCGGCCAGACGGAGGACGCGGCGACGGGCGATCCGGATGCAGGTTCAGACAGTCACGAGCGCACCTTCGAACCCGAACCGCGACGACCTCGTCGACAGCGACTGTTCGCACTCGAGGCGCGGGAACTCCTGCTCTACTCGTTCACGTCGTTCCGTCCCGCCGCCGTCGCGGCCCTCTTGGGTCTGTTTTTCCTCGCGACCGACCTCGCCATCGACCTGCTCGTGAGCGCCGCACGGCCGTTCGGCGGCCCCTCGAATCTGGGGGAGGGGTCGACCACCAGCTACGGGGTCCTCACGGTGGTATCGATCGTCAACGGCGTCGTGAGCGCGTACGTGCTGAGCGTCGTCTACACGTTCGCCGCCTACTACGACTTCCGGCTCGGTCGCGCCGGCGGGGACTTCGTCTACGAGCGCGGGCTGCTCCAGCGCTACAGCGGCTCGATCCCCGTCGAGAAGGTCCAGTCGGTGACGGTGACCGCCAACCCGCTCCAGCGACTGATCGGCTACGCCGGGCTGTGGGTCGAGACGGCCGGGTACGGCCCCGACAGCGACAGCGGCGGCAGCCAGTCGGCCGTGCCGCTGGCGGAACGGGGTCGCGTCCACCGATTCACCGAGACGCTCACCGGCGTCGAATCGCCGCGGTTCAGGAGCCCGCCGACGATCGCCCGCCGACGGTACCTCGTCCGGTACTCGATCGTCGCCGCCCTCGTCGTCGCGGCCGCGTTCGCCGTCACGCGGGTAACGGTCCTCGAGCGCTGGTACGTCGCCGCCGTCGTCTTCGTCGCGGTCCCGCCCGCGGCCCACCTGAAGTACGCGAACCTCGGCTACTACGTCGGCGAGGATCACCTCGTCGTCCGGCGGGGCTTCTGGAAGCGCCGGACGACCGTCATCCCCTACTACCGCATCCAGACGGTCTCGACGCGACGGTCGATCTTCCAGCGCCGCCTCGGGCTCGCGTCGCTGGTCGTCGACACCGCGAGTTCGCGCAGCTTCTTCTGGACGTCGCCGACGATCTACGACGTCGACCTCGAGGACGCGCGCACCGTCCACGGCACCGGCCGAAACCGCCTCCAGACGGCCCTGCGCGAGCGCGCTCGTGCGGACGACAGCGGGCTGACGATCGATTTCACTTGAGTTGTGCTAATCCCGACATTTTATTGAATAGTACTAACATGAATCGAGCATGGAAGCCCTCCATCCCCGTATCAGACTGTTCTGGGTCGCGAAGGGGGCGATCGGCGCGATCGCCCTCGGCGTCGGTCTCGCCGCCGCGGACCGATGGATAGCCGACGTCCCGCTCGCCGCGATCGCCGCCGTCGTGGCCGTCGGTCTCGGCCTCGGGATCGCCTACGCGGTGCGGCTCTACCGGATCTGGCAGTACGAGATCCAGCCCGACGCGCTCTACTTAGAGCGGGGCGTGATCACGTTCGTCGAGACGTCGGTCCCGTTCGTCCGCGTCCAGCACGTCGACACGCAGTTCGGCCCGATCGAGCGCGCTCTCGGGCTCTCGAGCGTGGTGGTCTACACGGCGGGCTCGCGGAACGCCGACGTCCGCATTCCGGGGCTGACTCCCGACCGAGCGCGCGAACTGCAGGACGCGCTTCGAAGACTCGCCGTCGAGAGCGAGGCCGACGATGGCGTCTAACGCGAACCGTCTCCACCCGCTCACCGGGGCGATGATGGCCCTTCGACGAGGATTCACCGGGTTCTCGGTCCCGTTTTTCCTCGTGGGAGTGGGATCGGGTATCCTCGGAATCGATGCCGACCTCGCCATCGATCTCCTGTTCGTCCTCTCTCCGCTCGGCTCCGTCGTCGGTGCCGGCTACGGCCTCGCGTACTACTATCGCTTCACGTACGCGCTCACGGCGGACACGTTCGACGTGACGTCCGGCGTTCTCTCCCGACGCGCCCGCGAAATTCCGTACCGCCGCGTCCAGAACGTCGATATCTCGCAGGGGATCGTCCAGCGACTGCTCGGCCTCGCCGTCGTCTCGCTCGAGACCGCCGGCGGCGGCAACACGGAGGCGACCCTGCGGTTCGTGAGCAGCGACGAGGCCGATCGAATCCGGTCCGAAATCCGCCAGCGGACGGTCGCTGCCGACAACGCGAGCGACGCGGCCGACCGGTCCGCGGCGACCGATTCGCCCTCCGAGACTGGGGACGAGGACGTTACAGCGCCCCGGCACGACAGTGGCGCCGCTCGGGGCGACCGGTCGGCGACGCTCCTGTTCGAGCTCGAGGTCAGCGAACTGCTGGTCTACGCCGTGACCGCGTTCCGATGGGGTGCCGCGGGCTTCCCGATCCTGCTGGTGAGCATATTGACGGACGCCGATTCGGGCGCGGGCTTCGTTCCCGACTTCGTCTTCGAGACCGCCGGTTTCGTCGGCGGTCCCGAATCGATCGACGGTGCCCCGGTCGACGCGCTCCTCATTCTGGCCGCGGTCGCCGCGCTGCAGTGGTTCGTCGCCACGTACGTCGCCAGCGCGCTCTATACGATCGTGAACTACTACGGGTTCCGGCTCGGTCGACAGGGGAACGATCTGATCTACGAACGCGGCCTCCTCCAGCGCTACAGCGGGTCGATCCCGACCGACAAGATCCAGTCGGTGACGATCACCGACAACCCGCTTCAACGGCTGGTCGGCTACGCCGGCCTCTGGGTCGAGACCGCCGGACACGGGCCCGAGAGCAGCGGCGGGAATCAGTCGGCCGTTCCGATGGCCGCCGAATCGCGGGTCCAGCGCTTCGCGACGGCGCTGACCGGCGTCGACCGCACCGACTTTCGCGGCGCGTCGCCGCTGGCTCGGCGTCGGTATCTCGTGCGCTATTCGCTGCTGGCCGTCGGCGTCGTCGGCCTCGCGTTCGCGGTCACTCGAGTGACGGATCTCGAGCGCTGGTATCTCGCGGCGATCGCTGTCGTGGCGGCGCCGCCCGCGGCACACCTGAAATACGTCAATCTGGGCTATCACGTCGGCGACGATCACGTCGTGATCCGGCGCGGGTTCTGGCGGCGGCGGACGACCGTCATCCCCTACTATCGCGTGCAGACGATCTCGACGCGGCGCTCGGTCTTTCAACGTCGCCTCGGACTGGCATCGCTGGTCGTCGATACGGCCAGCTCCCGAACGTTCTCCTGGTCGGAACCGACGATTTACGATATCGACCTCGAGGACGCGCGCGCCGTCCACGACACTGGCCGGAAACGCCTCCGGACGGCCCTGCGCGAGCGCGCTCGAGCGGACGACAGCGGGCTCACGATCGATTCCACCTGAGTCGCGTCGATTCCCGTGATTTTATCGAATGGGACTAACATGTTTCTGGTATGGAAGCCCTCCATCCCCGTATCAGACTGTTCTGGATCGCGAAGGGGGCGATCGGCGCGATCGTCCTCGGCGTCGGTCTCGCCGCCGCGGACCGGTGGATAACCGACGTCCCGCTCGCCGCGATCGCCGCCGTCGTGGCCGTCGGTTTCGGCCTCGGAATCGCCTACGCGGTGCGGCTCTATCGGGTCTGGCAGTACGAGATCCAGCCCGACGCGCTCTACTTAGAGCGGGGCGTCGTCACGTTCGTCGAGACGTCGGTGCCATTCGTTCGCGTCCAGCACGTCGACACGCAGTTCGGCCCGATCGAGCGCGCCCTCGGGCTCTCGAGCGTGGTGGTCTACACGGCGGGCTCGCGGAACGCGGACGTTCGAATCCCGGGGCTCACTCCCGACCGAGCGCGTGACCTGCAGGACACGCTTCGGAAACTGGCCGTCGAGAGCGAGGCCGACGACGGCGTCTAACCAGCCATGAATCGCTTACACCCGTTCACCGCGATTTCGGAGGCGCTGGGGCGTGCAGCGAGCGGGCTCATGCTCCCGCTCGCCGCGGTCACCGTCCTCTCGGAGTCCGTCGACGCCGTCGAGACGAGTTGGCTGCTCGTGTTGGCGCCGCTCGGCGTCCTCTCCGGGCTCGCCTACGGCGTGGCCCACTACTACCGGTTCGGCTACGAACTCACCGACGAGACGTTCGACGTCACGTCGGGCGTCTTCTCGAGACAGGCCCGCGAGATCCCCTACCGGCGGATCCAGAACGTCGACGTTCGGCAGGGGATGGTCCAGCGACTGCTCGGCCTCGCCGTCGTCGAACTCGAGACCGCGGGCGGCGGCGACACCGAGGCGACGCTGGAGTACGTGAGCAAGGCGGAGGCCGACCGGATCCAGCGGGAGGTCCGCCGGCTGACCGCCGAAGTCGACGCCGACGGCGACCGCTCGGCTCCGTCGCCCGAGGCGGAACCGACAGCCGACGCGGACGCGTCGACGGCGGCCGACGCCTCGACAGCGGCGGACGCGCCGACCGACGCCGCCGACAGCGGTCGGTCCCGACCGGCGCGGACGCTCCTGTTTGAACTCGAGCTCCGGGAGCTGGTGCTCTACGCCGCGACCGCGCTCAGGCCGGGGACCGCGATCCTCCCGGTGTTCCTGCTGGCGTTCGTGAGCGACGAGGGGGGCCTGCTCCCCGGATTCGTCCTCGAGCTCTCCGCCGCGTTGCTGATCGGTTCGATCGTCGTCCCGTGGGCGCTCGCGACGGCCCTCCTCAGCGCGGCGATGACGGTCACGCAGTACTACGGCTTCCGGCTCGGCCGGGAGGGGAACGACTTCGTCTACGAGCGCGGGCTGGTCGAGCGCCACAGCGGCTCGATCCCCGTCGAGAAGGTCCAGTCGGTGACGATCACGGACAACCCCCTCCAGCGGCTGCTCGGCTACGCCGGGCTGTGGGTCGAGACCGCCGGCTACGGCCCCGGCGACTCGAGCGCGAGCGAGTCGACGGTACCGTTCGCCGCCGAGTCCCGCGTCTACGGCTTCGCCGAACGGATCACCGGCCTCGAGCGGCCCCAGTTCACCTCGCTGCCGACGCTGGCGCGGCGCCGGTATCTCGCCCGCTACGCGATACTGGCCGCCGTCCTCGTCGCGGCCGCCTACGGGGTCGCGCAGGTCTCCGGCCTCGAGCGCTGGTATCTCGCCGCGGTCGCCTTCGCGGCGGCCCCTCCGGCGGCGCACCTGAAGTGGACCAACATGGGATACGCCGTCTGCGAGGACCACCTCGTCGTCCGGCGGGGCTTCTGGAAGCGACGGACGACCGTGATCCCCTACTACCGCATCCAGACCCTGACGACCCGGCGGTCGCTGTTCCAGCGCCGCCTCGGGCTGGCGTCGGTCGTCGTCGACACCGCGAGCTCGGCCACCTTCTCCTGGTCGGCGCCGACGATCGAGAACGTCGCCCTCGAGGACGCGCGCGCCGTCCACGACACCGGCCGGGACCGCCTGCAGACGGCCCTGCACGAACGCGATCGGGACGACGAACGATCTGGGGCGTTCGCCGATCGGCAGTGAGCCACCGATGCGACACCGAGTCCGTGTCCGTGTCCGAGCCTGAACCGGCGTTCGGCGGCGATGCCCCGTCGTCAGGGACGAGACCACGACGTTTTTGCCCCGACCGTTCGACTCGCCCTGTATGGATCCAGCCGGCATCGATCGACCGACCGAGGAACGCAATCGGGGCCGGAAGCGGGGGCGGACATGATTCGTGATGCGCTTCGATACCCGGTCAGCGACGCGTTCGGACGGGCGGCGCTGCTCAGGTGCGGTGTCGGCGTCGTCGCGACCGCGGTCGGGGCGCGGTACGCGGTCGCGTTCGCGCCGTCGATAGTCGCGCTCGTCCCCGCGCTCGTCGCGCTCCTCGGCCTCGTCGTCCTCTTCGGAACGGCAGCCGTCGTCCTCGGCTCCGACGGGCGGCGCCCGCGGCCGTCCGTGCGGGCGATCGCCCGTTCCGGTCTCGGGGCGCTCGCGTTGGCGGTCGCGGTGCTCGTCCCGTCGATCGTCCTGCTGGCGCGGTCGCTGATCGAGACGCCGGAGGCGCTCGCGCTCGGCACCGGCGCGGGACTGTTCGCGCTCGTCTCGTCGACGATCTCGATCTTCTTCTTCGTCGCGTGTGCGTACGCGTATCCCGCCGCAGTGGCCGCGAGCGCCTCGACCGGACGGCTGCGTGCGGCCGTCGAGACCGAGACGGTACTGCCCGCGTTGACCGACCCGACGTACTTCCTCCGGTGGATCGTCGGCTTTTCGCTCACCGTTCTCGCGGCGTGGCTCGCCGTCACGGCCGTCCGTCGCGGCGACGTGCTGGGTGTGCTCGCCGCGGCGGCCGCCGCCTACGCCCTCGTCGCGGGCGCCCGCGCCGTCGGCGTCGGCTACGCTCGAGCGTCCGGCGGTGAGCCGAGGGCGTAGCTGCGGGACGAACGGCCGATCGAAATTCGTGATGCCTCGAAAGAATCAGTGCTGCGACCGTCTCGAGAACCGGCGGACCCGATCTCGTCTCCGCCGATCAGATGTTCGGCGCTCGGGGCTCGCTGCTCTCGACGCGGCGGTTGTGGAGCGCCTCGTCGGTCTTCGCGTCGAAGACGTGAATCGCGTCCTCGGGAATGTGCGCGACCACGCGGTCGCCGGCTTCGATCCGGCTCATCCCGTCGATCGTCACGATGGCCGTCTCGCTTCCGTCCTCACCGAAGTCGAGGTAGACGATGTTCTCGTCGCCGGTCGGTTCGACGACAGTGACCGTCGCGGGGACGGTGTGGCCGTCCTCGCGCCGGGGCTCGCCCTCGCTGTGTTCGATCTCGATGTCCTCCGGACGGACTCCGAGGACGAGCTCGCTCCGATCGCCGATCGCCGTCACGATGTCCGACGAGACGGTGTACTCGAGGTTCTCGCCGACGAGGACGGCTCCGTCGCCGTCCGCGCTGCGGCGCGTGACGTCGAAGAAGTTCATCGCCGGCTCGCCGATGAAGTCCGCGACGAACGCGTTCGCGGGTTCGTGATAGCACTCGAGGGGCGTGCCGACCTGCTGCAGTTTGCCGTCGTTGAGGATGGCGATCCGGTCGCCCATCGTCATCGCCTCCGTCTGATCGTGCGTGACGTAGACCGTCGTCGTCTCGAGTTGCTCCTGGAGCTGCTGGAGCTCGGTCCGCATCTGCGCGCGGAGCTTGGCGTCTAAGTTCGAGAGGGGCTCGTCCATCAGGAACACGGCCGGCTCCCGGACGATCGCTCGACCGAGCGCGACCCGCTGTTGCTGGCCGCCCGAGAGCTCCTCGGGCTTTCGGTCCAGCAGGGGATCGATGCCCATCATCTCGGCGGTCTCTTCGACTCGCGTGGCGATCTCGTCGTCCGAGAGGTCGGTGGACTCCTCGAGCCCGAACGCCATGTTCTCCCGCACGGTCATGTGCGGGTACAGCGCGTAGGACTGGAACACCATCGCGATGTTCCGTTCTTTCGCCGGCAGGTCGTTGATCACTCGGTCGTCGAGGCGGATCTCGCCGTCCGTGATCGACTCGAGTCCCGCGATCATCCGCAGCGTCGTCGACTTGCCACAGCCCGAGGGGCCGACGAGAACGAGGAACTCCCCGTCCTCGATGTCGATCGATACGTCGTTGACGGCGACGATCTCGTTGCCGTCGTCTTCCGTGAATACTTTTCGTACGTCGTCGAGTTGGGTTTCTGCCATCGTCAGATCCTCCGGTTTCGTACCAGTAGTCGTCGGTCGGTCATGTCTGTACCCCCTCCGCGAACTTGTCGGCGAACAGCACGTAGACGAGCAGCGTCGGCAGTGCCGTGATGAACGCGCCCGCCATTCGGAGCGGGTAGTCGGTTCCTTCGAGCGACTGACCGAGCCCGGACAGGATGAGGGTCGCGGACGCGGCCGGGTTGTTGGTGCTCCCGATGATCGTCAGCGAGAACAGGAACTCGTTCCAGATCTGCGTGAACTGGAAGATGAACACGACCGCGAACATCGGTATCGACAGCGGCAGGACGATCCGTCGGTAGACCCGCCAGACCGACGCGCCGTCGAGTCTCGCGGCCTCGATCATCTCCTCGGACATCGTCTTGTACTGCGATCGGAACAGCAGCGTCACGATCGGGATCCCGTACGCCGTGTGCGTGATGATCAGTTCGAGGATCGTCGCGTGGTGTCGCTCGAGCAGCGGGAGGCCCCACAGGAACGAGAGCCGTGCGCTCAGCTGCATGTACTGGCTCCAGAACTGGAAGAGCGGGACGATCACCGCCTGGTACGGAACGAAGATGCCCGCGATGAACAGCGCCAGCACGGCGATCTGCCCGCGCCAGTCGACGAGCGTCAGCCCGTAGGCGGCCATGCTGCCGAGGATCGCACACAGGATCGTCGACGGGATCGTGAACAGCACGCTGTTGACCATCCCGGGCGCGAGGAAATCGAACGCGACCTGCCACTTCTCGAACGTGATCCCGCTCGAGGAGAGGGGCGGCAGGAACGGGAAGGTCTCTTGGAGCGCGGTCGGCGTTTTGATCGACGTCACGAGTCCGGACTCGATCGGGATCAGGTAGAACCCGACCAGACCGATCAGCGTCGCGTACAGTCCGACGTGGCCGATCGAAATTCCGCCGGTCTCGTGCTCCGTCGCCGCCGCCTCCTCGGTGGTAACTGTTTCCTCGCTCATAGGTTCCCTCGCTTGTACTGATTATACAGGTACGGCGCGATGACTGCCAGCGACACGACGAACAACACGATCGCGATCGAGGACCCGTACGCCCACTCGGATCGGCCGAACGACTCGCGGACCATCTTGGTCGCCAGGATGTCGGCCCCGCGACGAGGTCGATAGCCGTCGAAGGTCGCGTACAGGAAGTCGAAGGCCTTCAGCGCGAACAGCACTAACACGACGGACGCGCTGACCGTCGCCGGCCGTAACTGCGGAATGATCACGCGCCAATACATTCGAAGCGTGCTCGCCCCGTCGACTCGCGCGGCCTCGTACTGGTCGTTCGGGATCGACCGGAGCGCGGCGAGGTAAATGATCATCGTGTACCCGCTGAACTGCCAGACGAGCGCGAAGATCACCGCCCCCAACACGAGGCGGGGACTACCCAGCCAGTTGTATGGCCCGAGGCCGAAGAGCCCGATGAACTGGTTGACGATACCGTTGTTCACGTTGTACATCCACCGCCAGAACTGGGCCGTGACGATGAACGAGAGGGCGAACGGCAGGAGGTAGACCGTCCGAAACGACCTGCTGAATCGGATCTCGCGATCGAGCAGCAGCGCTAGAAGCAGGCCGACGATCAGACAGACGACCGTGAATCCGATGAGGAGGACGAACGTGTTCCGCGTCGCCGCCCACATCCCCGGATCGTCCAGCATCGCCCGGTAGTTGTGCAGACCGAGGTTGCTGTAGTCGGGGTCTCCGAACCCGGAGTACTCCGTCAGCGAGAGCAGGAGGTTCCAGCCGATCGCGGCGTAGACGAAAAAGCCCATCAGCAGGAACGGCGGCAGCCAGAACGGCGACGACTGCACGATGTCGCTATCGAGCCAGCGTCGGAGCGTCGAGCGTTCCTCGGTGGTCCCCCCGTCCGTCCTGACGCGTCGCTCGCCGCCCTCGCTTCGTTTACGCCGGACGCTACGCAGTAACGCTAAAAAACGTTTCATAGTCTTGGAACGAATTAGACGGCGTCCATGAACCCGCTCGTCGCACCGTCGACGTCGTAGGGGTCCGCGAAGTTATTGTTGAGGGCCTCCTCGAGGTCGTCCTGGGTGCTCGTGTCTACGGCGAGGCCGTGTGCGAGCGTCGGCGGCTTCTCCGAGGCGTTGTCGAAGTCTTCGATCGTGTCCGTGAGATAGGTGTTGAACGCGTCGGTGGACACGTCCGTCAGCGTCGGGATCGACCCCTTGTACTGGTTGAACGCGACCTGCGCTTGTTCGGACCCGACGAACTGCAGCCAGGTCGCGGTGTCGTCGGGCGTCGGATTGTCGGCCGGGTAGATGAACGAGTCGATGTGGAGGGTGTAGTAGTCCTCCGTCCCGGGGTATCGGATCGCGTCCCAGTCGGTACCGTACTCGAGGTCCTGATCGCTCGAGATGTACGCGCCGGCGGCCCAGTTGCCCTGGTGGATGAACGCGGCGTCGCCGCTCATGATGTCCTGGTTGACCTCGGTAAAGTCGACGGAGGCCGCGTCGGAGTTGATGTAGCCGAGGATCTCCTCGAGTTTCTCGAAGGTGTCGCGGACGGCGCTCTCGTCGCCGTTACCCTCGATGAAGTTCATGTAGGCCTCGTAACCGTGCTCGCCGAGCATCGTCTGGGCCCACGTCTGGAGGATACACCACGGCGCGAGCGAGAACGCGAACGGCGTCGCGTCGGTCTCCGACTCCACGGCGTCCAGCGCGTCGATCAGCGCGTCGGCGCTGTCGATCGAGCTCGGATCGACGCCGGCGCTCTCGAGGACCCCGACGTTGTAAAAGAGGTCGTTCAGGCGGTGGGAGCCGAGCGGGACCGCCGAGAAGCCGTCGTTGTGCTGGCAGAGTTCGACCGCTTCCTCGACGTGAGCGTCCTTCAGCCCGGCCTCGTCCCAGACCTCCGACTCGATGTCACCGACGGCGTCCCCGTACTGCTCTAAGTTCGCGCCCGGCCAGCCGGCGAACGAACTCGGCGGGTCACCGCCCTGAAGGCGGTTGGCGACCGTCTGGTCGAGCGTCGTGTTCCCACCGCCACCGATCGGGTTCTCGTTGTAGTCGACGTCCGAGTGCTCCTCCTCGAACGCCGAGAAGAGCGCATCGGCAGCCTCGGCGCCGTCGCCGCCGGTCCAGCCGTGCAGGACCTCGAGCGTGTCGCCGCCACCGCCGCCGGTACAGCCCGCGAGAGCCGCGAGACTCGCGGTCCCTGCTATCCCTGCACCCTTCAGCATCGTCCTCCGTGGTATCTTGTTACCATCGGACACTCTGAATCACACACAATTAATAGTCCGAGGACCACTTAATAGTTTCCATAATTAATTACATTCTGAGTGAATCCGCTGAACGGGTGGACCGAGGCCGCTCCCGCCAGGAATTCCGCGATACCATGAGGTAATACGATCGCGTCATACCCCGGAATTAGACCGGTGGATTTTACGCACCCGCCCGTCAACCCTCCGCACATGAGTGAGGACTACAGAGTCGAACGGGACAGTCTCGGCGAGATGCAGGTACCCGCGGACGCCTACTGGGGCGCTCAGACCCAGCGGGCGATTCAGAACTTCCCCATCTCGGGAATCTCGTTCAGCCGTCGGTTCATCCGGGGGCTCGGCGTCGTCAAGAAGGCCGCCGCGCAGGCCAACCGCGATCTGGATCTGATCGACGACGACGTCGCCAAGGCGATCGTCGAGGCCGCCGACGAGGTCATCGAGGGCCAGCACGACGACCAGTTCCCGGTCGACGTCTTCCAGACCGGCTCCGGCACGTCCTCGAACATGAACGCCAACGAGGTCATCGCCAACCGCGCCGCCGAGATCATGGGCTCGGAGATCGGCGACCGCGTCGTCCACCCCAACGACCACGTCAACTACGGCCAGTCGTCCAACGACGTCATCCCGACCGCGATGCACGTCGCCTCCCTCGAGGCCGTCGAGAAGGACGTCATCCCCGCCCTCGACACGCTCCGCGAGGCCCTCGAGGCAAAGGAGGAGGAGTTCGACGACGTCGTCAAGACCGGCCGCACGCACCTCCAGGACGCGACGCCGGTCACGCTGGGCCAGGAGTTCTCCGGCTACCGCACGCAGGTCGAGAAGGGCCTCGCGCGCGTAGACAAAGTCCGCGAACACCTCGCCGAACTCGCGCTGGGCGGCACCGCGACCGGGACGGGCCTGAACACCCACGAGGAGTTCCCCGCCCGCGCCGCGGAGTACATCACGAAGGAGACCGGCGTCCAGTTCCGCGAGGCCGACAACCACTTCGAGGCCCAGGCCGCCCACGACGCGATGAGCGAGGCCCACGGCGCCCTGCGCGTCGTCGCCGGTTCGCTGAACAAGATCGCCAACGACCTCCGACTGCTCGCCTCCGGTCCGCGTAACGGGCTCGGCGAGATCGAACAGCCCGAGAACCAGCCCGGCTCCTCGATCATGCCCGGCAAGATCAACCCCGTCGTCGCCGAGGCCGTCAACCAGGTCCACAAGCAGGTCGTCGGCAACGACGCCGCCGTCTCCGCCGGCGCCGCCGAGGGCCAGATCGATCTCAACCTCTACAAGCCCGTGCTGGCCCACAACTTCCTCGAGTCCGCCGAACTCATCTCCAACGCGAGCCAGGTGTTCGCCGAGCGCTTCGTCGCGGAACTCGAGGCCAACGAGGCGTACTGCGAGGACCGCGTCGAGCAGTCGATGGCGATGGCCACCTCGCTGAACGTCCACATCGGTTACGACAAGGCCAGCGAGGTCGCCAAGACCGCGCTCAAGGAGGACAAGACCGTTCGCGAGGTCGTCCTCGAGAAGGGCTACTTAGACGAGGAAGAGGCCGACGAGGTGCTCGACCCCCGGAAGATGACCGAGCGCGGTATCCTCGGCCAGGACGACTGAGACGGATCGACTCGCACTTTTCGGTCGGATCGTCCTCTCCCGGTTCGCTCAGGCCCGAGCGATCAGTACCGACGTCTCGACGGATCGAACGACGCGGTCGGTCGTGCTCCCGAGGAGGCGTTCTTTCACTCCCGACTGGCCGCTCGCACCCATGACCACGAGATCGATCCCGTTTTCGGCACTGTACGTCGCGATCGTTTCGTGGGGATCTCCTTCGCGAGTGAGCCGCTCGTGACTCACTCCCGCCCGTTCGGCCCGACTCGCGGCCTCGTCGAGCGCCGACTCGGCTTGGTCCTCGAGCGTCTCCGTCAGCTGGGGCGCGATGCTCCCGGACGCGGCGGCGGACATCTCCGTGCCCACGTCGATGACGTGGAGGAAGTGAACCGTCGCCGCGTCTCCGTCGGCGATCGCGACGGCCTGCTCGACCGCCGCCGCGCTCGAGTCGCTCCCGTCGGTCGGCACCAGAATATCGTCGTACACGGCTGTCGGGTCCACGGCCGCGGTAAAAAAGCGAAAGCGCGCAGTCGCGTGGTGGCGGGAGCCGTCTGCAGTCGCTCGGCGGCTGATCAGCGATCGACCGGCTCGAGCTCCGCCTGATCGAGCGGGTCCTCGATGTCGCCCATCACCGCCTCGAGCAGGTCGGTCACAGTGACGAGGCCGACGACGTCGCCGTCCTCGATCACCAGCGCGAGCTCCTGATTCTCCGCCTGGAACTGGTCGACCGCGTCGCTGACGTCCGCGTCGGGCGAGAGCGTCATCGGCGGTGCCGCGAGTTCCTCGAAGTCGATACCGTCCTCAGCCAGTTCCTTCCGGTGACGGACGAAGATCGGCGTGTAAACGATTCCACGGAAGTCGGTCACCTCCTCGCCGACCAGCGGATATCGGGTCTGCGGCCGCTCCTCCATCTTCCGGAAGTTCTCCTCGATGGTGTCTTCGGTCGATAGGGTGACGATTTCCTCAGGCGGCACCATCAGCTCGCTGATGGACTGCTCGCCGATCTGGAACGCGTTCATCACCTCTTCGCGGCGTTCCTCGGGGAGATCGCCCTCCTCGAGGACCGAACCCAGGCGGTTCCGGAGGTCCGCGCGGGACTCGATAACGTCCTCCTCGGTCTCGAGCCACGCGCCGGTCATCTCGATCCCGAAGAGCTTCAGCGTCAGTTTTGCGATGCCGTCGCCGAGCGTGATGACCGGGGAAATCAGCCAGTGGAACCAGTACAGCGGCGCGGCACCGTACCGACAGACCATCCGCGAGCGTTCGACGCCCAGATACGTCGGCGTCTGTTCGCCGTGCGTCAAATGCACGAGGTTGATGATCAGGAAGGCGATGATCGCTCCGCTCCCGATCGAGGCCAGCACCGTGTTCTCGAACAGCGGCTCGAAGATGGCCGCCAGCGCGGGTTCGGCGACGATTCCGACGGCGATGCTCGAGGCCGTGATCCCCACCTGACACGTCGTCAGGTAGAGTTCGAGATCGTCGGTCATCTCCCACGCCCGCTCCAGTTTGGGGTTGCCGCCGACGAACTCCTCCTCCGTGAACTGTCGCGCGCGGGTCAGCGCGAACTCGATAGCGACGAAGAAGGCGTTCGCCAGAATGAGTAAGACGCCTGCGAGCAGCCGTCCACCGATAACGAGCGAGTTCATCACTTCGACGTTGTCTCTCCACACACAAATCGCTCGGGGAAATTATGGCCGAGCGAAATCAGAACCAGCGATCGAATTAACAGTGACATGACGGTATTCCAGTAGCCGCGTTTACAGGGAACGCTGTTCGGTCGATCTACCAACCGACGGAATACTCGAGGCCGAGTAATCGCCCCGTTCGGTCTGTCTTTTTTCCATATAATTCGCCATCAAATCGGGGTATTGAAGCCGTATCAGGCCGATATCTGGCGGAATAAAAAACCCAAGCAGTTTTGGCGGATGCTCGCGTCTGACGAAATATGCACACCTGTCGCAACTGCAACCAGTCGTTCCAGACCGAGCTCGCCCTCGAACTCCACCGGGATACGTGCCGAAAGGGACAGCTCTTCTGTCAGGTATGTGGCGAACGATTCCAGGAGGGCGACGCCACGCAGGACGGCTGGCACTACGAGTGTCCGAACGAGGACTGTGACGGCGACGGACTCACGGACGACCTGTATCGGGTCGAAGACGTCCGAGCGACGACGACGCACTGACACCGGGCGGCGAGCTCGGTCCGACCCTCGTTTTCCGACTGGAACCGGCTGCGACACGCCCCGTTCGATCGATCGGTGTGTCCCGTGTGCGCACGGACCGACCGAAATCGGTTGGCGAGGCCTACTTCGAACTCACCGTCGCGGCCTCGAGGTCGCGAACGGTCTCGGAATCGCGTTCGGTGATCGACCCCGAGGTCCCGGCTGCCACCGCGGTCGGGGAGGGTCACGAGATGAGGAATCCGTCCCTCTCGTCGGCGCACTTCTCGTCGTAGCCGGGATCGACGACGATCTCCCCGCGATGTCATTCGTCCGCGCCGTGATGACGAATCCCTCGATCTCCTCCTCGGGACGGTCGACGAGCGCATCCCGGAGGTCGGTGAGCAACTCGAGGGTGCGGCGTCGGGGTTGTCCGGTCGATTCGATCAGATAGTGGCGATCCCAGCGGTAATATCGACGTCGACGAGTAGTGACGAAGCCGTGTGCAATCACCTGCATTGGTGCCGAAAACAGTGGGTGAAACGAGTGCCCGTCCTCACGCGTACGCCACCATTTCGATATAGCAGTATAGGATATACGTGTCGCGCCACCGTCGCCCGATGTGCCCAATTTGGAATGGTAACACGTATCAAAGAATTCAGCTGTCCGTCGAATACGGGATGAAGCAACGCGAAGTAGTGCCAACTGCACCTCACGGATCACTGCCAGCCATCATAGCGATCGGACCGTCGGTCACCTGACGAGTCCACTGAAAGCGAAGCCGGTGAGCGAACGGTTGTCGAGCAGTAGTTCCTCGGAGGTATCCGCTCCGTGTCTCCCGATGGGTGTCGAGACGTCGGGCGAACTCGCAACCGATCGGTCGCACTCTCATCAGGCCCAGTGTCGACGTTGTGGCCTTGCAGCCGAGAGGAACGATCTGCGACCGACCTCGAGACGACCTGCACCGGTCTGAGCGGTCGTTACTCGCGGCTCTTTCAGATCTCCCCTCTGTATCGCTCGAGACGGCTGTCGTCCCGCGAGTACAGCCGGAGATCCCGGGAGGCTAGAGACTGGCCGTGTTTCGACCGATAGCGATCCGGTTCCTCTCCACGAGGCAATCCCGACTGAGTCCACGGGTCGGCGTGGGGTTACACTGGATCGAAAACGCGATGCCTCGTCGTCCCGGCGATCGAAGCGTCCGTAGAACGGGCCCTGCCGTCGAGCTGCACCGTGAGCAGAAACGCGTCTGATGCGACTGCGAGGGCTCGTCGCTTCCTCCGAGAACGGTTCCACATTAGATCCGACTCACCGCCAGAGCCGTTTCGACACGTCCAGCCCAATACAGTGCGAGTCAGCGGGGTGGTCGGTCTGCGAGACCGACGAGGTCAGACGGCGTCTTCGACGACTGGCATCGAGGAGAGCGCGACGGCTCTCGAACCGGTCTCGAGTCGCGTCCCGTCCCGTCGCATACCGAGACAGCGGCGTGTCGTACTCCCCTCTCGAAACGCCGTTATATGGTCGCTGAGGCGATTCTTCCGAACTGTGGGGGAATTGGCCAGACGCGGCCTTCGACAGCCTACGCAGCCTCGAGAACGAGTGTGAGCGGTAGCTGAGACACCGACACCCGATGTATCGAATTGCGTTCGTACTGATCGGACGGTGTGTGCGCCGGATTCTCACCTCGTGTGGCGTGTAAACCGGTACCGTCGACGTCCCGCGAGGAAGACCGATACTTCGAACCCGTCCCCGGACCGCGAGTAATCGTGTGACAGCGCCGATCGACTCCCGACAGCCCCATCGAACCGCGCAGGTCGGCGTCGGCGATCTCTCGTGGATAGTGATCGGGTGCCAGTCCATCCGGTGAACTCGAGTGTCACTCCGGTGATCGATTCATACCTAGAGTCAGAACCACCCCTCCGGAGTACGACATCCGACCGCGATCGTTCGGCGAACGTCTCGCTGAGAAGATCGTCTCGGTCTCCACTCTATTTCGACACGAACCCGAGAACGTTCCGCCACGAAATAGACGAAATGAATTGTAATATTTCACCGGTATCGGCGTGTTATATAGGCGCCGTCGCTCCCTATCCACAACGCATCTGATAGTTCTATCGGGGCACAAATCGGCCGCGTATTCACGAGTTTGCTCGCTCAATGTTGAACGACAGTTGTCCCAGACGAGATTTGTATATTGAACTGTGGTACCAAAGGTGAGATTTCTAAATCTGCATTCGTGGGACGATCTAAGAATAAATACGAGTTAGCGGGCCCAGATTTGCGCTAATACTGGTCCCACAAACAGAGATAAAAACACTTAGCTCGAATAATGGGTAGATTGATTATCACCGCGTTTGATGGATATCGTATGAGCGATTCGGCGGACTCCGAACGAACCACCGTCAAAACCTACGTCCCGTCCTACCAGAAATCTGAATGGCAGTCTCACGCCGACGAGCTGGGGATGAGTCAGGCCGAGTTCGTTCGAACGATGGTCCAGGCCGGTCGAAAGGGGTTCGACGCCGATCGCGAGGAACCCCGTTCTCCGTCCTCAGACCCTGGGGGTAACGGCCTCGAAACGCGGGTTCTAAAACTACTCGAATCTGACACGTACTCCTGGGACGAACTCCTCGAGGCAGTCAGCGACGACATCGAATCGCGACTCGACGAGACGCTCGCGGAACTCCAGGCGGACAACCGAATTCGATACAGCGGTCGCCACGGTGGATACACCGCCGTCGACGGTGGTGGCGATGGCGACTGAGCGAGGTACCGACGCCCCGGCGGACGTCGCGGATCCGATCGAGTACTTCCTCGACGACCAGCGATACCACGGCAAGAGCGAACGGACGCTCGAGGCCTACGAGCGCGTCCTCCGACGGTTCGAGACGTTCCTGAGCGAGCGCTTCGACGTCGATCGGGTGGGGGCGGCACAGCGACGGGAGTGTATGGCCTGGATTCACTCCCTTCGAGGCGGGTTCGAACCGAGTACGATCGCGACCTACGCGTCGTATCTCAACCGGTTTTACGACTACATGAACCGCGTCGGTGTCTTCGACGAGAATCCGATGACCCTGGTCATGGAGGAGCTGTCCGAATCGATCGATACGAATCCGACGAGACGGGATATCTCGGTCGCGGAAATGCGGTCGTTCGTCGCCGCGATCGACCACCCGCTCGAGCGGGCCGTCGTCGTCACGCTGTTGAAAACCGGGATGCGCGTCGGCGAGTGCTGTAATCTCGACTTGCGGGATCTGAACCTCGAGACGCCGGAAATCGACTGCGAGTGGACGACGCGCGTCGGACTCGAGCGCCGGCCGTCGTCGGTGTTCGTCGCTGCGGAGCCCGCTCGCGGGACGACCGTAAACGGGGAGCGACGAACGGCGTCGAACAAACGGAAGCGAGACACGGTCGTTCCCGTCGACGACGAACTCCGACGGGCGCTGCTCGAGTGGCTGGCGATCCGTCCGGATCCCGTTTCTGACGCCGACCCGCTCTTCCTCGATACCGGTGACTCGTGGGGTGAGCGCCTGACGCCGGCGGACGTTCGGTATATCGTCGAGAAACACGCTCGAGAACGCGGCTGGTATCGCACCGGCGGCGGGACGGAAGAGAACGTCACGCCCCACTACTTCCGGCACTTCTTCACGACGCACCTACGAGATCGGACGGGAGACCGCGGAATCGTTCAGTATCTTCGGGGCGACGTCGCCGGCGACGTGATCGACACCTACACCCACAACTGGGGCGATCGAGTGCGGGAGACCTACCTCGAGCATATCTACTCCGTGACGCCTTGAGACCGATTCTCTCTGATCTTCGACCGGGCGTATCCCGTTAGCGGAACGCTATCGCATCAGTGAGCGTTCACTCTTTTCGGCCGCTATCGACGAATTTCGCGGTAGCGCTCGAATTGTTGGTAGAACTAACTACTAGTGTAGTAAATTATTCTGTCCAGAATCAGCCCATTAAACCGTATATCGCTATATCTAATCGGTGTACCTCGCAGACAGTCCTTTCGATAGCGATATCGACGAAAACGCGACCGAGACGGCCGTACTCGTCCGATCGTCTCGAGGGTCGGGCGCCGAATCAGCTTTCGACTGCGAGTTCCGTCTCGAGGTCGGCCCCGTTCAGCAGCGCCCGAACGGCCGCCGCGGTGTCGGTCACTTCCGGCGTCGTCTCGAGCAGGACGGTCTCGCTGGGGAACAGTCGCTCGCCCAGCAGGAGGCCGTGCTCTCGGGCCGTCGAGCCCGTCACGGTCAGGTAGACCCCGAGTCCGGTGTCGGCGATCGCGGCCTCCTCCTCGCGACCCTCCTCGGGGTACTCGAAGCGAACGCCGTCGAGCGTTCGGGTACCGAGGACGGCCTGGACGAGCCGTTCGTACCGCGGTTCGATACACAGCGGTCCCTCGTAGGACTCGAGGAACGCCCGGTCGAGCGAGTCGCCCGACGGGGCGACGTCGGGCGTGGCCATCAGGGTATGGTAGACGGTGTCGCCGAGGCCGGTGACCACGCGGACGTCCGTGTCTGCGGGATCGATCCGAGCGTTGATGTCGGCGATCCGATCCAGTGGCTCCGGTCGGAGTTCGACGACTTCCTCCAGAATGAGATCGGCGCTGTCGAACCCGAGCGCGAACTCGTGGGTCCGCAGCGCTCGAAACGGCTCCTCGCGGCCGATCAACTGAATCGCCGCGTCGTCGGGGACGCCGTCGACGTCCGCGAGCGGAATCGTGACGCTGTCGAAGACGATCCGTCGGGGTTTCCCGGCGCGGTCGTCGCGCAACAGGGTGTACTCCGGTTCGGTGGGATCGTCGACGGCGCTGTAGTCGGCGAGACGATGGTACACGTGCTCTTCGGCGTCGGGTTCGGAGTCGACCGTTCCCTTCGTGACCGCCTTCTCGTGGCGGAGCGTCGACGTGATGTCGTCCGCGAGCTCCGGAACGTCGAGTCGACGCGCGAGTCGGTCCAGCACCGACTCGAGGGGTCGTCCTTTCCGTGGCACTGCGATCGGGATCGTCTCGCCCATCGCTCCGTTCTCGACCGCCGACGGATAAACGAGTTGCGTTTCCAGCAGAACGGCGACGGGCGCGTTACTCCGAGAACATCGAACCGAGCTGGTCGCGCCAGTCCTGAATGTCCGTGACTTCGGCGCGGACGTCCTCGATGTCTTCCTCGAGGTCGTCGACGTCGTCAGCGACATCGTCGAGATCGGCCGACACGTCCTCGACGTCCGCTTCGACCGTCTCGACGTTCGTTTCGAGGTCGGTCACGTCAGCCGAGAGCTCGTCGACGTCCGCTTCGACGGCGGTAACGTCCTCGGAGACGGCGTCGAGATCGGTCTCGACGTCGTCGAGCCGTCCCTCGGTATCGTCGAGTCGGCCCTCGGTGTCCGCGACCCGGTCGCCCATCGCGTCGAACTCGTCTTCGAGCGACGCGAGGTCAGACTGGAGGTCCTCGATGAGTTGCTCGCCGGTGCCGTTCTCCTCGAGGAACGCCTCGAGAGCGTCGGTGTAGGCGAGGACTTCCTCGACGCGCGACTGGAGGTGTTCGACCTTCGCGATCTCCGGCCCCGACGGCTCGAGGTCGAGCGCGGAGCGAAGGGCCGCCAGATCGTCGTCGTCGAGTTCGCCCTCGCGGACCTCGGTCGCGAGGCGGGCGCCGATCGACTCTTCGACCGGTGCTGCGAGTTCGGGCTCGGCGGATTCGGTCTCGGCGGCGTCGTCCGCGTTCGCTGTCGACGTCGAGGCGGCGACCGGCTCGTCGTCGGAGTCGAGTTCGATCGTCGACTCCGCGTCGGGTTCGCTCGGCTCCGTCTCGTCTTCCTCGGCTGCGGTCGCCCCTTCCTCGAGGGCGTCCGTCTCGTCCTCCCCGTCGACCTCGTCGGCAGCCGGCTCGGCCGGCTCGGCGACCGCATCGTCCGTCGCGTCCGGCTCGTCGGCCTCGTCACTCGGCTCGTCGGCTTCGACCTCGATTTCCGGCGCGCTGTCGGTGTCGTCCGCATCGTCGGCGCTGGCCGCAGCGGCCTCGAGATCGAGTTCGATCTCGGGCTCGTCCGCGTCGCCGGCCGATTCGTCAGTCGGTTCGTCGACGTCGGCCTCGTCGTCGGCTACCGGTTCCTCGTCGGTCCCGTCCGTCTCGTCGTCGACTTCGTCGGCCCCGAGATCGATTTCGACTCCTGCGTCCGGCCCCTCGTCCTCGGCCCCGTCGTCCTCGGCCCCGTCGTCCTCGGCCCCATCGTCAGCGTCCGCGTCCCCGGGCTCGGGGATCTCCTCCTCTTCGAAGCCGAGATCGATATCCGGCGCGTCATCGGCTTCGTCCTCGTCGGTGACCGTCTCGTCGGGTTCGGGGTCGACGTCGTCGAGATCCAGATCGAGTCCGCCGGACTCGTCGACGGAGTCGTCCACGGTGGCCTCGTCCTCGACGTCGTCAGCGGCGACCCCGTCAGCCTCGGCGGCGTCGGTCTCAGTATCGGCGTCGTCAGCCTCAGCGTCCGTGTCTTCGGGCTCGTCATCGTCGGCCTCGAGCCCGGGCACCGACTCCGAGTCGCCCGCGATCATGTCTTTGACCGGTTGGTTTCGGTCTTCGGAGACGATGTTGCCGATGACGTCGTCGTCGACCTCCTCGGCCTCGGAGTCGCTCTCGGCGTCGGAGCTGACCTCGACGAGTTCCGGTTTCGTCAGGAACGCGTCGGCCTCGCTCTCGTCGTCGATTCGGATACCGTAGACCGTTACGAGGCGTTCGTTCGCGTCGAGACTGCCGGTGAACTCGACGTGGTTGTCCTGGAACGCGGTCCAGTCGTCGCTGTGATACTCGGGGTGGAACCCGACTTTGTCCATCGGGAACGATTCGGGGATGTCCTCGGAGAGACGAAATTCGACCTGATCCTCGCGCTCCGATTCGATTTCGAACCGGATGGCAGGGACGGGAAACTCGTCCGCCGCGAACGTCTTCCGAACGGATAATCCGTCGGCGCTGACTTCGACCTCGTCGTCCGTGTCGGCGGTGCTACTCATGAGGCCAACGTTACCACAGCATTACTATAAATGATACGGACAATATCAGATCTGGTTCACGAATCTCGAGCCCGATTCCGACGACCTAGAGATCGATCCGGTCGCCGATTTCGACGATCTCCAGTTCCCGCGGGTAGTCGAAGCTCCGGGTGTGGTGGTGGAGGACCTTCGGATCGGACGTGAGCCGCTTCCACATGTCCCAGTGACTCGGCAGGAGCCGATCGAGTTCGAGCGATTCGGCGGCCTCGATGATCTGGTTCTCGTCGTTGTACCAGCGCGTTCTCTTCGGTTCACCGGTCTCCTTGTCGGGGATCATCCCGACGGTCCCGAACGCGAGGATCCCGAGGTCGATGTCGTACTCCTCGCCGAGGCGCTCGAACTCGTCGCTCGGTTTCGTGTCTCCGCCGTGGAAGATCGTCCCGGTCTCGTGTTCGAAGACGTAGCTGACCGGCTGGGTCGAGTCGGGGTCGTTGGCCGCTTCGACGTGGACCGTGAACTCGCCGATCTCGATCGTCTCTCCCTCGCTCACGTCGACGAACTGCTCGTCGTCGAGGTCCCACTCGTCGGTCCAGTTCTCCTCGCGGGCCACCGCGAGGCTGTCGTCGGGCGCGTAGAAGGGCGAGTCCGTCGACTCGAGGATCGGTGCCTGACTCTCGCCGTGGACGTGATCAGAGTGTTCGTGGGTCGCCAGAACGGCGTCGGCCTCGGTGACGTCCTCGGGATCGAACGGAACGGGGATCATCCGGATCGTCCGCGGCGGCGTGCCTAAGCCGAGATACGGATCGATGTAGACGGTCGTCCCCTCGCGTCCCTTGAGGACGAAGCCGTTACAGCCGAGATACCAGATCCCGACGCTATCGGGCGAGGCGTCTTCGACATCGCGTACGAGCCAGTCTCCCCAGTCGCTTTGGACCATGTGCGAGGGTGGGAGGACCGACTGGGTAAGTGTTATTGTCTCGACGGACACGTCGGACTCGAGTCCGACGAGTGGACTCGCAGTCGGAAGGAGAGTAATCGGGTGAGTCAGCGATCGATTCGTCGCGATCGATGCGGTCGTTGCAGTTCGCGTGGACGTTGGCGACCACCTCGCCGGTGATCAGCGAACGGTGAACCGCCTTACAGCGGAATCTCGGACTCCAGGACCTCGTCGGTAGCGGTACGGTGGTCGAGCCGCGAGCCCAGCAGCTGGCGCATGAGCACGACGAGCCCGTTCTCCGCCCCCTCGCCGAGGATCGCCGTTTCGTCGTACTCGCTGTCGTCGTCGGCCGGCGTCCCGAGTGTTCCGAGCATCACCGCCTCGCGATCGGCGAACACGAGCCGACCGACCGACTGGCCGTCGGCCGGCAGGTTGAGCCAGTCGAGTTGCGGTTCCCAGAGGATCGCTTCCGGCGTCCGCTCGCGGACGATCTCGCGGACGCGCGGGTCACGCGAGCCGACGTAGACGTCGACGCCGCGGTCGAGCGCGTCCTCGATCCGTCGGAGACAGCCCTCCTCGAGCAGGCCCGTCGTCGTGAACATCATGAACAGCTCGTCGTCGGCCCGCTCGCACAGCGACTGGCCGGTCGTGACGATCCGCTCGCGGCCTCGTAGCGTTCGAACGCCCTCGTCGCTCGAGTCGGTCGTCGACTCGTCGGCCGCCGATCGTTCGTCGTCGGTGTCGGGACCGCCGACGATCACGTCCGCACCGTCGGTTTCGGTCTCGAGCCACTCGACGCGGAGTCGCGGGTGCCCCTCGTAGGAGACGGTTTCGCTCTCACTGTCGTAGCCGATCAGACCGGCGTCGTTCAGCAGCGGCAGGTGAACGTGGTGCAGCGAGAGCCGAACCTCGTCGACGCGCTCCTGAGACACCTCGCGCTCGGCCGTCTCGTCCTCGCGGGCCGCGACGTCTCGGGCGAGCGTCTCGGTCGAGAGCGGATGGTACTGGTTGGCCAGCACGGTGAGGATCGTCCGTCGTCGCGAGTCCGCGAGCGCGGCGAACAGTTCGTCGAGGTCGTCCTCGTAATCGGTCGTTTCGCGCTCGAGGAGCGCCGCGAGTTCGTCGTCGTCGAACAGCGGGTGATCCGCCGTGACGAGTCGGTCGTCGTCCGTCTCGACGACGATGCCGGCGTCGAGCAGGGCGGGCAGGACGCGGTGGGCACAGTCGAGCCGCGCGCGCCGGTGGTCGTCATCGGAGACGGCTGCGAGCGGTTTATCGTCGGTTACCGCCGCGAGTTCGTAGGCAAGGTCCGTTTTCGCGACGCCGTCCGGCGATCGCTCGTGAACGAGACGGAGGGCTTCGCGCCGGGTCCCGTCTGCGAGCGCATCGAAAACCTCGTCTCGAGCCATCGATCGTCCGCTGACACCAGGATTACTCATCAACTACTGGTCTGTGCTAGTGGGGCTAAAGGACTGCTCCAAACCACTTTGGAATCAGTCCGACATTACCTATATTTCGATGAATATATTTATAAGATATCTAAATTCGCGTCAATAGTAGTACTGTATTTCGATATCGTATTCGTAATAGTACACTCGTCGATGTACTTCAGCCACGCGAGACGGTCGAGCGAACGGCGAGTTGTAACTGATTACTTTCGAGTGTCTCCCGACGTGAATCGCCGTCACTCGCCGGGGAAACGCTGACGCTGCTCTTTCGCGGCAGCTTGTACCGAATGTCAGACAGCCAATCGGAAGTCGCCGTTCGACGGCGGAGAGTCATCGAAACGATCGGAACCACGGCCGCCATCGCACTGCTCGGAACGGGTGCGACGACGGTACCGGCGGCCGCACAGGACGAATCCGCGGCCGGCCGACATCCGCGGTATCGACTGCCCGAACTCCCGTATGCGTACGACGCGCTCGAGCCCCACATCGACGAACGCATCATGCAACTCCACCACAGCGAGCACCACCAGTCGTACGTCGACAGCGCGAACGCGGCGCTCGAAGCGTTTGAGTCGATGCGTGAGTCCGGCGAGTTCGACGGCGTCCGGGCGGCGAAGCGCGACTTCTCGTTCAACTTCTCGGGTCACGTCAACCACACGATTTTCTGGCAGAACATGAGTCCCGACGGCGGCGGCGCTCCCCAGGGCGACCTCGCGTCGGCGCTCGAGGCGCAGTTCGGCTCGTTCGAGGCGTTTCGATCCGAGTTCACCGCGACCGCGACCGCGGTCGAGGGCGACGGCTGGGCGATGCTGTTCTACGAACCGCTGGCCGACGCGCTCGTGATCGGTCAGCTCGAAGACCAGAACGAACTCGCCCACCAGCGCACAGTGCCGATCCTCGCCCTCGACGTCTGGGAACACGCCTACTATCCCCAGTACGAGAACGACCGCGAGGCCTACGTCGAGGCGTGGTGGAACGTCGTCGACTGGGCGGACGTCGGGGAGCGATACGAACTGCTTACGGAGACGACGTTGGGTGACCTCGAGACTGACGCGATGCGAGCGAAATAGGACTCCGGAAGGAGGACCGATCGGCTACCAGGTACCGTGGAACGTGTCGAACGAGAGGTCCTCGAGGGACTTGTTGCCGACGGCGATCTCGTACTCGCCGGGCGTGAGCATCGGCTTGTGGAACTGCGGGCCGTCGTCGGTCGTGATCCGCGGACAGCCGGTGTTGACGAACGCGTCCATGTCGAAGTTGCGCAGGCGGTCCGGCGTCACCTCGTCCATCGTGATGAGGTAGGCGTCGTCGTTATCGTCGAGGATCTCCTGGGCCTGCTCCCAGCGGCCCTGGCCGATCTTGGTACAGAAGATGACGCCCCACTTCTCGGCGTCCATCGCGCGGTGGACCGCGCCGTAGCGCTGTTTCATGAACTTCTCCGTGTCGGCGACGGTGACGACGTTGTTGACGGGGTCGGCGATGACGACGTGTTTCTCGGGGTATTCCATCGCCAGCCCCAGGGGGTGGAACTTGCCGCCGCCGACGTACAGAACTTGATCCGCGGGCACGTCCGCGCTCGCGTAGTTACAGCCGAGCACCTGTCCCTCGTGGGTCAACCGCTCGTCGCCGCGGCGGCTGTGGACGTCGTAGCCGCGCTCCTCGAGGAACTCGCTCATCTCCTCGTAGCGATTCATGTGCTGGGCGGTCGTCACGAGACCGACGTCCTCGGTCTCTTCTGGCGGCTCTAAGGTGTCGAGGGCCTCCTCCATGATCGGCGTGACCTCGACGTTCGAGAACAGCGGCACGTAGATCACCTTGTCCGTGTTCTTCATCGGCGAGTGGCCGAAGTGGACGAACACGTCGGTACGCTTCATCAGATAGGTGTCGAGATCGCAGGCGCCGTAACAGGGCTGGCCCGAGAGCATGAACGTCACGTCGTCGTCGGACAGTTCCCGGAGGTCGTCGGCGACGGCCGGGCCGCGCCGTTTCAGTCCCTCCGGGAACTGCAGGCCGACCTTCTTCGCGTCTCGCTCCTCGATCGCCTCGACGATCTGCTCGAGTTCGTAGTCCCACTCGCGGTCGTGCTTGAGCTGCATTCCGGTGTTCCGGAGATCCCCCTCGGTGTACTCCGACTCCTGACTCATTAGCAGTCCTAGCGGCCTCGGACGTAAAACGGCCGCGCTTTTCGACCCGTCGGTAATCGGGCCCGAACGAGTCTCCGTCGCCGGTGACCGGCAGTGACCGGCACGGCCTCTACGCGGGCGTATGCGGGCGCGCGAGTGAGACATCCACTCGGCCGTAGCGGAACCACTTGGGATCAGCGAGATACTCGTGGCACCGTTGAGACTCCCCGACAGCGAATTGGTTTCGCGACCCAACAGTCATAGTACTGGAGTATAAACGGAGGGCTAATGTCAGCGGAACAGTCCCTGGACGGGTTTCTCTTCGACCTCTACCGTCAGTACATCGGCGAGCCGGAGGATCGAACCGACGTCTACGTCGGCTTCGGTCTGTTTCTCGGCGGCATCGGCCTGGCAAGCATCGCGCTGTTGCTCTTCCTGTGGAGTAGCACGTTCGAGGCCCGTAGCGCGGCCCACGTGACGTGGGCCGAGCCCGCGTACGGAATCGCCATGATCGCACTCCCCCTTCTCATGCTGGGGATCGTGGTCCTGTTGCCCTCCGAGCGCCGGGTCCTGTATACGTCGGTCGCAGGCGTCGCGATCACGGTCGCGGCCGTCGCCGGCTTCCTGTACGCCTACCCCGACGACTGGAACGGATACGGCGCCGACTACACGGCACAGGTCGTCGCGGTCTACGCGATCGGCCTCGCCGGACTCACGGCCTCGACCGGAGCGGCGCTGATCGCCCACTACCTCGATATGGCCCAGCGCGTCGAGGCCGTCGAGGCCGACGACGAGGACGAAGCGGACGAACTCACCGACGCCGACGTCCGGGGCGACATCGACGAGGCGATGGAGGACGTCGAACTCTCCTGGGGCGGCGTCCAGAAGACCGAACACAAGCGTCTGAGTTTCTCCGAGGACGAGTTGGACGAGGTCTCGATCGACGCCGACGCCGGGACGAAGACGACCCGTTCGACCGGCGTCGACGCGCAGGTCGCCGGACTCAAGGGACTGAAGGGCGGTGAGACGAAGAAAACGACCTCGAAATCGACGGTCGACGATCAGACGGCGAAACTGAAGGAACTTCGCGAACAGCAACAGGCGGAGGAGTTGGCGACGGCCGATGACGACGGGTCACCGCTATCGGGGCTGCTCGACCGATTCCGTCAGCTGTTGGGCCGGAAGTAATCCCTCGTTACCCGTAGTCAAAATACTCTTATTGCCACGTAGTTTGGAATATAAGAAATTCACATAGATTTATAATCCGTGGGCCACCTTGGCCAACTATGGCGAAAGGCCTAGACGTTGGAACGATGAACATCCTGTCAGCACAGCAGGATGGGAACGACACGGTATTCGTGCAGCAGCGTAACTCCTTCGTGGAAATCGAGTACTCGGATATGGCCGAGCAAATGCTCTCGCGGAGCGAAGTTCTCCATATCCGAAAGGACGACAAGGTGTACGTCGTCGGCGACGACGCACTCAACTTCGCGAACATTTTCAACAAGGAGACCCGCCGACCGATGAAACACGGGATCCTCTCGAACGACGAGAAGAGCGCGATCCCGATGATGAAGCTCATCATCGAGCAGGTCGTCGGCGAGCCCGCGTATCCGGACGAGAAGCTCTACTTCTCCTCTCCGGCGGATCCGATCGACTCGGATCTCTCGACGCTGTACCACCAGAAGACGATCGAGTCGTTCCTCGACGACATGGGATACGACTCCGAACCGATCAACGAAGGGATGTCCGTCATCTACAGCGAACTCGCGGACAACAACTTCACCGGGCTGGGCATCAGCTTCGGCGCCGGCATGACGAACGTCTGCCTGGCCTACTACGCGGTGCCCGTCATGAAGTTCTCCGTCGCCCGCGGTGGCGACTGGGTCGACGAGCAGGCCGCCCGCGCGACGGGCACGCCCGTCGACAAGGTCACCTCCATCAAGGAGGACGACTTCGAACTCGACTTCACGACCGACGTCGGCGGCGTCGAAGGCGCGCTCTCGATCTACTACGAGAACCTGCTGGACTACGTCATCGAGAACATCGTCAAGGAAGTCGACGAGGAGGACGTCGAGGAAGGACTCGACGTTCCGGTCGTCGTCACCGGCGGGACCTCGAGCCCCAGCGGCTTCGAGGCGCTGTTCCGTGACCACCTCGAGGACGCGAACATTCCGTTCTCGATCAGCGGCGTGACCCACGCGAACGAACCCCTCTACAGCGTCGCACGCGGTGGCCTCGTCGCCGCTCGCTCCGACGAGGACGTCGACCACGAGGCGGACGACGACGTCGAAGCGGAAGCCGAAGCCGAATAAGGCGCCCCCCTTCTCTCCGTTCGCTACTCACTGCGTCCGATAGTCGCGACGCTCTCGGCTCGGATTCGAGTCCGACGGCCCCCACCGACGATCAGTTCTCGTAGAACCGGTTGAACGCGTCGCGCCAGGATTCCGGTTCCTCCCACTCGCGGACGTGTTCGACGGGGATATCCGCGAATCCACAGTGGGGACACATGGTCGTCGAGACGTCGCCCAGCGAGAGTTCATCGAGCGAGCCCTGACACCGTGGACACTCCATATCCGACTCACTCTCACGGACTCTCCTTAACTCTATTCGAAACTATCACGAAAAAGTACATTTTGAGCGTCGAAGAAGCCGGTTCGTCACCGGTCCCGACTGCGTCGTATTACTACTGGACATTTACAAAGGTTTTTGTATGCAACTGGTGTATTGCCTCGCAATGAGTACGTCACCGTCTCCCGAACTCGAATCGACGATCGACCGGTGTCGACCCGCAGACGTCACCCCCGTCACGCTCGAGGGCGAGTCACTGGAGTCGACGGCGCCGGAGTACCTCCGCGATCTGAAACGCGAACTGACCGACGAGGGACTGGTCCCGGCCCGACTCGCCGTCGACGCCTGTTTCGACGAGGACTGTTCGCTGGCGACCCAGGCCGAGATCGATCGCGTGCGCGGCTACGTGCGGGCCGGATCCTTCCTCGGCGTCGGGAGCCTGACGATCCGCGTCGACGACGTCGCCGATCCGGAGAAGGTCCGTCCCGCGCTCGCGGCCTGTGCCGAGCGGGCCGAACGCGAGGGGCTCGCGCTCGAACTCGAGGGGCCTATTACGATCGACGCCTAAGCGGCGGTATGTCCGGCCCGTCGCGGCGCACCCTCGCACGAGCGCTCGAAGCGCTCGCCGACTTTTCCGATCCATCACCTTCTCTCGAGCAGTATCTCACGCCGCCGGAGATCGCCGCCCATATCGCCCATCAGGCGCGGATGCAGGGGGATCTCGAGAACTGGACCGTCGATCTGGGGACCGGAACCGGGATGCTCGCGATCGCGGCCTTGCTGGCCGGCGCCGAGGGCGTCGTCGGAATCGACGTCGATCCCGACGCGCTCGCGCTGGCGCAGAATAACGCCGCGCGGATCGACGAAGCGGGCAACGCGGGCCCGCTCGAGTGGGTCCGCGGCGACGCTGCCGAACCGCCGCTGTCGCCGCCCGCCGATGGCGACGTCACCGTTCTCTCGAACCCACCGTTCGGCGCCCAGCGCGGGAACCGCCACGCCGACCGCGAGTTCCTCGAGACCGCCCGCTCGATCGCGACCGTCTCCTACACGATCCACAACGAGGGCAGTCAGGAGTTCGTCGAGTCCTACGCGGCCGACGCCGGCGCCGACGTGACGCACGCCTTCCGGGCCGAGTTCCCGATCGCGAAGCGGTTCGACTTCCACACTGAGCGAGAGGCGACCCTCGAGGCGGAAGTGTTCAGAATCGAGTGGCGTGGATCGGATTCGTAAACCGTATTGAATCGGACGAACGGCAATCACGTATGTTGTGAGCGGCGTGCTCGAGGGAACTGACGGCAAAAGAAGCGTTCTGCTATCGTGGCACCGAGGATCGGCCACTCCCTCCCCAGCCGATTCGCTCGTTCACTCGCTCATACACTGCAAGACGCAATGCGTCTTCCAAGCCTTCACTCACTCCGTTCGTGAAGACCTCGCACGAGTTTCGACTGCGGTTCGCCAGTGGCTCACCGCAGTCCAGCGCGCGCCACTGCACGTGGGACGATCGAATAGGAACGAGAACGTCTCAGCCTACGGTCAGGCCTCGAGGTGCTCGAGTCGGGCGTAGCGACCTGCTCGCCAGCCCGTCAGAAGCGCGACGACGGTCCCGACGACGATCGCCAGGGCGAGACCGACGGCGTAGACCTCGACGGGTGTCCGCAGGAGCGACTCGAAGCCGACGACCGCTGCCGTGAGGCGGTTGAGTCCGCGCGTGAGCAGCGGCGTCGCCGCGAGGCCGACGACGCCGCCCGCCAGTCCGATGACCAGCCCCTGGACGCCGATCGTCCCCGCGAGGACCCATCGCGAGAGGCCGACCGCCCGGAGCGCGGCGAGCTCGTCCCGCTGCTGGTAGGCCACGAGAGCGAACAGGTTGACCGTCAGGACGATGCCGCCGACCAGCGAGAGCCCGACCAGCGTCGCGCCGCTGGCGAGGACGAGCGGCCGTTCCTCGACCATCGACCCGATCTGCTCGTCGCTGGTGCGGACGTCGTAGCCCGGATACGCCGCGTCTAACTCCGCGGCGACGGCGTCGCGGTCGGCCCCGTCCTCGACGCTGGCCGTGACGAACGTCGCCCGGTCGGTGCCGGTCGTTCCGGCGACCGCCTGCAGGTCGGTCAGCGGCACCGTCTCGACGTCGGTGCCGAGGAACTGCGAGTAGTAGGAGGCGATGCCGACGACGGTGAACTCGTTGTCTCGGGCCGTCGCGCGGCTGGTTCCGATGTAAACGGTATCACCGACCGACACGCCCAGCGACTCGGCCGTCCCGGGATCGAGCACGAGCTCCTCCGTCGTCGGTTCGGTCGGCCGATCGGCGGCGGAGTAGTTGCCGTCCGAGTGATTCAGCTCGGTCTCGAACCCGCCGCCGGCCTCGAAACCGAAGCCGTCGTGGGTCTCGTGGACCCCGACCGCCGACGTCCGTTCGACCTCGTCGTCCGTCGCGACGTAGAGTTCGTGCATCGCGATCGGCGAGGCGGAACTCACGTCGTCGCGCTGGGTCATCTCGGCCGACATCGCGTGGGCGCCGACGATCGGGTTCGCCGCCCCGTCCGACTCGGACGCGATCGGCTCACTCGTGACCCAGATGTCTCGCCCGGCGTTCTCGAGGCCGTTCTGACCCGTTTCGACGACGCCGACGCCGAGGCTCGCCAGCAGCGTCACCGACAGCACGGCCAGCGTCACCGCGAGGACGGTCAGCGCGGTCCGTCCGGGCGAACGGCGAAGCTGTGCGAACGCGAGACCGAAGACGGCTCGCGTCCGGATCGCCGCGCGGCGGAGTCGCGGGCTCATCGTCCCACCTCCGCCAGGACCGACGTGCGAGCGGCGACGACGAGCGGATAGGGGACGGCCACCAGCCCCGCGACGAGCGCGACGGCGACCCCGTAGGGGACGAACAGCGGATGGATCTCGGCGACGGTACCCGGCGCGACGGTCGCCTCGGCGATCCGGTTGACGGCGTAGATCCCGCCCGCGCCGAGCGCGACGCCGGCGAGCGCGCCGCAGACGGTCGTCAACAGCGTCGAGACGGCGACGATCGCGAGCCGGCTCCGCGTCGCGAAGCCGACCGACTCGAGGACGGCCAGCGTCCGCCGGTCCTCGTTGACGGTCATCCCCATGGTCGTCGCGACGAACGAGGCGCAGATCGCCACGCCGACGATCAGCGCGAGCAGGCTCGTCGCGAAGGCCAGTTCGTCCTCGAACAGCGAGGCGGGGTTGGTTCGATCGACCGATTGGACCGTCGCCTCGGGGTACTCGTCGGCGGCGGCCGACTCCGCAGCGGCGCCGTCGCCCCACACCAACACCTGATCGGCCAGCTCCCCGTCGGACGCCCCGGACAGCGTCTGCAGTTCGCTCAGGTGGACGAGCGCGACCGGCGTCCCGGCCTCGCCGTCACCGGCCGCCTCGACCGCGGTGACCGTCGAGGACGGCGCCGCGTCGCCCGGGACGTGCTCGCCGCCCGGCGTGAGTTCGTCCCCGGACTCGGCCTCGAGTCGCTCCGCCGCGGCCGTCGAGAGCACGATCTCGCCCCGGCGCGGGCCGTCGTACGAGCCGTCGGCGTAGTGGGAATCGCCGGACTCGAGGGCGTCGGTCGGAAGTCCGGCGACGGTCCGCGATTCGCCGTCGGGAACGACGCCGACGAGCAGGATTCGCTTCGCCTCACCGCCGTCGGCCGACTCGAGCGCGACCGGTTCGACGAGTACCGGCGAGGCGTGCTCGACGCCCTCCTGCTCCCGGATCCGCTCGGCGCGCGCGTTGGCGTCGCCGAGTTGGGGTTTCTCGACGCCGTCGACCGCCGCCAGCGAGTCGCTCTCTCCGGGGGCGATGCGGACGTCGGCGTCGTCTCGATCGACGGTGGCCCCGTCGGCGAGCCCCAGCGCGATCCCGGTGACGACGATCAGCAGGGCGACGGTCAGCGCGACGGCGGCCGTCGTCGCCGCGATCCGCCGCGATTTGGTCCCCGTCGCGCGCTTCCAGAGGCGGACGACTGAGACGGTGACGACTCCCCACCAGCGGGCTCGACGCGTGCCCGCGGTCGTCGTCTCGAACCGGTCGTCACCTGCCATCGTCGACCACCTGCCCGTCGCGAAGCGTGACCACGCGGTCGGCGACGGCCAGCGTCGAGTCGTCGTGAGAGGCGACCAGTACGGTCCGGTCGCGCCCGATGTCGGTCAGGAGGTCGAGCACGTCCGCGCCGGTGTCCGTGTCGAGCTCCCCCGTCGGCTCGTCGGCGACGATCACGTCCGGATCCGTCACGAGCGCCCGCGCGATCGCGACGCGCTGGCGTTCGCCGCCGCTGAGTTCGCCCGGCGAGTGATCGATCCGATCGCCGAGACCGACCTGCTCGAGCAGCGATTCCGCCCGCTCGCGTCGCGTCGCTCTGCCGATCCCGGCCTGAACGAGGGGGAGGGCGACGTTCGCGCGGGCCGACAGCGACGGCAGGAGGTGAAACCGCTGGAAGACGATTCCGACGTGGTGGCGCCGCAGCCGCGTCCGTTCGCGGTCCGAAAGCGACGCGAGGTCGGCGGTATCGAGCAGCTGGATCCGCCCCTCGGTGGGCACCAGCAGCCCGCTGACCGCGTGCAGGATCGTCGACTTGCCGCTGCCGCTCGGTCCCTCGAGGCCGACGGTCTCGCCCGCGCGTACGTCGAGCGTGACGTCTCGCAGCGCCGTCACCGTCCGGTCCTCGCTCGAGCGACCGCGCCCGCCGCTCGAGCCGTACTCGTGGGTGACGTCCTCGAGGCGAACGGCCGTCGTCGATTCGCGATCGTCGGTCGTCTGGCCGGCCTGGGGGGTCGTCCGCCGGAGTGCATGGTCGCTCATCGGTCCGTAGGTCAACTCGGTCGAACGGACCACACAGCGGGTCATTGTTTCTCTCCGGCTTCCCCGCGCCATGTGGTCGTTAACCGAGGTTGTGATCGCTGCAAGAACGTCTCGGCTCGAACAATATCACCGAACGATGACTGTTCGCGAACGAGAGCGATACGCGCTCCAGCGCCGGCGTCCGCCCGGCCGAAACGTACATGTACTCCTGACTATCATCGATACAAACTGGTTTATCGGCGGCGAAACCGGCGTGATCCCCGTGATTCGTCAGGGGCTATCTTTAAACAGCGAGAGAATCCCGCCGTTCACGGCGAGGAGGATGTCACCTGTATGTCTCTTCGCTCGCGACCGCGATCCTGGTTCCGTCGGCGCTCGCGTAGATCGTGTCGTCGACGCGCTCGAACGTGAGCCCGCCCGCCGTCGCCGACTCGCCGCTGGCGGGAATCGTCGTCGTCTCGACGGTCTCGCCCGCCTGCGACTCGACCTCGAGGACGAACTCGCCGTCCCGAGACTCGATCGAGACGTTTCGGTCGTCGATGCGGACGTCCGCCCGCGATCCCTCTGACTCGTGGGCGAGCCGTCGGTCCTCCCCGTCGGGCCAGATCTCGACCTGATAGACGGTGTCGTTGCCGACCGGTTCCCAGCCGGTCCGCTCGACGTGGACGGTCTCGCGCCAGCCCGGGCCCCCGACGACGACCTCGGCATCGCCGGTGAAGGCGAGTCGGTTGGCCGGGACCACCTCGACCCAGATCTGGCGCTCCGTGCTCGAGACGATCACCCCGCTGGACTCGAGCGAGACGGCCTCCGCGAGCGGTCCCACCTGAACCGGCGAGACCTTCTGATTCTCGACGCCCTCGGCGTACTGGACCGTGTAGTCCTCGATCTCGACGGCCGACTCGGCGGAGACGGTCGCGTCGTCGAGCACGAAGAGGTTGACCGGGATCGCCATCCCCGCGACGACCGCGAAGACGGCCACCACCGCGAACATCGCCGTCTTGCGCCGCGTCACCGACGAGAGCCGGGTCGATTCCCCGGTCGTCGCCGTCGCGATCTCGCCGATCCGCTCGAGGGGGGACGTCGACGACCGATCGCTCCCGCGGGCGAGCGCGAGCGATCGATCGACGGCCGCGTCGGCCGCCGAGTCGGGACTCGAGCCGCCGAGTCGGGCGAGGCGGCGGTCGATGCGCTCGGGGACGACCGGTCGCTCCGAGGCCGTTATCGCGATCGTCACCACGAGCGCGAGGAGCACGACGACGAGGACGCCGGGCCCCTGAAAGAGGTAGTAGACGTTCGCGCTGCCGAACCAGTAGATCTGCCACAGCCCCTGGGCGAAGCCGAACAGCAGGATCGCGATCCAGACCCGCAGCGCGTCCGGGCGGCTCCCGCGCCGGCGGAGGAGCGCGATCCCGAGGACGAGTCCGATGAAGAAGCCGAGCGCGTGGCCCTGAATGGCGATACCGGCCCACGAGGGCGCCGACGGGGGGCGCGGCCGGGCGACGTAGACGCCGATCGGCGTCTGGAGCGCGCGGTAGACCGTCAGCAGCGCGCCCTGAACGCCGAGCACGCCGACGAGCGTGACCACCGGGTAGTGGACGAGCGCGAAGGCGGCGAAGGCGAAGACGACGCCCGAGAAGCCGATCACGGGCCCGAGCGCGAACAGACTCGAGCCGATCGTGATCGCGACGACGATCAGGGGGAAGATCACCAGCGCGCGGATCCACGGGTCGGTGCGCCACGAGGCGGACGCCGTCGCGCCCCGCTCGTCGGGGTAGTGCCCCCAGGCGTACTCCGCGATCGGTGCGACGACGGCGGCGCCGGCGAGGTTTCCGATGAGGTGGCCCGGCCCGGCGTGGGAGAACGACGCCGTCAGCATCCCCAGCGGGTAGAAGTACGAATACGCCCGGTAGGGGAGCGTTACCGGATTTCCGAACGCGGTGATCCCGTCCTGGACGAACAGGTAGACGCAGAAAACCAGCGCGATCACGAGCAGCGACCCCCACGGAACGCCCATCACGAGTCGGGAGCGGGCGACGTCGCCCCAGCGGCGGCCGGGGCCGTGGAGCCGACTGACGACGGCGACGGAGGCGAGCACCGCCGCCACCACGAACAGCGGGAAGACGACCGACAGGGCGATCGTCAGGACGGCCTCCTGCGAGAGCATACGCAGTGGTTCGGCCGCGGCTGTATATGGGTTTACGTTCCGCGCATCGCGGTTCGAGGACCGCCGGCCGTGGCCGCGCGTTCGGTCATCGGTGGGCGCGGCGCCGACCGTCGATCCTCGAGCCCGAACAGAAAGCTACAAGCGGCCGACGACCGGAACGGTGGACATGGAACTGCGGGTCACCGAGAGCACCGACACCGAACTCTCGATCGAGATCGCCGGCGAGGATCACACCTTTATGAACGTCCTCAAGGGCGCGCTGCTCGAGCACGAGAACGTCAGCGCGGCCACCTACGACGTCAACCCCGAACAGTCGGGTGGCCAGACCGAACCCATCCTCACGATCAAGACCGAGGGCGGCGTCGAGCCGCTCGAGGCCCTCGAGGACGCGGCCGTCACCGTCCGCGAGAAGGCCGTCTCCTTCCGCGAGGCGTTCGAAGCGGCCGCCTGAACGACTGCGAAATCTCGTCTTCGGCTCGGGGGCTCGGGTCCGCCTCTTCTCGCCGGCAACTCCCTCGAGGTAGTTCACGAACTGTCCGCATGAGAACGGCGGGTTCGACGGAGCAATAGATCCGTGTCTCCTATCGGCCGGACCGACTACCGTGCCGGCCGGGCCAACTACCGTGCGGTGGCGCGCGCTGTGCCGCGATTCGTTGTTCACTCATCGCGGCACAGCGCGCGCCACCACACTGAATCCCATAGTGCAGGACGATATGGCGCTCGTCTAGCAGGCCGCGTAGTGGACGTATATCGAGCCCTCGACGACGTGCAGGTCGAGTCCCTCGCGCTCGTACTCGGGAGCCGTGACCGCGTCGTTGGTCCCGAGTCCGCTGGCGACGTCGTCGGCGAGGGCGGCCTCGTCGTCGTAGTCGTCGATCGACAGCGCGGGCGTCACCTGACCGCTGACGACTGTATTACCGCAGTCGGTCCCGAAATCGCCCGGTTCGACGCCCTCCGATTGCGTGCCGTCGTACTGGTTCGCGACGTACGCGCGATTGTTGTACTCGGCGTAGGCCGCGAGCCCGTCGTCGTAGGAGCGCGTGCTCTCCCGCGCGTCCTCGAGTCGGTCGTGGATCTCTCCCTCGGTCGCCTCGAGGTCGATCCCCGCGGCCTGGCTGCCCTCGCCCGGCGCGTCGGGCGGCGACGGGGCGCCGACGCCGGGAATAACCGACAGCGGGACGACGCCGGTCGCGAACAGCGCGGCGACCACGACGATGACGGCCAGAATCGGCGCGTACGGCTTGGCCACCTCGAGCCAGCTCGACGTCTGGAGTTCGCCGTCGACGTCGTCGTAGGTCTGCTTGATCTTCTCGAGGTCGTGGTTGCCACAACGGGAACACGGCGGGTTGTACTTGACGTGATCGCGACCGCAGTCCCGACACCGCCAGACGTAGGTCGTGCCGGTATCGACCGTTTCCGTCTCGGTCACGCCGGTATCGACGGCCGGGTCGCTCGAGGCGGTCGTCGCTTGCTCGCCCGCGTTCCCCTCCTCTTCCCCTTCTCGAACGATCGCCTTCTCGAAGGTGTTGTGCCCGCAGTTGTCACAGGGAGGGTCGTTTTCGGCGTGAGGTTTGCCACACCACGTGCACCGCCACTTCACTGGTCGTAACGCACGACCGTGTCGATATAAGCGTGTTGAAAGTCGAAACGAACGGGTCGATTCGCTCGAGGACTCGCGCTGATCGCCCTCGCGGGTCGCGGTTCAGAGTCGAACGGGAACGCCACGCTCGTCCAGATACTCCTTGGTCTCCTCGATCGAGTGCTCGTCGAAGTGGAAGATCGAGGCCGCGAGGCCGGCGTCGGCGCCGGCCTGGGTGAACACGTCGTACATGTCCTCGGGCCCGCCACAGCCCGAGGAGGCGATGACGGGCGTGTCGACGGTGTCGCAGACCGCCGTCGTCAGCGGGAGGTCGTAGCCGTCCTTGGTGCCGTCCTTGTCGATCGAGTTGACGAACAGTTCGCCCGCGCCGCGGGACTCGGCCTCCTGGGCCCACTCGACGACGTCGATGCCGGTCCCCTCGCGGCCGCCCTTCTTCGTGCACTCGAACCAGCAGGACTCGCCGTCGATCTCGACGTAGTGTTCTCCCTGCTCGTCGAACCGTCGCTTGGCGTCGACGCTGATGACGATACACTGGTTGCCGAAGGCCTTCGCGCCGTCGTTGATCAGTTCGGGGCGCTCGAGCGCGCCGGTCGTGATCGAGACCTTGTCGGCGCCGGCCCGCAGCGTCTCCTTGATGTCGTCGGTGGTGCGGATGCCGCCGCCGACGGTGAGCGGAATGAAGACCTCGTCGGCGACGCGCTCGACGACGTCGAGCATCGTCTCGCGGCCCTCCGCGGAGGCGGTGATGTCGAGGAAGACGAACTCGTCGGCGCCGGACTCGTTGTACGCCTTGGCCATCTCCACCGGATCGCCGGTGTACTTCAGGTCCTCGAAGTTGACGCCGGTGTAGACCGCCGGGTTCCCGTCCTCGTCCAAGTCCACGTCGATACACGGAATGATTCGCTTTGTCAGCATGTGGTCGTTGTGCGAGCCTTGGAACCCGGGATAGTAAAGTCGTCCCCATCAGTGTCTCGAGCGGCGAACAGTGTGGCCGTCTCGAGCGACGAACGGGCCTCCCCTCGAGTGACGACCGACTCGCGGCGCCGCGTGCGGCGAGTCGTCACCGTCGCGGCGCCGGGCTCAGGCCGACCGCAACCGCTCTCGGAACGCCTCGACCGCGTCTGGAAGCGCCTCGAGTCGCGCTCGCGAGCGCGCGTAGTCGCCGTACTCGGTGAGCAGCGAGACGCTGACCCCGGGATCGTTGTCCGCGGCGCGGCGGACGCGCTCGTCGGTCCACTCGAGCGATCGGAGCGTCTCCGCGAGGACGTGTGCCCCGATCGAGGGGCCGGTCACCGCCGCGCGGGCCGACGCGGCCGCCTCGATCGCGGCCGTCCGCTCCGCGCGGATGTCGTCGATCGATTCGGGGACCGCTAGCGTTCCGTCGTCGATTCGACCGCGCACGCGCTCGAAGGCGCGATACTGTGCCTCGAACCGAACGGCCTCGTAGAGGCCGATGCCTCGGTTCCCGTTCGCGATCGCCTCGTTCAGTCCGTCCCGCGCGCCCGAGACCGGATCGAACGCCCGCCAGAGTACCTGCTCGAGGCGCTGGTCGAGGTCTTCGTCGACGACGTCCTCGAGCCAATCGTCCGTTGTCCAGTCGGGAACGTCGACGCTCTCGACGCGCTCGGCCGACGCCTCGAGTGTCGTATCGAAGACCGTCGTCAGGTCGGTCGCGTCGTCGGTTCGCTCCGCGTGGCGGTTCTCGAGATGGTCCCAGACGGCCGTCGTGGCCGTCCCGAACTCGAGTGCCCCGGCGCCGTCGCCGATGTCGATGACGGTGGCGCTCGCGTCGACGTCCCACTGATGCGAGTCGAGTCCGTTCGACGCGCTCCGGAGGTCCGATTCGCGCCGCGAATAGAACAGCGCGGCCCGAAGGCGTTCGTCGCTGGTGTCGGCGCCGCGGTAGGCGGTCGACTCGAGGCGATCGCGGACGCTCGAGCGGACCGCGTCGCGCTCCTCCCGCAGGTCCGCGACGATCGGCCCCGTCTCTGCGTCGATGGCGTCGAGCGTGGTCGCTGCCGCCCGTGCGGCGTCGCGCGCCTCGCGCGTCGTTCGCAGCGCGCGGTAGCGGTCGTCCCCGGTGGCCGCGGCGGCCTCCTCGCGGCGGTCGCGGGCCTCGTTCCGACGGTCACCGATCGACTGCCGGACGACGCCGTTGGGGACCGTCTCGGCCTCGATCGGGTCCGGAACGTCCGCCAGCAAGGTATCGACACGCTCGAGGCCGTCGTCGATGGCGTCCGACGTCGGAACCGCCGGAACCGGCCACTCGATCTCCGGCGTTGCGTCGGTGATGACATCGGCGGCGTCGGCCGCCGTGAACGCCGACCCGGTGTCTTCGATCCACGAGAGGGCGCTACAGCCGGCGAGCGAGGCACCGCCGGCCGCGGCCAGGCCCGCGAGGAACCGTCGGCGAGAGCGACGGACGTCGCTCGTCATCGGCGATCCTCCACGTCCGCGCTCCCGGTCTCGTTCGAGTCGTTCGCCGCCGATTCGTTCCCGCCGCCGTCGGGAGCCGGACAGCCGTTCCCCTCGGAACTGCTCCGACTCGAGGGACGCTCGTCGTAGGGTCGATGGACGCGGACGAACGTCGCTTCCACGACGGTCTCGTCGGCCTCGCACGGCGTCGTCGGCGCTTTCAATTCCCGGCAGAAGTCCGTCCGGACCGAGTCGTCCGCCG
Organism: Haloterrigena sp. KLK7; assembly: GCF_037914945.1. Classification (NCBI taxonomy): domain Archaea; kingdom Methanobacteriati; phylum Methanobacteriota; class Halobacteria; order Halobacteriales; family Natrialbaceae; genus Haloterrigena; species Haloterrigena salinisoli. Next base: position 3,528,698 of record NZ_CP149787.1, read on the forward strand.
CGCGAACGCCGAGGAGCCGTCGGCGGTAGCAGTCGTCGATCGGTCGCTGCTCGACGACGATCGACTGGCGCTCGAAGTCGGTCTCCTCGACGAACGCTCGAGCGGCGGCCGCCTCGTCGACGGCGGGATCGATCCACAGCGCCGCGGCGTCGGCCTCGTCCACGACGAAGAATCCGGCGTGTAGCGCTCGGGCTTCCTCGTCGTTGGCCTCCGCGTCGTCCTCGCTCGGATAGGCGACGAGCGTCTCGTCCGCGGCGCGGACGGCCAGCGACTCGTAGTCGTGGGTCGATTCGACCGTGCCGCTGTCGGCGGCGTGGCCGGATACCGATTCGCTCCCGCTGAACTCGAGACAGCCGGCGAACGCGGCCGAGAGACAGCCGCCGCTCGCGGCCAGTAACCGCCGGCGAGAGACCAGTGTGGAGGGCATCGACGACGGATTGGTTACCGTACTGTAAATATGTAGTGTCTGACTCGACTATCGCGTTCAGCGGAGAGAGTTCCGTGCGACGACCGCTCACTCGTTCACCGGTGTCACTTTCCGCCCCGCGAATCCGCCTCGAGCGGCGCCAGACGGGCTTCGTCGCCGCCGCGAACGAGCCGCGTCCGTCGGCGGCGATCGCCAGCTATCGGCGAGAGAGGTGTCTTTAAGGGGTCGAGTCGGCAAGACGTCCGTATGGCAGACGATACGGATTCGACGGCAGACGGCGATACGGGCGCAGACGTCGGCCACGACCTCGGGGCCGAGCGGACGACCGCACCGATGAGCGACTACGGAACGCGCGAGGTGGGTATCGGCCTCCTCGTCGCGCTCCTCGGCGTCGCCGTCGCGTTCGGAATCCCGTTGCTCACGGTCTGACTGAAATGGTCGAGATCGAGAATCGACGGCGTTAGAAGACGTACTCGTCGTCGTGGCCCATCATTCCGTCGTCTTCGAGGCCGGTTCCACCGCTCGTCCCCTCTTCCTCGTCCATCGGTCCGCTGGTCTTGTAGGCCTTGATCCCCGTCGAGAGGAGGTCTTCGATCGCCTCCTCGCGGTTGACGAACTCGCCGCGCTCGACCATCTGGGCGATCTGCATCTCGAGGTGTTCCGGGATGGTGATCTCTACTTTCGGCATCTGATTCGGCTTTCGGCGAGGGGGTATTTAGGTCTGACGGGGACACTACACGCCCCGGCCCGTCCCGAATCGTCGATCACGGCGAAACCGGCCGTGACCGCCGCTGCGGCCCGCGAATCGCGGTTCGGTCGTCTCGAGTTCGCTTCCGCTGGTCTCGAGTCGCGGCGGCTCAGTGTCAGTTCGACCGGACCGTCGGGGCACCGTCGGTAATCAGCGGTGGGTAGCGGTCGTTCAGGAAAGGATCGCTGACGGCATCGCAGTCGCAGCGATCGAATCGCGATCGCAGTCGCAGTCGCGGTTATCGGTCGCGGTCGATTCCGTTAGCGGTTGCCCATCATCGAGTCGAACGCGTTCTTCAGCGATGCTCCCGGCTGGGTCAGCGACTCGAGCTGCTGGCGCATTTTCCGCTGGTTGAAGTAACTCGCGAACGCGAGGATCGTCGGCGGCCAGAGCCCGATGAACGCACCGAGCTGTCGCTCTCCTCGCAAGAAGAAGTAATACAGCGAGAGCCCGACGGACGCGGCCGACGCGACGAACGCTGGGCCCATTGCTTGTTCACCGACTTCTTCCGCTGCCTCTCCGGACATTTCTCGTTCCGCTAGCTGTTGTCTACTCGCCATACACTGATGGAATCGCCGAGACCGTACTAAGGGATGGCGAGGGTTTCGCGAGGAAGGCCCTGAATTGTGACATCGGTGCGACTGTTCCAGTTCGTTTCGGCCGCCGCGACGTCCTGGTAATACGGGCTTACGAGTCGGTGATCGTATCAGACGAACCAGTGAGTCACGGTCACACGGGGTCGTCGTCGCTCCTCTCAGCCGATTCGACTCGCGTCGGGAGGCGTCACACCTACGTCCGTCGGGACCGACGCACGCATATGACGAACGACGCGACCGACGTCACGGATCTCTACCGGGAGTTCGGCGACGAGCGACTGCCGCCCGGCCAGCGGGAGACTTCGGCGTTTCCGGTGCTCTCGAAGAGCGGGACGCCAGACTGGGATCCCGAGACGTGGGAGTTCACCGTCACCGGCGCCGTCGAGGAGGAACTCTCGCTCTCGTGGGACGAGTTCCGCGACCTGCCCAGCGAGACCCAACAGCAGGACTTCCACTGCGTCACCGGCTGGAGCAAGTTCGACTGCCGGTTCACGGGCGTTTCCTTCCCCACCCTCGCCGAGCGCGCCGGCGTCGACGATGACGCGGTCCACGTGATGTTCTCCGCGCTCGACGGCTACACGACGGACCTACCCCTCGAGGACTGCATGCGCGAGGAGGTCCTGTTCGCGTGGGCCTACGACGGCGAGCCCCTGCCCGAGGACCACGGCGGCCCGCTGCGGGTCATCACGCCCCACAAGTACGCCTACAAGGGGGCGAAGTGGGTCGACGGCGTCGAGTTCCTCACCGAGGCCCAGCGCGGCTACTGGGAGAAACGCGGCTACTCGGAGACGGCGAACCCGTGGGAGGAAGAACGGTACAGCTAGACGCGAGCGGGAATCGACAGCGGGGGCCGCGGGCCGGCGCCCGGGATAGTTAGGCTGAAGGCGCGGCGGTCCCGAACTGCGTTCGATGGATCGATCGTCGGGTGAGCGTCGACTCGCGAGTGACTCCGACTCACGGCCGGTCGCCGAGACGACGGCCCTCGTCAGCACCAGCCGGAAACTCGAGGACGTGTCGTTCGGCGCCGTCGTCGACGCCGACGCCGAGTCGCGCGTGCTCTGGTCGACGCCCGACGGGCTGGAGGTCGTCGGCCGAGGCGTCGCCGCTCGCCTCACCGCCGACGGCATCGATAGATTCGACCGAATCCGAGCCCGCGCGGACCGGGTCTTCGACGGTCTCGAGCACGACGGCCCCCGCGTCGCCCGGCCGCGGGCCTTCGGCGGCTTTTCCTTTCACGACGGCCACGGATCGACGCCGCCGTGGACCGGGTTTCGGGCCGGCGCGTTCGTGATTCCGCAGATACTCGTCGTCCGGAGCGACGCGGAAACCTGGCTGACGGCCGTCGCCTCGGACCCCGAGACGGCGGCGGATCGACTCGAGCGCTGGACCGACCGGCTCCGGGAGCTGCCGACGATGCGACCGAGCGGCGACGGCCCCGGCGTCGAATCGACCCGGCGAACCACGTCGCGCGAGGACTGGACCGAGGGGGTCGAGACCGCCCTCGAGCGGATCGAGCGCGGCGAGCTCACCAAGGTCGTCCTCGCGCAGGCGCTGTCGGTCGACCTCGAGGGGGCGGTCGACGTCCCCGGGACGCTCGAGCGGCTGCGCCGACGGTACCCGAACTGTTACCGGTTCCTGATCGGCCGCGAGCGCGGCGGTACGTTCTTCGGCGCGCCGCCGGAACGGCTCGTCTCCAAGCGCGGCGACCGCGTCGAGACGGAGGCGCTCGCGGGGTCGGTTCCCCGCGGCGAGACTCCCGAAGCGGACCGCGCCTACGCAGACGAGATGCGCGACGACGAGAAGTTCCAGCGCGAACACGGGCTCGTCGCCGACGCGATCCGCGAGCAGCTCGAGCCCCTCGCGAGCGAGCTGACGATCGACGAGCAGACGATCAGACGGCTCGCGAACATTCAACACCTGCAGACGCCGATCGAAGCGACGCTCGAGGGCGACCGCCACGTCCTCGAGATCGTCGAGGCGCTGCATCCCACGCCGGCCGTCGGCGGCGTGCCGCCCGCGGCGGCCTGGGAGACGATCCGCGACGTCGAGACGTTCGACCGGGGCTGGTACGCGGCGCCGATCGGCTGGTTCGACGCCGCCGGCGACGGCGAGTTCGCGGTCGGCCTCCGCTCGGGAATCGCGACCGACGAGACGGTCACGCTCTTCGCGGGCAGCGGCATCGTCGCCGACAGCGACCCCGACGAGGAGTGGGAGGAAGTACAGCTGAAGTTCCGACCGATTCTGGACGAACTGGACGATCGATGAGCGCACCCAACCGCGCGACGCTGTGGGGCCGCGTGCTGGTCGACGAGCTCGCGAAGGGCGGCCTCGAGGCCGTCTGCATCGCCCCCGGCAGTCGTTCGACGCCGCTGACGGTCGCCTTCGCCGCGCACGACGGGATCGACGTCTACTCCCATCTCGACGAGCGCTCGGCGGCCTACTTCGCGCTCGGCCGGGCGCGTCGGACCGGCGAACCGACGGCGCTGGTCTGTACCTCCGGGACGGCGGCCGCGAACTTCCACCCGGCCGTGATGGAGGCCGATCGGGCCCGCGTTCCGCTGCTCGTGCTCACGGCGGACCGACCGCACGAACTCCGCGATAGCGGCGCGAACCAGACCGTCGATCAGGTCAAACTCTACGGCGACGCGGTCCGCTGGTATTCGGAACTCCCCGACCCCGAGGCCGACGAGCGCAAGGTGCGGAGCCTCCGGACGACCGCCGCGCGGGCGCTGGCCGAGACCGGCGGCGTCGATCCCGGTCCCGTCCACCTGAACTGCCCGTTCCGCAAGCCCCTCGAGCCGATCGAGGTTCCCGACGCCGTCCCTGACTCGTTTTCGGAGACGCTCGCCGGGCGCGGACGCGGCGGCGCCTTCGTCGAGACCGAAGCCGGGGAGCGATCGCTCGCGGACGAGCAGTACGACGAACTCGTCGACGCGCTCGCGGACGCCGAGCGCCCGCTGATCGTCGCCGGGCCGGCCGATCCCGTCGATCCGGCCGCCCTCGAGCCCGACCACGTCGTGACGGTCGCCGAGCGCGTCGGCGCGCCGATCCTCGCGGATCCGCTCTCGAACCTGCGGTTCGGCCCGCACGTCGACGCGGAGTCCGCGATCGGGCCGGTGTACGGCGGCTACGACGACTACATCGACCTGCTGCCGGCGCCCGACGTCGTCGTCCGGTTCGGCGCGTCGCCGACCTCGAAACCCCTGCGGCGCGCGCTGGGTGACTCGGACGCGCGGCAGTTCCTGCTCGACCCGGCGGGCGACTGGCGCGAGGCGACGTTCACCGCGACGGACCTCTTCGCGGCCGCGCCCGGATCGGTGTTCGAGGGGCTGTGCGAGCGTCTCGAGGGCGGTTCCGCGGTGAATGCGACGAATACTGCGGCCGAGAACGAGTGGCAGGCCGCGTTCGACGCGGCGGAGCGCCGCCACTGGGCGATTCGGGACGAAGCCCTCGAGTCGAATTCCCTCGAGTCCGCCCCGTTCGAGGGGGCGATCCTCGCCGACGTGTTCGCGGGCGCGCCCGATCCGGCGACGGTCTTCGTTTCCAACAGCATGCCGATCCGGGACGCGGACCGGTTCGGTCGCCCCCGCGGCGCCGACCTGACGGTACTGTCGAACCGCGGCGCCAGCGGAATCGACGGGATCGCGAGCACGGCGCTGGGCGCCGGCAGCGCGACCGACGAGCCGCTGGTGCTCGTCACCGGCGATCTGGCCTTCTACCACGATTCCAACGGGCTGCTCGCCGTCGACCGCTGTGACGTCGACGCGACGATCGTCCTCCTGGACAACGACGGCGGCGGTATCTTCCACGAACTCCCGATCGAGGAGTTCGAACCGCCGTTCACGGACCAGTTCAAGACGCCCCACGGCCTCGAGTTCGACGCGCTCGCCGACCTCTACGATCTCGAGTTCGAGCGCGTCGCTCCCGTCGACTTCGCGAACGCCTACCGACAGTCGCTCGAGTCCGAGGGAACGCAGGTGTTCGCGGTCGAGTTCGACTCGGCGGAGAGTCATCGACGCCGGGACGCGCTCGCAGAGCGGGTTCGTGACGAACTCCGAGACGAGGACGCGTAACTTCGCTACAGATTCTCCTGCAGTTGCTCTGGCCTGCGGTGGCGCGCGCTGTGCCGCGGTGAGTGATTCACGAACCGCGGCACAACTCTGCGCGAGGTCTTCGCGAGCACAGCGAGCGAACGGCTCGGAAGACGCTCCGCGTCTTCCGTTGGATGAGCGAGTGACCGTAGGGAACGAGCGAATCGGTTGGGGAGGGTGTGGCGATTCCCCGTTGCCAGCGCGAGCAGCACGCTCGAGTGTCGGGTTTCCGCGGTAACAGATTCGACACGTCTGCATCAGAGAGTAACCGACGCGAATACGCCAGTGATCAGGGACGAAGGGCCCACCAGAGCGCGAGAGCGTAGCCGAAGGGGATCCAGGCGAACCCGATCGCGACCAGTCCGACCAGCGAGAACTGCGACAGGGGGACCAGCCAGTCGATCCCGATCGGGAACAGCACGCTCCAGGAGCCGAACACCAGAGACGCGACCCGCGGTCTGGTGAGCAGATACCCGACGAGCCCGAGCATACAGGTCCCGACGATGGCGCTGACCGCCATCGAAAACACCGGCGTCAGCGTCACCGCGACGAACACCGGATACAGCAGCCAGCAACAGCCGACCGTCACCGCCGTCGAGTACTCGAGCGACTGGCCCTCCCACTCGAGGTCGACGTCGCCCGTCCAGTCGTGGACGGCGTACCGGAACTCCGAGGCCCCCGCGTCGCGGTCGGCTCCGGTCGCCGTCGCGGTCGAACCGCCGCGGTTCGACGCCGCCGCCGTCGCCGTCGTCTCGGCCCCGAACGACCACCCGCTCGTCGCCCGCTGTCGGGTCCGCTGCTGGCGTCGCCGTTTGCGCTGGCGCGCGTGGTGACTCTCGGTCCGCGCGCCGCGTTGGGATCCGGAGCGCCCCGATTCGGCCCGACTCGAGTCAGTGGCGGTTCGACCGTTCGTGTGACGCCGGCCGCTCTTCGATCCCGTTCTCGAGTTCGCACATCGCTTCGATCTCGAGCCGGCCGCGTTCGCGCTCGCATCGTCGCTCGAGTCACCGGTCGACGCGTTCGATCCATTCGTCGTCGATGCGTTCGACGCGGTCTCCGCCGACGTGTTCGACTCGTCGGTCGGTGCACTCGAGTCGCCCGCAGTCCCATCGCCGGCAGAGTGGTCGGCGAGACGGACGTAGGACTCGTGACCGAGCCGATCGTACCGGGCCCGCTCGGTGCCGTCGGTCAGCACCGACTTCGCCGTCGAGACGCGCTTGAACTGCTCGGCGGCGTCGGGCGCGTCGTTGTGGTCCGGATGGGTCTCGAGGACGCGCTCGCGGTAGGCCGTCTGAATCTCCTCGCGAGTCGCGTCCGGGTCGACCTCGAGGACGTCGTAGTACGTCTCGCCCATCGCCTACGGAGTCGAACGGTCGGCTGAAAAATCAATCGGCCTAGATGATCGGCCTGCGAACTCGAGTCGGACGCTCGCTCGGGCCATCACTGCCGAGTCGTGTGAACGCGTTGCGTCCCGTCTCGAACTGGTAAATGGAAGAGCGCTATATGAAATTCGGGGGTGTTCGGGTCCGGTTTTTACCCTTCTTGCGGCGTATAGCGGCCGCTTAGCGGCCTGAGGCGCTGAATTCCTCGCTCGCGTCGACTCGAGCGCACGTCGACGGGCGATTCGAGTCCGGTGGGTCGAACGGGTCGGCCAGCGAGACGACGCCGAATCGTCGTGCGCCGATCGAAGCGAGACCGATATACACCCGTCAGGACCGCTATAGTCCGCACAAGAGCGATAGAAATTCAACTATACGTGTATTATAAGGAACTATTGACGAACCATCGGCACTGACGGGTGATGTCCAACGACACCGACGTCACGAGCGGCCAGCGGTCCGGAATCGGGCAGTCGACGCGACGAACGTTCCTCGGCGGACTCGGGGCGACCGCCGGCATCGGCGCGTTGACCGGCCGCGGCGAGGCGCGCGGACGCGCCGACGGGGCGCTCTCGAGTGCGAGCTACTACGTCGTCCGTTCCGACGGTCGCGGACCGAAGGGTCGGTCGAAGGACTGCAGCGGATGGTGGAACCGCGGCTCGGGACGCGGTCGTGACGGCGGGAACGAATCCAGATATCACGTCCTCGAGGCCGCGTCCGGGCGTGTCGCGTTCACGACCGACGGCACTGCCGACGAGGCGTTCCAGTACGCGTTCGACGAACTCTCGAGCGGCGGTACCGTCGTCGCGAGCGGCGACGAGTTCCGGTTCGGCGGGCCGGCTACGCTCGGTGACGGCACCGCGCTGGTCGGCCAGCAGAGCACGCGGTTCGTCGTGGCCGGCGAAGACCCCGCGGCGACCGACGAGCCGTCTGGCCACGATCTAATCCGCGCGCGGGGCGACGACGTGACGATCGCTAATATCACGTTCGACGCGAACGGGACGCGACTCGATAACCACGCGATCCAGGCCGACGACTGCGACGGCCTGCTGGTGGCGAACAACCGCACCGTCGACGGCTTCCAGATGGCGATCTCGTTCTCGCGGTGTGCGAACGTGCAGGTCGTCGGCAACGAGGTCCTCGACCCCAACTGGTACGGGATCACCGCCCGGGCCGCTGACGACGAGCTGGACCTGCGCCGCTCCGAGAACGTCGTCGTCGCGCGCAACTACGTCGCCGGCGTGACGTACAATAACATTGCGACCTACAACGTCAGCAACTTCACCGTCTACGGCAACGTCGCCGAGGACGGCGGCCACAGCCTCATCGCCTGCTCGCCCGCCCAGCAGGGCGCGATCATCGGGAACGTCTGTCGGGACCTCGAGGAGTACGCCCCCGACCCCGGCGGCGAGGCGGGCATCGAGATCGAGTACAAGGAGACCCACGTCCGCGAGGAGATCGCCGGCACGCCGCTGGCGCGCTCGTACGACATCACGATCTCCGGCAATCAGGTCGACAACTGTCCGGTCGGCGTGCTCGCGCGGACCGTTCCGGCCGACAGCGACGACGAGGCCGCCCGGGAGACGGAGCGTCCGTACAGTTTCACCGTGACGGGGAACACGATTAGCGACGCCGCGGACGCGGGCATCCGGATCCGCTCCGGCGAGGCCGGCGTCGTCGCGACGAACACGGTCCGGAACAGTCAGTCGCCGATCGAGATCGACGAGAACTACGCCGTCGAGATCCAGCAGGGGCTGAACGCGACTCGAGAGTGACTTGATTCGGGCCGCCCGAACAGAACGACGGCTCGAACACAGCGGACCGGTTGCTTGGGCGTCACACCGAAACCGTACCCGTATCCGCAAGCCCCTCGAGCGCGACGCGAACCTATTTCACAGCCCGCGGACCAACGTCGAGCCGATGGTTTCGGAACTGTTCGACCCCGAGCGCTGGGAGCCGGTCGCGGACCTGAACGACGAGTTCAGTGACATCACCTACCACCGGGCGGTCGACTCCGGCACGGTCCGGATCGCGTTCGACCGACCCGACGTGCGCAACGCCTTCCGGCCGGGGACGGTCGACGAGCTGTACGACGCGCTCGACCACGCCAAGCGCCAGACCGACGTCGGCTGTATCCTGCTGACCGGGAACGGCCCCTCCTCGAAGGACGGCGGCTGGGCGTTCTGCTCCGGCGGGGACCAGACGATCCGCGGCGAGGACGGCTACCAGTACGAGGGAGACGAGGAGCGAGCGTCGGAACAGGGACGGCTTCACATTCTCGAGGTTCAGCGGCTCATTCGACACATCCCGAAGGTCGTCGTCGCCGTGGTACCGGGCTGGGCCGTCGGCGGCGGCCACTCGCTGCACGTCGTCTGCGACCTGACGCTGGCCAGCGAGGAGCACGCGAAGTTCCTCCAGACCGATCCCGACGTGGCTAGCTACGACGCGGGCTTCGGCTCGGCCTACCTCGCCAAGCAGATCGGCCAGAAGAAGGCCCGCGAGGTGTTCTTCCTCGGGAAGACCTACGATGCCGAAGAAGCCGCGGAGATGGGGATGGTCAACGAGGCGGTCCCCCACGAGGAGTTAGAGGAGACCGCCCTCGAGTGGGGCGAGCGCATCAACTCCAAGAGCCCGACGGCGATGCGGATGCTCAAGTACGCGTTCAACATGACCGACGACGGCATGATCGGCCAGCAGGTCTTCGCCGGCGAGGCGACGCGGCTGGGCTACATGACCGACGAAGCGAAGGAGGGTCGGGACGCCTTCGTCGAGGGTCGCGACCCCGATTTCGACGACTTCCCGTGGCACTACTGAACGTCTGAGTGGGGTTTCTTTGTTGGTGACGAACGTCTCAGACTGGGTTTCAACGTACAGAGGGTGTCGACTCGAGCGTGCCGTTCGTCCGCTGGAGTCGGTTAGATCGTCGACTCGAGCGTTCCGCTCACGCTGACAACAGGGAATCGCCACACCCTCCCCAGCCGATTCGCTCGCTCCCTTCGTCTGCTCACGGGCGCTTCGCGCCCGTCCGCACGGTTCGCGGGACCTCCGGTCCCGCGCCAGTCGCTCGCTCATCCACAGTCAGAGCAAGCTCTGACAAGCCTTCGCTCGTGAAACTCGCGAAGACCTCGCACGATGTCGTCGATCGTCCCTCACTGTTGCTCACGGTTCCTTTCAGTCTCCGTTCGCTTTTCGAGGTGCTCGCGGGGCTCGCACCTCGCTTCGCTCGGGCACGATCGACAGCGCGCGCCACCGCACGCCGCGCCGGATCGTCGGTCGTGGCTCTCGAGTCCCCATCTCTTCGACCCTGCGATCTGGGGAGAAAACCATTTGAACATCGGCGCCCGACTTCCGACCAGTGACACTTCCCGATCGGTCCGCGCTCTCTCGCCGCGACTACCTCCGGGCGCTGGTGGCCGTCGGCGGCGCGTCGGCGCTCAGCGCCTGTCTCTCCGAGAACGACGGGGACGAGGCGGTCGACGTCCCCTCCGGAACCGACGATCCCGACTCGCTCCCGGCGCGACAGCACGCCTGGAACGAGTTCCTCTCGAGGGACGACGACGGGAACGTTCAGTTACCGGAACACCACGTGCTGACGGCGCTGTCGCTCTCGACGGAACCGAGCGACGACGCTCGAGGACAGGTCGAGGACGCGCTTCGCGGCCTCGAGCGCGCCTACGAGTGGAGCAACGAGGGGCTGGTCTTCACGATCGGCTACACGCCCGCGTACTTCGACCGGTTCGACGGCTCGCTGCCCGACTCGGTCGACCTTCCGGCGCCGGAACCGATCGTCGGTGACGCCGACGCGTTCGACGAGTTCGACGCCGTGCTCCACCTCGCCAGCGACCACCCGGAGGTCGTGCTCGAGGCCGAGGAGGGGCTGTTCGGCGAGCGCGACGAATTCAACGGCCGCGAGATCGAGACGGACCTGACCGGCGTCTTCGAGCGCGTCGACGATCGCCGTCGGACCGGCTTCGTCGGCCGGGGGCTGCCCGCCGACCACACCGACGTCGACGGCGTTCCCGACTCGATCCCCGATGAGGCACCGTCGCTGATGGGCTTTCGGTCCGGGTTCACCGAGAGCCAGGCCACCGAGGATCGGGTGACGATCACGGAGGGGCCGTTCGAGGGGGCGACGACCCAGCACGTCTCCTCGATGGGCCTCAACCTCCGCCAGTGGTTCGAACAGGACAGCCAACACCAGCGCGTCCAGAAGATGTTCAGCCCGAAACACGCCGACGAGGGCGCGGTCGGTCGGACCGGCGAGAAGCTGGCGACGACAAACGGGCTGACCGACGAGCGCATCGCGGCGACCGAGTCGGACGCCAGCGACCACGGCGTCGTCGGCCACGCCCAGAAGGCTGCTCGCGGGCGGGAAGACGGGAAACCGCCGCTGTTGCGCCGCGACTTCAGCACGGTCGACGACGACCGGCCGGGCGTCCACTTCCTCGCCCTCCAGGAGGGGATCGAGGAGTTCGCCCGCGTGCGGCGGGCGATGGAGGGCGACGACCTCGACGTGACCAACCTGAACAACGGCATCACCGGCTACATCTTCGTGAACCGGCGCGGAAACTATCTGGTCCCGCCGCGATCGCTGCGCGCGCTGCCGCCGGCGGACCCGACGTAGACGACTCGAGCGCGGCAGCGACGACGGTCGACCACACCGATACCGTTCGGAGAACACGATACGCATGCAGGACCGCGAACTCGATCGACGGACGTTCGTCGGCTGGACCGGGGCAGCGACCGGTGCGCTCGCACTGGCGGGCTGTCTGGGACTCGGCGACGACGGAAACGGCGGCGAACGGGACGAGAACGGCGACGAGCAGAACCGAACCGAAGGCGAGCGGGACGAAACCGGTGAGGGAGAGAACGGAACCGGTGGCGACGGCCCGCCGTTTCCCGAGATCGAGGACAAACCGGACGCGGTCTACGTGCCGACCCACCGCGAGTCGATGCGCGCCCTCGAGCCGGTCACGGCCGGCGACTACCGGCTCGCGCCGATGCTGTCTTACCCCCATCCGTTCTGGACCGTGACCGGTAGCGACAGCGAGGACGACGTCCAGCACGTTCCGCCCGACCAGATGCGGGGCGTGCACATGATGTTCACCCTCTGGGACGATCGGACGGGCGTCGTCCTGCCGGTCGACGGCGGCACCGTCGTCAGGCTCTATCGGGACGGTACGCAGGTCGGGTCCTCGCAGTCGATGTGGTCGATGCTCTCCCAGGAGATGGGCTTTCACTTCGGCGACAACGTCCCCCTCGACGACGACGGCACCTACGCGGTCGAGGTCGAACTGCCGCCGCTGTCGACGCGGACGACCGGCGATCTCGCGGGTCGATTCACCGAGCCCGAGACCGCGACGTTCGAGTTCGACTACGATCAGGACTTCCGGGATGCGGTCTACGACGTCGAGTACTTCGACGAGGAGCGGTGGGGCGAGCGCGGCGCGCTCGAGCCGATGGCTCACGACCGCGTCCCCTACTCGCGACTCCCCGAGGTCGCCGATTTCCCCGGGACCCACCTCGTCGCACCCGGCGAGGGCAGCGAGGGGCGTCCCGAAGCGACGTCGGAACTGCCCCGGAGCGGCGACGCGGCGATTCTCGCGACCGTCCTCGAGTCGGGACATCGGCTGGCCGACGGCGACGAGCGTTACCTGCTCGTCTCGCCGCGGACGCCGTACAACCGCGTCCCGCTGCCGAATACGAGTCTGACCGCGACGATCGAACGCGACGGCGGGTCGGTGACCAACGAGCCCGTCCCCCTCGAGCAGACCATCGATAGCGAGTACGGCCTCCACTACGGGGCGTCGCTCGCGGACGTCCGACCGGGCGATGCGGTGACGCTGACGGTCCGCTCGCCGCCGCAGGTCGCCCGCCATCAGGGGTACGACACGGCCTTCCTCGAGATGCCGCCGATCGAACTGACGGTGCCGGAGGGCAGTGACGATGCCGAGTGAACGGTTCGCGACCGGCCTCTCGGCCGCGCTGGCGGCCGTCGTCGCGTGCGGTCTCCTCCTCGTCCCGCTCGCGGTCGCCCCCGCGCCGGCCGGCGCCATCGACAGCGCGACGCTGCTGTACTTCGACTCGGAGGGGTTCAACGACGACACGACCGAGATCGACGCCGCGGCCGGCGAGACCGTGACGCTCGATCTCGTGGCGAGCACGCACGGCAACCCGGCCGGTAACGGAATCAGCGAACTCTCCTACGCGATCGAGTACGATCCCGGCGTGTTCACCGTGACCGACGTCGAACAGGGATCGATGCTGGCCGGAGGGGGCGAGGACGGGAACGGGACCGAGAACGGGTCCGCGACGGTCGACGGCACGGTCGAGATCGACGACGAAAACGGCGTGATAACGGTCGACCAGGAGCGGATCCCGCCGGGGAACGGCACGATGGGAACCGGGACGACGGCGACGCTCACCCTCGCGATCAGCGAGGACGCGCCGACGACGAACGAGACCCTCGAGATCACGGACGGCTCGGCGACGTTCCCGAGCGACTACTCGGTGGATCCGATCCAACGCGACGCGACCGTCCTCGTCGACGGCACTGCAGCTGACGACGGCGGATCCAGTCTCGAGGATCCCGTTCCCGGGCCGACGCCGCTTTCGGGACTGGCCGCGATCGGCGCGGCGCTCTGGCTGCGGGCCCGACGGGCGCGGTGAGTGACCGGTCCGGGGGAGGTCTCCGGCGTCGCACCCCCCGGTGGCATCGCTCGATCGCAATGCCAACGTTGACACTCCCGCGAGTGGGACACTCGAGCAATGAGTACGGCCGAGGTCGATATCTCACGGACGAAGGCGTGGCTGATGGCCGCACGCCCGCAGACGCTGCCCGCGGCCGCGGCGCCGGTGATCGTCGGGTCGGGACTCGCGCTCCACGAGGGCGTGTTCGCCCCGCTTCCGGCGGTACTGGCGTTCGTCGGCGCGGCGCTGATCCAGATCGGGACCAACTTCGCGAACGACTACTACGACGCGATCAAGGGGGCCGACACCGACGATCGAGAGGGGTTCACGCGGGTCACCCAGGCGGGGATCATCTCGCCGGAGCAGGTGAAGCTGGCGACGTTCGTCACCTTCGCGCTGGCGATTCTGTCGGGAACCTATCTCGTCTACGTCGGCGGTCTGCCGATCCTCGTCGTCGGGCTGGTGAGCGTGCTCTGCGGCTGGGCCTACACCGGCGGCCCCTATCCGCTGGGCTATCACGGCCTCGGGGACCCGTTCGTCTTCGTCTTCTTCGGAGTCGTCGCCGTGATGGGAACGTTCTACGTGCAGGCCGCGGCGACGCTCGCCGAACCGCTGACGACGACGATCCCCGAGGGCACCGTCACTCGCGAGGCGTTCCTCGCGAGCCTCCCGGTCGCCGGCATCTCGACGGCGATCATCGTCGTGAACAACGTCCGCGACCTCGAGACCGACGCCGAGACCGGGAAACGGACGCTCGCGGTTCGGATCGGCTACCGCTGGAGTCGCGTCGAGTACGTCGCGCTGCTCGGCCTCGCCTTCCTCGTGCCGCCGTGGCTCTGGCTGGCCGAGGGGTTCGGTCCCCGCGTGTTGCTCCCGCTCGCCTCGCTGCCCTACGCGGCCGTCGTCGCCCGGACGGTCTGTACGCGGACCGACGGCGAGGCGCTGAACCCGGCGCTCGAGGGAACCGGAAAACTACTGGCGATCTACGCGATCCTGTTCGCCGCGGGGGTGGCGATATAGCATGTCCGACGACGACGATCGAGACCTCGAACTCGAGTACCGACCGTTTTCGCTCGAGCTCGACGACCCGCTCGAGACGGCCGACGGGACGATCGACTCGCGGAAGGGCTTCCTCGTCCGGCTCTCCGAGCGGGGGGTCGACGACGGCCCTGTCGGTTACGGCGAGGCCACGCCGCTGCAGGGCTGGACGGAGTCCCACGCCGACTGCGAGGCGGCGCTCGCTCGCGCCGGCGAGGCGATCGAGTCCGGGTCGTCCGCGGCGATCGAGGCGGTCGACGAGCAGGTCGCGGCCAGACACGCGGTCGGCCTCGCGCTGACGGATCTGACCGCGAGACGCGAGTCGACGCCGCTGTACCGGTACATCGGACAGGGCCCGATGGTCGGCCGGGTGCCGGTCAACGCGACGATCGGCGACGGCTCGACGGTCGAGACCGTCCGCGAGGCCAGCGAGGCCGTCGAGCGCGGCTTTCGCTGCTGCAAGCTGAAGGCCGGCCAGCGGAGCGTCGAGGAGGACATCGAACGCGTCCGGCGCGTCCGCGAGGCCGTCGGCCCCGACGTCGAACTCCGGATCGACGCCAACGAGGCCTGGACCTACGAGGAGGCGGCGACCGCCCTCGAGGCCGCCGCCGAGTTCGACGTCTCGCTGCTCGAGCAGCCGCTCCCCGCGGGGGCGCTCGAGGGCCACGCCGACCTCCGGGCAGACGATCGCGGCGAGGGCGTCGGGATCGCGCTCGACGAGGGCCTGCTCGAGCACGGCGTCGACGCGATCTGCGAGGCCGAGGCGGCCGACGCGCTCGTCCTGAAGCCGATGGCGCTGGGCGGCGTCGACGTCGCTCGAACGGTCGCAGCGTGGGTGAGCGAACTCGACATCGACCCGATCGTGACGACGACGATCGACGCCGTCGTCGCCCGGACGGGCGCGGTCCACCTGGCCGCGTCGATTCCCGACGTGTCGGCCTGCGGGCTGGCCACGGCGGACCTGCTCGCGGACGATCTCGGCAGGGATCCCGTCCTCCTCGAGAAGGGGTCGGCGGTCGTCCCGCAGGCGAAGGGACTGGGCGTCGAGGGGGTATGGGAGGAGTGATGCCCGGGCCGGTCGACTGGCCGACGCGGGACCTGCTCGCCCACCGCGCGTCGACGACGCCGGACGCGACGGCCGTGATCGACGCCGACGCGGGCGAGTCGCGGACGTACGGCGAGTTCGATCGGCGGGTCGACGCCGTCACCGAGCGCCTCGAGACCGTCGTCTACGGCCCCGACGACCGACTCGACCGCCCCGCGCGGCTCGGCGTCCTGATGGACACGCGAATCGCCTTCGCCGAGGTCTACTTCGCCGCGATGCGCCGGGGCGTTACGGTCGTCCCGCTGAACGTCCGGGAGACGGCCGCCGAACTCGAGTCGAAGGTCCGCCGGACCGACCTCGACGCGATCGTCTGCGAGGCCGAGACGGAGGGGCTCGCGATCGAGATCGCCGACCGTCCGATCGTCTCGGTCGACGAGACCGAACGGGCGGGTGTCGACTCGCTCCGATCGAGTACCGCGGGAACCGCGGACGCGGAGTCGGTCTCTCTCGAGCGCGACCGGACTCACCTGCTCATGTTCACCTCGGGAACGTCGGGCGAGCCGAAGATCGTTCGACTGACCCTCGGGAACCTCGTCTCGAGCGCGAACGCCTCGGCGTTCCGGCTCGGCGTGACGCCCGACGACCGGTGGCTCTGTTGTCTCCCGATGTACCACATGGGCGGGCTGGCCCCGGTCGTCCGCTCGACGCTGTACGGAACGACGGTCGTCGTTCAGCGGTCGTTCGATCCCGAGGCGACCGCTCGCGTGATCGACGAGTACGACGTCACGGGCGTCTCGCTCGTCCCGACGATGTGCAAGCGGCTGCTCGACGCCGGCTGGTCGCCGCCCGACTCGCTGCGCTTCGTCCTGCTGGGCGGGGCGCCCGCGACGAGCGAGTTGCTCGAGCGCTGCCGGGCCGCCGGTGTGCCGGTGTACCCGACCTACGGGATGACCGAGACGGCCTCCCAGATCGCGACGGCGACCCCCGGGGAGACCGCGACTCACGAGGGAACGGTCGGCCGGCCCCTCGTCTGTACCGACGTGACGGTCGTCGACGAGGCCGGCGATCCGCTCCCAGCGAGAGAGTCGGGCGAACTGGTCGTCTCCGGGCCGACGGTGACGCCGGGGTATCTCTCCGACGCGGAGACCGAGGCGGCCTTCGGCGAGCACGGCTTGCACACCGGCGATATCGGCTACCGAGACGAGGGCGGGCGGCTCTGGATCCTCAACCGACGGAGCGACCGGATCGTCACCGGCGGCGAGAACGTCGATCCCGGCGAAGTACTCGCGGCCCTGCGGAGCCACCCGGCGGTCGATGAGGCGGCGGTCGTCGGCCTCGAGGACCCCGAGTGGGGCGAGCGCGTCGCTGCGTTGATCGTCCCCGCTGCCGGCGCCGCGAGCGGCGACGCCAGCGTGACGGACGCGCTCGCCCTCGAGTCGCTGCTCGCTCACTGCGACGAGCGGCTCGCGGGATTCAAACGTCCGAAGACGATCGGCACCGCCGCCGCCCTCCCTCGGACCGCGTCGGGGACCGTCGACCGGGCGGCCGTCCGGGAGCGACTGCTCGAGGACGGGATCGACGCGACCGAACTGCGGTGATACCGGCGCCGTCTCAGACCGGCCGAAACCCCTCGAGACTGCCGCCGGAACCGGAGTTAAGGCGCTTCGGGACCTATCCTCGAGTCGTGTGTACACTGACCCTCGCCTGGCAGGTCTTCGAGGACGCGCCGGTCGCGGTCGCCGCCAACCGCGACGAGGCGGTCGATCGGGAGTCGCTCCCGCCGGATATCTACCGCGAGGAGCCGCTGATCGTCGCGCCCAGCGACGCAGAGGCCGGCGGAACGTGGATCGGGTACAACGAGCACGGCGTCTTCGCGGGGATCACGAACAAGTGGACCGACGCCGACCTCGCGGGCGACCGCTCGCGGGGCCTGCTCGTCGCCGACGTCCTCGCGGCCGAGTCGGCCGCCGAGGCGGGCGAAATCATCGAGACCGCGACGGCCGACCGCGAGTATCAGGGCTTCTACCTCGTCGTCGCCGACGCCGACGACGCCTACTGCTACTACTGGGACGGCTCGCTCGAGCGGATCGACTTCGAGCCCGGCGTCCACGTCGTGGTCAACGTCGCGGTCGACGAGACGGTCGACGTTCCCGACTTCCGGGCGGACGCGGGGCGCCGACAGGCTGCCAACGCCCGCGGGGTCCGCGAGGCGCTGTCGGTCGACGACGGCGATGGGAACCGCGACGACGATGCCGATGCTGACGAATCGGTCGGGGAGTGGCTCGAGCGGGCCGGCGAGGTCTTAGGCGACCACGAGTACGGCGTCTGCATCCACGAGAACGGGTTCGGGACGCGGTCGTCGTCGCTGATCGCCCTCGGCCCCGCGGGGCCGCGCTACGAGTTCGCGCCGGGGCCGCCCTGCGAGACGGCATACGAGCCCGTCTCCCTGGAGGCCGACCGCGACCTCGACGGGCGGCTATAGGACGCGCGACCGATGGCCCGCCCTCGAGCGCGGTCGTCGCGGACCGAACCGGGGAGCGGTAGATTCATGCGCCTCCGTCCATCTCATACGCACATGGACGCACTCCTGCCCCTAGCGACGAGTACGGAGAGGTGGTCACCGTGAGTATGTCGACGGCCGAAGCGGAACTCTCCGAGGACGAGCGCGCCGGACTCGAACTCGTTCGCGAGAGCGGCGGCATCCACCAGAGCGACTTCTGGAAGGAACTGGGCGTCTCCTCGCGAAAGGGCAGCCGGATCGTCGAGTCGCTCGTCGAGAAGGAACTCGTCGACCGAGAGGACACGGTCTACGACGGGCACAACACCTACTACATCACGCCGACCGCTCGCGACCTGGATTTCACCCTGCTGATGGCCGGCGACATGCTGTCGCCGTTTATCGGCGAGGAGGAAGTCGATCCCAACAGCGACGCCTTCTCGCAGTGGATCATGAACCTCGCTTACGAGGACTAGCGACCGGCGACGACTCGACCAGTCCCGTTTTCGAGACGATCGATCGCCCAGCGACGGCTACTCGTAGGGATCGAACCGCTCGATGAGGACGAACGGATCTCGCTCGCGGTTGTAGTAGGAGACGTCGCCGTCGAGCGCCTCGATGAGCCGGCGGTGGACCTCGCGTGCGGCCCGCCCCTCGTCGGGTTCCAAGTGGTGACGGCCCCGCATGTCGTTCCAGAACCCGCCGTCGAGCCAGAGCAGCGTCTCGTCGTTGGACTGGTAGACGACCTCCCCGTTCTCGGTCAACCCCTCGATCGCGCGCTGGCGTCCCGACAGCTGTGCTCGCGCGAGGACGGCCACGAGCTGGCGCCGCGAGACCGGCGCGTGCAGCGCGACGTCGTCGACCGTCTCCCCGAAGTAGCCCTCGACGAGGTCACACGCCCGGGAGAACTCGTCGAACTCGACCTGTTGATTGTGTGTAATTTGCATTGAACGGTCACCGAGGATCGGTTAGCTATGGCTACTGTTTGCAAAATCGATATAAAAAGATATCTTCCGTATCGAGACGTGAGTCGCGTCAGGCCAGCGCGCTCGCGGCGCGGATCAGCCGCCGCTCGCCGAAGGCGGGGCCGACCAGCTGGAGGCCGACGGGGAGGCCGTCGGTCTCGCCGGCCGGCACCGAGATGGCGGGGAGATCGGCGAGGTTGACCGGCACCGTGTTCGCGTCGGCCAGATACATCTGCAGCGGGTCGTCGAGGCTCTCGCCGAGTTCGAACGGGGGTACCGGCATCGTCGGGCTGGCGAGTACGTCCGCCTCGGATAGGGCCTCGTCGAAGTCCTGTTTGACCCACGCACGGGCGTCCTGGGCCTTCTTGTAGTACTTGTCGTGGTAGCCCGCCGAGAGGGCGTAGGTGCCCAGTAGGATGCGTCGCTTGACCTCGTCGCCGAACCCTTCCTTGCGAGTCTGGGCGAACGTCTCGTTCCAGTTCCCTTCGGCGTCGCTCGAGTGGCCGTAGCGGACGCCGTCGAACCGCGCGAGATTCGACGACGCTTCCGACATCGCGATCACGTAGTAGGCCTCGACGGCGTGCTCGACGGAGGGAAGCGAGACCTCGTGGTACTCGGCGCCTCGATCCTCCAGTTCGGCGATGGCGTCCCAGAAGGTCTCGACGACGCCCTCGTCGGCGCCCTCGAGCAACTCGGTGGGGACGCCGATCTGCAGGCCGTCGACGTCGCCGGTGGCGGCGTCGGCGTAGCTTTCGCCGTCCTCGAGCGGGATCTCACGGGTAGTCGCGTCCCGTTCGTCCTCGCCCGCGATGACGTCGAGCAACTGCGCGGCGTCCTCGACGGTCTCGCCGAAGGGGCCGATCTGCTCCAAGCTATTGGCGTAGGCGACGAGGCCGTAGCGGGAGACCAGCCCGTAGGTGGGCTTGATCCCGACGACGCCGCAGAAGGCGGCGGGACAGCGGACCGAGCCGCCGGTGTCCGACCCCAGCGCGACGTCGGCCTCGCCCGCGGCGACGGCGGCCGCGGAGCCCCCGGAGGAGCCGCCCGGAACGTGACCCGGCGCCGCCGGATTGTCCGTCGATCCGAAGTGGGAGGTCTCGGTCGTCGTCCCCATTCCGAACTCGTCCATGTTCGCCTTCCCGACGATGGTCGCGCCCGCTTCCGTCAGGCGTTCGACGACCGTCGCGTCGTAGGGCGGGACGTACTCCTCGAGCATCTTCGAGCCGCAGGTCGTCCGGACGCCCTCGGTCGAGATGTTGTCCTTGACCGCGACGGTCGTTCCCGAAAGCGGCCCGTCGTCGGCGCCCTCGATGCGCTCCTCGGTGATGTAGATGTTCTCCGACATGATCACGAGACGTTGGGACCTTTGAAGTAGCCGTCCTCGGTCTCCGAGGCGTTCTCGAGGGCCGCGTCGCGGTCTAACGACGCGCGTTCCTCGTCGGGCCGCATCACGTTCGTGAGGTCGGCCTCGCGGTCGACCTCGGGCACCTCGTCTAACGTCTCGAAGTACTCGAGGATGTCCGCGAACTGTCGCGCGAATCGGTCGACATCGTCGTCGGCGAGGTCGACGCGAGCGAGTCCCGCGACGTGGCGGACCTCCTCGGGGCTAACGGCGTCGTCGCTCATGGTTGCTCGAACCGGCGGGCGGAGAGTAAGGGTTTCGATACCGTCGTTGCGGGTCGGTACCGGAACGCGGGCTCTCGAGCGGCCCTCGAGAGAGTTGCGTGATATCGAGACGACCGCGCGATACCGACCACGGGATCGCTCGAATCGGGATCGCGACTCCTTCGAGGCCGACCGCGGCGCCCGGGACCGATCGGGCCGCGGTCGGCCGTCGATCGCGGTCGCTCTCAATACCGGCTTGACTCGAGTTATTACGCCGCTAACCGATATGCACTGAATATAGTAACTGTATACTGAAGGTCGCCAATACCGATCGATTGCGTATGAGCTGCGACAACTGTCGGTCCGAGGAAATCGCGTACACGCTGACGACCCACGTCGCGGACGCGCCGGACGAACGGGTCGAACTGCACTTCTGCTCGAGCGAGTGCCTCCGCGTCTGGACCTGAATACGGCGCTACTGACTCCCAGTGCGGGCTCGATGCGGCAGTGTCGACTCGCGCGGTCAGTCGTCTCCCAAACCGGTATTACGCCTCCCGTGGTCGGCCGAGATATGGCTACGATGCCGTCGGCGCGGGCCGGAACGGACGCGGAGCTACTGTCGACGATCGACGCGGAGTCGACCGTCCGGGAAGTCAACGGGATCCGGTTGCACGTCGTCGCCGCCGGCGACGAGGACGATCCGCTCGTCGTGTTACTGCACGGCTTTCCCGAGTTCTGGTACGGCTGGCGCCATCAGCTCGAGCCGCTCGTCGAGGCCGGCTACCGCGTGCTCGTGCCCGATCAGCGGGGCTACAACCTGAGCGAGAAACCGGGGGCGCTGCGGGCCTACCGAACCAGCGAGTGCTCGCGGGATATCGCCGACCTGATCGCGACCGAGGGGCGAGACAGCGCACGCGTCGTCGGCCACGACTGGGGCGGGCTGGTCGCCTGGGACCTCGCGCTCCGGCGGCCGGCGGCGGTCGACCGGCTCGCGATCATCAACGCGCCCCATCCCACCGTCTATCGTCAGCACCTGCAGTCGGATCCCGAGCAGCTGCGCCGCAGTTGGTACGCGGCCGCGATCCAGCTCCCGTGGCTGCCCGAATTCGCCTGTCGGACGGCCGACTTCCGACTGCTCGAGCGCGCGCTCCGGGAGACCGCCGCGCCGGGGACGTTCACCGACGCGGAACTCGATCGGTATCGCCGCGCCTGGGGTCGACCCGATGCACTTACCGGGATGCTCGACTGGTACCGCGCGTCCGCTCGCGCCCCCTCACCGCCGCCTCGAGAACGGGTCGACGCCCCGACGACGATCGTCTGGGGGGAGAACGACGTCGCCCTGACGTCCTCCCTCGCGGTCGACAGCGACCAGCGGTGCGATCGGAGCCGCCTCGAGCTGCTGCCGGAGACGAGCCACTGGGTGCAACACGAACGGCCGGCCCGACTGACCGAACTGTTGCTCGAGACGTTTGAAAACGGCGCCTAGCGGCTCAGGGCCGCCAGATAACGGTCACGACCTCGCTGCCCTCGACGGTCTCGTACGCGTAGCCGCGGTCCTCGAGTTTCGGGTAGAGGAACTGCGGGACGCGGTCGTTTCGTTGGACGAGGACCGTTTCGTCCGGTAGGTCGGCCAGTTCCTCGAGGGTGTTTTTGAGCGGTTTCGGCGGGCCGAGCGACCGCACGTCGATCGTCTTCCGCGGTCGATCGCTCGGTGCATCGGTGCGGTCGACGACGGTGTCGGGCGACTGCATACGTCTCCGTTGGTGCCGACGCTACCTCGCTTTCGTCCCGTACGTGTTCGGTCGCCGAAAGCGGTCGCGACGCGTGACACGGCGGCGCAAAAGGGTGGAAGCTGGGGGGTCCGCGGTGGTCGGTGACGGCCGGCGCTGACGGGAATCGAGCCGGCCGCGTCGCGACTCGACGCCGCGGTTCGTCGGCCGACTACGCTTCGACCTTGGGGAACCGGGCGACGAACTCGTCGGCGTCGACGCGTTCGACCTCGTAGCCGTCGGCGTCGAAGGCGTCGACCTCCGCCTGGAACTCGTAGAACAACGGCTTCGGCTCGTGGTCGTTGACGATCGTCAGCGTCTCGCCGGGCTCGAGCGCTTCGAAGGCGTCGTGAATTTTCGGGTGGCGGTTCATCGGCGGAACGTCCCTGACGTCGAGTCGTGTCATACGGATAGTGGTGGGTATCGCGATCGCATGGGTGTTCGTCCGAACGTGTTCGCCCGCGGAACAGACGGCTCGTCGCGGGTATCGCGATCGCATGGGTGTTCGTCCGAACGTGTTCGCCCGCGGAACAGACGGCTCGTCGCACCTAGGCGTGTTCGATGAAGACGTGCCAGACGTCGTCGCGTTGCTCGGTCTCGCGGCTCGCGGCATCGCCGCTCGCTCCCTCCGAGGTCTCACTGCGCTCGACCTCGCGCGTGAACCCGCGGGTCTCGAGGACCTCGTAGAGCGGCTTCGGTTCGAAGGGCGCGATCAGGTGCAGTCGCCCGTCCGCCGGGAGGTCCTCGAGGGCGGCCACGATGTCGTCGAACGGCGGGCCGTCGATCTCGCGGACGTCGAGGGTCGTCTCGGAAGCGGGTGCATCGGTTGCCATAGGTCGACTGTGGCGGGGAACGGGCGTGGCTATTCGGGCGAACGTGTTCGATCCGGCGCGAGTTCCCACGGCCTGGGAACCACCGCGAATATATTCGACGGTACGGGGATATAGCATCGAACGGAACACGTTCGTATGGCTCAGGCGACACTCACTCTCACGATGCCCGAAGAGATCTGGATACAGCAGCTCTCGACGGCGTATCCGACGGCGACCTTTCGGGTACTGGCGGCCGTTCCCGACGCCGAGACCGGGTTCGCGCTCGTCCGCATCACCGGTCCCGACGTCGCGGACATCGTCGAGGACATGCGCGACCACGACCAGATCACCGAACTCTCGCTCGCCCAGTACAGCGACAACGAGGTGACGGTCCACTTCGAGACGACGGCCCCGCTGTTGCTGTTTTCCTCGCGGGACTCGGGGATGCCGATCGAACTTCCCGTCGAGATCGTCGACGGTGAGGCGACCATCGAGGTGACCGGGTCGCGGGATCGGCTGGCCGAGCTCGCCGAACAGCTCGAGCACTTCGGGCTCCAGTACCGGATCGAACACGTCCGCGAACGACTCCACGAGAGCCAACTGCTCTCGGAACGCCAGCTCGAGGTCGTCGTCGCCGCCGTCGAGGAGGGCTACTACGACACGCCGCGGGAGTCGTCGCTGACGGAACTCGCCGAGCAACTGGACATCGCGAAGTCGACCTGCAGCGAGACGCTCCACCGGGCCGAGGAGGCGATCATCAAGCGATTCGTCGAGGACTTACCGGGCGTCGAGGGGGACTCCCTCGAGGAACAACTCGCGAAGCGCTAGTCGTCGCCCCGCGGCGCTAACACGAGCAGTGCCGTCGCGTCGGTTCGGGCCTCCGGTGCGATATCCTGTCGCCCGTCGAACCTGAGCACGTCGCCCGCTTCGAGCGCGTACTCGTCGTCGCCGAGCCGCATCTCGAGGGTGCCCTCGAGGACGTGACAGACGATGGTTCGGTCGGGGTGTCGATGCTCCGGCACGCCCTCGCCAGCAGCGAGCTCGAGTCGAACCGTCCGCGGCTCGCCGTCGAACACGCGTGCATGAGGCGTCGCTTCGAGTTCGTCGAGGCGCCGGCGTTCCGTCCGCGTCGAGAGTTGATCGGCGTCGGTCATACGGTCAGTTCGTCGGGACGGACGACCGTGAGGACTGCCACGAACAGGTTCGGTGATCCATATCCCGGCCGATATTCCGTTCGCGAGCCGCGGCGGATTCGACCGCGGCCCGAGAAACTCCCGCGGAGTTTTGAGGGGATTCTGAACGCCGTAATATCAGTCCGCTACACTGCTTTGCGATTCTGAATGCAGGCCAGCACAAGTGGAAGCTATTAAGACGCGTATTATATGCACGAACATATTCGCGTCGATTCTCACGCGATGGAAATCGGCTCTATACTTCAACCTCGTCTAGTTGTGAGTCCGGTGTAGAGGATCCATATATGACCATATTGACGTGCGTGTCGGCGTGTAATCGCTTTGCATCGTACGGATTCTCGTCCAGAGGTGTTCTCGCGGCATGAGCACGGACGACGAATCATTCCACCCGCTCGGTCAGGAGTGGGAGGGCGAGCTCGAGGAGATGCTCGACGATACCGAGTACGATACGGATCTCGGTATGCAGATGGCCCAGGACGCGATGCGGGTCACGAAGGGCGAGCTCTCCGAAGCCGAGTTCCACGAGATGTATCACGACGACGTGATGGAGGAGTTCGGCGAGGACCAGCGTCCCACCCAGGAGGCCTACGAGGCGGCCCAGGAAGAGGCCAAGGGGACCGTTTCTCGCATGCTCTCTGCCTTCGACGGCGACAGCGAGGAGAGTCGCCGCGACGTCATGAAGAAGATGGGCGTCGGCGCGGCCGCCGTCGGCATGGGCGCGTTCGGTAGCACCGTCGACGGCCAACCCTCGCTCGCCGAGGAAGGTGGCGGTGAAGGCGGCCACTCCCAGGCGGAGCAGAACGAGGACCTCCAGTGGGGGATGACCATCGACCTCGAGCGCTGTGACGGCTGTCTCTCCTGTATGCAGGCCTGTTCCGAGGAGAACGACCTGGACCAGGGCGTCAACTGGATGTACGTCATGGCCTTCGAGGACGAACTCACCTCCGGAGGCTCTCCGGCACCCAACAACATCACCGGCGGAACGAGCGATCACAATATGCTCGTCCGGCCGTGTCAGCACTGTACGGACGCCCCCTGTGAGAAGGTGTGTCCGACCACGGCCCGTCACACCCGCGACAAGGACGGCCTGGTGCTGACCGACTACGACGTCTGTATCGGCTGCCGGTACTGTCAGGTCGCCTGTCCCTACGGCGTCAACTACTTCCAGTGGGACGAACCCGACGTGGCCCACGAGGACATCACCAGCCACAACGGAGCGGAAGTCGACGACCCCTCGGAGATCACCCACGCCGAGTACGAGAACGGCAGCGAGCGGTGGGTCGACAGCCGCGCACCCCGTGGTACGATGAGCAAGTGTACCATGTGTCCGTCCATGCAGGACGGCCGACAGGGCGAGGACAGAGTCGGGACGACCGCCTGTGAGCAGGCCTGTCCGCCGGACGCGATCCAGTTCGGGAACGTCAAAGACGAGCACAGCGACGCGTACCAGCACGGCGAACACCCGAGCAAGAGCCGCGCGATCATCGAGATCAACAACGACGTGCCGGACCCGTCGACGATCGACGAGACACTCAGCGAGGGCGACGACCTCGAGACCGCGCTCGAAGCGCTCGAGATCGATGCCGAAGTGGTCGGCATCATGAAAGCGATCGGTATCGCCAGCGAGGGGCTCGGCCCCGGCGACGAAGAGAACAACACGATCCTCGAGGGCGAGGAAACGATCCTCGAGTCCCTCAACGCGCTCGAACAGTACGTCGACCTCGAGAGCGAGGAGGCTCTGTCGGAACTGCGACTCGGCGACGGCGAAGCGGACGACGCCAACGCTCGCCTCCGAGAGTTCGCTGGTAACCCCAGTTCGAAGTTCAAGCTCCTCGAAGACGTCGGGACGCATCCGAACATCACGTACATCGGGCAGGAGCCCGGTCCGGAAGCCGAGCAGGTCGAAGGGCCGTCGGAGTACAGCGATATTACGTACGAACGTTCGGACGGCTCCGAGGTGAGTCTGGTCGACAAACGTCAGAAGCTCCTCGACGAGGAGACCGTCGGTGACACCGGGTGGTCGCTGTGAGCACGAAACTGCCGACCGAGGAGGACATCCTCCGACCGATCAACACGCTCACGAAGAAGTACTTCATCCTGTACGGGATCGCCTCCCTGGCGCTCCTGGCCTTCCTCGTGGGCTGGGCGTACCAGCTCCAGAAGGGGCTGATCGTCACCGGTCTCGGCGACTGGGGTACCGGTGGCGGCTCGACGTGGGGACTGTACATCGGCGCGTTCATCTGGTGGGTCGGCGTCGCTCACGGGGGGATCATCCTCTCGGCCGCCGTCCGCCTGCTCGGCATGGACCGATACATGCCGATCGCCCGCCTCGCGGAGATGACGACGATCGGTGGCCTCTCTGCCGCCGGTTTCTACATCCTGGTCCACATGGGCCGTCCGGACCGGATGGTCACGAGCGTCCTCGGCCACTACCACATCACGGTCAATAACTCGCCGCTGGTGTGGGACGTGACCGTCATCACGGCGTACTTCGTGCTGTCGGCGACCTACCTCGGCCTGACGCTTCGCTACGACGTTAGCCGGCTACGCGACGACCTCCCCAGTCGCTTCGAGCCGATCTACAAGCTGATGACGATCGGCTACACCGAGAAGGAAGACAAGGTCATCGACCGGATGGTCTGGTGGCTCGCGGCGGCGGTCATCATCATGGCCCCGCTCCTGCTCCACGGCGGCGTCATTCCGTGGCTGTTCGCCCTGCTCCCGGCGATGCCCGCCTGGTCCGGCGGCATTCAGGGACCGATGTTCCTCAGTATCGCGCTGATGTCGGCGATCAGCGGCGTGATGATCATCTCGTACGCGTTCCGCCGCGCCTACGACTGGGAGCACATCATCACCGACGACATCTTCCGCGGACTGCTCCTCTGGCTGGGCTTCTTCACCCTGCTGTTCCTGTGGTTCCAGCTCCAGTCCGTCCTCAACGGCGTGTTCATGGGCCCGCTCGCGAGCCAACACGCTGCCGAAGCGAAGATGGCACACCCGGCCTATCAGGTCGCGATGACGCTGATGTTCGGTACGCTCGTGTTCATCTTCCTGCAGAGCATTCGCCCGTCGCTGTTCAGCAAGAAGCGGGCGCTCCTCGCCAGTGGCATCATTCTGACGGGAACGCTGACCGAGAAGATCCTGTTCGTCGTCGAGGGATTCCTGCACCCGACGTTCGACATCTACGCGGCGACGCCCGGGACGTACTTCCCGAGCCTGATCGAGTGGCTGTCCCTCGCCGGGACGGCCGGTCTGGTCGCACTGCTGTTCCTCAACCTCTCGAAGCTCGTGCCGGTGGTCGAACTCCACGCCGTCGAACACATGCGCGGCGAACACGAGCACGACGAGGGCGATGAACACGCCACGGAACCGGAGGTGAAGGCCTAATGTCACTCGTGAGCCTCTCACAGCAGCTCCTCTACCACGGCTACAACGGTACCGAAGGATGGACCGGGTTCGTCAACGAGGGGACCTGGGTCATCTTCGCGATCATCCTGGTCCCGGTCTACATCATGTTGGTCGCGTGGTTTACCGGCACGCCCCGCGACACGAAGAGCGGACTGCTCGGCGTCTCCTACCTCGTCGGGCTGACCACGTCGATGTGGGTCGGGATGTTCGTGCTGACCGTGATTATCGGAGTGGTCTTCTACGGCGGCGCGCCGGAACCGGTCGGCGCACCCGGTCCGTAACCGGCCGACGCTCCGTTTCCGCGATTCGCTTTTTTGACCGAACTGACTCGAGCCGCGAGAGCGACGCTACGTCACAGCCCACCATGAGAACCACGCACAAGCAAGGGAAACCACGACCCCGCCGAACGGAAAACCACACCTATGACGTTCGTCGACGCGCTGGCGACGGTCCTCTATCACGGCTACGGAGGGACCCAGGGCTGGACCGGCTTCGCTAACGAAGGGACCTGGATCATCTTCGGGGTCATCTTGGTCCCCATCTACGTGATGCTCGTCGCGTGGTTCGTCGGCAGGCCGCGCGACACGCGGACTGGACTGCTCGGCGTCTCTTATCTCGTCGGCATCACCACGTCGATGTGGGTTTCGATGCTCGTTCTGACGGTGATTCTCGGGGTCGTCTTCTTCGGCGAACTGCCGGGACAGTGAGCGGCCGGCGACGCCGATCCGCGTCGGCGTCGCACGCTCGACGACGTCATCGGGGCTCGAGCGGCGAGGACATCGACGGCGGCCGAGCGGTCCGAGTTTCGAACCATCACACGTATCCCGTTCCGATGCCTTACGTGCAGTAACACCTGCTATGAGTATCACAGAGCACGAACTCAAGATTAAACTCGAGGACATCGAGGATCCCGATCTCGGCGACGATATCGTCTCGCTCGGTCTGGTCAACGACGTCCGCATCGAGGACGAAACGGCGCGGATCGACCTCGCACTGAACGCGCCCTACGCGCCCTCCGAGATGGAGCTGGGCAACCGGATCCGCGAGGTCGTCGGCGAGGCCGGCCTCGAGGCCGATCTGCGAGCTCACGTCGGCGAGGAGCACGGGTTCGACGACGAGGTCCTCCCGCGGGTCCGCAACGTCATCGCCGTCGCCTCCGGGAAGGGCGGGGTCGGCAAGACGACGGTCGCCGCGAACATCGCGGCCGGTCTCGAGAAGCGCGGTGCGATGGTCGGCCTGCTCGACGCCGACATCCACGGGCCGAACATCCCGCGGATCCTCCCGCCCGAGAGCGAACCCGGCGTCACGCCCAACGAGGACATCGTCCCGCCCCGCTCGGACGGCGTCCGCGTCATCAGTATGGGCATGCTGACCGAGGACGAGGACGATCCCGCCATTCTGCGCGGTCCCATGGTCAACAAGTTCATGCTGAAGTTCCTCGAGGGGGTCGAGTGGGGTCGCCTCGACTACCTCGTCGTCGACCTGCCGCCGGGGACGGGTGACGCGACGCTGAACCTCCTGCAGTCGATGCCGGTGACCGGCGCGGTCGTCGTCACGACGCCCCAGGAGATGTCCCTGGACGACACCCGAAAGGGGATTCAGATGTTCCAGAAGCACGATACGCCCGTACTGGGCGTCGTCGAGAACATGAGTTCGTTCATCTGTCCGTCCTGTGGCGACCAGCACGGCCTGTTCGGCACCGAGGGCGCACAGACGATCGTCGACAAGTACGACACGCCGCTGCTCGGTCAGATTCCGATCCACCCCGACTTCGGCGCCGAGGGCAGCGAGGGCGCGCTCGTCAAGGACGAGGAGAGCGAGGTCCAGGAGACCCTCGCGGACCTCGTCGCGGACGTCTCCGACCGCGTCGGGACGATCAACCGACAGCGCGTCGCCGACAACGTCGAGGGCGGTCCGGACAACCAGCTGCCGACCGAGACCGAAGACTAACGACTCGAGAGCCGTTCGAGTTCGAGTTCGAGCGACGATGCGGTCAGGACGTGGGTTCTTCTTCGACTTCCCACTCGAGGGTCACCGTGATCTCCTCTCGCGGCCCGCCGAGCATCGGCGAGCGCTCCTGCACTTCGATCCCGTAGTCGACTTCGGGCGTCGGCGAGAGCGTCAGCATCTTGTTTCCGACCCGTATCTCGGCGGGGCCCTCGTCGCGCAGTTCGCGAGCGAGTTCCTGGACCAGGTCCGCGGCCTCCTCTCGCGTCACGGTCTGTTCGTTGGCGGTTTTCTCAGCCATAGCGGAACGGCCACCGAGCGAACATAAATAGATTGTCTGGGAATCGGCAGGCAGGGCCGTCGTCGAGGGCGTTCGATCGACGAGCTATCACCGCTCGAGACCGTCAGGAGTCGGTCGGCGGCGCCGGTGCCTCGACTCCCGGTGTCAGCGAGCGGACGTACTTCGTCACGTGGTCGTCGATGCGGCGCTTGTAGCCGGCCTGTCTGGCGAGGCGATCGAGTTCGCGAGCGACGAGGCTCCCGTACTGGACGGCCTTTTTCTCCCTCGAGACGAGCGCTTCAGGGAGGAAGTCGGCCGCGACGCGTCGGAGCGCGCGCTTCCGCTCGGTCTCGTCGGCCAGCAACGAGTCCGGGAGACGCAGCGCCGCGTCGACGACGGCATCGTGCAAGAGCGGCGCGACCGGCTCGAGACCGGTCGCCTCGATCGCGCGGACGTCTCTGGGTAGCTGGTCGGGCAGGGAGGCGATCTGCTCGCGGACCGCTCCCCGCGTCGTCTCGGCGTCGACGCGGTGATCGAGGCGGACGACCTTCTCGTAGCCGCCGAACAGTTCGTCGGCGCCCTGGCCGACCGCCAGCGCGTCGAAGCCGTCGGCGGCGACGCGCTCGCCGACCAGGTACAGCGGCAGGGCGATCTGGACGTCCATCGCGTTCGTGCGCCCGGTCGCTTCGGCGACGCGGGGGACGGCTCGCTCGAGGTCGGCCGGCTCGAGTTCGACGACGGTGAGATCGCGCCCCATCGCGTCGGCGGCGGACCGGGCGGCCGCGACGTCGTGGCTGTCGGGGAAGCCGACGACGTACAGCGGCGCGTCCAGCAGTTCGGCGACCAGCGCCGAGTCGACGCCGCCGGAGAAGGCGACGGCGATCTCCCGATCGGGAGCGAGCGCGTCGGCCGCGGCGGTCTCGATCGCGTCGGTCAGGGCCTCGAGTGCGACCTCCGGATCGCTCTCCGGGGTCGGTTCGGGTACCGTCCAGCGACGCTCGGGAGCGGCGTCGGTCGCGGCGAGCTCGAGTGCGGTCCCCACGGGGAGGAGCTCCGGCGCCTCGAGCGCGCCGGGTTCGAAGGCCCATTCGCGGCTCGCGCGCTCGGTGCCTTTCTCGAGATCGTCGCTTTCGACGTAGACCGGCACGCGGCCGAGGACGTCCCGGACGAGCGTTCCCTCGAGTTCGCCGGCGAAGCCGCTCGTTCCGGGGAGGGGATCGCCGGTCTCGAGGGCCTCGCGGACGGTGTCGGGGGCGGCGCCGCGCAGCGTCATCGGAACAGGCTCAGCATGGTGTTTCTCACGCGGCGGGTGACGCCGCCGGCGGCCTGTCGGAAGCTGATATGCCAGGGGGTCCGCTTGCCCTCGACGGTGGTCCGCCCCTCGCGGATCGCCTCGAGGACGGCGTCGGCGGAGCGCTCGTCGGCGTCGACGCGGGTGACGGCCTGCCCGACCATCTCGCTGATGTGGGCGTCGCTACCGGCGGTCATCGGCAGGTCGCGGGCGCGGGCGAACCGCTCGGCCTGTCGGTTCGCGCGGCCGGTCAGGAGCCGAGAGTTGTAGACCTCGATGGCGTCGCCCGCGGCGAGTTCCTCGCGGCTGATGCGGGCCATCACGCCGTGGCGCGACTCCTGGAACGGATGCGGGATCACCGCGAGGCCGTCCTGTTCCCAGATCGCTTCGAGCGTCGATTCGTAGGAGAGACCGGGCGGGACGGCCTCTTCGAGTCCGAGCCCGAGGACGTGGCCGGCCTTGCTCGAGATCTCCATGCCGGGGATCCCGAGCAGTCCGTAGTCGGCGGCGCGTTCGGCGGCGTCGAGGCTCGCGTCGATCTCGTCGTGGTCGGTGACGGCGATCGCGTCCAACCCGACGGCGTCGGCCTGTTCGAGGATGAGTTCGACCGGATCGCGGCCGTCGTAGGACAGCGACGAGTGAGTGTGGAGTTCAACCGACAGCACGTGTCTGTCTCGGCGTTAGAGTGGATCGATCAAAAACACCTCGGTCCGACCGGACGAGTCGCGTCGTCCGTGACTGCGAGGTACCCGGGTCCGATGAGTGCTCCCCGCGTACAGACAGTCTCCATGTCACTCGAGACGCCACGACGGCATGCGGTGGCTACGGTGGCGCGCGCTGTCGGCGGACCGAACGATAGTGAGGGCAGCCGTCGACAGTGCGCGAGGGATGAGCGAACGAGTCTGCGAGTGAGCGAATCGGTTGGGGAGGGAGTGGCGATTCCTCGTTGCCAGCAGCAGTAGCCTACTCGTTTCATCGCGTCTACTCGTTTCATCTCGTTGTCTCGAGTGGAGCGGTCAGTTCCATCGGTATCGAACGACGGACCGGAACGATCGAACGTGAAAGTGAGCGTTCCGCTTTCTGTCGGCTCGAGTGAGGCGGGGCGCAACGAGACGGTTCCGAGGTCGGATGTTGACGCGGCCGTGATCGAGCGACGCGAATCGAAACGGAAGAAAGGACCCGCGGGAAGGACGGAACGTCGGTCCACGGGACGCGACGAACGGATCGCCGCGGTCGTCGTCAGTCGTCGGTGTCCAGTTCGACCAACTCGAGCGGTCGATCCAGATGGCAGACGTCGTGTGGCGGGTCGCCGAGGATCTCGCGGATACGATACTCTTCGTCGAACTCGGCCCCGTCGGGCTCGCAGTACTCGTGGCTGGGACACTCGACGTAGGGACAGGGCCCGGGGAGGCTGGTCTTGCTGCCGGCGAAGGCCCCCTTCGAGGTGATGTTCGCGCGCACGTCTGCGGGTTCGACCTCGACGGCGCGGACGCCCCCGTCGTGCATGGCGCACTCGAGGGTCTGGGCGTTCTCCCGGACGGACGTGATGCGGTACTTGGTGCCGGACTCGAGATTGAGACACTGACTCCGGTAGGGACAGCCGGCGCAGGCGTCGGCCTCGCCGTGGTAGACGAACTCGGTCTCCGGGTCGGCCAGCCGGGTTCCGACGAGCGTGACGGTCGACATAGCACTACGTAGGCGGCGGTAGCGGTTAAGACTCACGCGTTAGCGGACCCGCCCGTCGGATCGCTCTCGACGGACCGTCGCAGTCGATCGGTGGCGGTCCGCGAGGCCAGTCACTCGGTCGATGCGGTGTCGGCGCCGTCCGCGCCCGTCAGCTCGTCCAGTCGCTCGAAGTACGTCTCGCGAGGGACCTGGTAGAGTCCCCGATAGTCGATCTCGCCGCCGTCGAACGCCTTCGCGAGTTCGACGACCCGCTCGAGCGCCTCCTCTCGCGTCGGGAATCGCTCGGTGTCCGCCGAGACGTCGGGCTCGAGGTAGAAGGAGACGTACCAGTCGTCGTCATCGGCCCGGTTGGTGGGGTTGGTCCCGGGACGGCGCGTCCGTTTCCCGTGTGTCAGGTAGAGCGTGGGCAGACAGGCCGCCGGGAACGCGTCCCCGTTGAAGACGTCCGGCCGGTAGGCGAGCACGAGTCGCCCGTCCTCGCCTCGGTTCCAGACGTCCCAGCCGTCGGGGAGCGGCGATAGCGCGTCGGAATCGGCGTCGACAGCCGGATCGGTCATGGGCGACGATACGGACGGCACTCATAAAGCCTCGTCGTCGGCCGCCGAGTCGGTGGCGATCGACCCGCGTTCGTGTGCCGCCTGTGCCGGGTTCGCGTCGCGCGAGTCGCGCGGTCGGCGCGCGCGAGCGTCGCTGGCCATTGCTGGCCGGTCGTTTATGTCAGTACCCCTCGAAAGTGAGGTGTGGTATCGAGCATCATAATACGATACTGGTAGAATTTGCCCGTAATAAAGTCCCGACAAATACCTTTTGGGGCCAAAGCTAAGTACCTGGATTACTCACTCATTAAATACTATCGGTATCCGTTCGCCGGACCGATCCACTCCGCGCCCGTCCCCGGCGCACCGTTGCCCGAGTCCCCGACGCGCTCGTCGCGCAACGTCGAGTGGTGATAGATCACACATGACACGACAGACCGCCGCCCACCGCCGCTCGGTCCGTTCCGGGAGCGCCACGCTCGCGGAGCGACTCGACGGCGGTGGCGGCGTCGCGCTGTCGGGTGACGCGGTTCGACGGATTCCGACGGTTCGGCCACGACGCCACGGCTGGTCGAACGACGTCCGCGCAAGTGACGGTCCGTGTGACAACGGACGCTGCAGACGGGGGACCCGTAACTGGCAATGATACCATGACCGGTGACATCGAGACACTCGAGACGCTCAGCACGGATTACAAGGAATCGATGCCCGCAGACCTGCGGGAGACCAAGTCCTTCGACTGGTACCTAGAGGAGTGCTACGAGGACCCGAAGATCACCCGCAACGCCCACCAGCGCGTCGCGGACATGTTCGACTACTACGGGACGACCTACGACGAGACCGAGGGCGTCGTCGAGTACCTCCTCGCGAGCGAGGACCCGCTGAACGACGGCGAGAACACCTTCTACGGGCGAGTGATCCACCAGTCGATCCACGAGTTCGTGAACAAGGTCAAGTCGGGCGCCCGACGGCTCGGCCCCGAACGGCGTATCAAGCTGCTGCTCGGCCCGGTCGGCTCCGGGAAGTCCCACTTCGACAAGCAGGTCCGCAAGTACTTCGAGGACTACACGCTCCGCGAGGAGGGCCGGATGTACACGTTCCGGTGGACCAACCTCTGTGACGTCATCCAGGACCAGGACCCGGCCGACGACAGCGTCCGGTCCCCGATGAACCAGGATCCCCTCGTCTTGCTCCCGTTAGAGCAGCGCCAGCGCGTGATCGACGACCTCAACGAGAACTTAGACGCGCCCTACACGATCCAGAACGAGCAGGCGCTGGACCCCGAAAGCGAGTTCTACATGGACAAGCTGCTGGCCCACTACGACGACGACCTCCAGCAGGTCCTCGAGAACCACGTCGAGATCGTTCGGTTCGTCGCCGACGAGAACAAGCGCCAGGGCCTCGAGACGTTCGAACCCAAGGACAAGAAGAACCAGGACGAGACGGAGCTGACCGGCGACGTCAACTACTCCAAGATCGCCATCTACGGCGAGAGTGACCCGCGCGCGTTCGACTACTCGGGGGCGTTCTGTAACGCCAACCGCGGCATCTTCTCCGGCGAGGAGCTGCTCAAGCTCCAGCGGGAGTTCCTCTACGACTTCCTGCACGCGACCCAGGAACAGACGATCAAGCCCAAGAACAACCCGCGGATCGACATCGACCAGGTGATCGTCGGCCGGACGAACATGCCCGAGTACAAGGACAAGAAGGGCGACGAGAAGATGGAGGCGTTCAACGACCGCACCAAGCGGATCGACTTCCCGTACGTCCTCAGCTACGAGGACGAGGCCGAGATCTACAACAAGATGCTTTCCAACGCCGACGTCCCCGACATCAACGTCGAGCCCCACACGCTCGAGATGGCGGGCCTGTTCGGCGTCCTCACGCGCATCGAGGAGCCCGACACCGAGACGATCGATCTGCTCTCGAAGGCCAAGGCCTACAACGGCGAGATCGACGAGGGCGACGACATCGACGTCAAGAAGCTCCGCGAGGAAGCGGAACAGAAGGCCGAGATCGGCGAGGGCATGGTCGGGGTCTCCCCGCGGTTCATCGGCGACGAGATCGCCGAGGCCATCATGGACTCGAAACACCGCCAGCGCGGCTTCCTCTCGCCGCTGACGGTGTTCAACTTCTTCGAGGAGAACTTAGAGCACCACGGCTCCATTCCGGAGGACAACTTCGAGAAGTACTACCGCTACCTCGAGACGGTCCGCGAGGAGTACAAGGAGCGAGCCATCGAGGACGTCCGCCACGCGCTGGCCTACGACATCGACGAGATCCAGCGCCAGGGCGAGAAGTACATGGACCACGTGATGGCCTACATCGACGACGACACCATCGAGGACGACCTCACGGGCCGCGAGCAGGAACCCGACGAGACCTTCCTGCGCTCCGTCGAGGAGAAACTCGACATCCCCGAAGATCGGAAGGAGGACTTCCGCCAGGAGGTCTCCAACTGGGTCTCCCGACGCGCCCGCGAGGGCGAGGCGTTCAACCCGCAGGACAACGAGCGCCTGCGCCGCGCGTTAGAGCGCAAGCTCTGGGAAGACAAGAAGCACAACATCAACTTCTCCGCGCTGGTCAGCGCCAACGAGTTCGACGACGACGAGCGCTCCGCGTGGATCGACGCGCTGATGGAACAGGGCTACTCCGAGGAGGGCGCCAAGGAAGTGCTCGAGTTCGCCGGCGCGGAGGTCGCCAAGGCGGAGATGGACTGATATGAACGCCACAGAGGTCGACTAACATGACCGGGGACGACTACGTCACCGAGGCCGATCACACGCTCGAGGAGACCTACGAGGAGCCGATGGACCTCGCGACCTACGTCGATCGGATCTTCGAGAATCCGACGATCGCCTCCCACGCGTCGAAGTACCTCCTCGAGGCGATCGAGGCCGCCGGCACCCGCACGGTCGTCGAGGAGGGCGAGGAGAAGGAGCGCTACCGCTTCTTCGACGACCCGTACAACGACGGCGAGCACGCGATCCTCGGCAACACCGAGGTGCTCAACGGGTTCGTCGACGACCTCCGGTCGATCGCCGCGGGGCGGGCGAAAGACGAGAAGATCATCTGGTTCGAGGGCCCCACGGCGACGGGCAAGTCCGAACTCAAGCGCTGTCTGGTCAACGGGCTGCGCGAGTACTCGAAGACGCCCGAGGGACGGCGCTACACGGTCGAGTGGAACGTGACCACCGCCGAGGCCGGCGACCGCGGCCTGAGCTACGGGACCGGCGATCCCACGGCGACGGACGACCAGCACTGGTACGAGAGCCCCGTCCAGACCCACCCGCTGTCGGTGTTCCCTCAGAACGTCCGCGAGCGGTTGCTCGAGGACCTCAACGCCGAACTCGACGACCACGTCCCCGTCCAGGTCGACGCGGAACTCGACCCGTTCTCCCGGGAGGCCTACGACTTCTTAGAGGAGCGCTACCGCCGGGAGGGCGAGGAGGAGCTGTTCTCGGCGATCACCGACGACGACCACCTCCGCGTGAAGAACTACGTCGTCGACATCGGTCAGGGCGTCGGCGTCCTCCACTCGGAGGACGAGGGCCGACCCAAGGAACGGCTCGTCGGCTCCTGGATGCACGGCATGCTGCAGGAACTGGACTCCCGCGGGCGCAAGAACCCGCAGGCGTTCTCCTACGACGGCGTCCTCTCGCAGGGCAACGGCGTCCTCACGATCGTCGAGGACGCGGCCCAGCACGCCGACCTGCTGCAGAAGCTGCTGAACGTCCCCGACGAGCAGTCGGTGAAACTGGACAAGGGAATCGGGATGGACGTCGACTCCCAGCTGTTGATCATCTCGAACCCCGACCTCGAGGCGCAGCTCAACCAGCACTCGGACCGCAACGGCATGGACCCCCTGAAAGCGCTCAAACGCCGACTGGACAAACACCAGTTCGGCTACCTGACGAACCTCTCGCTCGAGTCCGAGCTCATCCGTCGCGAACTGACCAACGAGACGTCCGTCTGGGAGGCCGAGAGCTACGACGAACTCGAGGATCGCATCCGCGAACCGGTGTCGGTGACGGTCAAGGATCAGGACGGCGAGACGCACACGCGGGAGTTCGCGCCCCACGCGATCGAGGCGGCCGCCCTCTACGCGGTCGCGACGCGACTCGACGAGGAGAACCTCCCCAACGGACTGGACCTCGTCGACAAGGCCCTGATCTACGACCAGGGCTACCTCCAGGAGGGCGACTCCCGCCGCGAGAAAGAGGAGTTCGACTTCGACGGCGAGGCCCACGACGGCGAACACGGCATCCCGGTGACCTACACGCGGGACACCCTCGCCGAACTGCTCCAGACCGAGCGGGACCGCCACCACCCCGATCTGGCGGTCGAGAACGTGGTCATGCCCCGGGACGTGCTCAACGCGATGGCCGAGGGACTGGCCGACGCCCCCGTCTTCTCGACGGGCGAGCGCTCGGAGTTCGAGAACCGAATCGTGCCCGTGAAGAACTACCTCTTCGACCAACAGGAGAGCGACGTCATCGAGGCGATCATGCACGACAAGCGGGTCGACGAGGAGACCGTCGCCGAGTACGTCGAACACGTCTACGCCTGGGAGACCGAGGAGCCGCTGTACAACGACCGCGGCGAGCGCGTCGAGCCGGACCCGCTGAAGATGAAGCTGTTCGAGATCGAACACCTCGGCCGGTTCTCCGAGGGCGAGTACGAGGGCAACCTCCCGCGGGAGAGCGTCCGTAACTTCCGCCGCGAGAAGGTGATCACCTCGCTGAACCGCCACGCGTGGGAACACCGCAACGAGGACTTCTCGGTCGAGGACGTCGACCTGACGGCGATCCCGGTGATCAAGACCGTCCTCGAGAGCCACGACTGGGAGGACGTCCAGCGGACCTTCGAGGACTTCGACCCGCGCCAGTGGGACGACCCACCGAGCGGCACGCAGACGGCGTCGGTCAAGGAGCGAACGATCGAAACGATGGTCGACCTCTTCGACTACTCGGAGGCGTCGGCCGAGCTAACCAGCCGACACGTCATGGGACAGGTGAGCTACAGATGGGACTGAAAGACGACCTCGAGCGATTCCGGGAAGTGGGCGAACAGCGCCGCGAGGATCTGGCCGACTTCATCCAGTACGGCGATCTGAGCGGCGGCGGGAACAGCGACATCCAGATCCCGGTCAAGATCGTCTCGCTACCGGAGTTCGAGTACGACCAGCGGGACAAGGGCGGCGTCGGCCAGGGCGAGGACGGCACGCCCCAGCCCGGCCAGCCGGTCGGCCAGCCCCAGCCACAGCCGGGCGACGACGACGGCGAGGACGGCGAACCCGGCGAGGAGGGCGGCGACCACGAGTACTACGAGATGGACCCCGAGGAGTTCGCCGAGGAACTCGACGAGGAACTCGGCTTAGACCTCGATCCGAAGGGGAAGAAGGTCGTCGAGGAGAAGGAAGGCCCCTTCACCGACATGACCCGGACGGGCCCCGACAGCACCCTCGACTTCGAGCGGATGTTCAAGGAGGGGCTCAAGCGAAAGCTCGCGATGGACTTCGACGAGGAGTTCCTGCGGGAACTCTGCAAGGTCGAAGGGATCGAGCCCCGCGAGGTCTTCGAGTGGGCCCGCGGCGAGAACCTACCCGTCTCGATGGCCTGGGTCGAGGAAGCTTACAGTAGCATTCCCGATGACGAACGCGGGAAATGGGCCTCCATCGAGGAGGTCGAGGCGAACGTCGAACGCGAGAGCGTCCAGCAGAAGATCCGCCGGGAGGGGATCAAACAGGTCCCCTTCCGCCGCGAGGACGAGCGCTACCGCCACCCGGAGATCATCGAGGAGAAGGAGAAGAACGTCGTGGTCGTCAACATCCGCGACGTCTCCGGCTCGATGCGCGAGAAGAAACGCGAACTCGTCGAGCGGACCTTCACCCCGCTGGACTGGTACCTCCAGGGCAAGTACGACAACGCCGAGTTCGTCTACATCGCCCACGACGCCGACGCCTGGGAGGTCGAACGCGACGACTTCTTCGGCATCCGCAGCGGCGGCGGGACGAAGATCTCGAGCGCCTACGAACTCGCGAACGAACTGCTCGAGGAGTACCCCTGGAGCGACTGGAACCGGTACGTCTTCGCCGCGGGCGACTCCGAGAACTCCTCGAACGACACCGAAGAGCGCGTCATTCCGATGATGGAGCAGATCCCGGCGAACCTCCACGCCTACGTGGAGACCCAGCCCAGCGGCAACG
The DNA here is from genome assembly GCF_037914945.1 of Haloterrigena sp. KLK7. Lineage (NCBI taxonomy): Archaea > Methanobacteriati > Methanobacteriota > Halobacteria > Halobacteriales > Natrialbaceae > Haloterrigena > Haloterrigena salinisoli. The sequence continues at coordinate 3,568,909 of NZ_CP149787.1, forward strand.
CGATCAACGCCACCCACGCCGAGGAGCTCGAGCGCCACTTCGGCACCGACGCCGACGACGTGGCCGTGGCGTACGTCAACAGCAAGGAGGACGTGACGGACGCGATCTACGAGATCCTCTCGACGGAGGGTGAAGCAGATGAGTAAACGCAACTCCAACGCGGACCGATTCCGCAAACAGGCGATCGCCGGCGAACTCGAGGAACCCGTTTCGGAGGCCAGGAACCTGGCCGAGAAACTCGGCCTCGAGCCCTACCCGGTGAAGTACTGGATCATCGACTACGACGAGATGAACGAGCTCATCGCCTACGGGGGCTTTCAGTCGCGATACCCCCACTGGCGGTGGGGCATGCAGTACGACAAGCAGCAAAAGCAGGGCCAGTACGGCGGCGGGAAGGCCTTCGAGATCGTCAACAACGACAATCCGGCCCACGCGTTCCTACAGGAGTCGAACACGATCGCCGACCAGAAGGCGGTCATCACCCACGTCGAGGCCCACTCGGACTTCTTCGCGAACAACGAGTGGTTCGGCCTCTTCACCAGCGGCCGAGCCGACGAGGAGCAGGTCAACGCCGCCGCCATGCTCGAGCGCCACGCGCGCGCGATCGACGAGTATATGGCCGATCCCGAGATCGACCGCGCCGAGGTCGAGAAGTGGATCGATCACTGCCTCTCGCTGGAGGACAACATCGACCAGCACCGCGTGTTCGAGCGCCGTCTCGACGTCGACGGGCCGGTCGACGACCTCGACGACGACCTCGCGGAGAAGTTAGACGAACTCGGCCTCTCCGACGAGGTGAAGGGCGAGGTCTTCGACGAGGAGTGGCTCGAGAAACTCGAGGAGGACGGCGAGGCCGTCAGCTTCCCCGAGGAGCCCCAGAAGGACGTCCTCGCGTTCGTCCGCGAACACGGCAAGCAGTACGACGACGAGGCGGGTCGAGCGGCCGAGATGGAGGAGTGGCAGCGTGACATCCTCGACATGATGCGCGCGGAGGCCTACTACTTCGCCGCCCAGAAGATGACGAAGGTGATGAACGAGGGGTGGGCCGCCTACTGGGAGTCGACGATGATGACCGACGAGGCCTTCGCCGGCGACGACGAGTTCATGAACTACGCCGATCACATGGCGAAGGTGCTGGCGTCGGGCGGGCTCAACCCCTACAGCCTCGGGATGGAGCTCTGGGAGTACGTCGAGAACCGGACGAACCGCCGGGAGGTCTTAGAGCACCTGCTGCGCGTCGAGGGCATCTCCTGGCGGAACCTCATGGACGTCGTCGACTTCGACGAGGTGCTCGAGACGCTCGAGCCGCCGGAAGCGATCGACACGATCACGCCCGAGACGCTCGACGCGCTCGAGGAGGTTCCCGAGGAGTACGTCGACCGCGAGGCCCTCGCGGCCGCCCAGGAGGGCGAGATCGACGTTTCGAAGTATCCGTGGAAGGTCCTGACCGAGGAGGGGCTCGCACGCCGTCACTACTCGCTGGTCAAGCGCCAGCACCGCGGGTTCCTGACCCGAGTGAGCCAGAACGACCTCGAGCAGATCGGCCGCTACCTCTTCGACGACGCCCGCTACGAGAGCGTCGCGGAGGCGCTCGCCGACGTCGACTTCACCGCGGGCTGGGACCGGATGTTCGACATCCGCGAGAGCCACAACGACGTGACCTTCTTAGACGAGTTCCTCACCCAGGAGTTCATCACGGAGAACAACTACTTCACCTACGAGCACTCGCAGGCGACCGGCCAGTTCCACGTCGCCAGCGACGCCGCCGAAGACGTCAAGAAGAAGCTCCTGTTGCAGTTCACCAACTTCGGGAAGCCGACGATCGCGGTCTACGACGGCAACTACAACAACGCCAACGAACTGCTGTTGGGCCACCAGTACAACGGCGTCATGCTCGACCTCGGGCAGGCGAAGGAGACCCTGAAGCGGATCTTCGAACTCTGGGGTCGGCCGGTGAACCTGCTGACGATCGTCAAGGAGATCGACGACCACGATATCGAGGTCGCCAAGCGCCGGAACCGCGAACCCGAACCCGAAGAGCGGGGGAAACTGATCCGGTACGACGGCGACGAGGTGACCGTCGAGGACGTCCCCTGGGAGGAGGTCGACCACCTCTCGGCCGACGACGTCGACTACGACACGAAACCCGACGAGTGGCTCGCCTGATACTTTTTTCAGAGAGATCGACGATCACGAAACACTCGGAAGGCTTTTAGTCCCTATCGCACATCGTCGGGACACAATGGATAGGGAAGGCGGCCGGGCAGTCGGGACGCCGCAGTCCGGCGACGGCGCGTTCGATCTGCCGGCCGTCCTCGCACGGCTCGATACGGACGACCGCGACGAGCAGCGAGCCGCCGTGCGGGCGGTCCGCGATACGCTGGCCGACGATCCAGCGGCCTGTCTCCCGACCGTCCCGAAACTGCGGCGGCTGCTCGGCGACGACGTCGACTTTCACGAGGAGGTCGCCTACTGTCTGGCCGAACTCGCGACCGAATCGACCGCCGACGTCGCGCCGTCGACCGACGAGATCGTCGCCTTCGCCGCCGAGAATCCCGGCGGGCCGGCGACCGCCGAGTTGCTTCGCTGTCTCGCGACGATCGCGGTCGATCAGCCGTCCGCCCTCGTCGATCACGTCGACGCGATCGCCGACGTGGTCGACCGTCGCCCCGGATACGATCGGCGTGGACTGAAGATATTCCAGCGGCTGTCGGCGGAGACGCCGGGCGCCATTCAGTCGGCGGTCCCGCTTCTCACGGCGGCCCTCGAGGCCGATCCGGAGCGCCACGGCGTGCCGGTGCTGTCGGCGGTCGGGCGCCTGGCGCGATCGCAGACGCCGCTGCCGACGCTCGACTTCGTCGATCCGGCGCTGGAACTCGTCGACCACGACGCCGTCCCCCTCCGGCGGAACGCCGTCGGCTGTCTGGCCGACGTCGCCCGCCGGACGCCCACGGCGGTCGAACCGGCCGTTCCGGCCCTCGCGACCGCGCTCGAGCACGACGACGGGGAGACCCGGGCCAACGCCGCCGTCGCGATCGCCCGCGTGACGGCGGAGCTCACGTCGGTCCTCGAGCCGGTCCGCGAGCCGTTGCTCGAGCGGCTGGCCGACGACCACGACCGCGTGCGGGCCAACGCCGCCGTCGCGCTCGGATACGGTCGCGTCGACGCGGCCGCGGACCGGCTCGCGGCCCTGGCCCACGAGGACCCGAATCCCGACGTCCGAGAACGGGCGAGCTGGGCGCTTGATCAGGTCTCGTAGCCGCCGCCCGCCCGTCGTCTCGTTCTCCGCGAGCGCAAGACAGTGGTAGCTGGCCCGCCACGTGACCGCTATGAGCCAGTCGACGTTCTCCGTCGAGACCGACGCGCGACTGACGACCGTCGACGTGACCGATCGCATCGCCGCGGCCGTCCCTGACGACCTCGAGTCGGGCACCGCGACGGCCTTCGTGCGACACACGACGGCCGGGCTCGTCGTCCAGGAGAACGAGTCGCGGCTGCGCGGCGACCTCGAGACGTTCCTCCGCGATCTCGTTCCCGACGAGGGCCACGCGCACGACCGGCTCGACGGGAACGCGGACTCGCACCTCCGAGCGGCGCTCCTCGGGCCCGACGTGACGATTCCGATCGCGGACGGCGAGCCGGCGCTCGGCACGTGGCAGTCCGTCCTGCTGGTCGAGTGCGACGGGCCGCGGACGCGGACGGTCTCCGTGACGACCGTCGGCGAGTAGTCGGTGCGGTCCGCGTTCCGCGCGCCGTCACACTCGGAGCGGCCGATCCGCGGAGACGCAGTCGACCCCTCGCGACTCGAGGAGCGTCGCCAGAACGCGGTGTTCGATCGTCCACGCGTGGACCTCGAGACCGACGGCGTTCGCCCGCGGGACTACGCGCGTGGCGAGACACCGCCAGTAGCTCGCGCCGATGACGTCGCAGTCGAGTTCGACGGCGGTCGTGACCGGCGTCTCGAGGCGCCGGCTGACCAGCAGCCCGATCGGCTGGTCGGGATCGATCTCGCGGATCGTGCGCAGTTCGGACGCCAGAAAGGACGTCGCGACGATTCGGTTCTCCGCCCCGTCGACGGCCTCGAGGACGTCCGCCGCGATGCCGGCGTCCTTGAGTTCGATGTCGACGTCGACCGTCGGCGGGAGGGCTTCGAGCACCTCTTCGAGGGTCGGGATCGGCTCGCCGGAGTCGAGCACGGTGTGGGACTCGAGGGCCTCGAGGCTGCTGTCGGCGACGGCACCGACGCCGTCGGTCACGCGGTCGATCGTCTCGTCGTGGACGACGACGAGTTCGCCCGAGCCGCAGCGGCGGACGTCGAACTCGACGGCGTCCGCGCGGTCGGCCGCCGACCGGAACGCCGCGATCGTGTTCTCGGCCGCCGTCGCTGCGAACCCGCGGTGTGCGATCAGACGCATTCGCCGGACGAAGGGCGGCGATCGGCTTCAGTCGGTCGCCGATTCTCACGAGCGGTCGCGGTCCCGCTTCCACACCGACGATCACGGACGGTCAGCGCCGACGGTGGATATCGGCGACGACAGTCCCCGTAACCGCCGAATCGGCGCGGGTTCCAAAGCCTTTAGCAAGTACCGTTATACCGGTACCGCTACTAGGAACACTCGTTAGTGTCCCGACCGAGTTCTAATCGACTGCGACGAGACCGCTGCTGGAGGTGACCACACCATGAATGATCGACGCGACGAACCGATCGATATCCTCCTGGTAGAGGACAATCCCGGCGACGTCCGTCTCACGCAGGAAGCGTTCCGGCAACTCTCGATGGAGACGACCATCCACGTCGCGACCGACGGCGACGAGGGGGTCGAGTTCCTCACGGAGCGGTGCGACGACGCTGCCCCGCTGCCGGACCTCGTGCTCCTCGATCTGAACCTCCCACGGATGGGCGGCCTCGAGTTCCTCGAGTCGATTCAGGAGGAGCCGAAACTCGCTCGCATTCCCGTCCTCGTCCTCACGAGCTCCGAGGCCATCGAGGACATCCACGAGAGCTACGAGCTCGCGGCCAACGCCTATCTGACGAAACCGACCGATCCGGTCGAGTACTCCGAGATGGTCGAGGCCGTCGCGGACTTCTGGTTCCAGCGGGCCGCGCTGCCTCCGATGTCGGCGTGATCGGTTCGACGCCGTCGGAGCCGTCTCTCGGCTCCCCGATACCGAGTCTTCTCACCGATGGACACCGGGCTATTACGTCCCCTGCTACCGCACGGTAGCGTATGTCACCTGCGACCGACTACTCCGTCGACTTCGACGGCACCGTCGCCGTGATCACGGGCGCGAGCGGCGCGCTCGGCAGCGCCGCGGTCGATCGATTCCGGGCGGCCGGCGCGACCGTCTGCGCCGTCGACGTCGTCGCCCCGGACGACGAGGACAGCTTGCTCGAGCCGGACTCGAAGACGCACTTCTACGAGGCCGACCTGACCGACGAGAGCGACGTCGAGGAGCTGATGGCGACCGTCGTCGACGACCACGGCCGGATCGACCATCTGCTGAACATCGCCGGGACGTGGCGCGGCGGCGACCGCATCGAGGACACCGACCTCGAGGCGTTCGAGATGCTCGTCGATATCAACCTGAAGACGGCGTTTCTGGCATCGAAACACGCGCTTCCCCATCTGCAGGACAGCGAGGGTGCGATCGTGAGCGTGAGTGCGCGCTCGTCGCTCGAGGGCGGCGAGGGCGACGGTCCCTACCGGATCACGAAGGCGGGGATTCGACTGTTGACGGAGACGCTGGCCGAGGAGAACGAGGGGACCGTCCGCGCCAACTGCGTGATGCCCAGCGTGATCGACACGCCGATGAACCGCGAGATGATGCCCGACGCGGATCACGACTCGTGGGTCGATCCCGCCGAGATCGCGGACGTGATGACCTTCCTCTGTAGCGACGGTGCGGCAGTTACGAGCGGGGCGGCCGTACCGGTCTACGGCGAGGCGTGAAGCGGTCGGCTCTGCCCCGATACCGGTGGTGGCAGGAACTCCGTTCAACGAGCAGCGTTGAGAACAACGTTCTCTGCCGGTGCGGAAGTCGTCGCATCGACGGCGAAGAAACCGTGTCAGTTCGAAGTTGGATCAGCTGCCGCGACGATCAGCCGAAGATGCCGCTGAGACTGCTGTAGACCGCGTTTCCGTTGTACCAGAGGACCACGAGCAACAGGAGGATGACCGGAATCCGGAGCGTCCAGATCCAGGCCTGTCCCCAGGAGCCGAGGTTTCGGAAGCCCCTACCGAGTTCCTCGAGCCCGAGACCGGTCTCGACCCAGCCGATGTAAAGGGCCAACAGCAGGCCGCCGAGGATGAGCAGGATCTGGTTCGCGAGTCCGTCGTACACTGTGAGCCAGACCAGTCCCGCTGAATTGTCGTAGGCGACTGGTACACCGAGGAGGAATATCGCAACTCCGAGCGCCGTTACTGCCGGCTTTCGGTCGATCCCGTGCTCGTCGATCAGGTAGGAGACGACGACCTCCAGGATGCTGATCGCACTCGAGAGCGCGGCGATCGCGACGGTGGCGAAGAAGATGGCGCCGAGAATCCCGCCGAACGGGATATTGCTGAACGCCTCCGAGAGGCTGACGAAGATGAAGCCCGGGCCGTCGGTGGTCTCCGTCAGGTTAGCGGTGAAGAGAATCGGGAACGCCACCAGCCCGGCGGTGAACGCGATCAGCGTGTCGAGACCGACGATGATAGCGCCGTCCTTCGCGAGGTTTCGGTCCTCCCCGAGATAGGACGCGTACGTGATCATCACGCCCATCCCGAGCGACAGCGTGAAGAACGCTTGCGCGGCCGCCGCGGGAAGGATCTCGGTCCAGTTCGACGCGATCGTTCCCAGATCAGGCGAGAGATAGTACGCGTACGCGTCCCCGGCACCTGACAGTGTTGCGCCGTAAGCCGCTAGTCCGAAAAGGAGAGCGATAATCGCCGGCACCATCAGCTTGACGGAGAGTTCGATACCGTCCCGGATACCGAACACGACAATCCCGATGACGGCGGCCATGAATATCGCGTGTGTGAGCACCGAGGTCAGTCCACCGGTGGTCGCCCCGAACTGTGCGGCGGCACCGCCCGCGGCGTAATTACCCTGTAGTCCGATGACGATGTACTGAAGAATCCATCCAGCGACGACGCTGTAATAGGAGAGAATGACGAATCCGGCGGCGAGGAACACCCAGCCGATCTTCGACCAGATTCCCTCTCCGATCTGCTTGAGCGCGCCGACGGGGTTTCGCTCGGTGTACCGGCCGATCGTGAACTCGGCTAACATGACGGGGAAGCCGACGAACGCGACCAATAGAAGGTAAACGACGAGGAACGCTGCACCACCGTACTCACCTACCTGATACGGAAACCGCCAGATGTTCCCTAACCCGACTGCGCTCCCGACCGCAGCCAGAATGAACCCTGCTCGCGTTGCCCATGATTCGCGTTGTGCCATATCGAATGGATTGAAAGAGTGGCCGCATATAACTTTTCGTGATTTCTATAGATGACGACTTCGGGTCGGAAACTCCCGTACACCCACATTCCGGCCAGAGATGAACGTGGGTTGAACTACTATTAGCGAGTGGGACTATCTCGGATTCGCTCTCGAGCCTATGGCTCTTTCGGACAGTGATAAATCGTGTAGGTATTACGGAATCCTTTTCCTGTTGGTCATCACAGAAGGTCGTATGATACAGCGAGGGGTGTACCGAGCATGACGATGGAAGATCGCATCGACGAACTCGAGGAGCGCCGCGAGGAGGCCGAGCTAGGCGGCGGCGAGGCGCGCATCGAGAAGCAACACGACAAGGGGAAGATGACCGCCAGAGAGCGGATCGATTACTTCCTCGACGAGGGCACCTTCACGGAGTTCGACCAGCTCCGGACCCACCAGACGAGCCAGTTCGGGATGGAAGAGAAGAAGATCCCCGGCGACGGCGTCGTCACGGGCTACGGCGAGGTCAACGGCCGCACCGTCTTCGTCTTCGCCCACGACTTTACGGTCTTCGGCGGCTCTCTGGGCGAGGTCTTCGCCGAGAAGATCTGCAAGGTCATGGACATGGCGATGGAAGTCGGCGCGCCCGTCGTCGGGCTCAACGACTCCGCCGGCGCCCGGATTCAGGAGGGAGTCAAGAGCCTGGCCGGCTTCACGGAGATCTTCCGGCGCAATCAGGAGGCCAGCGGCGTCGTCCCCCAGATCTCCTCTATTATGGGGCCCTGTGCCGGCGGCGCGGTCTACTCCCCGTCGATCACCGACTTCATCTTCATGGTGAAGGACACGAGCCACATGTACATCACCGGGCCCGGCGTCACCAAGACCGTCACCGGTGAGGAGGTCACTCACGAGGAACTCGGCGGCGCGATGACCCACGCCGGCAAGACCGGCGTCGCCCAGTTCGCCTGCGAGAGCGAGGAACAGGCCTTGGACGACATCCAGCGGCTGCTCTCCTACCTCCCGCAGAACAACATGGAGGATCCGCCGCGCGTCGAGCCGTGGGACGACCCCGACCGCCGGGACGAGGAACTGAAGTCCATCGTCCCGCCGAGCCCCCAGAAGCCCTACGACATGGTCGACGTCATCGACAGCGTCGTCGACGAGGGCTCGTTCTTCGAGGTCGCGGACAACTTCGCCAAGGAACTCGTCGTCGGCTTCGGCCGCCTCGACGGACGCTCGGTCGGCCTCGTCGCCAACCAGCCCCGCGTCAACGCCGGCACGCTCACCGTCGACTCCTCGATGAAGGGCTCGCGGTTCGTCCGCTTCTGTGACTCCTTTAACATCCCGATCGTCACCTTCGTCGACGTCCCCGGCTACATGCCCGGGACCGATCAGGAACACCGCGGGATCATCCGCCACGGCGCGAAACTCCTCTACGCGTACGCGGAGGCGACCGTCCCACTGCTGACGGTCATCACCCGGAAGGCCTACGGCGGCGCCTACTGCGTCATGGCCTCCAAGAACCTCGGCGCCGACGTCAACTACGCCTGGCCGACCGCCGAGATCGCGGTCATGGGACCCCAGGGCGCGGTCAACCTCCTCTACCGCAAGGAACTCGAGGAATCCGACAACCCCGACGAGCTCCGGGACGAACTCATCGAGGAGTACCGCGAGGAGTTCGCCAACCCGTACACTGCAACGGACAAAGGGTTCTTGGACGACGTCATCGTTCCCACCGAAACGCGACCGCGGCTGATCGACGACCTCGAGATGCTCGAGACCAAACGCGAACAGAACCCGGACAAGAAACACGGTAACATCCCGCTATAAGTAATGACTACCAACCAGTCGAACGTCGAGTTCGAGGAGGAACCGGCCGACGCGACCGAGGCGTCGGCCGACGCCGCGGCCGCCGACGCGGTGCCCGACGAGGGGGACCTCCTGTCGAACGTCGAACTCGACGTTCCCGACGACGCGAGCGACGAGGAGGCCGCGGCGATCGCGGCCGCGATCGGCGCCCATCTCCACGACCAGGCGCTCGCGGCCGCCGCCGCGGCGGCCGACGAGGCGGAGACCTGGGACGACAGACGCTGGTCCTTCGCCGGGCGGATCCGCGCCCAGCAACACCGGACCGTCCGCGTCCCGCGCGAGACGCCGACCGATCCGTGGTCGGCCGCCGGTCGCACCGACCGGTTCTGAGCGCCGCCTCGGTACCGTCGCTCGCCACGGCTTCGCTTCGGATTCACTGCCCGCCACTGCCCTCGTCCCCGCCGTGACAGCGACGCCGTTCTCCGCGAACGCGACTCGTCGTTCGTTTCGCCGACGCTGAATGAATGCGCTTAAGAGACCCCATACGCAATCCCCGGGCATGGCCACGGAAACCGAGTCAACGACGGACATGGGTGTTGGACTGGCGCTCGCACTCGGCGCGGTCGCGACGATCGGTGCACTGCTGATGTTTACCGGCGCACCGGATCTCACCGCCGCCTGGGGATTCGCCGCCGCGATGATCTTTAGCTCGCTGGCGGTCGTCGGTATCCACCTCTACTGGGACTGATCGGATCGAGTCAATCCGTCTCGAGCGCGCTCGAGACCGGAGCGACCGGTGCCGGGTGACCGTTCCCAGCCGACACGTCCACCCCGTTCGCGGCGCCACCTCTCGAGGACGGGGGTATCGCCTGTAAGAGTTAATAGTACCGACGCCCAACGGGGACGTACGGACGATGACCGATTACTCCGACGAAGAGCAACGAATTCTCTCGTATCTCCGGGAGAGTGCCGCCCGCGGTGAACAGTACTTCCGGGCGAAGAACATCGCGGATGCGATCGGACTCTCGTCGAAACAGGTCGGCGTGCGACTCCCCCACCTCGCGGAGAAATCCGACGAGGTCGATATCGAGAAGTGGGGACGCGCTCGGTCGACGACGTGGAGAGTCTCTCTCAGTTGAGCTCGCCCGTGGCCCGCTCGCGTCGGGAGCGGTAGTCGACCCGAACGGCGGTCGGCTCCCGGTCCGCGGTCTTTTTATTATCGACTGTCCCACGTAGTGCCATGACTGTACGCGTCGACCGCTCGTTCGAACTGGCCGCCTCACCCGAGCGCGTCTGGGAGTTCATCGCCGATCCGGAGAACCGTGCCCGAGCGATCAGCGTGGTCCAGCGGTACACCGTCGACGATCCGGAGGCACGCCGGGTCACCTGGCACGTCGAGCTCCCGATCCCGCTCGTCCGCAAGACGATCGCCGTCAACACCGAGGACGTCACGCGCGAGCCGCCGTCGTACGTCAAGTTCGTCGGCAAATCGAAGGTGATGGACGTCACCGGCGAACACGAGATCGTCGAGCTCGACGACGGTACCCGCCTCGAGAATCACTTCGTCGTCGACGGCAAGCTGCCGGGCGTCGAGAAGTTCTTCAAGCGCAATCTCGACGACGAACTCCGGAACCTCCAGCGGGCGCTCGAGCGCGACCTGCAGTCGACCCGCTCCGAGGAACCATGATCGGGGCGACCGACGAGCGGCTGCGGCTCGCGCTCGCACAGCTCGAGGTCGAACCCACAGCGGTCGACGCCAACGTCGAGCGGGCGCTCGAGGCGGTCTCGCGGGCCGCCGAGCGGGGAGCCGATCTGGTCGCGCTCCCGGAGCTGTTCAACGTCGGGTACTTCGCGTTCGACAGCTACGGTCGCCTCGCCGAGCCCCTCGAGGGGGAGACGCTCACGCGGCTCCGCGAGGCGGCTGCCGATCACGGGATCGCCGTCCTGGCGGGGAGTATTGTGGAGGATCTCGCGGCTACCGAGACCGCCGACACCCCGGCCGACGAGGGGCTCGCCAACACCGCGGCGCTGTTCGACGCCGACGGCGAGTTGCAACTGGTCTACCGGAAACACCACCTCTTCGGCTACCAGTCGGCCGAGTCGGAACTGCTCGTCCCCGGCGAGCGGATCGAGACGGCGACCGTCGCCGGCGTTCCCGTCGGCGCGACGACCTGTTACGACCTGCGGTTCCCGGAACTGTACCGGCGGCTGATCGACGCCGGCGCGGAACTGGTCCTCGTCCCGAGCGCGTGGCCCTATCCGCGGATCGAACACTGGGAGACGCTTTCGCGCGCGCGAGCGATCGAAAATCAGGCCTTCGTCGCGACGATCAACGGCTCGGGTCGGTTCCCCGACGAGGACGCGACGCTGCTCGGCCGTTCGACCGTCTACGACCCCTGGGGGACGACGCTGGCCTCGAGCGGCGACGAACCGACGCTGGTCGTCGCCGACCTCGATCTCGGCGCGGTCGACCGGGTTCGCGAGGAGTTTCCGGCGCTTCGAGATCGGCGTCTCTAGCCAACCTTTTACGCTGTCGTTCGAGAGAGCGGAGGTCTCTCGTCATCAAGCGAACCCTTCAGTTTCGCGGACAGCGAGGGACCGGAGGTCCGCTCTCGGCCGCAGCGCGTTCACCGATTCGGCGACCGCTGACTTTTTATTCCATCACGGCATTTGTCCGGATGCCGGTTTACGGCGCTTTTCACGTCACGACCGGCACTGCGCGTCGCTCCGGCCCGTCGCATGCTCGTTTCCCGGGAACGAGCACCTCTCGCCCGCGTCCACATCTCCGCCTCTCCCTCGTCCACGTCCCTTTCGTTGTTCACATCCGCTCGAGAAGCCTCGCGTTCGGCCGCGATGGCTGTCGCTGTGGCGGATCTTCATCAGTAGACGACCCATTGCGAAAAAGTAACGTAGTGGGTTCGCATGTGGTTTAGTCAGGAATGTTTCGGAAGGTTCTCGTGGCGAACCGCGGGGAGATCGCGGTTCGAGTGATGCGCGCGTGCGAGGAGTTGAACATCGGAACCGTCGCTATCTACTCCGAGGCCGACAAAGACTCGGGGCACGTCCGCTACGCCGACGAGGCGTACAACGTGGGTCCGGCCCGCGCGGCCGACTCGTATCTCGATCACGAGGCCGTCATCGAGGCCGCCCGGAAGGCCGACGCCGACGCCATCCACCCCGGCTACGGCTTCCTCGCGGAGAACGCCGAGTTCGCGGGCAAGGTCGAGAAAGCGGAAGGGATCACCTGGATCGGTCCGTCCAGTTCGGCGATGGAGTCGCTGGGCGAGAAGACCAAGGCCCGCACGATCATGAGCGAGGCCGACGTGCCGATCGTCCCCGGGACGACCGACCCCGTCACCGACCCCGAGGAAGTCAAGGAGTTCGGCGAGGAACACGGCTACCCGATCGCCATCAAGGCCGAGGGCGGCGGCGGCGGCCGCGGGATGAAGGTCGTCTGGGAGGAAAGCGAGGTCGAGGACCAACTCGAGAGCGCCCAGCGCGAGGGCGAGGCCTACTTCGGCAACGATTCGGTCTACCTCGAGCGCTACCTCGAGCAGCCCCGCCACATCGAGGTCCAGATCCTGGCCGACGAACACGGTAACGTCCGCCACCTCGGCGAGCGGGACTGTTCGCTCCAGCGCCGTCACCAGAAGGTCATCGAGGAGGGGCCGTCGGCGGCCCTCTCGGACGAACTGCGCGAGGAGATCGGCGAAGCCGCTCGTCGAGGCGTCGCCGCCGCGGAGTACACCAATGCCGGCACCGTCGAGTTCCTCGTCGAAGAGGAGGACCGCGAGGCGGGCGAACTGCTCGGTCCCGACGCGAACTTCTACTTCCTCGAGGTCAACACGCGGATTCAGGTCGAACACACCGTCACCGAGGAGATCACTGGGATCGACATCGTCAAGCGCCAGATCCAGATCGCCGCCGACGAGGAGATCGACTTCGACCAGGACGACGTCGAGATCGACGGCCACGCGATGGAGTTCCGGATCAACGCCGAGAACGCGGCCAACGACTTCGCGCCCGCGACCGGCGGACGGCTCGAGACCTACGACCCGCCGGGCGGGATCGGCGTCCGACTGGACGACGCGCTCCGGCAGGGCGACGACCTCGTCACCGACTACGACTCGATGATCGCGAAACTGGTCGTCTGGGGCGAGGACCGCGACGAGTGTATCGAGCGCTCCCTGCGCGCGCTGCGAGAGTACGAGATCGCGGGCATCCCGACGATCATCCCGTTCCACCGGCTGATGCTCACCGACGAGGAGTTCGTCGCGAGCACGCACACGACGAAGTATCTGGACGAGGAGATCGACGAGAGCCGCATCGAGGAGGCCCAGGAGCAGTGGGGCGGCGACACCGGCGACGGGTCCGGCGAGGACGAGGAGGGCGTCGAACGCGAGTTCACCGTCGAGGTCAACGGCAAGCGCTTCGAGGTCGAACTCGAGGAACACGGCGCGCCGGCCATTCCGGCCGGCGACGTCGACGTCGGCGGCGGGGCCGAGCCGCCACAACCCGCCGGCGGCTCCAGTGAGAGCGGCGAAATCGAGGGCAGCGGCGAGACCGTCGACGCCGAGATGCAGGGGACGATCCTCGACGTCAAAGTCGAGGTCGGCGACGAGGTCGCCGCCGGCGACGTGCTGGTCGTCCTCGAGGCGATGAAGATGGAGAACGACATCGTCGCCTCCAAGGGCGGCACCGTCACCGAAATCGCCGTCGAGGAAGACCAGAGCGTCGACATGGGCGATACGCTAGTCGTCCTCGAGTAAGATCGCCGGGTCGCTGTTCTCCGTTTTCGCCTCGATACCGAGCGTCGCTGGTCTCGACGCTCGGCCGACGGCGTCGGCGCCACGACATTAGTGAATATGTGCGGACGAACCGCCAAGTAGCCGCTCTCGGAACGGTCGTACGCGCGGCCCGACGAATTCGGGTGACGGGGTCGCGCGGCCGGATCGGCGACGGGACGGTCAGCGCGTCGATGCGGTTTCGAACCGGACGACTCGCGGGGTGGAGCCGCGTCGGTTCGGGGTGGTGCCCGAATCCGATGGACTCTGGTCAGTCATTGGGCTTTCGCCCGCGGACTCCGGTTTTTTCGGTCTCGTCCCTTCGCTCCGTTCCGTAACAGCAGCTGCGCCGAACGGAAACGGTGCGGCGACGAATCGCTACCGGTTGCCGACTCGAGATCAGTCCCCGACTGCGACGTCCCAGTCGCTGTCGCCGTCCCACGGGAGGGGACCGTCGTAGCCGTCGGGAACGTACGGACAGAGCGGGTCGCTCGCCAGCGGATCGCCGGTCGTCGCGAACGCCCGCGAGCGACTCCCGCCGCAGACGTGGCGGTACGGACAGGCCCCGCACTTGCCGGAGAGGTTGTCGCGGTCGCGCAGTTCTCGGAAGAGATCCGACTCGCGATAGAGTTCGGTAACGGGACGTTCCCGGACGTTCCCGGCGGATTCCGGCAGGAAGCCGGAGGGGAAGACCTCGCCGGTGTGGCTCACGAAGGCGAAGCCGTCTCCGGCGACGATTCCGCCGCGGCGTTTGAGTCCCGGATTCGCCCCGCTACCATCTCCGTCGGGAGCCGCGTCCGTAACTTCGCCGTCCGCTCGAGCGCGCTGGCGTTGCATCGAGACTCGGCGGTAGTGTGGCGCTTCGGTCGTCTTGAGGCCGAACGGCTCCTCGTCGCTGACCTCGTCGAGCCAGGCCATCACGGCGTCGGCCTCGTCGGGATCGATCGGCTCTAAGATCCGCCCGCGGCCGACGGGAACGAGGAAGAAGACGCTCCACATCACGGCGCCGAGCTCCCGCAGGAGGTCCCTGATTTCGGGGAGTTCGCCGACCGTCTGGCGACAGACGGTGGTGTTGACCTGAACCGGGAGGCCCGCCGCCTCGGCGTCCTCGACGGCGCGAATGGTCTCCTCGAAGCTGCCGGTTTCGCCGCGGAACGCGTCGTGGCTCTCGGGGGAAGCGCCGTCGATGCTGACGGCCATCCGCTTGAGCCCGGCGTCGGCCATCGCCTCGATGCGGTCCGCGGTCAGCGAGCCGGTGCCGCTCGGCGTGATCGTCATCCGGAGCCCCAGGTCGTCGCCGTGGGCGATCAGCTCCTCGACGTCGTCGCGCACGAGGGGGTCGCCGCCCGAGAGGACGACCAGCTGTCCGTCGCCGAACTCGGCGGCGTCCTCGAGCAGCCGTTTGCCCTCGGCGGTCGAGAGCTCGTCGGGGTGGCGGTTCGGCCGGGCGTCGGCCCGACAGTGATCGCAGGCGAGTCCGCAGGCCTGGGTGAGTTCCCAGATGAGGACCATCGGTCGGTCGGACGTATCGAGAGTTCCGGGTCGCATTATCGGGAATCGGCGTCGATCGGTCGAAAACCTCCCCGTCGTTCCCGACCGGCGGGAACACCCGTCGCTCGAGTCGAACCGGTTCGGCCGTTTCCCGGAGTGTTCCCACCGGGTGGGAGTTTGGGGGACGGTTCTACGACCCCCGTCCGTACCGAGCGATATGGTCGAGAAGGCACGACGCGAGCGAGTGGACGCCGACGAACGGGGGAACCCGACGCGACAGTGGGAAGTCTTCCTGCGCGAGGAGCCCGGCGATCCGCTGCGACACGTCGGCAGCGTCGCGGCCGGCAGCGAGACCGAGGCCCACGAACACGCCTCGCGGCTGTTCGGCTGGTACGCCGTCGACGTCTGGGTCTGTCCGGCAGACGCGGTCGGACGGTACTCGACGCGCGGGTTCGGCGAGTCGGAGCAACCCGACGGAGATGGCGGCGACGATACCGATACCGACGGTGACGGGGACGCTGACGACAGCGACGACGAGGAACCGCGCGTCTACAAGGAGACCGCCGGCGCCTCCGAGGTGAACAGCCTGTGATCTCGATCAGCAAGCTCCTCTGTGACCTCGACGCCGAGGGCGACGGGCTGCGCTACGACGCGGCCGACGGCTCCTCGAAGCCCCAGATCACCGAGGAGAAACAGCGCAGGCCCGTCGTCGTCTGGAACGCCACGCGGCGGTGCAACCTCTACTGCTCGCACTGTTACGCCGGCGCCGACCTCGAGGCCGCGCCCGGCGAGTTCTCGACGAGCGAGGCGAAGACCTTCCTCGAGGGGTTGGCCGACTACGGCGCGCCGGTGATCCTCTTCTCGGGGGGCGAACCGCTCGTTCGGGACGACCTGATCGAACTCGTCGATTACGCCGCGGATCTCGGCCTGCGGCCGGTGCTCTCCTCGAACGGGACTCTCCTGACGCGGGAGAAGGCCGAGGCGCTGCAGGACGCCGGACTGCAGTACGCCGGCATCTCCGTCGACGGCCTGCCCGAGCGCAACGACGAGTTCCGCGGAAAGGACGGCGCGTTCGAGGCCGCCGTCCGCGGCATCGAGAACTGTCTCGACGTCGGCCTCAAGACCGGCCTGCGGTACACGATCACCCAGGCCAACGCGCCTGACCTCGAGGGGGTGGTGGACCTGCTGGTCGAGAAGGGGCTGGACCGCTTCTGCTTCTACCACCTCGACTACGGCGGCCGCGGGGCCGAGATCGTCGACGCCGACCTCTCGCCGCAGGCGAAACGCGAGGCGATCGAGCGGGTCGCCGACCTCACGCTCGAGTACCACGACCGCGGCGAGGAGATCGAGACCCTGCTGGTCGGCAACTACGCCGACGCCGCGTTCCTCGTGGAGTACGCCCGCGAGGAGTTCGGCGAGGCGAAGGCGCGGGCGGTCTACGACTACCTCGAGCGAAACGGCGGCGACCCGACGGGCGAGCGGATCGCCGACGTCGACTACGCGGGCAACGTCCACCCGACGCAGTTCTGGCAGGGCTACAGCCTCGGCAACGTCCGCGACCGACCGTTCGGTGAGATCTGGGAGGACGAGTCCAATCCGCTGCTCGAGGCGCTACGGAACCGCGAGGAGCGGCTGAACGGGAAGTGCGCGGACTGTCAGTACAAGTCGATCTGTCGGGGCGCGTCGCGGCTTCGCGCGCTCGCGACGACGGGCGACCTGTTCGCGCCGGATCCGCAGTGTTACCTCCGGGACGACGAGATTCACGGCGAGAAGTCGGGATCGGTCGCGGGCGGCGCCGCGGACTGATTGTTCGGCCGTCGATCGGGTCGCCCGTCGACCGTCTTCGGCCGTCGACGGGCGTTACTCGTCCGTTTCGCCGACGTGAACGCGAGTCACGTGGCCGCCACAGCCACAGCGGTCGACGTACTCGAGGTCGATCCCATCGAACGCGGCCTCGAGTTCGTCCCAGAGATAGGTCTCGGGCCGGCCGTGGTCGCCGTGCGTGACGAGGTTGACGTGGGTGCCCGCGGCGGTCGCCTCGACCGCGTCCATCGCCTGCGAGACGACCAGGTCGCGGTCCGCGGCGTGGTGCGGTTTCTCGAGGTTCGCCGACCACGAGACGTCGTGTTCGCGGCGGGTAACGGGCTCGACGTCGGGGTTCGCACTACCGTTGCTCATACGTGTTCGTCGGGCTCGAGCGACCGTAAGGGCTGAGACGAACCGGTTCGGTGCACGGCCGGGGACGGTCGGCGGCCGCGAGCGCCGCCGCGGTGATCAGCAACAGAACATGAACGGGTAGATCAGCGCGACGCGGTCTCCGTCCTCGAGTTCCGTCTCGAATCCCGCGAAGTGCTCGTTGAACCGGCCGTTGATGCAGACGCGGGCGAACGGACGGGTCTGGTCGCCTTCGGGGTTCTTGCGCCACGTTCCGGGGAGATCGTCCGGCACGGGCGCCCAGCCGCTGTGGGTCGCGTCCGCTTCGGTCTCCGCGATCAGCATCTCCTCGACGTCGTAGTCGTCGAAGAAGGCCTCGAGGAAGTCCCGGAGCCGCGTCCCCTCGAAGGTGTACTCGAGTTCGTGGGTTCCGACGGCGTTGCGAACGTGACCGGTACAGCGGACGGTGACCGTCGTTTGCCGGTTCGCCCGCGACGTCTCGTCCTGCGCGTTCCGCGGCTCTCGCGTCTCTCTCGTCTCTCTCGTCTCTCTCGTCTCTCGAGCGCTCGTCTGGGTCGTTTCGGCGGTCATACGCGATCGTACGGCCGGGACGAGCAACCCTCCTAGCGCGAACGTGTTCGGGTTCAACTGGACGGCGGTGGAGCACCTATCGACGGATATGAACCGAATTCCGGGCGGTCTCCGCACCGACCAGCAGCCCCCGATGGCGATCCCCCTCGGGCACTTCGTCCTCGGACTCGCCTTCCTCGTCATCGGGATCGGCGCGGAGATCGCGATGGCGGTGTCGACGCTGCCGGGGCTGGCGAGCCTCGCGCACGTCCACGTCCTCCTGATCGGCTGGATCGCGATCACCATCATGGGCGCGATGACCCAGTTCGTCCCCGTCTGGTCCGGCGTGTCGCTGTACTCGAGACGGCTCGCGGTCGTCCAACTCGCGCTCGTCGCCGTCGGACTGGTCGGCTTCGCGGCGCTCCTGCTGGCCGGCGCGCTGCCGTGGCTCCCCGTCGCCGGCGCGGCGCTCCTGCTGGGGATCTGGACGTTCGTTTACAACGTCGGCCGGACGCTGTGGCGGACCCGTCCGCTCGATTTCACGGAACGACACTTCGCGCTCGCGCTCGGGGCCTTCGCGCTCGTCGTCCCGCTGGGCTTCCTGCTGGCCGTCGACTTCACGACGCCGGTCTTCGACGCGACCGCGCTGACGCGGGGCGACGTCCTGCTCGTCCACGCGACGCTGGCGCTGCTCGGTGCCATCACGGCGACGGTCGTCGGCGCCCTCGCCCAGCTCGCGACGATGTTCACCCAGACCGACCGCAGCGCGGTCGACGAGCGGCTGCTGGGTCTCGAGCAACTCGCGTTCCCGGCCGGCGTGGTCGTCTTCGCCGCCGGACGCGGGCTCGAGTCGCTTCCGCTCGCTCGCGTCGGCGCGGTTGCCGTTCTCGTCGGCCTCGCGGCGTTCACCGTCGTCGTCGCTCGTCAGCTCGTCCGGGCGACGGTCGACCGATCGCCGATGATCGACCGGTACTGGGTCGTCGTCGCGTCGCTGTGGGCCTGGCTGGCGCTGACCGCCCCGGCGTGGTGGCTCGAGCCGCTCGGGTACGGGACGCTGTTCGGCCACCCCGACGGCGGCGCCGTGCTGGTGGTCGGCGTCTTCGCCTTCGTCGTCGTCGGCTCGCTGTACCACATCGTCCCCTTCATCATCTGGCACGAGCGCTACAGCGACCGGCTGGGCTTCGAACAGGTGCCGATGATCGACGATCTCTACGACGACCGCCTCGAGCGCGCGGACTTCGGCCTGACGCTCGTCGGCTACGTCGGGCTGGCGGCGGCTCCGCTGTTCGATCTGCCGTCGGTCGCGACGCTCGTCGCCACCGCGCTCGCGGCGGTCGGGCTCTGCCTGTTCGTGCTGAACGTGCTCTTGACGATTCACCGCCACGGCCCGAACGGACTCGCGGGCGTCCTGACGGGCGTCGTCGGGTCGGCGGACGGGGCCGAGAACGGTGCCGGGGAACCCGACGTCGACGTCGATCCCTCACCGGAGCGGTGACCGACGACTGGTGATCGACCACCGTGGTACCGGACCGGACCGAACCGGACCGGAACGGAACACCCTACTCCTCGGGATCGACCCCGACCTCCGGCTCGTACCGCTGTGATTCGATCGTGCCTGCGACGTACTCGCCGTATTCGGCGGCCGTCAACCCCCCCTGGTTGTACTCCACGGCCCACTGCGTCTCGACCGTCGCCGAGCCGTACGACGCCGGCGCGTCGTCGAGTATCGTCGCCCCCAGCGCGGCGGCCTCGTACCCCCCGCCGATCAGCGCCGCGTAGCCGCCCGCGAGCAGCCCGACGTCGTGGAGGTCTCCCTCGTCGGTGCGGTCCGTGTTGACGTACTCGAGGGCCAGCACGTCCCGGTCGCGCTCGATCGATTCGACCGCCAGGTCGTACTCCTCGAGCACCGCGACGAGTTCGTCGGGACCGGCGATATCTTTCCCTGCGAGCTCGTGAATCCGCTCCTCGACGATCTCGATCCGCTCGCGGACCGGGAGGTCGGGCACCAGTTCGGAGACCGGCCACTCCGTGTTCTGCGGGAACTCCGATCCCATCTCCTCGATACAGCCGGCGAGACCGACGGTCGCGGCGACCGCGCTCGCCCCCAACAGTCGCCGCCGGCTCGTCCGGTTCGCCGACTCCGACGCTGACCGTTTCATACGCGTTCCTCGTCGCCTCGCGGCAAAGGGATTCGTTCGGCAAGCGCCGGCACCGGGCTAAAGGACCGATTTCCCGTAGGAACGCCCACGACCGTTCCAGATGGCACTCGAGCTGTACAACGTCGGCCTCGTCGTCCTCGGGGTCGCCCTGTTCGGGATCGCCGTTCTCCCCCGATTCGTCTCCGATCGAGCGATCTCGATGCCGATCTTCTTCGTCGGTTTCGGGATGCTCGCCTTCGGGCTGCCGATCGGCCTCCCGCCGCCGGATCCCCTAGAGCAGGGGACGACGACGGAACACCTCGCGGAACTGGGCGTCATCATCGCCCTGATGGGCGTCGGGCTGAAGATCGACAGGCCGCCGGGACTGCGCGAATGGGCGTCGACGTGGCGGCTGCTCGCGATCACGATGCCGTTGTCGATCGCCGGCGCGGCGCTGGCCGGCCGGTGGCTCGGTCTCGCCGTCCCGACGGCCGTCCTGCTGGGCGCGTGTATCGCGCCCACCGACCCGGTGCTGGCGTCGGAAGTGCAGGTCGCCGGTCCCGGAATGGGAACCGAAGCGGAAGCCGACGAGGGGGCGGCCGGGATGGAAGACGAGGTCCGGTTCGCGCTCACCTCGGAGGCGGGGCTGAACGACGGGCTGGCCTTCCCGTTCACGTACCTGGCGATCGCGTTCGCGCTCGTCGGCCTCGCGCCCGGCAACTGGCTCGGCGAGTGGCTCCTGATCGACGTCGGCTACCGGATCGTCGTCGGCGTGATCGCCGGCGTCGTCCTCGGTTACGTCACCGCTCGACTCGTCTTCGCGACGGAACCCGACACCCCGGTCGCGAAGTCGGTCCAGGGACTCGAGGCGATCGCCGGTACGCTGCTGGTCTACGGAGCGACGGAACTGGTCGGCGGCTACGGCTTCATCGCGGTCTTCGTCGCGGCGCTGATGGTCCGCCACTACGAGCGCGCCCACGACTACAACCGTTCGCTCCACGAGGTCAGCGAGTTCGCCGAACAGGTGATGATGGGGCTGATCATGCTCTTCTTCGGCGGCGCCATCGTCGGCGGCCTCCTCGAGCCCCTGACCCTCGAGGGGATCGCCGCTGCGGTCGCGATCGTCTTCCTCGTCCGGCCGCTGGCCGGCATCGTCGGATTCCTCGGCTTCGACCGCGATATCGCCGAACGGGCGACGATCGCCGCCTTCGGCGTCCGCGGGATCGGCTCGTTCTACTACCTCGCGTACGGCCTCAACCAGGCCGCGTTCCCCGACGCCGACGTCCTGTGGGCCGTCGTCGGCGCCGTCGTCCTCATCTCCATCGTCGTCCACGGGATTACCGCGACACCCGCGGTCCGCTGGCTCGAGAAGCGGGCCGAGGCCCGCGAATGAGCTTCACCCGCGCATGCACGCGATGACTACGCTGGAACTTCCTTCGGACTCCGCTCCCAGTGGCGGTGCTCGGCGATCGCGTCGACGAACGCCTCGGCGAACGCCTCGCGGTCGTCGCTCCGCCCCGTCACCACGCCGTCCGACGAGGCCATCTCGCCGTCGTCGGCGATCTCGATATCGGGCAGGTCGACCGCCTCGAGCAGGTCGATTCCCTCGCCGAGGGCGGCGATCGGTTTCTTGTGTTTGAACGCCTCGGTGACGAAGTGTTTCGCCTCGCCCTGCTCGACGAGGGCGTCGACGCTGTCCTCGCCGCCGGGGACGAAGACCGCGTCGACCAGCACCGACTCGGCGGTCGCGTGGCTCTCGTCGGCCGCGACCGAGTCGCCGCTCTCGGATTCCTTGTCGCCGAGTTTCTTCGAGACGACGTTCACGCGGGCGCCCGCTTCCTCTAGCGTCGACCTGACCGTCTCGAGGTCCTCGCCGTCGTAGCCGTCGTCGACGAGGACGGCGACCGTTCGCGTCTCGATGGAGTCGGCGTCGCGGCGCTCGTTGATGCTCAGTCGCGGATCCTCGTGGTCGTGGGTCGGCATCTCGTCGCCGGGTTCCGCCGGCGGGTCGACGTCGATCCCCTCCGCGACCCGTTTGGCGAACTCGTGGTCGACGTTGTTGAACAGGTCGTAGACCATCCGTTCGCGGATTTCCATGCGATCGACCTTCCCGAGTTCGAAGCGGGCCGCGTCGACGATGTGCTGTTTCTCGGGCTCGGTCATGCTGTTCCAGAACAGCCGGGCCTGCGAGAAGTGATCCATGAAGCTCTCGCTGCGATTGCGGATCTTCTCGCCGGAGATTTTCTCGGCGAAGTGCTCGTAGCCGCCCTCGTCCTCGGTGGCCTCCGCGGGCTGGTCGTCGTCGATCGAGTTGGGTTTGTATGAGACCTTGCCCTCGTTGATCTCCTGGCGCATGAAGCCGGCCCGCTGGTTGTTGTGACGCTCGGCGATCGGTCGGTTGATCGGGATCTCGTCCCAGTTCGCGCTGTTGAACCGGTTGAGCTGGGTGTCCTGATAGGAGAAGAGCCGGCCCTGCAGGAGCGGATCGTTCGTGAAGTCGATCCCCGGCACGACGTTGCCGGGGTGGAACGCGACCTGCTCGACTTCCGCGAAGAAGTTGTCCGGCGTCTCGTTCAAGACCATCTTCCCGATCGGACGCACCGGGACCTCGGTCTCGGGGACGATCTTGGTCGGGTCGAGGACGTCGAAATCGAACTCGGCGGCCTCGTCCTCGTCGAAGATCTGTACCCCTAACTCCCACTCGAGTTCGTGGCCCGCCTCGATGACGTCGTAGAGGTCCTGGCGGTTGAAGTCGGGGTTCTTGCCGGCGATCTTCTGCGTCTCGTCCCAGACGAGCTGGCTGGTGTCGAGTTCCGGCGTCCAGTGGAACTTGACGAACTTCGCGTCGCCGTCGTCGTTGACCAGCCGGAAGGTGTGGACGCCGAACCCCTGCATCATCCGATACGCGCGAGGGAGGGCGCGTCCCGACAGTACCCACATGATCATATGGGTGATCTCGGGCTTGAGCGAGGCGAAGTCCCAGAAGGTGTCGTGGGCCGACGAGGCCTGCGGGACGGCGTCGTCGGGTTCGGGCTTGATCGCGTGGACCAGATCCGGGAACTCCATCGCGTCCTGAATGAAGAAGACGGGGATGTTGTTCCCGACCAGGTCCCAGTTGCCCTCCTCGGTGTAGAACTTGGTCGCGAACCCGCGGACGTCCCGAACCGTGTCGGGGGATCCTCTCGAGCCGACGACCGTCGAGAAGCGAGTGAAGACCGGCGTCTTCTGGTCGGAGTCAGTCAGGACTTTCGCCTTCGTCAGCTCCTCGATGTCGTCGAATTCGTCGCCGAGGTCGGGATCTTCGTAGGGCTGGAAGTAGCCGTGGGCGCCGCTGCCGCGGGCGTGGACGACCCGTTCCGGGATCGACTCGTGGTCGAACTGCGTCATCTTCTCCCGGAAGTGGAAGTCCTCCATGATCGTCGGCCCCCGCTCGCCGGCCTTCAGGGAGTTCTCCGTGTCGCTGATCTTGGCGCCGTGGTCGGTCGTCAGCGTTTCGCCCTCGGGGTTCTCGCGAACGCCGTCGAGTTGCTCCTGTTTGCTGTTCTCGTCGACGGCACCGTCGTCGCTGCTGCCGGCCTGACCCGATTCGGAGTCGGATCGCGACTCGTCGGCGCCGCCGTCGGCCATCTCCGTTCGCTCCGCGTCGTCCGGCGCGTCGTCTCGGTCCGCGTCATCGTTCGGTTCTCCGTCTCGTCCGTCAGGGGATGTATCGTCTTCTGCCATAGTTCGAACTCCGTTCGGGTCGGCCGCTGAACCAGCTCCGGTGACCCGTACCGTGACTGCACGTCGGTCGGTCGGCCCGTCGAAACGTCCTCGAGCGGTTGCGTCGGATCGTCGTCGGATACCATCGTTACCGTTCCTTTCGACGAAGCTAACGGGAGACGATTACTTCAAGCGGATAATCACGTCTCGACTGCCACGATCCGTTTCGGTCCGCTCGACTCGGTTCTCGCTATCGACGACGTCACGCGACCGGCGTATGTTTTCGTCCAGAATAAATGGCGTAAGTCTCATCCCGTCCATCGCAAGGGTCGGACTCGAGACAGCGGGACCCGCTCCGAGGGGTCGGCCGCGAACCGAAGGCGATCAGAACGGCGACCGTGCGGTCGTCTCCCCGTCGTTCGTCGCGGCGTCGGCGGCCGCCTCCGCGCCCGGAACGGTTCCCGTCTCGCGGAACTCCGTCTCGAGTCGCTCGAGCGTCGCGTCGAGCGCGTCGGACTGGTGGTGCGACGGGTGGGCGCGCACGCGCACGAGGTCGTACTCGTGGCGGTCCGCGAGTCCGTTCCACGCCCGGAACGCGCCCGTGACGAGCGCCTCGGCTTGCGGGCAGAACTCGGTCGTCGGCGTGAACTCCGCGCGCAGGATCGACGAGTCGTCGGCGTCGACCGCGTACCGAAAGCCGGCGTCGGGATGACGCCGATCGAGGTTGAGGCGCGCGAGGTTGTAGCCGAACGTCGCGTCGTAGACGCCCCGCTCCTCGAACAACTCGCGGGTGAGCCGGTGAAAGGCGAGGTGGTCGTCGCCCGCGAGCACGTCGTGACCCTCGAGGAACGGGCCGGGCGCCGGCGCGTGGTCCGGGTCGAACGCGTCCCAGGCGTCGAATCCGTCGCCGCCGGGTGTCGTGGACCGAGTGAAGGGATTCATCACGGTATCGAAAACGGTCGCGTCGGCCCAGTACCCTCTCCCGAACATCTTCCCCCGAATCGCCCTCGTATCGCGGGTCGATGGGTTCGGCGACCGGGCTCTTCAGTCGTGGGTCGACTGCTCGATTCGGCCCGCCCTGACCGACGATTCTCGCCTGAAAACGGCTTTCGATCGTTCACAATGGATGCCTGTATCACGAAAATTCCTCCTTGAATTGTTCCATATATTATTTCCATGCCAATATTAAACCAGAAAATCCGATAAAAATATACGACAACGATCAGGGCTGTACGTTAGCGTATATTGTTATACAATAACACTGCAGTAGGGCCAGAGGATTTATATCCGACGACTGTAAGTGTCCGGGCAATGCTACTCACAGCCGACTCCACTGACGCGACCGCCACGAACTCGCTCAGCTTCGAAGTCATCACTGCCGTCGCCGAACGGGAGGGCATCGATCCGATGGAGATCGAACCGCCGGAGTACGAAGCGCTGTACGACGTCGTCAACCCGGAAGCTCTCGATTCCCTCTTCGCGCCGCGAGAGGACGGCACGAGTCGAGGCTCGGGTCGAGTAGAATTCGTTTTCTGTGGCTATCGCGTCGTCGTCACCAGCGACGGTGACGTCGACGTTCTCGAGGCCGAGGACGGCCGATAAGCAGTCGCTCGATTGGAGCGGACCGCGATACCTCAGCGACGAGCGTCAGTTATCGCCGCGTCGTCGGCGATCCGCGGCGCGTCGTCGGTCGATAGCGGTATCTCGTCGATTTTCGGGTTCGCGAGAAGGGTTCGACCTCGGTCAGCGAGACGCCGTCGACGCCGCTACTCGTCGGCGCACGCCGCCTCGAACACGTCCTCGTGGAGCCGGTCCGCGACGATCTCCATCAGCGGTTCCATGTTTCGGGTGTCGGACCGGTTGTACTCCACGAGCGTCTCGAGGGCGCTCTCGTCGCCTCGCTCGTACTCGTGCCAGAGGCGCACGGCGTCGCGGCCGCTGAGGTCGGGCCTGTCGCGATCGATGCCGAGATCGCGCTCGATCGCCTTCAGCCCGCCGTCGAGGCCGAGTTGTTTGCAGGGGTACATGAGATCGACGTGCGGCGTCGCCACGTCGATGTCGTAGCACGTCTCGAGGAAGGGGACGTCGAACCGCTGGCCGTTGAAGGTGACCAGCAGCGACGACTGCTCGAGTTCGGTCTCGAGCCGACGGGCCGTCAGGTCTCGGTCCTTGACGAAGGTCTTCGTCTCGCCGCCGCGGTGGACGCTGACGGTCGTGACGTCGTTGGTGGACGCGTCGAGTCCGGTCGTCTCGATGTCCAGAAAGCAGGTCTCCTCGCGGACGTTCTCGTAGCACCGCCAGCGACTCGAGGCCGGCAGTTGCTCGGCGAACGGGGAGACGTCGCCTCGCTCGAGGTGGGTCCGCCCCTCCTCGATGAACGAGTGGATGCGATCGGCCAACGTGTCGCCGACGACGCTGCCGTCGAACTCGTCCCAGTGGGTGATTCCGTGTTGCCAGAGTTTGCGTTCGGTGGTCTCCCCGACGCCGCGGACGGGGATGAAACTGTTCTCGATTCGCACACCACTTCGAGGGGGACGAGCGAACTAAAAGCGATTGGATCGGCGTCGACAGATCGATCGAACGGCCGTACGGCAGCGGGACCGAACGACGTGCCAGACCGAGAATCAGGCGTCGCCAGCGTCGAGAAGGAGATATCGTTGGGGTCGCAGATCAGCTGTCGTCGGAGCTGTTGTCCGAGAGATAGAGCGTCCGGTCGATGATGCCGACGGCCGCCTCACTCCAGCGCTGGACGGCGTCGCCGTCCGAGTCGGGAATCTCGATGACGATCCGATCGCGACCGATCGTCACGTCGGCCTCGGGCGTCGCGTCGCGGTCGGCGAAGCTCCGCAACTGGTACTGGAGCAAGCGTTTCGTCGACCCGCTGATCTCGACGGTGTCCGTCTCGAACTCGTAGGTCAGGACGGTGTTTTCGCCGCCGTCGTCGCGCGCCAGGCCGTCGGAATCGGCTCCGTCGCCGTCGCCGTTCCCGACTCCGTCGGAGCCGTAGACTTCCGCCGAGACGTCGAACCGGTGGCTCGAGAGCTCCGGCGCCGGTGCGTCCTCGTTGATCGTCTCGACGGCCTCCTCGACCGTCACGTCCTCGAGGTCCTCGTCGTCGAACTCGAAGGCGGTCGCATCGCCGGCGAGCGGGTCGGCCGCGTCGACCGCCGGCTCGTCGTCCGAACCGGCGTCACTCTCGTCGACGGGCTCGAGTCCCGTCCCCGTCGTCGGCCGGGCGCTCGCGTCGTCTTCGGCGTCGGTTTCTGCGGCGGAGTCGTCGCCACCGTCGTCGGTCGCCGCCTCGGCCGCCTCGTCCGATAGCGAATCGGTCGCCTCGGTCTCCTCGAACGAGAACGCACTGGGCGTCGAGACCGTCGAGTCGTCGATATCGGTCGCGACCGATTCGGCGTCGGTTTCCGCCTCGACCTCGCCATCGGTTTCGTCCTCGTCCGCGCGATCGGCTTCGCGTTCGCCCTCGCCGTCGTCCGTGTCGTCGGCCGCTGGCGCTGCCGGTTCCCGATCGATCGGTTCGGCGTCGACCGTTTCGGCCGGCGGCGCCGCCACGACGGAATCGTCGGTCGTCTCGCTCGAGTCACTGTCCTCGAACCCGTCGGCGTCCACGGCGGACGCGGTCGTCTCGTCGGTCGCAGCCGATTCGACTGGACCGGCAGCGATGACCGCGTCGTCGCCGTCCGTCTCCGAGCCGTCGGTCAGTTCACCGGCGATCACCGGTCCCGTGTCGGCGATCGCATCGCGCTCGAGTTCGATCGCGTACCACGCCGTCCGATCGGACGGCGCGACGAACCGGCCCCGATTCCGCGCCGCCCGCGGATGCGACCGTTCGTTCGCCGTCTCGTCGGTGAGGGCGTCGATATTCGTCTCCGTCTCTCGGGCGGCGTCGGCGTCCGGTTCGTCGGTCAGATCGTCGGCTGCGACGGCGTCGCCGTCAGTGGTGTCTGGACCGTCCGTCGTCTCGTCCGGATCCGTCGTCGGTTCGTCGGCCTCGGCGACACTCGTGCTGTCGGCCCCCGGTTCAGTGCCGTCGGTCGCTGGCTCGACCCCGCCGGCGACACCGGCCCCGTCGGCGGCACGGGAAGCGGCCGTTCCCTCGTCAACACCGCCGGTAGCGCGCGGCCCGTCCGCCGCGGTATCGGCTCTCGTCGGATCGATTCCGGCATCGGGATCCGTCGCCGTCGCCGCTTCGACGCCACCGGCGCCGGCACTTCCACCGCGCGGTCGCCGGGCCGTCTGTCGCGGTTCCGACGGCTGTGGTCCGCCGCCGGCCGCTCGCGTCCCCGGACGCTGTGCGGACTGTGCCGGCTGTCCCTGCGCCTGTCCCTGTCCGGGATTCGGGCCGGAGCTGATGGTCCCGCCGCTGAGATGCAGTTGGGTCCCACCGCCGCCGCCCCGCCCGTTCGAGATGTTGTCCAGGGAGTGGCCGATATCCGTCAGATCGTCGTCGATATTGTCCTCTAGCTTGTCGATCTTGTCACCGACACTCCGCAACGCCAGTGCGACGTCCCATAGCACGACGACGCCGAAGAAGAGGAGCGCGAGGAAGACGGTGACGGCAGCTCCGCCGAGAAGCTCAGCATTGACTTCCATATATTGTACTCTCTAATCCGATAGATCGTTCAATATATAATCCTTGTGCCGTAACACCAATATCAGTGGAGTGCTATCGTCCGAAGAACGGCGATATACGCGATTTCCCGACGATATATGGTTTCGTTCCAAACGTTATTATCACATTGCACTCATTAGATTACAGCCATAGTACCAGCGTCGACAACTATTATATTTTCGTGACTATAATTCACTCACGACTGTCGAGTAGCCGATCTCGAGCGACGGACGTCCCGGTCTGGTCCGTGTCCGATCAGACGGGAAGCCAGTCGGTCGACGTCCCTCGGTCCCGGAGCTCCCACCGCTGTTCGGAGGCGCCGTCACGGGCGCGAATTTCGACGACCGCATCGAACAGCGGTTCGAGGAGATGGACCGCCTCGTGGTCTCGCTCGAGCGGCAGGTGATAGTGGCCCATCCCCTGGACGTTGTCCACCCGCGACGTCGTCATGTGCAACAGTCGGAACACCTTCTCCGCCGTGTGCTCTTCGAGCAGCGGGACCAGCGAGTCGACACAGACCCGAACCTGGGACGGCTCGAGGCCGTCGGCGTCGCCCTGGAAGGTGTCGATCGCGTCGACGATCTCGATACCCAGCGTTCCGAGCGGCGCGGGACCGCTCTCGGCGCCGTCCGTCGCAGTGGGTTCGAGCGCCGAGTAGTCGATCGTTCGGCCGATCCGTCCGGCCGTCCCGTCGGACGGTTCGGTGGTCGGCTCCCGGCCGTCGGTTACGAGCAGTCGATACCGCGGTCCGTCCGCCGACTCCCCGTGGAGTCGGTGACAGAGGTCCGTGTGAGCGCCGGCCGTCTCCCGACCGACGAGCAAGATATTACTCCCGTCCCGCTTGAGCGTCGCAAGCGTCTGGGCGAAGTCGGCTCGCTCCATCGCAGTTCCCCCTCGTTCACCTGCCATCCTTTATATCGACCTTACGGTAATATAATAAATATTGTGGCCGGGTTCCACCTACGAGGACGGCGAGCGGATACTATCGTAGCCACTGAACGTCACTGCACACCCGATCGCACGATGGCTGTGCGATCGGCGTGTAAATCGTTTCAGTTGTTACGATAGCGGTCGAACCGATCGCCCGACTTTTTGGTCCGGCCGCCGTAGCCGAACTATGGCCGATCCCGACGACGAACTCGCCGAGGCCGTCCGCGAACTCACACGGACGATCGAGGACCTCCGGTCGGAACTCGAGTCGACCCAGCGCCGGTCGCCGTTCCGGCCGCCGGCGCCGCGACCGCCGACGCCCAGTGAGCTCCTCGCGTTCACCGACGAGATCGCGCTCCCCGCCGCGATCGCGGCCCTCGAGACCAGCGTCCGCGCGCTCGAGGGGTTCCAGCGGGCCCTGCGACTCGCCCGGACCGAACGAGACGTTCGCGATCGGACGACCGAGGCCACGCGGACCGCCGGAGCGCGCGCCGACGACCTCCGCCGATCGACGCTCTCCGGGCTCGACACCGTCCTCGCCGAACTCCAGCGAGCGGCGTCGGACGGCGACCTCCCCGCCGACGACGGCGCCCGCGAGTTGCTCTCGGAGGCCCGCGAGCTGCGCGACGACGTCGACCGGCGGCTCCGGAACGTCGGCGACGACCTCGAGCAGCGCTCGACCGAGTCCACGGACACCGTTCGAATCGATATCGAGGACGGCGATCCGCGTGCGGGCACGACGGCCGACGACGAGTCGGGGTCGGAGTCGGAGCCGGAGCCGGACCCGGATCCGAGCGTCGACGTCGACGCCGAACTCGAGACGCTGAAGGATCAGTACGGACGCGACGACGGTGCCGACGGCGACGACGCGGTGGCCGCTGCGGACGATACACCCGGCGGCGATACGGACGACGCTGGCGGCGACGACACCGATTCGGCCGACGGGGACGACGGGCCCGTCGCTGATGACGACGATAGCGACTCGAGCGAAAACGATTCCGACGGCGTCTAAACCGGCTCGAACCGGTAGCCGCCCCAGTCCTGGCTCTCGGGTTCGCGGATGCCGGCGCCGGGCTCGCGGAGTTCCTCGACGGAGACGGGTTCGACTTCGTCGCCGGTCTCGAGGTCGTCGGTCGTCACTTGACCGATCGCGCGGACCGATTCGCCGTCAATAGTGAACTCGACGATCGCGAGCGTGTTCGGTTGGCGGACGCCGGGGGGCGTCGCCGTGCTGGTCGTCCAGGTGACGACTTCGCCGGTGTACTCGCTGAGGTCGATCGTCTCCACCGGCTCGGTGCCGCCGGGACCGCGGGGGTGGCCGGGGTAGCTGATCGAACCGTCTTCGTACTTGTACGCTTCCATGGTCATCGTGCTGCCTCCATGATGGTCGTGATAACGCAGTTACCGAAGCCGCCGACGTTACAGCACAGCCCGACGTCCGCGTCGACCTGTCGCGGCCCCGCTTCGCCCATCAGCTGTTCGTAGATCTCGACGCCCTGTGCGACGCCGCTGGCGCCCAGCGGGTGGCCCTTCGACTTGAGTCCGCCGGAGGTGTTGATCGGCAGCTCGCCCGTATCCCGCTCGGTGTAGCCCTCTTCGACGAGTTTCCACGCTTCGCCCTGCTCGGCGAAGCCGAGCCCCTCCATCTGGAGGAACTCGAGGATGGTGAACATGTCGTGGAGTTCGGCGACGTCGATATCGTCGGGGCCGTAGCCGCTCATCTCGTAGGCGCCCTTCCCGCTCTCGACGACGCCGCCCATCACGGTCGGATCCTCGCGCTCGTGGACGACGTGCGTATCAGTGGCGCCGTCGATCCCCGAAATGACGACGTAGTCGTCCGTGTACTCCCGGGCCACCTCCTCGGGACAGAGCATCAGCGCCGCGGAGCCGTCCGTGATCGGACAGAAGTCGTACAGCCGCAGCGGATCGGCGACGATCGGCGACTCGAGGGCGGTCTCCTCGTCGATCTCCTTCTGGAACTGCGCCTTCGGATTGTCGACGCCGTTCCTGTGGTTCTTGACGGCGACCTTCGCGAGGCTCTCTCGGGGCGCGTCGAACCGCTCGAGGTAGTGGCGGGCGGTGAGTCCCGCGAACGACGGGAGCGTTACACCGTGTTTGTACTCCGCGGGATGGGTCAGCGACGCGATGACGTCGGTCGCCTCGCCGGTCGTCCGGTGGGTCATCTTCTCGCCGCCGACGAGCATCGTCATGTCGCTGGCGCCGCTTGCCACCGACTGCCAGGCGGCGTAGATCCCCGCGCCGCCGCTGGAACTCGTCTGGTCGACCCGCTGGGTGTACGCCGGTATCGCGTCGATGTCGTGGGCCAACGCGTTCGGGACGCCGGTCTGTCCCTCGAACTCGCCGCTGGCCATGTTCGACACGTACAGGTGCTCGACGTCGCTGGCGTCGACGCCCGAATCCTCGAGACACTCGAGGCCGGCCTCCGCGAGGAGGTCGAGGACCCACTCCCCCTCGCGTTGCCCGAACTGGGTCATCGACGCACCGATGATTGCAACACGTTCCATAGCCTAGGGGACTCGAGTCTCCGATTTATAAGGTGTGGTTAGCCTGCCGTAATCGCGACGTCACCGGCCGGAACCGAGCCGGGTGATGACGGACCGATCCCCTGTATCGTTCGATTAGGCCGATTCCGCGGCCGCCGTCCGCAGCTCGCTGGCCCGCGAGCGCGCCTGCGAGATGACCGCCGGCCGGGCCTCGAAGGAGACGATAACGTCCTCGTCGCCGTAGGTGACCTCCTCGACGTGGGCGTTGTCGTGGAGCCACGAGACCACGCTCATCGTGTCCTCGGTCATCGGCAGGAGGAGGCGTTCGGCCTCCCAGCCGGGCAGTTCCTCGTTGATGCGCTCGAGGACGGCGTCGACGTTCTCGCCCTCCCGCGCGCTGACGGTGACCGGATTCGGCGCGAGCGACGAGAGGGCCTCGCGTTTCTCCCGGAGTTCCTCGTCGTCGATCTTGTCGATCTTGTTCAGGACGGTCACGATCGGCGCCTCGTTGCGCTCGTAGAGGGTGTCGTGACACGTCACGAGCTTCTCGTGGATCTCGTCGACGTCCTCGCTGACGTCGACCACGAGCAAGACGAGGTCCGCCCGGTAGACCGAATCGAGCGTCGACTTGAACGACTCGACCAGCCAGTGGGGGAGGTCGCTGATGAAGCCGACGGTGTCGGTCACCAGCACGTCGCGGGGCTCGATGGCCGCGCGCCGGGTCGTCGTCCCCAGCGTCGTGAACAGTTTGTCTTGGGACTCGGCGGTCGCGTCCAGGTCCGGGTGGAGGTCCTCGTTCTCCTCGACCGTGAGGTCGTCGGCGAGTTGGCGCAACAGGGTCGACTTGCCGGCGTTGGTGTACCCCGCCAGCGCGACCAGATCGAACCCGGAGTCGCGCCGGCGCTCCCGGCGGTGCTCCTCGGTCCGCTCGATCTGCTCGAGTTCGTCCTTGATCCGGCTGATCTGGTCCTTGATGTCCCGCTCGCGGCTCTCGTCGTACTCGCCCAGCCCCATGAAGCCGGGGTGCTCGTCCCGTTTCGCGAGGCTGGTCTTGGCCTCGGCGCGGGGCAGTTCGTAGCGGAGTTCTGCCAGTTCGACCTGTAGCTGCGCCTTGCGGGTCTGGGCGCGCTGGCCGAAAATCTCGAGAATCAGCGTGAACCGGTCGATTACCTCGACGCCCTCGGGGAGCAGTTGCCCGAGGTTGTACGTCTGGTAGGGTCCGAGCCGGTTGTCGAAGATGACGGTCGTCGCGTCGGTCGCGGCGACCTCGTCGGCGAGCGCCTCGGCTTTCCCCTCGCCCAGCTGGAGGGCGGGGTCGGCCGTCCGCGACTGGGTGATCTCACCGACGACGGTATACCCCGCGGCCTCGGCGAGGTCGCGGATCTCACTCGTGTCGGGCGTTCCCGAATCGACGCGCTTGGCGATGATTGCTCTCATGCGGGTGGAAAGACGTGCTCGTGGCTCTCGCTCGGACGAGGATGCTCGTGACGACGCGAGACGGGACGCTGGGCGACCCGTCGGCCCGTCGATCCCACGGGCTGGGCGCAACGGTTCGATACTCGCGACCGCGGCTGCTCGACCGCGCTACGGATGGCAGTCGAACACCTCCGTTACTGCTCGACGGATACGGCACATACCCGACCGTACGCCCCCGACGGTCTTGAATCCCGTGGCGCACCGCTCCGCGACGACGCCGGATTCGAACCGATAGCGCGCGACTCGCCGGACGGCGGCCGTCTGTCGTGGCGAGACGAGTACTGCGATCGGACCGCGTACCGCGCTCCGATGGTCAGTAATACGGGAAAATAACGAAGCCATAACAGTCATTGTTCCCGACTCGAATACGAAGCCGTGATGCTAGACGTCGATCCGACGGCGCTGGGCCTCGAGTTCGGGGGCAGTGCGGTCGTCGGAGGGCTGCTGGGATTCGCGACGAAACAGATCGCGAAACTGCTCGCGATCATCGTCGGGGTCGAGCTGATGGCCTTTCGCTACCTCGAGTCCCAGGAGATCGTTATCGTCGACTGGAACCGTCTCTCGGCGGGCCTGCTCGAGACGGGGGACCGCGCACAGGAGGGCGTTCACTGGCTCGTCTCGACGCTCTCGATGCTGTCGGTGGGGGCCGGCTTCGCCAGCGGCTTCCTGATCGGCTACCACCGCGGCTGAGAAGTTCGCACTGCCTGTCGAAGCCGAAACCCCCTATCGCGTCTTCAGATCGTCCTTGTCCTTGATGATCTCCGTCTCGGCCTCGCCGCTGGAGTGTTCGTTGACGACGTCGTAGAAGTCGTTTTGCATTCCCGCGGGGAAGGTGATGACGCCGATCCACGAGCCGTCGGCCTGCCACTCCTCGCGCTCTAAGTCGCCGAACTGGCGGACCTGCGCCTGCGCGCTGCCGGCGTACTCGGCGGGGATCTGGACCGCGACCGTCACCTCCTCGAACCGGATCGGAATGACGGGGCGCAGATCGTCGAGCGCGTCGTCGACCTGACTCTCGACGGGTTCCATCGGATCGACCGTGAACCCGGCCTGCTCTAAGGCGTTCTCGATGCGCTCGGGCGGGTGGGGCGCGTTGTCCATCTGGGGATTGACCGCGTTGCGCGCGATGGTGTCGATCAACTGCTTGCGCTTCTGTTCTTGCATCTCGCGGCGCTGATCGGCCGTGATCTGGATCTCCCCCTCCTTGATCACCTCGGGGATGATCTCGAGGGGATCGGTCGTGTCGAAGACGTTCTCGAGATCGTCCTCGGCGGGTCGATCGCCTCGCGAGGCGTCCTCGAAGACGTCCTCGGCGGCGATCACGTCCTCGAGATCGCCGTCGAACTCGTCGCGTTTGATCTCCAGTGCCGCGTCCGGATCTACGAGCACCTCGAAGCGCGCCCCGTGTGACTCGAGTCGCGCCGTCACCGCCTCGTCGAGCGATATCATATCGGTTGCTTCCGCCGCCAATGAAAAGAGTGTTTCCCGATATCACGGCACGGGTTCCGGGTCCGAACGCCGTCGAAACGGCCGTGGCTACTCCGGTCGCTGCGATCGGACTCGTGATCGCCGCCACTGAACGACGAGGAACCAGTCGGAGCCGTCGCGCCTGATCGCAGTTCACGCGCCCGTGTGCGCGGGAAGACAATCTATCGACGCGGGTCGACGGACGCGAATCGGTTCGCGGTTCGAACCCATCGCGACGAGCAGGAGAACGGCGATACTCGAGTCGAAACCGAGCGAGTCGGTTACTCCTCTTCCGCGGCGTCGTCGGTCTCGTCGCCCTCGTCTAAGATGTCGTTCTCCTCGAGGTGGGACTCGATCCGATCGTAGTCGAACTGCTCGAAGGACTCGGTCTCGACGTCGACCGTCGCGAGACCGACCTCCGTCGGCAGGAGGGAGCCGTCGTTGACAGACGCGAGGGCATCGAGCGCGAGCGCGATACCGCCGTCGAGGTCGGCTTCTGCGTCGTAGTTCTCCTCTAAGTACTCCTGGAGTTCGCCGCGGTCGGCGCCGACGGCCAGGGCCTTCCACTCGTAGGGCGTTCCGGAGGGGTCGGTCTCGAACAGGCGGGGCTCGCCGTTCTGGATCCCGCCGACGATCAGCGCGACGCCGAACGGTCGGGCGCCGCCGACCTGCGTGTACTGCTGGATGTGGTCGGTGACCTCCTTGGTCAGCGTCTCGACGCCGATCGGCTCGCCGTAGCGCAGCTGGTTGACCTGCGTCTGGCGGCGCGCGAAGTCGATCAGCTGGCGGGCGTCGGCGACGTGGCCCGCGCTGGCGATGCCGATGTGGTCGTCGGCCTTGTGAATCTTCTCGACGCTCGAGTCCTCGAGCAGCGGGGAGGGGACTCGTTTGTCGACGGCCAGCACGACGCCGTCGCTCGTTCGAACGCCGATGCTCGCCGTTCCTCGCTTGACCGCCTCGCGAGCGTACTCGACCTGGTAGAGTCGGCCGTCGGGCGAGAAGATCGTGATGCCGCGGTCGTACGCCTGCTGTTGGGCTTGTCCCTGCATAGTATCACGCTAAATCGTAATCGAGGTCTGTCGCACCCGTGAACGCCTCATCGAGTCGCACGTCTGCAACGCATTCCCGCAGGACGGCGACTCGCTCCTCGTTCCCGAACACGACGTTTCTCTCCTCGGAATCTTGCCGGCGGCGTCCTAAATACTTTTCTTCAGCGGCACGGATCGTGCCACTGATACCGCAGACCCGTAGGCCGACCGCAGCCCCGTCGATCTCGTCGATGCAGGCCAGGGCCGCGCGGGCGGGTTCGGTCTCGCCGCGGCGGACGCGGACGATCGCCTCCCCCGTGGCACCGGCGAAATCGAACCGCATCACGGTCATATCGGCGTGGGCGCTGCCCGGATCGCCCAGCAGATTCTGGGCCGCGTACCAGCACTCCCGCTGGAACGCTCGTCGATCGAGTTCGGCGTCCGGCCACGTCTCGAGTTCGACGGCGAGGTACCGCCACCGCGGCTGGAGGTGTTTCGGGAGGTGTTTCATGCGTCCGCGGCGGGGTCGTCGTCGGGATCGCCGACCTCGCCCTCGGCCGTCGCGGTCGGCGATCGCTCGGCGACCAGCACGCCGACCTGGTCGTGGACGCGTTCGACGGCGGTCAGCGAGAAGCCCGCGTCGGTGAACGCGTCGGCGAGGGCGCCGACCGTCGCGGGATCGTCGACCTCGGGCGAGTAGAACGGCGCGTCGGAATCCGGCTCGCCGAAGAACATCACGTCTCCGAGGACGAACTTCCGCGGTTCGAGGTCGGCGATGACGTCGATCGCCTCGCGCTTCTCGTCGTCCGAGAGGTGGTGCATGGCGAAGTTCGAGGTGACGACGTCGACCTCCCCCTCGTACTCGGGTTCGCGGAAGGTGCCGTAGTCGAACTCGAGGTTCTCGAGGCCCTCCTCCTCGGCCTTTCGTTCGGCCTCGTCCATCATCCCCTCGCTGATGTCGCGACCGACCACGCGCTCCGCGTCGGGAGCGAGCGCGAGCGCGATGGCACCGGTTCCCGTCCCGAGGTCGAGGACGATGTCGTCCTCGCCGGGCGCGGCGTGTTCGACGACCAGGTTGGCACAGGCGCGGTACTCGTCGGACTTCGACTCGTCGTACTCGCCGGCCTTCTCGTCGAACCGGGCGGCGTGGTCCTCAAGGCTCTTCTTCATATCTGCCCCGTTCGACCCCGGGCTCAATGAACGACTCGGACTGGACGTGACGATTTCGCTCGGCCAGCCGACCCCACTCTTCTAACCCTCGCTCGACGAACGCCGCCGAGAGGCCGATCTCCTCGCCGATCGCCGTCAGTTCGCGGGGGGCACGCAACTCGAGGTGCGAGCGCGGGTCAGCGCTGACCACGTAGGGCGCGTCGAAGTGATCGACGAGTTCCTCGAGCTTGCGCAGCGACTGGAGGGCCCGGACCCGACGCCCGCCGCTGGTCCGGAGCACCCCCGAGAGGTCGAACTCGAGGCGAACGCCGTTCTCGACCGCCGCCTTCACCAGTACGTGATTCACGTCGCCGTTGTCGGCCATCGGATGGGCGAGCACGTCGACCTTGTCGTTCTCGACGGCGAACCGATTCATGGCGTTCGTTCCGCCGTGGACTCCGACGACGGTCTCGGTCGTCCGGTAGTTGCCGACGGAGCCGCTGGCCGCCTGCGGATCGTCGGCGCGGATCTCGAGGCCCTCGACGACGTCGATGCCGTACTCCTCGCGGATCGCCTCGGCGTCGTAGTCGGCTCTCGAGTCGTGGTGGTTGCGCACGACCACGCCCTCGAAGCCGTAGTCGGCCGCCGTCTCCGCGAACCGGGCGACCGTGCTCTCTCCGTCTGGATGGGCGTGGACGGCCTCGTACATACTCGAGTCGTCTCGCGGCGGCGACTTGGGGTTTGCGCCACGGACCGAACAAATTCTATGGCCGGGAGCACGCTCGCCGAAACTCGGCGAGCGTGCGACCCGGGGGAGGGCAGGCCGTCACCCGATATGACCGCGAGCGAGGCCGAAGGCCGAGCGAGCGGGCCGACGACTGATGTGAACGAGCGACCGAGCGGCGCGTAGCGCCGCTCAGGAGCGAGTGAATGGAAGGAGGAGCGCTTTTCATCGAAGTTTTGCCGAGTGGGGTCGCGCAGCGACCCCACGCAGAGCAAAAGTTCGGTTCTAGTTGAGTATGGACTGTGCGACCGTCGCGAGCTGCCCGTTGTCGGCTTCCTGCAGGCGGTCGTCGCCGATCTTCAGGCGCAGGCGCGGGCGGCCGACGTCGATGGGGACCTTCTCGGTGTCGATCAGGCCCATGTCCTCGAGTTTGGTCTTCGTGCGGCTGAACGTCGCCTTCGAGGCGATACCGACGTCCTCGCCCCACTTGCTGATGTCGTACAGCAGGGCCTCGTTCTTGGCCGCGACGAGCAGCGAGATCGTCACTTCGTCGAGGCCGTCGCCGTCACCGCGGGCGGTCTCGAGCGAGTTGAGGATCGCCGTGAAGTCGTCCTCGGCCTCGGGGCTGATCTCCTCGGAGAGGGTCTCGCGGACGGCCGTGATCGGCGGCGTCCGGAGGTTGAATTCGGCGGCGCCCTCCCAACGGGCCGCGTACGTGTCGTAGGTGTCTTCGACGAAGCTCTCGTCGTCGGTGACGAGGCCGCCGACGCGGTCGCCGGCGTGGACGATGGCGATGACCCGGTCCTCGGTGATCAGCAGCGAGTTCTCGGGCGCCTCCTCGAGCGTGCGGAGCGCGAGCGCGTCTTCGCTGATGAGGTCGGCCGCGTTCGAGGCGACGATGAAGTCGTCCATGACGTCTTTCAGCGTTCGTTCGTCGGCGAGCATGTGGACGGACGGCCGGTCGCCGTCGAACGCGGTCGCAACGGAAACGAACTCTTCGATGGCGTCCCCCGACGGGTTGACCATGTAGACGTCCCCGGTCGCCTCCTCGAGTAGGGAGTCGAGGATATCGTCAATCTGGTGGTTGAGTAAATTCGAGGTCATCTCTATACAGAAGTAAACGAACGGATATTACTTAATTTTGGTGGCCGATTCCACACCAGAACATCGTATTCGACGTCGACGGCGGTAATTTTTGTCTTCGCTCTCGTCAGTTCGCCGACGAGATTACGGAACGGCCGCTACATGTATGTAATCTGTCTAGATCGGTCGAGCGACCGGCGACGGCGACCGAGAGCAGTTAGGCGGTTGACGATAAATATATAGCATTGATCTGTTATTGTAACCGTGTATGGGTGTTAGCTGCGAGCGTTTGTGGCGGGTCGCGCGTGAGTTCCTCTCCCAGGTACGAACAGCCGATAGAGCGGATCGACCAGCGACGCGCGCCAAGCGCGTCAGCACGTACGGCGGCCCCTAGTCACTCGGTGAACCGCGACGCCAACTCCGTCGACCAGTAGACGTCCCCGTTGAAGATCACCGACGCTTCCGTTTCTTCGAGTAACGCGGCCAGTTCCGACTCCGTCACGGTGAAATTCGACTGTGTGCCACAGAGGTACGCGAACTCGTTGTCCTCGAGGTGAGGGAAGTAGTACGAGCCCGTGACCCGCGTCGAGTAACAGTCGAACGTGACCAGGTATTCGGCCCGCTCGTTCTCGAGTTCCTCGAGCGTGAGCGTGGTGGGAACGCGGTGCTCGCCCTGGGTCAGCGAGTGCGTGCCGTCGCCGACGACCGCGTAGTCCTTCCCCATCATGATGCGCCTGCGCGCGAGTCCCAGCGCGCGTTCGATGCTGAACCCGTGGACGAGGAGTTTGGCGAACGTCGAGCCGACCTTGACGGCGTGGTCGTTGAGGACCTTCGAGAAGGTCACCGCGCCGGCGACGCTCCCCCGTTCGATGAGCCCCATCCCCTCGTAGTAGGAGCCACAGGCGTTCAGGAAGAACGTCTGGGTGTTACAGCGACGGAGACTCGAGCTCGAGAGATAGCCGTCGGAACAGCGCAGGCCGTCGGTCTCGCAGTGGCCGATGTAGTGGACGAAGTCGTGGTCGTCCTCGAAGACCCGCGCGAGCTCGGCCGTCGAGAGCGATTCGTCGACGGTCACCTCCATCGAGAGCTCCTCGGACCGCTGGCGGTAGATCTCGGCGACGTCGTCGTGTTCCCCGGCCATCTCGGGATCGTTCAGGACCACGGCGATCGACGTCGAGTCGGTCGCGCGCTCGAGATAGTGTAGTCGGTTCTGGTAGGCCTCGCCGGTCGTCTTGAAGACGTCGATCGGCACGCCGTCGGCGAGCCAGCCGTGGACTCGGCCGTTGCGGAGTTCGGGTTTGACGATGTCGACCGACGCGACCTGCCCGGCGCTCGAGCGGCCGCGGTAGAAGTCCTCGAGGGAGCGTTCGACGAGTTCCTGCCCCTCGAGCTCGGAGGTTCTGGGCATGTGGATCAGGCTCATCCGGTCGAGCAGAAAGGGGAGCGACTCGACGCTGTCGTAGTCGGGGCGGACGTACGTCGAGAGGTGCCAGTCGGGGAGGCGGTGATCGATGGCGGCGTCGGGCACCTCGAGGTAGGTCGCGAGTCGACGCTGCGGACTGGCCTCGTAGAGTTCCTCGGCGTCGAGACCGAGGACCTCGAGCATGCTCTGTTCGGCCAGATTCGTCCCGTAGGGACCGGCGTTGCGGACCAGACAGTCGAAGAAGAACGTCTTGCGGAGCAGGCGCTCGACGTCGCGCTCGAGACCGGGCATCGGCGACAGCTGCCGCTCGACGGCGAACTCCGGGAGCCGGAGCGTCGCGTGGCTCGGCCCGGTATCGGGACACGTACGCGGTTTGATCGTCGCCTGCAGATAGTAGGCCAGCGGCGCGACGACGAACAGCGACTCGTAGTCGGCCGGGACGATCAGTTCGATGCCCGACGGCGAGAAATCCTCTCGAATGCAGTCCGGAATCTCGAGGCTGTCGCCGCGCTCGAGCAGCGACGGATGGCCGCGGAGGGTCGGATAGGTACGGTCCGGGCCGTCGGTCTTGTGGGAGGCGGCGAGGTGGGTCAGTCCGGCCGCGATCCCCTCGGGCGTATCGGGGACGGTGATGGTTCCCGCGGGGAGTTCGTGGTGGCTCCGGAAGCCGACGATGACGCGCACGCGGTCGGGAAACGTGACGACGATCTCCTCGTAGTCGTCGGTCCTCTCGATCGTCGCCGTCCCGGAAAACCGGAGGTACGTCTTGATCTCCGTATCGACGTCGACGACGTATTCTCCGGGGGACAGGGAGAGCGGCGTCCCGTCGGGATCGAGTTCGTGTTGCGCGTCCGAGCCGAGCGAAAACGCGTAGGCGACCGCGTGGGGAAAGCGGAGTTCGTCCGTCGTTACGACGACCGTCTCGTCGACGGGACGGGGGATGTCGGGTCCGGTTCCGTCGACGACGAGATCGCTACCGCGGACCGATAACTCGGTGTTATCGGCGTCAGTCACGCGGAGCGCCCCGTCGTCT
Organism: Haloterrigena sp. KLK7; assembly: GCF_037914945.1. Lineage (NCBI taxonomy): Archaea > Methanobacteriati > Methanobacteriota > Halobacteria > Halobacteriales > Natrialbaceae > Haloterrigena > Haloterrigena salinisoli. The sequence goes on from NZ_CP149787.1 coordinate 3,610,423, forward strand.
ACCGCCCACTCTATCATTCGGTACGCTGAATGTTCCCCGAGAAAGTTAGTTGTATCGGGTGGCAAAAAGTTGATAGATAGGCGCAGATTCCGGAAGTGTTCGTCATGCATCCAGTTTCGAGGGGCTGCGTCCGATCGACCGCGTCGGTTCTGTGGCGGCGGTCGCGGTGGTGAGATTCACCGAAGACGGGTACACTTATACAGTCGCCAAACGCCACATCGGACATGGAGCACGAGCACGTACGGGACGTCGATCCCGCCGTCGCCGATGCACTCGAGGGAGAGGTAGAGCGACAGCAGGAGACGCTGCAGATGATCGCCAGCGAGAACCACGTCAGCGAGGCGGTCATCGACGCGCAGGGCAGTGCCCTGACGAACAAGTACGCCGAGGGGTACCCCGGCTCGCGCTACTACGGCGGTTGCGAGTACGCCGACGAGGTCGAACAGCTCGCGATCGACCGCGCGACGGAGCTGTTCGGCGCCGAGCACGTCAACGTTCAGCCCCACTCGGGCACGCAGGCCAACCAGGCCGTCTACTTCGCGATGCTCGAGCCCGGCGACAAGATCCTCTCGCTGGATCTCAACCACGGTGGCCACCTCAGCCACGGTCACCCGGCGAACTTCGTCGGCCAGCTCTACGAGGTCGAGCAGTACGAGGTCGACCCCGAGACGGGCTACCTCGACTACGAGGGACTGGCGGAACACGCCGAGGAGTTCGAACCCGACATCATCGTCTCGGGCTACTCCGCGTACCCGCGCGAGATCGAGTGGGAGCGCATTCAGGAGGCCGCCGACAGCGTCGGCGCGCTCCACCTCGCCGACATCGCCCACATCACGGGACTGGTCGCCGCCGGCGCCCACCCCTCGCCGGTCGGCATCGCCGACTTCGTCACCGGCTCGACCCACAAGACGATCCGGTCGGGTCGTGGCGGCATCGTCATGTGCGACGAGGAGTACGCCGACGACATCGACTCGGCGGTCTTCCCCGGCGGGCAGGGCGGCCCGCTCATGCACAACATCGCGGGCAAAGCGGTCGGCTTCAAGGAGGCCCTCGAGCCCGAGTTCGAGGACTACGCCGAGCAGACGGTCGCCAACGCGAAAGCCCTCGGCGAGAGCCTCACGGAGAACGGGTTCTCGCTGGTCTCCGAGGGAACGGACAACCACCTCGTACTCGTCGACCTCCGCGAGAGCCACCCCGACACCTCCGGCGGCGACGCCGAGGAGGCCTTAGAGGAGGCGGGCATCGTCCTCAACGGGAACACGGTGCCCGGCGAGACGCGCTCGCCGTTCGACCCCTCGGGTATCCGAGCGGGTACGCCCGCGCTGACCACCCGCGGCTTCGACGAAGAGGACTGCCGCGAGGTGGGCGATCTGATCGCCCGCGTCGTCGACGCCCCCGAGGACGAGAGCGTCCTCGAGGAGGTCCGCTCGGAGGTCGCGGGCCTCTGTGAAGAGAATCCGCTGTACGAATAGTCGATACCCCACCCATTCGACCGATTCGGCGTCGTCGGCCGACGCGATCGGCACTCAGTCCCGTTTTTCGGTGGTGTCTGAACTGGCAAGCAGCACCGTCATCCGTGCCACGCGGTCCCGTCCGACACGGGCTCGCGCCCGTTCGCGAGTCGGGCGATGAGTCTACACCTGCGACCGGAACGGCACGCGATCCACGCGACACACCACCCATGAGCGACGAATCGAGGTTCGACGCGACCGCGGACCGAAATCCGCTCGACGAACAGACCGTCACCGAAGACGAACCGCCACCAGCGGTCGAACTCGCCACCGACGGCGAATCGACGGACGAGGACGACGCGGACGAGGATCGACAGCAGGCTCGAGAGCGCCGCGAAGGGACCGGCGAGTCGCTCGAAGCGGACGCGGACGAGTAGGACCGCTCGGCGGCACTTCGAGTCAGTCGCCACCGATCCGGGCTCGAGGTGTCGTCGATCAGCGCGTCCTCGCGATCGCTCGATCCCGCCAGTCCCTGTCACTCGCCGGCACGCGGCTTTTCCACCGGCTGGGCGTACCGCCGGTAATGGCTACGAATCCCACCGGAACCGTTCTCGACGACGACCGGCTGCTCGAGCTCCGGGAAACGACGGCGACGGCGGCCTCGGAACTGGCCCTCGAGCTGACGCCGGTCGCCGAGTTCATGGACGCCGAGCCGGGCGACCGCGTCGACTGGGGCGTCGACGAGTACGAGGACGAGCCCATGCTCGTGATCAGCGGGATTCCGGAGCCCCAAACCGGCGACGCGCCGCACCCGCGCCAACTCCGCGAAGAGGGCGGTGAGATCGTCGCGCCCGTCCCCGATCCGCTGGTTCGCGCCGCCCCGCCGGAGGGGCTGGGGCTCGACCTCGCGTCCTACGACGCCGATCGGCCGCTGCTGTTCGACGCGATGACGGCCGCCGAGACGATCGGCCTCGTTCCGGTTCGGTTCGGCGACGGCGATCCGTACCGTCCCGAACCGCTGCCGGGGACGCCCGACGACAGCGATCCCGTCGCGAAGGAGACTATCGCCCGCGAGCGCGACGGCGATCCGACCCCGCGACCCGAGACGATGGACGCGCCGATCGATCCACTCGTCTTCGACGACGTCATGGCCGATGCGCCGACCGACGTTCCCGCAGCCGACGTGATCGGGATTCTCGAGGGACTCGAGACCTACGACATCGTCGGCGCGGGCGACCACGTCGCCGGCAAACCGCCCCTGACGGTCGACGATCGAGCGGTGTGCCTGCTCGAGAACGAGGTGTGGACCGACCGAATCGCGCCGGCGCTCGAGTCGAACGACGTCGATGTCGACGCGGACGCGCTCGAGGTCGCACGGGAGAGCCACGAGCGACAGGCGCTGCGGCTGATCGACGCCGCGGACACCGACGAGTACGGCGACCTCGTGACGACCTATCGACCCGTCGTCCTCGACGAACGCGATACCGCCGCGTGAACGCTCACGAAATTTGAAAAACCTGGCCTGAGTGGGACGAGTTCAAACGCTGTCTCTCGGAGACAGGACAGCTGTAGTGACTGTATTCGATTTTGAACTATTATGAATACTTTCATATACGTCCGATTATATGGTCTTCCTGATGTCATCACAGAGGACTTCGATGGATCGACGACATGTGCTTGCGACGCTCGGTACGGTGGGGGCGACGCTTGCTACCGGTGCGTCGACGAGTGCAGCAGCGAGGGGAAGCGATGATCGATCCGAACGGGATTGGGGCAACGGGAAGGACGACCGCGACGACGCGGAGTCTGCGGTCCTGAAGACGGGAACTGACCGAATCGAGGCGACCTTCGATCGGCAACTCGAACAGGAGCTCCATCACGGTGCGCAGCTGGCGGTCTACCGCGACGGGGAGTTCGTGGTCGATACGGCCGGCGGAATCACCGGTCCGGACGGAGACGAAACGACAACGGAGACGCGTCACGTCCTGTTCTCGTGTACGAAACCGTACGCCGCGGCCTGTGTCCACCTGCTGGCCGAGTGGGGAGAGCTCGACTACGACGACCGCGTCATCGAGCACTGGCCCGACTACGCCGAGGAGGGGACGCAGAAGGCGAAGACGACGATCCGACACGTGCTCTCGCACCAGGCGGGCGTTCCGGCCGTCGAAATCGACGGACAGGCCGGGAAGTGGGCCGATCCGGACGCGATCGCCGCGGGAATGGAGGCGGCCGAACCGGTCTACGAGCCGGGAACGGAGCCGAACTACCACACGCTCAGCTTCGGCTGGCTGGTCGGCGAGATCGTCCGGAAGGTCTCCGGCCGACGGATCGACCGGTTCGCACGCGAGGAGCTCTTCGAACCGCTCGGAATGGAGAACACCAGCATCGGTCTCCCCGAAGGCGAGGAGGTCGACGTCGCCACGCTGGTCGGGTTCGAACCCTACGACCAGATCACGCCGCCCAGTTCGGGCGTCCAGTCCGGATCGAATCAGGACACCGCCGATAGTTTCAACAGCGACTTCGTCCAGCAGCAGGCGATCATCCCGGCGGCCAACGGGATCGGGACGGCCAGCGACATGCTCCGGTTCTACGCCTGTCTGCTGAACGACGGGAAGCTCGAGGGAACGCGTCTGTTCTCGCCCGAGACGATCGACGAGTGGACGTCGCTGCAGGCCGAGACCGCCGACGACATGAGCCGGGACGTCTCCGGTCGGTTCGCGATGGGCTTCTTCCTCGGCGGAGTCATCCAGAGCAACCTCGGCGTCACCGCGCCCCCGACCGCGTTCGGTCACGCCGGACTCGGCAGCAGCGTCGGCTGGGCCGACCCCGAGAACGACATCGCCTTCGCGTACGTCACGAACGGCATCCGCGAACGCACCGAACAGGACTTTCGCGTCGGGATGATGGGCGACACCGTCCGTCACGAACTCAGCAACCAGACGTCACACCCGGGTCGCGGTCGCTCCTGGGGCCGCTGGTGGTAAGCGCCGCCACCGAACGCCGGTACCGAGCGCGACGACGGGACGCTACGCTGGCCCCCTGAACGCGACACGCTGACGATCGCCGTCGGCGGGCGCCAGTCGAGCCCTGTCGTCCCCGGACGTGGACGAATCGAACGATACCGACCTCGATACTCGAGGCCGACCGTCGCTATCGGGTCGTCCCGTCCCGCTTCGATTACGGACGGGTCGAACGGTCCGGTAGCAATTCGCGGACGTGAACCGATTCACACTCGAGAGCGGCGGCGCCGTCGGGGAACTGCGCTCGGCCGAACGGCGCTCGACGTCTTGTATCCACGTTCGTGCGTATTCGGTGGGCTTTTGAGAGGGGTTCTGCGCACGAATCCGAGGGTTGATTAGCCTCGCGGTCGCCCACTCGAGTAATGACCGAGATTATCGACGGCGACGCCGTCGCGAGCGAGATCCGAGACGACCTGACGGACGCGATCGAGACGCTCGCCGACGCCGGCGCGCGACCGGGGCTGGCGACCGTGCTGATGGGCGACGACCCCGCGAGTCAGACCTACGTCAACATGAAGCAACGCGACTGCGAGGAGGTCGGCATCGAGAGCTACCACGTCGACGTCGACGGGGACGCGTCTCCCGAGATGCTGTACGACGAAATCGCCGATCTCAACGCGAACGACGACGTCCACGGCTACATCGTCCAGGCGCCCGTTCCGGACCACGTCGACTACCGCGAGGTCATCCGCCGGGTCGACCCCGCCAAGGACGTCGACGGCTTCCACCCCGAGAACGTCGGCCGACTCGTCGCCGGTGACGCCCGGTTCCGCCCCTGTACCCCCCACGGCGTCCAGAAATTACTCGAGGCCGCCGACGTCGACACCGAAGGGAAGGACGTGACGATCGTCGGCCGCTCGGACATCGTCGGCAAGCCGCTGGCCAACCTGTTGATCCAGAAGGCCGACGACGGCAACGCGACGGTGACGGTCTGTCACTCCCGAACGGACGACCTCGCGGAAAAGACTCGCAGCGCCGATATCGTCGTCGCCGCCGCCGGCGCGCCGGAGCTCGTCGACGGCTCGATGATCGGCGAGGACGCGGTCGTGATCGACGTCGGCGTCAACCGCGTCGACGCGGACACCGAGAAAGGGTACGAACTCGTCGGCGACGTCGAGTTCGAGAGCGCGAAGGAGCGAGCGAGCGCGATCACGCCCGTCCCTGGCGGCGTCGGCCCGATGACGCGCGCAATGTTGCTGTATAACACGGTCAAGGCCGCGAGCCTGCAGGAAGACGTCGACGTCGACCTGCCCTGAGAGCCGGCTTCCCGCTCGTTTACGTCGATTCCCCGCCGTTTCCCGTTTTCACAGGCACAGTCTCGATCACTGGCCGTTGGCCCCTTCGTCGAACCGGATCAGACCGCGTTCCTCGAGTTGCATGAGGAAGTGCGCGAGCGTCTCGTCGACGGGTTCGACCCGTTCCTCGTCGTGTTCGTCGGCGACGATCGCCGCGATTTCGGCGACGGTGTGGTCGCCGTCGCAGTGGCGCCAGACGGTCGTCCCGACGGCGTCGAGCGTGAGCGTCCGCTCTCGGCTCGTGCCGAAGAGGTCGAACAGGAACCGATCGAGTCGGTTTCGCGGCGATTTCGTCCAGGTGAGCGTGGCCCTCGAGTCGCCCTCGACGGTCGTCTCCGTCCAGTCGACGGCCCGGCTCGGAATCGCGGTCGGTCCGTGCTCGCTCATCTGTCGACCGCGTCGGCCTCGGCGGTGCCGGGCGCGTTCCAGAGCACGCTGGCGGCGAAGAGGGCGACGAGCGCGACGAGCGCGACGCCGCCGAGGATCGTCTGCGTCTCGCCGCCGAGTCCGAGTGGGAACGGCGCGCCGTCGGCGTTCCCGGTACCGGTGATGTAGAGCGCGCCGATGACGATCCCCATGATCGCCTCGCCGGTAATGAGTCCGGCCGCGACGATCCGGCCTCGAGCGGTCGCGTGGTCGGCGAGCGTTCCGTCCTCGTCGTCCCGTCGGGAGACGTACCGGTCGATCCCCCCGCGGAGCAGTCCGCCGAGGAAGATCGGCGTCGCGAGCGTGATCGGGAGGTAGATCCCGACCGCGAACGGCAGGACGGGGACGTCCATGAGGATCAGGACGCACGCGAAGACGGCGCCGATGAGGATCATGCCCCACTGCGCGGTGCCCGTGAGGACGCCCTCGGAGATCAGCGCCATCATCCCGGCCTGTGGCGCGGGGATGGTCTCGCTTCCGATGCCGTAGGCCTGATGGAAGAAGTACAGAACCCAACCCGCGAACAGCGCCGACAGGGTGATCCCGATCACCTGCGCGAGCTGCTGGTTCCGGGGCGTCGCTCCGAGGAGGTAGCCCGTCTTGAGGTCCTGCGAGGTGTCGCCCGCGACCGCCGCGGCGATCGCCACGACCGAGGCCGTCACCAACACCACGACGGGGTCGGTGACGCCGGTCGATCGCAGCGCCAGCGCGGCGATCAGGATCGTCGCCACGGCCATCCCGGAGACCGGGTTCGAGGAGCTGCCGACGACCCCGACCAGGTACGCCGAGACGGCGACGAAGAGGAACGCGGCGATCACGGCGATGAATCCGCCCAACAGGCCGACCTGGACCTGCGGGACGGCGACCAGCGCGAGCGCGATCAGGACGGCCCCGACGACGACGACCCGCATCGGGAGGTCGCGCTGAGTGCGTTTCCGATCCTCGGTGGCGGCCGCCCCGGAGTTACGCACTTCCGCGGCGGCGGTGCCGAGCGCGTCCACGATCGTCCCGCGCATCGAGAGGATCGCGTAGAAGCCGCCGACGATCATGGCGCCCGCGCCGACGTAGCGGATGTACTCGTCCCAGACCGCCTCGGCCTGGGCCATCAGCGTCGCGTCGGCGGCCGACTCCGGGACGAATCCGCCCGTGATGAGCAGCGGGATCAGCATCATCCAGGCGATCAGCCCGCCGCCGAAGACGTAGCCGGCGATCCGCGGGCCGATGATGTAGCCGACGCCGATCAGGGCGGGCGTGAAGTCGCCGCCGATGGCGAACCCGTCGGTCTCGCCCGCCGAGAACGCCGTCTGGATCGTCGTTCGGAAGGCGGCCATCCCGCTGGCCAGCCACATATAGACGAAGCTCACGAGGAACCCGAACGAGATGAGCTTCACGCCCTCGTCGCCGCGCGATCCGGCCTCGAGCACGTCGGCACACGCGGTCCCCTCCGGATAGGGGAGTTCCTCGTGTTTGTCGACGATGAGGTACCGGCGCATCGGGATCATAAAGAGGACCCCGAGCAGGCCGCCCAGAATCGCGACGATCGCGGTGCTGACGATGTCGATCGGTTGATCGAGGAACGTGACGCCGGCGATCGTAAAGATGACGCCGGCCGCCAGCGCCTCGCCCGCGGAGGTCATCGTCTGGACGATATTGTTCTCGAGGATCGTGCCGCCGATGCCGACCCGACGAAGGCCGTAGAAGATCCCCATGCTGATGACGGCGGCCGGGATCGAGGCGCTGATCGTCATCCCCGAACGCATCCCGAGGTACATGTTCGCGGTCAACATCACCACGTTGAGCGCGAGCCCGATCGCGACCGCCTTGATCGTGAGCTCGGCGACGCTCTTTCCCGCGGGAACGTACGGGGACGGTCCGTCCGTCGCCCCTTCGCGCGCTGTGCGACTGCCGCTCGCCTCCGATCGTTTCTCCGATGGTCCGTGTGCCATAGTGAGTGTGTCCGACGTCCCTATCGTGGATCGGTCGCGTCGACCGAGCGACGGCGCTCGCGACGGTATCGGTCCGCCAGAACTCGAGTCGAGCGGGGACGTTTCGGACGACCGTACCGGAGCTAACCAATGGGGGTATAAGAGTGATAAGATTTTCACCAGACCGATCGGATATCTAATGCTCAGCGAGCGCGTTGGAGAGTCGATCGAACGCGCGGATCGAATCGTTCGATACGGCGAGCGGTCGGCGAGCGCTCTCGACCGCACCGCGGGCGGGCGCTCGGTGGCTTGAGTTCCGTCGCGTCAGCGTCGTCGATTCCATCACGCCCCGCTGTCGAGGGCCGCCGCGCTCAGTCCCCGAACCGGCCGTCCTCGGCCCCGGTTCCGAACTCGAGATCCTCGAGACGGTCCTGCGCGCGCGTAAACGCCAGTTCGTCGCCGCGCAGACCGTTCGCCAGGTCGCGGGCGGCCTCGACCAGTCGGTCGGCGGTCCGAGGATCGACGTCGCCGTCGAGCATCCGGATTCGGGTGACGTGTTCGCCGAGCGTCTCGAGGGCGCCGCGCTCGGCGGCCGTCAGGTCGCGGTCGTCGGCCCAGGTGCGGACGTCCCGGCGGTAGTCGCGGACGGCGTTCGCGGCGGCGAGGCCGCGGGCCGCTCGCAGGCTCGGCGGCACCTCCGCGGCGGGCGGCCGCCCACCGTCGTCCGCGTCCCGGAGCAGCGAGAGGAAGTAGAGTTCCTCCCGTTCCCCGAGGTCGATATCCCGGCGGACGACGTCGGCGACGTGGAGGAGTTCGTTCGCGGCCAGGTAGTCGTCGTCGAGCTCTCGGAGCGTGCCCGCGTTGACGAAGCCGCGCCGCCGAACGTACTCGCGACACTCCTCGCGGGCCCGATCGGCGAGGTCGTCGATCGGCTGGTCGTCGATGGCGTTGCGGACCGCCGTGAGGTCGAACCCAACCCGTAGATCGGTGTGTTCGGTGCGGTCGTCGACGCCGACGCTGTGGAGGCTCCCGCAGGCGGGACAGCCGACGCTGCCGGTCTCGTAGTACGACCACCGCGTCCCACACTCCTTGCACTCGCGCTCGCCCCTGATCTTCATGGCCGGGCCTACGCGCGGGCGACCCAAAATCACACCGGAGTCGACCGAACACTGCCACGATGGCCGACCGTTTCACGGCCGAAACGAGAGATCACCGGTGAAACAGTAGACGGCGTTCCGTTCGGGCGATCGGGGCGACCTCCCGGCGTCCGGATCCGGACGGTCCCAGCGCCTCGAGCGAGTGCGTCTGTAGCCGGCGCTCTCACAGCCGCGGGCGGGCGAAATCGCGATAGTCTCGGCAGCTACCGTCGGATTACCCGTCGACGGTGCGAAACTGATGACGATCACGAGCCGCTAGCCGTCGTTCAATAGGTCATTAACGGACGGCAGTTGCAGGCCATACTGCAACCACCGGGAACGTCCTTCTCAGGAATATGTCCGATTCAGAACTCAACCGACGCAAGTTCGTCGCCGCGACAGGTACCGCAGGTGCGCTCGTACTCGCCGGCTGTGCGGATAGCGGACCCGGTGGCGGCAACAACTCGAGCGAAAACGGAGAGGAGACGGACGACACCGGAGCCGGGAACGAGACAGGAGATACCGGGTCCGAAGACGAGACGTATGCCCTGACGGTCACCGTCGAGGACGACCAGGCAGAACCCGTCGAAGGGGCGACCGTCACCCTCGAGCAGGCCGGCAGCGGAATGCTCGGCGGCAACGGCGGGGAGAACGAATCCAACGAGTCCAACGAATCCGACGGCGGCATGCTCGGCGGCAACGGCGAGGAGAACGAATCCAACGAGTCCGACGGCGGCCTGCTCGGCGAGGGGAACGAGTCCAACGAATCCGGTAACGAATCCGGCAACGAAAGCGAAGACGGCGGACTCGGCACCAGCGAGGACGAGTGGCCGCGAGAAGAGGAGACCGACGAGAACGGCGAAGTCGAGTTCGACGAACTCGAGGACGGCGAGTACACCGTCACGGCCGAGAACGAGGGAGAGGAAGCCGAGGACGACGTCGAGATCGACGGCGGCGACGAGGAAGTGACGCTGACGCTCGGCGAAGACGGCGGCATGGGTAACGAGACCGAAGACAACGAGTCCAACGACTCCAACGACTCCGACAACGAGTCCGACGACGGACTCGGGCTCTGATCGGACGGACTCGGTCGTCTGGCGGCGCGGAGCGGTATCCGTCAGGAACCGATCGATCGCAGCCGTCGTGTCCCATCGTTTTTCGAAGCGCTCGTCGCGGAGCGACGGCTCCGCGACCAGTCTCGACCGTCTCCGGTCGACCGATCGCCTGCCGCAACCGGTTCGTAAACCGTTGTCGCCCGCAAATCGCAGCCTTATCGACGAAAGCGTCGGCCCCGCGTGACACTCGTCGTCCCAATCCCCAGTTACCGTCCGGACCGTCGATCGCTCGAGACCGAGCTGACTGACGCGCTCGAACGGACAGTCGGCGCTGTACCGATCGTAGCGCCCCGTCACGGCCCGTGAATTGCCGTTCGGATGACGGATCGAACCCCGCTCGGCGACCGTTTTTTCCCTTCTGCGCGTCTAGTGGGGAGCATGCGCGACGAAGAAGAAATCCGCGAGCAGTACGAGTTCCTCACCGAACACCTCGAGAGCGAAGACATGCGCCACGAGGGCGTCAGACAGATGTTTACCCACTACAAGCGCGCCATCGGCTGGGTGCTCGAGGAGGAACACATCTGACCCGCGGCGGGACGTATCAAGAGCCGATCCAGTGTCGTTACTTTTAAGTATATTCGGCGAAAGCGTTCAGATGACGCTTCGCTTGGAGGGCCGAAGCGTCAGCGGGGACCAATTCAGGGCGGCAAGCGATCGCGTGACACTTTTCCCGTCACGCGATTTGCTTTCCTGTTTCGAACTCATCTCTCGGAGAGCGACTGCGTTCTCGCTCGCGTCCGAACTCGTCGCCGATCGAGCGCACTTTCTCGCGCCCCAATAACATAAAAATGCCGAAATAATCTGGATGGAGTGTAAACATGAACCGCACATTACGTGACTCTCCTGGAGAAACCATCATAACGGTTATCTATTGGGAATCGCGCGCAGACGACGTGGTCCGTCGGTAATATCCCTGTTTCGTTCGAAACGACCCGATAGCCTTATTAAAATTCGACAGTAAGTACAACTGGTACTTTCCCAATGTACGACCTGACAGGATTCCAGCGGGACCTGCTGTACGTCATCGCTGGCGAGGAGGAGCCCCACGGACTGGCGATCAAAGAGGAACTCGAGAACTACTACGAGAAGGAGATTCATCACGGCCGACTCTACCCGAACCTCGATACCCTCGTCGACAAGGGGCTCGTCGAGAAGGGGCGGCGCGATCGTCGAACGAACTTCTACACGCTGACTCGGCGCGGCCGCCGCGAGCTCGAGGCCCGTCGCGACTGGGAAGAGCAGTACGTCGACATATAACGCGTAGAGCGCGACCGATCGCCGCACTCGCGGGCTCGCGCTTCGGAGTCGATCTCGGTATCGCCGCCCGAGTCCCATCGAGCCGGTTCCGCGCGTTCGCTTCTGCCGTTCGTCTCCCGAGGACGCGTTCGCGACGGTCGCTAGCGCGCCGTTTATGGTAATTCGCCGTGAACGAGCGACAGTGAACGAGATCGCGTTGCAGATCGGCGATGCGCCGCTGGACGAGACGGTCGTTCGGATCGCGCTGGCCGGGGCCCTGGGGATGTTCCTCGGCCTCGAGCGCGAGTGGTCCCAGAAGTCGGCCGGGATCCGGACGTTCTCGCTGATCAGCCTCCTCGGGGCGGTCTTTACCATCCTGGTCTTCGAGAGCGAGGTCGGCGAGACCCTCCTGGTTCTCGGCGGCCTGCTCGTGATCGTGCAGGGCGTTCTGCTGGCGGTCCAAGGGCTGTTGAGCGAGGACGACGCCGGCCTCTCGCTGACCACCTCGGTCTCGATGCTCGTCGCCTACGGCGTCGGCGTGCTGGTCGCCGCCGGCTTCATCATCGAAGGGGTCACCGTCGCCGTCCTCTCGTCGCTCCTGCTGGTCTTAAAGCGCGAACTCCACGAGTTCGCGTGGGGGCTCTCCCACGAGGAGGTGCGCTCGTCGATCGAGTTCGCCATCCTCGCGTTCGTCATCTACCCGGTGTTGCCCGCCGAGGTGACCGTCGACGTCGGCGGCATCGCGATTCCGCTCGAGCCGCAGGTGATCTGGCTGATGGTCGTCGCGGTCGCCGGCATCGGTATCGCCAACTACGCGATCGTCTCGACGTACGGCGGCCGCGGCATCGCCGTGACCGGGTTCTTCGGCGGGCTGGCCTCGTCGACGGCCGTCGTCGGGACGATGCTCGACCACGTCAACCAGCGCCCCGAGGCCGCCTCGTACGCCGTCGCGGCGATCCTGTTGGCAAACGCCGCGATGGCCGCGCGCAACCTCGCCATCGCCGTCGGGTTCACCGTCGGCAGCGGGAGTCCCGTCCTCCTCGAGGCGATCGTCCCGCTGGGAGCGGTCATCCTGGTCGCGTTCGCCGTCGCCGCCTGGACCGCCGACTGGGACGAGTCCGGCCCGATCGACCTCGAGAACCCCTTCTCCATGAAGAACGCGCTCGCGTTCGGCGCCGTCTTCCTCGTCGTGCTCGTCTTCGGGTCGCTGGCCGAGACCTGGTTCGGGACGCTGGGCTTCTACGCCACCGCCGTCGCCAGCGGGTTCGTCTCGAGCGCCGGCGCGACCACCTCGGCGGTCGTCCTCTATCGCGGCGGCCAACTGGGGCCGGCGGAGGCGACGATCGCCATCCTGCTCGCGACGGTCTCGAGCATCGTCGTCAAGGCCCTGCTCGCGTCGACGTCCTCGAACGACGGCTTCCGCAATCAGGTCGCGGCCTACAGCGGCCTGTTGCTGCTCGGCGGCGCGGTCGCGACGGTCACGATTGTCGTCTGAGGGGAAAAAGCGAGAGAGGATGCGGCGTCACTCCTCGAGAAGACCGAGTTGTTCGAAGAGTTCGTGTCGGTCGAAGAACGCCCGCTCCTCCTGCAGTTTCCCGCCTTCGACGACGAACCGCGCCATGTCTCGGACTTCGAACGTCTCGTGGGTCGGTGGGATCCCGTCGAACTCCCCCTCGTGGGTGCCCGAGAGCGTCCCCTCCGCCATCACGAGGTCCTCTCCGGCGAGCATTTCGTGAACGGTGATCTCGAAGTCCGGAAACGCCTCTAGGGTCTCTCTCGCGTACGCTTCGAGGTTCTCTCGTCCCTCGATCGTCCCGCTGGTCGGCGACGTGAACGTGAACGAGTCGGCGACGACGTCCGACAGCCGCGAGAACTCCTGCTCGTTCCAGATCGCCGCGTATTCTTCCGCGAGCCCTTTCGGATCCGGTGTCGTTTCTGCCATTGTCTCCCACACCACGCGTATCTATGCGGTGTGGTAGCATAATACACTACCCTGGGGATTCAGCCGTCGTGAGCCGTGGAACGGGCGATCGTCGATCGGCGAACGGAGAGTAGCCGCTGCTCGTAGACGACCCGTCGGCGGTGGGCGATTCGTTCTCGTATCGCTGCCTCTCGTCGGCGATTATTTCACATGCGGGTGATAACACACGGTATGGACCGCGATACGGTCGAACCGCAGGTCGGAACGATTCCCGACGAGCGCGCCAGGCAGTGGGTCGACTACCACCACGAGTTCGCCGCACCGAGCACGTACGTCTACGAGTTCGTCTGGGACGCGACCGCCGAAGCCGTCGGCCCGTTCTGTACCGACGTCGACGGCAACGTCCTGCTGGACTTCACGAGTCACGTCGCCGCGGCCCCGCTGGGGTACAACCACCCCGCGATCCGCGAGAAACTCGAGGCGTTCGACCTCGTCGATCCGCTGAAGATCGCCGGCCAGGACTTCTACGTCAGCGGCGGCGGCTCGCCCGACGATCCCGACTTTCCGGGCCCGACGCAGCTGATGGACCGGTTGGTCGCGATGACCGACCACTACGACATGGATCGGGTCTTCCTGTCGAACTCCGGCGCCGAGGCCGTCGAGAACGCCATCAAGATCTGCTACGCCGCGGGCGGCCACCGCGCGTTCACCTTCGACGGCGCCTTCCACGGCCGCACGCTGGGCGCGCTCTCCCTGAATCGATCGAAGGCCGTCCACCGCCGGGGTTACCCCGAAATTCCGGGCGTCGTCAGCGTTCCCTATCCCTCGACCGACGCGGAGTACGAGCGCCGCTGGCGCACCGACGGCCCCGGCGGGAACGTCGTCGCGGACAAACTCCACCCCGAGCGCGGCGTGATCGACCCCGAGGAAGTCGCCTACCTCGTCCTCGAGCCGATCCAGGGCGAGGGCGGCTACCGGGTCGCCCACCCCGAGTTCGCCCGCGACCTCGAAGAACTGCGCGAGCGGTACGACCTGAAGATTGTCGCCGACGAGATCCAGTCCGGAATCGGGCGGACGGGCGAGCTGTGGGCAGTCGACCACCTCGATCTCACGCCGGACGTCATCACCGCCGGGAAGGGGCTGCGCGTCGGCGCGACGATCTCCCGGTCGGACGTGTTCCCCGCCGAGAAGAGCCGGCTCTCCTCGACGTGGGGCGCCGGCGACGTCATCGCCTCGCTGCAGGGCGTGCTGACGATCGATACCATCCACGAGCGGAATCTGCTGGCCAACGCCCGCGAGCGCGGCCGGCAGTTGCGGGAGCGACTCGAGGACGCCATCGCGGACGGCGACGCACCCGGCGCCCTCGAGGTCCGGGGGCGCGGACTGATGCTCGCCGTCGAGTTCGATACCAAGGAGCGCCGCGAGGCCGTCATCGAGGCGGCCTTCGAGCGCGGGCTACTCACGCTGGGCTGTGGCCACAAGACGCTGCGCCTGCTGCCGCCGCTTTCCGTCACCGAACGGGAGATCGATCTGGGGGCGAAACTGCTGCTCGAGGCGGTGGCGGACGCCGAGTCGCGACTCGAGTGACGACGACGCGAGCGCGGTACGACACACGTCGTCGTACGAAAGCCCGCTGCACTTCCGCCGTCCGTGCGAACACGGTCTACGATGATCGGCGCATTCACGGTCGGCAAGAAAGCGGTGAAGTTCGGGTACAAACGGTACGGCATTCCGGGCGCAATCGCGTCGGGCGGGATCGTCCTGGCTGGATACGTCGCCGTTCGCCGCGCGCTGAAATCGCAGACGAACGCCGACGACGCGACGCTCGATTCGGCCATCGACGCCGAGTCGATCAAATCGGCCGTCGAGGAGGACGGCCTGCAGGCCGTAACCGACACGCAGACGCTCGACGACGCGATCAACCAGGACGAACTGGGATCGCCCGTCGATACGGACGACGTCCAGTCGTCGGTGTCGGACGAGACCGAGGAATTCACCGGCGGACAGGATCAGCAGACGTAGGACCGTAGCCGACGCCGTTTCGCCGATCGCGCGTGCGTCGGCGTTCCGATCTCCCGACCCTCAGAGAGGCGATCCGATCGAGGGACCGCGCGCGACAGTCCGCGAGTTACTCCCCGCGGATCTCGTTCACGTGATCGATTCGCTGCTGGACGAGATCGGGTTTGCCGATGTCGTGGCGCACGTGGAGTCCCTCGTCGCCCGCGACCTCGAGGGCGTCCTCCGCGATTTTCTCGGCCTCTTCGATCGAGTCGGCGACGCCCACGAGGGCGAACGCGCGCGACGTGGTCGTGTAGATGCCGTCGTCGCGCTCGTCCACGCTGGCGTAGAACAGCAGGGCGTCGCCGGCGCTGTCCTCGTCGACTTGCACCTTCGCGCCGGCCTCGGGGTCCGTCGGGTAGCCCTCCGGCACGGCGTACTTACAGACCGTCGCCTGGGAGGCGAAGTCGAGCCCCGGCGGCGCCTCGCCGTCGCGAGCTGCGGTGAGCACGTCGAGGAAGTCCGTCTCGAGGACGGGCAGGGTGTTCATCGCCTCGGGGTCGCCGAAGCGGGCGTTGAACTCGACGACCTTCGGCCCCTCGCTGGTCAGCATGAACTGGCCGTAGAGGATCCCGCGATAGTCCTCGAGGGCGTCGACGGTGGCCTCGATGATCGAGACGGCCTCGTCGTAGTCCTCCTCGGTCATGAACGGCAGTTCGTCGGTCGCGTCGGAGTAACTGCCCATTCCGCCCGTGTTCGGGCCCTCGTCGCCCTCGTAGGCGCGCTTGTGGTCTTGCACGGCGGGGGAGGTCTCGAACGCGCCGTTGGCGACGAACGCCTGGATCGTGAACTCCTCGCCGACCAGTCGTTCCTCGAGGACAATCCGATCGTAGTCGGACTCGCGGATGTACTCCTTGCCCTCCTCGGCGGTCACCTGATCGCCGATGACCTTCACGCCCTTCCCGCCGGTGAGGCCGGCGGGCTTGATCGCCAGATCGCCGTCGTAGTCGTCGATGAAGTCGCAGGCCGCGTCCATGTCGTCGAACGTCTCGAAGTCCGGACAGCCCGGGACGTCGTTCTCCTCCATGAACCGCCGCTGGAACGCCTTGTCCGTCTCGATCCGGGCGTCCTCCTCCTTCGGTCCGAAGGCGTAGACGCCCGCGGCCTCGAGTTCGTCCGCGACGCCGGCTTCCAGCGGCGATTCGGGCCCGATGACGGCGATCGTCGCGCCGACGTCCTCGGCGTAGTCGACGACGGCCTTCGGATTGGTCGTCTCGAGCGTCTCGAAGTCGGTCGCGATCTCCGCGATGCCCGGATTGCGGTTCCCCGCGCAGGCGTAGAGGTCGGCCTCGCTGTCCTCGAGCGCGCGAGCGATGGCGTGTTCGCGGCCACCGCCGCCGATCAGGAGCACGTTCTCTCGCATGGTCGATAGCGGGACGCACGAACCTGTAAGCGTTGCTCTTTCCGCGAGCCGAAAGTATGCACGGTCGTGGCTACCGCGGTCGCGTTCGCCCGAGCGATACCGGTTTCGCCCAAAAGTTCAACAGTATTATAAGATGTGGCGAGGAACACGAACGCCGTAGCCGATGGTCACGCCCCGAACCCTCGAGCGCTCCTCCTCCTGGATCGGGTTCGCTCCCACCCTCGTCGCGAACCTGCTTCCGCTCGCTGGCGTCCTCGCGTTCGGCTGGGACGCGGCGACGCTGGTGACGGTCTACGCGCTCGAGGTGTTCCTGTCGTTTCCGCTCACGGCGGCGAAGGCGTTGTTCGCCCAGCAGCCCCCGAAATGGGACGACGGCGACGGCGAGGACGAGGAACCCACTATCTCGGACGAACTGAAGCAGCGACGCGGTAGCGCGAAACCGGTGTCGTGGCTCCCGCCGGTCTATCCGCGGAACGTGCCGTTCGTCAGGACCGTCTTCTTCGGGTTCGCGTGGGTCTCGATCGCCATCGCGACCGTCCTGAGCGAGGTCGTTCCCGTCGCAGACGTACTCCGGCGACCGGAGGTGGTAGTCAGCGTCGTCGCGCTGGTGGCCGCCTACTCGGCCGACGTGTGGCGCGACTACCTCCGCGGCGGCCGCTACGAGACGGTCTCCGCCTACGAGGTCGTTGAGGCGCACATCGGTCAGACGCTCTTTCTGGTCTTCGTCCTCATGGTGGTCCCGAGTCCCGAGAACGCCGGCGGGACGGCTCTCCTCGGCGGATTCGTCCTCGGTAAGGTGCTCGTCGACTGGGCGTCCTTTCGCGCCGACCACGGCGAACCGGGACGACTCACCGGTTGGCTCGCCGGTCCCGACGATCCGACGGAGCCGGGTGAGCCGCCGGCGGTACCCGACGGCGATCCCGACGCTCGCATATCGACCGACGACACCTCCGTTCTGTACACCGCCGCACAGAAGACGCTGTTCGGAGCCGTCTTCTTCGCCCCGTGGATCGTGATCTCGTGGGTCGTCGTGCTCGCGGTGTTCGCCGGTGACGACGCTCCCCTGTCGATCGTGATCGGCACCGGCGTCGCGTACGGTTCCTGCTCCTGATGCTGCCCGCGACGGAGTTTCTGGAGACGGTTCTCAGATACGGCCCGCTCGAGTACCGACGGTACGAGGACCGACTCGTCGCGTACGATACGTGGGTCGACGAGCCGCAGTGGTCCGTCCCGCTCCACGAGATCCGGGACGTCGCGGTCGTCCGCGATAACCTCCCGGATCACCTCCTCGGGACGCGGACCTTCGACGTCACGCTGGGATGGGGCGACGACGAGTTCCAGCGGGACCTCGGGCCCGTGGCGGATCCCGACGTGTTCGTCTCCGCGTTCGAATTACGGCTGCGGACGACGGACCTGGAGCCGATCGATCGACGGCTCGCAGGGCCCGCTGTCGTTCTCGGCGTCGGACTCGCCGGGGCTCTCATCCTCTGGTACAGGCCGTGGGTGTCGGTTATCTCGCTGGTCCCGCTCGCGTTTCTCCTCCCGTTTTCGCTGGCGGTTCCGTGGGGACTCTGGAGACTGGCGTATCCGAGCCCCGAGTGAGCGATGTCGAGTCGTGGTCTCGCTCCTCGAGGTTTCGATCCGCACTCGAAGGGAGCGAGGCCGCTGTGCGTGTCGACGCAGAACCGGGCCGAGCGGACCGGTCCCGAGCCGGCCGCCGTTCACTCCGCTCGCAACCGCTCGGCGAGCCGTTTCGCGCCCTCCCACGGAAGCATGAGGACGACGGCGAACAGAACGACCGCTCCCAACTGGGCGAGCAGTCCGTCAGCGACACGTACCGCCAGCTGCCCCGCTCCGATGGAGACGAGGAACGTAGCGATGCGGTCCGCGTCCCAGTCGAGAACCGCGGATCGGAGGGCGGACATACTCCGATACTGTGACTGAGGTAACATAATTTACCTGATCGGATCTCACGCGTAGAACAGCGGCGGCCGTCGATCCCCACCGTGCTCCTCATCGGGAAGGTACGCCTCGAGCGCGGCCTCGCCCTCGTTACCCAGCAATTGATCGAGCACGTCCACGGCCGCGTCGCGGTGTAGCGGCTGATTGTCGTTGCCACACTGGTCGTCCATCACGCAGGCCGGACAGCCGTCGACGTTGCCGCAGTCGCAGTCCGCGATGAGTTCGCGAGCGCGCTCGGCGACGGCCTCGTAGTTCTCGTAGATCGCCCGCGCGAAGCCCAGGCCGCCCTCGATGCCGTCGTAGATGAACCAGCCGCTGGCGGGGGTGCGCTCGAGGCCGTTCGCGATCTCCCGGACCGTGGCCTCGGCCGCGGCGATGTTTCGCGGCGCGCCGTCTCCTCCCGGACTGCCCGCGGTTCCGAACTGCGAGCCCGCGTCCGCATCTGCGTCTGCCTCCTGATCGAGATGCGAGTCGATGGTCAGCGTCGCCAGCCCGCCCAGATCGCGCTTGTCGACCATCAACTCGAGCGGAGCGACGCCGATGGTGGCGTGCTCGGCGGCGTGGAGCCCGCCCGCGTAGCCGAGGTGCGCCGTTCCCGCCAGCCCGTCCTCGAGTTCGGGCACCTCGAAGTCTCGGTACTTCTCGATCAGCGCGGTCTCGATCCGCTGGGGCACCTCGAGCCAGCACAGTTGGGTCTCCATCTCGAGCGGCGGGTTTTCCGTGGAGATCCCCTGCTCCTTGCGTTTCCCGCCGTGGACGGCGACCTTGTCGTAGCTGCCGTGATACACGAGCACCCGACCGCGGCCGAAGTGCAGCGTGAAGTCGCCGATCTCGCGGGACTCCTCGGAGACCGCGTCGAGGACCGTCACGTCGGTTCGCGTCCGCGTGTAGTAGTCGACGTCCGTCGGTCGGACGGTCACCGAGGGTCGGGGCGCGTCGTGGTCGACGGCCGTCACCTCGTACTGCTGGCCCTGATGCAGCCGAACCGCGCCCTCGTGGAAGTCCCGCAGCACTCGTTCCCTCGCCAGCGGCTCCATTCCCGGGTCGTGGCGCTCGTCGACGCCGTCGGCGAGGTCGACCTCGTACTCCTCGCCCGTCGTCGCGTACAGCGAAATCGTCTGCTGGGGCCGCGGCGGTCCCACGTAGGAGACGCCGGTCTCGAGGCGCCCCCGCAACTGGCCCGCGCGTCGCCACATCTCGATCGCCCGCTCGAGGCGCTCGCGGTCGGCGAGCGTCCCCACGTCCGACTCGTCGACGGCGAGTTCGTCGGCCGCACAGCGCAGGTGCTGGGCGAAGACCGCGTCGTTGTCCACGTCGACGACCGCGTCCTCGACGTCGGACTCGAGCAGGTAGTCCGGGTTGTTCACGACGTACTGGTCGAGCGTGCGGTGTTCGGCGACGAGCACCGACAGGGCCCGTTTCGTCCCGCGGCCGGCGCGGCCGATCTGCTGCCAGAACGACTGGCGCTGGCCGGGATAACCCAACTGGACCGTCGCGTCCATCTCGCCGATGTTGATCCCCAGCTCTAAGGCGTTCGTCGATGCGACGCCGTCTAACACGCCGGTCTTGAGCTGGTGTTCTGTCCCGTGGCGCTTCTTGCGCGAGTGGCCGGCGTGGTAGGGCTCGATCGCGCTCCCGCGGTCCGGATTCGTGTAGTAGCGGCGGTTGTCGTGGCGGTGTTTCGACGCCCGCTTGACCGAGAGTTCGGCGAGCTTCCTCGAGGGCGTGAAGAGCAGCGTCTGGGCGTCGTGGTAGGTGAGATGCGAGAGCATTCGCGGGGCCTCGACGGTGGCGGGGACGCGCTCGACGATGGCGGGCGCGTCCTCTTTTTGTGCCTCGCCGCTCTCGCCCCATTCGTCGCGTTCGTCGTCCGTGTTCTCCCGTCCTCGCGGTGGGGGGTTCCACAACACCAGATCCCGCGGCCCGGTCGGCGAGCCGTCGTCGTCGACGACGGTCACCGACTCGTCGATCAGCGCCGACGAGTGCTCGGCGGGGTTGCCGATCGTCGCGCTCGTGAGGACGAACTGCGGGTCAGCGTCGTAGTAGCCGAGGACGCGCTTCAGCCGGCGGACGATCCAGGCGACGTGCATCCCGTGGACGCCCGTGTAGGTGTGGGACTCGTCGATCACCACGAGGTCGCAGGCCGAGAGGAACCGCGCCCAGCGGTCGTGGTCGTGGAGGTAGGTGTTCACGCCCGCGAAGTTCGAGATGATGACGTCGGCCTCCTCGCGGATCCGTTTGCGATTCCGTCCGCGCTCGGTGTCGCCGTCGTAGACTCGCACCGTGATCTCGAGCCCCAGATCGTCGAAGAGGTCGTTCAGCTCCCGCTCCTGGTCCCGCGAGAGCGCCTTCGTCGGATAGAGGACGTACGCCGTGGCGTCCTCGTTTCGGGCGCGGGCCTCGAGGTAGTTCCTGGCGATCTGGAGCGCGTAGATCCGGGTCTTCCCCGAGGAGGTGCTCGTCGCGACGCAGACGTTCTCGTCGC
Organism: Haloterrigena sp. KLK7; assembly: GCF_037914945.1. Taxonomy (NCBI): domain Archaea; kingdom Methanobacteriati; phylum Methanobacteriota; class Halobacteria; order Halobacteriales; family Natrialbaceae; genus Haloterrigena; species Haloterrigena salinisoli. The sequence goes on from NZ_CP149787.1 coordinate 3,631,816, forward strand.
GGGCCAGCGCCTCGAGGGCCTCGGCCTGATGCGAGTAGAGGTCGTGCTCGAGCGGCCCCGCGAGTTCGGTCCGGAGAACGCGCTCGTTGGGGACCGTCGACGCCTCGCGGCCGGGCCGCTCGAGGACGGTGACGTCGTCTTCGGCCCGGTAGCCGGGAAAGGTGTCGACCAGTTCGTCGCCGGTGACCGGCACGTCCCGCTCGGAGTCGTGTTCGCTGCTCATGGGTTAGAAATCGCTCAGTCCGGTTTGCTCGCCGTCGCTGCTATCGCTGCCGGCGCTCGCGTCGCGTTGCGTCGCCGTTCTGTCCGTCGTCTCAGTTCCAGACGTTTCGGTCTCGGTTCCAGACGCCTCGGAGTCCGATGCGCTCGCGCTCGCGGGTGAAGACGCCGCGGCCGATCCGCTCGAGTCGGTCCGACTCGAGGCCGACGCCGTCGGCGTCTCCCGCAGGCGCTCGTAGACGTGCCAGAGCGCTCGGCAGTCGTCCTCGCAGTAGGCCTCGTGGCGGTCCCACTCGAGCGGCTCGCCCGTGCGCATGAACCGCTGGTAGGCCGCCGCGGTCTGGGCCCCGTCGAGGCCCGTCCGCGCGCCGTCGTAACCGAGCGCGTCGGCGACGGCCTCGAGCTTGTTCGTCCGCCCCGGCAGCAGGGCGTGCTCGTTTCGCACGGCCCAGAGGTAGAGGTCGAACTTGGGGATCGACTCCCACTCGTCGACGTAGTAGGGGACGTGCTTCGCGACGAATGCGCCCAGATGCCGGTAGTCGAATCCCCAGCCGTTCCACGTGAGCAGGGCGCGGTTCGGGTGCATCCCCAGCAGCCAGTCACAGAAGGCCTCGAGCACCGACGCCGGATCGCTCGGATCCTCCGTCTCGACGAACGCCCGGTAGGTGTCCGCGACGGGATCGTAGACGCCGATCTGCCAGATGATCGTCGGCGAGAGGCCGTCGGTCTCGATGTCGACGCACAGCGGCGGCGTCGACCAGTCGACGCCCGGCAGCGACTCGTCGGTGAGCCGACGGGGCTCGCCGGTCTCGAGCACCGTCGCGTGCTCGTGCATCGTCCGAGCGCCGTCGCGACCGACGCCCGGCAGCCCCGCGAGCGTCTCGACGGGCGTCTCGAGCAGCTCTTCGCGCGTCGTCACGCCGCGCTCTGCGAGTCGCTCCGCGGTCTTCGGTCCGATTCCGGTGACCGCCTCGAGGCCGAAGTCGGTCACGTCGTGCGTCTCGACGCGCTCGACGCCGTCGGCGGTGAGCGTGAGCACGGCGATCGATCGGGAGCGGCCGTACCCCTCGACGGGACCGGCGCCCCGGACGCGGACGGAGACGCAGTCCTCGTCGAGCGGTCCGACCTCGGCGCGTAGTTCGTGGTCGACGCCGCGGACCGCGCCGGTATCGGGCTCGAGGTGCCACAGTTCGTCGTATTCGGCGGGTTCGGCGCCCGTCAGGACGGTCGTCGCGCAGTCGGTCGGGAGCACGGCCGCGAGCGTTTCTGCGCCCTCGAGGCGCGTCTCGAGGGCCGTCGGCCGCACGGTCGTCGTCACGTCGTCGCAGACGAGCGCGGTGACGTCGCCGTCCCGAAGCGCGCTCGAGGCAGCCTCGGGCGACGCTCGAAGCGCACGGAGGCTCTGGGCGACGGCGATCTCGAGTTCGATCCCGTCGTCCGCACCGATCACACGTCGATGGATCGGCTCGTTCTCGCCGGTCTCGAGCGGCGGATGGAACGCCGGCGCGTCGAACGCCCCACGCGCTCGGGCGAACGACTGCGGCTCGCGGGCCGGGCCGAGCACCCAGACGGCGTCGGGCTCGAGGGTTCGATCGATGTCCTCGAGGGTCGCGACGGGGCGGTCGGCCAGCGCCGAGGGCGGGAGGGCGAGGAGGCGGACGCCCGCTCGAGCGGTCATTGGTGGTCGGGAGGCGGGCGGCGACAAAGAGGGTTTGGACACCGGAGCGAAAGTGGAGCGGTCCGCCGTCGGTGGCTCGCCTAGCCCTCGGCATCGGACCGTAGCCGGCGGCGGAAGAACCCGACGAGACCGCCGACATAACCGGTCCCCCAGACCGCCATGATCACCGCCCCGACCGCATTGAAGACGAAATCGGTGACGATGTCGTCGAGGCCGTAGACGGTGACGACCCCGCCGAGGGCGAACTCCAGCACTTCCCAGACGACGCCGGCCGCGAGGACGAAGACGACGATGAACACCGCTCGGAACGCCGGCGGGACATCGATGTCGTCGGAGTGCAACTCGAACGCCCGAAACGAGGCGTAGCCGATCCCCGCGATGATCGTCGCCGAGACCGTGTGCGTGATCTCGTCGTACCACTGGAACCACTCGTACAGCCAGAGCGAGCCGACGGTGTGGAGGATCATGGCGACGGTGATCCAGAGGACCAGGCCGACGTCCATCGAGTAGCCGTACTCCCGGCGCAACGCCGCCGGCAGGAGCGTGATCGCGAGCGCGAACCCGCCGGTCGCGGCGATGGCGAACCGCATCGTCACCAGTCCGTACCCGACGAGCCCGGCCAACGCGAACTGGAGGAGCCGAACGGCGAGTCGCTCCTGAGAATCGGACAGCCCCAGCCGATCGCTGAGCGTCATCGCGATCCCGTCCCGTTCGTTCGCTCGCCGGCGGTGTCGACCGATTCGAATCGAACGAAATACCACTGGAAGATCGCCCCCAGCACGAGTCCGACGGCCGTGACGACGACGAAGTCCCACTGGAGCTCCGTCTGCGTGCGCAGGAAGTCGGTCCCGAGCCACGCGTCGGAGTAGAACTGCGCGATCGTCCACAGCGCCTGCAGTGCGAGCGTCGTCAGCACGGCGAAGCCGACCGCGAACCGAGAGCTCAGTCGCACCGACGTAAACGCCTCGAGTTCGACGACCACGACGAAGGCGAGCGACGCGATGGCGAGATAGACGGTCGTTTCGAACGGAACGACGGCCGTCCCGGCGAGCACCGCGAACGCGGTGATCGAGAGGATCGGCCACGGGACCATCGCCGTCCACTCGCGGGTCACCAACGCCGGCACCGATGCGACGGCGACGACGAAGAGCTCGAACCCGCCCCACAGAGGGACGTCCCGAAGGAGATTTTCGATCGCATCGACGGCCACGATACCGAGCAGTAGCCAGCCGACGACGGCGTTCGTCCGCTCGTCGTGAGCGAGACCATCGAGCGCCACAACCGGCTAGCCCGACGTGCATCCACTAAAACCCGCAGCCGGCTTCACAGTGGGTGTGAGGTGAACGCTCGCAGTGATCCTGGCTGGCCGAATCGAGCGGCGGTGAGCCGTTCTCCGTCTCGCGACGGACGCGATACGCGGGACCGATACCGATAACTTCGCCCGGTCTGAACGTCACTCCCAATGCGACAGTACCTCGAGCTAGTCGACACGGTCCTCTCCGAAGGCACCTACAAGCCCAACCGGACCGGCGTCGACACGATTTCGTCGTTCAGCGAGCACTACGAGGTCGATCTTCAGGACGGCTATCCCCTGCTGACCACGAAGCAGATGGACGGCTACCGCTGGAACTCGATGCTCCACGAAGTCTGCTGGTATCTCTCCGGCGAGGAACACATTCGCGACCTCCGCGAGGAGACCAAGATCTGGGACGCGTGGGCCGACGAGGAGGGTCGGCTCGACACCGCCTACGGCCGGTTCTGGCGTCGATTTCCGATCCCGGAAGACGAGGCGCAACTCGAGGGCGAGTCCTGGCCCGACGAGGCCCACCAGTGGGTCACCGTCGAGGACGAGGGTCGGAAGACGTTCGATCAGCTCCAGTACGTCATCGACACGCTCTCGGATTCGCCCAACTCGCGCCGACTCGTCGTCAACGCCTGGCATCCCGCCAACGCGGCCGTCTCGACGCTGCCGCCCTGTCACTACTCCTTCGTCTTCAACGTGCAGGGCGACCGTCTGAACTGCCACCTGACCCAGCGTTCGGGCGACACCGCGCTGGGAATTCCGTTCAACATCGCGGCCTACGCGCTCCTGACGAAAGTGATCGCCCAGCAGACCGGCTTCGAACCGGGCACGTTCGCTCACACCGTCGTCGACACGCACGTCTACTGCGGCCGCGGCGACCGCGGCGAGTGGTACGCCGACAACCTCGAGGCGCTGCAGTCGCGGCTGGCCGACGTCGACGACCGCGAGGACTACCTCGCGGTCAAGGAGTGGCTCGAGTCCGAGGCCCCCGCCGAGGCCGACGGCGACGAACGCCTCGATCACGTGCCGGGCCTGCTCGAGCAACTGTCGCGAGAGCCGCTCGAGCGGCCGACGCTCGAGGTGGCGGACGTCTCGATCGACGAACTGGCGTACGAGGACGTCCAGTTGACGGATTACGAGTCCCACGAGGGCATCGAGTTCTCAGTGGCCGAATGAGCCGAACGACCCCGGACGACGCGTCACCGCCGGAGACCGACCGCGAACTCGTCGGCATCGTCGCCGTCGCCGACAACGGCGTCATCGGGAAGGACGGCGACATGCCGTGGCACATCCCGGCAGACCTGCGGCACTTCAAGGAAACCACGATGGACCATCCGGTGATTATGGGCCGGGTCACCTACGAGGGGATCCTCGAGGCGCTCGGCGAACCGCTTCCCGGCCGGACGACGGTCGTGTTGACGAGCCGGGACCTCGAGACGCCCGAGAATGCGGTTATCGCGGCGAGTCTCGAAGCGGCGCTCGAGGAGGCGGAAACCGCTGCTCGCGAGCGCCACGACGACGCCGATCGGGTCTTCGTCGCCGGCGGCGCGACGGTCTACGAGCAGTTCCTGCCCGCGCTCGATCGGCTGGTCGTCACCGAGGTCCACGAGGAGCCCGACGGGGACACCGACTTCCCCGACTGGGACCGGAACGCGTTCGAGGAGACCGCTCGAGACGAGCGCGACGGCTTCGCGTTCGTCGAGTACGTCCGTCGGGACTGAATCGGAAGCGACAGCGGATCGAACTCACTTCGCGCCGTCTCACCCGACGAACTCGTAGCCGGCGTCGTACACCGCGTCGCCGATCCGCTGGTCGCCATCGACGACGACCTCGACCGATTCGTCGCCGTGATCGGCCTCGACGCGGCGCACGCCGGGCACGTTCTTCAGCGCGTTCTCGACGTTGGTTTCACAGCCGGTGCTGGTCACTCCGGCGACGGCGATCGTTCGGCGTTCGGGCATGTGCGCTCGTCCACCTCTCCTGTTTATCATCCTTTCTGGAAACCGCTCTCACACGTTCCGCCGTCCGGCGACTCCGTCTTCACTCGAATTCGACCGGATGGGGCGTCCCGTCCTTCCCGCCGTGGGCGTAACCGTCGCGGAGCTATCGAGAGCGGCACGGGACGCAGAGACGCCGTAATCACTTCGGGAAGTGCCCGCGCTCGCGCTTCGACCGAGGCGGAAACCGGATGGTAGTACCGAGTTCAGCGATAACCAGAGTTATGATCCCGCGTAAACTATCCCGTTCAGTGAGTAACGATAGCGGGCGCAGTACTCAGCCGCGAGTACTGGGCCGTGAACGCGGCCCCGACGAACTACGTCAGCGCTCGGAATTCGCCGGACGGGCCGAGCCCGGCGATACGCACGACCACTCGAACGACCATTTCGCACTCATCTACGAGGACCGCGGAGACCAGTTCGCGTCTGCGATCCCGTTCATCCGTCGGGGACTCGAACGCGGCGAACGCTGTCTGTACGTCGTCGACGATAACTCCAGGGAAGACGTCCTCCGAGCGATGCGAAACCACGGCATCGACGTGGACGCCGCCCTCGAATCGGGTGCGCTTTCCGTCCCGACGCCGGCGGACACGTACCGCCAGACCGGCGAGTTCGATCGAGCGACGATGCTCTCGTTCTGGGAGGAGTCGCTCGAACAGGCGACGGACGTGGACGGCTACACGGGACTCAGAGCCGCCGCCGAGATGACGTGGGCACTGGACGGAGAGACGAGCGCCGACGAGTTGGTCGAGTACGAGGCCGCGCTCAATTCGCTCTACCAGGACGACGACTACGTCGTCATGTGCCAGTACAACCGAAAGCGGTTCCCGTCGTCGGTCATCCACGACGTCATCAAGACCCACCCGCACATCGTCTCCGACGGGACCGTCTCGCAGAACTTCTACTACACGCCGCCCGAGAAGTTCTTCGGCTCCGAGGAGACGGAGGCGAAGGTCGATCGCATGATGAACACGCTGCGGGAACGGACCGAGATGAAGACGGAGTTGACGGAGCGCAAAGCGTACCTCGAGCGGATTTTCGAGAGCAGTCACGATGCCATTCTCATCGTCGACCCCGAGGCGGACGAGATCGTCGACGCGAACTCGGCCGCGACGGAGATGCTCGGCTACACGCACGACGAATTGCTGGCCCTCGGTCCCTCAGACATCCATCCCGCCGAACTCGACGCGTTCCAGGAATTCGTCGAGGAGGTGTTCGAGGACGGCACCGGATGGATGGACGAACTCGCCTGTCACACCAAGGACCGAGGTCGGATTCCGGCGGAGATATCCGCATCGCGGATGGAGCACGACGGCCGTCCGGTCGTACTCGCGGTGGTCCGCGACGTCAGCGAGCGGCGGAAATGGGAACGGGCCCAACGGAGACTGTACGAGATCACGTCCACTCCCGAATGGACGTTCGACGAGAAAATTCACGCAGTCTTCGAACTGGGCTGTGAACACTTCGACCTCGACCTGGGCGGACTGGCCAAGATCGACCCGGACGACGACCTGTTCGAGGTCGAGGTGGTCAGCGACGACCACGACAACCTCGTCCCCGGGGCGCGGGCCGACCTTTCGGAGACCTACTGCCGGGTCGTCACCGACTCCCGCTCGGGAGACGCCGACACCGACCCGGTCGCGGTCACCGATCCCATCGGCGACGGGTTCGAAGGCGCCCTGTGCTACGAGCGATTCGGCGTGCGAGCGTACCTCGGTTCGCATCTCGAATTCGAGGAGGCCCCCGATCGGACGTTCTGGTTCGTCTCGAACACCCCGCGCGAAGACGGATTCTCTGAGGCTGAACGCACGTTCCACCGGCTGATGGGACAGTGGGTGAAATACGAACTCGAGCGCCGCCAGCGCGAGCAGGAACTGCGCGAGCGCACGGAGCACCTGAGTGCACTCGTCGAGACTGCGCCCGAATGCATCAAGACCGTCGCCGCCGACGGCACGCTGCTCCAGATGAATTCCGCCGGACTATACATGGTCGGAGCCGACTCGGAGGCGGACGTGATCGACGAGTGCATCTACGACCTGATCGCCCCCGAGCACCGCGAACGGTTCCGCGAGTTCAACGAACGGATCTGTCAGGGTGAACGCGGGACCCTGGAGTTCGACATCGTCGGGCTGGAGGGCACGCGCCGGCACATGGAAACGCACGCGGCGCCGCTGCGTCGCCCCGACGGGACGATCTCCCATCTGGCGTTGACACGCGACATCACTGACCAGGTCGAACGCGACCGCGAACTCGAACGGGCGCTCGACCTGCTCGAGAAGACCGAGCGCATCGCGGACGTCGGCGGTTGGGAAATCGACCCGGAGACGGAGGACGTGTTCTGGACCGGCCACATCTTCGAACTCCTGGAGGTGCCCGGCGACGAGGAACCGCCGCTGGACGAGGCGCTCGACATGTACCACGAGGAGGACCAGCCGATCGTCGAGGACGCCGTCGAGGCCGCCCTCGACTCCGGCGACCCCTTCGACGTCGAGGTGCGGCTCCGGACGGCGGCCAGCGGCGAGGTGCGCTGGCTACGACTCCAGGGCGTTCCGGAATCCGTCGACGACGAAGTCGTTTCGTTTCGCGGGGCGGCCCAGGACATCACCGAGCGCAAGCAGCGGGAGCAACGGCTAGAAGAGGTGATCGATAGACTCGAAGCGTCGAACGAACGGCTCGAGCAGTTCGCCCACGCCGCTAGCCACGATCTCCAGGAGCCGTTGCGGATGGTCTCGAGCTACCTCCAGTTGCTCGAGAGCCGCTACGAGAACGCGCTCGACGAGGAGGGCGAAACGTTCCTCGAGTTCGCCGTTGACGGGGCCGACCGAATGCGCGAGATGATCGAGGGACTGCTCGCGTATTCGCGGGTCGAGACGCGGGGGGACCCGCTGGAACCCGTCGACCTCGATACCGCCTTCGACGACGTGTTATCGGACCTCCAGTTCCAGATCGAGGAGCACGACGCCGAGATCATCGTCGGCGATCTCCCCCGCGTCGAGGGCGACGTCAGTCAGCTCCGGCAGGTGTTCCAGAACCTGCTCGAGAACGCGATCACCTACAGCGGCGACGAGCCGCCTCGGATCCACGTCTCGGCCGAACGTCGCGGTGGGCGGAGCGCGGAACGGAGTCGCCCGAGAGACGGCGACGCGGTCTCTCGTGACGATGCCGCCGCGGAGGGCGACGGCTCCGAGTGGATCGTCTCGATCCGGGACGAGGGCATCGGCATCGATTCCGACGACCAGGAACGCATCTTCGAAGTGTTCCAACGCCTGCACACCCACGATGAGTACGACGGGACGGGCATCGGACTGGCGCTGTGCGAGCGGATCGTCGAGCGCCACGGCGTCCGGCCGAACGACGAGAGGCCGGGCTCGACGGACGAGCGAAGCGAGTCCGTCGGCGGCGACATCTGGGTGGAGTCCTCCCCGGGCGAGGGGACGACGTTCTCGTTCACGCTTCCTGCGGTACAGCGCCTCGATCAGTGAGGGAATCGAACGCTCGAGTCCGCTGCAGACCGCCTCTACTCGAGGAGAGACACTCGAGTGGCGTACGTCGGCCTTTTACAGCGTCCGCCCGTAGCGACACCCATGAGCGATCCCACCGCGCGCAATCGGCTCGACGAGGAGGAGAGCCCCTACCTGCGCCAGCACGCGGACAACCCCGTCAACTGGCAGCCCTGGGACGAAGGGGCCCTCGAGGCCGCCGAAGAGCGCGACGTACCGATCTTCCTCTCGATCGGCTACTCGGCCTGTCACTGGTGTCACGTCATGGAAGACGAGAGCTTCGAGGACGAGGCGGTCGCCGAGGTGCTCAACGAGAACTTCGTCCCGATCAAGGTCGACCGGGAGGAGCGTCCGGACATCGACAGCATCTACATGACCGTCTGCCAGCTCGTCTCCGGACAGGGCGGCTGGCCCCTCTCCGCGTGGCTCACGCCCGAGGGCAAACCGTTCTTCGTCGGGACCTACTTCCCGCGGGAGAGCCAGCAGGGTCGGCCCGGCTTCCTCGACCTCTGTCAACGCATCAGCGACTCTTGGGAGAGCGACGAGGATCGCGAGGAGATGGAACACCGCGCCGACCAGTGGACCGAGGCCGCGAAGGACCGCCTCGAGGAGACCCCCGACGGCGCGGGTGCCGCGGGCGGCGCCGCCGAACCCCCGTCGAGCGAAGTCTTGGAGACCGCCGCGGACGCGGCCCTCCGGAGCGCCGACCGGCAGTACGGCGGCTTCGGCTCCGGCGGTCCCAAGTTCCCCCAGCCCTCGCGGCTCCACGTCCTCGCTCGCGCATACGACCGGACGGGACGGGACGAGTACCTCGAGGTGGTCGAGGAATCCCTCGACGCGATGGCCGCGGGCGGCCTCTACGACCACGTCGGCGGCGGCTTCCACAGGTACTGCGTCGATAAGGACTGGACGGTCCCCCACTTCGAGAAGATGCTGTACGACAACGCCGAAATCACGCGGGCGTTCCTCGCCGGCTACCAGCTGACCGGGGCGGACCGCTACGCCGAGGTCGTCGACGAGACCCTCGCGTTCGTCGCCCGGGAGCTGACCCACGACGAGGGCGGTTTCTTCAGCACCCTCGACGCCCAGAGCGAGGACCCCGAGACCGGCGAGCGCGAGGAGGGCGCGTTCTACGTCTGGACGCCCGACGAGGTTCGCGAAAATCTCGAGGACGAGACCACTGCCGACCTCTTCTGCGCCCGCTACGACATCACCGAGTCCGGGAACTTCGAGGGCCGGAATCAGCCCAATCGCGTGCGCTCACTCGAGTCGCTGGCCGACGAGTACGACCTCGAGGAAGACGAGGTCGAACGGCGACTCGAGGACGCCCGGCAGCAGCTGTTCGAGGCCCGCGAGGAACGCCCGCGCCCCAACCGCGACGAGAAGGTGCTGGCGGGCTGGAACGGTCTCATGATCAACACGTGCGCGGAGGCCGCGCTCGTCCTCGGCGAGGACGCGTACGCCGACCAGGCCGTCGACGCCCTCGAGTTCGTCCGGGATCGACTCTGGGACGCCGACGAGCGACGGCTCTCCCGGCGCTATAAAGACGGAGACGTCAAAGTCGACGGCTACCTCGAGGACTACGCCTTCCTCGCCCGCGGGGCCCTCGGTTGTTACCAGGCGACCGGCGACGTCGACCACCTCGCGTTCGCACTCGATCTGGCGCGGACCATCGAGGACGAGTTCTGGGACGCCGACCGCGGCACCCTGTACTTCACTCCCGAGAGCGGCGAGTCGCTGGTCACGCGCCCGCAGGAACTCACCGACCAGTCGACGCCGTCGGCGGCCGGCGTCGCGGTCGAGACGCTGCTCGCGCTCGACGAATTTGCCGACAGCGAGGGATCGGAGATCCCTCGAGCAGACGGCGAAGCCGTCGACGACGACTTCGAGGGAATCGCCGCCACCGTCCTCGAGACCCACGCGAACAAGATCGAGGCCAATTCCCTCGAGCACGCCTCGCTCTGTCTGGCCGCCGACCGTCTCGAGGCCGGCGCGCTCGAGGTCACCGTCGCCGCCGACGAACTCCCCGCGGAGTGGCGCGATCGGTTCGCCGACGAGTACCGTCCCGACCGGCTGTTCGCGCTCCGACCGCCGACCGAGGCGGGACTCGAGGCCTGGCTCGAGCAGTTAGGGCTCGAGGAACCGCCGGCGATCTGGGCCGGTCGCGAGGCCCGGGACGGCGAGCCGACGCTGTACGTCTGCCGCGCTCGGACGTGTTCGCCGCCGACTCACGACGTCGAGGACGCCCTCGAGTGGCTCGGAGACAACACTGCAGTCGGCGACTCGAGCGAGACGACTATCGACGAGTCCGAGAGTCCGTTCTGAGAGGGTCGAGAGCCGATTCGCGCTCGCGGTCGATTACTGCGACTGCGCGATCGGTTCTCGAGCCGTGACGTCGAACGTCCGGTCGCCGTGATCGGTCTCGATGGTCACCGAATACGTCTCGCCCGCTTCGACGTCGGGGTCGTCTACGGAGAGCCGGGCGATGCCTTCGGCGTAGTCGTAGGCGTCGTTCTCCGCAGTCGTGTACTCCGCCGTATCGACTACCTCACCGTCGAGACGGAGGACGGCCTCGCCCGATGCGGGCTCCGGGCTCCGGACGGCGACTCCGAACGACGTTTGCCCCGCCGTGTCGAGCTGTGGCGGGAGGTCGACGACTTCCACCTGCATCCCGCCCGGATAGTCGGGTTCGTCGGCGGTCTCGTCGTCCGATTCCTGTTCACCGGTAGTCTCGTTGTCCGACTCCAGTTCGTCGGTGGTCTCGGTATCTGACTCTTGCCCGTTGGCTTCCTCGGCAGTCCCGTCGTCCGACGCCTGATCGTCGTCTCCAGACGGGTCGGTGCCGTCGGATCCGTCACCGTCGTCGCCGTTCCCGCCGGTATCTTGGGAATCGACGGACTCGTTCGAATCGGTCTCGGTCGCACCGGTATCGCCGCCTCGCTCGTCGGTGCCGTCGTCTTCGCCCGCGAGACCGTCGCCTTCGCCGTCGGATCCCTCGCCGTCACTCGGCGACGGATCGGTTCCCGACTCGTTCGTCGCGTTGCCATCGTCGGTTCCGTTCCCGTCGCCCGCCGACTCGTTTCCGTTGCTCTCACCGTCACCGTCGCCCATCGACTCGAGGCCGTTGCTGTCGTCGCTGGCGAACTCCGTCTCGTTATTTTCAGCGCCGTCGTCGCCGACGCCACCGTTCCCGGTGAACTGGAACGCCCCGAACACACCGGCAATCACGACGACAACGAGCACTACGGCGACACCGACCGTTCCCACAGATTGGTCATTCATAGTTTCAGATGCAGACCCGTCGGGCCTAAACACGTTCCAGTACGAACGGGCATTTCAAAATAAGACGAGCCTGCACACGTATGGTATTTTTAAACGGATAATATATTACGAAAGAATGTAAATGGAGGGATGAACGTAACGTATCCCTAGAGATGTTCCAGCGAAGGGTCGATCGGTAGTGATCGTCGGCGGTCGCCCTACCAATAGCCCGTGCCCACCGCCCAGGCCGCGGGTCGACCACTGCCGCCCTCGAGTGCGCGTCGCGTTACGCCAGCTCTCGCTCGAGCTGATCGGCCAGCCAGATCGCCGGCGGCCGGTCCTCCTCCTCGACGAACCGCGTGACTTCCTCGCCGTCGTCGTCGAGAACGACGACCGTCGGGATGTACTCGATGTCGTACTCCTCGACGCCGGGTCCCTGCTTGTCCTCGTCGACGGCGGTCTCGTCAATCCGGTCGTCGGGGACGTCCGCGGCGTCGAGCGCGGCGCCGAAATCCGGCAGGAGTTTCCGGCAGTCCTTACACCAGTCGCCGCCCCAGACCTTGTAGACGAGTTCGTCGTTGTGCGCTTCGAGCGTGTCGATCGCGTCCTCGTAGGAGGCCTCGTCCCACGCGGGGTTTGGCTCCATCGTCTCGAGACTCATACCCACCGATAGCGCGTCCGGGGGCTTAACGACGGTGTTTTCGATACGGTCGTCGTCCGACAGACCAGCCGCCGCCTCGAGAGCCGACCGACCGCAACCGGCTGAGACCGAAACGGGCCGATTCGATCGAATCGAGGCCGTTCAGGGTCGTTGAGAGCGCCAGAAGACCGCGAACGAAGCCGAAACCGAATAGCCGGCACGTCCCGCCTGAGTCCAGCATCGGCTTTATACCGTTTCTTGTACCGGGTGATGCGAAGCACCGATAGTCGCTGCAGTCGCTCACCGACGTACAATAAACAGTATATGGCTCGACTTCCTAGGGGTTGCCAATGAAAGGCAGCATCCTGGACACCATCGGCTCGCCGCTCGTCCAGGTCGACTCGCCGGAGGGGGCGACGGTCGCCGCTAAGATCGAATCGTTCAATCCCGGCGGCTCGGCGAAGGATCGGCCGGCCCGCGAGATGATCCGGGCCGCCGAACGCGAGGGGCGAATCGAACCCGGCGACTGGCTCGTCGAACCGACCAGCGGCAACACCGGTATCGGGCTCGCGCTGGTCGCGGCCGCCCGCGACTACGACCTGACGATCGTCATGCCGGCGGACAAGTCCGAAGAACGGCGGCGGGTCATGGCCGCCTACGGCGCCGAACTCGAGTTGGTCGAGGGAGACATGGAGGACGCCCGCGCTCGAGCGAACGAACTCGAGGCCGAGGGCGCGATCCAGCTCGGCCAGTTCGAGAACCCCGCCAACCCCGAGGCCCACTACAAGACGACCGGCGAGGAGATCCTCGAACAGGTCGGCGACCGAGAGATCGACGCCTTCGTCGCCGGCGTCGGCACCGGCGGCACCATCTCGGGGACCGGCCGGCGGCTCCGCGAGGAGTTCCCCGACATGGACATCATCGCCGTCGAGCCGGCGCGCAACGCCGTCCTCTCGACCGGCGAGTCCGGCAGCGACGACTTTCAGGGGATGGGCCCGGGCTTCGTCAGCGACAACCTCGATCTCGACCTGATCGACCGCGTCGAGACCGTGAAACTCGAGAACGCTGAGGACGAGTGTCGGCGCCTCGCTCGCGACGAGGGCGTCCTCGTCGGCCAGTCCAGCGGCGCGACGAGCCTGGTCTCCCAGCGGATCGCCGGCGAGGTCGCCGAACCCGACCTCGAGTGCCCGGAGGTGTCGGGCGCGTTCGACGAGCCGGCGGCCGCGCCCGAACCCGACGGCGGCCGGCAGCCGGACGACTGTCCGCTCGTTGTCACGGTCTTCTGGGACAGCGGCGAGCGGTACCTCTCGACCGGCCTGTTCGACTGACGGGCAGCCGCCCGCTCGCTCGAGTCGGGACCGCGCGGCCGGAATTCAGGAGCCGCGAAGCGAAAATCGCTCTTTCACCTTGGCGAACTCCTTTGCGGTATCCCGGTGTCTCCTCGTGTAATGACTGACCGATCGCGGCGAACGATCCTCTGCGGGACGGCCGGGCTGGTCGCCCTCTCAGCCGGCTGTCTCGACGAAGCCGGCGTCGCGGACGACGGGAACGGCCCCGACGACCCGAACGGAACCGACAGCGAGAACGGGACGGACGACCGCGGCGCCGGTGGCAACGGCGACGAAGACGACACCGATACCGCCAGTGGCGACGGTGATGGCGAGTCCGAAGCGATCGACACCGTCTCGTTTTCGTCCGCCACCGGTCCCGATTCCGAGCCGGACGCCGCGCTGTTCGTCAGTCCCGCTCGAGCGACCGACTGGCTCGACGACCGCGGCCTCGACGACGAGCGGCTCACCGCGTTCGTCGACGAGACCGACTTCGAGCGGTCCGTAATCGTCGCCCTCGCGGCCGACGCACCGAACGCCTGTTACGAACTGACACTCGAGGAGCGGACCCTCGGGGACGAGGAGACGGACGCCGACCTCGACCTCGAGGCCGTAGTAAGCGACGAGTCCACGGGAGAGATGGGCTGTGCGCAGGTCGTGACACTCGTCGGCCAACTCGTTCGAGCGCCGATCGCAGACGGCCCTACCGTCTCGGTGACCATCGTCGACCGACACGGGGAGGAACACCAGCGGGGTATGGCCGCCGACAGCGAGAGCGAATCGGCGGCCGCTGACAGCGAGAACGAATCGGCCACCGCCGGCGAATCGGATACCGATAGCGAGAACGCTAGCGGCGCCTGAGATCGGCCTTCAGTCCGTCTTCGAGCGATTCTACCGCTTCCAATGTCTGACTCACGGCGAGTGTTCCGCTTCCGTGAGGCGGACGACGAGCGTCTCCTCGACGTCCCTGAGATCGTACGTCGGGAGTTCGCCGCCGGTCCGACGGACGTATAGCGGTTCGACGAGTCGCCAGTTCGCCGCAGCGTCGCGCGTCTCGTCGGCGGCCGCCGATTCGTCCGACTCGTCGTCGTCTCCGGCCGCGGTCGACGCGGCGACATCGCCGTCGGCCTCGGTCTCGGCGTCCGGCTCCGGCCCGACTCGCTCGAGGCCGTAGATCTTGCAGAACTCGGCCGTCGCAGCGGGCTCGATGTCGCCGTTGCGGAGTTCCGTCGCGAGCGCCCGCGAGAGCCACTCGTCGTCGCTGACGCTCGGCTCCTGGACGAGCGCCTCGTCGACGAAGCGGGTGAGATACCAGTTCAGATCGTTCAGCAGCGAGACGGCCGCGCCGACGCTGACCGTCCGCAGGGCGATCGCGTTCTCGAAGGGACGGCTCAGGTCGTACGTCGCGAGGGCCTCGCGGGAGGTCTCCCGGGAGAGGAGTTCGTACTGGAGGTTGCAGTCGGGATCCCCGATGAGACAGACGCGAGTCACTACGTTGTGATCGGAACGTGGTCGTAATGTGGGTTTCGGCTCCCGCCGAAGCGATCCCCGATCGACGCTCGACGACCGGCGTCAGCCGTCTCGGGCGGTCTGCCCGATCTCCTCCGCGTCGAGGTCGGCGACCGGTACGTCCTCGCCGATCGCGTATTCGGAGGCCGTGCCACAGCCGTAACACTCGATGACGATGTCCGTTTCGTACGCGAGGATACTCACGCCGCCACACGCCGGACACGAAAGCCACTCCTGAAATTGATACTCGTCTCCGTCCATCGATCGTCTGTCGCCTAGTTGGTGATCGACTCCGGAGAATGCATCCGTTGACTCATCAATTCGTTTTTACCGCGGCGTCGGCGTCAGTTGAGATCGGCCACCGACGAGAGCAACACCCGACGGAGGATCTTCTCGTTCCCGCGGCGAATCCGGTCCGAGAGCGCCTGCTCCGAGATATCGAGGTCGCTCGCCAGCTCCGCGAGAGTGACCTCGCTCGGCGTCGCGAAATAGCCTCGCTGCAGCGCCAGTACGAGCGCCTCGCGCTGTTCCCGTGAGAGTCCGAACCGACGGCCCCGGTCCGACTCCTCGGTCAGCGTGTACGTCCGTTCGACGTGGACGGTGATGTCGCGTGTCGTCAAGTAATTGTACAGCTGCGTGAGCTTGTCGTGGTTGTTAAAGCGCAGCCGAAACACCCAGAGACCGTTCGCTCGCCCCTCGAGGACCGTCGCCTCGGCCTCCGCGATGCCGGTCATGAGGTCCCCGTCGTATTCGGCCCACTCGATGCGGTAGAGGCCGCTGTTCCCGACCCTGTCGAGGGGGATCAGCTCCTCGACGTCGGGGCTCTCCCGGACCGTCTCTTCGAACGATCGCAACTCGTCTCCCGTCGCCCAGACGAACGGCATGACGTCGTTCTCCGTCGGGACGATCCGCTCGAGTTCGAGTTCGATGTCCTCCGTGCCCGACAGCGCCCGTCCGAGGACGAACTCCGCGGGCTCGACGGAGAACTCCAGAATAACGCTCATACGGTGTGATGCGAAGCCGTGACCCGTAGCAGTTATCCTTGCTGTTCGCGGTCCGCCCGGCCGCGGTGAACTGACGCCCGGCCGCGGTGAACCGACGCGCGGCGAGTCAGGGCTCGACCAGCGTCGCGTTCGCCGCCGCCTCCTCGGCCCGCTCGAGGAGGTCGTCGGGTTCGTGCTCGAGCAGCGGCTCGAGACGCGCGTTGGTCTCGACGCGGTCGGGCGTGACGCGGTTGCAGCCGGCGTCGATCGTCGAGTCCGTGAACGTGCCGATCTCCCGGGCCTGGGCGACGATATCCTGCTTGTCGCGGGTGAGCAGCGGGCGGTGGATCGGGAGGTCGGCGGCGCGGCTGGTGACGCCGAGGTTCTGGAGGGTCTGACTGGACTTCTGGCCGACGGCCTCGCCGGTGACGATCCCGTGGGCGTCGACGCGCTCGGCCAGCGTCTCGGCCGCCCGGTAGAAGAACCGACGCAGGGAGAGCATCCGTCCCTTGTCCATCTCCCGCACCAGCAGATCGACGGTCTCGCCGCCGGGGATCCGGTAGACGTCCATATCGAAGTTGGGCGCGTACGCCGAGAGGAGCCGAACGGTCTCCATCGCGCGCGCCTCGTGGTCGATCCCGCCGTAGTCGCCGAGGTCGACGTAGGCCGGCACGATCGGACTCCCCCGCTTCATGATCTCGTAGGCCGCGACCGGCGAGTCGATCCCGCCGCTGACCAGCGCGACGGCGGGCTCCTGGGAGCCGAGCGGCAGCCCGCCCGGTCCGGGGATCTTCTCGAGGTAGACGTAGGTACACTCGTCGCGGACTTCGACGCCGAAGGTGACGTCGGGGTCGTCGAGGTCGACTTCGGGCTCGAACTCGTCCTCGACGGTCGCCCAGACGGTGTCGCCGCCCTCGCGGGCCAGGTCCTCGCTGCTGTAGGGGACGTTCTTGTTCGCCCGACGGGCGTCGATCGCGAACGTCCCGCCGTCGTAACACTCGCGGGCGGCCTCGGTCAGCGCCTCGAGGATCCGGTCCTTCTCGGTGCTGACGGTCAGGGCGGGGCTGGCCGAGACGACGCCGAAGGCGTCGGTCGCGGCGTCGGTGGCTTCCTCGACGGCGTCCTCGGTCGTGTGGATCAGCGGTCGGTTCCACTTGCGCTCGACGTCGCCGGGGATCGAGCGGTCCGCGAGGAGGGCCTCGAGGTTCTCGCAGAGGACGTCCACCATGTACCGCTTGACGGTGTTACTCTTGGTGTTGAGATCCCCGTGACGAACGAGGACAGTATCGGCTCCCGGGGGGGACATGCTCGAGGATAGCAGGTCGTAGCTATAAGGGGATTACGAGGCGGCGACGCGGGAGGACGCAGCGTGGGTGATTTCGGTCCGCGACGGGGGGATCGGCGCCGCGATTCAACTGACCGATTCGCCGACCGACGGACTCACGCGACCGGTGTGGACGTAGATGCCGGCGATCAGGACGACCCCCGCGAGCATCGGGACGACCGCGCTGGCGGCGTAGATGAATTCGAAGCCGAGGCGGTCGACCAGCGGCAGCGAGACGAGCGGCCCGAGCGCGCCGCCGACGTCCCCGAAGACGTTGTTCGTTCCCATGGCGCGACCGACCCGCTCCTCGGGCGTGAGGTCCGCCAGCAGCGCCGTCAGCGGACCGCCGACGCCGCCCTGTCCGGCGCCGATCAGGAGACAGGAGAGCACCAGCACCTCGAACCGGGAGCCGAACGCGAGGACGCCGAAGCCGACACAAGAGGTGACGAGGAAGCCGAGCATGACGGGAACGCGAGCCCCGACCGAGTCGGAGAGCGCGCCGCCGCCGAGCGTGAACACCGATCCCGACAGCACCGTGACGGCCATCAGCAGCCCCGAGGACCCCTGCGCGTCGAATCCGAGGATGGAGATCGCGCGGGCGTCGAGCAGGAGGACCAGCGTCGAGAAGAGGACGCCGATGTACGCGAAGTAGAGCCCGAAGTTGACGAGGCCGATCGTCAGCGCCGGGAGGCTCCGTTCGATGTCCCACGGCTTGACCGACTCCTGTTCCCCTTCGACGTGCGTCTCGGGAACGATGAAGTAGGCGATGACGCTCGCGAGGCCGGCGAACGACGCCGCGAGGACGAACGCCTCGACGTTCCCCCAGAGGTCGCTGACGACGCCGCCCATCACCAGCCCCGCGGGGAAGCCGAAGGTGATGCCCGCGCGGACGATTCCCATGCTGGTCCCCCTCGAGTCGGCCTCGCTGACGTCTGCCGTGATCGTGTAGGCGGTTGCGAAGACGAGGGCACTGCCGATCCCCCAGCAGACGCGGGCAAGCATGAACCAGGCCTCCGGGAACGACGAGACGATGGCGACGACGTAGCCGAACGTCGCCAGCCCCTCGATCGCCAGCCCCGCGACGAACGGCGTCCGGGTGCCGATGCGGTCGATGAGGACGCCCGCCGGCGCGTTGGCCACGAGCCGCGTGATCCGGTTGGCGCTCAGGATCAGGCCGACCATGAACGCCGAGATCCCCAGCACTTCGCCGAGGTTCGGCAGGATCGGAAAGACCACGCCGCCGCCGAAGCCGACGAAGAAGGTACTGGCGACGACGGCGAGGACGACGCGGTTCGAACCGGACGATGGCGGTGACACTGGCACTCGAGCTCCGTTTTCGACACGCGTACGCAGACTACGGCACGGTTTGGATGTTGCGATGAACTCCGATGGTGCCGGTTTCGACAGTCGTCACGCTGCGTCGGCTGGTACCGTTTTCATCGCTGGACGAATCGGAAGACGATCATCGGACCCATTAATACCATTAATTTCATGTATTTCACAAAATATTAATGGTTCATCTGTTTTCTATCAGATAATGACATCCTCCCTCGGCCGTCGGCGCTTTCTCGCGGGCACCGCCACCGCAGGCGCCACCCTGAGTGCCGGCAGCCTGCCCGCTCGAGCACAGTCGGGAGAGAGAGAGACCCCGATCCGGCCGATCGCGAGGCCCTCGAGGCGTTCGTAGACGACGCGATCGAGTCGGAACTCGCGGACACCGACGCATCGGGTGCGGTCGTGTCGGTCGTCCACGACGGCACGGTCGCGCTCTCGAAGGGGTACGGCGAGACGTCGTTCGACGGCGCGGCGGTGACCGCGACGGAGACGCCGGTCCAGACAGGGTCTGTCTCGAAACTTATCACCTTCACCGCGGCGATGGGACTCGTCGACCGGGACGAGATCGATCCCGACGTCGACGTGACCGAGTATCTCGAGTCGGTATCGATTCCGGACGCGTACGACGAGCCGATCACGCTCGCTCACCTGGCGACGCACACGCCCGGGTTCGAAATCCGCGCGCGAAACGATACGGTCAGCGACCGCAACCACCGCCAGCCTCTCGAGGAGGCGGTCGGTTCCTATCAGCCGGCGCGGATTCACCCGCCCGGCGAGCTCAAGGGGTACACGAACTACGCGGCCGCGCTGACCGGACAGCTCGTCGCCGACGTCTCCGGATCCTCGTTCGAAGCGTACGCCCGCCGAGAGATCTTCGACCCGCTCGGAATGGATCGGAGCACGTTCGCACCGACGCCCGACCACCTCGACCCGGACACGCGCGACGCACTCGCGACCGAGCTCCCGTGGCACTCCAACGTCCCGCCGGCGTCGGGATTCTGGTCGACGGGTGCGGACATGGCCCGGTTCATGCTGGCACATCTCGAGGGCGGCCGGACCGATTCGGGACGAATGCTCTCCGAAGCGGCCACCGAGGAGATGCACCGCCAGTGGTTTACCCCACACGAGAAACTGGGCGGGATGGCGTTCGGATTCTTCGAGCGGACCAGAGACGACGTTCGGCTCCTCACCCACAGCGGTGAAGGGCCCGCATACGGGAGCCAACTCGTTCTCGTTCCGGAGCTCGACCTCGGCCTGTTCGTCTCGTTTCAGGGGCGACAGACCGGGAACGCGGTCGGATCGTTCCGGGACGCGTTCCTCGAGCGCTACGTGCCGACCGGCGACGAAGCGTTGACGCCGGACGGCCGTCCGGAGCGGGCCGACGAGCTCGAGGGGACGTACCGAGCGCTCCAGATCTACGAGAGCACGACGTACGAGAAGCTCTTGCTCTCGACGTACAGTTCCGACAGGGAGGTATGGATCGAAGACGACGGAACGCTGGTCATGGATACCGGCAGTGTCAGCCGCTGGGTCGAGATCGAGCCGCTGGTCTTTCGCCGGGTCGACGGCCAGCGGACGCTCGTCTTTCACGAGGAGGGCGGCGAAATCACGGCGCTCTCGATCGGCGGAGCGGGGTCGGCGTACGTTCCGATCTCGCGGCTCGACGACGTGACCGTCCAGGCCCGGCTCGCGATCGGAGCGTCGATCGTCGCACTCTCGGGGGTCCTGGGATGGCCTCTCGCCGCGGCCGTTCGTCGGTACCGCGGTGTGGCACGGTCCTCGGCCGGGCCGGCGCGACGGGCGCGGTTGGCCGCCGGCGCCGCCGGCGGACTCCTGTTCGGGTTCGTCGCCGCGTTCGTCGTCGCCGCCCTGTTCACGTCGATTCTCGACGGGCCGTCACTGATCGACCGTCCGCCTCGCGGATTTGGGTTGGTGTTCGGACTGTCGATCGCCGGCACCGTCGCGACGCTCGCGGCCGCCGGTTACGCGGTCCTGGCGTGGCGCGAAAAATTCTGGACCCTCGCCGCCCGCCTCCACTACACCGCCGTCGTCGGTTCGCTCGCGGTGTTGGTGTGGGTGTTCCGGTACTGGAACTTGCTCTGGCCGTAACGCGACGCGAGCGGTCAGAACGTCGAGAGCTCGCCGTCGATCACGCGGCGGGTGACGTCCGTGACGTCGGCGAGTTCCTCGTCGACGATGGCCTCGACCTCGTCCTCGACGTCGCCGACGGCGACGCCCTCCTCGGTGACCAGTTCGACGTCGGCGACGTGGGGCCGGTCGATCGGGCGGCCGATCTGGGAGAGCAGGCGCACGCGCAGATCGCGGATCTCGTCGACGTCGTCGACGACCGACTCGGCGATCTCCGTCGAGAGCAGGTTGTAGATCTTTCCGATGTGGTTGACCGGGTTCTTGCCGCTGGTGGCCTCCATCGACATCGAGCGGTTGGGCGTGATGAGCCCGTTGGCGCGATTGCCCCGGCCGACGGAGCCGTCGTCGCCCTGCTCGGCGGAGGTGCCCGTCACGGTGAGGTAGATCGACCCCTCGTCGTAGTCGTCGGCGTTGTTGACGTGGACGGCGACCTCGCGGTCGGTGTACTCGCCGGCGATCTCCGCGACGTAGGCCTGGACCTCGTCGACGGCGTCGCTGTACGCGTCCATGTCCGCGACGTACTCGTCGACCATCGCCGCCGCGACGGTGACGTCGATCCGGTCGCCCTCGCGTTTGCCCATGATCTTCACGTCGGGGCCCAGGTACGGGTTCTCGTCCGCGAATTCGCCGTTGAGCCGTCGCTCGGTCTCGAGGACGATCCGCTCGGTTTCGGTCAGCGGCGCGTGACCGACGCCGTAGCTCGTGTCGTTGGCCATCGGGACGGACACCTCGTCTTCACCGAAGACCTCCTGTAAGTCGCCGCTGCCCTCGCCGAGCTTGACGTCGACGACGATGTCCTCGCCGAGCTCGAGTTGCGGGATCGTCTCCGAGAGATAGTCGCGGGCGGCCCGCAGCGCGATGGTCTCGGCGGGGATGGTCTGGCCCTCGTAGCTCTTGGTCGCGCGGCCGACGATCAGGAGATAGATCGGATCGACGACTTCGCCGCCGCCGAAGGCGGGCGCGGCCCGGCCGGCGACGAGTTGCGTCTCGTCGGTGTTGAAGTGCAGCACTTCGCCCACGCGGTCGATGTACTCGCGGGCCAAGGCGCCGGCGACGGCCTCGGCGACCCCGTCACAGATCGAGTCGGGATGGCCGATCCCCTTTCGCTCGACGACTTCGACTTCCTGGTCTTCCACTGCCTGACGGTCGATCGACTCGACCCGAATGTTCCGCTCGCTCATTACCGGTGATTCGCGGAGCGTGGTTCTATAACTTGCGGAAACAGAACCGTCACGAAAAATGCTCCCTGGTAATACATCTCGATACCGCTCGAGTCGACGGCGATCGGCCGATCAGGACTCGAGCAACAGGCCCAGATACGAGGTCCGAAGCTGGTCGTCGGGATCGAGATCCAGCCGCTCTATGACCTCGTAGGCGCCCTCGCGGGCCGACTCGAGGTCGGCTTCGGCCGCGACCTCGGTCTCCACTTCGACGTACTCGCCGACGTCGTCGACCGCGTCGAGGGTGACGGTGTAGCCCTCGAGCCCGTAGCGCTCGCGTTCCTTACGGACCGTCGCGGCCGCCTCGAAGCCGAGGCTCGTCAGGACGGCGTCCATCGTCTCGCCGTCGTCGACGCCGGTCTCGAACTCCTCGCGGCTCTTGGACTCGTCGTCCAGCAGCGGCCCCTTGTAGGTAATTCGGCTCTCGGCGGTCTCGTCGTCGGGGATCGATTCCCGCCGAATACGCAGCGCCTCGTCGGTCTCTGGAAACGACCGGTGGGGCGCGTCGTAGTACGTGTCCGCCTGCACGACGGCCCGCTTTCGGGTCGCACCGAGATCCCCGAGACGGTCCCGAACGGCCTCGAGATCCGCGGGGACCTTCACTTCGACTTCGTACATGGCCGAGGGCACGCGGGCCGCGCTGAAGAATCGGTCGCTCTCGAGCCAAAGCGTCGTACTTAAATGTCGACGGCGGGACGTACAACGTATGACCGAGGAACAGGAGGCCGAGCTCGAGGAGCAGGCCGATGACGTCGAAGCAGAAGCAGCAGACGAAGGCGCCGACGAGGCCGAGGGGCTTCAGGAGGGCGACTTCGTCGAGCTAGAGTATACCGCGTACACCGCCGACGGCGACCAGCTGGTCGACACGACCGATCCCGAGGTCGCCGAGGAGGAGGGCGTCGACGACCAGGGCCAGGAGTTCAAGCCGCGGACGATCGTCCTCGGTGAGGGCCACATCTTCGAGGCCGTCGAAGACGACATCATCGGCTCCGAACCCGGTGACGAGGGGACCGTGACCGTGCCCGCCGAGGAGGCCTTCGGCGAGTACGATCCCGACGACGTCCAGACCGTCAGCGCCGAAAAGATCGACGAGGACGACCGCTACCCCGGTGCCAACGTGCAGGTCGACGGCCAGCAGGGCTACATCAGCACGATCATCGGCGGTCGCGCCCGCGTCGACTTCAACCACCCGCTCGCCGGTGAGGACGTCGAGTACGACTACGAGATTCTCGGCGAGGTCGACGACCGCGAGAAGCAGGCCGCCGGCCTGTTCGAGATGTTCCTCGGGATGGAGCCCGAGCTCTGGATCGAGACGGACGAGGTCGAGGAAGAGGTCCCCGTCGAGCCCGACGAGGACGCGGACGACGACGAGCCCGCCGAGCCCGAGTTCGAGACCGAAACCGTCGAGAAGGAGACGCTCTACCTCGAGGCCACGCCCCAGATGACGATGAACCAGCAGTGGATGATGGGCAAACAGCAGATCGGCCAGCAGATCATCGACCAGATCGGCGTCGATCGCGTCATCGTCCAGGAAGTCATCGACGGCATGGGTATGGGCGGTATGGGCGGCATGATGGGCGGTATGGGCGGCATGGGCGGCGGCGACATCGAGGAGGCCCTCGAGGACGCCGACGTCGACGCCGACGAGATCGTCGAAGAGCTCGAAGGCGCCGAAGAGTAACCGCTCTCTCCGACCGACCGTTCTCCGAACCGGCGGAAGCGAAACCGCCGAAGCGATCTCCGTTACGTTACTGATCGCGGCCGCGCACGTGCGCGGGCCGGATTTTTCGGCTAGTCCGTGCTCCACCCGGAACGGATGGACGATTCGACGAGCGAGAGGGAGTCGAAACCCGTCTCGAGCGACGGACTCGGCCGGTTCAAACGGTGGGTGTTGCTCGAGGGAAACCGGTCCGTGATCGCCGGACTGCTCGCGGTCGCGTTCGCGCTGGCGTTTCTCGCGCTCTCGATCTCCGAACTCGCGCCGCTGGCCGACGTGCAGTCGCTGTTCTACGTCTTCAGCGGGTTGATCTCGGGGAACTTCACGCTGATCACGGTCGTCGTCTCGATCAACCAGCTGTTGCTCTCCCAGGAACTGAAGTCGCCGGGGGAACTCGAGTCCGAGATCGAGGCGACCGTCGACTACCGGGAGGAGATCGAAGCGGTCGCCGACCGGACCGCGCCGGCCGAACCCTCGGGGTTTCTCCGGCTCGTCGTCGAGAGCGCCCGACGGGAGGCCCAGCGGCTCGGCGGCACCACCGTCGGCGCGCTTCCGGAGTCGGGCCGCGACGAGGCCGACGAGATCGTGTCGGACCTCACCGCCGAGTTCGATCGAATCGATACGCTGGTCGATCAGTCGGACGCCGGAATCTTCAACACGCTGTCGACGACCCTCGAGACGAACTTCGCCCGCGAGATCCAGCGTCTCGAGGAATTTCGCCGCGACTACGGCGACGATCTGCCGCCGGAGACCGACGACGCGATCGACGACCTGCTCGATCGGTTGCGGGAGATGGACATCGCCCGACAGTACTTCAAGTCGATCTACCTGCAGGTCGAGCTCTCGCGACTGTCCCGGAACCTCCTCTACGCCGGGATCCCCGCCGTCGGCGTCGCGATCGGTTCGCTGTTCGTGCTGACGGGACTGTCGGGGCCGCCCTTCGGTCGGCCGCTTCAGCGGATCGTCTTTCCGATCGCCGTCGCGGTGGGCGCGTTCCCGCTCGCGCTGCTGTTCGCGTACATCCTGCGAACCGCGACGGTCACCGAGCGGACGGCGGCGATCACGCCGTTCACGACGCCCGAGCAAGAGGTGTGAGGAGCGGGCGTCGGCCGCTGGTTCCGTCGGATCAGGCGATGTCCCGACTCGTGTCGATCGCCACTTCCTCCGTCAACTCGAGTTTGATCGCCTCGGTCGGCTGGCTGCCGCCGCGGAACTTGGGAATCGTGAGGTGGTTCTCGAGGTCCGTCCCGGCGATTTCGGTCCGGAGGTCGAAGACGGCGTCGGCGGCGTGGTACGTCCGCGACCGGTTCGACGGCTCGTCGTTGCCCTTCAGGCAGTGGAGGACGGCGATCGAGCCGGTCTCGAGCATCTGTGACTTGAGGTCGTTGAGAAAGGCGATGTAGTCGTCGGCGTCGGCCCGCTCGAGGACGTCCATCGTGTCGATGATGAGGTTCGCGCCGTCGGGGAGCGCGCCGATGAGCCGGGTCGCCTCCTCGAGGAGGTCGTCGCCGGCGACGCGGCGGACGGTCGGACTGCCGACCTCCGAGGGAGAGGACTCGATCGCGTGGCGGACGGCGTCGTCGGAGCGCTCGGTCGTGAGATAGAGCGTGCCGCGGGCGGCGGTGAGCTCGTAGAGGAGCAGTTCCGACTGGCTGGCTGGATCGGCGGTGTAGGCGACGATACACCCAGGTGGGAGCCCGCCGTCGAGCTTTCGGTCCAGCACGTCGATTCCGGTATCCAGCCGACCGACCATACAATTGAGACCAATTACCGCAGCGCCCGCATAACTCTTTGGCTTCCGATTAGTTCGTGATCGAGAGACTGTCGCGGGACCGGTTCGGTTCGCGGTGTCATCGTCGCCGAAGGGAGAGATTCAAGGTGGAGGCAGGTCCCAACACGAACGAATGCGCCACGATCACCTCATCACGAGCAAACAACTCACGCGGGGGGATATCGAGACCATCCTCGACCGCGCGGCCGAGATCGACGCCGATCCGTCGGCCGTCGCCGACCGGCACACGAACACGCTGCTCGGCCTCCTCTTTTTCGAACCGAGCACGCGAACGAAGATGAGCTTCGAGACCGCGATGAAACGGCTCGGCGGCGACGTCGTCGACATGGGGTCGGTCGAGTCCTCGAGCGTGAAGAAGGGCGAGACGCTGGCCGACACCGTCCGGGTCATCGAGGGGTACACCGACGCGCTCGTCCTGCGCCACCCCAAGCAGGGCGCGGCGAAGATGGCCAGCGAGTACGTCGACGTGCCGCTGTTGAACGCCGGCGACGGGGCGGGCCACCACCCCACCCAGACGATGCTCGATCTGTACACCATCCGAGAGAACGCCGGGCTGGACGACCTCACGATCGGGATCATGGGCGACCTGAAGTACGGTCGAACCGTCCACTCGCTGGCCCACGCGCTGACGAACTTCGACGTCCGCCAGCACTTCGTCAGTCCGGAGAGCCTGCGCCTGCCCCGCGAGGTCGTCTACGACCTCCACCAGGCGGACGACGGCGCCGGTATCCGCGAACACGAGTCCCTCGAAGAGATCCTGCCCGAGCTGGACGTCCTCTACGTCACCCGAATCCAGCGCGAGCGGTTCCCCGACGAGCAGGAGTACCAGAAGGTCGCCGGCGAGTACCAGATCGGTCCCGAGACGCTCGAGGCGGCGGGCGACGACCTGACGATCATGCATCCGCTCCCCCGGGTCGACGAGATCGACCCGGCGATCGACGAGACCGACCACGCGGCCTACTTCGATCAGGCCCACAACGGCGTGCCGGTTCGGATGGCGCTGCTCGATCTGCTCTTGAGCGACGACGGGGCGACCGATCGAATCGGAGGTGCGGCCGATGAGTGATACTCACGACCACCACGACGGCGATGACGATCACGAACTGCGGGTCAGCAAGATCCGGAGCGGGACCGTCATCGACCACGTCCGCGGTGGACAGGCGCTGAACGTGCTGGCGATTCTCGGCATCGACGGCAGCGAGGGCGAGGAGGTCTCGGTCGGGATGAACGTCCCGTCGGACCGACTCGCGCGCAAGGACATCGTGAAGGTCGAAGGCCGGGAACTCAGTCAGGACGAGGTCGACGTCCTCTCGCTGATCGCGCCGGACGCGACGATCAACATCGTCCGCGACTACGAGGTGATCGAGAAACACCGCGTCGAGCCGCCGGAGATCGTCGCTGGCGTGCTGTCCTGTCCGAACGCCGGTTGTATCACGACCAGCGGCGAACCGGTCAGCTCCCGGTTCGAGGTGCTCGAAGACGGGGTGCGGTGTGACTACTGCGGGACGATCGTCCGGGACGAGATCGCCGGGCTGATCGATACCTGACGGCCGTCCGACGACGTCCGGCCGTCCGCTGGCGCGCCCTGGAACCGGCAATCATTTCTTCATTTCTAGCGGCTCATCCAGAATATCTAAGTGGTAGCCGGGCGACCGATAGACTGTACATGTCCCGTACAGTGAAGTTCCTGGTTGCCCTGTTCGTCATCGCTGTCCTCTGGAAAGTCGTCAGTAGCGGCTCTTCTGACGTCGATATCGAGGAAATCGAGTACGAACCGGACGAATAACAGCCCGTTTGCCGCTCGAAGGCGAGTCAGCGGTCGTCGCCCGGTGACCGCCGTCGGCCCTTTCTCGCATCCACCGATCGTCGGCTATAGTCGCCACTGAAACGAATCACACGCTGGTCGAAACGACGTCCTGCGATCAGGCGTGCCGTGACTTGCAGTGGATACGATAGTCTCCCACTCGAATCCGAACGGCTTACGGGAACGGCGCCGTACGCTGAGTTATGTACGGCGTCGTCACGCGTAACGCTGAAGAGGTCCGCTGGCCGGAGTTCGACCGCGGCTTCTACGAGGTCAAGGACGTGACCGGCCGGTCCGCCGACCCGATCGAGGACGGCGTGAACATGGTCTCCTGTTTCGGCGACAACGCCGCCGCGGACGCCGATCCGTCGCTGGTCCCCGTCGACGACATGGGACGGCCGGCCGATCGGGAGCGGGAGTACTTCGACTGGGCGTACATCTGCCCCTCCCGCGAGGATTACCGCGAGGGGCTGTTCGAGATCATCGACGACTGCGCGGCGGCGAACCCGGACGTCCGACTCGACGATATCGGCTTCCCGCGGGCCGAGTACTGTCGCTGCGGCGTCTGTGAGCAGCGCTTCGCGGAGAGCGAGTACGACGATCGGTACGAGTGGCGCGCGAGCGTCATCACGGAGTTCGTCGCCGACGCCGCCGATCGGATCCCCGGCGACGTCTACATGACCCTCTACCCCGATCCCTATCCGGGTCACCTCTACGAACGGGCCGGTATCGACCTCGAGGCCGTCGAGGAACACGTCGACGAGTTCGTCGTCCCCCTCTACGATACCGCCTACGAAACGACCTACTGGCTCGAGACCATCGCGAAGGGGTTCGAGAGCGCGCTCGAAACGCCGTTCAATATCGAATTGTACGCGGTAAACGTCGACGTCGACAACCTGATCCACGCCCTCGAGGTCGCCGAGGAGTACGGGAACGGCGTCTTCTTCGGTTACGAAGCGAGCAACGCGCGAGCGGCGCTGCGGCGGCGGCGGGCCGACGAGCGCGAGGGGGTCACCCACGGCGAACCGAACTCCGAGTCGTAGGACGCTCGCAGGCGGCTCGACCGGTCGTCCAAGCCGGTATTACCGCGACGGTCGTCGGTATTGGAGTCGATTACTCGCGTCCCCGTTCGTGATAGAACAGCAACACTATCGTCGGGAGCGTTCGCCGGTGAGTCCCGCCCGTTGGGCGTCGTTTCTCGCAGTAGTTCGACGGTGCGACGCTGTTTCAGGAGTTGGTCGCGGCCTTCCGAGCGGAACCGACGACCCCCTTTATTGCGGTCTCCGTCGCCCGTGTCGGCGAGGAGTGACCTCCTCGAGTACACGATGACAGATCACCAGCAGTCCCAACGGGAGTCGACGGAACAGCTCCAGCAGACGACGATGAATCAGGGCCAGGAAGCGATCGAGCAGGCGATCGACCTCCAGCGAAACATGGCCCGGATGGCCCTGAGCGCGATGCAGTGGCAGGACACGGCCCAGCAACA
Source organism: Haloterrigena sp. KLK7 (assembly GCF_037914945.1). Lineage (NCBI taxonomy): Archaea > Methanobacteriati > Methanobacteriota > Halobacteria > Halobacteriales > Natrialbaceae > Haloterrigena > Haloterrigena salinisoli. The sequence continues at coordinate 3,661,060 of NZ_CP149787.1, forward strand.
GGGTCTCGAGCTGACGAAGTCGATGCTGCAGGGGTTCCCGGGCCAGCAGTTCACGCAGTCGGTTATACAGAGCTATCTGCAGGGGCTCGAGGCCGTCATGCCGGAAATGGAGCGCGCGATGGAGAAAGGGATGCAGGCCGCCGCCCAGCCGGGGACGGAGATGGGACAGCAGATGGAACGGGCGGGTCAGGGAATAGAGCACGCGAGCCAGCGAATGGGCCGGCAGGGGATGACCGGCGGCATGCAGACGGGCGGCCAGCAAATGCACGGCCAGCAGTCCGGTGGGCGGACGGGCGGTCAGTGGAACGCACAGGAGACCGGCGGGCAGATGGGCGGCCAGCAGTCCGGCGGCCGGCAGATGGGCGGCCGGCAGATGAGAGGCCGACAATCCGGTCACTCGAGCCAGCCGACGGGCGGGCGCTCACAGGGGACGGACGGTCAACAGATGGGCGGCCAGCAGACAGCCGGCCGGGGGATGGGCGGCGACACACAGCAGTCGACGCAGCAGTCGTATCCGCAGACCGGCGAGTGGGTGTCACCGGAGCGGACCTACGGCGGTGAGTCTTCCGGAACGATGGATCAGGGCCAGAGCCAGCCCCAGCAGACGATAGCGTCCGGTCAGTCGGACCGATATTCGAAGCCTCCCGAGTACGAAACGCGGTCCCAGACGGGCCAGTCGGGGACCGATTACGAGCCCCAGGACCAGTCCGGGTACAGCAGTCCGCCACAGGGCGGGCACGTCGAAACGGAGACGCAGCAGGGTCGGCGATCCGCGACGCCCACGCGGACCCGCTCCGAGACGCAGGGCCAGCACGGCCGGCAGGACTCGCAGTTCCAGTCGTCTCAGCAGGGCCAGGGACGACACGAGCAGCGACAGCGGGGTCGCGAGTTCGGACAGTCGAGCCAGCGTCGTCGATCCGCCCAGGCGCAGTCCCAGCAGGGCCAGCAGGGTCAGCAGGAACAGTCTCGAGAGCGGTACTCGCAGCGAATCGACACCGGGCGACGCGAGGGCGGTCGCGGTCGACAGCGCCAGCCGATCGCTCAGGAACAGGATCGACAGGGCGAGTCACCCGCTCGAGAGTTCGAACCGTCGGACTCCGACGAGCTCGAATCGTCCGACGTCGACGCGGACCGCGACTCCGATACCGACGAGACGCCCCGGGACGACATGGAGCTCTCGGCCGAGCGAAGCGACGCCGAGACCGACGAGGGCGCTGACGGCGAATCGCTCGAGGAGGAAGAGGAGTAGCGACGGCGGTCGCGGCTTCGCGAGTTCCCGTTTTCTCGAGCGTCGGCGCAGTGACGAATCGGGACGACGGGCCCGCTACGTAGTGGTCTCCAGTGGCGAAGCGGTCCGGAAAAACGGAACGGCTCGGGATCGATCGCGAGGGCTCAGCGAGGATGGGTCGGGCGAACGTGACTAGCGAGTGTCGTTACCGATGCGGTCGTCGTCGGAGTCGCGGTCGTTGTCGTCACCGATGAGACCGTCATTATCGTCGTCGTCGCCGATCAGCGAGTCGTCATCGGTACGGCGATCGGTGTCGTCAGTACGGCGATCGGTGTCGTCACCGATGAGACCGTCATCGTCGGAGTGACGGTCGTTGTCATCGCCGATCAGGGAATCGTCGTCGTTATCGTCACCGATGAGGCCGTCATCGTCGGAGCGGCGGTCGTTGTCGTCGCCAATCAGTGAATCGTCGTCGTTGTCGTCACCGATGAGGCCGTCGTCATCGGAGCGACGGTCGTTATCGTCGCCGATCAGCGAGTCGTCGTCGTTATCGTCACCGATGAGGCCGTCGTCGTCGGAGCGACGGTCGTTGTCGTCACCGATCAGCGAATCGTCGTTGTTATCATCGCCGATAAGACCGTCATCGTCGGACGTGCGGTCGTTGTCATCGCCGATCAGCGAGTCGTCGTCCCGGTCGGTGCCGGGCGTTCCGGCGCCGGCGTCCGTCTCGGAGGCGCCCATGCTCGTGTCGGTCGCCCCGGTCTCGGTCTCCCGCTCGGACGCACCGGCCGCCGTATCGGTCGTCGTGGTCCGGTCCGTGTCCATGTCCGTCGTGCCGCCGGCGCTGGTCGCACCGCCGCCGGCGCTCCCGGAGAGGTCGCTCTCGAGGCGTACCTCGTCGTTGGTCACGCGGGCCACCGAGCCCTCCTGGAGCGGGTAGGTGTCCTCGTCGGACCCGCCCCAGCCGAGTTTGGCCTTGATCGTGTCCGTGATTCCCGGGTCCGGTTCGACGTGCGCGGTACCGTGTTCGACGTCCGCGATCAGGCCGACCTCCTCGCCGTTGGCGTTGACGACGCTCTTGCCGATGTCGTCGTCGGTAAACTGTGGAGACATTGCAGTAAACTAGACACCAAAGAAAAGGATTACGGTGGTGCTTGCGGTGGCTTGCGGTTCGAGTCGTGATCGTGTCTCGCGGACGGACGACCGAGAACTCGCCGTCGGCCCGGTCAGGCGTCGAACTCCGGCTCTCGGTCCTCGAGGAACGCGGCGACGCCCTCCGCGTGGGCCTCGGAGGTGCGCGCCTGGACCTGCAGCAGGTTCTCGTAGTCTAGCGCCTCGGACCAGTGGCGAGCCATGTTCTCGTGCATCGCCCCCTTCATCAGGCCGATGACCTCCGTCGGCCGGCCGCGGAGTTGGTCGAGAGTTTCGTCGACCCGATCGTCGAGCTCCTCGGGCGGAACCGCCTCGTTGATCAGCTCCAGATCGGCCGCCCGCTCGGCGTCGAAGAACTCGCCGGTGAACGCGAGCTTCTTCGCGGCCCGGAGGCCGATGATATGGGGGAGCATGAACGTCCCGCCGGTATCGGGAACGAGGCCGATCCGAACGAACGCACAGGAGAAGGTCGCGTCGGCGGCGGCGTAGGCGATGTCCGCCAGCGCGACGACCGACAGCCCGGCGCCGATGGCGTCGCCGTTGACCTTCGCGACGATCGGCACTGGACACTCGAGCATCGCCTCGACGACGCGGCCGAAGCTCTCCTCGACCTCCGCGTAGGCGTCGGCGGCCGAGTCCGGCTGTTCCGACAGCCCCTCGAGGTCGCCGCCGGCGCTGAAGGCGTCGCCCTCGCCGGTGAGGACGATCGCGTCGTACTCTTCGGGCGAGGCGTCCTCGATGGTGTCGGCTAGCTCCGCGGCGATCTCTTTCGTCACGGCGTTGAGCGCCGCCGGTCGGTCGAACGCGATCCGGAGAACGCCCTCGTCGCTGTCGACGTGCATACTCGAGGGTTACTCCCCCGCATTCATAATGAGGGGTGGTACCTCCGGACCCCGACCGATCGGCCGTCACCGAAGCGGGGACCGGGACCGCTCCGAGCGGGTCTCGAGCGTCAGGTCGAGCGACTGCTCGGTTCCGTCTCTCAGCACGGTCAGACGGATCGTATCGCCCGGCCGCGTCCGGAGCGCCAGGTGACTCGCCAGGTCTTCGAGCGATCGTACCTCGGTCCCGTCGACCGCGAGAAGCACGTCGCCGCCGACGGGAATCCGTTTTCCGTCGACGAACCGGACCTCGCTCCCGCGGAGCACGCCGTCGGCGGGCCCGTTACTGACGGTCTCGACCGCGACTAGCCCGCGAGGGTCGTCCATCCCGTTCGCGTCGGCGACTGCCGGTGTGACGGTCTCGAACGAGACGCCCATGTAGGCGTGTTCGTAGCTTCCGTTTTCGATGAGTCGCGGGACGACGCGCTGAGTGAGCGCCGCCGAGATTCCGAACGCGATGTCGTCCCCGCGCTTGGAGTTGACGACGCCGACGACCGTTCCGTCCACGGACATCAGCGGACCGCCGCTGTTGCCCGGATTCACCGCCGCGTCCGTCTGAATCGCGTCCGGGATCCGGTAGCCGCTCGGCGACGGAATCAACCGGTCGGTCCCGCTCACGACGCCCGTCGTGACGGTGCCGTCGAGGTCGTACGGATTTCCGATAGCGACGACCTCCTGGCCGATCACGGGTCGCGTCTGAGCGAACGAAAGCGACGTCGCCGAGTCGGGCGTCGAGTCGGGGCTGATGACGGCGAGATCGCTGTGAACGTCCCGTCCGCGTACCTCGCCGGTAGCCCACGTTCCGTCGTCGAACCGGAGTTGGGTGGTGCGTGCGCTCCCGACGACGTGGGCGTTCGTGATCACGTGGGCGTCATCGTACAGGAACCCGGTCCCCTGCCCGTGGCTCGTCCGGACCGAAACGACGGACGAGATCGCGTCGCGGTAGACCTGCGAGTACGCGCTTCCATCCGCCCGCGACTGTGTGTCCTCCGATGATACCTCGGACTGATCCGGAGACGATTCAGCCGGGGAGAACTGTTCGAGACAGCCCGCAAAGGAACCTGAAAGGGCAATACTGCCGATTTTCAGAAATTGCCGGCGGCTGGTCGTCTCTCGTGACATCAATGTATACTATTTGATCTTATTACCCGTCTATCTTTCGGTCGGCTGACGAACAACGGATTCGATTCGGAGAGACGGGTCGGTACCGGCTGTGCTTCGAAGGCGCTCTCGAGTGATGAACGCGGATGGGATCCCTATCGGTGCAGCTACGCGTGCGACCGATCAACTGCGCGGTAAACGGCGAAAACCGTGCTGCCGATGCGAAAACATCGAGTGGTACCGGGAGCGGCCGACGGAACCGCGAGTCGGCCGGGGCGGTATCGGACCTGCTCAGTTCGAGGGCACCGGCGGGGCGACGGTCTCGTCCTCGGAGACGTTCAGCTCCGAGGTGACGAGCGCGCGGTAGGCCCGGCGGAGGCGCTCGGAGAGCGCCTGGTGGGAGATTCCGAGCTCCTCCGACAGCTCCTGCATCGAGACCTCGCGGGGGATCTCGAAGTAGCCGTGATCGATTGCCGCGACGAGGGTCTCGTACTGCCGGGCGGTGAGACCGCACTGACTCTTCGTCTCCTCCGCGAGATCGAACAGGCGGACGATCGTCGGCGTGACGCCGGCCTCGTCGAACCGGTCGTAGAGCGAACTCACGCTCTCGCGGTCGGCGAACCGGATGCTCAGCAGCCACGTGCCGCTCGAGGCCGACGCGCTCAGCACCGTGCCGTTCTCCTCGAGGATCAGCTCGAAGAGATCGATGGTGTCGGGTTCGAACTCGATGTCGTAGAGCCAGCGGTCGTCCTCGCTGTTGATCAGCGTGTAGGACCCGATCGCCGAGGCGTCGTCCAGCGCCGTCTCGATCTCCTCCTGAGACGGGCCCGACAGCCAGAGGCCGTGGCCGCTCGAGGCGATCACGCGCTCCATTTCACAGGTCAGTGAGGGGACCGCCTCGAACAGCTCGCCGGTTCCGGTTCCGTCGGCCGGAATCTCGATGTCTGCGATCGATGTCATGATTTCAACCATGAGTACGACGGGGATCCCAATAACCCCGTTTCCAAAGAGATTAGCAGCGATGAAACCGAATTACATTACCAGTGACACTTCTTGCAAGCAAGTCGTTCATCCGGTGGTATCGGTCCGCCGTCAGTATCGCCGCGCTGACCCGACGAGCGCCTGCACGAGCGCGACCACGACGACCGTAATAACCAGTAGCGCCAGCGCGATCGGGACGATCGCCTCGAGACCGCGGGCGATCCGCAACACGTCGATGCGGGTCGGCATCGTCCGCGGGTTGTACGCGACCATCATCGTGGCGCCGAACTCGCCGAGCGCCCGCACGAACGTCAGGACGATCCCCGCGGCGATGGCGTTTCGCGCCAGCGGCAACGAGACCAGCCGGATCGTCTCGAGGCGACCGTATCCCAGCGTCCGGGCGGCCTCCTCGACGCGCGGATCGACGTCGTCGAAGCCGGCGCGGACGGTGACGACGAGAAACGGCGCGGCGACGAACGTCTGGGCGAGGACGACGCCGGCGTAGCTGTCGGTCAGCGGCACGCCGAGGGCCGCCGCCGCCGAGCCGATCGGCGTGTACCGGCCGACGACGGTCAACAGCATCACGCCGCCGACGATCGGCGGCAGGACCAGCGGGAGCAAGACGGCGGCCTCGAGGAGGCGCTTGCCGCGAAACCTGGCCCGCGAGAGGACGTACGCGAGCGGGACGCCGAAGACGGTCGCGACGGCCGTCGCGACCGGTGCCGTCAGCAGCGACGTCCTGATCGCGTCCCGCGTGGCGGGATCGGTGAGGCCGCCGATCACGTCGACCGTGCCCACCTGCGCGAAGAACGCGACGACCGGGACGACGAAGTACGCGAGCAACACGACGCCGAGCAGCGCCGGGACGGCCATCCCGCCGGTCACGCGCTCGAGGCCGCTCCCGAACGAGTTCGAATCGGTCGGGTTCGAATCGGCCGCCGTCGGATCTGACGAGTTCGCATCACCCGTCCTCGCGTCTGTATCGGTCACGGTTCGATCGCCTCCGGCACGTCTCCGTTCGATCGCGGGAGCGCGTCACCGACGCGCAGTCCCCGTTCCTCGAGCAGCGCGGACTCCGCGAGCAGGAAATCGACGAACGCTCGGCCGGCGTCGGGGTTGTCGGCGTCGGCTCGAACCGTGGCGCTGTAGACCGCCGGCCGACCCCGGGTCGTGTACCCCTCGTCGGTCGTGTACGTGGCCGTCGCGTACGTCTCGGCGTGGGCCGGATCCCCGAAGTTGTACGCGTCGGGCAACTCGCGGAACGGTAGCTCGTGATCGGCGGCCATGTTCCGGTAGACGACCGCGCAGGCGCGGTTCCCGGCCTCGACGCCGGTCAGCAGCTGCGATTCGTCGGGCTCGCGGTAGACGCGCTCGAGCATCGTCTCGCGAAACCCCTCGAGGTCGTGTCGGCGCTCGGCGAGTTCGAACAGCTGGACGGCCCGATAGCCGAGCGGATCGAGGTCGGGATCGCTGATCGCGAGCTCGTTCGCGTCCGCGTCGGCGACGACCTCGTACCACGGTTCGTCCGCCGCGAGCCGGCCGCCGAGGGCCGTGTCGGGATCGTAGGCGATGCCGACCTCGTTGGCGGCGAACTCGACGTCCCAGTCCGTCCGGCCGGGATAGAGCCGGTCCCGTAACAGCTCGGCGTCGGCGCTGATGACGACGTCCGGGTGTTTGGTCCCCTCCTCGATCATCCGCATCACGACGGTCGAGCCGTGATACTCCCCCTGATAGCCGAGCTCCGTTTCGGACTCGAAGGCGGGACCGATCGTCTCCTCGAGTGCGACGGCGAGGCTTCCGGCCGAGAGGACCCGTACGCGGTCGGCCGTGCCGAGACAGCCGGCCGTCCCGACGATGCCGACCGCCGTCGCGCTCGCGGCGGCGAGAAACGCCCGGCGACCGCCGACGGACCGGCCGGTACCGCGTCTCGCTCCGGAAGCGTCGTCGCGAGTCTCCATACGTCTCACTCGTCCCTGCCGTTCAATATAACTGGTTTCCGTTCCTATTTTGCGGGAATATAACCGAGATCGGTTTCGATAGTGGGTGAGCGTGCCACCGATCCGCGGGACGCCCCTACCCCGATCGCGTTGCGATCCGCGGTATCGGTGGCCCGTCGGTTCGCGTCCGCTCGCCGCCGTCGGCCGGCGGGGACATCGCCGATCGCCGCGGGGACTCGTTCACTCACGATCGACGAGGGGCTCGAGTCCGCGGACGGTCTCGACGAGTCCCTCGAGGTCGTCCGCCCCGCGACCGACGACGGGACCGCCGACGGCGCTCGGATCGCGGTCGCCGACGAGGATCGTCGGCAGCGGGGCCGCCGCGAACCCCTCGACGACGACGAACGCGTAGCCCCGGTCCTCGAGGCGCTCGAGCGTGCTCGCGAGCGCTCGCAGTTCCGGATCGTCGTCGGCCGCGCCCTCGAGCGGTCCGAGGCCGTCGGGTCGGTCCGGCGGATCGCGCTTGCCGCGCGTGCTGATATCGAACGTGAGTTCGGGGGTGACGCCGACGACGGTCTCGGCGCCCGCGGTCCGGTGGCGGTGGGTGTCGGCGCCCGGCGTGTCGATCTCGATGTCGTGGTGGATCGACTTGACCGTCGCGACGCGGCCGTGATCGGCCAGTCGCGGCACGAGCCGTTCGACGAGCGTGGTCTTCCCCGAATCGCTCGGGCCGGCGAGACAGACGACGCGAAACGATGGCTCCTGACTCATCTCTGGTACGGCCGCTTCGGGGGACGAACGGAAGACTCGTTCGACCGCGGCGAGTCGCGAGTCCCGATCAGTACGGGCCGTCGCGGTCGCCCATCGGCATCTCGCCGCTGCCGGGCGAGGCCGACGGCGTCCCCGATCCGTTCGAGCCGCAGGTCCCACACCGGAAGTCCCCGTCGCCGCCGCCGGTGAGCCCCTCGGTCGGGGACGGCGGCACCTCGGGGAAGACGTCCGGTTCGATCCCGAACCGGTCGGCGTCGGCCTCGACCAGCGCCACCACGAGATCCGCGAGCGCCCGATAGAACGGGTCCTCGGCGTCGTCGTGGACCGTCTCCCGGAACCGCGGGACCCAGCGCCCGAGGTGGTCCTCGAGGAAGTCCGCCTGGGCGTTCGTGACGATGTCGACGCCCTTCCCGTCGTCGGCCCGCTCGAGGTAGGCCGTCTGCAGGGCCAGGTGGGAGACGAACTCGAGCTCGATGCAGAGGTGGTCGACCCGCTCGCGGTTGCCGTCCTCCAGATCGAGGTCGAACGCGCCGTAGAAGCCGGCGATGTCGGCGAGCGTGTCCGTGTTCGTCACGAGCGTGCCCGAGCCGTACTCGACCTCGTACTGCTGGATCTCGCCCCCCTGTTCGAAGCCGAACAGGGCGGCGTACGTCGAGTAGCAGTCCTCGATCTCGTCGGCGTCGTCCGGACTCAGGTCGGCGACCGACTCCGCGCGCTCGAGCAGTTCGTCGTCGCCGAGCGCCGCGGCGGATTCGACGAGCTGGTCGTCGAACTCGGCGGAGCGGATCGCTTCGCGGAGGTCGTCGGTCGGTCGGTCGAACGCCATCGACGCGAGCTTGTACAGTCGCGCGCGGTGAACGTGGTGGTCTGGTCGTGACATTGGTGTGAGTGTGGGTGTGGGTCGTTCGCGGTCGTTACGCGATGTCGAGTCGATAGGCGTCGTGTTGGCCGTCGAAGCGGTCGCGTTCGTATCTCGGTTCCTCCATCGGGACGCGGGCGACGGTGTGGCCGTCCTGGTCGTAGCCGATCGCTTCCTCGTCGGTCACTTCGAACTCCTCGATGCGCCACTCGGTCGACCCCATCAGGTGCAGGACGCCTCGCAGCTTGCGGTACTCCTCGTCGCCGCGGCGGGCCTTCCGGTAGGTCTCCTGGGCCTGCTCGACGCCCGGGCCGAACATCTGCTCCAGATAGTCCGTCGGGACGTTGATCGGCGGGATGTAGTAGACGTTGGGCTCGAGCCCCAGCTGCGGGTACAGCGGGAGCGCGACCTCCGCCTCGTGGACCATGTAGTCGACGGGCGCGGAGGTGTTCGCGTTCTCGGGTTGGTTGACCCAGCCGTGCATTCGGATCTTGCCGAGACAGTTCTCGAAGCACTGCGGGACCTTCCCCTGCTCGACCTTCGGGTAGCAGCCGACGCACTTCTGGGAGTTGGCCGCGACCGAGTTGTAGATCGACTTCCCGTAGGGGCAGGCCCGGACGCACTCCTGAAAGGCCTGACAGCTGTCCTCGTCGAGCAGGACGATGCCGTCCTCCTGGCGCTTGTAGATCGCCTGGACGGGACAGCCGCCGGCACACGCGGCGAACGTGCAGTGGTTGCAGACCCGCGGGAGGTAGAAGAACCACGTCGGGTGGTGGTCCTCCTCGATGTGGGTGTCCGATTCGAACTCCTGGCCGGTCGGTTCGTCCTCGCCGAGGTTCGGCTGCGCCCAGTCCTCGTCGTCGGGGCGGAAGCCCTCGATCCCCTCGCTGTGCATGGTCTCGGGATCGTCGTCGGCCGCCATCGACTCCCAGTCGAAGTCGCGGACCTCGAAGATCGTGTCGCCGTCGTAGACGCCGTCCGATCCCCACTCGTGGACGCCGAGTCGGTCTAAGATATCGACGTCCCACTGCAGCGGGTAGGAGCCGTACGGCTTGGTCTCGACGTTGTTCCAGAACATGTGCTCCTGGCCCTCGTTGTTGGTCCAGGTCGTCTTACACGACAGCGAGCACGTCTGGCACGCGATACACTTGTTCAGGTCGAACACTGCGCCCCACTGTTTCTCCGGACGCGCTTCCGGGTACGGGTACTCCATCTCGCGGCCGATCTGCCAATTGTAAACTTCTGCCATTGTGAGTCACCTCAGTCTGATTCGCTCGTGAAACCGCCCTCTAGGTACTGTTTCATCCGGTCGTTCTCCTGGGTCGGCCGGACGCCCTCTCCGACTGGTCGCCAGTCGCCCTCGGGCTCGCCGTCGTCGTTCACGCCGCCGTCTTCGGCCTTCTCGATCTTGACGAACGACTCCTTGGGCGCGCCGTTGGCGGCGTGGACGTCGGGTTCGAAGCCGATGTCCATGTTCTGCCCGAGCATGTCCTTGCGGGGCATCGAGTCGGTCAGCCAGGTCCGGCGCAGCCACGTCGAGGTCATCGACTGGTGGCCGCCGCTGCGGTACATCGACACGTAGTTCGTGTCCTCGGACTGGGCCTTCCCGTCGTCGCGCTCCTGCTGGGCCTCGTAGGATTTGTGCGAGGTCTGCGTGACGTTCATCCAGCTCCGGGTGACCCCCTGCGGGATACTGGGCTGGTAGCGGATCCGCATCAGCGCGCGAGTGTACTCGGTCTCCTCGTCCTCGGGGTCGTAGCCCGGGAACGGACGGTCCGAGGGGTCGGCGTCGACCCAGACGTAGTCGCCGTCCTGGAGTCCCTCCTCGCGGGCGTCCTTGGGGTTCATCTCGACGTACCCCTCGCCGATGTACGGTTTGCGCGTGTCGAAGGAGTCACGCTCCGTCTTCCGACCCTGGTCGCCGTAGTTGCTCCACCAGACCGCCATCTCCTCGAGGTCGGCCCCGAAGGTGTGGGTCCCGTGGCGGTACTTCGGCGTCATGTAGACGTAGTCGTAGCCCTCGTCGAGATCGGTCAGCGGATGACTCGTGTCGACCAGTTCCGACGGCGACCGGATCTCGTTGCGGACCTGTCGGTCGTTGGTGTCGCGGGCCTTTGCCGCGCTGTCCCAGTCGCGGTCGGCGGGCGTCTCGGGCGCGACCACGGGACTGTCGCTGCCGTCGACGATGACGTTCGGCTCGTACGGCGTCGCGTCCATCGGCTCCCGGTGGAGCGGGATGTGTTCGCCGGCCTCGGCGAACTCCTCCTCCTCGCGGAAGAACTCGAGTCGCCCGGTCTTCGTGTACCAGGGCTGGGAGTCCTGGGTCTGCTCGTTGCCGACGTGTTTGGGGTAGGTCCGGGTCATGATGATCGCCGGCGTCCCCTCGCGGGCGTCCTCCAGCAGGTCCTCGACGTCGTACCCCTTGACGGCGTTGGAGTGGTCGAAGATGCGCTGGATGTACGGCTTGGCCTGGTACTCCTCCTCGTCGATGAACGCCCAGTAGTCCTCGAAGCGACTGTCGCCGGTGAGTTCGGCGAGCTTCTCGGCGACGCCCTTGTAGTGTTGGGTGTCGTTCAGGGTGTTGTAGATCCGGTCGATCTCCGTCTCCGGCATCGTCGTGATGAAGGGGTTCGTGACGGAGGCGGTGATGTCGTGGACGTGGTGTTCGGCCCACGAGTCCGCCGGGAAGACGATGTCGGAGTACTCGCAGGTCATCGACCACCACCACTCGTTGGTGAAGAACGCCTCGATCTTCCCGGTGCGCAGGGCCTTCTCGATGATCTTGTAGGTCCCCTTCGCGTTGCCGAGAATGGAGTTCGACCCCGACACCCAGATCGACTTCGTGGGGGTGTGCATGTGCGAGTCGCCTTGGAAGTACTCGCCGTCGACCTTCAGCGGCTTGTCGAGGTTGGTGTAGAAGTGCGCCGAGTGGGCGTCCCAGCGCTTGTCGGTCCGCGCCGGCTTCTCGGGATCGAGTTCGGGATCGAACGGGTCCTCGTGGGCGTACTGGCCGACGCCGTTGAAGTACGCCATCCGGTAGTTCCCGGAGTAGGAGCCGACGTTGCCGGTCTGGTAGCCCACGTTGCGCGTCAGCGACGCCAGCAGGAACGCCGCGCGCCCGTGCTGGTCGGCGTTCGCGTAGTGGTTCGGCCCCATCCCGGTCAGCAGCATCGTGCTCTGCTGGTTGTCCGCGAAGTCGCGGGCCAAGTTCTCAACCGCCTGCGGGTCCGTCCCCGTGACCTCGGCGGTCGACTCGAGGTCCCAGGTGCCGGCGAGGTGCTCCTTGATCAGGTCGAACACCGTCCGGACCTGGACGGTCTCGCCGTCGGTGAGTTCGACTTCGAACTCGCCCTCGATCGTCGCGGGAACGTCGAAGTCGTCGCCGATGTCGTCGCGCGTGACGGGCTCGAACTCGCCGCTCTCGGCGTTGTGGACGACGAAGTCGCCCCACTCGCGGCGGAGCTCCTCCGTGATGACCTGGTCGTCGATGTTCGTCACGTCGACGCCGGGCCGGTCCGCGTCGTCGGCGACGGCGTCGGTCTTCTCTAAGTCCGCCGGCTCGTAGTCCGCGGAGATATCGCTGGCGCGGAGCAACTCGTTGTCGTCCATCCGGACCAGCAGCGGGAGGTCCGTGAACTGCCGGACGTACTCCTCGTCGTACAGCTCCTCCTCGATGAGGACGCGGGCCGCACCGAGGAACAGCGCCGTGTCCGACGCCGGACGGACCGTGATGAGCTCGTCGCACTTCGAGGCCGTCGCGTTGTAGTCGGTGAAGATCCCGGTGACCTTCGACCCCTTCAGTTTGGCCTCGGTCAGCCAGTGGCAGTCGGCCATCTTCGAGGTCAGGTAGTTGATCCCGTCGAGCACGATGTGGTCCGCGTACTCGATACTCGCGAGGTCGAAGTCGACCGTCTGCTGGCCGGTGACCATCGTGTGGCCCGGCGGCAGGTCCGTGTGGAACGAGTAGTTGTCCAGCCCCATCGCGCCCAGCGCCTCGTCCTCTGAGACGTCCCGGACGTGGTTGTCCAGCAGCGCCATCGAGTTGGCGTTGCGGTACTGGCCGAACAGCTTGATGACGCCCAGCAGCGGCATCCCGCCGCGGAACTTCATCGTCCGGACGCCGGCGCCCTGGGTCTCCTCGACGACGCGCTCGTCGTAGCCCTGGTCGAGCAGCGACTGGGTCCCGCTCTCGCCGCTGTACTGCTGGGCGAGCTCGAGGAACGTTCGGGCGGCGTACTCGTGGGCCTCTTCGTGGGAGACCTCGACGAAGTCGTCCTCCCCGCGCCGGGCATATTCCTCGGGCATCGAGCCGTCGGAATCGCGCGGGAAGCCGTCGTCGACCCACTGCTTGAAGCCCTGACGGACCATCGGAGCCTTGACGCGGCGCTCGTTGTAGAAGCGCTCGACCATCGCCAGCCCCTTGTTACAGACGCGGGGGTCCCACCGCTGGGAGGCCTGGTTCCCGTCGAGATCGGTCGCCTCGCCGTAGTTCATCGAGGGGCCGAGACGCGTGATCTGCCCGTTCTTGACGCTCGCCTCGAGGTAGCAGTTGTGGGTGTCGTTGGGCGTACACGTGAGCATGTAGGAGTCGTCGGGCTCCCAGATGTCGCGGTACTTCTGGTCCCACCCCTCGTTGGGGTACTCCTCGAGGGGGTTCATCGGTCCCTCGCCGTCCTCGTCGGCGGTTTCCTCGCCGGTCAACCGCCGGTAGCCGAGGAACCCGAGACCGGACGCGCCGGCGATACCCGCCGCCGCGGCGCCGAGCTCCCGACGGGTCATCTCGAGCCCGTCGGCCGCCTCGTCACTCATCGTACCACCCCGCACGCGTGGGTGCGCGGATCGTCGGCAGCTGAACCCCTCTCCGAGCGGTTCGGATAACGCGGTTCGTCCGTGGGTCGTCCGTATGCCATCACGGTCGATACTCGTGCACCCACTCATTAACCAGACCCGCCCGTTCCCACGCGTTGGGGACGCTGCGGCCGAAATCCTCCGAATAGTGGGTCTTTAAAACGGGGTCGACAGAGGCCGAAATACCGCTCGAGTCGACGGGAAAACCGACGGAAAAACGACCGCGACGTCCTCGTCCCGAACGTATCGCGGGGTCCTCGTCCCAACGGCCGTTTCGACGGAACGCGGTTCGGACGCGAGCGGTCGCCGACAGCGTCTCGCCGGGCCCCGCTCGGTCGCCGAGCGCGTTCGGACGGAGGAAAAACCTATCACCCGTTATGTCAAATGAACAACTATGTCCTCCACAACCGCCGGCGGAGACGACGGCTCGGACGACGACCGATCGTGGCTCGATCGCCTCGTCGATCTCCTCTGGATGCTCCCGTGGCCGTGAGGCGATCCCGCGTCGGTCCCGTTCGCTCGCGCCTCGAGAGGCAGTCGACGGCCGCCCTCAGGTCGCCGGTTCGACCGCCGACCGACCCGCCGCCTCGAGTTCGACCAGCCAGCCGTCGTAGCCCAGATCGTCGACGTCGGTCCGCTCGAGCGAGCGCCCGTCCCGGGCGAGGCTCTCGTCGACGACGTCGACGAGGTCGTCGGGATCGCCTCTCAACACTACGGACACCGGCTCCTCGTCGGCCACGCCGAATTCGGTGACCACCTGTCGCTGGCAGCTCTCGGGCGGGAGCCCGCGCAGGTCGACTGCGTCCTCGGGGACCGCCGGCCCGCCCTCCGTCTCGATGAACTCGAGGACGGTCTCGCGGAGCGCGTCGATCGCGCGTTCGCCGGCGCTCGCGGGGTCAGCAAACGAGCGCGCGGTCGGTTCCCGCAGGGCCGGATCGAACGGCACCGGCTCGATCTCCGCGTAGGCCGCCTCGGCGACGTCCTCGGCGAGCGTGTCACCGTCGAACGGCGTCGTCTCGCCCTCGGCCGCGCCGACCATGTTGGGAACGACGCCGATCGACGGCACGTCGTTGGCCGAGTACAGCGCCGCGGTCCGCCGGGTCGCCCGCACGCACTCGTCGGTCGGCGTGGAGACCAGCAGGCCGCCGTCTAACGGCGCCTGCTGGACGATCGTGTAGACGGCGTCGCCGATCCCCGGCGGCAGGTCGACGAGCAGCACGTCTCGGTCGTCCCAGGCGGCGTTGCCCAGCAGGTCCTTGACGACGTCGTGGACCATCGCGCCGCGCCAGGCGACCGGCCCGTCCTCGGCGATCAGTTCGATGCTGACGACCTGGATCCCGTCGTCGGTCTCGACGGGCATCGGCTTCCCCGTCGGCGACGTCGCGACCGGTCCGTCGGCCTCGAGCAGGTCGGGCGCGTCGGGCGCGTAGACGTTGGCGTCGAAGACGCCGACGTCGAGGCCGTCCTCGGCGAGCGCTCGCGCCAGCGATGCGGTGACCGTCGTCTTGCCGACGCCGCCCTTCGCGCTGCCGACGGCGATGATCGAGTCGACGCCGGAGACCGGAAGCCCGGTCTCGGGCGCGTCGGAGCCGGCCGCCTCGACCCGGACGTGGACGACGCCGTCGGTCGCCAGCCCGGCGCCCCGTAGCTGGTCGGTCAGTCGGTCGGCCAGCACGCGACCGACCGGTTCGAAGTCGACGGTGAAGGTGACGATCCCGTCCGCGACGTCGACGTCCTCGATCAACTGCTCCCCGATCGGATCGCTGCCCATGATCTCGACCTCCCGGACCCGATCGACGACGGCGCGCCTGATCTCCTCGTCCGTCCGCGATGTCTCGTCGGTCATAGTCGGTCGTACGGTCGGGTCCGGTATTTCACCCGTCGGGAGTTCCCACGGGGTGGGAAGAGACCGGCCGCGCCGCGGTGACGCTCGTCTTCCGTCGACTCGAAACGAAACGAGGTGTCCCCTGATCCACTACCCGATACGGTTGCCACGATGACACTATTCCTACGCGTCTGGAATCGAGGCTTCGCTTTTCTCTCACGCCCGTGATCCGTCGGTATGCCGACGTACCAGCGGACAGCAGTGATCGACGCCGATTTCGAGACCGTCTGGGAGTTCTACGACAGCGTCGCCGAACTCGAGATACTGACGCCCGACTGGACGGGGCTGGAGGTCGCCCGCGCGATCGGCCCCGACGGCGGGCGGCGTCCCGACGGCTACCGCGTCGGAACGGAGATCCACCTCGAGATGCGACCGTTTGGGCTCTTCCCGGCGACGGAGTGGGTCGTCGCGGTCGTTGATCGCGAGGTGAGCGACGACCGGGCGTCGTTCGTCGACGAACAGGTCGGTGACCGCGGGCCCTACGAGCAGTGGCGCCATACCCACCGGTTCGCCGATGTCGACGACGGAACGGCGGTCCATGACCGGATCGACTACCGCGTGCCGGGCGCCAGTGACCTGCCGCTGGCGACGCCGCTGCTCGCGGGAATGCTGTGGCACCGCCATCGGAAAACGCGGGCCCTACTCGAGTGACGTCCGGGAGCGGCCTCGGCCGGTTCCGGACGATCAGAACAGGTCGACGCGGATCCCGTCGGCCTCGAGGTCCGCGGCGAAGGCGTCGGCGTCGGTCTCGATCGGGTCGAAGGTGTCGTAGTGTTCGGGCAGCACGAGGTCGGCCTCGACGCTCCGGGCGAAGTCGGCGGCCTCGCGGCGATCCATCGTGAAGTGGCCGCCGATCGGCGGGACGAACACGTCCGCGGTGATCGACTCGTGGCGCTCGAGGAAGTCCGTGTCCGACGTGACGTAGACGGTCGTCCCCTCGAGGTCCAGCAGGAGGCCGATCACCTCGCCCTCGGCGTGGAACGGCTCGCCGTCCTCGTCGACGTGCTCGCCCGCGGGGTCGTTGTAGGCGGGCACCGTCCGGACGTCGATCCCGTCGACCGTCGTCTCGCCCGAGTACGGGAGGTCCACGACGTCGCGGTCGAGATCGCTCGTATCGACGGCCTCGAAGACCGCGACGGTGGCGTCGTCGTCGGCCACGGCCTCGATCGCCGCGGGATCGTAGTGGTCGAAGTCGTCGTGCGTGACGAAGACGATATCGCCGTCACCGGGTTCGCCCTCGAGTTGCTCGCCCCACGGATCGACGTAGACGATCGTTCCGTCGGGGGTTTCGATACGCTTGCTGGCGTGACCCAGTCGCTCGAACGTGATCCCCTCGTAGGTGCTGGACATCGTCGTCTGGAATCCTACGTGAAGTTCGCTCTTATAGCTCGGCGTCGTCGCTCCAATCGCGACGACAGTGTGTGCCCGTCCGCTCCGACGGCTGCGAGCGCACCCCGCCGGAGATTCGCGACGGGTAGCGGACGTGAGTCGCCTCGAGCTCGTATCCTTCAGGGCAGTGCAACTGTTTCACGCGTCGCCGACGCCGCGGTGCTCGCTTAGTTCGCTGCTAAGTTCCGATCGACCGGTGTGAACACCGTCCGCTGAGCGGCTGTTTCACTATCGAACTCGGTGCGCGAGCCGCTCGGATACGGCGACAGTTGCGGACGAGTTACGCTGTCTATACGTAAGACCCTTCATCGCCGACGCGAACACGTGACGGGAGACGATTCACACGGACGGGGAATCGGTCGCAGATCGTATTTGAGAGGTCTCGCCGGGCTCGGGGCCCTTTCGGTCGCAGGCGTGGCGTCCGCACATCCGCTCGAGGAGCACTACGGGACCGTCGTCGACGTGGCCGAAGCGGGGGCGGACACGGAGGGGAACGAATCCATCACGCCCGTTCTGCGGGAGCTCGTCGACGACGACACGCTCCTGAAGTTCCCTTCGGGACGGTACTACATGGACGAACAGCTGCGGCTCACCGACTTCGAGAACGTCGGTTTCGTCGGCTACGACGCGACGCTGGTCCCGGCCGACTACCACGAGTTCGACGGGCCGCAGTATCGCCTGTTCCGGCTGGGAACTAGCGACAGACCCGGCCGGGACCTCCGGTTCGAGGGCTTCGACGTCGACCAGACCGCCGACGAGACGGGGATTCGAGTCATCAGCGCCGAGGTCGAGGACGGCCTCTCCGTGCGGCGAGTCACGATTCACGGCGTCCACGACAGCGGGACGTGGGGGCCGGGACTGTTCAACGTTCTCGACCCCGACGGCGAGGGACACGTCTATTCCTTCCGCGCGTCGGACGGCGGCCTCCACGCCGACGAGACCCCCAACGAGGGGAGCATGTGGCGCGGCCCGACCGGCATCGTCGTCAACCAACACCACCGCGGCACGCTCGTCTTCGAGAGCTGCAGTCTCGGCGGCTTCCCGGACAACGGACTCTACGCGTCCAACGAAACCGGACGGATCGGCATCGAGCGGGGCTGGTTCGAGAACAGCGGCACCGCGTCGATCCGCCTCGCCGGAACGACCGGCGTGATCAGGGACGCGGTCGCCGTCGTCACCGAGAACCCCCACGACTCCAACGGCCAGCACGCGATCCGACTCGACGGCGGCGAGCAGTTCGAGCTCGAGGGCGTCACCGTCGACACGCCGCAGCCGAACGGCGACGCGATACGAATCATGAACGACGTCGAGAATACCGTGATCACCGACTCGGAGATCAAGGTCGGATACCACCCGAGCGCCGGAATTCGGGTCGATCCCGCCGCCGGACCGGTGACGGTCGAGAATACCGATATCGATATTCACGGCAGCGCCAACGCGGTCCGCCTGCTCGGCGGAGACGGCGGCGGTGCCGACCTCGAGGACGTTCGCATCACCGGCGACGCGAAGGGGACCCGGAACCGCCACGCGATCTACTGCGAGCGCGACGACTGCCGGTTCGTCGGTCTCTCGGTCGAGCAACCGGGAGACGACAAGCGGCGCGGACTCGAACTCCGCGGCGAGGACTACCTCGTCACCGACAGCGAGTTCGAGACGACCCACACGCCGATCGTCGTCAACGGTGGGAGCGGGGTGCAGATCGAGAACTGTTACGCGCGCTCGCTCGAGGACCGCAACTCCCTTCGCATCACGAGCGACTCCGGGTCCGTGTCGCTCGCGAACAACGACTTCCCGAACGGCGTTCGCGACGACCGGTAACGCGCCGGTCGGTTCGCTCGTCGCGCGCGGGTCCTCGCCGGCGTAGGTCGAACGCGATTCGACCGTGCAATCGCGCGGTCAGTCGCCCTCGAGCGCGTCGACGAGATCGTCGGCGACGGCCGCGATCGCGTCGCGGGCGCGGTCGACGTCGCGCATCGTCGCGAAGCCGTGGGGCATGTCCGCGTAGTTCTCGTAACGCGTGGGAACGCCGTCGCGGACCAGTTTTTCGGCGTAGGCCTTGCCGCCGTCGCGGAGCGGGTCGAAGCCGGCGGTGACGACCGTCGCCGGCGCGACGCCGGAGACGTCGCAGGCGTTCGTCGGATCGGCGTAGGGGTTGCGCCGGTGGATCTCGCTCGCGTAGTAGCACTCGTTGAACCACTCCAGATCGTCCTCGTCGAGGACGATGCCGGCGTGCTCCCGGACGGACGGCTGGTCCGCGTCGATACCGACGGCCGGGTAGAGGAGCGCCTGATAGCCGATCTCGGGGCCGTCGCGCTCGGCCGCCATGAGCGCGGCGACGGCGGCGAGCGTCCCGCCGGCGGAATCGCCGGCGACTGCGACCTGTCCGTCCCCCGCGACCGCTTCGGGGTGTGCGGCCGCCCATTCGACGGCGGCAGCGGCGTCCTCGACCGCCGCGGGAAACGGGTGCTCGGGTGCGAGTCGGTACTCGACGGACAGGACGGCGCAGCCGCTCTCTCGAGTGAGGTGCCTGCAGAGCCAGTCGTGGGTCTCGATACTCCCCAGAACGAAGCCGCCCCCGTGGAAGAAGACGACCGTGGGGAACGGGCCGCTCGCGTCCGGGAGGTAGAGACGGGTATCGAGATCGCCCCCGGGACCGGGGATCGTTCGATCGATCGTCCGCCCGACGCTCGGTCCGTCGCGGTTCCGGAGCCGCATCAGCGGACCGCTGAGGAGTCGGAGGAGTTTCAGCCCGTAGCGGTTGTGCGGCATCGGCAGCCGTCCCTGGCGCTCGAGTGCCGCTTTCGCCTGCGGATCGATCCTGTCCGCGTTCATGTCAGGGTCGTTTGACGAACCGAACTAAGCCGTTCCGGTTCGGTCGTTTCGGCTCTCGTCGGTCGCCGCGTGGTCGGCCAGCTAGTCTCAGTGTCCGGGAGCCGATGATCGGCTCGAGACGAGCCTCGAGATGGCGAGTCAGTTCGTCCGGGCCGTGCGGTGTCCGATACGGAAACGCGGGACGTACTCTGACCTACTCGGTACGCGACACACGGTCGGATTGACTCGTTCGATCGGTCGTCAGAAAGCGGGCCGGGCGCGATTATGAACTACGCCCAGAAATGCTCGCTACGCTGCGCCTTTCTGCTCTCGTTCAAATCGCTTCGGATCCGATGCTCGCCGCTCACGGATTTGTTCGCGGCGAGAAGCGGGCCGGGCGCGATTTGAACACGCGACCGTCTGATTAAGAGTCAGACGCTCTGCCGGACTGAGCTACCGGCCCTGTACCTACGACTTTTCGTCGGCCGTTAAAATACGTTTCCTTTGGGTTCCGTTGTGGTACGGACGGACACACATCGAGATCGACACCGGTCTCGAGGCCGCTCTCCCCCGCCGACTGCGCGGAATAAGGATCTTCGGGAGCGTTAAGTGTGGTCGCTCCGACCACAGATGTAATGAGTACGGGGGTTACGATCTCGTCGATCTCTGACTACGCGATCCTCGGCTGTGGGAGCGTCGGCTACGCGGTCGCGGAAGAACTCGTCGAGCAGGGCAAGGACGTCCTCATCGTCGACCGCGACGAGAGCCGCGTCGAATCGCTGCGCGATCAGGACTTAGACGCCCGCACCGCCGACATTCGCGAACCCGAAGCCGCCGACCTCGTCGCCGACCGGGACGTCGTCCTCATCCTCGCCTCGGACGTCGAATCGAACAAACAGGCCGTCGAGCACATCCGCGAGATCGACGACACCCAGTTCGTCGTCGCCCGCGCGAGCGACCCCGTTTCCGGGGACGAACTCGAGGAACTCGGCGCCGACATCGTCATCAACCCCTCCTCGGTGATCGCCGAGTCCGCCCTCCGGGCGCTCGAGTCGGGCGAACTCGAGTACAACGCGGGGAAACTCGCCCAGCTGCTAGAGGAGACCTCGACGCGGCTGGCGATCGTCACCCAGGACAGCCCCGACCCGGACTCGATCGCGTCGGCGGCGGCCCTGCAGGCGATCGCGACCCACCTCGGCATCGAGTCGGACATCATCTACCTGGGCGACGTCGGCCACCAGGAGAACCGGGCGTTCGTCAACCTGCTGGGGATCGATCTGGTCCAGTGGGACGAGATCGAGGACCACGCGGTCTACGACACCGTTGCACTGGTCGACCACGGGACCGCCGGCGAGATGGATCTGCCCGTCGACGTCGTCATCGACCACCACGAACCGGAAGCGGAGCTCGAACCCGAGTTCGTCGACGTCCGGCCGAACATGTCCTCGACGTCGACGATCATGACGAAGTACATCCAGGAGTTCGATATGAACGTCTCCGAGGAGGTCGCCACGGCGCTCCTCTACGGCATCCGCGCGGAGACCCTGGATTTCAAACGCGACACGACCCCCGCCGACCTCACCGCGGCCGCCTACCTCTACCCGTTCGCGAACCACGACACCTTAGAGCAGGTGGAGTCGCCGTCGATGTCCCCCGAGACGCTCGACGTGCTCGCGGAGGCGATCACCAACCGCGACGTCCAGGGGAGCCACCTCGTCTCCAACGCGGGCTTCGTCCGCGACCGCGAGGCGCTCACGCAGGCCGCCAGCCACCTCCTGAACCTCGAGGGCGTCACCACCACCGCCGTCTTCGGCATCGCCGACGAGACCATCTTCCTCGCCGGCCGCTCGAAGGACATCCGCATCAACATCGGCAAGGTGCTCGAGGACGCCTACGGCGAGATGGGCGAGACCGCGGGCCACTCGACGCAGGCCAGCGCGGAGATCCCGCTCGGCATCTTCACCGGCATCGAGATCTCCGACGACACCCGTGACACGCTGCTCGAACTCACGGAGGAGGCCGTCAAACGGACGCTGTTCGACGCGATGGGCGTCGAGGGAAGTAGCGAAGGCTCGAACGGAAACTGATTCTGCCGTAATCGTCTCGATACCTCGACCCGAACGCACGCGGACTGCCGTCGATCCGACGAGCAAAGCGGAGACTCCGAGGGACCGAACTGAAACGAGAGACGAACCGCTCAGCGGTCGAGAGATCGCACCGGGCCGCGAGACGACGACGTGAGCCGTTACGCGATCAACTCTTCCTCTTCCTCGTCGGGTTGGCGGACGCGTTCGACGACGTCGTTGATCAGGATGACGTCGCCGACGGCACGGACCCAGCGGTAGGGGACGATGACGCCCTGTCCGCTGCGGGTGGCGTCCGTGAATAGTTCGGAGTTGAGATTACCGAGTGCGAGTCCGGTGATGGCCTGGCCGTCGACGTTCAGTCGCAGATCTTCGACTTCGCCGACGAAGACGCCGTTGTTCGAGTAGACCTCGCGTCCGACGAGTGAGGTGATTTCCTGGGGAGTGTCGTCCATGTCTGGCCTCATGCAGGGCGGACTCTTAATTCTTGGTCAGACGTTCCGCCGTCGACATCCGCTGGACGAAATGGATCCGGCTGCGCACCGACGCGAGCGCCCGTCATTGCGAGAGTCGCGTGTTGCCGGAGCTGGTCGTCGAAGCGGCCGCGTTCGTCGTGATCGTCGCGAAGACGAACAGAAGCATGATGATCGCCGCGAGCGCTAGATTCGGAATCACGAAGAGACCGCTCACGGAGGCCGCGAGCAAGCCGACGCTCGCGCCGGTGAGCATCGACTGAGAGCCGCCGAACGCACGACCGAGGCGTCCATCGTCGGCGTCGGAATCCTCCTGATCTGGACTACTGTTCGACTCTGCGGCCTCGAGATACGGTCGGAACTCCTCGATGCGTTCGGTCGGCCGGACGATCCCGCGGGGCTTGTTGTAGTCGATGACTCCCTTCTCATCGAGTTTCGGGAGGTGGGACTGATAGAGCGGGATGTACACGCGCTGGCGCTGGGTCGACGTCAACTCCGCGACGGTCGTCTCGTGTTCCTTCGCCGAGACGTGTTCGGCGATGTCACTCATCTTGACTGGACCCTCCCGGTCCAGGAGGTAGGAAATCGCGTCTCGCCTGCGGTTCGTCTGGAGGATATGGAAGATATCGTCCGGCGAGAGCGCTTCTGGTTCGTCGGACGAGGTGTCGTCGGACGGGGAGTCGCTGGAGGACGTGCCCGTTGAGGAGCGGCAATCTGTTTTGGGCATCATATCGTACACTTGCAAGAGAAAACCATTACTACGTAAACCTTCTGTTTAGAGACTCAGTTCAAAATATTACTCTAGATGAAACTAATAAGAATGAGTAAGCTGTGAGAATACTTCCGGAGAACTGAATGATTCTGACAGTTCAACGGCCACGGGCGGCGAACGGTCGCTTCGTCGGTTCCGTTCTCGTTCCGTACATAGCGAATGTCGCTATGGGTGGATAAACGGTTCCCCTACACGATTTGGGTCGGACGAGTTTCTCGCTCGCTCGTCAGTTCGCGGCGGAGAACGGAGTACCGAGACGGAGTCGAATCGGTACCGAGCGACGATCGAACCGCGACTCGAGGACGCTAGCGAGGACCGTCCAGAATCGAGTCGACCGCCGCGTGGTCGGTCAGCAGTTCCGCCATCCGATCGACGGTCTCGACGTCGCGCGTCCGACCGCTCCGGACGACGTCTTCGGCGCGTTCGACGGTCGTCAGCGTGTCCGTCTGCACCGAGAGAATCGGCATCCCCTTCTCGGCGGCCTGGCCGACGATCGCGCCGGCGGGACGATGGCCGCCGGTCAGAATGAGACAGCGGACGCCGGGGGCCTCGAGCGCGGCCGTGTGGATCTCGGCGCGGTCGCCGCCGGTGATCACGGCGGCGTCTTTCGTCCGGCGGAAGTGTCGCAGGGCGCTGTCGGCGCCCATCGCGCCGACGCTGAACCGCTCGACGTAGGCGTCCTGTCCGTCCTCGGCGAGTACGGACGCGCCCAGTTCGTCGGCCAGCTCCCGGACGGTCACGCCTGAGAGCGTCCGCTCGCTGGGGAGCACGCCGAAGACCGGAATCTCTCGTTCCTCGAGGAAGGGGACGACGTCGTTCTCGAGCGCGTCGTAGACGGCGTCCGCGACGTCGTTGAAGACGACGCCGGCGAGCCGATCACCGAAGGCGTCGGCGGCAGCGAGCACGTCGTCGACGTCGCCGGGAACCTCGTGGGAGGCGACGAGGACGACGCGGGCGTCCAGCAGCTCCGCCACGTCGGCGTCGGTGAGGTCGATGCTGCCGCCGACGTCGTACTCGCCGCCGCCCTCGACGAACATGCGGTCCCGGCCCTCGGCGAGCGTCTCGAAGGCCTCGACCACGCGCTCGCGCACCTCGTTGGGGTCCTCCCGGCCGCGGATCGCCTGCTCGACGAACGTCGGCGAGTAGACGACGGGTTCCAGGTCGTGCATTTCGGCCTCGAGGTCGAGCAGTTCGCGGGCGAGCAGCGGGTCCTCGTCCAAGGTCTTCCCGACGTTGCTCTCGAGTCGGGTGCCCTTCGGTTTCATGTAGCCGACGCTGTCGCCTTCCTCGGCCGCGAGCCGAGCGAGCGCCAGCGTGATCGCCGTCTTGCCGGTGCTCTCCGCGAGCGAACAGACGAGGATCGTGTCGGCGTCGCTCGCGGTCGCGGTGGCGTCGGTCGACTGTCGGTCGCCGCGACGGCCGTCAGTCTGCTGACCGTCGGTCGTCTCGGTGTCGTCTGGGGTGGTGTCGGTGTCCGTGGAATTGGTGTCGCTCATGCTTCCTCCGTGGTGTCCGTCTCGAGTTCGTCCGGATCGACGGTGAGTCTGAGGTCGATCGCCTGTACGCCCTCCGGGCCCGCCACGAGCGGGTTGACGTCGAGTTCGAGGATCGCCGGGAAGTCCGTCACCAGCTGCGAGAGCCGCTGGATCGTCTCGACGACGCCGTCGACGTCCGCCGGCTCGCGCCCGCGGGCGCCGCGCAACAGCGGCGCGGCCTGTATCTCGTCGATCATGTCGCGAGCCTCGCCCTCGCCGATCGGGGCGACGCGGACCGACGTGTCCTCCAAGATCTCGACGAAGATGCCGCCGAGACCGAACAGGAGCAGCGGACCGAACTGCGGATCGCGGTTCATCCCGACGATGGTCTCGGTGCCGGCCTCGAGGTCCAGTTGCTCTTGAACCTGCACGCCGAGGATCGTCGCGTCGGGCTGGTAGTTGCGCGCGCGGGCGACGAGGTCCTCGTAGGCGTCGTAGACCTCCGCGTCGGGAACGCCGACCTTGACGCCGCCGATGTCGGACTTGTGGGAGATGTCGGGGCTGACGATCTTCATCACGACGTCGCCCGCGATCGATTCGGCGACCGCTCGGGCCCGGTCGGGGTCGTCGACGATCTCGCCGTCGGGGGTCGGGATGCCGTAGGCCTCGAGCAGGTCCATCGACTCGACGCCGAGCCGGTTGTCGTCGCTCCGCTCGGCGCGGGCGAGGATCTCGCGGGCGCGCTCGCGGTCGACGTCGAACCGCTCGGGCTCGTCGACGGTCCGCTCGCGGACGTCACGAAACCGGGCCAGCGCGTCCAGTCCCGAAACGGCCCGCGAGGGATCGAAGTAGTTCGGGATCCCGGACTCGCGCAGCGTCTCCTCGGCGTCGCGGGCCCGTTGGCCGCCCATCAGGCAGGTGACGACGGGCGTGTCGTGGGCCTCGAGTTTGTCGATGACCGTCTCCGCCAACTCGTCGTAGGAGAGGACGGCCGTCGGCGCGGCGACGACGACCGCGCTGCCGACGTTGGGATCCTCGAGAGCGATCTCTAAGGCCTCGCCGAACCGGTCGACGTCGGCGTCGCCGATCGCGTCGATCGGGTTGTAGACGTTGGCCTCGTCGGGCATCGCCTCGGCGAGTTCGTCGATCGTCTCGTTCGTGAAGTCGGCCATTCCGAGCGTCGAGTCGCCGACGGCGTCGGTCGTCAGCACGCCCGGGCCGCCCGCGTTGGTGACGACGGCGACGCCGTCCGATTCGGGTTCGGGCAGTCCCGCGAGGGCCCGCGCGGAGTCGAACAGCTCCTGGACGGATCGCGCTCGGAGAACGCCGGCCTGCTCTAAGCCCGCCTCGTAGGCCCGCTCGCTGCCGGCGATCGCGCCCGTGTGCGAGGAGGCGGCCTGCGCACCTGCGTCGGTTCGACCGGACTTGACGAGGACGATCGGGGTGTCGTCGGTCACCTCGCGGGCGGCCTCGATGAACCCCTGACCGTCGTCGACGTCCTCGAGGTAGCCGATGATGACGTCGGTGTCGGGGTCGTCGCCCCACTCGCGGACGAAGTCCGTCTCGTCGAGGACGGCCTTGTTCCCCAGCGAGACGACGTCCTGAAAGCCGATCCCCTGCTCGTTGGCCCAGTCCAAGACGGCCGTGATGAACGCGCCCGACTGGCTCATAAAGGAGATCGATCCCTCGAGGGCGTGTTCGGGGCCGAACGTGGCGTTCATGCCGCTGTGCGTGGCCATGACCCCGAGGCTGTTGGGGCCGACGACGTTGAGGTCGTACTCGTCGGCGACCTCGCGTAACTGCCGCTCGCGCTCGGCCCCCTCGCCGCCGGTCTCCGAGAAGCCGGCGGTGATGACGACGACGTTTCGCGTCCCGGCCTCGCCGAGCTCGCGCAGCGCGTCGATCGCGATATCGGGCGGTACGACGACGACCGCCAGATCGATCGGCGGCGCACTCGACACGTCCGAATAGCACTCGAGCCCGAGCACCTCGTCGCGGCCGGGGTTGATCGGCACGACTTCGCCGTCGAATCGGTCCTGGAGGTTCTCCAGTATCGCGCGGCCGACGGCGCCCTCGCGGTCGGTCGCGCCGACTACGGCGACGGTCTCGGGGTCGAAAAGTTCGGCTAACCGTCCCATCGCTCGAGCCTTCGCCGACCGTCGTGTTAAGGGTGGGGCCTGTTTCGACGGAGAGGGAACACTCGCAATTCGATCGCCGACGCCCGTATTCGATCGTGACGTCGATACGGCCGGGTTCGATGCTGCCGGACGCGACGATCCGAACGCTTACCATCCACCTATAGGAGATAGAACACGTCCAACCGATGGCCGTCTACCGTCCCCGTGCGATCGCTGCCGGCACCGCGGTGCTCGGCGCGATCAGCCTCCTGACCGCGGCGCTGTACTTCCGAACGATTCCCGAAAACCCGCCCGGTGACGGGTTCGCGGCCGGTCTCACCGGTCTCTTAGTGATGCTGTGCGTGGCCGTAGGCGCCCTGACGCTCGCGGAGGCGGGGCTCCTGTTCCTCGTCACTCGTCTCCGAGACCCCGCGGAACTGCCGCGACGGTTACTGACGCTGGGTGCCGTCGCCGGGAGCCTCTCGATCGTCCTGCTGGTCGTTCCCATGCTGGGCTCGCTGGCGTTCGACGCGCTCCTTCCCGTCGGGTCCGTCGCCGGTATCGGGCTCCTGTTCGTCCCGATCGGCGTCCTGTGTTCCGGACTCGGCGTCGCGATTCAGCTCGTCGACGAGTTCCGTCCCGAACGCCGCGCGTGACGGCCGTCAGTGCGTCGAGATAGCGGCCGTCGACCGACTCGAGACGAGGATCGCGAGCAGGTAACAGGCGATGGCGACGACGACGATCGAGCCGCCGGTGGGGAGGCTGCCGGCGATCGCGACCGCGAAGCCGCCGAGGATCGCCACCTGGCCGAACAGGATCGAGCAGAACAGCGTCTCGCGGAAGCTGTGGGCGATCTGCGTCGCGGCCGCGACCGGGATGACGAGCATCGCGGCGACGAGGATGACGCCGAGGATCTGCATCGCGCCGACGACGACGACGGCCGTCATGACGATCAGCAGGGTGTTGTACCAGGTGACGTTGAGCCGCGCGACGCGGGCGGCCTGCTCGTCGAACGTGATGAACAGGAGCTGCTTGTAGGTCGCGACGACGACGGCGACGACGAGGACGGCGAGCACCGCGACCAGCCGCGCGCCGCCGGGCGTGACGACGGAGATGCTCCCGAAGAGGTAGTCCTCGACGTTGATCCCGGTCATGCCCCGGCCGTAGCTGATGATGAGCGTCCCGACGGCGAAGCTACCGGTGAGCATGATCGCGATCGGCACGTCGCCGTAGGTGTCGGTGTGCTCGGTCAGCCACTGGACGCCGAGCGCGCCGCAGACGGCGACGACCAGCGCCGCGAGCAACAGGGAGACGCCGAAGTCGGTCGTGGCGCTGAACAGCAGGCCGATGGCGACGCCGGCGAACGCGGTGTGGGCGAGGGTCTCGCCGATCAGGGCCATCTCGCGGTGGACGAGGTAGGTGCCGACCAGCGGTGCGACGATCCCGATCAGGATCCCCGTCGCGAGCGAGCGCCACATGAACGGGTGTCTGAAGACGTTCGTTCCGAGGACGTAGTCCGCGATCCGGCCGGCGGTGCGGAACTGCTCGTACAGCGCGCCCGCGACTGGATATCCCTGCAGGTAGTCGAGGGCGAGGAAGCCGATCATGACCGCCGCCAGCAGTCCCGTCGCGCCGATTCCGATCAGTTCCAGCCGAAGTCTCGTCTCGCGGTGCATCGTCTCAGTGGTGGTGGTGGACGACCTGTCCCGTCGCCCCGTAGGCCTCGGTGAGCGCGTCGCTCTCGACGAACGACTCCGTGTCACCGTGGTGGTACAGTTCCGTGTTGATACAGGCGATCCGGTTCGCGCGGTCCGTGACGACGCCGATGTCGTGCTCGATCAGGATGATCGTGATCCCGTCGGCGTTGAGCGACTCGAGCAACTGGTAGAAGGCGTCGCGGGACTCGGCGTCGACCCCGACGGTCGGCTCGTCGAGCGCGAGCAGGTCGGCCTCGGAGGCCAGCGCCCGCGCGATGTAGGCGCGCTGTCGCTGCCCGCCCGAGAGCTGGTTGACCTGCCGGTCGGCAAGGTCCTCGATGCCGACCGTCTCGATGGCGTCGGCGACGATCTCGCGGTCTTCCTCCCGAATCCGGCCGTGGCCGACGTGGGCGAACCGCCCCATCGTGACGGCCTCGCGGACGGTGACCGGCATCGTCCCGCCGCGGCTGGTCGCCTGCTGGGAGACGTAGCCGATCCGCTCGCCCTCGTCGAACGACCCGACGGGCTCGTCGAACAGCTCGATTCGGCCGCTATCGGGGCTGAGGAGCCCGAGCATGAGATGAAGGAGCGTCGTCTTCCCGGAGCCGTTGGGGCCGATCAGTCCGAGCAGATCGCCCTCCTCGACGGTCAGGGAGACGTCGCGGACCGCGGGCTGGTCACCGTAGGCGAACGTCACGTTCTGGAGGTCGACGACGGTCACTGTGCGTCTAGTGCTTCTCTGAACGCGGGGATGTTTATCTCTTCCATTTGCTCACGGTAGCCCCAGCCCTTCTCGTCCCACGAGGCGAGGGTTCCCGAGGCCGTCGAGAGCGGCATCGCGTCGGTCGCGTCGCTGTCGTCGAGGAGCGTCTCGACGAGGGGCGGGTGTCGGCCTTCGGGGGCGTCGAAGGCGTCGTAGAGGATCGTGTCGATCCCGTTCTCGTCGATGTGATCGATGGTCTCCGAAATCTCTCCCTGACTCGGCTCCTCGTTGGGGGAGACGCCGACGGGCGTGTGCAGTTCGAAGCCGTACCGGTCCTCGAGATAGGTGAAGGAATCGTGGCCGGCGAAGACGGCGGTCCGGCGGTCCGCGTCGTCGAAGAGCGCCTCGAGTTGCCGGTCGACGTCCTCGAGGACGCCGACGTACTCGTCGGCGTTGGCTCGGAACGTCTCCTCCTCGTCGGGACGGGCCTCGACGAGGCCGTCGACGATGTTCTCGAGGATGTCCTGTGCGAAGACGGGATCGAGCCAGGCGTGGGGATCGAACGAGGAGCGATCGCGGTCGTGATCGTGACCGTCGTCTTCGTGGCTGTGGTTCTCGCCCTCGTGACTGTGTTCCTCGCCCTCGTGGTCGTGTTCGCCGTCTTCGTGCGTCTCAGTGTCGTTCTCGTGATCGTGCCCGCCGGACCCGGTTCCGTGATCCCACTCGAGCAACTGATCGTCGAGTCCCGCGAAGCCGTCGACGACGACGACGTCGTCGTAGTCCGACTCGAGCGTCGACGCGATGTCCTGGGCCCACGAGAACTCGGGAGTATCGAGGTAGACGAAGACGCCCGCGTTGGCGACGTCGCGAGTCAGGTCACCCGGCGGATTCCAGCCGTGGCCCGATTCGCCGGTCCCCACCGGGTTCTCGAACTCGATCGTCTCACCGCTGACGCGGTCGGCCCAGTCCCACAGGCTGAAGAGAGCGGCGTATCCCGCGTCGTACTCGCGGTTGGCGGGATCGAAATTGTCGAGACAGCCGGCAAACGCACTCGCCGCGAGGAGGCTCCCACCGGCCCCCAGCAGCGACCGCCGTGTTCGGTTCATAGCCGAAAATACGCCCTCCTGAATAAAAGGGTTGTTATCTAACCAGAGAGAGTTGTTAACTCGAGGTAGCTATAGTGGATGTTGTTAATAATCGAGGGCAAGTGGACACTCGCGGCGAAAGACGCGAAAACGACTTCGCGCGGATCGGCCCGACTACTCGAGCGAGACGCTGAGTTCGACACCGTTGTGGCGTCGGTAGGCCGGCGGTTGGCCGGGATCGGCGTCGCGGACGACGTCGAAGACGTCGAACCGGATCACCAGACGGCCGGGTCCGATCGTCGCCCGGAGGACGGGGCCGCGACTCGTGACGACGACGTACGGCGGCTCGGCGACCGGCGAGGCCGACAGCTCGTGGCCCGTGGCCGCGACGATGTCGGCCAATACCCCCGGCAGACGCTCGAGCAGCCCGGTCGCCTCGAGCTCCGAGCGGAGCCCGTCGGTGACGGTAGTCCGACTGGTGGTCCGCGACGTGTCCCAGGGCTCGGCGACCCGGTCGGCACAGTACTGGACCGCCTCGACGACCGCGGCGTGTTCGGTCTGGATCCGACGGCGCGCGTCTCGAACCGGATGCGACACGAGTGTGTGTGGCGGCGGGAATCACTAAGATGTCTCGACTCTCCCGCCGAGTGGAGTGAGATCGCGATCGAAGCGACGGCGGTCCGTCGCTACTTCCGTCGCTCGACGGTGCCGACGTTCAGCGTCCGGACGTGGCGAAGCACCGTTCGAGCCCCGCGTCGCCACGCCGGCTCCATCTCCCGTCGCTCCTCGAGTTCGCGCCGTAGGCGCTCGTTCTCGGACTCGAGTTCCGCGACCGTCGTCTCCAGTCGCTCCGCGCTCGCCTCGAGGTCGTCGACGCGGTCCTCGAGGTGGTGGCGGCGCTCGCGCTGGGCCGTCAGGTCGTTCTCCAGCTGAGCGCGCTCGCGCCGGAGGGTCTCGATGCGATCGGCGAGTTGCTCGTGTTCCCGAGCGACGTCGTCGACGAAGGGGTCGCGGTCGGTCGCGGCGATCGAGTCCTCCTCGAGCGCTGCCGTTTCGTCGTCGGTCTCGTCCGCCGCCTCCTCGTCGGCGCCGGGCTCGAGATAGCCCGTCCCGACGGCGTTGACGACGGCGCCGACTAACAGGATCATTCCGCCGAAGTAGAGCCACGTCAATAGCAGGAGGATGGCGCCGAGGGGGCCCGCCGACTCCGAACTGGAGGCGAAGGAGACGTACACCCGGAACAGCGACTGGAGCAGCGTCCAGCCGACGGCCGCGACGACGACGCCGGGAATCACCTGCCGCTTCGAGGAGCCGACGTCGGGGAAGTAGTAGTACATCGGGAAGAACGCGATCGCGAGGACGACGAACAGCAGGAGCGACTGCGCGACGCCGAGGAAGGGGATCTCCGGCAGGAACGCGACGATCGCGGTCGCGACGGCCGCGAAGATGAGCGCGGCGCCGATGACGCCGAAGACGATCAGCGCGTCGTGGAGCTGGTCGACAAACGAGTTCTCGTTGGTCGTCCCGTAGATCTCCGAGAACGCCGTGTCCAGTCCCCGGAAGATCTTCAGTGACCCCCACAGCAGCACGACGAGGCCGACGATGGTCGATCCGGCCGACGCCGGTGAGCCCTCGATCGCGTTCTCGATGAGCAACTGTCCGCTATCCGGGAGGAAGCCCTCCGTCGCCGCCGACACTTGCTCGGCGAACGCGTCGCCGCCCACGAACGTGACGAGGAAGAACACGAGCACGAGCAGCGGCAGCAGCGAGATGAACGCCTGATAGGCGATGCTCGCGGCCATAAACGGCACGTTCTTCTCCTGAATGCCTCCGACGACCGTCTTCCCGAAGGAGAGGCCGTCCCGAAGGTCCGTAGACATACGCGAATGCGAGGGCTCGACGGCGTTATGCCGTCGGCTTGCAGCGAACGTGTTGATTTCCCGCACGGCCCGCGACCGACGGTTACGGCGTCGGGTCGTCCTCGAGCAGCGACTCGACCGCACCGCGGGTCGGCAACGCGGCCATCGCCCCCGCGTCGGTCGTCGCCGTCGCGGCGACCGCGCCGGCGAACGTCAGTGCGTCCTCGAGCGACTCGCCGTCGCGAAGCGCGGCGATGGCGCCGGCGACGAACGCGTCGCCCGCCCCCGTCGTGTCGACCACGTCGACGTCGAATCCCGGATGGCTCGCGACGCGCACGTTCGACTCGGCGTCCCCCGGCGAGTCGGTCCACGGCGCGCGTTCCGAGGCGGCCGCGACGGCGCCCTCGCTCCCGCGCGTGACGAAGACGGTGTGCGGCCCGTCGCCGCCGGTCCCGCCCTCGAGGACCGCTCGAGCGATCGCGTCCGGCGCCGAGCGGGACTCGCCGTCGGTGGCCTCGAACCCCAGTCGCTCGAGCTCGCCGACGGTCGCCTTGCAGACGTCGACGTGAGTCAGCGCCTCGCGACCGACGCTGGCGAACGTCTCCGCGTCGGGCCAGAGCTCGGGCCTGAAGTTCGGATCGAACGAGGTCGTACAGCCCGCGGCGGCGGCCCGCTCGAGCAGGTCGAGCGTCGCCGTCCGCGCCGGATCGCTGGCGAGAGTGACCCCGCCCGCGTGGACCCACTCGAGGCCCTCGAGCGTCGCGTCGTCGATGCGTCCGGGCTCGAGGCGCGTATCGGCGGTGTCGTCGCGGTAGAAGGTGAACTCGCGGTCGCCCGTCTCGTCGTGGGTGACGAACGCGAGCGTCGTCTTCGCGTCGGGATCGCGCTCGACGAACCGATCGGGCAAATCCGCGTCGTCGAGGACGGTCTCGAGGTACCGGCCGAACGGGTCCGCGCCGACGCGGGTCCAGAACAGCGGCGGCGCCTCGAGTCGCGCGAGGCCGACGGCGACGTTCGCCGGCGCACCGCCGGGGCGGCGGTCGAAGCCGGGGACGTCCTCGAGCGGGCCCGGTCGCTCGGGGAGGAAGTCGATGAGCGTCTCGCCGGCGATGAGAACGTTCCGAGGCATATCTCACACCGTTCACGCCCACGACGGTAGTCCGTTCGGTGTCGAAACGATCGTTCGCCGTCGCGTTCGCATAGGAACAATCAAATAGCGTTGGTTTGACCTATCAATAATCGTGATTGATATACCTCGGCGAACGCTCCTCGCGATGGGCGCGACTGGGCTCGCCGTCGGCGGAGCCGGCTGTTTGAACGACGACTCCGAGTCGGACGGCAACGGGTCCGACGAGTCCGGGAACGGGGACGACGAGAGCGCACTCGCGCCACCGGCACGGTGGATCCCAACGTCGGCGGGATCGCAGCTGTTCTTTTCGTATACGGATCTCGAGACCGTCCGAAACCACGAACCCGAACTCCCCGCCGAGACGCTCGACGAAATCGCGTTCGTACCCCACGGTGCGGGCGGTCGGGTCGTCGGCCGAATGGAAACCGAGCCGACGTTCGAGTACGTTCTCGAGTTCGGTCCCTCCGGAGAGAGTGGCCACTACGTGATGCGCGGAGAATTCGACCTCGCCGGACTGGACCTCGGCGACCCCATCGACGAAGTCGGCGAGTTCGACCGCTTCGAGGCTGCGGGGGCCTCGATCGCCGCCTCGAGCGACACGCTGGTCGTCGTCGATCCCGAGATCGGAAGCATCGACGACGTGCTCGCAGCGGGCCTCGACGGGACGGATCGGCGGGTGGACGGGGACGGCTCGCTCGGGAAGGTGCTCGAGCACGTGGGCGGCGGGACGCTCGCATACGGAATCGTGCCCGAATCGGCCGACGAAATCTCCGTCGGACGGTCGTGGTCGATCGCCGCCGAGACGGTGACGTACGCGCACGTCATGCACGGTATGGACACGTCCGACGTAGACGAGGACCGGCTGAAATCGGAACTTGCCACCGAATCCCCCTTCGATAGACTCGACGACTTTTCGCTCGACGTCGAAGCCGATGCCGTCCTCGTGACCGGAAGCGTCCCGACGAGCGAGTTCCGGTACACCGCCGCTATCTCCAAACACAGGGCCGGTCTCGGAAGGGCGGACGTGACCGTCTCCATCGACGTCGAGACGGCGCTACAAACGGTCACCGTGACGCTCACGTCCTACGGGGCGAACGGCCGCGTCGAGGTTCGCGATAGCAGCGGCACGCGGGCAACGTTGACCGAGCGAGGCGAGGAAGGGAGACTCGAGTACGACGTGGGTGACACGGAGACCGTCACCGTGGTCTACGTCAACGGCGACGAGGAATCGGAAGTCGCGACTGAACCGGTCGAATTCTGAACTGCGGGCCACGGTCGAGACCCCCTCGCTGCCCCACACGATGCGGTTCGGGCTCGTCCGCCCGATGCGCCGTTCGCCTACAGGATGATGCTCTTCTCGCGCATCATCTCGTGGATCGAGGCGTCGAGGCCCTCGCGACCGATGCCGGAGTCCTTGTTGCCGCCGAAGGGGATGTCGCCCAGTCCGTGGCTGGGTGCGCCGTTGATCCGGACCGCGCCGGCGTCGACGCGGTTCGCGACGTTCATCGCGCGCTTGTGGTCGTTCGTGAAGACGGCGGCGTCGAGGGCCAGATCGGAGCCGTTGGCGATCTCGATGGCCTCCTCCTCGTCGCCGAAGGTCGTGACGACGGCGATGGGGCCGAACTGCTCCTCGTCGACGATGCGGGCGTCGTGGGGGACGTTCGCCAGCAGCGTCGGTTCGAAGAACTGGTCGGCGAGTTCGTCCGGAACGCCCTCGGGGGCGCGGCGGCTCCCGCCGCGGACGAGGTCGGCGCCCTTCTCTATGGCGTCCTCGACGAGCGTCTCGACCCAGTCGGCCTGGTCGACGCTGATGAGCGGACCGAACGCGGTGTCCTCCTCGAAGAGGTCGCCGGCCTGCCAGGCGTCCATCTCGCCGTCGATCAGGTCGACCAGTTCGTCGTGGACCGACTCGTGGGCGAGCACGCGGGAGACGGCCGAGCAGCGCTGGCCGGCGTACTTGAACGAGCCCTTGGCGCAGTTGCCCGCGACGTCGGCGAGGTCAGCATCGTCGAAGACGATCGCGGGCGCGTTGCCGCCCAGTTCCATGTGTAGGTTGACCATGCCGCTCTCGCGGGCGACGTGTTTGCCGGCGCCCGAGGAGCCGGTCATCGCGATGGCGTTGACGCGGTCGTCGCCCGACAGCACGTCGCCGATCTCGCTGGCCTCGCCCGGAACGAAGTTGAACGCGCCGTCCGGAATCCCGTCGACCTCGCTGATGACGTCGGCGAGGATCGCCGCCGAGATGGGCGTCTTGCTCGCGGGTTTGAGCAGGACGCTGTTACCCGCGGCGAGTGCAGGCGCCACCTGTAATGCCGTCGTCGCCAACGGGTAGTTGTACGGCGTGATACACAGCACCGCGCCGATCGGCTCGTGTTTCACGATCGCTTGCCACCCCTCGTGGCCCTCGGTCGAGCCCTCGCGGTACTCGCCCTGGCTGACGACGTTCCGGGCCTCCTCGGCCGCGCGGTCGAACCGCTCGGCGGCCTGCCCGACCTCGCCGCGGGCCGAGGAGATCGGTTTGCCGGCCTCGCGAACGATGACCTCCGCGAGCTCCTCCTCGCGCTCGCGCAGCCCCTCGGCGATCGTCTCGCACCACTTCGCGCGCTCGACGACGGTCGTCTCGCGCATGCGAGGCTTGATCTCGTGGGCCGCCTCGAGCGCGGCGTGGGCCGCAGCCGGATCCGCAGCGGTCACCTGCGCGAAGGTGCCTCCGTCGGCGAGATCAGAGACCGGGATCGCGTTCTCGGTCTCGAGCCACTCGCCGTCGATGTACAGTCGCTCTCTCCGCTGTGCGGCTCTCGTTGCCATACCCCTGTCTTAGAGGCCCACACTGAAAGCGTTTACTCACCCTCGAAAAAATAACGTAGGTGATACCGTCCGCGATCGGCGCTGGTTGATTGTTAGGTAGACCAAAATCGAGCAGGCCTTTGAGAGAAAAGTGATTTCCGATTACGGAAAAAATGTTCTCGCATGGGGAATCCTTAAGTGGAATGCGCGCGTTCGATAAGATAGGATGAGCACTCAAGAGACCGTCCGCCAATCGGCTGACAGCGTCGAGGGGAACGAACTCCGACTCGACCAGGAGAAGTCGGAGCAGATCGTCGACGCGCTGAACACGGAGCTCGCGAACTCGTACGTCCTCTACCACCAGTTGAAGAAACACCACTGGGTCGTCGAGGGCGCCGAGTTCCTCCCGCTCCACGAGTTCCTCGAGGAGGCCTACGAACACGTCGAGGAGGGCGCCGACGAGATCGCCGAGCGCGCCCAGGCACTGGGCGGCGTCCCCGTCTCCGGCCCGTCGAACCTCGAGGACCGCGCTACCGTCGAGTTCGAGGGCGAGGACGTCTACGACGTCCGCACGATGTTCGAGAACGACCTCGAGATGTACGGCGAGATCATCGAGTCGATGCGCGGCAGCATCGAACTCGCCGAGAACCTCGGCGACCCCGCCACCGGCGAGCTGCTGCGCGAGATCCTCGTCCACCTCGAGGAGGACGGCCACCACTTCGAACACTACCTCGAAGACGACACGCTCGTCCTCGAGGAGGCCACGAAGTAATCGGGCGACGGGAACGCTAGTCATCGCTCCGCGTCACCGATCGACACTGTGTTTTTGATGCCGCCTCGAGCCGTCAGCGAGTAGCCCGTCCGCACTCGAGAGAACGGCACGACGATATTGCGCGAGGGATGAACGAACGAGTAGCGCGGTTCACTGAGCCCAGAGTCGCGTTTCCCCCGCGAAGCACTGAGCCCTCGCACCGTTCCGCGGCACAGCGCGCGCCACCGCAGGCCATGCTGTCGGCCGTCGCTCTCGAGTCCACTCGAGATGGGGGTACCCAGAGATGGCAGCCCTGCAGACAGCTATTGGCGGGAAAACCGAAGAGAGAGGATCCGTGGCCGAGGTCAGTCGGCGTGATGGTTCGATCCGTCGGGTCAGCGACGGAGGAGCGGTGCGCTCGAGTCGTGCGAATCGCGGTCGGAGCCCGTCCCGACGGTCAGCGCTCGAGGTCGACGGTGAGGTCGGTCGCGATCCAGCCGTCGTTGTTGTCGCGCTCGGTGAAGACCGTCTTGCCGGGGCGCGTCTCGTGGCTGGTAACGACCACTGCCGGCTCCTCGAGTTCTTCGTCGGCGTCGGAATCCTGCCTGCGGGCGGGTACGTCCATCACGTGGAGTTAGGTGTACCTAAATCTAAAAAGGTTTTGGTCGGCCTAACTCTCTGGGAACCGACTGATCTTGCGACGACGAACCGTACTTTCACACCGTCGGACGCCGTACCCGCGCGTATGGAGTTCGACGTCGTTCAGGGCGATATCGCCGCACAGTCCGCCGACGCGCTCGTCAACGCCGCCGGGACGAGCCTCGAGATGGGCTCGGGCGTCGCCGGCGCGCTCCGTCGCGAAGCCGGTCAGGAACTCAACGACGAGGCCACGTCGAAGGGACCGATCGACCTCGGCGCGGTCGCGGTGACCGACCCCTACGATCTCGACGCGGAGTACGTGATCCACGCGGCCGCGATGCCCCACTACGGAGATGGTCAAGCGACCGCGGAGAGCATCCGCGACGCGACGCGGAACGCGCTCGAGGCGGCCGACGAACGCAACTGTCGCTCGCTCGTGATTCCGGCGCTGGGCTGTGGCGTCGCGGGCTTCGACCTCGCGGAGGGGGCCGAACTCATCGCCGAGGAGATCCGCGACTACGAGCCCGACGTCCTCGAGGACGTCCGGCTGATCGCCTACAGCGAGGCGGAGTACGATACGATCCGCGCCGCGACCGGGACGGGCGACTCGTCGGTGTCGACTGACGAGAGCGAGTCCGATCGGTAACCGGACTCGCGCCGGCGACGTCCGCTCGAACCGGGTCTCTCGGTTCGGTCGTCTTAAAGACGCCATCTGTGATTGGGAACAAATAACTCACCGGTGCTCGAAGCCGAGCGTATGGGGCGGCACGTACTGGTGGCGATGGGTCGAACCGACGCGTCAGATGCGGCACTCGAGTACGCGTTCGAAGAGTATTCCGAAGCGAAGATTTCCGTGCTCCACGTCACCGACGGGGCCGGCCCGTTCGTCCGGTTCGGCGGCCGGGATCCGTGCGAGTACGTGATTCCCGAACTGACCGCCGAACGGAGCGGGGCACTGCTCCCGACGCCGGACCGCTTTACGCGAGCCCAGTGCCGACGGGCCGAGCAGGTCCTCTCCCGCGCGCACGAACTCGCCGAGCGCCACGGTCGGGAGATCGAACCGGCCGTTCGCTCGGGCGGCGCGGCGAGGGAGATCACCGACTACGCGAAGGAACGCGCGGTCGACCACATCGTCATCGCGGACCACCCGCCGACGGCGTTCCGGCCGGTCTTCCGGTCGGTCCCCGAATCGGTCACCCGCAACGCCAGCGCGCCGGTCACGACGCTCTGATCGCGCCGCGACGGTCGCTTCTCCGCCTCGACGATTCGAGTCCGAGCGGTGGGGCCGGAATCAGGACAGCGAGAGGCCGCGGATCTCGACCGAATCGCCCTCTTCGACGCGGCCGATGATCCGTCCGTCGGTGTCGGCCGCGAGGGCTTCGGCGCGGTCCTCGGGCAGCGCGACGACGAACCCGGTGCCCATGTTGAACGTCCGGTGCATCTCCTCGTCGGTCACGTTTCCTTCCTCCTGGACGAACTCGAAGACCGACTGCGCGGGGAAGGGATCGTCGACGACGTACTCGAACTCGCCCATCCGGAGCAGGTTGGTCCAGCCGCCGCCCGTAATGTGGGCCGCCGCGCGCACGCCGTGCTCGCGCATCGGCTCGAGCAGGTCCGTGTAGATCCGGGTCGGGCGCAGCAGTTCCTCGCCGATCGACCGCTCGGGGTTCGGCGGGAACTCGTCGGTGTAGTCGTGCTCCCGAGTGACGGCTTCGCGGGCCAGCGTCAGCCCGTTCGAGTGGATGCCGTCGGAGGCGAATCCGACGAGCGCATCGCCGGCCTGGGCTTCGCCCTCGAAAATCTCGTCTTTCCCGGCGAGCCCGGCGCAGGTGCCCGCGAGGTCGAATCCCTTCACGACCTCGGGCATGACCGCCGTCTCGCCGCCGAGCATCGTTAGATCGGCCTCTTCGAGGCCGACCGCGAGTCCCTCGCCGATCTCGTTCGTGAGGGCCTCGTCGGGTTCGTCGATCGCGAGGTAGTCGACGAAGGCGACGGGCTCGACGCCTGCAGCCACGAGGTCGTTGACGTTCATCGCGATGCAGTCGATGCCGATCGTCGAGAAGTCCTCGATGGCTTCCGCCACCAGCAGTTTGGTGCCGACGCCGTCGGTCGCCAGCGCCAGGTAGCGGTCGCCGATGTCGATCAGGCCGGCGTACTCGGTCCGCAGGTCGCTGCCGAAGGCCTCGAGCAGGGCCGCGGTCGCGTCCTCGCTGGCCGCGATGTCGACGCCCGTCTCGGCGTAGGTGAGCCGTTCCTCGCTCCCGTCGTCCGCTGAATCGGTCATGTCTGAACGACCTCCCGGGGCGAGCAAAAGGTCACCGGTCCGGGCGAGCGACCGCGCGTCTCCGCCGTCCGCGGCTACCGTCGCGTCGCGGTCAGCGTCGTCCGCTGTCAGTGCTCTTTCCGGCAGTCGCCGTCGCGTTCGACGTCGGCGGCCGTACTACTCGAGGTTGTCAGGGATGAGAGGAGGAAAATCGGCTCGGCGTCGGGCCGGACCGCCGACCCCCGTCAGAACAGATCGACGAACAGGACCACGTATCCCGCCAGCAGGACGCTCGGGACGAAGACGAGGGCGAAGACGCCCTTGTGCCAGTCGTAGACCGATTTGCCGTCCAGCGGACCGAAGGGGATCATGTTGAACGCGGCCAGCACCAGGTTGATCCAGACGCCCATCCGACCGATGGTTCCGAGCGGGGCCGGCATGATCATCAGCGGCAGGAACATGATCGCGAGCAGGTGGTTGGTGATCGGCCCGGCGAGGGCGACCATCGCGTTCTCGCGCTGCGTGATCCGGCCGCGGTGATAAACGGCGCCCGGCGCGGCGAAGAGGAACCCGACGAGCGCGCCCATGAGCGCCAGAAACAGCATCTGGTAGTCCGCGCGGAACTCGGCGATCTGGCCGTGTTCGATCGCGACGACCTTGTGGGCGAGCTCGTGTAACAGGAAGGCGACGCCGACGGTAACGAGGCTCAACCCGACCATCCCGACGAAGTAGCCGACGCTGCTCCCACCGCGGTGGATCGGCGCGAATATCAGCGAGAACGCGACCGATAGCGTCACCCACGCGACGGCGAGATCGATCAGTTCCCGGTCGCTGAAGGTCAGCTCCGGACCGGATCCGGCCCGCTGCCGCGTTCGCGTGCTCATGTCACCAGCCCTCGGAGCAACTCGAGCGTGTTCTCGGCCCCGCGGAAGAGCTCACCGAACAGGGCGTCGATACCGCCGATTTCGGGCGCCATCCACGGCAACACGCCGACCACGAACAGGAAGCTCGCGATCATGCTCCCGATGTTGGTCAGCGCGACGATCATGATGAGTCGGAACAGCGGCACCTCGAACATGTCCGCGAAGGCCTCCTCGATCGGGCGCTCGGTGTCGTCGATGATCTGGTTCAACGTCTGGATGTCCCGGACGTTGACCGGCCGGTACTTGAGTTCGACGTAGCCGGCGAACCAGCCCGGCGCCAGCAGCGGATTGATGCTCGTCAGCCAGGCGACCGCCCCGCCGACGCCGGCGCTGATCCAGCGCGCGCCGGCGAGACGGGCGAGCGTGAACGCGAAGAGTCCGTTGATCAGGAACCACGCCCCGAACAGCTGGAGCAGGAAGGTGTCCTGTACGCCCGCCATGACCAACAGGAAGAAGAAGGCGACGAACCCGAGCGTGAGCAGGTAGCCGACGAGCTTCATCGGCGAGAACCGGCTGCTCGAGGTCGTCCCCGACAGCGACTCGAGCGAGGGGATCTCCGATGGGTTCTCGAGGTGGCGCTCGATGCCGGCCTTGTGTCCGGCGCCGACGACGGCGAGCACGTCGTAGCCCTGCTCGCGAAGCCGGTGGAGGTGGGTAGCGATGTAGGCGTCGCGTTCGTCGATCAGGGCGTTGGCCCCGCGCGGACTGAACTGACGGAACTCCTCCATCATCGCCGCGACGACGTCACCGTCGGTCATCTCCTCGATATCGACCTCGTCGATCTCGTCGACGTCGCCGCTGACGGTATCGAGGAAGAGCCCGACGACGGCGCCGACGAGAACGCCGACGCCGAGACCGGCCAGCAAGCCGACCGTCCCGCGGACCGCGTAGGTGCCGATACCCTCGAAGGCCCCCGCGGAGAACGGTCCGACGGAGACCTCCATCGCGACGAGCGCGAGACAGGCGGCGATTCCGACCCCGATCCCGGCGAGGATCCGTATCGTGAATCCGCCGGCGATGCCGTTCGATCTGCCGACCGACTCGAGCGAGGGGAGAAAGAGGAGCCCGAGGAGGGCACCGCCGAGGGCGCCGGCGGTGACGGCGCCGGCGTACGCCAGCGTCGTCGAGCCGGTGAGCCCGAGCAACAGGAAGTCGCCCAGCCCGAACAGCGGCGCGAGGAACGCACCGAAGAGAAGGCCGAAAAGGGCGCCGCCGATGGCTCCGAACGAGAGGCCGATGGTTCGGGGATCGGTGACTCCCAGCGCGAGACCGCCGACCATCTTCAGCTTCTCGGTGAACGAGAGCCCGCGCCAGAACCGCTGGATCGTCACCTGAATGTCCCGGTCGACCAGCGCGACGCCGCTGCCGTTGCGTTCGGCGGCCTCGATGGCGGCGCGCATGTCCGCGCCGGGTTCGATGTCGAACTGGTCGCCGAGCCGCGACTGGACGTAGGAGAGCATCCAGTAAGCCAGAAACTGGAAGACGGTGTTCCCCGAGAGGAGGTCGCCCGCCTCGATGTCGTCCGGCGCGCCGCCCTGCATCTGGCGGTATCGGTTCTCGTCGAGTTCGACGGCGACGACGTCTGGCTGCTCGCGATCGATCGCCTCGTGGACGTCGTCGACGCTCGACTGCGAGACGTGGGCCGTCCCGAGAACGTGAACGGAGCCCTCTTCGTCACCCGGCGGATCGGGAGGCGCCGGCACGTCGGCGTCGCCTGCATCGCTCATTAGCGGATCAACTCGGCGACGACTTTTACCAGTATCGAAGCCGGGGGAAATAATAAATGCAATCGATTCTCCGTCGCATATAACGACTGCTCGCGCCGATCGGCGTTCGCGTCACCGAGATCTGGCGCCCGCGTCAGTGCGGGCCGACGCGGCGACAAGAGTGACTGCGTTCGCCTCGAACGGACCATCGATGACTGATCTCATCGAGACGCTCGTCGAGAACCGCGAGATGGTCCAACCCAATCACGCCAATATGCTCGACACGGCCCACGGCGGAAACGTGATGAAGTGGATGGACGAGGTCGGCGCCATGTCCGCGATGCTGTTCTCCGGCGAAACCTGCGTGACGGCCCGCGTCAACCAGATGAACTTCCGGCGGCCGATCCACGTCGGTGACACCGCCTATATCACGGCCTACGTCTACGACACCGGGACCTCGAGCGTGAAGGTCCGGCTGGTCGCCGAGCGCGAGGATCTGCGGACGCGAGAGCGGGAGACGACGACGGAATCCTACTTCGTTTACGTCGCGATCGACGACGAGAAGCGTCCGACGGCGGTGCCCGACCTGACCGTCGACAGCGAGCAGGGGGCGGCGCTACGACGGGCGGCCCTCGAGGGGGACGGCGACCGCTGATCGAGAGCGGCGGAAACGGGACGCGAGACGGGTCGGCGCGCTTCGGCGATCGATCGGTTCCGATCGACTCCGCGGCGATGGCGACGGCCTACATCCGCGACCGGGGTGTCGGTCGTCGGCCGTCGTTCACCGGTCGTCGTTCGCCGATTACGTTCACTGATCGTCGTTCGCCGAGCCCGGTCGCCGATTCCGGCTACCGGTCGCTCGAGAACGCGGTCGACCGACTGGATCGACGGACACGTCTCTCGGACCTGAGATCGTGCGCAGAGCCGATTCGTTCGAGCGGCGAAAACGGACGGCGCCTCAGTTCGCGTCGCTATCGCCGTCTCCCGACAGCGGACCGAAGTCCCGTTCTCTGGCCGTTTCGAGGGCGACCGTCGCCGTCTCGCGGGTGTCGGCGATGGTCGCACCGGCCATCGCGCCGACCGCGCCGCCGGTGCTCGCGGCGTTTCGACTGAAGACGGAACCGATCGCGGCGCCGACGGCCGCGCCGATCGCGGCGTACCGGGCCCGGAGCAAGACGTGCTTGATTCGTTCTTTCATAGTACTCTGTTCGTGACTGTAACTCATAAATATGTCTCTCGACGGCGCGATTTGCGGAATCGGCGATCCGGGCACGATCAGGGGAGACTCGAGGCCAGTCCGAAGATTTCACACCGAACGGTCGCCGGTCGCGCCGCTACAGCAGCGTCGCGACGTCGGCCAGCGACTCGAGGACGTGATCGGGCTGGACGTCGGCCGTCTCGAGGTCGCCCCGGTCGGTCACGCCGGTCAACACGAGCGCGGTCGTCATGCCGGCCCGTTCCCCCAGCGCGATGTCGGTGTTGAGCCGGTCGCCGACGACCAGCGTTCGGTCGGGAGCGGCGTTCAGCCGATCCATCGCCGCGGCGGCGGCGATCGACGAGGGTTTCCCGAGGATCGCGTCGGGTTCCCGGCCGGCGACGGCCTCCATCGCGGCGAGGATCGCCCCCGAACCGG
This sequence comes from Haloterrigena sp. KLK7, assembly GCF_037914945.1. Taxonomy (NCBI): domain Archaea; kingdom Methanobacteriati; phylum Methanobacteriota; class Halobacteria; order Halobacteriales; family Natrialbaceae; genus Haloterrigena; species Haloterrigena salinisoli. Next base: position 3,704,999 of record NZ_CP149787.1, read on the forward strand.
GGATCTCGCCGTCGTCGATCGGGATCGTCGCGTCCGGATCGGTTCCGTAGAAGGGCACGTCGCCCTCGAGGGCCCGCAGGGACTCCCAGAGCGTGTCGAAGGAGAACTCCCGGTCGAACGATCCGAGCACGACGTCCGCCGCGTCGGGATCGTCGGTCAGCCCGACGGCCGAGTCCTCGAGGATGGTCCGGAGCCGATCGCTGCCGACGAGATAGACCGTCGCGTCGGGATACGTCGTCGCGAGGTACTCCGCCGAGACCGTCGCCGAGGTGAGGACGGTCGCCGGATCGACGTCGATCCCGTGGGGCTCGAGTTTCGTCCCGTAGTGATCGCTGCCCCGCGTCGGGTTGTTCGAGAACAGGAGTCGATCGATGCCGGCGTCTTCGAGAGCCCGGAGACCGTCGGTAACGTTCGGGAGCAACTCCTCACCGCGGACGACGGTGCCGTCGACGTCGAGGATCGCCGCCTCGTAGTCGGTCATCGGCCGGGACTACGTCCGGCCGGCGATTGAGTGTTGGGATGGTCCGCGGTCGAGTGACGACGGTCAGTTCGATCGCTCGAGTTCGAGTTCCAGGTCCGACGTCTCGAGTCCGGCGGCGTCGGCCCGCTCGTTGGACTCGATCAGGCGATCCAGTTTCGCCTCGAACTCCGCTTCGGAGAGTTCGCCGTCGGCGTATCGCTCCTGCAGTCTCGTGACGGGATCGCTCGCGGACGCCGTGGTCTCGGATTCGGACTCGGCCCCGACGGCGTTCCGTTCGGCCGCGCGATCGGCGTCGGCTCGCTCGTCGCGGCGGGTGAGATACCAGATCAGGAACGTGCTGACCACGAACAGCGCCGTGATTCCGAGTGCCCACAGCGGTCCCGCCAGTAGCAGGGCGGCGACGATCACGACGTCGGCCAGGACGAACTTGATGGCGAAGATTTCCGTGAGATTGTAGCTTCGGCCGCCGCTCTCGCTGCCCATACGTGACAGTTGGGTGTCGTTCGAAATAACTGTGCGGGACTGGCGGACGAGCGCTCTCGCGTCCCGGACTGTCGCGCGGTTCGAATCGGCGGTCGTCGGTACCGGGCGACACCGCGTCGAGAGGGAAATCGGTCTCTCGCCGGGACAACCCACATCACGCTGTCGAACGAACGGTCGGGTATGACGCTCGATACCGAGGCTCCCGATCCCCCCGCGCTCCGGGGACCGCAAGATCCGGGTGACTACGACGCCGTCGACGAACCCGAGGAGCGAACCGGCGACGACACGTACCGCGAGGACCTGGCCGACCTGCTCGAGGCGGGCGCCTGGGCGGACGCCTTCGACGACTGGGCCGACCGGACCGACCTGTCCGACGCGGCGTTTCGGGTCGTCCGCGAGGAAGGGTTGCTCCGCCGACTCGACTTCTACTGGAATCCGGCGGCCGAGGACGTCGGCTACCGCGTTCCACCGGTCCCCGAGGACCTGTTCGCGGCCCGCGAGACCCCCGAGTCGGACGACGTCGAGGACGTCGAAGAGGAGTTGGACGACCTCGCGCGGACGGTCAGCGAAGTGCTCGAGAACGATTACATCCACCGGGGGAGCGAGGAGTTCGGGTACGATTGGGAGTGACTCGATCCGTGTACGCAAGGCCGAGGGTTTAGCCGTCCAGAACCGACCGAGCGAGTATGCACGACGGCCGGGACCCGATCGAGCCGGTACGGTATCTGGCGGACACCCCCGGAGAACTGCTCGAAACGACCCGCCGAATCGTGGCGGCGGACACCCGGAATCCGCCCGGGGACACGAAACCGCTCGTCGACTGGCTCGTCGACGAGTTCGAGTCGCTGGGGTTCGACTGCGAGCGGTTCGGCGTCGATCCGATGAAACCGAACGTCGTCGCGACGATCCCCGGCGCCGACGACTTCACGCTCCTGTACAACGGTCACGTCGATACGGTTCCGTTCGACGCCGCGGAGTGGGAGCGCGATCCGCTCGGCGAGGTGGACGGCGACCGCCTGTACGGCCGCGGAACGACCGATATGAAGGGCGCGATCGGGGCGATGCTGCAGGTCGCCCGCGCCTACGCGCACACCGACACCGAGCCGCCGGTGACCCTGCAGTTCGCCCTCGTGAGCGACGAGGAGGTCTGGGGCGACATCGGACTGGCCGACCGACTGGCGGACGAGCGACTGGATCCCGACGCCTGTATCGTCGGCGAGGCGACCGGTCGGACCGACGTCAACTCGATCGCGGTCGGCGACCGGAGCTACGTCTGGCCGACGATCGAGTACGCGGGCCGGGCCGCCCACGGGTCGCGACCGATGCTCGGCGAGAACGCGATCGATCAGCTCTACGAGGTGCTGCAGGTCTGTCGCCGACGTCTCCGGGAGTTCGACGTACCGACGGACGGGATCGACGACGAGATCCTCGACGAGAGCGTCGCGTACTACGCCCGGTATCTGGACGCGGCGTCCGCCAGCGCGCTGTTCTACTCGCCGACAGTCAATCTCGGTCGGTTCTCCGGCGGTGACGCGGTCAACACCGTTCCCTCGAGCGCCCGGGCCGACCTCGACGTCCGCGTGTTGCCGACGGTCGAGCCAGAAGCGATCGTCTCGCGGATTCGCGACTGTCTCGACGACCGGGCAGCCGCGACGCTCACGGACATCACGTGGTCGGAGGGCTCGTACACGGATCCGGAGTCCGCGATCGTCCGCGCGACGACCGACGTCGTCGACGATGTCGTTCCGACGCCGGTCTACCGCCGATTCGCGACGGGCGGCGGCGACGCCCAGGTCTTTCGGGAGGCCGGCGTTCCGACGGTCGAGTTCGCGACCGGAACGGGGACGGCGCACGCGGTCGACGAGTACACGACCGCGGACAAACTCCTGCAAAACGCGACCGCGTACGCTCGAGTGCCGTTCGCGATCGATCGGGAACGCAGCGGGTGACGTCCGATCCTCGCCTTCCGACCGGAGGTGGGAATTCTTATCCGCGGACCCGCCCTACGTCCGCGTATGACACTCGAGGTCGAACCCCCCGAGCCGCCGGAGCTGGACTTCGTCGACCCGAACGAGTACGAGGACGCGACGATCAGCGCCGACGGGGACGTCGACTACCGCCGCGAGGAGCTCCAGGAGTTCCTCGAGACGGGCGCCTGGGAGGAAGCGTTCGACGAGTGGCGCGAGGACACCGATCTCGAGGAACGGGAGTACGAGATCGCCCGGGAGTTGGATCTCTTCGCCGGTTTCGACTTCTTCTGGGACGACTTCGCCGACAGAGTCGGCTACCACGCGCCCGGCATTCCGGAGGACTGGCAGGCCCGGGAGTACCACCCCGACCTCGACACGTGGGGAACCGTCTCCTCGATCAACGCCGAACTGACCGAATTCGGACAGATCGTCTCGGTGACCCTCAAGGAGGAGTACGTCGACTGGGAGGCCGAGTACGAACCGCCGGAGGACCTCCCGGACTTCGATTGACGAGCGCGGCCGTCGCGACCGCACTCTCGAGCGTGGCAGGAAAGCGCGCGAGCGACTGAACTACTGACCGACCGACCCGGCGAGCTATGCCCGGGCGACCGCGATGTTTCTCGTCCGCCCGCCGCACTCGGGACAGGACTCGAGCGAGTCGGTCATCTCTCGGTAGCCACACTCACTACACTCGTAGTACGATCGGTCCGGCGCGTGTGGGGCGGGATGCACCATAGTGGAATGAGATGACTTACCACGAAAAAGCGTTGTGCTGGGACAGTTAGTACGACCTTCTACAATCATACTTGGGTAGACATCCTATAATATTGATCGTACGCCCAATTATTCTCGACATCGGGGGAGCCAGAGATGAGAGAGTTCGACGCCCGAATTCCGTTCCGTTCGGCGGAATCTCGAGACGGTCGTGGGGTCATACTCGAGCCCGTCCCGTCTTCGAACGTCCACCTTCCCAGCAATCGCGGGGAGAACACGGTTTTATCGACCCGTTCGTATTCTCGGTCGGGATCGACGATACGCGAGTCGGAACGAAACGACCTCGAGAGCAATTCTCGCGCGGGTGATCCTCGCGCGTTCGTCTCCCGAGTGGGGACCGCAACGACCGCGCGAATCGGACCGATCTGTTCCTCGCACCACCGAGACACCATCGACGGCCGAACCGCCCTCCTCGAGTCCGAAATCGGTGGGTATTCGTCGGTCGTTCGGCTATCCCCGATAGACCCCACATGGCGCTTCGCGAGACGGTCGACCGGCTTCGCGGCTTCGACGTCCTCGTCCTGACGGCCGCCATCTGGTTTCTCGCGAAGTTCCTCCGCTACGCCTTCCCGCCGCTGTTCGACTCGTTTCAGGCGAGCTACGGCGTCTCGAACGCGGTGCTCGGGACCGCCTACACCGGGCTGATGCTCGTCTACGCGGCCATGCAGTTTCCCTCCGGCGTGCTCGCGGACCGCTTCGGCTCGGTGGGCGTCATCACCGCGGGCGTCGTCGTCGCGGCCGTCGCCGCGCTCGCGCTGGTCGTCGACTCGCCGTTCCTCGTCCTCGTCGGCGCGATGCTCGTCATGGGCGCCGGCACCGGGGCACACAAGACCGTCGCCGTTCGACTGCTGTCGCGCGCCTATCCCGCGCGGACGGGCCGGGCGCTCGGCGTGCTCGACACGTTCGGCGCGTTCGGCGGCGTCGTCGCACCGGCCGTGATCGTCGCCGTGGCGAGCGTCCCGTTCGCGCTGGGCGAGAGCTGGCGGCTGCTCTTCCTGGGCGCCGGACTCCTCGGACTCGCCCTCGGCGCGACGTTCCGGGTACGCGTTCCCCGACGGCTGCCGGACGACTCCGCGGGCGATGCCGCCACGGCCGCCGTCTCGGCCGGCGGCATCGGTCAGTACACGACGCTCCTCCGGGACCGGCGGTTCGCGGTGTTCGCGCTGGTGACGGTGCTGTTCTCGTTCACCTACAACGGGTTCGTCGCGTTCGCCCCGCTCTATCTCACGCAGGAGGCGGGACTGACCGACGCGACGGCGGGATTCCTCTACAGCGCCCTCTTCCTCGCGAGCCTGGTCCAGCTCGTCACCGGCGACCTCAGCGACCGGATCGGGCGACTCCCGATCATCGTCGGCACGCTCGGGCTGGCGTCGGTCGCGATGACCGCCTTCATCGCGCTGACCGGGACGGCCGGACCGCTGGTCCTGGGCGCGACGCTGATCTCGGTCGGCATCGGCTCCCACGGCTTTCGGCCCGTGCGAGGGGCCTACCTGATGTCGACGATCCCCGACGACGTCGCCGGCGGCGGCCTCGGCGTCGTCCGGACGCTGTTGATGGCCGCGGGGGCGATCGCTCCCGCGATCGTCGGCACACTCTCGGAAACCGCCGGTTTCCGGCCCGCCTTCGCCCTTCTCGCGGCGTCGGTCGCCGCCGCCACGGCGCTCGGCGCCGTGCTCTGGCTGCTCGAGTAGTCGACTTCGATGACAGTCATCACCCCTGTTTACCGTGGAAAGAGTTAACGTACCTCGGTGCAAATGTTGACACATGACAGTCACCGACCAGCTCGAGTACGAGTGCGTCGCGTGCGGACACCGCGAGACGGTCGCCGACGCGCTCGTCAGCACCTGTCGGCGATGCGGGGGCGAGATGCGAAACGTCGAACCGATCCGGGAGTAACGAGCGACCACCAGATCCCGTACGGCGGGCGCCAGCGCCGTTTTTTCGCCAGTTCCGTCGCGTAGCGTCGCTGTCCGCGAACGCGATACGTCTCCCGAGTGACCGATACCGTCCTCGAGAACGGGACGACGATTCGAGTCGAGCGAAAGCGCGATCCCTTACCGCCTCGCCGCGACGGCACCGGCGATCAGAACGACGCCGAGCACGACGGCGACGACACCGATCGTCCCCTCGCCCGCGAGCGCGAGCGAGCCGCCGGCGACGACGCCGGCACCGCCCCCGCCGGCAGCGAGCGGGACGACCACATCGCCCGTCGCGGACGACTGATCCTGGTCCCGAGACCGGTCGTCCGTCTCGAGTCGCTCTCGCAACTCACCGACGTCCGTCCGCAGCGCCTCGAGTTTCTCCTCGCGGGCCGACGACGACTCTACGTCGTCGATCGCCGACTCGAGCGCGTCCAGCCGATCCGAGAGCCCCGTCAGCCGGTCGTCCGTCGACTCGAGCGCCGCCTCGTCCGGCGTGGCGTCGAGCGCCGCCGCGAGTTCGTCGACCTCGCTCGCGACCGACTCGAGGCGGTCGTCGTGCGCCTCGATCGAGTCGGCCTGCCGATCGAGCCGGGACCCGTGATCGCTCGTTCGATCGTCGAGTTCGTCCATCCGATCGTCGAGTTCGTCCATCCGATCGTCGAACTCGCTCGTCCGGTCGTCGAGTCCGTCGGTGCGGGCGGCCAGTTCGTCGACGCGATCCCCGACGGCCTCGAGGCGTTCCGCGACGTCGTCCGGCGCCGTCTCGCGGTCGGCCTCGAGCGCCGCGATCGCCTCGCGCGTTTCGTCGGACGACGCGCGAAGCGCATCGAGATCGCGCTCGAGACCGTCGATCGACTCCTCGAGCGTCGCAACGGCCTCCGTGGACGCGGTCGTTTCGTCGAGCGAGTCGAGTCGCTCGTCGAGTTCGGCGACGCGTTCTGAAACCCGCTCGACGTCGGCGTCGACGCCGTCGACGGTTTCGGTGACCCCTTCGAATCGGTCGTCGATGTCGGCCTCGAGCGAGTCGACCTCGGCATCGAGACCCTCGAGACGGTCCTCGAGCGCGTCGGTCTCGTCCGCCACGGTCGTTCGGAGGTCGGTCGCGACGTCGTCGAGGTCCGCCTCGACCGAGGCGATTCGATCCGTCAGCGTCGTCTCCAGTTCCTCGAACCGAGCCTCGAGCGCGCCGAGTTCGTCCGCGAGGGCGTCGATCTCCGCCGTCGCCGACTCGACCGTCTCGCGCGTCCCCGCGAGCGAATCGGACAGTTCGGCGACCGCGTCGGCGTCCGGAGCCGCCTCGTCGAGCCGATCGAGCCGCGACTCGAGGGTCGCGAAGTCGTCCTCGATCGATCCGATCGCGTCCTCGAGTCTCGTCTCGACGTCGGCCGTCCGGTCCTCGAGTCGCGCCTCGGTTTCCGTCACCGTCGCTTCGAGGTCGGCGGTCGCCGCCGCGAGTCGGTCGTCGACGTCGGCCTCGAGCGAGTCGAACTCGGCGCCGAGGTCGTCGACGTCGCTCCCGACGGCCTCGAGGTCGGCCGCGAGATCGGTGACGGTGTCCTCGAGCGCCGCCCGTTCCGCGAGGTCGTCGAGTCGTTCCGCGACGGCCGCGACGCCATCGCCGAGTTCCCCGAGCTCCGCCTCGAGGGCGTCGAGTTCGTCTTCGACGGCATCGACCCGCTCGCCGTCGGCCGCCGTCGACTCGAGGTCAGCGATCGTCTCTCGAGCGCGTTCCAGGCGCGCTTCCAGCTCGTCGGCTCGGTCGCCCAGCGTCTCGCGGGCGTCGGTGACGTCGTCGGCCAGCGTCTCGACGCGGTCGTCCGTCGAGGCGAGGCGTTCGTCGACGTCCGTGAGGTCCTCGTCGACAGCTTCGAGATCCGTCGCGGTCGCCTCGAGTTCGCCCTCGACCGCGTCGATTTCGTCCTCGATCGTCGCCACCACCTCCTCGATATCGGCGTCGATGGCAGCCAGGTCGTCGTCGACCGTCTCCTCGATCGCCTCGATGTCCGCCGCGAGTCGCTCGAGGTCGTCGTCGGTCCGCTCGACGTGGTCGTCGAGCCGATCGTCGACGCCGTCGATCCGAGCCGACTGCGTCTCGAGACCGTCGTCCAGATCGTCGATACGGCTCCCGATCCGGTCGACGTCCTCGCCGACCGCGTCGAGCGTCTCGTCCAATCGATCGATCGTCCCGATCGCGTCCTCGAGGGCGGCCGCGGACGCGGTCTCCGCCTCGAGACGCGCTAAGTCCGTTCGGAGCGTCGCCAGCCGATCGTCCAGCGCGGCCGCTCTGTCGTCGACCCCTTCGAGATCGTCGGTGAGCGCCTCGATCCGCTCCTCGAGGGCCGCGCGTTCGTCCGCGGTCGTCTCCGACAGCGCCTCGAGGTCGGCCTCGAGCCCGGATTCCAGCCCGTCGAGGTCCGCCGCCAGCTCCGATTCGAGATCGTCGAGATCACCCTCCAGCCCGGCCTCGAGCGCCTCGAGATCGGCCGCCAGATCGGTCGCGAGCCCGTCGACGTCCGCTTCCAGTTCCGCGAAGGCCGTCGAGAGCGCGTCGAGCTCGTCCCCGAGTTCGTCGACCGTCTCGTCGCTCGCGTGCGTCTCGCTCTCGGCCTCGAGGTCGCGCAGGTCGGCGGCGAACGCCTCGAGGCGCTCGTCGAGGTCCGCGACCGTCTCGGCCTCGGCCGTCCGCTCCTCGACGTACTCGAGCTCCTCGAACGCCGCCTCGAGGTCGGTTCGAACCGATTCGATCTCCTCGTCGCGGTCGGCGAGCCGGTCGAACAGCTGCTCGATGGCGTCGTCCGCGCGGTCGCGGTCCGCGTCGGCCCCGCCGTCCAGATCGCCGTCGAAGGCGAGCGTCGTCGATCCGTTCGCGTCCGGAGCGGCCGCGACCCCGCTCGCTCCGTCGCCACCGGCGCCATCGTCCTCGCCCGTCGACCAGGTGACGTCCTCGTAGGCGTCGACGTCGTCCTCGGCCGCCGCGAGGGCGCCTCGGGCGGCGCTCCCGGCGGGATCGTCTGCCAGCCGCACGCCGCGAACCGAGAACGGGAGCGGCGCCGCGTCGAACCGCCCGCCGAGCAGGAACTCGAGTCCCTCGATCGCGCCGTCGCCGGCGACCGCGATCGGGACGGCCAGCCCCTGCTGGACGTCGTTCTCGTCGGCTTCGGCCGCGACCGCGTCGGCGAGGTCGCCGATCAGCGCGTCGTAGGCCTGCGCGAGCGCGCTCTCGATCTCGCCCGACGCCGCGTCGGGATCGAGCGTGAACTCCTCGAGGACGGCCGCGATCGCCGCCGGCTCGCGGCCGGTCTCGGCCGCCGCCCGCTCGACGATCCACTCGCTGCCCTTCGCGAGCGAGAACGCCAGCGCGGGCACGCCGTAGTAGGCCAGCGCGACGCCGGTCGTCTGCGACCCGAGACAGATCCCGAGCCCGGTGTAGTTGTCATCGGCCAGCTGGTCGTAGACGACGGCGAACCCCCTGCTGATCGGTGTGGCGTCGGCCGCGTACTCGTCCACGACCGACGCGACGGTCTCGCGGTGGGCCTCGGTCGGCTCCGCGGCGTCGACCAGCGTCCCCGGCGTCGTATAGCAGAGGCGGCCGTCGCCAGCGTCGATCTCGAGCGTCTCCTCGAGCAGCGCCTCGAGGACCGGTTCGGCGTAGCCGTCGACCGTCAAGACCCCGTTAGAAAACAGCGACTCGGGCGTCGTCCCGGTCGCGTCGGCGACCGCCTCGGCGGTCGTCCCGACCGCGTAGGTCGTTCCGTCTCGCTCTACGAACAGTCCGTCCTCCGGCGAGTCGGTCGCCGTGACGTCGTCGACCGGAACGACGACCGGCGGTACCGATTCGATCGCGTCCCCGGCCGGTTCGGTGGCCACCCTGAGTGCTCCCGGTCCGATATCGAGACCCGTTCCCATGCTACCGGGAAGTCAGAGCGCCCTCTTTGAGCTTTGGCTCCGAATACCAGATGTGAAAATCGAGTGCGGACGCGTCTCGGCGCGTTCGGCCGAGAGACGGCAGTTTCGCTCTGTTTCGATCGACGAACAGCAACGCGTCGGTCGTCGACGCTCGAGTCAGTCGGCCGGCGTCGGGGACGGAACGGGCTCCCCGACGGTGATCGGCTCGCCGACCGAGAGCGTCGCTCCCACCGACGCCTGCGGGACCCGCGTCTCGGACAGCAGCCGGAAGTAGTGGTCGAACCGCACCGCGGTCGCCCAGTCGGGCAGCGTCGCTTGGCGGCGCTCGACGAACGTCTCTCGGAACCCGTCGGTTTGCACGCCGGTCTCGGGGTCGCGCGCCGAGACGCCGCGCAGTTGCGACGGCGCGGTACCGTACAGCGTCGTCGACCCGACCTCGACGGGAACGATCCGATCGGCCCGCCCGTAGAGTCGGTCCTCCCAGAACGGCGGGGCGCCGCCGACGACGAGGGTCGGCTGGAAGCGACGGCACAGTTCGTCGGCGTCGATCTCGTCGTACCATCCAGCGACCGTCTCGAGCGTCTCGGCGCTGACGACCGTCGGCCCCGACGGAGCCGCGACGTCCGGGCCGCCGCCCTCGTCGGTGCGAACGATTTCGACCGGGTAGCCGAGGTACTCCGAGAGCCACGAGGCGAAGCACTCCCGATCGAGGTCGAGGTGGAAGGTCGCGGTCTCGTCGCTCCCCCGTTCACCGACCGTCACGGTCTCTCGCTCGAGGTCGTACGTGGTCTCGAGCCTGCGGAGTCGGGGCTCGCGTTCCGCGGTGATCGGCGCGGGTCGGGCGTCGCTTCCCGCCGTTCGTTCGACGATCGTATACCGCCGCTCCCACGCCGGCCCGCCGTCGACGAGCGCCCGTTCCGAAACCGATACCGCATCGAGGGACGCGACCGGCCGAATCCGTATCCGCTCGAGATGTACCATCGGCCCTACTGTCTCTATCCGAACGGATATGTCTGTTCATTTCACAACTCGAATTGAAAATTCAATATCGATGGTGGTTGGCGTTCGTCGCGACTGCGTCGGAATCCGACGCGGCGAGGACACGTTTTTTGCGCTGGGAAACCATCACTACGACCGAAATGTCCGCCGAGAATCCGCTCGCCGAGGTCGTCGACAACCTCGTGTACGAACCCGCACAGGTCCACGAGCACGGCATCGATCTGACTGTCAGCGCCGTCTACGAGGTCGCCGCGCCCGGTCGACTGGATTTCGGCGGCGACGAACTCGAGGACGCCGACCTCGAGCCGGTGCCAACCGAACTCCGCGACCCGGACGACGAGTTCGGCTGGTGGGACCTCGAGGGCGGCCAGTACGTCCTCCAGCACAACGAGTTCCTGACCGACCTCGAGGAGCCCGTTCAACTCCAGCCGCGCAACGACCTGCTGGCTCGCGGCGGCTCTCACCCCTCGGTGCTGGTCGCGTCGCACCTGCCGCTGATTCCGCTGACCGTCGCCGACGGCGGCCTGCGAATCAAGGAGAACGCACGGGTCTCGACCCTGGTTCCGGTCGGTGCGGTCGGCGGCGGCTCCCCTCGATCCGAGTAGGACCGCGGTGCGCCCCGTCGCACTCACCGCGCCGGTCGGAGCCGCTCTCGGACGAATCGATGTTCTCGTTTCCGGTAGTTCGGTGCTACCGACGCGACCGCACGGTAGAGGCGGTGGACGCGGTGGACGTAACCCTCGGTACGACGATTCCTGAACTGCATAACAGTTATCATGTTAGGAGTGTGACTTGAACTAATGGATTCGAATCGGGGACTCGTTTCGCTCGGGTTCCTTCTCACGCTACTTCTCGTTGGAATGGGTCTCATCACCGTGTTTCATGGAGGGCCGAATGCGACGAACGAGGATGTCGCGCATGTCGAGAGCTATCCGGTCGGTCCGGAGAGACCGACCCCGTTGACCTCCTCGAACGTCGCGGACTACGCTGGTACGTACGAAGAGCGCCTGTTCTACAACGACCTACTCGCGAGCCAGAACCACAGTCTCGAGGCCGATAAACGAGTGATAGCCGACTGTTCCCCACTCTCAGTTTCGAACGCGAGTACGGACGGGTTTCACGTCCAGTTGGAGTGTCGAGGCGAGGTCACCGACTCATCGCAACCGTCCGAATCCGAGGAGTTCACCTACTCGGCCACCTATCGGATAACGAATAATACGACAAAACAGACTGTACTCCGGAATTATCCGTTCGGAACGGACAGAGCGTTCAATAACGAACGGAACGAGACGGCCGAAACCGAGTGACCGGATTACCGACCTTCGTACTCCGGATCGCGGTCCTCGAAGAAGGCCTCGACGCCCTCCTCGTGATCCGCGGTGTCGAAGACGATCCCCTGGGCCGTCGCCTCGTCGGTCAGGGCCTGCTCGAGGGACTTGTTCAGCCCTTCGCCTACCAGCCGATTCGCGTGTCGGAGCGCGATCGGCGGACCGGAGACGACCTTCTCGACGAACTCGTCGACCCGCTCGTCGAACTCATCGGCGCCGTAGACGTGGTTGACGAGCCCGATCTCCGCGGCGCGGTCGGCGTCGATGATATCGCCGGTCAACACGAGTTCCTTGGCGACGTTCTCGCCGACGACGCGGGGCAGCAGGTAGGAGGTCCCGGCGTCGACGCTCAGCCCGACCTGCCGGAAGACGAAGCCGAAGACGGCGTTCTCGCTGGCCAGTTGCACGTCGCAGGCGATCGCGAGGTTCGCGCCGGCGCCGACGGCGGGGCCGTCGACCAGCGCGACCGTCGGAATCGGGAACTCCACCACCCGCCCGATGAGCGCGTTCGTCGAGCGCTCGAGTCGGCGCACCCGCTCGTCGGCGGGCACGTCGTTCTCGATGCCCTCGACCATCCGCTCGATGTCGCCGCCGGCCGAGAACGACCCGCCCGACCCCTCGATGCAGACGACTCGAGCGTCGCTGCCTTCGATCTCGTCGAGCGCCTCTGAGATGCCGGCGCTGATCTCCGCGGAGAGGGCGTTGCGCCGATCCGGCTGATCGAGCGTGATGATCGCGCGGCCGTTGGCCTCGATCTCGAGGTGGACCGCCTCACCCAGCGCCATTATTCGGCCTCCGCTTCGCTCTCTTCTTCCTGCTCGCGGAGCTTGAACTTCTGGACCTTCCCCGTGGTCGTCCGCGGCAGTTCCTCGACGAACTCGACCTCGCGGGGGTGCTTGTACTCCGCGAGGTTGGTCAGGCAGTACTCCTTGATCTCCTCCTCGGTCACGTCGCCGTCGGGCGTGCGGACGATGAACGCCTTGACGGTCTCGCCGCGGCGCTCGTCCGGGATGCCCGCGACGGCGGCGTCGGCGACGTCCTCGTGCTCGAAGAGGAGTTCCTCGACTTCACGCGGATAGACGTTGTAGCCGCCGGTGACGATCATGTGCTTCTCGCGGTCGACGACGTAGAAGAAGCCGTCCTCGTCGCGGTAGCCGACGTCGCCGGTATGGAACCAGCGTCGGCCGCCCTCCTCGGTGAAGGCCTCCTCGTTGGCCTCGGGTAGGCCGTAGTAGCCCTTCATCACGTTCGGGCCGGCGACGACGATCTCGCCGGTGATCTCGTGGAGGTCGGCCTCCTCCTCGTCGACCGGCCCCTCCTCGACGGGGTCGACGTCCTCGAAGTCGTCGTCGACGACCCTCGAGTCGACGCCGGGGACGGTCCTGCCGATGCTACCGACGCGTCGGCCCTCGATCGGGCTGTTGAAGTGAGTGATCGGACTGGTCTCGGTCAGTCCGTATCCCTCGTAGATCTTCGGCTCGTAGAGCTCCTCGAACTGGCGCAGGACCTCGACCGGGATCCCGGAGCCGCCGACGCCACAGAGCCGTAGCGAGGACATGTCGAACTCCTCGGCGTCGGGCTGGTTGATGATGTCGTTGTACATCGCCGGCACGCCGTGCATGACCGTCAGCTCCTCGTCCTCGATCAGCGAGACGGCCTCCTGTGCGTCCCAGGAAGCCATCGGGTAGTAGGCGCCGCCGTTGAACAGCGACGCGTTCATGACGACGGTCATCCCGTAGATGTGGAACAGCGGCAACACGCCGAGGGCCTTGTCGTCCGGCCGGATCCCGTCGGGGATGAGTTTCGACGCCGCGTTCGCGTTCGACGCGAGGTTCTCGTGGGTGAGCTGGACGCCCTTCGGCTGGCCCGTCGTCCCGGAGGTGTACGGCTGGACGGCGTCGTCGTCGTCGTCGCGCTCGGTGATCCCGGGATCGCCCGGCTCGAGGAACGCCTCGAACTCGGTAGCGCCCTCGGCCTCGCCGCCGACGCTGACGATGTGCTCGACGTCCGTCTCGTCCCGTACCTCCCGGACGAAGGGGACCAGATCGGCCAGCGCGACGACGACCTTCGCCCCGCTGTCCTCAAGCAGGTGACCGATCTCGCGCGCCTTGTACTGCGGGTTCATCGGAACGACGACTCCGCCGGCCCGCAGCGTCCCGTGGAACGAGATCAGAAACGGCGGGACGTTCGGCAGATAGAGCGCGACCCGGTCGTCGGCACCCAGCCCCCGTTCCTCGAGCGCGGTGGCGAACGCCCCGGTCTGACCCCAGAACTCCTCGTAGCTCGTCTCCGAGCCCTGAAACCCGATCGCGGTGTTCTCGCCGTGGTCCTCGACGGCGGCCGCGACGTTAGTGACAAGATTTGTCATGCTACGTGCGATGTGTTTCCGTGTACCGTAAAAAAGATTGTCAAAGATCCACCGGAGTACTCCTTTCCGACGGTAACCGCTCGCCCAGACGAGACAGTCAGCGTTAGCGAATCGTTCCGGTTCGCCGACCTCGGCCGGACCGTTCTCGAGCGAGAAGCAGGTCGACTGGCGATCGGTGCGAACGGGTGACCGCGACTGGCCGATCCGGGCGAGTCAGGTATCGACGAAGATCCCGTCCGGATCGAGTTCCGCGAGCGGTCCGACGCGCTCGCCGTCGGTCGCGTACCGGTAGAGCGCCGTTCGGACGATCATGCCCAGTACCTGCGTAACGACGATGGTCGCGACGACGAGGACGCCCCCGAGCGCACCGAGCGCGTACGCAGTGGGTCCCGTCGCCGAGACGTAGGCAACGGCGAGCATGCAGATTCCGGTCAGCGTGACCGGGAGCAGCGCGAGTCCGATACCGAACGCGGCAGTGATGGACTCGCCCCACGTCCGGGCGAACGCGTCGCCGCTCTTCCGGAGCTCCGACCGGAGCGATCCCGTTCGGTCCGTGACGATCACCGGGACGACGAAGAAGGGGAACGGAGGCGGGGACGGAACCCGCCGAGTCGGATCAGCCGTCGGGCGCGAACCGCTCGGCGCTCTCGGTGTGCTCCGCGAGCGTCTCGAGGAACCGGGCCGCGTCCGCGCCGTCGACGACCCGGTGGTCGAAGCTGAGGTCGTAGGTCAACTCGCGGCGGAACTCGAGGCCGTCGCCGCTCCGTCGCGGGCGCTCTCGCACCCGCCCGATTCCGAGGATCGCGATCTCCGGCGGGTTGATGACCGGCGTGAACGAGTCGACGCCGAGGACGCCGAGGTTCGTGACGGTGATCGTCCCGCCGCGGAAGTCCCGCATCGTGTACTCGCCGGACTGAACGGTCTCGGTCAGCCGTCGCCGCTCGGTCGCGATTTCGCCGAGGGACTTCGAGCCGATATCGCGGAGCACCGGCGTCACCAGTCCCGCGTCGATATCGACCGCGACGCCGACGTTGTGCTCCTCGTACAGCCGGTGGGTCCCGTCCTCGAACGTCGCGTTGAACGCGGGATGCTCCTCGAGCGTCGCCGAGAGCGCACACAGCACGGGGTCGACCAGCGAGACGTCCGCCTCGAGGCGGTCGTTCGCCGTCTCGGTCGCCCGAAACAGCGCCTCCGCGTCGACCTCGCGGCTGGCGGTCACGTGGACGGCGTTCCGATAGCTGTCCTGCAGGCGGTTCGCGATCGTCCGTCGCATCGGGGAGAGCGACCGCTCCTCGCGGACGGTGCGGTCGGTCTCGTCGCTCTCATCTGGCTCGGTATCGTTCGATGACATGGGAATGGAATAATCGATATCAGTGGCTTCGATGGCCGTTCGAAACGAGGCGAACGCGGGGATCGCTACGCCGGGGCGATCCAGGCGAGGACGTCCCCGCGCTCGAACTCGTCGTCTTCCTCGAGGGCGATCTCCTCGAGCGTGCCGTTCGTCGGCGCCGGAACGTCGACGCTGACCTTCTCGACCTGGAACTCACAGAGGTCGTCGCCTTCCTCGACGCTGCTTCCCTCGCTCAGGAACCAGTTGACGACGACGCCCTCGTCCTCGTCGGTGTCCGCCGGCCAGACGTCGCCGGTGTCGACGGCGACGCGATCGTCGTCCGGACTCATTCGTCACCGTGGGCCGCGCGGATGGCGCCCGTGATGTCCTCGGCGTCCGGAATGACCTCGTTCTCCATCGGCCGGGCGTAGGGAAGCGGAACGTCCGGGACGGCGACCCGTTCGACGGCCTCGAGGTCGGCGAGGCCGTCCTCGGCCACCCGCGCGACGATCTCGCCGGTGACGCCGAACGAGCGGTAGTCCTCGTCGACCACGACGAGGCGGCCGGTCTTCGCCACCGAGTCGCGGACGGTGTCGGCGTCGAGCGGCACGAGCGTCCGGAGGTCGACGACCTCGACGTCGATCCCGTCGTCGGCGAGGTCGTCGGCGGCCTCGAGCGCGCGGTGGACGTGCAGGCCGAGCGTGACGACGGTCACGTCCGCCCCCTCGCGCTTGACGTCGGCGCTGCCGAAGGGGATCGTGTAGTCGTCCTCCGGGACGGGCGTCTTCGGCCCGTCGGGAGCCGGCAGCCAGCCGATACCCATGAGCCGCTTGTGGAACAGGTAGACGACCGGGTCGTCGTCGCGGACGGCGTTGTGCATCAGCCCCTTCGCGTCGTAGGCGGTCGACGGCACGACGACCTTCATCCCCGGCAGGTGGGCGAACGTCCCGTAGAGGGTCTGGGAGTGCTGGGCGGCGTCGTTGTACGTGCCGCCGACGGCGGCCGTGAGCACCATCGGTACGCTGACGGAGCCGCCGCTCATGTAGGTGTTCTTGGCCATCTGGTTGTAGATCTGGTCCATCCCGACGCCGAAGAAGTCGACGAACATGAGTTCGGCAATCGGTCGCATTCCGGCCTGAGCCGCCCCCACCGCGGCGCCGATGTACGCCGTCTCGCTGATGGGGACGTCCATGACGCGGTCGCGGCCGAACTCCTCGAGCAGCCCCTCGGTGCTGTCGAAGATGCCGCCGTAGTCGGCGACGTCCTCGCCCATGTAGAAGACGTCGTCGTCCGCGCGCATTTCGTGGGCGATCGCCTCGACCATCGCCCGGCTCATGGTCAGCGATCGATCCGTCTGCCCTCCCTCCGCCGGGTCTTTCTCCTGTTGTGCCATCAGTCGTCACCTCCGAGTTCCGCGGCGGTCGGTTCGCTGTCCGTCACGCCCGACGGCGGGTTCGTGAACACGTCCTCGTGAGCGTCCGCCGGCTCGGGCTCCGGTTGCTCTTTCGCCCACTCGATCGCCTCCTCGACGCGCTCGCGAGCGCTCGAGCGCAGGCCGGCGATCGTCTCGTTGTCGACGCCGTGGGCGCGGAGATCCGCCTCGAGTCGGTCGATCGAGTCCCGTCCCTCGGCCGCGGTCTTGTCCTCGTCGGAGCGGTAGGCCTCGGGGTCGCCCATGAAATGGCCCATGCGGCGGTGGACCTGCACCTCGAGCAGCGACGGCCCGTTCCGGTCTCGAGCGCGACCGATCACCTCTCGCGCGGCCTCGTAGACCGCGACGGCGTCGTCGGCGTCCACGCGAGCGCCCGGGAGGTCGAACCCGTCGGCGCGCTGGGCGCCGTTCTCGACGTCGGTGACGCGTTCCTTCGGCATGCTGATCGCCCAGTCGTTGTCCTCGACGACGAAGACGACGGGGAGGTCCTGTACGGCCGCGAGGTTGAGCGACTCGAGGAACGCGCCCTGATCGATCGCGCCCTCGCCGAGGAACGCGACCGCGACGCTGTCGGTGTTGCGCTTCTTCGCGGCCAGTCCGGCGCCGACCGCGGGCGGACAGCCCTCGGCGATGATTCCGCTGCACGCGAAGTTGACGTCGGGATCGAAGAGGTGCATGTGGCCGCCCTTCCCCTTGCTCAGGCCCGTCTCGCGGCCGAAGATCTCGGCGGTCATCCGCTTCAGATCGACGCCCTTCGCGATGGCGACGTGGTGAGGGCGGTGCGGGGCCGTGACCGTGTCGTCGTCCCGCAGCCGCTGGCAGACCCCTGCGCCCGCCGCCTCCTGGCCCGCGGCGAGGTGTAACTCGCCGGGAATCGGCCCGGCGGAGATGTCGAACGCCGGTTGCTTCCCCTCGAGGTACTCCTCCTGCAGGCGCTCCTCGTAGTGACGCGCCGTCACCATGGCCTCGTACATCTCTTGAAGTTCGGTAACAGGTACCATGCTCGGTGGGTGTGACTACATCGATCGATAAATAGCTAGGCACCGGAACGGCGACGCGAGTCCCCTAGAGCGGGACTCGAGGCTATATACGTCCGTATTCCTAACGTCCGATACCATGTATCAGGACGTGCTCATTCCGACGGACGGGAGCGACGGGACCCGCCAGTCGATCGATCACGGGTTGGCCATCGCGAAGCGGTTCGACGCGACGATTCACGCGCTGTCGGTCGTCCCGGAGGGCCCGCTCGGGACGTTGCAGAACGATACGGCGATCACCGCCGCCGACCGCGCCGTCGAGCGCGTCGAGCGGGAGGCCGCCCGCGAGGACGTCGAGGTCGTGACGGCGGTCGAGCAGGGCGTTCCCCACGAGGAGATCCTCGAGTACGCCGACGAACACGGCGCGGACATGATCGTCATGGGGACCCAGGGCCGGACCGGTCTCGACCGCGTACTGATGGGGAGCGTCACCGAGCGCGTCGTCCGGATGGCCGACGTGCCGGTCGTGACCGTTCGCCTCTCCGAGGACGTCCGGATCGACGACGCCGACGAAGCGGAACGGATCGCCCGCGAGGCGCTCGCCGCCGAGGACGGATCGCTCGACCCGGCAGCGATCTCCGTCCTCGAGGAACCCCACCGCACGAGCGCCTCCTGGATCGTCCCGCTCGAGACGGCCACCGATACCGTCCACGTCCACGTCGACGCCGTGACCGGTGAAGCGCGGACGGCGACGCGATCCGAGTGACCGGCCGCGTGGCACTACCGATCGGGCCGAGAGAGCGACGGTGGCGATTCCGCCGCGTTCCGGTTCGAACCGGTCGACGATTGGCCCGGACCGACGCTCCAGCCGCGTCACACCTACATAGTTTGGCAATGGAGCTATCAGTATCTGGGACGTTCACGCTAATGACGAGGGAGGAACACCTAGTCGTTGCCAGTAGGGGGGTTCCGACTCTGAGACAGTTCCCTCGTCTCGGTTATCACCGTTCCACCGTCGGCCTCCACCAGCCGACTTTTTCAGGCGCTCGAATCGATACCCGCCGGACCGACAGCGAGTGACGCTCGAGTCGGGTCGGCCGAGCGAGTCTCGCTCGATCGGTCGTAGCCGCGGCTTTCGTACGTCTCGAGAGGCCGTCGTCCCATTCGTTCCCGGCTCATTCCGAACGCGGCGCAATGTGATGGTCAGCGTGACACTACAAAGCACTTATACTAGCGATCGAATCCTCCAGACGTCACCCGCCGATGAGTTCGTCACAGCAGGCATCGAAATCGACCGATCGACCCCGGACGGCGCTCGAGCGATTCCGCGCGGTCGCGAGGCCGCGCCTGGGCGTCGATCCGCGAGCGCTCGGCGCGTTTCGAATCGCGCTGGGAGTGCTCTTGCTCGCCGATCTGGCGTTCCTCCGGATGCCGGGACTGATTCCCTTCTACACCGACGACGGCGTCTTCCCGCGGTCGGCGCTCGCCGACGTCTATCCGACGTTCGCGGCCGCGTCGCTCCACGCGGTGTCCGGCGCGGCGTGGGTGCAGGGGATGCTGTTCGCGATCGCCGGCGTCGCCGCCGCGTGTCTGCTCGTCGGCTACCGGACGAAGCCCTCGCTGGGGCTCTCGCTGCTCCTGTCGGCCTCGCTGTTCGCCCGGAACCCGCACGTGGTCAACGGCGGCGACACCATCCTGCTCACGTTCCTGTTTCTGGGCCTGTTCCTGCCCCTCGACGCGCGCTGGTCGCTCGGCGGCGGTCAGCAGAGCGACGACGCCCGCGGCCGGAATCGACCGGTCTACTCGCTCGGGACGGCGATACTCTGCGTCCACTTCGCGACCATCTACGCGGCGAGCGCGGTCCACAAGTACCAGAGCGACGCGTGGCTGTCCGGGACGGCGGTACCTCGAATCTTCCACCTCGAGGAGTACATCGTGCTACTCGGCCCGTCGCTCGCCGAGTTCCGCGCCGTCCTCACCGCGATCAACTGGGTCTGGGTCGCTCTGCTCTCCGTCTCGCCGTTCCTGATTCTGTACACCGGGCGGCCGCGGGCCGCACTCGCCGCCGCGTTCGGCTGCGCCCACCTCGGGATGGCCGCGACGATGCGCCTGGGCGCGTTCCCGTTCGTCATGATCGCCGGCCTGCTCCTGTTCTTCCCGGCGTCGGTCTGGGACCGACTCGAGCGGGCCACAGCAACTGTCGGCCCGGCCCTCCGTCAGCGGCTCCCGTCCTCGATTCGATCGCATCGAATCGACGGGGTCGGACCGCTGTTGCCCGACTCGAGGCCCCACGTTCCTCGCGTTCGGCGGGGCGTCCGGGTCGGGAGCACCGCGCTGCTCGTCGGTGTCTTCGTCGCGCTCCTCCTCTGGCAGGCGGCGGGCCTCGGGATCGCCGAGGATTCGACGCCGGATCTGGACGGCGAGCTCTCGGAGGTGAGCTGGTCGTTCTTCGCGCCGAACCCGCCAGATACCTCGAGCCGGTACGCGATCGAGGCGACCCTCGAGTCCGGCGAGACGATCGACGCGGTCGACGGCGGCGAGGTCGCGTTCGACCGTCCGCCGGACGCCGCCGAGACGTACCCGACGACCCTCTGGCACCGATACGGCGTCGATATGCGCTACGCCGGCGAGTCGCAGTACGAACCGGCGGCGGCGTACGTCTGCGAGGCGGTGGATCGGGACCTCGAGTCGGTGACGATCTATCACGTCGAGCAGCCGGTCGACGCGGACGGGCCGGTCGGCGATCCGGTCGTGACCGAACGGATCACCAGGGGATGTTAACGGGAATACTCCATTTCCTTTCAAGAGAGTCCGGTCGAACCACTCAGTCACTCCGTGTGCGATCGCCACGACGGAGATCGAGTTGACCGAGAAGAGATCCTCGAAGATATCTAGGTCGGAGATGACGTCGATCCTAAACACCCGCGGAGGGCGTAGCAGTTGGCTGCTAATCGACTCCTCGAGTTCGGTGTCAGCCCGCACAGGGGCGACAACGCACTCGATATCGGCACCGATGATAGCCAGTAATCTTATCGTGAAACCATCCAATTTTGCTGATATGAATCGACGAACGGTGCTCCTTGCGAGCGGTGTCACACTCTCGACTGCGCTGGCCGGCTGTTCTGGTGATACGGACGAAAACAGTGACGGAAACGGGACTGGGAACGGCAACGAAACAGAACCTGAAAACGGAACCGAAAACAGCACCGAAAGCGAGACTGCAAATAGCGACGAAGACGGCGAGGAAGAATCAGGGAACGAAGACGTCGACGACGTCGAGGCGGTCGTCGGCTCACTCGTTGAGGGCGAGAACATCCATCTCGTCGTCGAAGATACTGAGACCACTACCCAGATCGGGGATTTTCAAGAAGCCGACAGCGGTACCGAATACCTTATCGCCACGCTCGCGATGAAGAACGTCTCAGAGGACTTCATCAACGTCTCCCAACTGCTCCAGACGTCCGTTCGCGACGACGAGGGGTATTCGTACACACAGTCGCTCGCCGTCACCGATCAGCCATCGTTCGATGGCGGTCAGTTCGTCCCCGGCGAAGTCGAACGCGGTACGATCGTCTTCGAACTGCCCCAGGATGCGACCGGGCGAACCCTCGAGTTCGATTTCGACGTCGACCTCATCGGAGGGGTCAATCGCGCCGAGATCGACCTCGAGGACGAGACTGGCGTTCATACTCTCGAACAGGATCTCGCGATCGACGTCCACGATGTCGGTGAGACGGTCGGCTTCAGCGATGTCTCGGTAACGGTCAACGGGGTCGAGTTCGAAAGCGAACTCGGTCGCTATACCCAACCTGACGAAGGCAACGAGTACGCGATCGTCGATATTTCTATTGAGAACAACTCAGGTGAAGAACAGTCCGTCTCGACCATGCTGCAGATGCTCGTCAAAGACGGCGCGGGCTGGAGCTATCAGGAGGATCTGATGGCGGCCTCGCAACTGGATCGAGCGTTTGACGAGGGCTTGCCGCTCTCGGACGGGGAGACGCGGCGCGGCCAGCTCGCCTACGAGGTCGAACAGGGCCTGCACTCGCTCTACTGGGTGTTCGAATTCTCCCTTTGGACCGAGGGCGATAAGACGTTTTGGCGACTTCGCTGAAGAAGATCGTCGTGTGTCTCCGCTGGTTCATACGCTTCGGGCTCGACATCGTCCGGATCGAACGTCCGCCCGCAGAGGGTCGTGTACGTGATCCCGGACTCGAGGTGGCAGCCGTTACCGTCGGCGGCGATCAGAACGTACTGCCGTACTGAGTCACGCCGCGACACCTCCGTTAGAGCCGGCTGAGGGGTTTTGAACCTCGGTTCGGACTACCGGAAACGGTGGTGTTTCCAGTGGGTTCGATACCAGTTGGTAGCGGAGTTGAACTACGGATCCAAGCCAGGGCGGGGATTTGAACCCCGGGAGTCTCGATTACAAGTCGAGTGCATGAACCACCCATGCTCCCCTGGCGCAGTTTCGGGTTAGCCGTCCTCCTTTGAAGGTGTATCGTTTTCCGAGCGGTCGTCCTCGACCTCGAGGTCGCGCTCCATCGCGACCCGATAGGTCTCGTACCCCTTCCGCTCGTAGAACCGGCGGGCGGCCTCGTTGCGGGCCATCACCTCGAGCACCACGACTTCGGCGCCCTGGGCTTCGAGTTCGTCCTCGGCGGCCTCGAGCAGCGCCGTTCCGAGTCCCTGCCCGCGGGATCCGGGAGCGACGTAGATGTTCGAGAGCAGGCCGCGGGTGGCGTCGAGCTCGAGCGAGCCGCGCTCGAGGGAGAACGAGGCGAAGCCGACGACGGTCTCGCCGTCGCGGGCGACGAGCAGGCCGTCGTTGACCTGGTGGGCCGCGAGCGTGTCCCGCATCGTCTCCCGGTTGGCGTCGGCGTGGACGTAGGAGTCGTGTCGGCGCTGGTCTCGAGCCAGCCGGACCCACAGGTCCGCGACCGCCTCGACGTCGTCGGCGGTGGCGCGTTCAATCGTCGGCCGGCTGTTGTCGTTTGGGACCATCCTCGAGTGCGGTCACGGCGGGCAGCGGTTCCGCGGTGAGCATCCGCAGGGCGGCGCCGCCGCCGGTGCTCACGTGGGTGAAGCCGTCGACGCCGAGGCTTCGCAGCGCGGAGGCGGTGTCGCCGCCGCCGACGATGCTCATCTCGACGTCGGTCGCGGCGCCGTAGAGCTGCCGGGTGCCCGTCGCGAAGGCCTCGTCCTCGAAGACGCCGGCGGGGCCGTTGAGGATGACCGTGCCCGCGTCCTCGAGCAGGCGTTCGTAGTAGGCCAGCGTCGAGCTGCCGATGTCCTTGGCGGCCTCCTCGTCGCCCGGCGGGAGGGCGTTGACGCCGAGTTCGTGGCGCTCGCCGTCGCGCTCGACGGCGACGTCCCGTGGGAGCGCGATGCTGTCGCCGTAGGCGTCGAGCAGGTCGGCGGCGCGGTCGATCTCATCCCAGTAACCCTGATCGTAGATGAAGTCGGAGCTGGCGTCGCCCACGTCGACGCCGTCGGCGATGAGGAAGACGTTGCCGACGACGCCCGCGGTGAGGACGTGATCGGCCAGCCCCTTCTCGAGGACGGACCAGGCGACGTCGATCGAGTCCGGGACCTTCGCTCCGCCGAGGACGTAGATGCGCGGTTCGGGGGTCTCCTCGATCGTCCCGAGGACGTCGAGTTCCGACTCCATCACGCGGCCGGCGTAGCCGGGCAGGACGGTCGGGAAGCCGACCAGCGAGGGCTGGGAGCGGTGGGCCGCGGCGAAGGCGTCGTTGACGTAGACGTCCAGCGCCGGCGCCAGTCCCTCCACGAGGTGGGTCTCGGCGGCGCGCTCGGGGTCGAACTCCATGTACTCCTCGCTGTAGAAGCGCGTGTTCTCGAGGACGACGCAGTCGCCGTTCTCGAGGCTCCGGACGGCTTCGCAGGCGGCGTCGCTGAACGTCGCGTCCACGTGGCCGACGGGCCGCTCGAGCAGTTCAGAGAGCCGCTCGGCGTGGGACTCGAGGGAGACGAAGTCGTCACCGCCGGGTCGGCCCTGGTGGGCGAGGACGGCGACCCGGCCGCCTCGCTCGAGCAGTTCCGAGAGGGTGTCCACGTGGGCACGCAGTCGGGCGTCGTCGGCGAGGGTACCGTCGTCGCCGATCGGGCTGTTGATGTCCACGCGGACGCCGACGGTGGTCCCTTCGACGTCGAGGTCGTCGAGGGTATCGATCATTATCCATGGGTGCACCGCGGCACCCGAAAGGTCTTTCTATCGGAGAAATCGCTGTCGGTGACCGTTGTCACGCCACCGCTTGACACGCAGCGGTCGCGTCCGCTCGGGCGACGCGGACCGCCGGCGACTCGGCGGTCACACCGTGCGACAGTCCGCACAGACGAGTTGGCCGTTGGCGTCCCACAGCGCGTCCGCGAGCGAGCCGCAGGCCTCGCAGACGCCCTGGGTCGTGTACTCGTCGCCGCCGTTGGCCAGCGCCCGCGAGTCGAGGCTCTCGCCGGACGGCTGGGACTGGGCGGCGCGCTCGTCCGACGGCTGGGACGCCTCGAGTCCGGCGCCGGCGTCGGCCGTCCGCGGCGACGTCATCGTGGCCTGGAACGAGCCCGCGGCGGCGATGACGTCGCGCTGAGTGACCAGCCCTACCACGCCGTCGTCGTCTTCGACCACGACGTTGCGGATGTTCTCGCGGGCCATCGCGTTGGCGGCGTCGGTGAGCGACCGGTCCGGTCCGAACGTGATGACCGGCGAACTCATGACGTCGCCGACGGTCGTCTCGGACGCGTCGCGGTCGTCGGTGACGACGCCGAGGACGTCCCACTCGGTCATGATTCCGACCGGTTCCGTTCCGCGGACGACGAGGACGCAACTCGAGCGCTCCTCGCGCATGAGTTCGACGGCGCCGCGAACCGTGTCCGACTCGCTGACGCCGACGTAGTCGTTCGTCAGGACCTCTCTGACCGACAGTTCCGATTCCATGTGTGAAAGATAACCACACACCGGCTAAAAGCTACTCCCGCCACTCTTAAGCGAATCGGGGTCGAAGTTTCGTGACTCGGCTTCTCGACGGCTCTACGCGGGAAACTGTTCACCGCGCTGGCTGACGGTCCCACGGACGGTCGGAACGGCTCTTTCGACGCTCGAACCGCTCACCACTCGAGTTCGACGCGGGTTCCGTTGGCCCGACACTCCTCGAGGGCGTGTTTCGCGGCGAAGCCGGCGTCGTGGGCGCACTCGCCGCGGCCGACGCCGACCTGCAGTTCGACGTCGACGGCCTCCTCGACGTGGCCGATCGCCTCCTCGTAGTCGGCTCGGTCGAGGTCGGGGCAGGCGACGATGATGTTGTCCCCGCCGACGAAAAAGGAGAGTCCGTCGTGGGCGTAGCGCATGTGCCGCATCAGCTCGGCGTACCCCTGTTCGATCTCGATGAACGTGTCGAAGGCGTTGAGTTCGTCGGTGTAGGTGCCGGTCGCGTTGATGACGTCGAAGTGGGCGATCTGGACGTCCTCTTCGGTTCGGTCGGCGGTGCCGACGGCCCGGCCCTCGAGGCACTCGCGCCGGTCCTCGTCCTGGGCGCTGCCGGCCTCCTGGACGTGCGCGGTCGCGTCCGCCAGTGCCTGCACGGGGCTGGCATCGGTCGCGACGCCGAGGCTGAGCGTCACGGGATAGCGGTTGCCGACGGACTCCTGGAGGAGCGCGTGATCCTCGAGATCGAGGCCGTTCGTGACGGCGATCATGTTGTCGAAGCGCGTGAAGAAGGTGTAGCCGCCGCGGTTACCGACGAACTGGGAGATGTCGGCGTAGAGCCGGGACTGCATCGTCTGGAGGTCGGCCTCCCGACGGGGCTCCGGCGTGACCGTCCACGGCCCGTAGTTGTCGATCTGAACGAGCGTAACCTGCGTATTAGTCACGGTAGCAGAGGGTTTCGAACGCCGTCGTATAAGTGATACGTAATCCAGATGTGAGATGGGATCCGCGAACGGCGTCCTCAGGCTGGTCTCGAGTCGAGAGACGATCGCGTCCGCTTCAGGCGTGTTTCCGCTCGGGGTCCTTGCCCTGCGGGTGGTACTCCCAGAAGTCGCCGGCGCGCATGGCGTTGCCGACGGCCTTGTGCATGTCGAGGATCGTCTCGAAGTGATCGGGTTCGACGTACTCGAAGATCTCGCGCATCGGGACGACGCGCTTGTAGTTGATCCGGATCGGGTAATCGCCGTACTCCGCGACGAACTCGTCGCGCTCCATCGGGAAGTCCTCCTCCTCGTCGACCTTGTCCGCGATGATCCGCATGTCGTACTTGCGCATCCCCTCGCTGCCCTCCTCGCCGTCTGGATCGACGGGCCAATCGTTGCTCATACTCCGACGTGTGCAGGGGTCCCGCAAAAGGGTTACTCTCTTCGGGCGACAGACAGTGACACTGCCGTCGGCGTCACCTGGCTCTGCGGACCGTTCGGCGCACCGATGGCAGACACCGGCGAGTCGACGCTACCGATGATGGGGTCCATCCGATTGTGTGACACCATCTCGAGTCCGGCGACGCATGACTGCGGTCCGTGAGCTGCCAGAGGTTGATCCACCGACAGTAGTACGGTGGTATATAAATAAGACCGCAATTTGATATAAACTATAAGAGGGAACCGTATCAGTACCGTTACAGTGTAAACGAATCCGAACAGGACATCAGTTCGTTCGGAAACGAAACCGGCTGATGATCGCTCAGTCGTCGGCCGTCTTCTCCGCCCGCTCACCCAGAATCTCCTCGCGGTGTTCGTCCAACAGCGGCGCGCGACCGCGAGGCTTGGGCTCGGTCTCGCTCATCTTGATCGGGTTGCCCGCGATCTCGACCTCGGTGCCCGAGCCGGGCTGTTCGACGGGCACGAGCATGTCACGCGCGTGGACGTGCGGGTCGTCGAAGATCTCCTCGGTGGTCTGGACCTTGGCGGCCGGGACGCGGCCCTCGAGTTTGCTCACGAGTTCGTCGTTGGACTGCGCTCTGGTCCAGTCGGCGATCTCCTCGCGGAGCGTCTCGCGGTGCTCGAGTCGTTCCACGGTCGTCGGGTACGCCTCGGCCAACTCCTCGCGGCCCATCACGTCGCAGAGCTCGGCCCAGTGGTTGTCGTTGAACGCGGCGATGACGGCGTAGCCGTCGTCGGTCTCGAAGGCGTTGTAGGGGAAGAGCGTGGGGTGGGAGTTGCCCCGTCGAGTCGGCGCCTCGCCCGTGTACGACTGCTGGTAGATCGCGCGCTCGGTGAAGCTGAGCATCGAGTCGTACATGGCGGTGTCGACGTACTGGCCCTCGCCGGTCTGTTCGCGGTGGTTCACGGCGGCGAGGATGCCGATGCAGTTCAGCGTCGCGGTGAAGAGGTCGCCGACGCCGGGGCCGGTCTTCGTCGGCGGGCCGTCGGGCTGGCCGGTGGTCTCCATGACGCCGCCCAGCGCCTGCGCGATGAGATCGAAGGAGGGCTGGCCCTGCCGCTCCGTCTCACCGGTCCGCGGGTCGCCGAAGCCGCGGATCGAGGAGTAGATGAGGTCGTCGTTGTACTCTCTGAGCGTCTCGTAGCCCAGATCGTACTTCTCCATCGTCCCCGAGCGGTAGTTCTCGACGACGATGTCGGCCTCTTCGACCAGCGAGAGGAAGTCCGCGCGGTCGCCCTCG
Organism: Haloterrigena sp. KLK7; assembly: GCF_037914945.1. Taxonomy (NCBI): domain Archaea; kingdom Methanobacteriati; phylum Methanobacteriota; class Halobacteria; order Halobacteriales; family Natrialbaceae; genus Haloterrigena; species Haloterrigena salinisoli. The sequence continues at coordinate 3,732,595 of NZ_CP149787.1, forward strand.
TCGCCGAGGTCCAGCTCGAGGCTCTTCTTGCCGCGGTTGACGCTCTGGAAGTAGCCGCCGTAGGCCTCCGCCTCGGGGTCGTCGACGAACGGCGGATTCGAGCGGATCATGTCGCCGCCCGGCCGCTCGATTTTGACGACGTCCGCGCCCATGTCCGCGAGCAACATCGTACAGTACGGCCCGGCCAGCACCTGGGTCAGATCGAGCACGCGCAGATTCGAAAGCGCTCCCATATACCGCTCCCTTTTTCAGGCCGGCACCTAAACCTTATTATCGATAATGTACATTGTGACATCGTCCCATAGGGACGCTATTAGGACGGTTAAGGTGTATTATCATGGAAGATCATTAACTTTATAGTGCGGTTCCTCATGGTTCTGCATACGATGTCCCAAACGGTCGTCCTCGGCGTGATCGGCTCCGACGCTCACGTCGTTGGAATCACCATCCTCGAACAGGCCTTCAGCGCAGCGGGCTTCGACGTGATCAACCTCGGCGTCCAGACCTCCCAGGAGGAGTTCGCCGAGGCCGCCGTAGCACACGACGCTGAGGCCGTACTGGTCTCCTCGCTCTACGGCCACGCCGAGCAGGACTGCCAGGGGTTCCACGAGGTCCTCGAGGACGCCGGGGTCGACGCCGTCACCTACATCGGCGGCAACCTCGCCGTCGGCCAGGACGAGTTCGAGCGGACCCGGCGGACGTTCCGGGCGCTCGGCTTCGACCGCGTCTTCGACTCCGAGACCGATCCCGAAGACGCGATCGAGGCGTTGCGAGAGGACCTGCAGATCAGACCGACCGAGTCTGAACGCGCGACGATCAGTTCCTAGATGATACGAGACGAACGCATTCCGGCCGACGAGCTACGGCGTATCGACGAGGAAATCCGATCGAACTGGCCGACGGGCGAAGACGTCGACTTCGAGGACGCCATCGCCTACCACGAGTCGCTGCCCGACAGCAAGCGATTCGCGGACGTCCTCGAGTCGGCCGACAAACCGCTCCTCCAACCTCGAGCCGGCGTGCCCCGGCTCGACGACCAGATCGAACTCCTCGAGTACCTCCACCGGGAGGGGCAGGCGGACCTCCTGCCGACCACGATCGACTCGTACACGCGCGACAACGAGTACGAGAAGGCCCAGCAGGGCTTGGAGAAGGCCCGCGAGACGGGCGACGACACGCTGAACGGGTTCCCGGCGGTCAATCACGGCGTCGACGGCTGCCGCGAGTTGATCGATTCGATCGACGCCCCGATCGAGGTCCGCCACGGGACGCCCGACGCCCGTCTGCTGGCCGCGATTACCTTCGCCGGCGGCTTCCAGAGCTTCGAGGGCGGGCCGATCTCCTACAACATCCCCTACACGAAACGCCACGGGCTCGAGGAGACCATCGAGAAGTGGCAGTTCGTCGACCGACTCGCGGGCGCCTACACCGAGCGCGGTGTGCGGATCAACCGCGAGCCGTTCGGCCCGCTGACGGGCACCCTCGTCCCGCCGTCGATCGCCATCGCGATCATGATCGTCGAGGGCCAGCTGGCCGCCACCCAGGGCGTGCGTTCGATCACGCTCGGCTACGGACAGGTCGGCAACGTCGTCCAGGACGTCGCCGCCCTGAACGCCCTCAAGAAACTGGGCACCGAGTACCTCCCCGACGAGGTCGTCGTCACGACGGTCTTCCACGAGTGGATGGGCGGCTTCCCGCCGGACGAGGCCCGCGCCAACGGCGTGATCGGTCTCGGCGGGATGACCGCCGCCATCGCTCAGCCGGACAAGGTCATCACCAAGTCCCCACAGGAGTTCCAGGGCGTGCCGACCAAGGAGGCCAACTCGGCCGGTCTTCGCACCACGCGGCAGGTCATCGACATGGCGATCGAGCAGCAGATCGACATCGACGGCATCGAGGAGGAACAGGACTTGATCGAGCGCGAGACGCGGTGTCTGATGGACACCATCTTCGAGCACGGGGACGGCGACGTCGTCCAGGGCACGATCAAGGCCTTCGACTCGGGGGCGCTGGACGTCCCCTTCGCGCCCAGCGACAGCGCGCAGGGCGCCGTCCTCCCGGCGCGGGACGACGACGGTCGCGTCCGCATCTTCGAGTGGGCCGACCTCGAGATGGACGACGATATCAAGGAGATCCACAAGGCGCGGCTCTCGCGCCGGGCCGATACCGAGGGCCGCAAGCAGTCGTTTCGCATGGTCGCGGACGACGTCGACGCGATCAGCGACGGCAAGCTCATCGGCCGACCGCAGTCAACGGGTGACGTCTAACATGGAAATCACAGGCATTCACGCGACGCCCGGTTATTCCGGGTTCTTCTTCGACGACCAGCGCGCGATCAAACGGGGCGCACAGCAGGACGGGTTCACCTACGAGGGCGAGCCCGTCACCGACGGCTTCGACGAGATCCGCCAGGCCGGCGAGACGATCATCGTCGACGTCGAACTCGCCGACGGCACCGTGGTGCGGGGCGACTGCGCCGCGGTCCAGTATTCCGGCGCCGGCGGGCGCGATCCGCTCTTTCAGGCCGACGAGTACGCCCCCGTCGTCTCCGGCCCCGTCGCCGACGAACTCGAGGGGCGGGACGCCACCGAGTTCCTCGAGAACGCGGAGACGCTCGAGGAGATGCACGTGGCAGGCGATCGGCTCCACACGGCGATCCGATACGGCGTCTCGCAGGCCCTGCTGTCCGCGGCCGCCGAAGCACAACACACCACGCGCACGGACGTCATGGCCGACGCCTTGGGCACCGAGCCCGCGACGGAGCCGGTGCCCGTCTTCGGTCAGTCCGGCGACGACCGCTACACCAACACGGAGAAGATGTTCGTCAAGGGCGTCCCCGTGCTCCCCCACGCGCTCATCAACAGCGTCGAGAAGATCGGCGAGCACGGCGAGACGCTCCTCGAGTACGTCGAGTGGCTCACCGAGCGCTCGCAGGAACTCGGCCCCGACGGCTACGAGCCCCGGTTCCATATCGACGTCTACGGCATGATCGGAGAGATCTTCGGCGCGCCCTACGACCGCGACGAGGTCGTCGACTACTTCGCCGACCTCGAGGACGCCGCGGCACCGTACCCGATCCAGATCGAGGGGCCGATGGACGTCGGCGACCGGGAAGACCAGATCGAGGCGATGGTCGAGCTCCGCGAGGGGCTCGCCGACGCCGGCGTCGGGGTCGATATCGTCGCCGACGAGTGGTGTAACACCTTCGAGGACGTGCGGGCGTTCGTCGACGCCGAGGCCGCGGACCTCGTGCAGGTCAAGACCCCTGACCTCGGCGGCGTCCACCGCAGCGGGCAGGCGGTCCGCTACTGCGAGGGGACCGAGACCCGCGCCTACCTCGGGGGCACCTGCAACGAGACGGAGACCTCTGCCCGCGCCTGCGCCCACGTCGCGCTCGCGACGAACGCCGCGCAGGTGCTGGCCAAGCCCGGGATGGGCTTCGACGAGGGGTACATGATCGTCGAGAACGAGATGCGACGGACGATCGCGCGACGGAACCGCCGACAGCGGCGACGAACCGAGAGCGAGACCGACGAGGTGACTGCGGATGACTGAGTGGACCGATCCCGACGCGTTCGCGCAGGCACTCGAGCGAGCCGACACGAAGGAGAAGGGGAACTGCTTCGAGGACTTCGCGGAGGGGGACGTCATCGAACACGACCCCGGCCTCACTTTGACCGAGTGGGGGAACCAGCAGTGGATGAGCCAGACGCTCAACCACGACCCGGCCTACTGGCGGACCGACGCCGCCGCGGACCGCGGCTTCGACGAGCCGCCGATCCACCCGGACTACCTCACCGCCGCGACGCTGGGCATCACCGTCGAGGACCTCAGCGAGAAGGGCGGCTACTTCCTCGGGCGGACCGACGTCCGGTTCCCCGGGACGCCCGTCTACGCGGGCGCCGAACTCCACGTCGAGAGCGAGGTCGTCGATACCGCGACCTCGAGTTCCCGACCGGAGTACGGCATCGTCTCCTGGCGCACCCGCGGGACGGACGCCGAGACCGGCGAGGTGCTCTGCTCCTACGAGCGGACGAACATGATTCCGCGCCGGGAACCCGTCGCGACCGACGGGAGCGGGGCTGCAACAACGGAAGCGGACGGCGACGACGAGCCCGATCTCCCCGAGGCGTTCGTCACTCCCGCGGGCGGCTACTTCGAGGACTTCGTCGCGGCCCTCGAGGAGGCCGACGCCGAGAACGCGGCGGTCGCCTACCGCCACGAGCGGGGCCGTACGCAGGACGACGTCACCGTCGCCTCGCTGCCGCTGGCGACCCTCAACACGGCCAAACAGCACCACAACGTCGACGTGATGAGCGACTCGCCGTCGGGCGACATCGTCACCTACGGCGACGTCACCCGCTCGACCGCGCTGGGCCACGCCCGCTCGGACGAAGAGACCTGGCGCGAGGTCGGCTTCGACGACGAGTCGTTCCACACGTTCGTCGCGGCGGGCGACACCGTCTACGCCTTTACGCGCGTGCTCGAGGCCGAAACTGACGCCTCGAGCGACGAGGCGGGGACCGTCCGATTCGAGCACATCGCCTTCAATCAGGACGACGAGCCCGTCTACTCCGGGACGCGAACCGCGGAGATTCGGAAACGCCCCAGCTAACCGGACCGAACGGCCGTACCGACCGCTGACCACCGCTGATCGCCGCTGACGACCACAGATCCGGCTTCAGAGACAGATCCGAACTCAGACACATGACCGACGACATCCGACTCTGCCGAACCTTCCAGACCGCACCGGCCGCCGTTCCGAAAGACGACTCGGCGAAGTACCTCGTCTCCGCGCTCACCGCGGAGGGATTCCAGGCGCCCGACTGGCTCGTCCCCGACATGGAGGACGGCACCGCGCCGAACATGAAGGCGGAGGGGCTCGAGAACACCATCGAGACGGTTCCGGAACACGACTTCCCCGGTGAGATCTGGCCCCGCGTCGAGTGGAGCTACGAGGACGAGGAGTACCGGGAGAAGGGACGCGACCAGATCGACCGCCTCGTCGGCGAGATCGGCGACGAGATCGACGGCGTCGTCGTCCCCAAGGTCGGCCGTCTCGAGGACGTCCGGCGCGCCGCCGAGGTCGTCGCCGAGGCCGAGGCCGAACACGGCCACGACGACGGCTCGATCGGCCTCTCGATCATCGTCGAGACCGGTCGCGCTCGCTCCGACCTGCGCGAGATCGCCGAGTTCGGCGAGGATTCCCGGCTGACCGGGCTGGTCTTCGGTCCCGTCGACTACACCGCCGAACTCGGCGGCCGCGACTTAGGTGACGGCCGCCCGCGCTGGGACGGCCTGCTCGAGGCGCTGTCCAACGAGGCCAGCGCCGCCGGCCTCGTCTCGATCGGCGGCCCCTTCGACGACCTGTTCAAGGAGCGTGCCGGCTTGACCTACTACAACGCGGACGAGTACGCCGATCAGGTCGAACACGAGGCCCGCCTCGGCCTCGACGGCTCCTGGTCGCTCTATCCCAAACAGACGATCCAGGCCAACACGATCCATATGCCCACGCCCGAGGAGCTCGAGCGCGACGTGAGCAAGATCGAGCGGTTCAACGAGGCCAAACGCGAGGGCACCGGCGCGGTCACGCTCGACGGCCAGATGGTCGACGAGGCCACCTTCAAGAACTTCCGCAACACGGTCCAGCAGGTCCGCGCGATCGACGAGATACGCCCGGGCCAGACCGAGGAGTACTACGACGACGACCTCCTCGAGCGCGCTCGCGACCTCGAACTCTCCTATCAGTAGGCGGCGATCGCGATCGTCGGATTCGGTTTTCGTAGTGGGCCAGATCCTCGCCGCGGTAGCGGTGGCAACGTCCCGGTCGGGGACGCCCCTAATCGGTCGACTCCTCCGCGCTCGATTCTTCCGTCTTCGACTCCTCTGCACGCGGGTTCTCGCGAACGACGAGCGACGCGATTCGAGCCCCCTCGACGTCGGCGACCTCGAATGCGTACCCGTCGACCTCGACGTGGTCACCGACCTCGGGGGCCCGGCCCAGCCGATCCAGCACGAGGCCGCCGACGGTTCCGAACTCGTCGGACTCGAAGTCGGCACCGAGTCGCTCGTTGACGTCCGAGACGGTGACGGCGCCGTCGACGACGTAGGAACCGTCGTCGCGCCGGTCGATCGAGGGCTCGTCTGCGTCGAACCCGTCGCGGAGGTCGCCGACGATCTCCTCGACGAGGTCCTCGACCGTGACGATCCCCTCGAAGACGCCCCACTCGTCGATCACCGCGGCCATCTGGGCACGGTCGCCCTGGAACTGTTCCAAGAGGTCGGTGACGGGCGTCGTCTCCGGCACGACGGGCATCTCGCGGGTGACCTCGCCGACGGTCACGCGCTCGAGGTCGCCCTCGGACTCGCCGGCTCGCAGCACGTCCTTGGCGTCGACGAAGCCGACCACCTGATCGTCCGCATCGGGATCGAGCACCGGATAGCGAGTGTGTCCCTCCTCGAGGATCAGCGTGCGAAGGTCAGAGAGCGGAAGGTCGTCGGTGATCGTCACGGCGTCGGGCCGGGGCACCATCACCTGCTGAACGGTCGTGTCGTCGAGTTCGAAGACCTGTTCGATCATCTCGACCTCCTCCGCGTCGATCTGGCCCTCGCTCCCGGACCTGCTCAGGACGGTCAGGATCTCCTCCTCGGTGAGCGTCTCGTCGGTCTCCGAGGCCGGCGGAATCCCGATCAGTCGCGTGAAGGCGTTGGCCGTCCCGTTGAAGACGATGATCCCGGGGAGGAAGGTGTAGTAGAAGAACTTCATCAGCGGCGAGACCAGCAGTGCGACGCGTTCGGCCTGGGCGATCGAAATCGTCTTCGGCGCGAGTTCGCCGAAGACGACGTGCAAGAACGTGATGAAGCTGAATCCGATGATGAAGGCGACGAGGTGGAGCAGGCTCGCCGGGAGAATCGGCGCGAGCACCGGCTCGAGCAGGGCCGCCACGGCCGGTTCGCCCAGCCACCCCAGCCCCAGCGAGGCGAGGGTGATTCCCAGTTGGGTGGTCGCGAGGTAGTCGTCTAAGTTGTCGACGGCCTCCTGCAGGAGCGTCGCCCCGGTCTTCCCCTCCGCGACCGCCTGTTCGACGGCCGACGAGCGAACGCGGACGTAGGCGAACTCCGCGGCGACGAAGAAGCCGTTCAGGGCGACCAGCACGAACGCCCCGAACAGCCGCGCGAGGTCGGCGACGAGGTCTACCATGGCCGGTCGTTCCTCCGGACTCGAGCGGTGCCTCGAGTCGACTCGCTTCTCGACGTCGATTCCACGCTCGGCGCTGGCGTCGCGCTCGAGGACGGGGACGTCCGCACAGCGTCCCCGTGAGCGGACGACCGACCGTCGCCCGCGTTCACAGTGACGGCATCCATCATACTCCCCAGTCGTCACGCCGGCCCTATAGTTACGTGGGCGACAGATGCAACGAGGCGAATCCATCGGCCGACGAATCGCTCGAGGTCGGCGTCACCGTCGCGGGCGACGGAAGGGAGACGAGCGGGAGGGCCCGCACGGACGGACCGCCGTCCCGCTGGGGATGACGTCACCAGTTTCCGGTGACGGTGCCGCCGGTCACTCGGCGAGGACCGCGCTCGCGAGGTCGGGAAATATTCGATCGGCGAAGTGGACCGCCAGCACCACGACGATCGGGCCGAGGAAGAGCCCGTACCAACCGAACGCGAGCGTCCCGAGGAAGTAACCCAGCAGGACCAGTCCCATGTGGACGCCGCTGCGCGCCGAGAGCAGCGACCGCGCGAAGAAGTCGGGGATCGTGTCCACGACGGTAAACGAGAGGACGAAGAACGCGATCGGCTGCCACAGCGGCGTCGCCGTCGCGAGCGCGAGACCGAGGAGGTACAGGCCGTACGGGACGTAGACGATCTTCATGCCGACCGCGGGAATCAGCGTCCCGATGCCGATCAGGACGGCGAGCAACACCGGCGTGGCGACGACCGGCCCACCCGAGGCGACCAGGTTCAGACCCAGAAAGGTGACGGCGGCGATAGCGGCTGCCACGCCGACGATCGCGAGGTTACTGACGAAGATCGTCTCGAGGTCGTCGTCGACCCCGTCGAGAAACGAGACGACCTGCTCGTCGCCGTCGACGCTTCGGACGAACCACCGTCGGAGCGTCCCGTCGTCGCGCAGCAGGTAAAAGAGGAACGTGAGCATGAGGAAGAACCGCGCGAGCACCGAGAAGACGAACCCCGCGACCGTCGAGAGCCGCCCGAGGAGCCCGGGAAGGCCGCCGCGGAGTATCGAGGTGATCGATCGGCCCGGAGCGGAGGTGAGCCGTCGCCGGAGTCGGTCCAGGTTCCGCTCTCGAGCGATCGAGAGGTACGGCTGGAGAGCCGACCGATAGGCCTCGAGGTCGCTCGCGGCGAGGAACTGATCGAGTTCCCGCAGGGCCACGACTCCCGCGTAGCCGACGACGGCGAACATGGGGACGACGACGGCCAGGATCGTGACCGTCGCCGTCACGTTCGGATGGTCGAGGCGGCGATCGAGCAGGCGGTAGAGCGGCCGCGTGGCGTAGTAGAGAAAGATCGCGAACAGGAGCGTTCCGACGTAGGCGTAGAGGGCGACGCCGATCGCGAGGGCGATGACCAGACCGAGACTCGCCCAGACGACGCGGCGGCCGTCCCACCCGCGGAACGCGCACATAGTTCCTCCTCATCGGCGCGTGTCAAAAACGGTGGGCGCGCGACTGCACGCGGTCTCGGGCGCACCCGCCGCGGGCGTGACCGCGAGTCGGTCGGCCCTCGACTCACGCGGCGAGCAACAGGAGGGAGTAGCCCGCCGCACCGACGACGAACGATCCGAACCGGCTCCGCCGCTCCGACGGGAGCTCTTCCTTGATCACGTTGAGGACGATGCCGCCGCCGAGGAAGGCCAACAGGAGCGCGAGGACGAACTCGCTGACGGGCGTCGCGTAGCCGACGGTGACGCCGAGGAGCACCGCCGCCGCGAGCAGCCACCGGCCGTACCGGTGGTAGATCCGGCCGTGGTGTTCGCGGAGCCCGAAGTCGTTCACGACGAAGTGCAGCGCCATCGCGACGACGAAGAACGCCAGGCTCGTGACGCCGGGCTCCTCGCGATGGACGAGGAGATAGCCGACGAGGGCGTTGTAGGCGGCGAACGATCCCGCGTGGACCCAGAAGACGCCGTCCGGCGTCCGCTCGGGCTCGCCGCCGTCGGTGTCCGTTTCAGCCACGTTTCCGCCGTCGGTGTCCGTTTCAGCCACGGTTCCGCCATTGGCTTCCGTTCCAGCCACGTCTCCGCCGTCGGCCTCCGTTCCGATCATGGCGAAGCGCTCGAGGCCGTAGAAGGCGACGAACCCCGCGAGCGTCACGAGGTAGATGTGGCGGTCGACGGTAGCGAGGACGGTCCCGCTCTCGTCGATCGCCGCCGCGGCGGCCCCGACCTCGGGCAGGAGGTGGACGAAGACGTACGCGACCGAGACGCCCCCGGCCATCGACAGCCACCGACTGCGCGGGATCGCCTCGAGGAATCGGAGCCGACCGGCGAACACGTGGACCAGCGCGAGTCCGATCGCGAACGCCGCGGTGAGCGCATCGACGAGGCCGAACGCGGTACTCGAGATCGAGCGAGCGACGATCGGCGGTCCGCAGACGCCGATCGCCGACGGCGGGACCGCGGTCGCGAACCACAGTTCCATACGGACCGTTCGGCCGGGACCGCCTTCGGTTCGCTGCAAGCGAATCGCTCGAGCGGCGAAGCGAGCGTTTTTCGCCGCTCGAACGGTCACGCGTGCCGACAGATACCGCGATCGACGCCCATATCCTTCTACCAGGTTCGACGGGTTCGGAGCGCTAGCCGGTCGCGTTCGGAGACCAGTCGGAGTCAGCGGTCGACGCTCAGTCGTCGCTCCCCGACGGCCACTCGCGACCGCTCGCCTCGATGACGGCGCGCAGCTGCCGGCGGCGCTCGTCGAGGTCCGCGAGCGCGTCGGCGAACTCCGCGTCGGAGACCGTGGGAACGCCCGCCTCGCGGAGGTGATCGAGATCCGGTGCCGGTGGCACCTGGTCGGCCGGCTCGATCGTGTCGGTGTACGCGTTGAGGTAGCTCTCGGCGTTCGAGCGCGCACTCGCGATGAGCGCGTCGTTAGGTCGGTGTTCCTCGGGAACCCCGAACCGCAGGAGCGTCAGCGCCTCGTCGAAGACGACGACCGCTCTGGCCGAGGAGTCGAGCAGTTCGTCGCTGTGGTAGTAGTGGAGGATCGGATGGATCTTGTGCTGGGCCCCGAGGTCACTGAGCTCGGCCGAGAGCGTGTCGAGGAGGTGGTCGAACTGGTCGAAGTCCTCGCCGTTCCAGCCGGTCGTGACGAACGTCTCGCCCCGTTTACCGATCCCCAGGACGCTGTTCGCGTACGATCGACGGCCGGTGACGCCGTCGAGCACCGAGATCACGTACGACACGCCCAGCGTGACGAACAACATCCCGCTGGCCGTCGTCAGAGCGGCGGCGACTTGCCACAGGCTGGAGCCGGGGTAGAAGTCCCCGTTCCCCATCGTGAACATGGTCTGTGCGACGAAGTAGAACCGCCCGATCCACGTGACGGGTCCCGTCGGGCGGGAGTGAACGAGAGCGTCCTCGCTGCCGGCGAAGACGAGCGTCCAGCCGAGCCAGATGAGTCCGACCCACACGAGGAGGTTCAACGCGAGGATGAGCGGCCCGCCGATCGAAAGTCCCTGGTCGCGCTCGTCGCCGAGAGTGCGGAGCCGGTGCCACGCGCTGATCATTAACCGCGACGAGAGCGGTCCCGCACCCTTGTCGTCCCAGAGGATCGTCCAGAACAGGTCGACGATCGCGACGGAGAGACAGCCGATTCCGACCGCGAGAGACAGGAGCCGTACCGGCCCGGTCGATGAGAGGCTCTCGACGGCACCGGCGGTGACGTTGAGAAGGCCGAACCTGACCATCTCGATACACATACGAGAGTGGCTCGGAAAACGCTGCGGTATGAAAACCGAAACGCGCCCCGAAGGCGTCTGGAACGCGGACCGGCGGCTTCCATCGTCACGACGTCCAGACTGACTCGGTATCTGAGAGATCTCCGAAAGCGCAGGCACACCCTATTTCACCTGTCAAGTAGGACGATTGTCAGCCCATGTCCGTCGCTCCCGATCCCCCCGAAATCTTCGACCGCGCGGCCGAAGAGGGGGAACGACGCCTCGATCAGTCGTGGCTCGAGTTGATTTCGACCAGTTTCATCGCCGGGTTCACGATCGTCTTCGGCCTCGCGGCGCTCGGCATCGTCCACGCGGTCCTCGAGCCGCGGATCGGTGACGCCGCCAAACTCCCGGGATCGCTCGCGTTCGGCTTCGGCCTCGTAATGCTGGTCGTCGGTCGGTCGGAACTGTTCAACGAGAACTTCTTCGATCCGGTCGCGACGGCGATCGAACGAGACGACTCGTGGCTGATCGGCCCGCTGCTCCGCCTGTGGTCCGTCACGTTCGCGTTCAACCTCGTCGGCGGTGCCCTCATGGTGCTCGTGCTGTCGGTTCCCGGCGCGCTCCCTGATGGAACGGACCATGCGCTGGTGACGGTCGCCGAGGAGATCGTCCATCGGGAGCCGACGGGGGTATTCGCGGACGCTATCGCGGGCGGTGCGCTCGTAGCGTTGCTCTCCCACCTCCTCGAGGCCGTCGATGGCGTCGGCGGTCGGATCGCCATGGCGTACATCGTCGGCATCCTGCTAGCGCTCGGCCCCTTCGATCACGTCATCGTTACCGTTCTCCACGTCTTCTTCGGGATGGCGTTCGGTGCCGATATCAGCGTCGGTGCGCTGGGGACGACGACCGCCGTCGTGACGGCCGGGAACGTCGTCGGCGGACTCGGCCTGGTCACGTTCAGTCACATCGCGCAGGTCGAAGGAGCGCGCTCGTCCGGCGACTGACCGCCGGTGACCGACGCGGCGACGTTCGTCGACCGGATCGAACCGTCGCCGCCCGGCCGAGTCCGGCCGAGCGTACTTGAGCGTCGATCCCGTTCGATACCGGCGTGACCAATCGTGGCGGGGCTCCGACGGACGGAGCGGCCGAACGCACGCGTCGTCTCGTTCTCAACCCGACGAGCGGTGAGGCCGATCACGCGGAGCGAGTGCGACGACTCGCCGCCGAGCACGGCTTTTCGGTCGTCGAGACCGAGCGGGCCGGCCACGGAGCCGAGCTCGCGGCGACAGCGGCGGCCGACGGCGTCGACCTCCTCGCGGCCTGTGGCGGTGACGGGACCGTCCACGAGGTCGTCCAGGGACTCGTCGCGGCCGACGCGCTCGAGGACGTGACCCTCTCGGTGATCCCGGCGGGCACGGCCAACATCTACGCGTCGGGGCTGGGAATCGAAAGCGTCGACGACGGCTTCGCGGCGGCCCGACGGGGCGCCACGAGGCGGCTGGATCTGGGCGTTGCCGACGGCGAACCGTTCGTGCTGTCGGCGATCGCGGGGCTGCTGGCGTCGGCGAGCACGGCCACTTCCGCGCAGCTCAAAGAGCGGATCGGCACCCTCGCGTTCGTGGTCGAGGGCATCCGGACCGCGCGGGAGTTCGACGGCCTCGAGGTCGCGGTCGACGCCGTCGCCGGCGACGAGGAGTACGTCTGGGAGGGGGAGGCGCTCTGCCTGCTCGTCGGCGCCCTTCGAGGGTTCACCGGCCCGGACGAGCCGTCGAACGCCGAAACCGGACGGCTCGAGGTGACGGTCGTCGACCGGCTACCGCCGACGGACGCGATCGCCGAAGCCGTCGAACAGCGACTCTTCGATCGAGAGACGCCCCACGTCACGACGATCGAGGCGTCCGAACTCGAGATCGTCGCCCTCGAGGACGACCCGGTTCGGTTCAGTCTGGACGGGGAGCGCCGGGAGTACGACCGCGTCGAGATCGGCGTTCGACCGCGGGCGCTCCGCGTCTGCGTGGGCGAGGCGTACGCCTCGAGCCCGTGACCGGTCCGAACGGCGTCACGTCCCCCATTGGCTCCACGCGAACACCGCGACGAGGAGCGCCCCGAGCGCGATGAACACGATCCAGTTGCCGAAGGGGCCCGGCACCTCGACGAGTCCCGACGCCTGCAGCAATCCGAACCCGAGCAGAAGGACTCCCAGAATCGAAATGACGCCGATGGCCACCATCTCCTTGGCCATCCAGTAGCTCTCTTGGGCCTCTTGCTCCTCGTCCCGAGTCGGTTCGTCGATCGCTTCCCCGTCGGGTTCGTTCCCGAGGAGTCTGGCGTCCTCGTTGATCTCTTCTTGGTCAGTTCCGGGCGTGTCCGGTCCGGAGTCGTCGGCGTCGCTCATTGAGGACCGTTCACATCGAACACTGGTGTGCGTTCCACCTGCGAGTACAGGCGACGAACCGACGCCAGTCGGATCCGAGTCTGATTCGTCTTCCGGCGCGTCGGTCACTCGAGGCGCACCTCGCTTCGCTCACGGCTTCGCCGTTCGCTATTCCGTGGTGCTACGCGCCACGCTTCGCTCGTCGTATGATACTCGCGAGAAGACGGTGGGGATGGGATTCGAACCACGGTCGTTCCGCTCACTCCGTTCGCTTCACTCCCTGATTCGAATCCCACCGTGTCGTTTCCGCTCGAGAGACTCCTCACTACGTTCGTCGTATTCTCTCGCGGAAAACGGTGGGGATGGGATTCGAACCCATGAGGCTAGAAGCCACCTGCTCTCAAGGCAGGCGCGTTGGGCCGCTTCGCTACCCCACCGCATCGCCACCTTCTCCGTACGTTCAAAAAGTACTATCGGTTACGATCGCTCGAGCGAGCCGTCGTCTCCGATCGCCAGTCCCAGTTCGTCGACGACCGCGGCCGTCGCCTCGCTGCCCGGTTGGTCCGCGAGGCGTCGCGCCTCGAGCAGCGCGATCGTCGAGCGCAGGCCCGCGGGCGTTCCGACGGTCGGGAGCATGGGAGCGAACCCGACGCCGAGGTCCGCGTCCGTCGCTCGAGCGGCCAGCGTGCTCACCTCGGGCGTCGCGTACGCGTCGGTGAAGTCGATCGCCTCCCGGAAGCCGGTGAGGTAGGTCCGACCCTCGGCGGACGGGCCGAGGACGACCTCGTGGCGCCGGACCGACATCGCCGCGCCGTCGATCTCGGTGCGCCGAACCAGCGGGACCGTCGGCTCGAGGACGCCGACGCTGTCGGCCCCCTCGCGCTCGAGGAGGTGGGTGACGGTGTTGCCGATTCGCGCGGCGCGACTCGAGCCGACCTGTCGTTCGAATCGGACGCCCTCGTCGCGGTCGCCGTCGCCGGCGATGGCGTCCTCCCCGAGCGCGTCGATGACGAGCGCGCGGACCTCGGCTTCGGGGTCAGTGTCGGTATCGTCGGTGACGAACTCGTCGGGAAGCGTCTCCGCGTCGCGGTAGTTGACCAGCAGGTCGCCGCCGCTCTCGGCGACGGCCCAGCAGACGTCGGCGACGGCGGCCTCGTAGAGCGCGACGGCGTCGGCGGCCGACAGCGGCGTTTCGTCGACGAGCGACGACAGGACGAGTCCCTCCCGGGGCGGATCGACCGGAACGACGACGATCATACGTGGCTCTCCGCGGACGCGACCCTTGAACGCGGCGCTTTCGGCGGCATCGCCGACGCCGTTCGCACCGCCGGCGGACGAATTATAGTGGTGGACCGACAGCTATCGGCCATGGAAGAGCAAACGCTCCCGCGATCGATTCCCGGGTCGGTCGGCTTACTCGGCGTCCTGACGGTCGTCCTGCTGGCGGCGCTCGGCGCCTGGAGTTTCGTCGACAGCAATCTGATCGGGTCCGGCGACTACCTCGCACCGATTCTCGGAATGCTCGCCGTCGTGGTCGTCGCGGTCGGCGCGCTGGCCGTTCTCGGTGCGCGATCCCGCGAGTGGCTCGCCAACCCCTACTGGTGACCCGTCGGTCGCTTACCGCTCGCGTCGCCCCTTCGTCTGCCGGTAGTCCGACGCCATCAGGTCGACGAACTCCTCGAGCCACGCCTGCGTTTGCGCGTCGGACTGCTCGCGGGGGTCGACCATCGGAACGAGTTCGAACCCGCGACCGCGGATCCGCCGCGCGTGATCGTCGGGCAGCGCGAGGTCGTCGGCCGGCGTCGTCGTGTACTCCACGCCGAGCTCCCGCAGGGGTCGCTCGCCGACGGGAACGAGGATCTCGGGGTTGATCATCCGGATCTCGGCGTTGAGGTAGGGATCGCAGTTGGCGATCTCCTCGTCGGTCGGTCGCCGATCGGGGTCGCGACAGCGCGTGAGGTTCGTCAGGTAGACGTTCTCGAGGACCGGCTCGTCCGCCGGCGACGTCGCGTCGCAGAGCCCGAGGCGCTCGAGCATCCGACGGAGCGTCGTTTCGGACTCGGTGCCGTCGGCCGCGGTCCCGTCTTCCGTCTCCGCGGCGAAGGGGACGCCGATCGCGTCCGCGCTCGCGGTCGGGCGCTCGCCGACGAACAGGAAGTCCGCGTCGACGTCGCCGTAGCCGTGGACGACCTGCGTGCGCGTCTCACAGAGCGCCGGACAGTTCCGACACTCCTCGTCCATGCCGAACGGGTTCGCTCGAGACTGTTGATTCGCGTCCACACTCGAGTCTCGAGGGAGGAACCTAAAAACGACGCGGCTGCTGCGGTCCGCCGTCGACGAACGTCGCCGGAAAAACGAGACCGGTCGCGGCGGCGATTCCGGCGCGCTCGGCTGCGGTCGACTACGCCTGGGACTGGGCGGCCTGAATCCAGTCGGCCGCGCGGGCTTGCGAGATCTCCGCGGCCTCTGCGACGGTGGTCGCTTCCGTTCTGGCGAGGTCGGCGATGGTCTCGATGCCCGCCTCGGCGAGACGGTCGGCGTAGGTCTGGCCGACGCCCTCGAGAGACTGCAGGTTCTGTTCCTCAGCGTTGTCGCCCCGTTCGGTCGCGGTTTCGATCGCGTCCGTCGTCTCGACCGCGAGGTCCTCGGTCGCTTCGGCGGCCTCACCGACCAGGTCCTGTGCGCTCTGCTGGCTCGTCCGGGCGACCGACTCGGTGGACTCCTGGGCCGTCTGTGCGACCGCTTCGGTCGACTGCTGGACGGTGTCGGCGACGTCTTCGGTCTGCTGCTGGACCGTCTCGGCGGCCTCCTCGGCGCGGCGGACGCCCTCGATCGTCTGCTCTTCGGTCTCCTGCTGGGCCTCGAGCATCGACTGCGTCGAGTCGGCGAGCACCTGCTGTTGCTGCTCGCTCAGTTCGCCGACCGCCTCGAGGAAGCCGTCCTCGAACTCCTCCCAGGCCTCGTCCTGGGTGCGCTCGAACTCGTCGAATCCGTCGTTGACGGCCGAACGAACGTTGAACTCGTCGCCGTCCATGACGGACTCGAGGGCGTCGAACTGCGCGTGAAGCATCCGCTGGACGAGGTCGGCGTGCTGCTCGAACCCCTCGTTGAACGCCTGCTTGGTCTGTGCCGTCCCCTCTTCGAACCCGTCGTCGACGGTCGATCGGACGTCGTACGCGTCCTCGTCGACGGCGTCCTCGAGGGCCTCGAGCTGAGCGTCGAGGAACCGGCGGGCGAGTTCGGTGCTCTGCCGCTGGGCGCTTCGCTGTGCCGCGAGGCCGTTGCGCAGGAACGACTCCATCGCGTTCTCCTGGAACTCGATTCCCTGCTCGAACAGCTGTTGGCTCTGTCTGATCGACTGGCGCTGCAGTTCGAACGTGGCTTCGATCGGTGTGGTGGCGTCGGTCATCGCTATCTCTATCGACAACGGCCAACGGGATAAGTGACACCCCTAAATGGTTTTAGACGACATCTGATACCACAGAATGGCACAACGTATCGCCACAGCTACAGCTAGCGGTTTTCCGTGGGGGTGTCAACGATAGTATGGGAAGCCCGATATCTGCGAGTAGGACAGGCGTCTCCGAATCATCGCTCACGCGTGACGAACCCGGCGACCGTTCGAGTACTGCGCCTCGGCGGCCGTTCAGCGACCGAGACCGCCGCGCTCGGTGACCTCGAGGATGAACTTGACGTTGCGAACGATTTCCTCCGGAGTGGTCTCCTCGTCGGGATCGTAGAGGTCGCTGGTCCGGTAGAGGATGTTGGCGAGCTGTTTGCTCTCGCTGGTCTCGCCCCGGACGTCGTCGGCCACGTCGCGCAGCGCCGCGACCCGTTCGGGATCGGGTTCGAACTCGGGGTCGTCTGCGGCGTCCGCGTCCGATCCGTCCGTCGAGTCGGCGTTGCCGTCCGCCGTCATCGATCGGTCGATGCTGCCTCGTTCCGTCTGGTCTGTGAGACGCCGCGCCGGTGGACGATCCCGGTGTTGTTCGCGACGTTCTCGGTGATCGTCCGGAAGGCGTCGCCCGTGGCGCTCTCGTCCTCGAGGACGGTCGGTTTCCCGCCGTCGCCGCCCTCGCGGACGGCCGGATCGAGCGGAATCGAGCCCAGGAACGGCATCTCGTGTTCGTCGGCGAACTCTCGGCCGCCGCCGGAGCCGAAGATGTCGTGTTCGCCGCCGCAGTCGGGACAGGAGAACGTCGACATGTTCTCGGCGATACCGAGCACGACGGTGTCGTGTTTGGCGAACATCTCGAGGCCCTTGCGGGCGTCGTCCAGCGCGACGTCCTGGGGCGTCGTGACGATCACCGCGCCGGTGACGGGCATCGTCTGGAGCATCGTCAGCTGGGTGTCGCCGGTCCCCGGCGGGAGGTCGATGACGAGGTAATCGAGGTGCCCCCACTCGACGTCCTCCGTCAACTGGGTGATGACCTTGTGGACCATCGGTCCGCGCCAGATGACGGGGTCGTCCTCGCCGGTGAGGAAGGCCATGCTCATCAGCTTCACGCCGTACTTCTCCGGCGGCACGAGCGTCTCGTCCTCGGTGGCCATCGGCGGCTCGTCGGCGTCGACCATCCGCGGCACGTTCGGCCCGTAGACGTCGGCGTCGAACAACCCGACAGAGGCGCCCAGTCTCGAGAGACCGGCCGCGAGGTTGACGGCGACCGTCGACTTGCCGACGCCGCCCTTCCCGGAGGCGACGGCGATGACGTTCTTGACGCCCGGCAGCACCTGGTCCTCGTTGGCGACGTCGTCGCGGTCGGGAACGCTCGCCGAGAGGTCCGGCTCGAGCCCCTCCTCGACGAGCAGTTCGCGCACCTCGCCGGCGATATCGGTCTCGGTGGGGGAGTAGGGCGCCCCCAGCGCGAGATCGATAGCGACCTGCTCGCCGTCGACACTGATGTCGTTGACGAGTCCGAGCGAGACGATATCGTCGCCGAGTTCCGGATCCTCGACCGTCCGGAGGCGGTCGCGAACGGCAGCTTCGTCCATGTCACTAGCTACTTCCGGGCGTCGAAAAGGGTTGTGTTCCCACCTTTTTTCTTCGGGTTCTCCCTCTCGAGGCTCGGTCGAACCGCTCGAACAAATCTGTCTGGCGAGAGCGAAGCTCTCGCTGACCGTTGCTCACTTCGTTCGCAAAGAGACCAAAAAAGCCGCTCGCTCACTTCGTTCGCTCGCGGGTGCAACACTTGCGATTTCACGCATCATCGCCTCCTTACGCATCGAAATTGAATCACGGCCCGCCGTCGGTCGACCGTCAGTGGCCGCCGGTGAGATGGAGCCCGACGATTCCGACGACGATCACGCTGAGGAACACGAGTCGAGCCGACGACGCGGGTTCGTCGAAGAGGGCGATTCCGAGCGTCGCGGTTCCGACGGCGCCGATTCCCGTCCAGACCGCGTACGCGGTTCCCACCGGGAGATCCCGGACCGCCACTGCCAACAGCCCCATGCTGATGACGAGGGAGACGACGGTAGCGAGCGTCGGGAGCGGTCTCGAGAGCCCGTCGGAGTACTCGAGTCCGATCGCCCAGCCGACTTCGAACAGTCCCGCGAGTACCAGCAGATACCACGACATACTCGGTACGGGATCCGAACCGCGGGTATAGGCACCTGTCGTTTTCACTGCGGTCTGGACTGGTCCGCAGGTCGATCAGCGAGCCCGCATCAGGCGTTGAAATCGAACCGCGGCCCGCCGTAGGTCGGCGGATCCGGCTCGAGTTCGACCCCCCGCTCGTACCGGACGAAGTTCAGGTAAAAGGGACGGCCACAGCCCTCGACCGGCTCGCCCTCGAGGTCGGTGACGGGACCGTCCTCGCCGCAGAGAAATTCGATCCCGTCGGCCGACTCGCGGTCCGGATCGTCCGGGTCGGCGTACTCCCACCCCGGCTGGGGGCTCTTCGTGACCGACCGGTCCGCCAGGTCCGGCGGCCGCTCGAGGCTGACGACGGCGTTGCAGTGGGGACAGGTGTAGCGAACGGTGACGGTCATCGAGGGACGATAGGAGACTCGAGGACGTAAGTCTGCGGTCACAGACGACCCGTTCTCCGTTGCGGTGGCGCGCGCCGAGCCGCGAGGAGCGGACAGCGACTCGCGGCCCAACTCGCGTGAGGGATGAGTGAGCGAGTGTACGAGCGAGCGAATCGGCTGGGGAGGGCGTGGAAATCCCCGTTGCCACGATAGGAGAGGCGACTCGAGGACGGCGGAGCCGACTCGAGTCGTCGAACGTCGTTTGATACGCGTCTGTAGATCGGTCCCGAACCGTTTACCCATCCACAGGCCCAGAATCGCCCATGGCCGAGACCGAGTTCGATCCCGAGAAGTTCGAGGACAAGTACGTCCACTACTTCGAAGAGCTGCAGGAGGCCTACTCGAACGCCTACAACCAGCTCCACGGCCGGTACGACTCCGCGATCCTCAAGGCGATCGACCGGAACGTCCTGAGCGAGAGCGAACCGTTCTACGAAGGCGATGGAGAATTCCGCGTCGACCTCCCCGAGGAACGAGTCGAGGAGGTCCGCGCCGCCGTCGGTGACCCCGACCAGTTCGATACCGTCCTCGAGGAACTCGTCGACCGGATCGAAACCGAACTACGGCGCATCTTCGGGTTCGAATCGGCCGACTGAGCCCGAACGCGTTCGCTACCGACACCCGAACACCTTTCTCCCTGACGGGAATTCGTGCAGGTATGATCGACGAGACGGTCGAGGAGATTCAGGAGATGCAGACCCACAGCTCCTCGGTGGTGGCCGTCCGCGCCACGCGCGCCCTCGAGGAGTTGCTCGAGCGGGAGTTCGCCACCGTCGACGAGTACACGCGCGCCCTCGAGCGCAACGGCTCGGTGCTCCGGCGGGCGAACCCCTCCCACGCCTCGCTGCAGAACGCGGTCCGTGAGGTCGTCGACGACGTCACCGACGCCGATCCGGAGAGCGTCGAGGCGGCGAAAGAGTACACCCGGGACAAGATCGACGCGGTCGTCTCGCGGGTCGAGTCGGGGAAGGACCTCGCGGCGGAGAACGCCGCCGACCTCCTCGAGGACGGCGCGACGCTGCTGACCCACGATTACTCGTCGACGGTGCTGGAGGCCCTCGAGCGGGCGACCGACGCGGGAAAGAGCTTCGAGGTCTACGTCACCGAAGCCCGGCCCCGATACATCGGCCGCAAGACGGCGCGGGCGCTGTCGGACCTCGATGGCGTCGAGACGACGCTGATCACCGACAGCGCCCACGGGGTCTACCTCGAGGACTGTGACCGCGTCGTCGTCGGCATGGACTGCATCGTCGAGGACACGCTGTACAACCGCGTCGGCACGTTCCCGATCGCGTCGACGGCCGCACGGCTGGACGTCCCCGTCACCGTCCTCGGCTCGGCGTCGAAGATCGTCAGCGAGGGGTTCGTCTTCGAAAACGAGTTCCGGCCGGGCAGCGAGGTGATGCCGGAACCCGCGGAGGGCTTCGCCGTCGAAAACCCCAATTACGACGCGACGCCGATCGAACTGCTCGAGAGCGTCGTCACCGACGAGGGACGACAGACGTTCTAGCCCAGTGGCGGCCGCTTGAACGGGATTCGCCCGAATTCACTCGCGTTCGCCGAACGTCCGCGGCGCGCCCTCCGTCGGCGTCGCCCAGTCGACGGCGTTGCGCAGCACTCGCCGCACGTCCTCGTTCTCGTAGATCGGGTACTCCTCGTGGCCCGGCCGAAAGTAGAAGATCCGGCCGCTGCCCCGCCGGTAGCAACAGCCGCTGCGGAACACCTCGCCGCCCTCGAACCAGCTGGTGAACACCAGCCGGTCGGGCTCGGGAACGTCGAACGGCTCGCCGTACATCTCCGTCCGCGGGAGTTCGATCGATTCGTCCAGCCCGTCGGCGATCGGGTGTCCGGGGTCGACGACCCAGAGCCGTTCCGTCGCGCCGTCCTCGCGGTACTGCAGGCTACAGGTCGTGCCCATGAGGCGCTTGAAGACCTTCGAGTAGTGGCCCGAGTGGAGGACGATCAGGCCCATCCCCTCGAGGACGCGCTGCTGAACGCGGTCGACGACGTCCGCCGAGACCTCGTCGTGGGCCTCGTGGCCCCACCACAGCAGGACGTCGGTCTCCTCGAGGACTGCCGCGGGAAGGCCGTGTTCCGGCTCGTCTAACGTCGCGGTACGGATCTCGTGAGCGGGCGTCTCGTCCCGGTCGGCGCCGCCGGCGTCCAGCGCCTCGGCGAGCGTCGCGTGGATCCCGTCCGGATAGACGGCCGCGACGTCGTCGTCTTCGCGCTCGTGACGGAACTCGTTCCAGATCGTAACGTCGGCCATCGAGCGGCCATCGTCGCGGACGCCCTTAGCTGGGGCGATACCGAGCGACGACACTCTGGTTTACGTATGAATTACACCGATCCCGTCCCGTCGATACGGACAGTAATTGTGTAATTCTGGGTGAAAGACAGCCCGATTGTACAGATTAATCGGTCACAACCCTTATTTCGATCGCCGACCGCTTCTCTCTATGGACTGGGACCGCACACAAACGTCATCGAAATCGCCCGTTTCGGCTATCGTCTCCTCCCGAAGTATTCCGCAATCGGAGGTTTCGCGATGATCGGCGACGGCCTCGGTATCGGGATCGTCGGCCTGGGCGGCATGGGCCACCTCCACGCGCGCAGCGTCTCCGACCTCGGCGCCGACGTCGTCGCCGGCACCGACCTCGTCGAGGCGCAGCGACGACGGTTCGCCGACGAGTTCGGCGCGCGAACCTACGAGACCCACGAGGAGATGGTCGTCGAAGACGACGTCGACGCCGTTATCGTGACGACGCCCAACCGGTTCCACGAACCGATCGCCGTCGACGCCCTCGAGGCCGGCTGTCACGTGTTAGTCGAGAAGCCGCTGGCCCACACCTTAGAGAGCGCCGAGCGGATCGCCCGCACCGCCGCGCGCGCGGACGGAATCTGCATGGTCGGCTTCCACAACCGCCACGCCGCCTCGATGGCCATGTTCGACGAACAGCACGCTCGCGGCCGGTTCGGCGACCTCACCCACGTCGAGGCCAACTACGTCCGCCGGCGGGGCGTCCCCGGCCCCGGCTCGTGGTTCACCGACCCCGAACTCGCCGGCGGCGGCGCCCTGCTCGACATCGGCGTCCACGCGCTCGATCTCGCCCTCTACACGCTCGACTTCCCGGAGATCACGGAGGTCTCCGGCGTCGCCCGGACGACGTTCGGCACCGACGCGGAGTACGCCGACCCCGACGGGTTCGGCGACAACTGGGACGCCGAGGCCGAGACCTACGAGGTCGACGACTCCGTCAGCGCGTTCGTCCGCACGGCCGAAGGCCAGACGATCTCGCTGGAGGCCGCGTGGGCGACCAATCGCGAGGAGAGCATGGACTTCCGCGTGCGCGGCACCGAGGCCGGCGCGCAGTTCGACATCGGTGACACCAGTCTCGACATCCTCGAGGCGGGCACCGCGGGCGTCGATCACTACGCCGACGTGACGATGACCGGCGACGAGTCGGTGACCGGCTACACCCAGCAGGACGCGCAGTTCCTCGAGGCGATCGCCCTGGGCGCGACGCCCGAGACGAACACGGTCGAGGAGGCCCTGACCGTCCAGCGCGTCATCGACGCGATCTACCGCTCGAGCGAGACGGGACGTGCGACCGAACTCGCCGAACCGGCGGTCTCGGAGTTCCAGCTCGAGCAGGCGACGCGACTCGAGTAGCTGCGTTCTTCTCTCTTCTCCGACGTGTTTCGAACCGACTACTGGCGTTTCTATCGGGCTCTATAAGAATCGGCAGACCTCTTCGTCTAAGACTGTCTGCGAAGAGATACTTGATCAGTCCGTTTTCATGGCAACGACGGAGACGCGACTGTGAGTTTTCCAGTCGCGTCTCCGTATTATAAAATAATAGGAAGTAGATAGAAAAATATAATTCGTTCCAGTTGGTTGGTTTCACTGCATGCAGCGGCGAGCACTACTCAAAACGGCCGGCGCGTCACTCGTCGCCGGAGCAGCGATTACCGGAACGACGGCGGCTAGCGACGACGATCCGCAAACAGTCTCCTTCGAGTACATCAGTGCCGAAGACGCGGGCGTGGGCCCGGACGAGTATCGCGTCGAATCGGCCGGCGACCACATCGTCGTAATCACAGGATCTGTAGAGGTACCGTCAGTAAATTGTCACAGACCCGAAGTCGCCGGTGTCGAGTCGACCGCAGACGAGGATGTCGTGCAGCTGAAACTAGTTAGTCCCAATACTGTCTGTTTACCGGCTTTTAGCACCGTCGGGTTCCGCATCGAACTCGAGCACGTCGACGATCCCCGTGATGTCGGTCTCGAGGTCGTTAATACGGACGAGGCGCCCGGTAACTACTCCAAAACGCTCACGCGCGTCGACGAGTGAGGGCGGCTTGCGGCGACGATCGCGTTCGAATCGAACTCGAGTACGAGGCAGACGACCGGTCGGAAACCGGGTCGTCTCAACGGCGATTCGCCGTCAGACTCTCGAGTTCCGACGGTGAATCGAGATGGCGATCTCTCGTGTCTCGGAAGAGGACCTGGCGGCCGCTGACCGTGTCTGATCGAACAGCGAGAAAAGCGGCGAGCCGACTTACAGCACTTCGTCGAAGTCGTGGTGGCCGTGGATGTCGACGCCCTCGTCGGTGATCTCACAGAGGAAGACGCCGTTACCGGAGCCGGTGTCGCGCTCGACGGCGGACTTGATGCCGTGGGCCGCGACCGAGACGGCCTCCTCGTTGGACATGTCCTCCTCGTAGGCCTGCTCGAGGTGACCGTAGGCGAGTTGCATCCCGGAGCCGGTGACGGTGTAGTCGTCCTCCATGACGCCGCCGGCGGGGTCGATGCTGTAGACGTGGCTGCCCTCCTCGTCGACGCCGCCCAGAATCGGGTGGATGGCGAAGAACGGGCCGCCGCGGGCGAAGTTGCCCGCCAGCGTCGCGAGCGCGTCGATGCTCATCTCTTCGCCGCGTCGGGACTCGTAGAGGTTGACCTCGGCGCGGAGACTCGAGATGAACGACTGAGCGCCGCCGACCGAGCCGACGAGCGTTAACGCGGCGGTCGGGTGGATCTGCTCGACCTTCTGGACGTTCTTGTTCGAGACGAACCGGCCGCCGAGGCTGGCGCGCATGTCCGTCGCGATGACGACGCCGTCGGCCGTCGAGATGCCGATGGTCGTCGTCCCGGTCTTGTTGACGTTCTCGAGGTCGGCCCGCGTCAGGTCGTTCTGGGGCATCGACCCGATTTCGGGCTCGTAGGGGTTCGGATCGTCGGCCAACTGGTCGACGGTACGGGAGAAGTCCGAATTATGCTGAGGTGCTCGCATTGACGAAACGTTACGGCCGGCACGGTATAAAACACCGGCGGTCACCTCGGGGGTTTCCGCTTTCCGGACCGGCGGCTCTCGAGGCGAGCGTCGACAGAAACGGCGGTTTCGGCGTCGGTCCGGACGGATTCGTTTACTCCTCGTGTTGCTTGGCCTCGAGGGCGTCCTCGACGTTCGCGAGGACGCGGTGGATCGGTAGCGTGACGCCGGCCTGGCGGGCGGCGATCGCGAGGGGCATCGCGACGATGCCGGTCAGGATGCACAGTTGGTACAGGGCGAACAGGGTCGCGTGGTACACGCGGGATATCATCGACGTTCAGCCATGGCCAGACGATGGGCATATATAAACTTTCTCGTAATTCGTTGACTATAACGATCGATAGGTAGGATCTAGGTCGACGCAGTCGTGCGATTCAACTGTAGTTGTATTACGAACCACTCGAGGCGCACTCGGATCGATGTACGACTATCCAGACGGCAATTGACCCGCTCAATTCTCGTAACTTATGGGAACGATTCGGCTCACGTGCGCACCCGGTGCGCGCCGGTCGCGTCGCAGTTGAGACGCGCCGACCGCGGATCTCGTCGCGAGTCCGATCGAGAACGATGCGGGCTCGAGAACGCGGTCGTTTGCCGGCGACGAACCGCAAGACAGGAAACCCCCCGGAACGACCACGAGGTATGGGCAATTATCTCGTCGCGATGGAAGCCGCATGGCTCGTTCGTGACGTCGAGGAGATCGACGACGCGATTGGCGTCGCCGTCAGCGAAGCCGGGAAACGACTGAACAGCGAGGACATGGACTACGTCGAGGTCGAGGTCGGCGCGACGGGCTGTCCCGCCTGCGGCGAACCCTTCGACTCGGCCTTCATCGCGGCCGACACCGCGCTCGTGGGGCTGGCCCTCGAGATGGAAGTGTACAACGCCGACAGCGAGGAACACGCCTCCCGAATCGCCAAGAGCGAGGTCGGCGGCGCGCTGCGGGACGTTCCCCTCTCGGTCGTCGACATCATCGAGACGGAAGAAGAGGACTGATCTCGCGTCGATCGCCGACCGACGGCGTCGACCGACCGTCGCGGACGGTGTCAGCCGACCCAAAGTATTTTTGATAACCCGCAGTTATTGATCCGTATGGAACTACCGACGCCCGCGGATCTGCGCCAGCGCCGTACCGAACTCGGGCTGACCCAGAGCGAACTCGCGGAGACGGCCGACGTCTCACAGCCCCTGATCGCCCGGATCGAGGGCGGGGACGTCGACCCGCGGCTCTCGACGCTGCGGCGCATCGTCAACGCCCTCGAGAAGGCCGAGAGCGACGTCGTCCGCGCCGAGGACCTGATGAACGAGGCCGTCGTCAACGTTTCTCCCGACGACGCCGTCAAAGAGGCCGCTCGGAAAATGGAGGAGGAAGCCTACTCCCAGCTCGCCGTCATTCAGGACGGCATTCCGGTGGGCTCGATCAGCCAGAGCGACCTCGTCCACCTCGATTCGGAGGCCCGCGACGAACCCGTCGAGGAGCACATGAGCGAGAGCTTTCCGACGGTGTCGAAGGACGCGACGTTAGACGAGATCAGCAACCTGCTCGAGCACTACAAGGCCGTGATGATCACCGAGGCCGGCGAGACGGTCGGGATCATCACCGAAGCGGACATCGCCTCGCGGTTCTCCTAGTCGGTCGGTCCTCGAATCGGCGGCTCCCCTCGTCGGTCCTCGAGCCCGCAGATCACACCGCCAGATACTCCGTCACCGCGTCCCGCGACTGGAGGCGGTCGCGACCGAGCTCGTCGACGATCTCCCCCTTGTCGATGGCGTAGCAGCGTTCCGCGAGGTTCTGGACGACGTGGAGGTTCTGTTCGACGAAGCAGATCGTCGTCCCGAGTTCCTCGTTGACGCTCCGCAGGTCTCGCGTGATGTCCTGGACGATCGAGGGCTGGACGCCCTCAGAGGGTTCGTCCAGCAGCAGGAGGTCGGGGTTGCCGATCAGCGCGCGACCGATAGCGAGCATCTGCTGTTGGCCGCCGCTCATCGTCCCCGCCTCCTGACCGCGCCGTTCCTCGAGGATCGGGAAGTAATCGTAGACGGCCTCGTACTGCAACCGGTC
Source organism: Haloterrigena sp. KLK7 (assembly GCF_037914945.1). Classification (NCBI taxonomy): domain Archaea; kingdom Methanobacteriati; phylum Methanobacteriota; class Halobacteria; order Halobacteriales; family Natrialbaceae; genus Haloterrigena; species Haloterrigena salinisoli. The sequence goes on from NZ_CP149787.1 coordinate 3,759,302, forward strand.
GTCGCCCGCGTTGATCGTCTCGCCCATCCGCAGGTTCTCCTCGACGGTCAACTCGGGGAAGACGTCCCGGCCCTGCGGAATGTAGCCCATCCCGCGACGGGCGCGGACGTCGGCCGGTTCGTCGGTGACGTCCTCGCCGTCGAACTCGATCCGGCCCTCGTCGGCCTCGAGCAGACCCATGACGGCCTTGATTAGCGTCGTCTTGCCGACGCCGTTTTTCCCCATGATACCGACGATCTCTCCCTCGTCGACGCTGACGTCGACGCCGCGGAGGATCGGTGTCTTGCCGTATGACGCGGATAGATTGGTGATATCGAGCATTAGTCGTCCTCTCCGAGGTAGATCCGCTTGACTTCGGGATCGCTCGTGACCGCCTCGATGGAGCCCTCCCTGAAGATCGAGCCCTGATCGAGGACGGTGACGCGATCCGCGATCGATTCGACGAAGTCGATGTCGTGTTCGATGACGATCAACGCGACGCCGTCGTCGTCCGAAATCTCCCGCAGGAGGTCGGCGATCTCCGCGGTCTCCTCGACCGAGAGCCCGGCGACGGGTTCGTCCAGCAACATCAGTTTCGGCTCGAGCGCCATCGCCATCCCGATCTCGAGTCGCTGCTGTTGGCCGTGCGAGAGGTCGGACGCGACGGTCCCGCGCTCGGCGAGCAGATCGAACCGGTCGAGGATCTCGGTCGTTCGTTCCTCGAACTCGTCGCTGTCGGCGACCTGCTGGAGCGGAATCCGCAGGTTCCCCGCGACGGTCAGCCCCTCGTAGATGCTCGGAACCTGGAACTTCATGCTGATGCCGCGGTTGACCCGCTCGTGGGACGGCAGCTCGGTGATCTCGTGGCCGTCGTAGTAGATCTCCCCGGCGGTGGGCTCGAGCTGGCCCGTCAACAGGTTGAGGAAGGTGCTCTTCCCCGCGCCGTTGGGACCGATGAGACAGCGCAGTTCCCCCTCCTCTACGGCGAAGTCGACGTCGTCGGTCGCGGTGAGCCCGCCGAACTCCTTGCGCAGGTCCCGCATCTGCAGGATCCGCGAGGAACCCTCACCGGTCTCGTCGACGGCCTGCGTCGTCATGACGGTCGGGTCGCTAGCGCCCATCAGTCGCTCACCTCCTCGGTCCCGGCCGGGGTATCCGCCGGCGTCGGCTCGGACGAGCGGTAGTCGACGATCGCGTCGCGGAGCCGCGGCGCGACCCCCTCGGGCATCACGAGGACGACGAACACCAGCAGCGAGCCGATGATCACCAGTGCCCACTCACTGCCCGACAATGCGAGCTGGTAGTCGACGAACTGGATCGCGAGCGCGGCGCCGACGGTGCCGATCAGCGAGGTCCGACCGCCGACGCTGGCCCAGACGACCGGCAGGGCGGCGGCGGTGATGCCGAACACGCTCGGATCGATGTAGTTGTTCTGCGTCGTGAACAGGACGCCGCTGAGGCCGGCGATCGCGCCGCCGAGCGTGAAGACGGCGAACTTGATGAACGTCGTGTTATAGCCGAACATCTCGGTCCGGCTCTCGTCCTCGCGAGTCGCGACCATCGCGTACCCGAACTGGCTGTTGACCAGCGCGCGCAGTCCGAGGTAGGTCGCCACGAGCGCGCCCAGCGTCACGTAGTAGTGGGCGACGATCCCGACCTCGAAACCGGTCGAGCCGATCCCGACGGCGAGGTCGGGGACGCCGCTCATGCCGTTGAAGCCGCCGAGGCGGGCGTCGCCGATCGCCCACTCGCCGCCGGCGGTCTGGCCCATGAACGTGTAGAGGACCAGGGCGACGACCAGCGTCATGATCGTCACGTAGACGTCCCGGACGCCGCCGTAGAACATGAAGTAGCCCAGCGCGGCGGCGAAGGCCGTCGAGGCGGCGACGCCCGCCAGCAGGCCAAGCGTCGCGCCGGCCGGCGTCGGCACGTTGATCGCGACGACGCCGAACGCGTAGCCGGCGACGCCGAAGAAGGCCACCTGCCCGAAGCTGAGGATGCCGCAGTAGCCCCAGATGAACGCGAGGCTCACCCCGAGCAGGGCGTAGGCGAGGAACACGGCGCCGATCTCGGCGGCGTAGTAGCCGAAGAGGACCGGCAGCGCCGCGAGGACGGCCACGGCGACGGCGAAGCCGAGCCAGAACCCCGGCGTGTTGCCCATCGTGTTCGGCCCCTCGAACGGCCGACGGAGCCCGGCCAGGGGTCCGTCGCTCGAGTCGACGCTCATTCGCTCTCACCTCCTCGCTCGCGGAGGTCCTCGAGCAGGCCGGTGATCCCGTCGGGCAAGAGGCGGATGGCGACGATGGCGGCGACCAGCATCGCGACCTGTCCCATGAAGGTCCCGGCGAGGTTCGTGACCGCGGCGTTGACCGCACCGAGGAAGCCACTGGCCAGCACCGTGCCGACGAGGACCGAGGCGCCGCCGACGACGACGGCGACGAACGACTCGACGAGGAAGCTGGTCCCGTACTCGGGCGTGACGGTCATCACGGGCGCGTACAGCGCGCCGGCCAGGCCGGCCAGCCCGGAGCCGATGGCGAACGTCGCCATGTACATCCGGTCGGTGTCGACGCCCATGCTGCGGGCGGTCTCCTCGTCTTGCATCGTCGCGCGTGCGCGGACGCCGAAGTCCGTCCACATGAACAGCGCGTACAGCCCGGCGAGCACGCCGACCGCGACGACCGCGAGTACGAGGTAGTAGACGGGGCCGTCGACGACCGGGAGCTGCCCGAACGGGATGCCAACGCCGGGCGCGGTGTTGCCGAAGGCGATCCGGGTGAGCTGAATCATCACGAGGCTGATCCCCCACGTGACGACCATCGAATCGAGCAGTCGGCCGTAGAGCCGACGGATGATCAACCGCTCGAGGACGAGCCCGAAGATGGCCGTCACGACGACGCCGACGGCCATCGCGACCGCCAGCGGCAGTCCCGCGGCGACGGCGAAGGCGGTCGCGTAGGCGCCGACGAGGATGAACTCGCCGTGGGCGAGGTTGATGATCCCCATCATGCCGAAGATCACCGCCAATCCCACCGTCGCGAGGACGATGAAGGCGAAGATCTCGACGAACTCGAAGCCGAGGTTCAGGAGTTCCGGTGCCGCCATGGTCAGACCTCCTCGTAGTATTCGGCCGGTTCGTACTGGGTCTGTTCGGCTTCGCTCGTGAGATCACAGCCGACGTCGTGCAGGAACGACGGTTCGATCGTCCGCTCGTCATCGAACGTGATCTCGTGGTTCTCATCGGCGTGTGCGACTCGCATGTTGTGTTCGACGTGGTGGGTCGCCGGATCGAGCGTCACGTCGCCCTCCGGCGCTTCGACTTCGATTCCGCTCTCGAGTTCCTCGATCACTGCCTCCTGATCGAACGTCCCCGCGCGTTCGACCGCCTCCTTGTACAGGTAGACCGAGAAGTAGTTGTTCTGGGCCTCCTGGTTGATGTACTCGGCGTCGTCCCAGCGGTCGTAGTAGCGCTCGACGAACGCCTCGTTGCGCTCGGTCGGCAGCTCCTCCATGTAGCTGACGCCGGCGTAGACGTCCTTCAGCGCGGGCGGATCGATCCGCAGGTGTTCGCGCTCCTGGGCCATGTTCGTCGACGTGCCGATCGGGATGTTCGTGAGCCCGCTGGCCAGCCGCTGCTCGTAGAACGAGGAGTGGTCCTGGCCGACGAGCATCGACATCACGAAGTCGGGGTCGGCCGCCTGAATGTCGTTGATCGTCGAGCCGAACTGCGACTCGTCCAGCGGAATGTACTCCTCGCCGACGACCTCGGCGCCGTGTTCCTCGGCGATGATCTTCACCCAGTCGCCCGACAGCTGCCCGAAGTTGTAGTCGGCGGCGATCGTGTAGATCTCGTCGCCGTACTCCTCGATCATGTAGGGGACGACCGCACCGAGCTGCTGGCGGGCCGTCGCGCCCAGCGGGAAGACGGTCTTATCGCAGACACCGCCCTCGTACTGGGTCGTATAGAAGTACAGCTGTTCGTGTTCGTTGACGATCGGCCGGATCGCCTCTCGGGTCGCGCTCGAGTAGCCGGCCCACATGACGTCGACGTCCTCCCGGTAGATCGCGTACCGGGTGAGGTCCTGATAGCGCATGTTGTCCGACTGCGGGTCGGGGGCGAAGACGTCGACCTCCTCCCCGAGGATTCCGCCGTCGCGGTTGATCTCCTCGATGGCCAGTTTCGTCGTGCGGTACTTGGCCGTCCCCGTCAGCGCGAACGTTCCGGAGCGATCCTCGAGGATGCCGACCGTCGGGCCGCTCGAGTCGTCGCCGAGGCCGACGACGCCGCCCTCCGCGACGCAGCCGGCGAGTCCGGCGAGGACGCTCGCGGAGCCCCCGGCGAGGACGTCGCGTCGGGAGCACCGACGGCCGGTCACGCGCGATCACCGGCGCCGGTCGCACCCGTCGGATCAGTCGGCGCGCTCATCTCAGTTGTCCCCCGTCGACCGTCGGTGGCATTCCTTCTCCCTTCCCGAACATATCTCGACTGATAGGCCACGATTGTCCGATCATATCACTGAATGCTTGAAAATAGACCAGGTATAAAAGGGTTATCTCAAGGGTGTACAATCGCTATGGTGGTATTTGGAACTGGCTAAACGTCCGCAATGGGACAGTATCCCCTAGTATTCCAGACGAATATCCGGTTCGGTCCGAATATAGCTGCAAACGTTCGGCGAATAGGCTGGATATCGCCGTCGCGACCCGATCGTCCCTATCTCGACGATCGTCAAATTATACTCGATCGACCGTAGGAAGCCGCTAGCGTCCGTAATTCGACGAAAATCCGATAGGACCGGTACTTTTCACTGACTAGTAGTATTCCGCCTAACTGTCGGTACGCTCCCGCTCCTCGGCTTCTACGACCTGATTTATCGAACGTTCACGTTCGAGAGGAGATCGAACGAACGGGTCCGACTCGAGATTCGGTTGACGAACCGAAGTCGATAGCGATCGTATTCGATGAATGGTCAGTAGATTCGATCCACGGCGCCGTGTCGTCCATCTGTGATCGACGAGACCGTTCTAGGACGATGGTGTTGTACCGGGGCTCCAGTCACCGTATTATTCTGTCGGGTTGTCAAATTCGCCGAATCCGGGCGAACGTCGCCGCGTGAGCCGGTTCGATCGGCCGTTCGGGACTCGAGGGCGGTGATCCGCACCGATAGCGACCGCACCCCGATATCGCAGGCGGCGGAACGGATCGCGCGCGGTAGCCGGCGCTGACGGCGGGAGTCGGGCCGGTCGGCGAACGAAGTGGCAAACGAACGCCCAATCCTAATATATCCTTTATGAGTGAATATTTGGGGAAAGGAGGAGTTAGCCTATCGTGGTAGAATATCGGAATCAGATGGGCAAGTATTGTTGTTCCCGAAGCTATTTACGTCGTTCGTCCGCCTATCTCGCGCCGTGATGAACTATCGTTTTCGTCCATCTGGCGGCATGACGGCCGGCGTGATCGGCCGATGAGCGGATTCGTTCCGGGCGAGCTGCGCCCGGCCGAGGAACCGGTACGGATCAACGAGGGTCGCGAGACCGCGACGGTGACCGTCGAGAACACCGGCGACCGGCCCGTACAGGTCGGTTCGCACTTTCACTTCTTCGAGGTCAACCCCGGGCTCGCGTTCGATCGTGAAACCGCCTACGGGATGCGACTCGACATTCCGGCGGGAACCGCGATCCGGTTCGAACCCGGCTGCGAGCGCGAGGTCGATCTCGTCGCCATCGGCGGCGACCGCACCGTCTACGGGATGGGCGGGCTGGTCGAGGGCGACCTCGACGACGACGAGATCGAAGCGCGGGCCCTAGAGCGCGCTCGAGAGCGAGGCTACATCTCGGAGACGACCGACGGCGACGCGACGGAGGGCGACGAATGAGTCGCGACCTCCCCCGCGAGGAGTACACGGAACTGTTCGGTGCGACCGAGGGCGACCGACTCCGGCTCGGCGATACGAACCTCTTCGCGGAGATCGAGACCGACTACGGCGTTCCCGGCGAGGAGGCCGTCTTCGGTGGCGGCAAGACGATGCGCGACGGGATGGGGATGCAGTCGGGCACGACCCAGGCCGAAGGGACGCTCGACTGGGCCTTCACGAACGTCGTGATCATCGACCCCGTGCTGGGGGTCTGTAAGGGCGACATCGGCGTCCGCGACGGGGAGATCGTCGGCGTCGGGAAAGCCGGCAATCCCGACACCATGGACGGCGTCGACATGGTGATCGGTCCGAGCACCGACACCATCCCCGCCGACGGGTTGATCGCGACGCCCGGCGCCCTGGACATCCACGTCCACTTCAACAGCCCGCAGTTGGTCGAGCACGCCCTCGGCTCGGGCGTCACGACGATGCTCGGCGGCGGCTTCGGCGGCGGTGCGACGACCTGTACGCCCGGTCCCCGCAACATCCAGCGGTTCCTGCAGGCCGCCGAGGACTGGCCGGTCAACGTCGGCTTCTACGCGAAGGGCAACAGCAGCCGGCCCGAGTCGCTGGTCGAGCAGATCGAGGCCGGCGCCTGCGGCATGAAGCTCCACGAGGACTGGGGCTCGACCCCCGCCGCGATCGACACCTGCCTCGAGGTCGCCGACGAGGAGGACGTGCAGGTCTGTATCCACACGGACACGCTCAACGAGTCGGGCTTCGTCGAGGACACCTTCGAGGCCATCGACGGTCGCGCGATCCACACCTTCCACATCGAGGGCGCGGGCGGCGGCCACGCGCCGGACGTCCTCGAACTCATCGGCCACGAGCACATGCTGCCGTCGTCGACGAACCCGTCGATGCCCTACACCGAGAACACGTTCGACGAGCACCTGGACATGGTGATGGTCTGTCACCATCTCGATCCGGACATCCCCGAGGACGTCGCCTTCGCCGAGTCGCGCATCCGTGCGGAGACGCTCGGCGCGGAGGACGTGCTCCACGACACCGGCGCCATCTCGATGATGACCTCGGACTCCCAGGCGATGGGACGCATGGCGGAGGTCATCAGCCGCACGTGGCAGACCGCCCACAAGATGAAGGCCCAGCGCGGCCCGCTCGAGGCCGACGAGGGCACCGACGCGGACAACGCCCGCATCGAGCGCTACGTCGCCAAGTACACGATCAACCCCGCGATTACGGCGGGGATCGACGACTACGTCGGCTCGCTCGAGCCCGGGAAACTCGCCGATATCGCGCTGTGGGATCCGGCCTTCTTCGGCGTCAAGCCGAAGGCGGTCATCAAGGGCGGGTTCCCGGTCTGGTCCCAGATGGGCGAGGCCAACGGCTCGCTGATGACCTGCGAACCGGTGATCGGCCGCGAGCGCGCCGGCGCCCAGGGTCGGGCGAAACACGGCCTCTCGGTGACGTTCGTCAGCGAGGCCGCCTCCGAGAACGAGGTCGGCGACGCCTACGACCTGCAAACGCCCGTTCGACCCGTCACGGGCACGCGTGAGGTCCGCAAGTCCGACATGGTCCACAACGACCACTGCCCGGACGACATCGAAATCGACGCCCAGACGTTCGAGGTCGAAGTGGACGGCGAACACGTCACCTGCGACCCGGCCGCGGAAATCCCGCTCGCACAGCGCTACCTGCTCTAATATGATCTCCGACACGACAGCCACGACGCCCGCGACGACGGTATCGCCGACGGAACCAGCCTCGAGTCCCCCGACGGAGGTGAGCCGATGGGAATGAACCTCTCGCCGAAGGAGATGGAGCGGCTCACGGTGTTCATGGCCGCGGAACTCGCCCGGCGACGCAAGGACCGCGGCGTGAAGCTCAACCACCCGGAGACGGTCGCCTACATCTCCGACTGGGCCTGCGAGGCCGCCCGCGAGGGCAAGTCCGTCTCGCAGATCCGTTCGGAGGCGACCCAGCTGCTCACCCGCGAGGACGTGATGGAGGGCGTCCCCGAGATGGTCGACATGATCCAGATCGAACCCGTCTTCCCCGACGGCACCAAGCTCGTGACGATCCACGACCCGATCCGGGCCGACGGCCCCGAGCAACTCGAGACGGTCGATCCGAGTCCGGACGAGGACCTCGAGGGGGAGGTCGAATAATGGGGTACCGAGACGTCGCCAAGGTCGGTCTCGGCGGCCCCGTCGGCTCCGGGAAGACGGCGCTGGTCAAGCGACTCGTGCCGGAACTGGTCGAGCGCGACTACAAGGTCGGCGTCATCGCCAACGACATCATGACTCAGGAGGACGCCGACGTCTTCCGGGAGTCGTTCGCCGACCTGCTGCCCGCGGACCTCGTCGAGGGGGTCGAAACGGGCGCCTGTCCGCACACCGGCATCCGCGAGGACCCCTCGATGAACCTCGCGGCCGTCGACGAGTTCACCGAGCGCCATCCCGAACTGGACGTCGTCCTGATCGAGAGCGGCGGCGACAACCTCGCCGCCACCTTCAACCCCGAACTGGCCGACTACTTCCTGTTCGTCATTAGCGTCGCGGAGGGCGAAGACATCCCGCGCAAGCGCGGGCCCGGCGTCACGCAGGCCGACCTGCTGGTCGTCAACAAGACCGACCTCGCGCCCCACGTCGACGCCGACCTGAACGTGATCGAGGACGATGCCGACGCGGTTCGGGGCGACGATCCGTTCGTCTTCACCAACTGCAAGGACGGTGAGGGGATCGACGCGGTGCTCGAGCACGTCGAGCGGGAGGTGCTGTTCGCGTGAGCGCGGAGCGCTCGGACGCGGCGACCGACGGTGACGACGGGGGGCGACTCCCGCCGGCTTTCGAGGGCTACGCAGACGAACCGCTCGCACAGGCCCCCGCCGCCGGCCCGGGCAAGAACGGCCTGCTCGAGGCGACGTTCGCCCGGCGGGGCGACGGCCCGACCCGGATGATCCGCGACCGCGTGAAGGTACCCTACCATCTGACCGGTACCCTCGAGACCGATCCGGCGCCGGGACTGACGACCCTCGTCGCGCAGGAGCCCACCGGCGGCGTGGCGCAGGGCGACCGACACCGGCTGCGGATCGAGACCCGCGAGGGGGCGCGCGCACACGTGACGACGCAGAGCGCGACGAAGGTCCACAGCATGGACGCCAACTACGCCCACCTCGACGCCTCGCTCCGGGCGCAGTCGGGGAGCTACCTCGAGTATATGCCGGGTCCGACGATCGTCAACGAGGACGCGCGCTGTCTCCAGACGATCGACGTCGACCTCGCCGACGACGCCTGCGTCGTCGTCGCGGACGTGCTCGTCCCGGACGGCCTGACCGACCACGAGCCGTTCGGATTCGATCACTACCACGCGCGCGTCGAGGCCGAACGCGACGGCCGACTGGTCTGTGCCGACGCCGTCGACCTGCGGCCGGACGAGCGCGATCCGCGCGACCCCGCCAGCGTCGGCGAGCACGGCGTCGTCGGGTCGCTGTACGTCTTCGCGCCCGCCTCGAGCGCCGAGATAGCGGGAGCGGCGGAGACACCAGAGACGGTCGATTCGGAGACCGACGAGGAACCGGTCACCCTCGAGTCGCTAATCGAGGGGATCCACGATCGGCTCTCGAACCACGACGATACCGAAGCGGGCGTCTCCACGCTCCCGCACGAGGCCGGCGCGATCGTCCGCATTCTCGGCGACCGCGAGGCCGACGTGACCGAGACGCTGCGGGCCGCGTGGGACGAAACCAGACGGCAGCTACTGGGGGTCGGCGCACCCGCCGACCGGCGATACTGATGGAGCGCATCGACGGCGTCGTCGGCAACGTCCACGCCGACGACGAACTGGCCGCGTTACGGGCGGCACACGACGAGCGCGGGACCCTCGAGCGCGTCGTCATCGACGCGGACGACCGCCGGCGCTCGCGGTTCCGCGCGACGACCGACGCCGGGACGGACGTCGGCGTTATCGTCGACAAGGCCGCGGTCTCGGCCGGCGACGTGCTGCTGGTCGAGGACGACCGGATGATCGTCGTCGCCTTCGAACCGCGGGACGCGCTGGCCGTCTCGCTGCCCGACGCGACCGACGAGGCGCTCGCGGCCGCGGTCGAACTCGGCCACCGCATCGGCAACCAGCACTGGGATCTGGCGGTCGAGGACGGCGTCGCCTACGTCCCGCTCGAGGCCGACCGCCACATCGTCGAGCGCGTCGTCGCCGATATCGTCCCGGGCTCGGAGGTCCGGGAGACGACCGTCGATGCGGACCTGTTCGTGACGGATATCGACGACGCCGGCGCTCACGACGTCGATCACGAGCACAGTCATCAGGGGGATCGCGATCACGGCCACTCCCACGAACGCGGCGAGCACGCTCACGGGCACGACGGACGCGGCCACGAACACGCCGACCACAGCCGCGACCACTCCCACGAACACGACCATGACCACTGACTGGAATACGGATCCGGAACCATCGGACCCGAACGCGAACTCAGACGGAACACCGGACTCGAGCGCGTTCCTCTCGGCCCTTCGGCTCTCGGACTCGTTCCTGCCGGTCGGCGGGTACACGGCCTCCTACGGCCTCGAGCAGTACATAAACGAGGACCGGATCGAGGACGGCGACGACCTGCGGGCGCTGATCGCGGCCTACCTTCGCCGCGTGGTCGGCCCCTGCGAGACCGTCGCGCTGGCCAACGCCCACGCGGCGAGCGCGGCGGGGGAGCTCGAGGCGCTGCTGGCGGTCGACGAGCGACTCCACGCGGTGACGATGCCTCGAGAGTTCCGCGAGAGTTCGACGAAGGCCGGGGCGAAGCTCTGTGAGCTACTGGCCGAGACCGATACCGACGATGTCGACGCCGAGAGTTCCGACGGAAGCGATGCCGACGGAACCGACCTCGAGACGGCCTTCGCCGACGCCGTCGCGGCCGACGAGACGCCGGGCCACTACCCGGTCGCGTTCGGCGTCGTCGCGCAGGCGCGGGGGCTCTCGCGACGCGAGGCCTGCCTGGCCCACGCCCACTCGTTCGTGACGGGGTTGCTGGGCGCGGCCCAGCGGCTCGGTCGGTTCGGCCATACGGAGATCCAGTCGGTGCTCGCGGACCTCGAGTCGGTGATCGCCGCGGTCTGTGAGCGCCACGTCGACGACGAGCCGGCGGCGATGGTTTCGTTCGCGCCGCTGGCCGAGATCATGGGGATGCGCCACGAGCGCGCGGGCCGGCGGCTGTTCATGAGCTGACGGGCCCACCGGCGGCGATCATTCCGGAGGGGATATAAACTGCCGAAGTGCTGAGAGAAACTGCTATTCTCGTCCGCTATTTAATTCACCTTCCGTCACCATGAAGGTAGTATACATCAGCGCGTCGAATCCGATCAGTTCGATCGGCGGCGCGGCGAACACGGCCGACAAGTGGATCGACGAACTCCGCCAGCGAGGCGTCGAGATCGACGTCATCTGCCGCGGCGAATCGGACGCCTCGCGCGTCGAGGACGGCATCGAGATCACGGAACTGTCCGGCTTCGAGCCGCGGGACGAGATCGCGGCACAGCTAGCGGGTTCGGCGTACGATGTCGCGCTCGTGCAGGACCTCTGGGCGGACATCGCGCTCGAGGCGGCCGAGGAGCACGACGTCCCGACCGTGCTCTCGTTGACGACGACCCACGCGACGGACGAGGTCGTCGCCGAACTCTCGCCGACGCGGTTCGTCGCGAACTCGCGGTACACCCAGCAGTGGATCACGAGCGTCTGGGGGCGCGACTCGACGCTCGTCTATCCGCACATCGACTTCGACTTTTACACCGCGCCGGAGGGACCGTCGGATCGGATCTCGATGATCAATCCGATCGACATGAAGGGCGGGCACACCTTCCGGGCGGTCGCCGAGCGGTTCCCCGACCGGGACTTCCTGGCGAAGGGCGGCTGGTACAGTTTCCGAAACGACGACTTCAGCTGGGACGCCGAGGCCCTCCACATTCAGGGCAGCACGTTCCACGGCGCCCCACCCGACGTTCCCGAGGCGGAGATCGTAGAGCAAGGCCCGACCGACGTCTCCTTCGACGACCTCGAGAACGTCGCGTTCACGAGCGAGCCGGGGATTCTGGACGTCTACGCGAAGACGGGCGTGCTGCTGGTGCCGTCCGTCTGGGCGGAGGCGTTCGGCCGCGTCGTCCTCGAGGCGATGTGGAACCGGATTCCGGTCGTCGCGAGCCACCACGGCGGACTGCCGGAGGCCTGCGGCGGCGCGGGCCTGCTCGTCGACGAGTTCACCGATCCGGACGCCTGGGTCGAAACGCTCGAGAAACTCGACGATCCGGACGTCTACGAGGGGTTCGCCGAGCGGGGGCGCGAGCGCGCCGAAGAGTACAGAGACCGACTCCCCGAGCAGATCGACGCGCTGGAGACCGCGTTGGCAGAGGCGTCGGCCGAGGGATAGCGAAAGAAGCGACTCGAGTCGGGACTCAGTTTCGGTCGGGTCGCGGCGCGTTCTCGTACGTGACCATCTTCTCGGATTTATCGGAAATCGTTCCGTAGATCCGCTCGAGCGTCTCCTCGGCCTGCAGCAGGTTGTGTCGCTCGAGGAACGCTCGGCCCTCGTCGGTCAGACCGTAGAACTTCCAGGGGTAACCCTGCCGGCGCTCGTCGTCGGGCAGCGCGACCTCCTCGACGATCCCGGCGTCGATCAGCTTCTGGACGTGTTTGTAGACGGTCGCGTCGCTGACGCTGGGGTTCAGCTCCTCGAGTTCGTACATCGAGGGCAGCCCCTCGGGGTGTTGCAGGATGTTGGCGACGATCGCGAACCGGGTCTCCTGGGTGACGAAGTGAAGGAGTTCGCGCCCCGCTGCCCCGTCGGCCGCGCCCACGTCGGTACTCATGCGAGGCCCTACGGATCCCTCCACCAAGTAGTTTACCCTGGAGTAAACTACTCTGGGGTAATTTACCCACGGGTAATCTCTAGTGGCCGGCCGCGTTTCGGAAACGGAAACCGTGGAGCAAACCCTATTGTCGTCTCCTTTGAACCGTGGGGTATGACCGACGAGTCGCCGCCAGTTCCCGAGGCAGTGCTCACGAGCGCGACGGAGCGACTCGAGGCCGAGGACCGCTCGCTCGCGGACAACGAGGAACTGCTCCGCGCGCTGAGCGATCTGACGCCGATCTACGAGACCGAGCGCTCGTATTTCGTCCTCGGGAACTACGATCCCGGACCGATGGGCCGGCTGGATCTCGTCGTCGACCGCCTCAACCGGCGCGACGACGCCTACGCGTTCCTCATGAGCGACGTCCGCGGCGACTGGGAGAACGGCATCGCGAAGTTCTGCCTGATCGCGGACCTCGTGAGCCACGTCGTCGGCGTCGCCGAGAAAGAGCCCAGCGGCTTCCTCGTCGAACAGGGGCTGCTCGCGGGCACCGAGGAGTACTTCGAGAAGACCCACGTCCTGAAGCGGGCGTACCCCGACGCCGACGAGGACCACCCGTACGGCTGGATGGAGGACGGCGTCTTCGAGTTGTTCGAGTCCGAGGGACGGCTCTACGAGTGGCGGACCGAGGATGAACTGCGCGAGGTCATCGCGGAAATTCCGTCATCTACCCACGGCTAAAGCCGTGGGCTTGAGCGTGGGACTCCCCTTCTGCCGACACGGTGTCGTAGGCGGTGTAATCGCCGTTCAGGGTCACTGTCCCGCTCTTGAGGGCGAGATGACCGTCGCCCAACCCCGAGGGGCGTTTGCCCTCGGGTAAAGAGAGTAGTCGCTTCCCGATGTTCTTGGAAGCGTTGTAGTCGCCGTCTCCCTCGTATCCGCACTCGTTGCACTCGAACCACCCATCCGAATTCCGGTTCGTGCTTGATTGATGGCCGCACTTCGAGCAGGTCTGCGAGGAGAACGCGGGGTTCACGCTCTCGACGCGAATCCCGTACTCGGTGGCTTTCCACTGAATCATCTCCTGTAACTCGCGGAACGCCCATTGGTGCATCTGGCGTTTCAGTTGGTCGTCGGAGGCGTCCATCCGCTCGCGGATGTGGGTCAAGTCTTCGACGGCGATGTGCGAGCAGTCGTAGTGGCGGGCTTCTTCCACAATGCGTCGAGAAATGGTATGCAGGCGATCCAAGACGAAGCGGTTTTCTCGCCCCGACAGTCGCGCTAACGCCTGCTTCGCGGAGCGAGTGCCTTTGTCTTGGAGGCTCCGACGCACGCGGAAGTAGTGGTTCTGCCCCCACAGTAATTCACCGCCGTCGTAGAACGACCCCGTGCTGGTCACGGCGACGTTCTTCAGATTCAGGTCAACGCCGAGAACGCGGTCGCCCTCACGCTCCTCGACTTCTTTCTGAATGACGATGTGGAGGTAGAAGTCGTCCTCTTGTTCGTCGTAGTGGAGCGTCCCCATTCGTTTCTCGTAGTCGTCGTCATCGAGGTAGTCGGCCTGATATTCACCAATGTCGAAGTCGACCTCGACGCGGGACTCGACAGTTGAGAGGGTCGCGCTCCTCTCGTTGATCGTCAGGGTGCGTTTATCGTAGACGACGGTGGGCTGGTCGAACGTCGGGACTGGACGACTGTTGCCCTTCTTCCAGTCGGCGACCGTGGATTTCATCATTTCAACTGCCTTCGAATAGGCGCGAACACAGAGGTTTGCGGGAAGGGCAGTCACGTCACGGAGATCGTGGTAGACTTTATCGTGGATGTTCGTCTTCGCAGTGATGAGGTAGCCGTCGTCGTTGCGACCGTTCTCGATGCTATAATTGACGGCAGTATTGAATTGCTCGATGGTCTGGTGGAGGTGGTCTCGTCGCTCGTCGGGCACGTCGAGTTTGACCCGAACGGCACGTTGCACCTCCATGACGTATTCACATATGGACTAGCCGTTTATATATGAAACGATTATTTCGGGAGTCGGCTCTACTGGTATCGGTGGTCTGTAACATAGAATTTACGAGCTCCCTCCAATCCTAAAGGGATGGGCTTCCGCCTGTACTGCTGTGATCGACGTCAAGGAGTACCGCATCTGACGGCCGATACGATCAAGCCGCACTGAGTCAAACTCCGATCGACGTCTCGCTCGAGAACTCAGCTGTGGCCCGACACCGGCACCGGCTCGTAGGGCTCCTCGAGGTAGGCCATATCCGACGCCGACAGCGAGATCTCGAGCGCCTCGACGGCCTGCTCTAGGTGTTCGACGCTGGTCGTCCCGACGATCGGGGCGTCGACCCAGTCCTTGTGCAGCAGCCACGCCAGCGAGATCTGGGCCATCGTCGCGCCCTTGTCGGCGGCGATCTCGGCGACGCGCTCGTTGATCTCCCGCCCGCCGCCCTCGCGGTAGGGGTGGTCGTACAGGTGTTCCTCCGTCTCGCCGCGGGTCGTCGCGTCGATCTCCTCGTGCGGGCGCGTGAGGTAACCCCGCGCCAGCGGCGACCACGGGACGACGCCGACGTCCTCCTTCTCGCAGAGGGGTAACATCTCCCGCTCTTCCTCGCGGTAGACGAGGTTGTAGTGGTTCTGCATCGTGACGAACCGCTCGAGCCCCAGCCGGTCGCTCGTCTGCAGCGACTCGGCGAACTGGTGGGCCCACATCGACGAGGCGCCGACGTACCGGACGTGCCCCCGTCGAACCGCGTCGTCGAGCGCCCGCAGGGTCGTCTCGATCGGCGTGGCGTCGTCCCAGCGGTGGATCTGGTAGAGATCGATCGTGTCCATCCCCAGCCGTTCGCGGCTCGCCTCGAGTTCCTGCTCGATCGCCTTCCGGGAGAGTCCGCCCGAGTTCGGGTCGTCGTCGCGCATCTGGAAGTAGCCCTTCGTCGCGACGACCGACTCCTCCCGGTGGCCCTCGAGGGCCTCGCCCAGAATCCGTTCGGACTCGCCTCGTGAGTACATGTTCGCGGTGTCGAAGAAGTTGATCCCGAGGTCGATCGCCCGCTCGATGATCGCTTTACTCTCCTCGTCTTCGAGGACCCACTCGCGCCAGTCGCTCGAGCCGAAGCTCATACACCCCAGACAGAGGCGACTGACTTCCATGCCGGTCGAACCGAGCGTCGTGTACTCCATACCGGTGGGACGGACGCCGTCGAAAAAACAGTACGTGCCGGGGCAACCGCTATGCGAACCGACTGTCGTCTCGAGCGAGAGATGAGACACTCGTTGTTTTGTAGTGCGATCGCGCCGAACGTCGGGTCTCACTTCGACCCGAACGACATGCAACGGCGGCGCTTGAGCACGATGAGTCCGCTATTGAAGGGATAGCGTTCACACTACTATCGTGGCAACGGGAATCGCCACTCCCTCCCCAGCCGATTCGCTCGTTCCCTCCGTCTGCTCACGGACGCGAAGCGTCCGTTCGCACGGTACGCGGAACCTCCGGTTCCGCGCCAGTCACTCGCTCATCCCTCGCACGATATCGTCTCGCGCTTCGCTCCGCTCATCGCGAGACAGCGCGCGCCACCGCACGCTATCGCCCTGCTGAACGATCGACGACCGGTCGATACGGCCGTCATAGAGCGCTGAAAAGGAGTATTCCGGCCGTTACAGGGAGTCGCTGTTGAGCCGCTCGATACCGGTCCTGACTCCGAGGTAGCCGCCGACCGCGAGCAGACAGTAGGTCGCGAGCGACAGCCACGTCGTCGCCGTGGCGCTGCCGATGGCGAACTTGGCGACGGTGTTGGCCGGGTGCTCGGGGAGCAGCGTGGCCAGGACCAGCGCGCCGACGATCCCGCCGGAGTAGGCCAGTTGCGCCTGTCGCCTGTCGGGGGCGACGAGCGCGATGCCGGCCCCCGCCGCGGTGACGGCGAGCGCCAGCGCCGCGACCAGGACGACCAACGCCGTCGGCGCGGCGATCGCGGTCCCGTTGGCCGCGAGCAGGGCGAGCCAGGCGACCGCCTGAATCGGCGCCAGCGCGGCGATCGTCAGGAGCTTCGCGTCGGCCACGTCCACGAGCGAGAGCGGACTGACTCGGAGCAACTCCAGCGTCCCCCGGGAGCGCTCCTCGATCAGCGAATCGACGACGATCGAGCCGCTGATGAACACCGGCAGGAACAGCAACAGCGGGACGAGGATCGTGTAGGTGAACTCGAGGTACGGACTCGCCCCGACCTCATCGGGGACATCGAGCGGCGGCGCCTCCAAGGCGTCGGCGTTGGCGAGTCGCTCCTCGTGCTCGAGGGTCTCGAGCAGCTCCTGGAGCTGGCTGATCAGCAGGGTCGTCTCCAGCCCCCCGTCGGGAACGGTCGCGTCGACGACCAATCGTCCGTCCGCGGTTCTGCTCACCTCGAGGACGGCCGCGACCTGCCCCTCGTCGAAGGCCGAGAGCGCGTCGGCCCTGGACTGAGCGATCGTCGGCTCGAGCCCGTCCTGTTCGCCGGCGAGACTGCTGAGTCGCTCGACGTCCGCCTCGTTTGCACCGGTGATGGCGACCCGGTTGCCGTAGCCGTCGACGGAGCCCGGATCGTACAGCGAGACGAGCCCGACGACCAGAAACGAGGAGAAGGCCGCGATAACGAGCTGGATCGCCAGCGCGAGCACGATCGTCTTCTCGGAGCGGAGCGAGCCGAGTTCGCGGCGGGCGAGGGCCCAGCGCGGGCCGAACGGCAGTCCGAATCGGGAATCAGCGTCGTCGGCCGGTTTCGGCGGATTCGGTCCGCGTCGAATCGGCGTCGACTCGTCGCTCGAGCGATCACGCGACAAGGGCGATCACCCCCAGGTTGTAGCCCGCGTGAACGAGCGTCGCGAGCAGGAACCCCACCGAGTACGCGTTCGGTCCGCGGCTCGCGCCGATCGCCGATATCATCGCCGTCGCGACGTGCAAGACCAGCGGCGCGAGGAAGACTGCTGCGAGCACGAGCGGGCCGCCCGAGGGGTCGGGACCGAACGCGGCGGCGCCGACGGTCAGCTCGGGGAGGCCGACGAACTGGACGACGTGCGTGAGCTTCTCGCCGACGAAGAAGCCGGCGCCGGAGCAGACGCCGAGGACGGCGGCGACGCGCGGAGAGGCCTCGAACCGCGAGCGGACGAAGCCGGCGTAGACGTGGACGCTCTTCGCGACCTCCTCGATTGCCGCCGCGAGGACGACGATGGAAACCGTGGCGACGACGGGATACTGTTCGGCGACGGCGAACAGGAGGGCGACGACGAGCAACTGGCCGGCGAAGACGAAGGGGATGAACAGGATCGTCAGAACGGCGACGCTCCGGTAGCCGTGCAGTCGGCTCGCGATCGCGTCGAGCACCTTCGCCGGGAGCGCCTTCTGGGCGAACATGTCCTCCTCGCGGTAGACGCCGATTCCGAGCAGGAAACAGACCGCGGCGCCGCAGTAGAACGGCGCGGTCGAGAAGACGTACTCCCCGAGCGTGACCGACTCGCCCTGCAGATCCGTCACGATCAGCGTCAGCGGCGAGATCAGCGCGATCGGGTTCACGTCGGTGAACACCGCCGGGATAAACGTGTACGTCGTCAGGAAGACGCTGATCGTGACCGTCACGAAGGTGAGCTCCTTGTACGAGCGGGCGAGCATCGCGCCGGCGAACGTCGCCGCGAGGAACAGCAGCGCGATCGGAATCGCCGCGGCGACCGAGAGGGGACCGCCGCGGACCGCGACGGTGATCCCGACCGCGACGGCGATCAGCCCCAGCAGGTACGGCAGCGTCTTTCCGGCGACGATCTCGCGTCTCGAGGACGGCGAGACCAACAGTAGTTCGCCGCGGCGTTTGACCCGCTCGTCCATGATCGTGCTCCCGTAGGCCTGAATGACGAAGTTCATCGGGACGACGAAGAGGAACGCCAACAGGAGCGACTGGAAGGGAAACGGCGGCGAGATCGATCCCGGCGGTCCGGACGTCCCGTCGACTGCGCCGTTGGCGCCGCCGATGTTCGGCACCTGCAGTCGACCGTCTCCGCCGTTATCGGCCGCATCGCTCTGCCCGCCGCCGTCGGTGTCCCCGCTGGAATCGCCGTCGCTACTGGAACCGTCGCCGCTCGAGCCCTCCCCGTCAGAGCCGTTACCGTTCGAGCCCTCGCTACCGGACCCGTCAGTCGTTCCGGTTCCGGTCCCGTCGTCCGAGCCGTCAGTCGACGCCCCGTCGCTCCCGTCGCCCTCGGTCGATCCGTCGAAATCGCGCTCCTGGTAGTCGAGTTCGACGTGGACCGGGTAGGCCGCCGTCTCGTTGTCCTCCCGGCGCAAGCGATCCTCGTTGTACGAATCGATCGCATCGATGAACGCGTCGTGGGCGGCCTCCCCGTGAGGGCCGTAGTGGACGATCTCGCCGTTCCGCGTCAGTACCACGTCGGCGTTGGCGTCGTCGCCGTTCTCGATCACGAGCTCGTCGAGGGAGATGGGTCTGAACGCCTCGCTCTCGACGGCGACGTCGTGGTACCGACTGTCCTCGTCGACCGCGACGACGTAGATCTCGTCCTCGAGGCCGAGTCCCTCGCCGGCGGCCGAAAGGCCGACGACGCCGACGACGAGCACCAGCGCCGCCAGCACGAGCACCGCCTTCCGATCGACGGTGCCCGCGCTCCGGGAAATCTCCCAGCGGGAGATCCGCGCCGTCCGCGCCAGCGTTCCGCGGAGTCGGCGACGCCGCGAGCGCCGATCCGGATCGTCGTCGGGCTCGTCGCTCACGGCTCCGCCTCCGCCGCGTCCTCGGTCGACTCTCGCTCGTCCGATCGCTGAGTTTCGTCGTCCGTCCGCTCCGCGGCGTCCGTTTCGGTTCGCCGGTCGGGACGACCGCTCGCGGCGTCGCCGTCCCCGGCCGGTTCGCTGGCGACCTCGAGGAAGATCTCCTCTAAGCTGGGCGTCTTCGTCTGGATGTCGGTCACGCGCCCGCCCGCCCCCTCGACGGTCTCGCGGACGGCCTCGACGGCGGCCATGTCGTCGACGACGTGGCGGAACGCGGTCTCCGCGTCGTCACTCTCGCGATCGCCGTCGGTCGGTTCGCCCGCGACCGGATCGCCGTCGGCGTCGACGGTCGCGTAGACGTGATACTCGGTGCCGCCGTGGGCGTCGCGGATCTCGTCGACGGTCCCGCGGGCGACGATCCGACCGTCGTTCATGATGACGATCCGGTCGCAGACGCTCTCGACGTGAAAGAGGTTGTGCGCGCTGAAGACGATCGTCTTCCCCTCGTCGCTCAGTTCGCGCGTGAACTCGATGATGTAGTTCGTCGTGAGCGGATCGAGTCCCGACGCGGGCTCGTCGAAGATGAGCACGTCGGGGTCGTTGACCAGCGCCCGCGCGATCGCGACCTTGCGTTTCATCCCCTTCGACATGTTGCCGAGCCGTCGGTCGCGGTGCTCCAGATCGAGTCGCTCGAGGGTGCGATCGATCCGGTCGCGGGCGGCCTCGGCGGGGACGTCGTAGAGGTCTGCAAAGAACTCGAGGTAGCCGTTCGCGGTCATCTCCTCGTAGAGGGGCGATTCCTCGGGGAGAAAGCCCAGTCGACGCTGCATCGCGGGTTCGCCGGGGGTGTGGCCGGCGACGACGGCGGTACCGGCGGTCGGTTCGATGAGGCCGGCGAGCATCTTCAGCGTCGTCGTCTTGCCCGCGCCGTTGGGGCCGACGACGCCGAACACCTCGCCGCGCTCGACCGAAAAAGAGCTGCCTTCGACGGCCGTGAAGCCGCCGTACGCTTTGCGGAGGGAGTCGACTTCGAGTATCGCCATTCGTTACCCGAGGGAGGGAGCCACCTCAGTAAAGTCTAGTGGCCCCTGAATGTCCCGGGCAAACCCCATTGGCGAGGCCGCCGTAGCGACGCGTACGATGACTCGTCTCCGACGGACGCGAACGCCCGACGGCCGGCGGCTCGAGGTCTCGCACGTCGTCGACGCGGCCCCGGACGAGGCGTGGGAGCTGCTCGTCGACACCGCCCGGTGGCCGGAGTGGTCGCCCATCGTCAACGGCGTCGAGGCGACCGAGCGTCGGATCCGGTTGGACACGAGCGGCCGGCTTCGGGTCCCCGGCGCGTGGGTCCCGTTTCGCGTCACGGCGTACGTCCCCGCGGAACGGCGCTGGAGCTGGCGCGTCCTCGGGCTGCCGGGCGCCGGCCACCGCGTCGACGACCTCGGCGCGAACCGCTGTCGGATCGCCTTCGAACTTCCCCCGACCGCGACCGGCTACGCGCCCGTCTGTCTGCGCGCGCTCGAGCGACTCGAGGAATTGCTCGAGGCGGACGGGACCGAAGCGCGGGCCGACTGACTGATCCGTTCGGTCGCGAGGAATCACAGTGCGTGTTCGGTAGCCGGACACTCGTGTAGACCTCGCGATGAGTGGCAGTGAGGTAGTTACGCTGTCGCGCCCGTGTCCGTTTTCTCCGTCACATACCACAACCGTGGGGCTCCTGAGAACTGGAGATACAACGCGTGAAGCTGGATGAACCAGCCGAACACGATCCACAGGTAGGCGTATCCGATGACCTGCACCACCCGTTTCGGCGTTGAAGGGAGCGGGATCTTCGGATCGCGAAGGGCCGCGTACCCGAACGAGACGGCTCGTGCGGGAAGGAGGACTACCGCGAGGATAATCGCTACGTACGTCGGGAATGGGGGAGCGAGTCCCAGATACCACAGGATCATGATTACCGGGAACATCGTGGACAATGGGGCGCTCACAGACGTGAACAACAGCCATTCGATTCCGAGTGTCCGTTTGAATCCCAACTTCCGGCGCGACTCCAGAATGTCTCCGAAGTGGCGTACTGCCGCTTGGGCCCAACCCCGTGCCCAGCGGATGCGTTGGCGCACCAGGGCGTGAAGGGTTGCGGGGTGATATTCCCACCCCACCATCTCGGAGTCGTATTCGACGATCCAATCGGTCTCAGTATACATGCGGAGCGTGAAATCGATGTCTTCCGTCAATGCGTCGGGATCCCATCCACCTGCTTCCGGTGGAACTTCACGCCGAAACATCGCTATAGATCCCCCGAAATGACCGGCCCCGAACACGTCATCAACGAACGGGTGGTCAACCCACGTACTGTGCTGTCGCTCGATACTCACAAACCGTGAAAAGGCGTCAGCGTCTGGATGGGTCGCTGCTTTCCGACCCTGTACCATACCTACCTCCGGACGTTCACGGAGCGTCTGTAACCCTCGTGCAACGGTCTCGGACTCGATTCGTTCGTCAGCGTCCAAGATGAACGCGTATTCCGTGTCGATGTGCTCCCACGCTTGATTCAAATCGCCAGCTTTGGATCCGGACGTACCCTCGACCACGCGGACGTGATCGCGCTCGTCCGCGAACTCCCGTGCGATTTCGACGGTACCGTCGTCGGACTTCGCCGCCGGAACGATGACGAACGGAACGCGTCGCCCGAGCGCTTCGATATTGTGAGAGAGGCTCTCCGGCAGAACGTTCGCTTCGAACGCTGCGACGACGATTATCGTCACGGATGCGTTATCCTCCAACGGCGGTGGTGAGTCCCCGTCCCGCCCTTTCCGGCGATGTGCGTGAACGACCTGCGAGTATTCGATCATCGCAGCGATAGCGATCCAAACGAGGAACATCCCGATAACCACGTAGAACGCCCACGTGGACAGGAGGATAATCGCGAGCATCAGGACGTTCAACAGCATAATGACGGTTGCTCCGTGCTGGAGCACAGTAGCGAACGTCCCGGTGAACGACTCGACGATATTCGGTGGCGACGGAGGGAGCGAGAGAACGGCGAGACTCAGTACGACGGTCGCGCCCGTCACCGTCACCGCCAGCCCCTCACCAGTCGGAGACTGAATCACTTCATCGGACGGAACGGTGAAACCCACTACGGCGACGCTAAATAATCCGCACAGGAGTATCAGCAGCAGTGCCGCTTCCCAAGGGGTCATCGTATCCGAGTCGGCCGGGACGTCATCCGCGAGTTGCCGCATCCAAAACGCGTGGAGGATGAGGGACGCGAATCCCGTGGAGTAGACGACTAACGCAACTCCCGGGTCGAAGGGACCGAGCCAATCGAGCACCAGTGCGGATCCCGTAAGCATCGCTCCGTGGCCTAGAAGCGGCAGCCGCCACGTCTGTTGGGTCGTGTCCGGCGGACGAACGTCCAAAATGAGCAGCAGCGCTTGAAGACTCGTGGCCAATGCGACGGCCCGTAACTCCGTCGAGACGCGTGGAGGTGCGAAATTGGAGCCGACTACCCCTGCGACGAGCAGTACCACTAGTCCGACGACGAAGACGGGGGTACCGCCCAACGGCTCCATCTCGTCTTCCCGAATTCGCACGTCGACGGAGAGAAGGGACAGGACGACGAGCGCGATCGCGCCGATAAACAGGAATCCCTCTTCGCTCGGCAACCACTCGACCCCCACACTGACGACTCCGAATAGCGCTAGCCCCGTCGCGATATACCAGACGCGTTCTCGGAGGTGTGAAACCACTAGCGATATTCTAATACCTACTTAAAAAAATCTCGAGGTTGCAATATCAACTTTCATTCATATTTTGGTACTGGTAACTAACTGATGAGACAATAGTATCGGTTATAAGTAGATAGATACTGGGAGACGTGGTTTTACGGCATATTCATCGAGTTCTGTGTCGGCCATTACCGAATTATTATCATTCTATTGTTTTGATGGCGGCTATCACAGTAGCATTCATTTATATGTAATCAGATAAAATATATTTATAAAATTATATTTTTCGAACGGCGCTTCAGTAGTTGGGGGAGACAATCCGTTCGAGAGACGCGATCACTATCGGCCGGACCAGCTACGCTCAGTTCGCATGTCCGGTTACTGATGAGTCACCGCCGACTCGTTCACCGACCCCCACTACGGGACTCGAGTTCGAACCAGCCGTTCGTCCGCGCGGATGAACTCTCCGAACGCGCGGCTTCGGATCCCGACTCGGGCGTTACCGTTTCTCACCGCTGGTGCGGATGCTTCGGACCGTCATTCGCGTTCTGTGATCGCAGTACCGAAGCTACTGGTGTCGTGTTAGCTGGTTCGCATCCGAACTGCTAAAACGGTTCGCGTCGTAGGTCGAGTCGAATGTCATCGCCCCAGACGGAACCCCGCGAGCGAAACGACGATGCCTGCCCCGTTATCGCTTCCCTCGAGCAGATCGGCTCCCAGTGGCGGCTGGCGGTCCTCCACGAACTCCTGTCCGGCGAGCAGCGCTTCAACGAACTCAAGCGCTCGACCGGCGCGAACGCCCGCACCCTCTCGCGCGTGCTCGACGACTTAGGCGAGATGGGATTCGTCGAACGCCGCCTCGAGGAGGACGCCCCGATCGCGACCTACTACAGCCTCACCGACAAGGGCGAGTCCCTCGAGCCGGTCTTCGACGAGATCGAGTGCTGGGCCGGCTCGTGGCTCGAGGAGTGCGACGCCTAGGGTCGGCGCCTCGAGCGAGAACGCTGCTTTCATCTTCGAATCGCGATCGCAGCGCAGCGCCTTCTCCGACAGGTTTTACCGGACGGTAAACGAAGAGAGAGCATGGTCTCATCCGAGTCCCGCGGGACTCCCGACGGTCCGGTTTCCGGTGAAACCGTGCGACACGGGACGGGCGTGAATTCGAACCGCGCGTTTCCGACGAACAGCTATCCGACCAATCTGGACCCGTTCGTGTTGTTCGAGCGCTTCTATATCGATCCCGACGAGGGATTTCCGATGCATCCCCACCGCGGGTTCGAGATCGTCTCCTACATGCTCGAGGGCGG
The DNA here is from genome assembly GCF_037914945.1 of Haloterrigena sp. KLK7. Classification (NCBI taxonomy): domain Archaea; kingdom Methanobacteriati; phylum Methanobacteriota; class Halobacteria; order Halobacteriales; family Natrialbaceae; genus Haloterrigena; species Haloterrigena salinisoli. The sequence goes on from NZ_CP149787.1 coordinate 3,783,788, forward strand.
GATGGAACACGAGGACTCGCTCGGCGTTACGAACACCGCGTACGAGAACGACGCGATGCGGATCACGGCGGGTTCGGGGATTCGTCACTCCGAATTTCCCGCAGACGGAGGGGGCTGTAGCGGCCTCCAGCTCTGGGTGAACCTTCCGCGAGACGAGAAGGAGACCGAGCCGGACTACGAGGACGCGACGGCCGACGACCTCCCGACCGAGGAGCGCGACGGCGCGACGATCACGACGGTCGTCGGCGACGGCTCGCCCATCGATCTCCGCACGCCGATGGAGTACCTGGACGTCTCCGTCGCCGACGCGTGGACGTGGTCCGTTCCCGACGGCTGGTCGGGATTCCTCTACGGCGTCGCCGGCGAGGGAACGGTCGACGGGGCGGCGTTCGCCGAGGGCGACGTGCTCCCGGTCACCGACGCTCGTGACGTCGAACTCCGGAGCGAGGAGACGCTCCGCGTCGTCGCCGTCTCGGGCCGTCCACACGGCGAATCGATCCGCCAGCGCGGTCCGTTCGTCCTCTGAGTCGCGAGTCCCGACCAGTTTTACCAAATGGTAAAATACTTCTTCGAGCGGTGAATCTCATCGAATATGGCAGACGTAGCTATCGTCGGCGGCGGTCCCGCCGGCCTGAGCGCCGCACTGTACGCAGCGAAGAACGACCTCGAGACGATCGTCTTCGACACGGACGAGTCGTGGATGCACAAAGCGCACCTCTTCAACTACCCCGCCGTTCGCAGTCTCAGCGGCGACGAGTTCCTCGAGATCTCCCGCGGCCAGGCCCGCGACCGCGGCGCGACGCTGCATGAGGACGAAGTGACCGCCGTCGAGGAGACCGACGACGGGTTCGTCGTGCGGACGGCCGACGACGAGTACGCCGCGACGTACGTCGTCCTCGCGACGGGCGGCGACCGGAGCCTCGCCGAGGACCTCGGCTGCGAGTTCACCGACGAGGAGGTCGTCGACGTGAACCTCGACATGGAGACCACCGTCGAGAACGTGTACGCGACCGGCGCGATGGCCCGACCGGAGAAGTGGCAGGCGGTCATCGCGGCCGGCGACGGCGCCGCCGCCGTCCTCGACATCCTCTCTGAGGAGAAGGGCGAGTACTACCACGACTTCGACATGCCGTCGGACGTGCCGGAGCTATAGGACGCCGCGACGACCGATCTCGGGACGCCGATTTTTCGACGACCGACTCCCGTAGCGCTACTCCTCGAGGTACAGCGAGTCGAGGATGAACTCGCGGATGGCCCGTCGGGCTTCTTCCGGCGCATCCTCGTGACCGAGCGAGAGCCGCCGCTCTCGAGCCGCGTGAATGACGTCGGTGACGAGCTGGCCCATCCGTTCGGCGTCGACCTCGCGGAACGCGCCCTGCTCGATGCCGTCTTCGATGACCGTCACGATCCCCCCGCGGAGCCGGTCGTAGTGCTCGTTGAACAGTTCCCGGTGTTCCTCGTCGTTCTGTGCGTGGGCGTACAGTTCGTGGTACACCTTCATCCGATCCCAGTGGCTGAAGTCGTCGAACTCCGGTCCGAACAGGCAGCGGTCGATCCGCGTCTCGAGCTCCGAACGGGGGTCCGTTTCGTCGTCGACTTCGACGCTGCCCTCGTACTGATCGATGACGTACTCGAGAAACGACGACAGGAGGTCGTACTTCCCGTCGTAATGGTAGTGGATCACCTGCCGGGAGAGCTCCATCTCCTCGCCGATATCGCGGACTCGCAGGTCCGAGTACCCGTGCTCGCTCAGCGCTCGAAAGGTGGCCTCCATGATCACGTCTCGGGTGTCTCGAGGCTCGACCTGCCCGTCCGAATCGCTCATGTCGTCAGTCGTCGAGAGGGAGCCATAAATCGGTTTCTCCATCCGGGAGCGGCGCGGTTCGGCCGCTGGTCGAAACGAGTTCGACGCGCCTGCGCAGGGATCTCGAACCGTCGAAGGAGCTCCGTCGGTTCGGCCGCGAACGGAGCGGATTCGCTGCGTTCGGCCTCCTCACTGCGACTCGAGCGGCAGGAGGCAGACGCTCGTATCGAACCCACCGGAGATGGGGAACGCGATGCGGTCCGCGTCGTTCGTAGTGGTGGATGCCGTTAGCTTGCCCCCTCAGTCCGCGAAGTGCTCGCCGGCCAGCAGTTCGCTCTTCTCGTACTCCTCGCGGGTCTCGGTGCCGCTGATCTGTGCGACCTCCTCGGGGACCGAGACCAGCGAGTAGCCGACGTCGCGGCCGACCGCGACCGTGTCGACGTCCGGAATGATCATCACCTCGACGTTCGGGTGGTCGCCGTACACCTCGTTGATCAGCTCCTTGCGCTCCTGTGCGGTCAGCGGGTTCTTCTCGCTGAGTTCGGTGTCGCGGATGCCGATGACGACCTCCTTCCCGTTGTCGGCGGCCGAGTCGATGATCGTCCGGTGGCCGTCGTGGAGCGGCTGCCAGCGGCCGATGAAGATGTGGCTCGGATCGAACTTGAAGTTCAGTTCGTCGTTGATCTCCTTGAGCGTCTCCTCCGTGGAGTGGGTCGCGGTCCGCACCTCGAGTTCGGCCTCGCCGGGTTCGGGTTCCTCGAAGGGGGCGTCGACGCCCGTGAAGTTCTCGATCTCGCCCTCGCGGGCCTGCTCGTACAGCCCCTTCTCGTCGCGGTCCTCGCAGACGTCGACCGGCGCCTTGACGTGGACGAACGAGACGTCGTCGACGATGTCGTGGATCAGCTTGCGCTGCTCCCGATAGGGCGTGATGAACGACGCGATGACGTCGAAGTTCTGCTCGTTGAGACACTGGGCGATGCCGGCGGCGCGCCGCAGGTTCTCGGTCCGGTCTTCCTTCGAGAACCCGAGGTCGGTGTTGAGCGTCTCCCGGAGGTAGTCGCCGTCGAGGTGGACCGTTTTCGGGCCGACCAGTCCCTCGGCGAGGGTCGTCTTGCCGGCGCTGGGGAGGCCGAACAGCCAGGTGGTCTCCCCCGGCATCAGTCGACCCTCCCCGTGAGGCAGGCCAGTCCGCCCGCTCCGGCTCGAATGGCCTCGACGCTGGTGGTTTCGACGCTGTACGAGTCCGCGAGTTTCGATTCCGCGTTGGGTGTGTCGTCTGGCATGAAGATCGTCTCGTCGGTCGCGATCGTGAAATTCATCGCCTGTTTCCGGACGACCTCCTCGGTCTCGTCGAACTCGAGGAAGCCGTCGTAGCACTGTTCCAATCGTTCGAGGACCTCGTCCGCGATCTTGTCCGGACGGATCGCCGCGCGACCGTCCGGGAGGGGCCGAAGCGCGCCCATCAGGTGCTGGACGTCGTCGCTGATCCGGACGGTCGTCGTCTCGGCGTCGACAACTGAGGCGAACCGCTCGGCGGCCGCCGCTGTCCCGCGCTGGCCGACGCCGAGGACCAGTCCCGAATTCGAGGGAATCGCGTTGCTGACCTCGAAGTACTCGCCGGCTCGGAAGGGGACGACCGGATCGTAGCCGCGCTCGTGGGCGAACGCGAAGTACTCCGGTTCCTCGGGTTTTCGAACCTCCGAGGCCATCCGCGAGAGGTACAGATCGCCGTCGAACCCGAGGAACGCGTCGGCGCTGTAGACCGCGTTCGGATGGGGTGACTCCCGGACGACCGTCTCGACGCCGTGGGCCTCGAGGCGGTCCCGGTAGGCCAGCACCTCCTCGTTGAACGCCTCGGCGTCGGGCGCCTCGAGGAACTGGTAGGCGTCGGGGTCGTCCGCGGGCGTCTCGGCCAGCGTACAGAGGAACGCGGTCTCGAGCGTGCCGCAGTAGTCGCCGCCTTCCGGCGCGTCGCGGTGCTCGTAGGCCCCGCCGTGGTAGGCCGCGGCGTCGGTCAGATCCACGTCGATCCCTCCGCGCTCAGGTCCGTCAGATCCATTCTGACTCCTCGGTGTACCCCAGTTCCTCGACGACGGTCTCGTATGGCTCGCCGGCCCGGTCGAGGGCGCCCTCGACGAGGTCTTCCCGGTCGCGCCAGCGGGCGCGTTCCGGCTCCTTCGTCGTCATCACCTGATTGAGGTCGTCGACGTTCGCCTCGAGCAGGTCGGAGTCGCCGAGGCCGGCGAACTCGACGATGTCGGCGACGGTCGACGCGGTGTCGGTGAGGAGATCCTCGAACCGGGCCCGGTGGACGTCGTCGAACGCGTCGCGCCCGTCGAGGATGTGGCGGTGAGCGCCCGTCCACTGCTTCAGGCACTCGTCGATGAGCCGTCCCTCCCGCTCCCACGCCGGCGGGAGGTCGTAGTTCCACAGCGAGCCGTCGTACCCCTCGAGGTCGAGGTCGCCGACGTCGTACGTCTGGAACCCCCTGTTGAGCCGCCAGCCGTCGTAGAGGCCGTTGATCGACGCGGCCGGGTTCCGCGAGAGGTGGACGAGGTCGACGTCCGTCTCGGGGAACAGCCGCTCGCGGATCCACGGGAGCCGGTAAGCGTCGACGCTCGTCTTCAGGACGAGCGTCTTCTCGAAGTCGTCCCCCCTGAGCCCGCGCTTGTGGTCGTGGGATGTGATGAACGGCCGTTCCTCGATGGCCTCCCGCTCGACCGGTTCGTCGGCGTCCCCGTCCGCGAACTCGTCGTAGTGGATCGGCGAGACGCCCTCGGCCTCGAGGGCGTCCGCGAGCGAGGCGCCGTCGAGCAACCGCTCGCGCAGCCGCTCGTAGGGGAGGTCCCGGTCCGGGAACTGGAGGGGGAGCCTGAGCAGGGCGTTGTCGACGCGGTGGGTCCGGTCGCCGTCGCTCACGGTCGCGCCGACGTCGCTTAGGAGATCCGTCAAGAGCCGCTCCCGATCGAACGACTCGAAATCGGCGGGGACGTGGTCGGAGTCGAACTCGGGGTAGCAGACCCCGTTGAGGGTGTACCACTTCCCGTGCTCCCCGTCGGGGCTACACGTCGCTTCGTGATGCCGGAGGACGTCGAAGAGGAGGCTGCTGCCGCCCCGCGACGCCGAGGCGATCAGGAGAACGCTCTCGAAGTCGTCCGCCCGGTGCTCCGAGAGGACCGAGCGTTTCCCGTCCGCGATGACGTTCTCTCGTACGTGTCGATACTTCCGTCGCGCCTGTTCTTGGGGGTCACCCAGCGGCTCCTCGAGGCTCATCGATCACCCTCCATCGGTGATCGCCTCGAGTCGGTCCGCCGGCGGCGCTGCCGCTGGCGGTCGCTGGATACCCGTAGACGTGGCTGTGATCATCTCTCGTGCTCTCGCCGACCCCCGCTGCGGCCGAAGGTGGCTGTGCCGCCGCGGATCCGATCGGACCCGACGGGAATCGACTACGTAGTCCCATACCTGCCAGCTAAAACAAAGACAAGCTTTCGCATGCGGGGAAGGAGGGAGTTTCTGCCAGGGGTCGGAACGCCGCAATACCACCGTACACGCGCACAGCGGCCGTCTATCGACCGACGCGGCGGCGAAAACCGACGGGTTTCTGCCACAGACGGGATCGATGTCTGCGTAGACCACGGGCGCTCGAGGCAAACGACCATAGCGCGGCCGCCGCGTCACGGAACGCTAGAATCCCCGTAAAGTACATCCTCGCTGAGACTCATATATGGAGACTAACAGTCGATGGTCGAGACAACGACAGCGGTCTACGTTCGCGACACGGAGGCCACCGATTCGGCGGCGGCGCAGCGCGAACTGGCGCTCGACTACGCCACGTCGGTACTGGGACTCGATCGAGAGGAGATCACGGTGCTCTCCGACACCGCCCTGAAGGGTCGCGAGGCCCCGTCCTCGGGCGATCAGGAGCTGTTCGAACTCGCCGCGGCGGGCGACATCGAGCGCGTGATCGTTCGCGACGCCGCCCGGATCGCCACGAACATGCGGGACCTCAACGACCGTATCAGGGAGCTCCTCGACGACGACGTCGCCGTTCACGTCATCGATCCGGGGCTCCGGCTCGGCGACTCGAGGCCGGAGCTCGACACCGCGGTCGACGACCGCACGATGCTCCGCGCGCTCGGCATCGCCGCGGAACTCGAGGCGGCGGTGAGCAGCGAACGGACCAGAGAGGGAATCGCCGCCGCCCAGGCGGAGGGCAAACACGTCGGACGGCCGCCGTTCGGCTTCGATAGCGATGGAAACGGCAACCTCGTTCCCAACGAGAACTTCGAGACCGCGCTGGCGGTCATCGAACAGATCGAGGCCGGCGACAGCAAGCGCTCGACGGCGCGGGACGCCGGCATCACCCGAGCGACGGTCCGCAATATCGTGAACCGGAAGGACCTCTATCGCTTCGGCTAAGACCGCTCGTCGCCGTCGCTCGTTTCGACGTCGTGACGACCGGTGAACGTCGACCGATGCACGAACGTGCATATAGAAACCCCTTTACTCCCCGACTTCCACCACTGACGTGAATGAGTCTTGCCGATTCGGACCGCGAACTCGTCGTCGAGGAACTGGACCGGGAGCCCACCCCGGCCGAGGCGGCGCTGTTCGAGAACCTCTGGAGCGAACACTGCGCGTACCGCTCCTCGCGACCCCTCCTCTCCGCGTTCGACAGCGAGGGCGAGCAGGTCGTCGTCGGGCCGGGCGACGACGCGGCGGTCGTCGCGCTGCCGTCGGCTGACGCCGACGACGATCGCGCCGGCGGGCGCGCAGACGATGAAACGTACATCACGCTGGGGATCGAGAGCCACAACCACCCCTCCTACGTCGACCCGTTCGACGGCGCCGCGACGGGCGTCGGCGGGATCGTCCGGGACACGCTCTCGATGGGCGCCTACCCGATCGCGCTGGCGGACTCGCTGTACTTCGGCGAGTTCGACGCCGATCACTCCCGGTACCTCCTCGAGGGCGTCGTGGAGGGGATCAGCCACTACGGGAACTGTATCGGCGTCCCCACGGTCGCGGGCAGCGTCGACTTCCACCCCGACTACGAGGGTAATCCGCTGGTCAACGTCGCCTGCGTCGGTCTCACGAACGAGGAGCGACTCGTCACCGCCGAAGCGCAGGAGCCGGGCAACAAACTCGTCCTCGTCGGGAACGGCACCGGTCGCGACGGCCTCGGCGGCGCCTCCTTCGCCAGCGAGGACCTCGCGGAGGACGCCGAGACCGAGGACCGGCCCGCCGTGCAGGTCGGCGACCCTTACACCGAGAAACTGCTCATCGAGGCCAACGAGCGACTCGTCGACGAGGGCCTGATCGAGTCGGCCCGCGACCTCGGCGCCGCCGGCCTCGGCGGCGCCTCGAGCGAACTGGTCGCCAAGGGCGGCCTCGGCGCCGACATCGAACTCGAGCGGGTCCACCAGCGCGAACCGAACATGAACGCGCTGGAGATCCTGCTCGCCGAGTCTCAGGAGCGGATGTGCTACGAGGTCGAGCCGGAGAACGTCGACCGCGTGCGCGAGATCGCCGAGCGGTTCGACCTCGGCTGTTCGGTCATCGGCGAGGTCACCGAGGACACCTACACCTGCACGTTCGAGGGCGAGACGGTCGTCGACGTCGACGCCTACTTCCTCGGCGAGGGCGCGCCGATGAACGACCTCCCGTCCGAGAAACCGGCACGGCCCGAAACGGACCTCCCCGAGGTCGACCTCGAGGACGCCTTCGACGCGGTCGTCTCGAGCCCGAACACCGCCTCGAAGCGGTGGGTCTACCGCCAGTACGACCACGAGGTCGGCGTCCGCACCAGCGTCGGGCCGGGCGACGACGCAGCGATCATCGCGGTCCGAGAAGCGGAGCAAGGGCTCGCCATCTCCTCCGGCGCGGCGCCGAACTGGACCGACGTCGCGCCCTACGAGGGCGCTCGCGCCGTCGCCCTCGAGAACGCGACGAACATCGCGGCCAAGGGCGCGACCCCGCTCGCCGCCGTCGACTGTCTGAACGGCGGCAACCCGGAGAAACCCGACGTCTACGGCGGCTTCGAGGGGATCGTCGACGGCCTCGCCGAGATGTGCGAGACGCTGTCGACGCCGGTCGTCGGCGGGAACGTCTCGCTCTATAACGACTCCGTGGCGGGGCCGATTCCGCCGACGCCGACGCTCGCGATGGTCGGGACGAAAGCGGGCTACGACGCGCCGCCGCTGTCGGTCACGGCCGACGCCGACGACAGCCGACTGCTGCTGGTCGGGGATCTCGGCCTCGAGGGCGACGCTCGACTGGGCGGCTCCGAGTACCTCGCCCGGTTCGACGGCAGCGACGCCTTCCCCGCGCTTCCGGACGATCCCGCCGCCGTCGTCGAGACCCTCGCCGCCGTCGCCGACGACGAGGACACCCTCGCGGTCCACGACGTCAGTCACGGCGGCCTCGCGGTCGCCCTCGCGGAGATGGTCAGCGACGACGCCGGCCTCGAGGTCTCGCTTCCCGTCTCCGAATCGCCCGACGACGCGACCGCCGCCGCCGCGGCGCTGTTCCACGAACAGCCCGGCCGCGCCCTGATCCAGACCGCATCGCCCGACGCGGTCCGCGAGGCGCTCGACGGCGTCGCACCCGTCGTCGAACTCGGGTCCGCGACCGACGACGGCCGACTCGAGCTGACGGTCGGCGATCGAACGATCGCGACCGACGCGGCCGCGATCCGCGAGCGACGCGAGACGATCGAGCGCGAACTCGAGTGAGCCGGCACGCGGTCGCGAGTCCGTCGCAGCCGTCGGCCGTCGCTTCTCCCCGCGGTCTGCCGATATCTTGATATACTCCCGGTACAATTGCTTCCACGAATCGATACACCGGAGGACACCGTCAATGGCCACTGATACCCCGTCCGTCCTGATCGTCGAAGACGAGCCCGATCTCGCGAACCTGTACGCCGCCTGGCTCGACGAGACCTGCGATCTCGAGACGGCCTACGACGGCGAGACCGCCCTCGACGCCATCGACGAGACGGTCGACATCGTCCTCCTCGATCGCCGAATGCCGGGGCTGTCCGGTGATACGATCCTCACGACGATCCGTGACCGTGGACTCGACTGCCGGGTCGCGATGGTCACGGCCGTGGAGCCGGACTTCGACATCATCGAGATGGGGTTCGACGATTACCTCGTCAAACCCGTCTCGAAGGAGGAACTGCGCCGGATCGTCGATCAGCTCGCCCTGCGCTCGAGCTACGACGAGCAGCTCCAGGAGTTCTTCGCGCTCGCCTCGAAGAAGGCGCTGCTGGACGCCCAGAAGACCGACGCCGAACTCAAATCCAGCCAGGAGTACGCCCGGCTGCGGGATCGGCTCGCGGTGCTTCGCGTCCAGGTCAACGACACGATGGAGGAACTGCTCGAGCAGGACGGGTATCGACAGCTCTGTCAGGATCTCACGCGCGATACGATCCTGCAGGAGTCGGACTAACCGCCGGGAGTCGGACTTCCTACGCCTCGCGCTCGAGCGTCGTTACGTCCCGGACCTCGAGTCGCGTCCCGCCGTTCTCGCCGTTGTCGATCGACAGCTCCCAGTCGTGGGCTTCGGCGATCGCCCTGACGAGGGCCAGTCCCAGTCCGTCGGTCGCGACCCCGTCCTCGGTCTCGGCGACGTCGGGATCGGTCGTCGGATCGAGGACCCGCTCGTGTGCGGCCGGCGGGATCTCGGCGGCGTCGTCCAGCAGGAAGAAGCCGCGCGACCGCTCGCCGTTCTCGAAGCCGACGAGCCCCACCTGGATCGTCACTTCGCTGTCGGCGCGGGCCGCGGCGTCGTTGAACGCCGTCTTGAGGAGGTGGACGAACCGATCGGTGTCGGCCCGCAGCGTCGCCGGCTCCTCGACGACGACCGAGTCGTAATCGAGCCGGGAGCGCTCCAGCGCCTCGTCGATCGCCGACTCGAGGCAAATCCGGCTGCGGGTGCCGACGGTCGAGGCGTTGCGGGCGAACTCGCGGACGTCGTCGACGAGCCCTTCGGCCCGATCGAGCGTCGCCTCGACGGAGTCCTCCGCGAGCGGGAACTCCCACTCCTCGTGCGTGCCGGCGTCGCCGCCCGGCTCGCTCTGGAGCGCGTCCGCGACGGTCGACAGCTGCCCTTTCAGGTCGCTCGAGAGGACGTTCGCGACCGACTCGAGGCGTTCGGTCTGGCGCTCGAGTTCGGCGGTCCGCTCCCGGAGGACCTGTTCCCGGTCGGCCCGGTCGAGGGCCGCTCGGGTGTTCTCGACGAGCGTCGAGATGAGGTCGACGTCGGTCTCGTCGAACTGGTGGGGCTCGAGCGATCCGGTCATGAGGACGCCGTGGGTGCCGATGGGCGCGATGATCTCCGACCGGATCGGCGTGTCCGGGTTGTAGATGTCCTCGACGGTCCGCAGGTCGTCGAACCGCTCGATCTCGCCGGACTCGAAGACGTCCCAGACGAGCCCCTCGCCCGGGTTGAAGCGGGGGAGGCCGCCGAACTCGTCGTGGGCGCCGGCGGTCCCGGCGACCGGATCGAGATAGCCCTGTTCCTCTTCCAGCAGCCAGACGCCGCTGATCGGGAGTTCGAGCAGGTCGCTCCCGGAGTGGACCGCGATCGCACAGATCTCCTCGGGGTCGTCGGACTCGAGCAGCCAGCGGGTCACCTCGTGGAGCGACGTGACGACGCGCTCGTACTCGTGGCGGTCGGTGACGTCGCGGATCACGGCGGCGACCGTCGCGACGTCGTCCTCGATCGGGACGAACCGGAACTCGCCGATCCGATCGGTGCCGTCGGCGTCGGTAAACGGCACCTCGAGCGTCCGTTCGACCGCGCTGCCGATGTCGATGTCGGTGATCGCGCGGCCGATCTCGACGGCGTCCTCGTCGGCGATTCCCGCGCGTTCGATGAGCCGTTCGACGTGTTCGCCGATCAGTTCCGTCCGGTCGATGCCGAGCGCCGTCTCGGTGGCGTCGTTGACGGTGACGATCTCCCGGGTCCGGTCGAGAGTGACGACGGCGTCGTTGACGGCCTCGACGACGGCGGCGTGCTGGGCCAGGGTCGTCTCCTGGACCTTCCGCTCGGTGACGTCGCGCATGTAGACCGAGAGGCCGCTCTCGGAGGGGTAGGCCCGCGCCTCGAACCAGGTCTCCAGTTGCGCGTGGTAAATTTCGAAGGAGACGGGGACCTGTTCGTCCATCGCCCGGTGGAAGCCGTCGGGGAACTGGGTCTCGACGGTCTGGGGGAACTCGTCCCACATGACCCGGCCGATCAGTTCCTCGCGGGAGCGCTTCAGCAGCGTCTCGGCGCGCTCGTTTACGTACGTGAAACGAAAGTCCGTATCGAGCGCGAAGAAGGCGTCGGTCACCCGGTCGACGATCGGCACGGATCGCAGCGTCACGGCTGCTCACCTCCGTTCCCGGTCGGAGACGGCGCGACGATACCCTCCTCTGCGAGCCGATCGGCTCGCACCCTCGTTACGATCATCGACAGCCAGTTGTGCTCTTGCTTCGGGGACCGCGTATTTCAGTGTCGTGGCCGAGCGGTACCACGTCACTCACCTGGCCGTAGCGGTACCGTCGTGCCGAGTCCCCGCTCGAGCGCTCGCTCGAAGACGAACTCGGCAGTGGCGGCGTCGAGAACCGCCGTCCCGACGCTCTCGAGGACGACGATTTCCGACGACGACTCGCGACCGTCGGTTCCGGTCAGGACGTCCCCGAACGGGCGGACCTCGAGTCCGGCGTGCTCGCGGAGATCCCCCGTCTCGCGTGCCTCGTCGGGGACGTCGGCGAAGACGCGAGCCGCGCGGGCGATCGTCTCGTCGTCGAGTTCGCGCATTTCGGGCGTGTACGCGCCCACGGCGATCACGAGCGCCCCGTCGGCGAGGGCGTCGCCCGGGAAGACCGGCTCGGTGCTCGTCGTCGCCGTGACGACGACGTCGGCGTCCGCCACCGCCGCCCGCGGACTCTCGACTGCCGTCGCCGAGACGCCCAGCTCCGACTCGAGGTCCCGAGCGCACTCGTGGCGGGAGTCGCTCGGCGAGGAGACGTGGATCGACTCGAGGCGGTCGGTACCGACCGCGGCGGCGATGGCCCGCGTCTGCCAGCGGGCCTGCGTGCCGGCGCCGACGACCGCCAGCGACAGGGGACCGTCCGCGGCGAGTTCTCGAGCGGCCAGCCCGCCGATACAGCCCGTCCGGGCGCTGGTGACCCGATTGCCGGCGAGGTAGCCGACCGACTGGCCGGTCTCGGCGTCGATCACCTCGAGCTGTGCGGTGACCGTCGGCAGCCCGCGCTCGGGGTTGTCCTCGACGACGGTCGCGAGCTTCGTCGCGGCGTAGTCGGCGCCGTGGACGTACGCCGGCATGCAGAGCCCGATTCCCGTCGGCTCGTCGGGAGCGTCCGGATCGAGCCCCGTCCCGATCGGGTAGTGCGGTCGCTCGGGGCGTTCGACCGCGCCTGCGCGTTGCTTCTCGAAGGCGTCGGCCACGACCGGGAGCAGTTCCTCGAGGTCGAGGACAGACGCGACGTCGTCGTCGGACAGCACGCGAACCATACCCGAGAATCGTCCTTCGAGCACTTGAGTGTGGACTCGATCGGATCGAACGGACGACGTCGGACCGTCGCCCGCTGTCGCGGTCCGAATTCAGAAGAACTCCCCGAGATAGACGTCGGTCTCGGGGAACAGCGCGGCGAGCGTCGGGACCGCGTCCGAGTCCCGCGCCTCGAGTCGGCCCGTTCGCTCGAGATCCCGTACCGACCGAGTGCCGACGACGAGTTGCGAGAGCGCGCCGATCTCGAGGCGGACGTCGGCGTCGGCCGAATCGGGAGCCGCTGCGGTCCGCTCGCAGGTGGCCGTTCCGTCCGCGACCTCGAGGGCGAACGTTCCGTCGTTCCAGTCGACCAGCGGGTCCTCGATGGCGATCGTCAGGGTAGCCTCGCGGCCGGGATAGGACAGCGCGGACAGCGTCTCCGCGACGTCGACGATGCGGACCATCGGGCCGTCCGAGACCGTCGTCTCGACCTCGTCGGGATCGCGGACGAGGTCGCGAATCGGGACGTCCGCGGGGAGTTCGAAGCGGACGCGCTGGACCTGCGACTCGTGTCTGTAGCAAAACGCCAGCAGCGACAGCAGGGCCTCGCGGTCGGTGAAGACGAGTTCGGAGACGTCCATCCGCCGGTCGCCCTGCCCGCCCTCCATCGTGTAGACGAGATACCCCGCGATATCGCCGTCGCGCTCGTACGCGTAGACGAACGGATCGCGGTCGCTGCCGCCGAAGATGCGAGCGCGCCACCAGTCCGCGTCGCGCTCGAGCGCCAGCCCGTAGCGCTCGGCGCGGGTCGCGTAGGCCGACTCGAGGCGGTCGTACTCGTCGGCCTCGAGACGACGGTACCGTCCGCCATCGGCCGTCTCTCCGGTCGCGACCGACAGCAGCGACGGCTCGAACTCGTGGGTGTGGACCCGGTTGGCGGTGTCCCAGCCGTACTGCCGGTAGAACCGGTAGCGGAACGGCCACAGCACCGAGAAGCGGACGTCGCGGTCGCGGTACTCCGCCAGCGAGCGGGCGAGCAACTGCCGGACGTGGCCTCGTCGACGGTACTCGGGCGGCGTCGCGACCGACGCCAGCCCGGCGGTCCGATGGAGGTCGCCGCGGACGTGCGACTCGAGCCAGTAGTGCCGACAGACGCAGCGGGGGTCCGCGTCGTCGGCCGCCTCGCTCGCGTAGAGGCCGCGCCGGGAGCCCAGCGTGTCCCGCAGCGTCTCGTGTTCGTCGGAATCGTACGCCGGAACGCCCTCCTCCGGACTGAACGCGTAGCTGCGGTACTCGTGGAAGACGTCCCGTTCGTCGGTGAGAGAACGATAGTCGACCATGCTATCGTGAGTGGAGAGGATCGGGAAAACTGTTCGTGATCTCACCCGATAGTGATTTGCACTCAGAGTGATCGGGTCGCTGTCCGTGAGCAAATCTGCTGACTGCGAGCGAACGCAGTGAGCGAGCAGGCCGACGACCGATGTGGAGTGACGCGAAGCGTCACGGAACGGAGGGAGGAGTGCTTTTCATCAACGCTAAGCGGGATCGAAGATCCCGCGAGGTCCAAAAGAGCGCTACGCGCTCTTTTGAAGATTTTGCCGAGGATGCGCCTTCGGCGCACCCGCAGAGCAAAAGGTTGTTAGGCGCGCTCGTCGACGAACGCCTCGATGCGGGCCAGCGCCTCGCGCAGGTCCTCGAGACCGGTCGCATAGGAGATCCGGAGGTGGCCGTCGCCGCCGGCGCCGAAGACGTCGCCCGGAACGACCGCGACGCCCTGTTCGCGGAGGACCTCCTCGGCGAACTCTTCGGCGGTGAAGCCCTCGGGGACTTCGGGGAAACAGTAGAAGGCGCCCTTGGCCTCGAAGACGTCCATCCCGATCTCGCGGAATCGAGAGAGGACGAACTGGCGGCGCCGATCGTACTGGTCGACCATCTCCCGGACGTCGTTCTCACACGAGTCCAGGGCCTCGAGCGCGGCGTACTGGGCCGTCGTCGGCGCCGAGAGCATCGTGTACTGGTGGATCTTGTTCATCGCGCCGATGGCCTCGGCCGGCCCGAGCGCGTAGCCGAGTCGGAGCCCGGTCATCGCGTGGGCCTTCGAGAAGCCGTTGAAGACGATGGTGCGCTCGCGCATTCCCTCGAAGGTCGCGATCGAGGTGTGTTCGCCGTCGTAGGTGAGTTCGGCGTAGATCTCGTCCGAGAGGACCATCAGATCGTGTTCGCGGGCGAACTCGGCGATCGGCTCGAGGTCTTCGGCGGGCATGATCGCCCCCGTCGGGTTGTTCGGGTAACAGAGGACGAGCATGTCCGCTTCGTCGGCGCCCGCTTCCTCGAGACCCTCGACGGTGAGCCGGAAGTCGTCCTCCTCGTAGGTCGGCACGGGAAGCACCTCGCCGCCGGCGAAGATCACGCCGGGTTCGTAGGAGATGTACGACGGCTGGGCGATGGCGACCGTGTCGCCGGGGTCGACGAACGCCCGGAAGGCCAGATCGACGGCCTCGCTGGCCCCGGCGGTGACGATGATCTCCTCGTCGGGATCGTAGCCCAGGTCGAACCGGTCGGCGACGTAGTCGGCGATCGCCTCGCGGAGGTCGCGCTTGCCGCGGTTGGCCGTGTACGACGTCTTTCCCTGCTCTAGGGACGTGATCGCGGCGTCGCGGGCCGCCCACGGCGTCGCGAAGTCCGGCTCTCCCACACCGAGGGAGATGACGTCGTCGCGTTCCTCGGCGATCTCGAAGAACCGCCGGATCCCCGAGGGCGGCACCGTCTGGACGCGGTCGGACAGTTCGAACGTCATGGTCAGGGGGAGAACGAGAGTCGCTCGTCGTCTTCGCCGTCACCGAGTTCGATCCCGTTCTCCTTGTAGGAGGTCATCACGTAGTGGGTGACCGTCTGGGTGATCTCGGGGACGGGCGCGACCTTCTCGCTGATGAACTGCGAGACCTCGCGGATGGAGTCGCCCTCGACCTCCATGTCGAAGTCGTAGTCGCCGCTCACGAGGCGCAGCGCCTTGACCTGCGGGAACCGTGCGAGGCGCTCGGCGATGTCGTCGTAGCCCGTCTCGCGGTCGAGGCGGACGTTCAACTCGACCTCGGCGCGGACGCGCTCGTCCTCGAGCTTGTCCCAGTCGACGACCGCCTGATAGCCGCGGACGACGCCTGCCGCCTCGAGTTCCTCGATGGCTGCCTCGACCTCGCTCTCCTCGAGGTCGGTCATTCGCGCGATGTCCGCCGTGGAGTACCGCGCGTTCTCACGAAGCAACTCGAGCACCTCGCGTTCGCTCATACCAACGCGAAGCGCGAGCGCGAGTAAAGGTCTAACGTTGTTCGTTCGTCGGATCGACGGCTCGACCGGCGACCTAGTGGAGCGAGCTTTCGCATTCGGGACAGATCCGCGAGTGCATCGGAACGCGCCGGTTGCAATTGGGACAGGTGATATCCTCCTCCAGCTGGAAACGGTATGCTCGGTCCATAGAGATCCATTCGAAGGAACACCGACTACTACCATAAGCTACATCGTAAGAAGTGGCGACTCTCAGCCCGATCGTTCAGTCACGACGGTTGACTCACCGGTGTTCGCGGTCAGCGACGGAGTCCCGTCGCTACCGGCCTACCGATAGTTCTTGAACAGGAGCGCCCGAACGTCGTCTTTCGTCTGCACCTGCTCCGTCGTGCCGTCCGGCAGTTCGACCTCGTAGCGGTAGTCCGCGGAGTTCGATTCCGACCACTTGTCGTCGTGGGTCTCGAGCAGGCTCATCATCTCGTCTAACATATCGTCGTCGTCGGCCGAGCCGTCGCTGTCGCTCGAGTCGTCCGCTGCGTCCTCATCGTCGCCCGACTCCTCGGAATCGTCGTCCGTCGATCCCGCGTCGGTAACCGATTCGTCGTCCTCGCTCGAGGCGTTCCCGTCGCTACTCGCGTCCGTCGGCTCGTTCTCATCCTCGGATTCGCTCTCGTCGCCGACGTCGGGCTCGAGGTCGGAGTCGGGATCGACGACGTCCGCGTCCGCCGCGGCGTCGGACGCCGGCCCGTCGCCGTCGACGGAGTCGTCTTCGATGTAGGAGACCTCCTCGAGGTCGTCCGGGGCCGGTTCGCCGTCGATGGCGGCTCCGACCGAGGCGGCGACGTCGTCGGTCGCCGAGGAGTCCAGGTCCGTGTCGATCTCGACGTCGATGTCGGGGTTGCCGTCGAGATTGTCGATCAGAAACTGGACGGCGTCCCGTTCGCGGACGAAGCCGTACTTGCCGACGACCTGTTCGGAAATCTCCTCGCGAAGCTGCTGGATGACCGCGTACTGTTCGTCGGTGACCTCGAGCGTCTGCATACTCAGTCGATGCGGCCGGGGGTACTAATAGGTAAGTCGTCACGTCGAGGGCGCGCCGCGGACCGTCACCGGCCGCCGTCGACCGTGGAGGTGACTCTCGAGTCCGTCACGAGGCGGGCTCGGACTCCGACCGTCTCGAATAGCTCGGGACCGACCCCGCTTTTCGGGCCGCTCGGGGATCGAGATTGCGACAAGCGGGACCGTTAAGAACACCCAGACGGAGTACCAGATATGGTACTCAAGGAATCCGACTCCGAACTCGAGGCCGGCGATCCGGCCCCGGAGTTCGAACTCGAGGGCGCCGACGGCGAGACGTACACGCTCGACTCCTTCGCCGACAACGAGGCGCTGCTGGTCGTCTTCACCTGCAACCACTGTCCCTACGCGAAGGCGAAGTTCGACCTGCTGAACGAGTTGGCCGACGAGTACGACGACGTCGCCGTCGTCGGGATCAACCCCAACGACGCCGAGGAGTACCCCGATGACTCCATAGAGAAGATGCGCGAGTACGTCGCGGACGGGACGATCGACTACGACGCGTACCTCCGCGACGAGAGCCAGGACGTCGCCGCGGCGTACGGAGCGATCTGTACGCCCGATCCGTTCCTCTTCGCGTGGTCCGACAGCGACGAGGAGTTCCGACTGGTCTATCAGGGCCGTCTCGACGACGCGCTGAACCCCGAGGACGAACCGACTCGGTTCCACGTCCGGGAAGCCATCGACGCGGTGCTGGCCGGCGAGTCGGTCGACCTCGAGTGGCAGCCGTCGCAGGGCTGTTCGATCAAGTGGACTGACGACTGACCGCTCGGGCGGAACGACTGACGACTGACCGCTCGGGCGAAACGACTGACGACTGATCGTTCCTGCCGGCCTATTTACCGTCGGTCGTATCGGTCGGACTCGTCTCGACAGTCGGTACCGCAATCACGGCGGCGGGTTGCACCTGCCGGGCGGTCGTTAAGGGCGCTCGCATTCCTATCACCGACGACGAATGGACTGGTTCGCTTCGATCCTTCTCAGTGTCGGGTTTACCCTTCGACCGGCGCCGATTCCGGAACTCCAGCGAACGTACCTCGACTCGGTGGAGATCCAACTCCTCGCGACCCTGCTCCTCGCCGTCGTCCTCGTCGCCGGTATCGGCGTCGCCTCCCGAGTGCGGGATATCGCCCGCCGACGGCACGGCCGCCAGATCGCCGAGGCGAGTTACGTGTTCGTCCTCGGCGGCCTCGTCACCGGCGGCGTCTACGGCTTCAGCGTCTTCTGGCGGGTCACGTACGTCCTCGAGTACACGCTCTCGGCGATGATGATCGACCGGTGGCTGGCCGCCCAGCAACTGGTCACGCTGGCGATCGCACTGAGCGCCTACCTCGCGATGCGGTTCGTCAACCGATCGATCGATAAACTCGCACAGACGAGAGCGCTCACGAAACACCAGAGCGAGGTGGCCTACCACGTCTCGGACGTCGCGATCGTCGCCTTCGCCGCCACGATGATCCTGACGCTGTGGGGGATCGATCTGACGAACATCTTCATCGGCGCGGGGGCGATCACGGCGGTCGTCGCGCTGACGGCTCGCGAGACGCTGACGGCGATGCTCGCCGGCTTCATCCTGCTGTTCTCGCGGCCGTTCTACGTCGGCGACTGGATCGAGGTCAACGAGACCACGGGGATCGTCACCGACGTCACCATCTTCACCACCAAGATCCAGACGTTCGACGACAAACACGTCCTCGTTCCCAACGACGAGGTGACCGACAGCCAGCTGATCAACTACTCGCAGAACGACCAGCTCCGCGTCGACGTCGAGGTCGGCATCGACTACGACACCGATATCGACCACGCTCGCTCGGTCGTCGTCGACGCGACCGAGGACCTCGAGTCGATCAAGAACGCCCCGAACCCGCAGGTGATCGCGACGGAGTTCGGCGAGTCGGCGATCCTGCTCGAGTGTCGGGTCTGGATCGCCGATCCGACGATGCGGCGCATGCTGCAGGCCCAGACGAACGTCATCGAGGCGATAACGACGGCGTTCGAGCGCGAGGGGATCACCATTCCCTATCCGCACCGCGTCCACGCGGCCCGCGAGGAGGGCTTCTCGGTCGATAGCCGTATCGAGCGGGGACAGGGGAGTACTGTCTCGGCGTTCGAAGACTGAACGAAAACGAGCGGACGGATCGTCGACCCTATCGAACGGACCCCGACTATTGGTTCGTCACGTCGAATACCGGTGGGTGACTGGCGGAGCCGGCTCGAGTGAGCGACGCCCTACTCGACCCGAATCTCCCCCTGCATGTTGCTGTGAGGATTACAGCGATAGTACGCGATCTCCGAACTGGCGGTGAACGAGAGGGGATCGCCCGGATCGTTGGTCAGTTCGAGTTTGTACTCTTCGTCGACGAGTTCCTCGTTTTCGTCCCAGAGTTCGATGTTGTGGTCCGAGCCGTCGCCCGGTTCCCAGCCGATCTCGTACTCGGCGCCGTCCTCGAGGACGAGCGTCGGGTTCTCGACGCCGTCGATCGCCTCGGGCTGGAGCCCGGTCCAGCCGCTGATCTGGCCCTCGAGCATGATCGTCTCGCCGGCGTCGATCTCGTACGTGCCGTCGTCGCTTTCGTCGCCGTTCTCGCTGTCACCGTCGTCGTCACTGCCCGTGCAGCCGGCAACGGCGACGGCGAGCGTCGATGCGCCGGCGGCCTTCAACACGGTCCGTCGAGTGTGTTCGGTCATGATGTCTTCACCGCACAGTACGGATCGAGAGATAGTGAAGAGAGGCGTATATTCCCGCAGGGTGGGAGTACGTGCGACTCTGTTCGTCCCCCCGTCTACGTTCGGTCGCGTCAGAGACCGGGATTCGAACGCGGTCCGATACCGGGCTCTCGGACGAGCTACCGGACGGCGCGCCGGTACTGAACCGGCCAGTGCGGGGCGGCGTCGTCCTCGAGTTCGCCGGCCGCTCGCAGCCCGAAGTACGGGTCACGGAGGAACTGCCGGCCGACGAGGACGAGGTCCGCTCGTCCGTTCCGGACCAGCGCGTCGGCCTGTGTGGGTTCGGTCACGCCGCCGACCGCGCCGACGGCGACGTCGCTCCCCTCGCGGACCGCCTCCGCCAGCGGGACCTGGAAGTTGGGGCCGCCGGCCACCTGCTGGTCGGGGTGGAGCCCGCCGGAACTGACGTCGACCAGATCGACGCCCAGCTCGGAAAGGTCGCGAGCCAGCCGGACCGACTGGTCGATATCCCACGACTCGCGGTCCTCGAGCCAGTCCGTTCCGGAGATCCGCACGAAGACGGGCTTGTCGTCCGGCCAGACCTCGCGGACCGCCTCGACGACCTCGCGGACGAGTCGGGTTCGATTTTCGAAACTCCCACCGTACTCGTCCTCGCGGCGGTTCGTCGCCGGCGAGAGGAATTCGTGGAGCAGGTAGCCGTGAGCCGCGTGGACCTCGGCGATCTCGAAGCCGGCCGCGAGCGAGCGCTCGGCCGCCTCGCGGTAGGCGTCGATCACGGTCTGGATGTCGTCGTAATCGGCCTTCCGCATCGCCGGCCGATCCCCGTCGAACGGCGGGTAGGCGTCGGGCGACGGCGAGAGCACCTCCCAGCCTTCCGCACCGTCGGGGTCAGTTTCGTCCGGTTGGATCGGGACGTTGCCGTCCCACGGCCGCGTCTTGCTGGCCTTGTGGCCCGCGTGGGCGAGCTGAATCCCGGGTACCCCACCCTGCTCGCGGACGAACCGGGTGATCGGCTCGAGCGCCTCGGCGTGGTCGTCGCTCCAGATGCCCAAGTCGTGGGGCGTGATTCGACCGCGAGGCTCGACGGCGGTCGCTTCGGTCATGACGATCCCGGCCCCGCCGACGGCGCGACTCCCGAGGTGGACGCGGTGCCACTCGGTCGGGAGCCCGTCGTCGCCACAGGAGTACTGGCACATCGGCGAGACGGCGAGTCGATTCGGAACCTCGAGGTCGCGCAGCGAGAGCGAGGAGAATAACTCTGGCATCGCTCGAGGCTTACGACGGGCTCGAGAAAAGGGCCGTGAACGGGGGCGGTGTTGCCGGCTTGCGGTTCGGTACTCCGACACGGGTTCTCGAGACACGTTGATGGCCGGTCCCACGCGGTGGCGCGCGCTGGGACGCGGTGAGTCACCGACGAACCGCGTCCCGAAAACGTGCGAGGGACGAGTGAACGAAGTGAGCGAATCGGTTGGGGAGGGTGTGGCGTTCCCCGTTGCCACGGGAGCAGCAAACTCGAGTGCAAATCGGTGCGAGCACCGATTGCCGACATAACATCGGCATCGAACCGCAGATCTCGAGTTCGAATTCGCCGTCGTTCGAACCCACACCGACTTATCCCGCTCGAGGGCTCAGCATCACCCGTTCCGATGCCTCCACAGACCTCACCGTTGGACCGCTTCGACGCCGACCGACCGCTCGTCGGAATGGTCCACCTCCCGCCCCTGCCCGGCGCACCGGCGTTCGACGGCGACCGCGACGCCGTCCGCGACCGCGCCCTCGAGGACGCCCGCCGCCTCGAGGCCGGCGGCGTCGACGGCATCATTCTCGAGAACTTCGGTGACGCGCCGTTCTACCCCGACGACGTCCCCGCCCACGTCGTCGCGGAGATGACCGCCGTCGCGACGGCAGTGACCGACGCCGTCGACGTGCCCGTCGGGATCAACGTGCTCCGAAACGACGCCGAGGCGGCGCTGTCGATCGCCGCGGCCGTCGACGCCGAATTCGTCCGCGTGAACGTGCACGTCGGCACCGCGGCGACCGATCAGGGCGTCCTCGAGGGGCGGGCCCACGAAACGCTCCGGCTTCGTGACCGGATCGACGCCGACGTCGCGATTCTGGCGGACGTCCACGTTAAGCACGCGACGCCGGTCGGCGAGGATTCGATCGAGCGTGCGGCCCTCGAGGCGGTCGAGCGCGGCCGCGCGGACGGCGTCATCGTCTCGGGACCGGGGACCGGCGTCGAGACCGCGCTCGAGGACGTCGAGCGGGTCGCGGCGACGCTGGACGGAGCCGCTACCGCCGAGCGAACGCCCGTGTTCGTCGGCAGCGGCGTCACGAGCGAGACGATCGGTGATTGTCTCGCGGCCGGCGCCGACGGCGTCATCGTCGGTACGGCGCTCAAGGAGGGGCGCGAGACGACGAACCCCGTCTCGCGCGAGCGCGTCGAGGCGCTGGTTGCGAGTCGGGACTCGCGTTAGCTCCCGACCAGCAGGGGGCCGATCAGCACCCCCATCAGGTGGACGCGTCGGGCGCGGAAGCGAATCGGGACCATGCCGATCCCGGTCGCGACGGCGAAGACGCCGATACCGATGAGTCCCGTGAAGAGATACGAGAGACAGCACAGGAGCGCGAGGACGGCGATCGAGATCTTCCAGTAGGCCGTCCGCCCGACGAGGTCGAGATAGGCGTCCCCGACGGCGATCACGAGGACGAAGCCGACACAGCCGGCCAGGACGATCCCCGCGACCAGCACCGGCAACTCGAGGGGCGCGTTCGCAGTGTCGAAGGCGACCATCACGCCGGTCCGGGGCTGGCCGATGGCGGCCAGCGCGAACAGCGCGAAGATGGTGTTCGCCGTGTCGACGCCGCTCGTCGCGACGATATACCCGCGGTCGCCGGATCGGCCCGGGACGACCACCAGCACCGCGACGGCGGCGATCGCCGCCGAGATGCCCGGAACGTAGCCGACCACCCCACCCGCCAGCGCCCCGGTGATCGCCGTCGCGCCGACGAGCGGACGGGACATCGCGATCGACTCGTCGCGCTGCGGCGGAACGCCGCCCCCGCGAACCGCGTCGATCAACACCGGTGCGCCGAACAGACCCGCGAACAGCGGCGCGAGCATCCCGCCGGCCTCGAGGGGCGCGTCCGTCGCGAGATCGAGCGTCCCGAGCCCCAGTCCGGCCGCGAGCGCGAACGAAACGAGGCCGCCGAGGCGGGTCCACCACGTCCGTTCCGAGGCGATCAGCGCGACGACGACCATCGCCAGCACGAGCGAGAGGTGGGCCCGAATCGTCGGATACGCGGCCGTCACGCCCCACGTGACCGGGACGGCCAGCGGGACCGCAGCGAGGACCGCGAGCAGACTGCCCAGCGCCGAGAGCCGGATCGCCTCGTAGCCCCGACCCTCGAGGACCAGCCGGTGGCCCGGCAGCGCGGTGACGGCCATCTCGGCGTCGGGAACCCCGAGCGCCATCGCGGGAACGGCGTTGACGAAGGTGTGGACGACGCCCGCCGAGAGCATCGCACAGCCGACGAACAGCGGCCGGCCGGGGATCGACGGCGCGAACCCGGCGAGCAGGAGGGCGAAGTTGTTCGCGTGGAGCCCCGGGACGAGCCCGCTACAGCAGCCCAGCGCCGCGCCGGCGAGGATCCACGCGACCAGCCCCGCGGTCAGCGACGGCTCGGCGAGGAGTTCGACCGACGCGGGGACAGCGGCCATCGCTCCCTCTGGGCGCGTCCCGTCGGATAAACTCGAGGATCGATCGACCGGCGGTGCGAGGAACCGATCGCTACGTTGCCGGCCGGGTATCGGCGCCGTCTCCGGCCGCGGTCACTGCGATCCATCCGTTCCCAGCCCAGTCGAGTCCGACGTAGCTGCTCATGTCGGATCTTCGAACGGTGGCCGAACGGGTGTCGGAAGGGATTCGGGTTCGAGCAACTCCTCGACGCTCGAGACGACGGCGTCGGCGGCCGCTGCGGACCCGTCGCTCGCGAGATCGTCGTCTCCCGTCACGTACACCGTCCGGAATCCGGCGTCCCGTGCGCCGACGATATCCGCCTCGTAGTCGTCGCCGACGAACGCGTAGTCGTCGGCCGGTAGCCGGTCCCGCGCGGCGTCGAAGATCCGTCGGTCGGGTTTCCCCGCGCCGACGTCGCCCGAGACGACGATCTCGTCGACCGATTCGTCGAAGCCGTGGCGCTCGACTTTCGCCCGTTGATGTCGCCCGTCGCCGTTCGTCAGAATTCCGGTCGGACAGGTCTCCGCGACCCGCTCGATGGTTCGGGTCGCTGCCGGCGACGCGCTTGACGCCTCGAGTTCCCGCTTCCGGTACGCCCGGGCGAGCGTCTCCGGCGCCGCATCGAGTTCCGTCGCGGTCGCAGCCGCCTCGAACGCCTCGCGGTAGGGATCGGCCTCACAGCGCTCGAGGGCCGCGAGCAGACGGTCGACGTACGTCCCGTAGGCGGCGTCGGTCGGCTCGCCGTACGGGGAAACGGTCGCCTCGAACAGGGCCTCGAACGGGACCGTATAGGTACACAGCGTTCCGTCGAGGTCGAAGTAGACGGCGGTCGTCACACGCCTTTCGTCTCGCGGCGCGGAGAAGTAGCTGTTCGTCCGTCGCGTCGAAGAAAAATCGGGATTGCCGAAATCGTCGCGTCGCGACTTAGCCGAAGAGCTCGCCGAGGCCCTCGCCGCCGGCGTCGTCGTCCTCGTCGTCGTCCTCGTCGGTCGTGTCCGGGACGTCGCTGGTCTCTTCGACCTCTTCCTCGTCGCCGCCTTCGTCGCCACCGGCGTCACCGCCCGCGGCGGCACCGCCTGCGGCGGCTCCGCCAGCGGGGACGGCGGCGGCCTCGGAGACTGCCTCGTCGATGTCGACGTCCTCGAGCGCGGCGACGAGCGCCTTGACTCGGGACTCCTCGACGTCGACGCCGGCAGCGTCGAGCACGTCGGTCAGGTTGTCTTCGTTGATCTCTTCGCCCGATTCGTTCAGGATGAGTGCAGCGTATACGTATTCCATTGTAGTGTCCTCCAGTAGTGATTATCCGAACATCTCGCCGAGACCGGCCCCGCCGTCACCGCCGTCGTCTTCGTCGTCATCGTCGGTGTCGGCGTCGGCCTCGTCGGCGTCAGTTTCGGTGTCGTCCTGTTCGTCAGCCGATTCGTCCTCGCCCTCGTCGGCGGCCGGTTCAGCGGCCGCGTCGACGCCCTGCAGTTCCTCGGGCAGGGCCTCCTCGTCGTCGATCTGGGCCGCGAGCGCACGCAGCTGTGCGTCGGCCTTGCTGACGAGGTCGGGCATCAGCTCTTCGTCCTCGATTGCGGCCTGCAGGCCGAGGCTCTTGGCCTCGCCCGTGGCCTTGGCGATGAGCGTCGGCGCCGTCGACGCGGTCGGGAAGCTCGCGTTGATCGCGAGGTTCCGTGCGCGTGCGGCGGCGGTCGACACGTCGCTCTCGTAGGCCTCGACGTCGATGTCGAGGTCCTCGGGGTCGAAGAGGACGCCGTCGGCGACGACGGCGCGGAGGTCGAGTCCGACCTCCTTGGGCTCGATCCCGAGTTCGTTGAGGACGTTCGCCAGATCCGCAGAGACTTCGCCGCCGGCCTCGAGGACCGTCGAGTCCTCCATGACCTGAATCGAACCCTCTTCGATGCGCGCGTTCGCACCGATGCTCTGGAGTTCGCCGACGAACGGTCCCGGGTCGACCCCGGTGTCACCCTCGGGGATGACGATGTCGTTCGGGGCGACCTCGCCCTCGTTGATGGGCGCGGGCGTCTTCGACGCCTCGAGCTCCTTGTAGAGCGTGAACGGGTTGTCGTTCGTGCCGACGATCCCGACCTGGCCCTCGACGTGTTCGACGAGATCGTCGAGCCCGGACTGCTCCAGTGCGCGGACCTGCAGGGTATTGCGGCTGACGCGGAGCTCGGCGGTACCGTGCAGATCACGGCGCATGTCCTGGAGCTGCTTGCTCGGGATGCCGGTGATGCCGACGATGCCGACGCTGTCGTAGCTCTCGATGATCTCCTGGAGCTCGTCGACTTCCTCTCGCTTCCACTGGGGAAGGTTCTCGGTCTTGCGTTCAGCCTGTGCGCTCATATTAGGCCACCTCCACGGACGGCCCCATCGTCGTCTTCACGTAGACGGCGTCGATGTTCTGGGGCCCCTTCTCGAGGTCGGCGTGCAGGCGACGCAGGATGACGTCGATGTTGTCGGCGACGTCCTCGGCATCCATCTCTTCCGAGCCGACGAGCGTGTGGAACGTTCGTCGGTCGCCGGAGCGAAGCTGCACGGTGTTTTTGAGCCGGTTGACGGTCTCGACGACGTCGTCGTCGGGCGCGAGCGGGTCCGGCATCTTCCCTCGGGGACCGAGGATGGTACCCAGGTGCCGGGCGATATCTTGCATCATCGCCTCTTCGGCGATGAAGAAGTCCGTCTCGTCGGCCATGTCCTTGGCCTCGTCATCGTCCAGATCGGCCACGTCGTCCTCCGAGAGGACCTCGTCCGCCGCCTCTTCGGCGCGGACGGCGGTTTCTCCCTCGGCAATGACGACGATTCGCGTATCCTGGCCGGTTCCGGACGGCAGGACGATAGACTCGTCAACTCGGTTCGACGGTTCGTTTAGGTCTAGGTCGCGCAGATTGATCGCGAGGTCGACCGTCTCGGTAAAGTTCCGATCCGGGGCGTCCTCGAGTGCGCGAGCGACTGCTGTTTCAATATCCGAATCTGCCATCGTTCACCTCCGTAGTACGCAGGAGTGCTCCTACGGGTCAGTGAAACAGGCTAGGCCTGTCTCCTTTGAACGGAGTGCTATGCCGAACTTAAACCCGTCGAACTGTCAGTGACCGACGCCTCGTCGCGCGTGACGGCCAGACCCACTCGCGGTATCGTCCGGCGATTCGTATCCGCTCACACCCCCTCACTCTCTCGAGAAATCCGATGAGAGCCGCGACGAGCGGCGCGGAGATAGGTCCGATGAACGAAAATATTATGATCAGTGATAGTGTAGATTTCCTGTATGTGGCCATCAAACTTATATAATGTTAGTGGGGCGACGGGAACCGGGTCGGGCACACCGCTGACGGTCAGCGGGTTCGGCCTCGAAACGCTAGCGGCACTCGGACCGCTCGAGCGTGCTGGACTCCAGTTCGCCGCGACGCTCGTGCTCGCGGTCGTGGTGCTCGGATTGCTTCAGGGGTACGCCCCGCGAACGGTGACGAAGGCTCGCCGGAGCCCGGTCATTTCGACCTGTGTCGGCCTACCGGGGCTGCTCGTCGTCGCCGGGCTCGGGAGCACGGGATATCTGATACTCGATACGGATCTGGGGCCGTTCTTCGGGATTCCGATGATCGTCCTCGGCGGGACGATCGTCCCCGCGTCGACGGTCCTCGGCTTCGTCGCGTTCGGACGTTCGATCGCGGCCCGACTCGGCCGCGACCGCCTCTCGCTCGGCGTCCTCGTCGGCAGCGTCCTCGCCGGCATCGCCGGCCTCTCGCTGGCACTGACCGCCGTCGTGGCCGGTCTCGCCGGGGCCCTCGGACTCGGCGCGGGCGTCCGCGTGATCGTGACCACCGGCGGGACGTCTCAGCCCGACGACCGCACCGTTCCCCCCGCGAACAAGATCTAAGTCGCTGGTCGGATCGTCGCGCGACGGCCGAGCGGTTCGACGCTGATGGATCCGCCGGGAGACGGTTCCCAGAACGGCTCGTGACTATTCTCGTGTCAGTTTCGCGTTCGCCGTTACCGTCGCGTTCGCGTCGACGGACCCGTCGTAGCCGTGGGCGTGGACGGATCCGGTACCGTCGGAATTCCGTCGCTCTCAAACCGAGGCGACAACGAGACGACCGACCGCGCGTCACCTGAACGACTCTGCTTCAGTCTGGACGACGGAACTCGAGTGCAGGTGGAGTTTGCGTTCCCGTGACTACGGTGGCGGTTCGTCGGAGACGGATGAAGAAGCACTCAGTGCGCTCGTGCCCCGAGCGCTCGTCGATTACGCTGCAGCTTCGTCGAGGAGCACGTCGTCGTACTCGCCGGCGTCGACCTTCTCCTTGAACTCGCGAGCGTCGTCGCCCTCGATGGTGACGCCCATCGAGGCGCAGGTGCCGACGACTTCCTTCGCGGCGTTTTTCGCGTCGTAGGCGAGCAGGTCGGGGTGTTTCTGCTCGGCGATCTGCTTGACCTGATCGATCGAGAGATCGGCGACGAAGTCCTTCTGGGGTTCGCCGCTGCCGGTGTCGAATCCGGCCTCGTCCTTGATCAGTTCGGCCGTCGGTGGGACACCGACGTCGATCTCGAAGGAGCCGTCGTCGTCGTAGTCGACGGTGACGGGGACCTCGGTCCCGTCGAACGCTTCCGTCTGGTCGTTGATCTCCTGTACGACCGCCTGTACGTCGACAGGGGTCGGTCCGAGCTCGGGACCGAGCGGTGGGCCAGGGTTGGCCTGGCCACCCGGAACGAGCACTTCGATGGTTCCAGCCATACCCGTCACAACCCGTGCGCGAGTTTTAAGGGTTGCTAATTCGGGCAGTGAACCCTGTGACTCGGTATCGTACGCGTCGAGTCACGACCGCGTCACTCGACGCTCTCGGTCCGCCACTCGGCGAACGACTCGAGCACCTGCGTCTCGTCGAAGCGTTCGATACACGGCACGTCGTAGGGGTGAATCTCGTCGACGCGATCGATCAGGTCGTCGGCGGCGTCGGCGGTCGTCTTCGCGAGCAGGACGACTTCGTCGTCGCGGTGAATCTCGCCCTCCCAGCGGTAGGTGGAGGTCGTCGACAGCCGGTTGACGCAGGCCGCGAGCCGTTCCTCGACGAGCGTCTCGGCGATCCGATCGGCTTCCGCCGGTGGAACCGTGATGTAGACCGTGGACATCCGTGTCGTCGGGTACGCTCGAGACGGAGAAAAAGTCCCCTGACCGGGGACGACCGCAGGGCTCTAGCGACGGCGGCGGTCCGAGACTCGGCCGCGACCGCGTCAGTCCGCGTTCGCGTTACCGGTGACGGGATTGAACGTTCCGTTGATGTCCCACTCGTGAATGCAGTGTGGATTGCCGACCTGCTTTTCGCCGTCGTCGCGGGCGATCTGCCAGGCCTCGAGGTCGTCATCCCATCGCTCGGTTCGATCGCACCGTTCGCAGACGCGGGCAGTCGGCGGTCGTACTTGTGCGCTCATTATCGACCGTGGGTACTGGACGCATATAACACTGTTTGTGTGCGGCAACTTCTGCCCCACATTCGTTCACGATTATTGTAGAATTTAAAGTCAGAGAGCCGATCCCAGCGTTTGACCGTTCGTCGTAAGTCGTTCGAAACGTCCTGAGATCGGTTTCAGAGGCGCTCGCCGTCGGTTCCGAGTCGCTGGTTCGTCTCCGCGACCGCCGCTCCGTCGATCGGTGCCTCCGGCCGGCCGATCGAGAGGTACCGGCCCGCCGGGGAGCGATATCGGACGACGAGCGACCACATGACCGCGGTCCCTAACAGCCCGATCGCCGAGAGGGTCATCCCCAGCGAATAGAACGTCCCGGTATAGATCACGGCGAGTACGAACTTGGGAACGCTGGTCGCCAGCGGGATTCGCGCGTCGAGATCGCGCAACGTCGGGAGCAACGCGAGGACGGTGAGTAAACTGCCGCCGAGAAAGACGAGATCTTGCCAGGCCATAGAATGGATACTCGGCTATGAGTAAATACTCTTCCGGTTGGGATCGGTCGAACGAGTCCGTCTCGAGCGGGTTCCGATCCGAAGAGGATCGACGGCGACGTCGATCGCGTACCCGCAGTACCCGCGATTGGTACTGACTGAAACAGACGGACCCGAAAATAACAGCGATACTCGATCAGCCGACGGTCCCGATCAGTAGACGGCGTCCGCGATCTCCTCGCGGAGTTCGTCGAACTGCTCGAGGTAGTCGCGGCGTTCGGCCCGCAGCGCCGCGACGGCCTCGTCGTAGTCCTCGACGTGGTCGGGGACGTAGTACTCCTCGATGTCGATTCCGGGCACGGTCTCGGGGATCGTCAGGCCGGTTCGATCGTCGTCGGTCCACTCGATCGTTCCGCGGGCGGTTTCGGTGAGGATAGTGACGGATTCCTCGACGCCGATATCCTTCGATTTCTCGCCGAGGTAGCCCGTGTTGATGACGTAACACTCGATGTCCAGCGCCTCGATGAGGTCGCGGAAGATGTTGCCCTCCTCGCCCTCGGGACCGATGATGAAGGGGTTGGTCCCGACGACGCGGATCGACTCGCCGGCCCGCGACGGGTCGCCGGCGCTGGTCTCGATCGATTCGCCGAGCATGAAGGCGACGGCCGCCTGGTCGTCCGTGAGCTTCGCGACCGGCGGCATCAGCGGGTTCCGGGTGATGAAGAAGGCCTGATCCATCCGCTCTAAGTCGATCTCCTCGTCGGCGCTCTCGAGCTGGTCGCGCTGGACGACCGCCCGGGAGTTCGAGGTGTAGCGATCCTCGTCGAAGTGGACCGTCCCGTCGTCGTCGACGGCGACGTTCTCGAAGACGGCCGACTCGTGGGTCGCGGCCTCGTAGAGTTCGGGTTGTTCCTCGGCGTCGAGGCCGATGGTCTTGATGAACAGTCCCTGACCCTCGCTGCCGGCGACGGTGCCGTCCGGCAGGAGGCCACAGACGTCGTCCTGGAGCATCGTGGCGTCTTCGGGGTCCTCGAGCCAGCAGCCGTGGGAGGTGAGCGTCGACTTGCCGGTCGCAGAGAGGCCCATGAACACCTGGCCGACGGTCTGGAGGTCGCCGTCCGCGTCACGAACGCGGACGCGCTTGCTGCCCGCGTGGAGACCGAGGCCGCCCTGTTCTTTGATCCGGTACATGTACAGCCGGAGGAACGACTTCTTCGCCTCGCCGATGTAATCGGTCCCCAGCACGGCGGTAAAGCCCTCGTCGGGAAGGACGCGAACGGCGGTCTCGTCGTAGTCGGGGTCCATAACCGTGTAGAGGTCGGGCTCGCGACCGTCCGACGGTTCGAACAGGTCCCGCCAGCCCAGCGCGATGTGGGCGTGCTCGACGGGGACGAACAGTCGGCAACAGAAGGTCGCGTCGGGATGGCGCCCCATCAGTCGATCGACGCAGATCATCTCGCGGTCGCCCGCGCGGGCGATCGCGTCGTCGACGAGGTCGTGGTCGCGCTCGTCGAACGCGGCGTCAACGGCGTTTTTCGTCAGATCGGCGCTTCGCGATCGCGTTTCGCTGACGTACGACGGGGATCCGAACTCGGTCGTCGTCTCGTCGTCGGCTGCGAGATCGCGGAGTTCCTCGAACGAGGGATCGTACCGCACGTTCGACGCTGTCGTCGGGTCAGGAAGTTCTCGGACCAGCGGACGGGTCTCCGCCCCGGTTTCGGACATATACGTAATCAACCATCGTCGCGATGTATAAACATGGAGGATTCTTCTCTCCGTGTGTCACATCCTCACCAATCACTGTAACGATATGGCAATTTGCGTCCTGTAGGGGCGATACGTAGCCGATTCGGTATCTAGGACTAAACTATCTGAATTCGGATACGAATGGGAAAGATACTCGAAAGTGAAATAACTTCTACGGGGCGAGTCACCGTTCGGACGGCGGTTCCCCTCACGGAACCGCCCCGGTGAATTTTATCGGATCGGAGGCTCCGTCGTTTCGACTCTCGATACCGCTCCCCTCGAGGTCTCGATATCGGAGAACGACCCGGCGCGTCTCACTCCGAGACGATTATCCGACCGGTCATTCCGGCGTTGACGTGCGGTTCGCAGATGTACGTGTAGGTCCCCGGTACCTCGAACGTGTGCTCGAACGTCCCGCGGGTCTCGAGCTTCCCGCCCTGGGACTCGTGCCAGGCCTCGATGGCCGTCTGTTCGTCCTCGTAGCCGCCGGTCGCGAAGTAGTCGGCGCCCTCGGGAAGGCTCGCCTCGCGGGCCGTCACCGTGTGGATCGCTTCGCTGGTGTTCTTCCAGACGACGGTCTCACCGACGCTGGCCTCGTACTCGTCGGGGAGGAAGGCGTTCCGGTTCATTCCGATGGTACAGCTCTGGCCCTCGCAGGGGTCGTCGCTATTGAACGCGTTGCCGACGGCCGAACAGCCCGCCAGTCCGACCGAAACGGCGGAGCCGACGGCGGCGAGATAGACGCGCCGATTCATACCGTTGGCTTGGGAGCATCCGAATATAACCGCCCCGGTTCGATCGTCGAAACCTCGAGCGTCGGATCGGTGGCGAAACGAAAACACGTAAGGGACCTCCACGTCGAATCCGGGAGTATGCTCCCCCGGTTCGTCGGGCGACTGGGCGTCGCCGACGCGGTGACGATCGCCAACGCCGCTCTGGGATTCGTCGCCGTCGTCGTCGCCTTCGTCGACATCGGGCTCGCCGCGCGCCTCATCCTGCTGGCGGCGATCGCGGACGGACTGGACGGGATCCTCGCTCGCCGCTACGGCGGCACCGACACCGGTCCCTATCTGGACTCGCTCGCCGACGTCGCCTCCTTCGCGGTCGCCCCCGCGGTCGTCGCCTTCGTCGTCATCACGGAGGGTCTCGAGATCGGATTCGACGCGGTCACCGGCGAATTGGTCCTCGTGACGGGGGTCTGTGCGCTGTTCGTCGCGATGGCCGTCACCCGACTGGGGATGTACACGGCCTACGATGTCTCCGGGAACTACACAGAGGGGATCCAGACGACGCTGGCGGCGACGATCCTCGGCGCGGCGATTCTCGCCGGTGAAACCCATCCGAAGCTCGTCCTCGCGGTGACGGGCGCGTTCTGTTACCTGATGGTCTCGCGCATCGAGTATCCCGACCTGCTCGCCCGCGACGCGGCCATCATGGGCGTCGTCCACGCCCTGGCCATCCTCGTCCCCGAGTTCGCCGGCCGCACGTTCCCCTACGCGCTGTTGACGCTCGGCATCGCGTACATGTCGCTGAGTCCCTGGTTCTACTGGGGCGAGGGGACGCAATCGACGGCGCCCGACGCGCATGGAAACGCTTAGGGCGCTGCTGGGACGACCGTAGGGTATGTACACTGCCACGCGTCGGCGTCATCTCCGGGTCCGCGATCGGGACCGGGTGGTACCATGAGCGATGACGAGGCAGCCGAGGACGGAGCGGACGAGCCGGCCGACGAGGAACCCGAACCGGTCGATCTCGAGGCCATCCGCGAGGCCCTCGAACGGTTCGAAGACGACGTCGAGTCGCTCGAGAGCGACCTCGAGGCCGCCGAGACCGAAGACGACCTGGACGTCGTCGAGGCCGAGATCGAATCGTTCCGCGACGAGTTCGACGACATCGAGATCCCCGATCCGCCGGAGACCGACGAAGACGAAGACGAGGACGAAGAGGACGAAGTCACGCCCGAGGAGGAACTCCAGGAGCGCTACGACGAGATCGAGAGCGACGTCTCCGATCTCGAGTCCGACCTCGAGGACCAGCGCGGTCCCTACGGCGAGGACGTCGTGAGCGAGATCAACGGCGTCAGCGGGACGATCACGGGCACCCGCTGGACCGAGGAGGGCAACGCCGAACTGATCGAGGCCGTCGACGACTTCCTCGACGACCTGAACGAACTGCTCGGCACCTCCGTCACGCTGAGCAACGAGGGCGAGGAGGTCCCCGACCAGTTGGACGCGACCCTCGACCGCGCCGTCGAGGCCGTCGAGGACGCCGCCCTCGACGCGGACGACGACGCCGAGACGATCGCCGGCCTGCTCGAGGCCACGGACGACCTCGAGTCGGACGTCGACGACGCGACCGAGTGGACCGACCTCGAGATCCGCGAGCAACTGCGCCGCGAGGGCTATTACGACGTGCTCGACCACGTCAAGGACTTCCCGCCGGAGTGGCACGCCCTGAAGGTCCACGAGAAGCGCGGCAACGTCGACCAGATCCTGCTGGCCTACGAGACCTTCGACTCCGACTACATGGAGGAACACTGCCTCGAGGCCCTCGAACGCATGGGCCCCGAGGAGGCCATGGAACCGATGATCCAGAAGGCGGGCCGCCGCGACCAGGCGGCGATGCGCATCCTGGGCAAGATCGGGATCGCCGACGACGAGGTCGTCGAGGCGCTCGTCGACTACGTCGACTCGAATCCCAACCTCCAGCGGCCCGCGTTCCGCGCGCTCGGTGAGATCGGCGCCGAGGACGCCGTCGAGCCGATCGCCCAGCAACTGGTCGCCGACGAGCCCGACGTCCGGAGCTGGGCCGCCCGCGCGCTCGGCCTGATCGGCGACACCCGCGCCATCGAACCGCTCGCGGACGTCCTGGCCGAGGACGATCAGGACCGCGTCCGCGCCAGCGCCGCCTGGGCGTTAAACCAGATCGGCACCGAGGATGCCCTCGAGATCGTCGCCGAGTACGGCGACGACCGCGCGTATCTCGTCCAGGCCGAGGCCGAGAAGGCGACGCCCGAGCCCGCGGCCTGACCGCGACCGAGACGCCCAAGGCGCGGAACTCATTCTTAAAGCGTCTGATCTGCTAAGATCTTCGACCCGCTATTCATATATGAAGGACCGACCAGACCACTCAATGGGTCACCAACACGTCGTTCTCACTGCGCTCATTGGGGTCGGCAGTCTGATCAGTCTAAATCCCGCCAATGTTGAAACCACGACTAATGACGCGAGTAGCAGACTTCCAGCGTATCAATCCGACGAACAATATGTGGTGAACGACTGCCAGTGAGTGATGCTGGACAACCTGTACAGAATTGTTCTCAACATATAATATCACTAAGTTGTGTTCAGAAATGGAGTTATACAGATCACTGAAATCTACGATTGGGTCTGGATCTCAGATGTGTTTCTGGATCTCGTTCCAGTCCGAGATTATGTCCTCGGCATCGCTCCACCAGTCATCAAAGGAGTGGTCCTCGGTCACCCGGTGGAACTCGGCCTCCTGGTTCCTGTAGATCGAGTTCACCGGAGGGACGTTCCACGAAGCGCCGTCGGAGAGAATCCATCTGTCGTGGAGTTTGCCGAGATGGTCCCCGTTAGTCATGACCCGGAGCTCCGAGTCGATGTCCCGCCTCCCCATCTCGTCCTGGAAGCGCTCGAAGTCGGACCGCATTTTATGGGTGACGTTGTCGGGGCCGCAGAGGATCTGCACGGAGCTGAATCGGTCGCCGGTTACCTCGTCCGAGAGCGGCTCGAACCCCTTCTTCGGGAAGTGCTTCGCCACCCATAGGAGGTCGCCCTCACACGCTCGGATCGCCCGCCGCAGGCGTTTTATGTTCGAGTAAGGAGTGCGGTGGGTCACCCGGTAGCTGTCCTGCTCTTGCTCCTCGACCTGGTCAGCCTCAGAGAACTGAACGCTCCCGGTCTTCTTGCTATAGGAGACGATATTCAGGCCGTTGAGCAGGTTCAGGATGCGCCCGGCCTCCTTGCTGTCGGACACATCGGTTTTGGACCTGAGGAACCTCTCCACCTTCTCGCGGTCCGTCCGTTGACCGTAGAAGGACTGGCAGAGGTCCCGAATCTCGGGCAGATTGAGGACCTCATGACGTAGTATCTCGGGGTGCTCGTCGTCCTCGAAGATGAACTTCGAATCGAGGTAACGCTCTCCCGCATCCGAGACGTGCCCGTTCTCGACGAAGTCTATGCGCTCGAGGAACTCCCGGCTGTCATCGTCCAGCCCGTTACTCTCCTCGTAGAAACCGAGGAGGTCCGTCTCGATGTTGGACCAGCTACTCTTCATTTTGACCGAATACGTCGTGGATGGCCTCCAGCTTCTGCTCGACCTCCTCAGTCTCCATTTCCGTGACGTCCATAGAGATGTCCATCTCGACGTTGATCCCCGTGACGCCGTCCTGGACAGCGATGGCGCCGCCGTCAGGGGTCTGTCGGGCGACTGTCCTACCGGTGGGTTCTGCGGCCCCTTCGGCGGGCTCGGGCTCTGGCCCCTGGTCGACCTCCGGACTCGTGTAGTCCTCTAAACTCGTATCATTCTCCGAGCTCGTGTTGTCCTCGGGCTCGTCCGCCACGGGGTCGTTCTCTAAGTCCTCCGGAATCGAGACGCGGCCTTCGTCGTCGATCTCTAGGAAGCCGAGTACATCGAGGATATTGAGACTCCGTTCGACATCCCTCACCTCGTCTTGGGAGGCGGCGACGGATGTTGACCCGGCAACGGCCTCAACCAGATCGTCGAACTCACACACGCTATCTTTCAGCTTGAGGTGGAACTTCGTCTCCTCGTAGAGGGGGTACTCTTCGAGGCGGCTCGCAACCTCTTGCTTCGCTTCCCTCGCTACGTCCCCAATCTTGTCCCTAAAACGGAATACCTCGTCAGGGACCTCGTAGTAACCGGCCTTCGGGACCTCAAGGAGGCCGATCTCCCCAAGGTATTTCAGCGCGACTGAGGTGGTGGATTTGTCCATTTCGCCGGCTGCCTGGTCGTACTTGATAGGCTCCTCGCTGCCCTCATGATCCCACCTCGTCACGAGGTTCGATAGGGCTCGATCGTAGGTCTCTGCTGAATACTTGTGAGCGAGTGGGACTTCACTCATTGCATGAATGTGTCCACCCGACCGCCATAAAACTGTCGGGTGCCACAGATGATTGACTAGCCAATAAATACTCTGGATTGGCTAGTTTACTTATAACAGACTTGCCTATTCCAGCCGATCTAATAGTAATATATCGGTTCCGAGAAAATAACCGTGGCATTTGAAGCTCCCTTGGGAGCTGGTCTCTTCCCCAAGAGCAAACGGAGAACTCCCCAAAACCGACGTACAACTACTGTGTATTGTGTTTAGTCTTGTGGCAGAAAATCTACCGGAGCAGATCAACAGAGGCCCCGATGAGCAAATGAGATTGGCATCGAATCGGACAACAAACGAGATATGTTATCCGATCCGTCGATGACGATAGCAACCACCGGCGCCCGAAAAGCAGTCAGTCAGCACAGCCGTCGCCGACCTCGAGTCATCATTCGATCGCTCGCCAACTTATCGCCGTCCCGTGCTGTAACGCTCTATTCTTGTCGCACCTGTTCTATTTCCGTCCTGACATTTATATCAGAAGCGGCGGCCAGATCGCTCGATGGAATACCGGCATGCCCCCGTCCTCACACTCGTCGCTATCGGCCTCGTTACCGGCGGACTGATCGGAGCCGCCGTGTTCGCCGTCGATACTGCCACGAGCCATACGAGTGCCGTGACCGTCGCAAACGGAGCGAGTGTCGAACCGACAGTCTCTCAAGTTGAAGGAAGTGACGGTACGGCAGGACACGGATGTCCGGCTCGTGCGATGGGGCCAGCGGGCTCGCCAGTCGAGACGGCGGGGGGATCTGACCGACCTGCGGACGGCGTCCGGATCGTCGAACTCTACCCGAATCCCACGATTCGCGACAACGTCGGTGAGTATCTCGTCCTTGAGGTGTCGCCCGGAACCCAACTCGGGAACTGGACGATCACCGACGGCTACACGATTGCCGGACTGCCGAATGAGACCGTCTCTAGACGCGTCGCCGTAAGCACGGCGCCGAACGTTACCAGCAGACTGACCGAGTATCCGGTGATCGAACTCGAGGGGACCCTGCGGCTTGCCGTCGACGGCGATACTCTCGAGCTCCGGAACGGGACGACGACCGTCGATACGGTCGCGTACGATCGAGCGCCGACGGCGGAACGGTGGTACCGTAGCGGCGACAGTGGGCGCGACGAGATGGCCACCGTGGGACCCGCAGCCGGCGACTGGCACCCCCGCGGCGCGACCTGCCTGCCGGTCTCGACGGCCGATGTCGAGGACGCGACGGCGTTCGTCCTCCCCGACGCGCCCGCAGTGCCACTCGAGACACTCCGCGACGCTGACGACCGCCTGCTGCTGGCCGGCTACACGTTCACGTCCGAGGCGGTCGCCGACGAACTGGTCGCTGCCGCCGACCGCGGTGTCGACGTCGCGGTCCTCCTCGAGGCGAGCCCGGTCGGTGGCACGCCCGCGGCGACCGCGGACGTCCTCGAGACGCTCGAGGCGAGCGACGTCGACGTTCGCGTCATCGGCGGCGAAGACTCGCGGTACCGCTATCACCACCCCAAGTACGCAGTCGCCGACGACCGCGTGCTGGTCACGACCGAGAACTGGAAACCGTCGGGCGTCGGCGGCGAGAGCAGCCGCGGCTGGGGCGTCCGCCTCGAGTCACAGTCTCTCGCGGCCGATCTCGCGACCGTCTTCCGCGCGGACTTCGAGGGCCGCGATACGTCGTCGGGAGCGGCCTATCGCAGAAACGCTTCGTTCGTCGACGACGGTCCCGTCTTTTCGTCGCCCGACCCCGAGTTCCCGACGAACCACGGGCCCTCGACCGTTCCCGTCGAGTCCGCCGAGCTCCTGCTCGCACCGGACAACGCAGCGCACCGTATCGAAGCGTTGCTCGAGAGCGCTGACGACGAGATCCTCGTCCTGCAGCCGTCTATCGCCGACGACGTGTCGCTGCTCGAGTCGACCCTCGAGGCCGCCCGCCGCGGCGTCGACGTCCGTATCCTGCTCGGATCGACGGAGTACAACGCCGACGAGAACCGGGCGTTGGCCGCGGATCTCGAGCGCCTCGCCGACCGGGAGAACCTGCAGCTCGACGTCCGATTGGTCGAGGACACCGACCGGTTCGAGAAGATCCACGCGAAGGGAATCGTGATCGATCGCGAAACGGCGGTCGTCGGAAGCGCCAACTGGAATTCGAACTCGCTCGAGAACAACCGCGAGGTCCTGCTGGCGCTGCACGGCGAGGCGATCGCGACCTACTACGCGGACGTCTTCGAGGACGACTGGCAGGGCGACGGCGGGTCGTCGACGCTCACCGTCGGCGTCGCTCTCGCCGTCATCGCCGCGCTCGCCCTCGCGGCGCTGGTCGGGCGTCGGTACGTTCGGTTCGGCGATCCGTCATGATCCGCTACTTGTTCCGTCTGACCGACTCGGTCCGTTAAAACGGAACCTACCGGTACGAGTTCTGCTCACGTGGCAACGGGGAGCACCACTCCCTCCCCAGTCGATTTCGCCTCACGGGCGCGAAGCACCCGTTCGGACGGTTCGCGGAACCGGAGGTTCCGCGCTAACGCTCGTTCCCACAGGTCACTCGCTCATCCACCGGAAGCCGCTTCGCGTCTTCCGAGCCGTTCGCACGGTATGCGAGACCTCCGGTCTCGCACTATTCGCGAAGACCTCGCGCGGTTGCGTGTCGCGTCTCGCGTTCGCTCACCGCGACACAGCACGCGCCACCGCAGAGCGGGGCCTCGAGAGAGCGTTCCATACATTCCACTGTGTGTTGCGTTCACACCGAGTAACTGCTATCACCGAGAATACGAACGCTGAGTCGCCTCAGTCCGCACAGCCGTCGCCGACCTCGAGTCGCTCGCAGGCGTCCCGTTCGGCGTCGAAACAGTCTGGACACTCGCCGGGCCGGTCGATAATCGTATCGAGGCGTTCCGCGACGGTGTCGTCGATGACGCTCTCTAAGGCGCGGGCCTCGTCCTGATACTCCTCGACCTCGAGGACGTTCGCGAGGAAGCGCTCGATGATACAGTAGGTCTGGAGGGCGTCGTGGGCGCGCCCGAGTCCCTCGTCGGTCAGACTCGCCCCCTTGTACTTCTCGTGGTCGACGAGTCCCCGGTCCTCGAGCTTGCCGATCATCTCGTTGACGCTGGCCGGGCTGACCTCGAGCAAGTCCGCGAGCGTGCCGGTCGATGCGGGGCCGTCCTCGATGCGTTGAGCCAGATAGATCGCCTTGAGGTATTGGTCTGCAGTGTTCATTGCATCCCTCCGTCAGTGTCGCTCGGTGTCGCGTCGATTCCTCGCCGTCCCCGCGACCGGGACTCGGTTCGTGGAGACGGCGCTCCCCCGTGACCGGCGAGAGACCGCGCTGCCGTCGTCCCGATCATGCTCTGTGCTCCATGATCTCGGTCACCTCTTCGACGCCCTCTTTCTCCTCCTCGCGGATCTCGTAGAGGGTCTCGAGGAGGCGCTCGCGATCGATCGCGAACTCGCCGTCGGAGGCCTCGATCGCGTCGATCAGGTCGTCGTAGAACTTGTAGGCCGTCTCCTCGTTCGCCAGTTGGTCGTAGAGGACGCCGTCGGTGTCCTCGGGCGGTCCGTACTGGGCGTCGACCAACGCGTTGATTTCCTCGTACGCGACGGTGTCGGCCTCGAGATCGTCGATCAGCGCCTCGAGTCGCTCGCGGTGATCGGCCGACTCGTCGGCGGCCTCCTCGAGCAACTCCCGCACCTCCTCGTCGATCGCCGCTCGCTCTTCGGGGGGCAGCGAGTCGAGGTGGTGGGCGGCGCGTGACTCGACGACCTCCTCCAGCACGACTCCGATCTGGAGCAATCGGGTCAGCTGGTGGTCGCTCGAGACGCGCTGTCCCAGACTCATACCACGTCGTCAGGGCCGCTGATACTTAACCGTCCCTACTCGGGCGTTTCGGTATCGGTCTCACAGCCGACCGGCGACGACCAGTCGGACGGGCACGTGCTCGCCAGTCTGCGTGAAGGCGACGGTCGGTTTACGTGACCGCTGGGTGATCTATTGCGATAATGATCGGAAACGCAGTGGCGACCACCGTCTGTATCGGGTTCGGATACCTCGTCGTCCGCTGGTATCGAGACGACGACGACGAGCGCCTCAACAGCGAGTGGTTCCGATAATCGATCCGCTCGTCGTCAGCCACGATACCACCAGACGCGCGTTCCCTCGCCGCCGTCGACCGCGTCGACCTGCTTGAGCCCCTCCTTGACGCAGCGCCACCAGCCGTCGCTCGAGTCGTATCCCGCCGGACACTCCGCGTAGAGCGCGTCGACGAAGTCGGAGCGACGCGCCTCCCCCTCGTCTCGCAGGTAGGCCAGCGCCCGTCCGACGGCGTGACGGCGCTTCTCGATCGTTTCGGCCGACCGACCCGGAATCGACAGCTCGTCGAGATCGGTGACGTCCTCCCCGGGACGGACGCCGCCGCCGGCTAGCTGAGTCGAGGACGTGTACTCGAGGCCGGTCTGGACGTCCCGGTTCAGCCGCTTGCGCGTGGTCGCGACCGCCCGCCGGGAGAGTTCGTCGAGTCGCTCGGTCTCGACGGAGCCGAGCACGCCGGCGTCCTCGTGGACGGGGTCCTCCCGAATGCGCGCGACGCGTTCGGGCGACAGGCCGGACGGCTTCGCTCCGTCCGACTCGGTCTCGTTCGGGTCGGCCGTAGTCGGACTCGAGTCCCCGTTACCGTCACCGTCTCGTTGCTGTTCTCGAACTGTCGCGTCGGCCTCCGCTGGCTCCTCTCGAGTCGTCGCGTCGGGACCCTGCCGGACCGTGCGGGGCGACCCGTGGACTTCGAGGACCGGCTCGCGGTTCACCGGCGTCCCGTCGGGGCGTCGGTCGCGGTCCTCTTCCTCGGTCTCGTCTTCGATAGCTGCCCGTTCGGCGCCCTCGTTGCCGGCCGCGCTCGCAGAGTCGTCGCTCGCCCGCGGCTCGTCGTCCGAACGGTCGTTCTCAACTGCCTGCGAGAGCGCCGCTACCTGCTCCTCGAGTCGGGCGATGCGCTCGCGGTGCTCCGCCAGCAGCCGGTCGCGTTTCCGACCGCGGTCGGGACCCTGCCCCCGTCCGGCCTCGATCGAGCCGCGGTGTTCGACGATCCACCGGACGTACGCCTGTCGACTCTCGAAGCCGAACAGTTCCCGCTCGGCCTCGAGCGCGTCGACGACTTCGTCCTCGAGTTCGATGGAGAGGGCCTGCATCGTCTCTCGATATCCGATCATCCTATAAAAGTGGTTGTCAGACGCTATCGACGGGCCGCAGCCGCGGCTCGCGGTCCGGGAGAACGGCAAAAGAACGTAGACGTCGCGCTATCGCCCGGCGGTTAGTCGCGCTGGCGAAGCCGAGCGCCGATCAGTTCCTCGAGATCGTCGCGGAGCTCGTCGACGTCGATCTCCTCGAGGACGGGCACGAAGAAGCCCTCGACGAGCATGTTTCGGGCCGAACGGGGGTCGACACCGCGGGAGGTCATGTAGAACAGATCCTCCGCATCGATCTGGCCGACCGTCGCCGAGTGGCTGGCCTCGGTGTCGTGGTTGTTGATGATCAGCTTCGGGGAGGCGTCGGCCTCGCTCTCGTCGGAGAGCATCAGCGTGTTCTCGCGCTGGTAGGAGCTGGTGTCCCACGCGTCGGCGCCGACGTCCTGGACGCCCTCGTAGACCGAGCGGGCGACGTCGTCGGTGACGCCGCGGGTGACGAGGTCGGCGGTCGTGTGCTCGGCGCGGTGCCAGACCTTCGCGTCGAGATCGAAGTGCTGGTCGTTGTGGCCGTAGAAGGCGCCGACGATCTGGGTCTCGGAGCTGTCGCCGCTGAGCGTCGTCGAGACCTCGGTCTTGGTCAGCTGCGTGCCGAGGTTGCCCTCGATCCAGTCGATCGTGGCGTAGGTGTCGGCGACGCCGCGCTTGACGGTGAAGTTGTAGGCCTCCTCCGAGAGGTTCTGGAGGCTGCCGTACTGGACGTAGCTGTTCTCGCCGGCGGCGACTTCGACGACGCCGCTGTAGTACTGCTCCTCGGCCTCCTCGCCGGTCGACTGGCGCTCGAGGATCGTGACCGAGGACGACTCCTCGGTGACGACGAGCGTGTAGTTGAACAGCGAGCGGGAGTTCTGCTCGGTCCGGACGGTAACGTCCTCGGCGTCGACGCCCTCGGGGACGTAGATGACCGTCCCGGTGCTAAACAGCGCCGTCGAGAGCGCCGTCAGGTAGTTCTCCTGGGTATCGACGATGCTGCCGAAGTGCTCCTGCAGGAGTTCCTCGTGTTCCTGGACCGCGTCGGCCCACGAGAGGACGTCGGCCTCGTCGGGGCCGACCTGATCCTTGTTCTCGGCCGCGTTCAGCGGGTCCACGAGGGACTCGAAGTCCAGCTCGTGGAGGTTCGTCCACTCGCGTCCCGGCGTCTTGATGACGTCGGGCATGTCGAGCTCCTCGAGGGCCTCGAGGGCCTCGAGACGGGTCTCGAGGAGCCAGTCGGGCTCGTCGAGGTCGCCGCTGATTTCGCGTACCTGTTCTTCGGTCAGATTGGCGTGTACCTGTGTTCCTGCGCTCATATTATCCGAGGCTCCCCTCCATCTCGAGTTCGATGAGACGGTTGAGTTCGACCGCGTACTCGATCGGCAGTTCCTCCGTGATCGGCTCGATGAAGCCGGCGACGATCATCTTCTTGGCGTCGTCGTCGTCCAGACCGCGGCTCTGGAGGTAGAAGATGTCCTCGTCGCCGATCTTGCCGACGGTCGCCTCGTGGGCGACGTCGACCTTCGACTCCTCGATCTCCATGTACGGCATGGTGTCCGACGTCGACTCGTTGTCGAACATCAGCGCGTCACACTCGACTGCGGTGCTCGAGTTCTCGGCGCCGTCGGCGATGTGGACGAGGCCGCGGTAGTTGGTGCGGCCGCCGTCCTTGGAGATCGACTTGGACTCGATGGTCGAACTCGTGTCGGGCGCGTTGTGGTAGACCTTCGCGCCGGTGTCGATGTCCTGGCCCTCGCCCGCGAAGGCGATGGTGATGTGGGTGTCGGTCGCGCCGCGACCCTTGAGGATCGTACACGGGTAGAGCATGGTCGCTTTCGAACCCATGCTGCCCGAGACCCACTCCATCGTACCGCCGGCCTCGCAGATGGCGCGCTTGGTGTTCAGGTTGAACGTGTTCTTCGACCAGTTCTGAACGGTCGAGTACTGGACGTGAGCGTCTTCACCGACGAAGACCTCGACGCCGCCCGAGTGGAGGTTGTGGGTGCCGTACTTGGGCGCGGAACAGCCCTCGATGTAGTGGACCTCCGACCCTTCCTCGGCGATGATGAGCGTGTGCTCGAACTGGCCCATCCCCTCCGAGTTCATGCGGAAGTACGCCTGGACGGGCATCTCGACGGTGACGTCCTCGGGGACGTAGACGAACGAGCCGCCGGACCAGACGGCCCCGTGCAGCGCAGCGAACTTGTTGTCGCTCGGCGGCACGCAGGTCGTCATGAAGTGCTCTTTGACGAGCTCGGGGTGGTCCTGGACGGCCTTGTCCATGTTGCAGAAGATGACCCCCTTCTCTTCCCACTGCTCTTGCATGTTCTGGTAGACGACCTCGGACTCGTACTGGGCACCGACGCCCGAGAGGGCGTTCTTCTCGGCTTCCGGGATGCCCAGCTTATCGAACGTGTCCTTGATGTCGTCGGGCAGCTCCGTCCAGTCGTCGACGCCTTCGCGCTTGTCGACGTCCGGGCGGATGTAGGGGATGATCTCCTCGACGTCCAGTTCGGAGAGGTCCGGCATGCCGGGCCAGCCCGACGGCATCGGCATGTTCTGGTACTGCTCGAGTGCGCGCAGACGGCGCTCGAGCATCCAGTCGGGCTCGTCCTTGTCCTCGGAGATCATGCGGATGACCTCCTCGGTCAGGCCCTTGTCGGATTTGACCGCGGCGTTCTCCTCTTTCTTGAACTCGAACCGGGCCTCGGTGTCTGTCTCTTTTAGGTGGTCTTGATCGGAACTCATTGGTTGATGTGATTTATGGTTACGGCTGTAGCGTTATTACGGTTGTTCTAGTCGAATCCGGTTACGCGGTGCCGTAGACGTCTTCGCGAACCCAGTCGTACCCCTTGTCCTCGAGCTTCTCGGCGAGCTCCGGACCGCCGCTCTTGGCGATCTGGCCGTCGAGCATCACGTGGACGTGATCGGGCTCGACGTAGTCGAGGATGCGCTGGTAGTGGGTGATCTGGAGGATACCGGTGCCCTGCTCGTCGCGCAGCGCGTTGATCCCGTTCGACACGTCCTGCAGGCGGTCGATGTCGAGCCCGGAGTCGATCTCGTCGAGGACGGCGATCGAGGGCTCGAGGATGGCGGCCTGCAGCACTTCGTTCTGCTTCTTCTCGCCGCCGGAGAAGCCGGCGTTGAGGTAGCGCTGGGCGAACTTCTCGTCCATCTCCAGTTGCTCCATCTTCTCCTGGAGGATCTGCTGGAACTCGGCGACGCCGACCTCGCCCTCGTCCGCGGGGCCTTCCATCGGCGAGGACTCGAAGCCTTCGTCCTCCTCTTCCTCGTCTTCGCCTTCCTCTTCCTCGAAGAGCTCCTCGCGCTCCTCGATCTTGGCGTTCAGCGCCGTGCGGAGGAAGTTCGTCATCGTGACGCCCTCGATCTCGGCGGGATACTGGAAGCCGAGGAAGATACCGAGCGCGGCGCGCTCGTTGGGTTCGAGGTCGAGCAGGTCCCAGGTGCGCTGGTCCTCGTCGATCTCGATGTCCTCACCGAACTCCTCGTCCTCGAGGTGGAGCAGGACCTCGCCCTCGGTGACCTCGTAGGCCGGGTGGCCGGCGATGACCTTCGCGGTCGTCGACTTCCCGGAGCC
Organism: Haloterrigena sp. KLK7; assembly: GCF_037914945.1. Classification (NCBI taxonomy): domain Archaea; kingdom Methanobacteriati; phylum Methanobacteriota; class Halobacteria; order Halobacteriales; family Natrialbaceae; genus Haloterrigena; species Haloterrigena salinisoli. The sequence continues at coordinate 3,828,452 of NZ_CP149787.1, forward strand.
GTTGGGCCCCATCAGGGCGTGGATCTCGCCCGACTCGACCTCGAGATCGACGCCCTCGAGAATTTTCTCGTCGCCCTCCGCCACTTCCGCGTGCAAGTTGGATAGTTCGAGACGTGCCATAGTATTCGCTCACCTGAAGAGTGGGTCGTATGACTGATAACGGTTTCGTATCCATTTGGATACTGTCCCACATTAGCAAAATAATTTTCTGAAAGAGAAACTCGTGTTGTGGTCCAGTGAGTCCCTCGATAGCGAGTGACAACCGGTCGACTATCGGGAGTTGAACGAAATAACGGGGCTAGAATGTCCCAAAGGCTACATGAAGCTGTCTAAGCCCTTCTGCTCTTGCCCGCTTTTCACTTCGTCCCACGAGACGTCCAGCGCCTCGAGGATCCGCGAAATCGGCCCTTTCAGCGTCTTCTCGAGCATCTTGTCGTAGTCGACCTCGAACTCCGGCGGGATCTGGTCCTCGTACTCGAAGCAGATCACGTCGGGATCGCGCTTGAACGCGCCGTAGAGGGGATCAGTCCGGGCGTCGAACTCGCCCTCGTCCTCGAGGCGTGCGAAGAACGACGGATCGACCCGATCGAGGTAGAGTCGCTTGGGCTTGCTCCCGCGCTGGAAGTTGGTCCCCAGCAGTAGGTTCGCGTACTTCGCGCCGCGGACCTGCGCCGTGTCGGTGTCGTAGTTGTCGAGTCGCTTGCCGATCCCGCCCGGGATGGCGATCTCCTCGAGGGAGATGTCGCCCGTGCGGACGTCCTCGATGATCCCGTTGACGTACTCCTTGGCGCCCTCGACGTCGCCCTCGCGGACGATCATCTCGATGACCCGGTGCTGGACCTCCTTGGTGATCGGGGCGATGTCCGAGCGCTGGTACTCGAAGCCGACGATGTCGATGTCGTTGACGTCCTTGCCCTCCTTCCAGACGATGTGGCCGGCGTAGCGTTTCTTCTTGCCCGCCTGGAAGAACCGCCGGTAGAGCTTCTCGAACTCGATCTGGAAGCGGTGGGCCTCCGCGTTCAGGTCCTCGCGCGCGAAGTCGTCGTAGCGGCCGTTGATGTGCTCCTCGATCTCGAAGGATTGCTCGATCGCCTCGTCCTTCGAGACGTCGGGGCCGAGCTCGAGCATCACGCTGTCGGTGTCGCCGTACGTGACCTGGTAATCCAGTTCCTTCGCGGCGGTCTCGGTGAACTCGATCACTTCGCGTCCGGTCGCGGTGATCGCCGAGGCGGCCTCCTTGTCGTACAGCCGGAACTGCTCCCAGCCGGAGACGCCGTACAGCGAGTTCATGATGACCTTCACCGCGCCCTGCTGGCGGTCGTACTGCTCGTACTCGAGGCTCCCGGGCTCGTGCTCGTTTCGCAGCTCCTTCTTCTCCTCGCGCTCGGCGAGCAGTTCCGTGATCATCTCGCGCATGACGCCGTCCGGTTCCTTCCGGAAGTGAATCTCGTCGTCGCCGATCGGCGCGACGTAGGTCTCCCCGTCGTACTCGTCGGGATCGACCTTCGTCTCCGGCGACGCGTTGATCGTCGTCATGCACATCGGGTACAGCGACTTCAGGTCGAGCACGGTGACGTTCTCCTTAACGCCCGTGATCGGTTCGAAGACGGCCCCGCCCTCGTACTCCTCGCCGGCCTCCTGCTGGCCCTTCGAGGGCAGCGCGAACCGGCCGTAGGCCTCGTGGAGGACGTACATGTCGACCGCGTCGCCGGGCGTGGGGGCGTCCTCGAGTTTACACCCCACGAAGGAGCGCACCTCGTCCCAGAACGGGATGATCTCCTGCTGGCGGTCGAGTTCCACGCAGAGTTCGACGTCCCGGAGGTTGTACTCGAGCAGTTTCGTGGGATCGTCCTCCCAGAGGTCGCCGATGTCGCCGGCGTAGCGCTCCTTGCCGACGCCCAGTTCGGCCTCGCCGACCGCGTCGAGTCGGTAGGAATCCAACTCGGAGAAGACCATCCGCTGGTAGCCGTACAGCAGGTCGAAGACGACTCGGCCCTTGATGTCCGGACCGCCCCAGTTGCTGCGCCAGACCTCGTCGACCCGCGAGAGGCGATCGATCGAGAGGTCGTACTCGTGGTGGGGCCCCTCGAGTTCCTCGAGGCGGTCGAGGAAGTAGGGCGCGTCGAAGTCCTCGAAGTTCCAGCCCGTGAGGACGTCGGGATCGGTCTCCTCGACGTACTCGATGAAGGCCTCGAGCATCGCTTCCTCGTCCTCGAACGCCCGGACCTCGTGGTCGATCTCGCCCTCGATCGGATCGTACTCCTCGATCTCGTCGGGGATCGGACCGTCGCCGATCGGGGCCTCGTAGAGCCACATGATGTACTCGTCGCGGTAGGAGTCGTGGCTGGTGAGACAGACGATCGGCTCCTCGCCGTCCTCGGGGAACCCCGAGCGGTCGTCGACCTCGATGTCGAACGTGTTCACGCGCGGTTCGGCGTCGACGTCGACGGCCTCGACCTCGTCGTGGGGGACGACCAGCGAGTCGTCCTCGGCGCGTCGCTCCGGGACGCGGATGCCGCTGCGAACGTCCTTGTCGATCAGAAACCGGTTCGGGAAGAGGATGTCGGCCTCGAAGTGGTCGAAGTCGTCGCGGACCTGACCGACGTCTCGGGGCGTCTGGCCGAAGATCTTGGTCAGTTTCTCGCCGCGGATGCTCTCGTAGGGCTCCCCGTCCTCGTCGTACTCTCGGCTACCAGTCAGCCGGTCGTACTGCTCCTCGGGCGCTCGCTCGAGGCTGTCCGTCGGTGCGTAGAAGTACGGCCGGAAGCCGACGACCTGGACGTGTTCTAACTCGCCGTCGGCCGTGCGGCCGAAGACGTGCATGATCGGCCGCTCCTCGTCGCCGTAGCCCGCGATGGTGTAGTCGACCTGCATCACCGCGAGCTCGAGTTCGCCCTGCGGTTCGGGCAGGGTCTCCTCGATCACGTCGATTACCTCGGCGGCGCTCGAGCCGCCGTTGCCGGCGACGGCAACCGCCTCTTCCTCCGGCCGCGCGTCCGCGTCGTCGGACTCGCCGCCGAAGTCCGCGAGTCCGGATTGGCCCGCCTCAGTCATGGTATCCGGATTGGCAGCCGCCGAATAAAAACCCCCACACTTCGACCGACCGCCGCCGTCCCGAGCCCGTCTCGGAGTTTTGCAAGAGCAACAAGACATATAATGTGGTAACACATACCATGAGGTCAGGTGATCGAAGTGTCCACCAACGCCGACGACACGACGGATCGAAGCGAGCCGCGTAGCCAGCCCGAGGGCACCGCGACGATCGAGTCCTACGAGACGGACGACGGTGTCGTCTTCTACGACGCCGAGAACCCGCTCGCGTGGGTGGAGACTTCCCGAACCCTCACGCTGTCGGAACTGGCCTGACGGTCTCCGTTCGCCGACTGCGCCGCCCGCGCCGATCGCCCCGATCGCTCCGAACGCGAACGCTTTTTTGCTGGCTGCTCTACCGTCGACGTGTGGGAGCCGACCGGACCGACAACGACCCCGAATCCGACGCTGACGCCGAACCCGAACTCGGGCCCGACGAGTACGACCCGGAGGCGGAGTTTCACGATCCCGAGAGCGATTCCCTCACGATTCCGCAGGTGTCGAGCGAGGACGCGGGCGGGGGGCTCTGGTCGGACCTCCGCGACGAACTCGAGGACGAGGAGACGACCGAACCGACGAACTCGACCGAGGAGGTCGACGTTCCACCGGAGTTACTCAGAACCTTCTGGGCGCTGGTCCTCATCATCAACGTGGCGCTGCTCGCGTACGCGCTCGGCGTGTTGTTTCTCATATTCGAGGGCGCGACGAGAACCAGCGGTGGGTTCCTCGTCATCGGCCTCGTCTGTACCGCCTTCGCCGTTCGGCGGTATCGGAACTACCAGCGGACCAGCGACGCGACCGATGACGAGTCGACCCCCGAGGCCTCGAGCGAGAGGGGCGTCACGACTCCTGACGAGCCGACCGACGATACGTAACGCTCCATTGTCATCCGTGCGCATAGCCGAAACTACTTCAGGCGGGCTCTCGCAACACCAGTCACCGGACGATCCTGACCGATCATGAAATCCGTCCAAGACGACACCGGCAAGCGATACCTGCTTCTCAAGCGATCCGAACACGCGAGTCTGGTGCGTGATCCGCGGAACGGCAACGAGTGTTACGTCCAGAACGACCGCCTCGAGGACGTCGACGAGTCGCCCCTCGAGACGGCCGCCCGGACCGTCTCCGGGCCGGTGCGGACGCTGCTGACGACCGTCTCCGACGAGGCGACCCTCGGGCTCTTGATCGAACTCGCCGAGCGGGGGCCACTGGGGGTCAGAGCGATCCTCGACGCCGACGCATTCTGCGAGAGCGACCTCCACGGTCGGCTGACGGTCCTGACGACCGCGGGACTACTCGACGAGACCGAGGTCGCCGGCGAGCGCGGCTATCGAATCACCGACGAGTGCCGACGCGCGCTCGAGGCGATCGACGCGATCGACGGCGACTCCGACGCGGTCGAGCCATCCGGCACTCCCTCGAGCGAGGCTCCCGATAGCGCGTCCTAGGGAGGGAGCACAGTTCGTTTTGGGAGACCGTCTCCGCCTCGAGCGCCGCGGCCGCGGCCCGGCTTCGATTCCATCACCGCTGGCCTCGAGTTCGATCCGATCGTCACGACCGCGGTCGGTTCCGCTGTCGAGGGTCGGATTCGATCCGTATCGCGACTCCCCAATCGACCAACTGACCGCGGATCGATCGAGTCAGCGGGCCTCAGTCCGACGCGAGCAGTTCGACTTCCGGTGGCTCGCCGCGCTCGAGCCGCGAGCGATTGGACGTGGCGTCCTTCTCGACGCGGACCAGCGAGTCCGCGGCGCCGACGAGTTCCTCGTCGTGGCTGACGACCACGATCTGTTCGACGCCCAGATCCCGCATGGACTCGACCAGCGAGACGAGCTGGGTGACGTGGCCCGAGTCGAGGAAGACCGTCGGCTCGTCTAAGATCAGCGGCGGCATCGGCGCCGAGCCCTCGACGCCCTCGGCGAGCAGCCGGTAGATCGCACACCGCAGGCTGAGATTGAACAGCGCGCGCTCGCCGCCGGAAAGCTGTTCGGGCTCCAAGGCCTCGCCGTCCTTCTGGTAGACCGTCAGCCGGTACTCGCCGTCGAGGTCGATCCCCGCGTAGGAGTCGTTCTGGTAGACGAGATCGAACGTCTCGTTGAGCAGCCGTTCGAGGGTCTCGACGTTGCGCTGGCGCAGTTCCGCCCGCAGGTCCGCGTAGGTCGCCTGCAGCGTCTCGGCCTCGTCGTACAGCGACTCGAGGCGCTCGCAGCGCTCCTCGACGGCCTCGAGTCGGTCCCGGAGCTCCTCGAGCTCCTCGAGTTCCCGTTCGGCGGCGCCGATGGCGTTCTGGAGTTCGGTGCGTCGCTCCTCGAGTTCCGCGAGTTTGTCGTCGACCTTCTCGATGTACTCCGCGGCGTTTTGCTTGTCGTTCCGGGCGGTCTCGATGCGGTCCTCGTCGAACTCAGACTCGAGGTCGCGCTTGCGCTCGCGTTTGCTCGAGAGCGTCTCGCGGCGCTCGTCGTTCATCGTCTCCCAGTCGCGGCGGCGTTCGCGGCGGTTCTCGATCTCGGCGGCGAGCTCCGCCCGTTCCTCGTCGATCTCGGCGATGCGGCGCAGCGACTCGAGCGTCTCCTTGATCTCGCCGCGTTCGGTATTGATCTCGCCGAGTTCGCCGCGGTGCCCGGCCACCTCCTCCTCGAGCGCGTCGGCTTCCTCGCGTTTGTCGGCGGCCTCGTCCTCGTACTCCGCGGCCTCCTCGCGGAGCCGATCGCGCTGCTCCCGCCGCTCTTCGAGGGTCTCGCGCTTCTCCGCGAGCAGCTGCTCGATGTTCTCGCGGTTCTCCTCGAGGCGGTCGACGCGGCGCTCGGCCTCGCGGAGAGCCTCGGCGCGTTCGATCCGGTCGTCGAGGTCGTCGCGCTCGTCCTCGAGGTCCGCGCGGCGGTCCTCGAGTTCGTCGCGTTCCTCCCGTTTCTCCTCGAGGACGTCGACGTGCGGCGAGTCCTCGACCGGCTGGCCACACTCCGGGCACTTCCCCTCCTCGAGCAGTCGTTCCCCTTCCTCGATGGCGTTCTCGACGGTCCTGATGTCGGCGGTGACGTCGCCGATCTCGTCGCTCAGCTCGTCGCGCTCGCTCTCGAGGGTCTCGAGGTGGGCGGCCGCGTCGCCGAAGTCGACCGGCGCGTCCGCGAACGCCTCGCGCGCGGATTCGATCTGTTCGTCGAGTTCCTCCAGCTTCGCCTCGCGGTCCTCGATGGCCGACTCGTCGGCCTCGAGTTTCGACTCGAGGTCGTCGGCGTCCGCGCGGGCCCGCTCGGCCTGCTCCTCGAGGTCGTCGGCCTCCTCGCGGAGTCGCTCGATCTCGCCGTTGGTCTCCGTGATCGCGACGCGGACGTCCTCGAGTTCGTCCCGGAGCTCCTCGTCGCGGGCCTCGAGCTCCGCGATGCGCTCTTCGACCGCGCCGTCGTCGGCTCCGTTCTCGGCACCCTCGAGGTCGACCTCGGTCAGCAACTCATCGCGTTCGTCGGCGAGGGTCTCCCGTCGGGACTCGAGGTCCCGAATCTCGTCCTTCGCGTCCTCGCGCTTGCGTTCGGTCTCGGAAATCTTCGATCGCAGGTCGTCGATCTCCTCGTCGAGCCGTTCGATCTCCTCGCGGGTCTCCTCGTGGCGCTCGAGGACGTCCGCGGCCGTTTCGAGGGTTTCTCTGGCCTGCTCGCGCTGGGTCTCGTAGTGGTCGATCTCCTCGTCGACGTCGGCCCGGCGCGACTCGAGCCCGTTGAGCCGCTCGTGGAGGTCCTTCGCTTCCTTCCCCTCGACCTGTTTGTGGAGATCCTCGAGGACTTCCCGCTGGCCGTCGAGCACCGTCTTGACGCCCAGTCGGGCGTCGCTGGCCCGCTCGCGGTACTCCTCGAGCGCGCCCAGCTGGAGGAGGTCGTCGATCATGTCCTGGCGGTCGCTCGGCGAGGCGTGAATGAGCTTGTTGACCTCGCCCTGACGGACGTACGCGCAGTTGACGAACGCCTCGGCGTCCATCCGCAGGAGTTCGGTCACCTCGCGGCGGACGTCGCGGGCTCCCTCGAACGTCTCGGTGGGCGTCTCGAGGACGCACTTCGTCGTGGTCGCCCGATCGCCGCGGAGTTTGAGTCGCCGTTCGACGTGGTACTCGCGACCGTCGTGGGTGAACCAGAGTTCGACTTCGGCCTCCTCCTCGCCGGTCGTGATCACGTCGTCTAAGGTGCGATCGTCGAGGGCCTTCGAGCCGTAGAGCGCGAAGAAGACCGCCTCGAGCAGCGTCGACTTCCCGCTGCCGTTGACGCCGTGGACGACGGTGACGCCCCGATCTAAGCCGAGGTCGGCCTCGCCGTAGCACTTGAAGTTCAGCAGGCGGACGCGGTCGACCCTCACGCGAAATCACCCAGCGAGGCGGTGTCGGCGTCGGCCGGGTCGTCCGTCGGTTCCTCGCTCGAGTCCTCCTCCGCGGGCGCGGATTCGGCGTCGGCGGCGTCGGGTTCGTCGTCGGCCGTCGCTGTGGCACCGCCGTTCGCGGCCTCGGTTTCGCCGCCGTTCGTGGCCACCGATTCGGCATCGGCGGCCGCCGAGGAATCTCCGTCCGCATCGTCGCCGGCCAGTTCGTCCGCGACGGTCGTCACGTCCTCGTCCTCGGGGGCGCGTTCGGGCGCGGGATCGAACGCCGATTCGTCGTCCTCGAGTAAGTCGCGGACGCGGCGCTCGACGGTCTCGCGGACGTTCGAGTCGACCAGATCGTCGTCGCGGACGGTCTCGTCGATGCTCCGGGCGGCGTCGCTGAGTCCGAGTTCGCGCACTCGCTCGCGGACGGCGGCGTCGGGGTCGGCGAAGCTGACCGAGACCTCCTCGTCCTCGTCGGGGAGTTCGCGGCGGTCGTTCACTCGAGCGACCAGCGCGCCGCGGTCAATGGCGGCCTCCTCGACCGTCGCGGGGGTGATCGGTTTCCCCTCGCCCTCGACGGTGACGATGACGACCGCGTCCTCGAGGTCGTGCTGGCGGACTCGCTCCTGAACGCGGTCGACGCCCTCGCCGGCCTCGAGGTCGACGTCGACGAAGACGAACTCGCGGGTGTCGGTGAGGCCGCGGCGGCTGATCGCGACGCTCCCGTCCTCGCCGTCGGGGAAGTCCACCAGGTTGTAGCCGCGATCCTCGCGTTCGCTGGCGCTCGCGCGCTCGGTCGACCCGCAGTAGGTGACCCAGGTGTCCAGCACCTCCGCGGTATCGGGTTTGTGGTTGTCCCCGAGCAGTACAGCGTCGAAGTCGACCGTGGACGCCTCGAGCACTTCCTCGGTGTCCCAGTCGGCGTGGGCGAAGGGCTCGAAGAGGCCGTGGGTCACGAGCGTCGCGTGCTCGGCGTCGTCGGGAACCGGTTCGAACGCGTACTCGAGGTCGTCGCGGCGCGATCGGGGCACGAAATCGAGGCCGTAGAGGGCGACGTCGTCGACGACCACGGGGTCGGCGCCGAGTCGCGTCGCCAGTCCGAGATCCGCGAAGAGATCGAGCCACTGGGCGTCGCGCTTCGACTCGTGGTTGCCGACGACGGCGAGAAAGGGGATGTCGGCGTCGGCGAGCGTTCTGAGAATTTCAACGGTGCCCTGCAGATCGACCAGTCCGGGACGGCGGTCGTGAAAGAGGTCCCCGGCGTGGACCACGGCGTCGACGTCGTCGGCGACCGCGTCCTCGACGACCGAGCGGAAGGCCTCGAGGAAGTCCTCGCGTCGCTGGGGGGAGTTGTATTGCTGATACCCGATGTGGGTATCGCCCGTATGGATAACCCGCGTCATTGCACAGTCGTTGGCAGGCCCTCCCTAAAGGGGTTCCGCGACCGAACTGAAAGTGAAGCCGACAGTTCGCCCGGGGAGACAGAGGAGGAGGGAGGTGTGTGATTCACCGGGGACGGAGTAGTTCAGCGGCGCGGTGGCGCGCGCTTTCGTCCGACCGAACGGGAGTGAGGGCGGACGATAACACCGTGCGAGGGATGAGTGAGGGAGCAAGGCGACCGAACGAATCGGTTGGGGAGGGCGTGGCGATCCCCGGTTGCCAGGATCAGCAGGACGCTACGTTTCACCGAAGCTACTCCCGTTCACTTCGACCCACTCACTTCTGCATCGTGGGCGTGTGCCACTGCAGATAGCTACTCCGAACGTAACCGTTCCAGCCCGGACGAACACGCAGGGCTGTCAGACGTCGGCCGACACGCTCGTCGCCAGCGGAGACGCAGGAATCGAAAGCGAAGCACCGAACCGCGACGCGCCGATCAGTCGAGCAGTAAGGAGATCCGATTCCGACTTAGGATTCGATCTCGAGGCTGTATAGTCGCTTGCGGGCGTCGGAAAACGAGAACCGGGAGTCGATGACGTTCTCCTCCTCGAGGCGGTTCAGGGCGTACCGCACGGTTCGGGAGGGCAGCAGCGTCTCGTCGGCGATCTGCTGTTGGGTCATCGTGTCGTTGTACTCGAGGACCTTCGCGACGAGTTTGGCGCTCGGCGGAAGCTCTCTGACGTCGTCCCACGTTCCCCGCTCCTCGGGCTCCTGTCGAAGCGATTCTGAAGCACTCATCGTCCTCCCGTTTCGAATACAGGCTGATAATATTTTCTGTTTCGAAAAATGAGCGACGTTC